>NZ_JADEUG010000099.1 GCF_015163665.1 Xenorhabdus sp. BG5 | reverse complement strand
AGTAAAAAACCGCCTTCATAGAAGGCGGCTTTGATTTCGCCCCAGAGGGGCGCTATTAGTTCAGACTCTGAGAGCCTTCACTTCACATCCCTTTTAACGATAATTGATTGTCCTCATGTTCATGTTTTTCCTGATACTTCACATACTTCCTTATCATTTCTTCATTTACACCTACGGTATCTACACAGTATCCTCTCGACCAAAAGTGATTTCCCCATAACTTTTTCTTTCTCAAATAGGGAAATTTATTAAATAATCGGATGGCCGTTCGTCCTTTTAGATGCCCAAGCACCTGAGATACAGATAATTTCGGGGGTATTTTTACCAGAAGATGAACATGATCTATTTGAACATTCAATTCTACAATTTCTATCTCGAGTTGCTCACATGAAATCCGTATCTGCTTATAGACCTCCCTTCCTACATTATTTTTCAGTATCCTAAATCGGTATTTGGGCGTCCAGACAATATGATATTGACAACACCAAACTACATGCGATGCTTTCTTGAATCTACTCATGGTTAAATCCTTCTCTGTTATGGGGATAACAGTTCGGATTTTCCCATGAGTAGCATTATTGGCAGAGCCAATTTGCTGCTGACCACCTCCGCAGGAGGTGGTATTCAGTTATGAATAAA
>NZ_JADEUG010000098.1 GCF_015163665.1 Xenorhabdus sp. BG5 | reverse complement strand
TTGATAGTTAAGGTAAGGTGATGAGTTCAGCCAAATGTTAATCAACAACGAAGAGGGATGGCTGATTACCTCTGTGATAAGGACAAAAATGTTAGATCTAGAAACAGAATTCCATTTCAACCAAATCAAAGAGCAAATGAAGGGACAACAAGCTATAGTCCAATTACTCATTCATCATATTCTTAAGAACTTAGAAAATAAGCCAGGTTGTGAAAATTTCACCAATGAAGTTATCGCATCTTTAGAGGCTTTAAAACAGCAAGTGTGGCTAGGAAAAGACGGGATTGATGCTGCTATTGCCTTAATGAAAGATCCAATAAAATATAGATGATATATTGCGGCCTCTAGGCCGCTTTTTATTTCAGTCCAATTTTGTAGCAGTATTGTTTTGCATAATTTTCCGCGCGTTCGAAAAACGCCGCAAAGGTGCTTTCTGGATCAAAGGTTTCTTTATACTTTATGATAAGTTTATTCTCATAATCTTCATACCCGCAAAAACCTGACACTTTGACATCAACAACTAATTGGCTTCCCGTTAACATACTGGCGGCGAAAGAGCCATTTTCGATACCACTACTACAATCAGCAAACATAAAGCTAGTCGCTGTTGTTGGCATACCAACTTCAAAGGATAATTCCATCATTCACCTCTCTAGTGAGTTAATAGG
>NZ_JADEUG010000097.1 GCF_015163665.1 Xenorhabdus sp. BG5 | reverse complement strand
GCTAGAATGTCCGGAGATAGCACTCAGCCATACCACAATTTACCGGCGTATTCGTGAAAACCGTGAGGCAGGCGGCCTCTTTTATCAGCGTTTACCTCGCTTTGGTAAGACACGTTGGAAAGGCGGAAAACGGAAAGCGGGCCGGTGTCTAATCCCGAATCGGGTGGATATCAGCCAACGCCCCGTTATCGTTGAGAAACGTACCCGTATTGGGGATTTTGAAGGCGATACCATCTCTGGTCAGGGGGCTTATCTGGTGACATTGGTTGATCGCAAAAGCCGTTTATTACTCATGGCAAAAACGCAGGATAAAACGGCAGAAGTAGTTTGCAACACAATGAATACCTTACTGAATCGTATTTCACGTGTTCACACGATCACGCTGGATAATGGCGGCGAGTTCGCTCAGCATGAAAAAGTCAGTCAATCGACGAAAGCCCAAATTAATTTTGCCCGGCCTTATGCCAGTTATCAGCGGGGAACGAATGAAAATACCAATGGTTTAGTTCGTCGCCAATGGCCTAAGGGAACCGCTTTTGGCCCACTGACGGAGCAAGCTATCAGCGATATGGAATTGAGGCTGAATATGACACCAAGAAAGATTTTAAATGGGCTGACGCCAATGGAAGCCTATACCGGGCGCATGTTGCACTTATTGCGTTAATCCAGCG
>NZ_JADEUG010000096.1 GCF_015163665.1 Xenorhabdus sp. BG5 | reverse complement strand
ATGGTGGAACAGAATGCCTTCCTGCAAGGGGCCAAGCGGGTAAATATCCTGAATATTGGCGACGCCGTCCGGGACATGGTCAACAATACGGTCAATTTGGGCCTGGGTTAATGTCACCAGTGGCAGCATAGCGGGCGTAATGTGTGGACTGTCTTCGTGGATCAGGTTAGGCGGAATAACCGATAGCGCTGCATCTTGCTTTTGATGTAAGCGGGCGCTCATGGCCGCCAGCGTGGGGGCAGCGAAGACGGCGCTGACCGCCAGAGAAAGCCCTTGCTGGCGTAACTGTTCGATCAGGCTGACGACCAGCAGGGAATGGCCGCCCAGTTCGAAGAAGTTATCGTGGCGCCCGACCTGTTCCAGTTCCAGAAGTGCTTGCCAGACTGCCGCCAGCTTCTGTTCGGTTTCGCCTTGTGGTGCTTCGTATTCACGGCTGACGATAGCGTGCTGATCCGGTGCCGGCAGGGCCTTGCGATCCAGTTTACCGTTGGCGGACATCGGGAAGGCGTCCAGCATAACAAATGCACCGGGTAACATATATTCCAGCAGGCGGGCACTGAGGTGTTCACGTAAATCCGCCGGTTTTAGGGGGATGCCGGCTTTGGGGATCACATAGGCAATTAAGCGCTTGTCACCGCTTTCGTCTTCACGGGCGATCACCACGGCATCGCTGACGCCTGCGCAAGCCAGCAGTTGGGTTTCAATTTCTCCCAGTTCAATGCGGAA
>NZ_JADEUG010000095.1 GCF_015163665.1 Xenorhabdus sp. BG5 | reverse complement strand
CACATCGCACAATCTGCATTATGTCTGGCGCCCCCGCTTATCGGCGCCGCAGACGTGCCGCCGCACAAGGCTGGCGCCTTCTGCGCTAACCGCCTGAGCCGATCCCTGCCAAAAACCCGCACCAGACCGGAACATCGTGCCCCCGTTCGGCCAAAACCCCTTCATCTTTAGCGGCCTTGCGTTACTTGGGCAAACAACCCGGTAGGCAGGTCGGCCTGCGGCCTCCGCGTTTACCTCCCACGCCCCAACCCCGCTGCACTGGCTGCGCCCGGCTCGCAGTCGCTACGCTCCTTGCTCGTTGCCGTGCTCGCCATCGCCGCCCCGTGCAGCCCCCGCAGGGGGCTTCCCTTGGAAACCGGGTGCGGTCATGCAAAGCCGTGCCCCTTCTCCGGCTATCGTGCATCAAAGCGTCGCAGGGCGCCGCTGGCAGGCTCTATGCCGCCCGCACCCGCAGAACGGCCGCCCGGCGTCCGGCAAGCCGGCCCCCGTTCGCCCGTTGCCGAAAGTGAAAACCCTCACAAAATCAGGTTGTTTAGCCCATCACTGAGGAAGATAAGCGCTATACTGCACAACGGCTGACGGCGGTAGCAGGGCAAAAAGCGCACCGGGGCAACATCGCAAAACAGGCCAAAAGTGCACATCGGCGTTTTAGGTTCGCGGGGATGGGCGGAACAGGTAAAAATGGTTCTTTAACAAGCTGATAGTCAAAGAAAAAATCGCTTAAAA
>NZ_JADEUG010000094.1 GCF_015163665.1 Xenorhabdus sp. BG5 | reverse complement strand
AACTGAGTGTGTGGGTGGATAGAGCCTGGCTTCGCCAGAACCTGACCACGCTCAACGTCATCACGCTTAGTACCACGCAGCAGAACACCCACGTTCTCACCCGCACGGCCTTCGTCCAGCAGTTTGCGGAACATTTCAACACCGGTACAAGTGGTTTTAGTGGTTTCTTTGATACCCACGATTTCAACTTCGTCACCGACTTTAACGATACCACGCTCTACACGACCGGTAACTACAGTACCACGGCCAGAGATAGAGAATACGTCTTCGATTGGCAGCAGGAATGGCTTGTCAATGTCACGCTCTGGTTCTGGGATGTAAGAATCCAGTGCTTCAGCCAGTTCGATAACTTTCGCTTCCCACTCTGCATCGCCTTCCAGCGCTTTCAGCGCAGAACCACGGATGATTGGGGTGTCGTCGCCTGGGAAATCGTACTGAGACAGCAGTTCACGGACTTCCATTTCGACCAGTTCCAGCAGCTCTTCATCATCAACCATGTCACATTTGTTCAGGAACACGATGATGTAAGGAACGCCTACCTGACGACCCAGCAGGATGTGCTCACGAGTCTGTGGCATTGGGCCATCAGTTGCAGCAACAACCAGGATCGCACCGTCCATCTGAGCAGCACCGGTGATCATGTTTTTCACGTAGTCGGCGTGGCCTGGGCAGTCAACGTGTGCGTAGTGGCGAGTTGGGGTATCGTACTCTACGTGAGAAGTAGAGATGGTGATACCACGCGCTTTTTCTTCTGGTGCGTT
>NZ_JADEUG010000093.1 GCF_015163665.1 Xenorhabdus sp. BG5 | reverse complement strand
TCAGGGCAAAGGGAATAAAGATCGGGTTGTGCCTGTCGGTGAGCGGGCGCTGGGCTGGCTACAGCGCTATCTGGTCAACGTCAGGCCACAACTGGCAGCGCACTATGACAGCGGTTATCTGTTTATCTCGCAAAAGGGCAGGCCGCTGAGTCTGGGACACCTGACGCAAATCGCAGGCAAAGCCATCCGGCAACAGGCCCATCTGGACAAGCCGGGGGCCTGCCATCTGTTCCGGCATTCCATGGCGACCCAGATGCTGGATAACGGTGCCGATATCCGGCATATCCAGGCGATGCTGGGACACGAGAAACTCAACACGACCGAAATCTATACACGAGTGGCTATCGGCCACTTGAAGAAAGTGCATAAACAGACGCATCCGGCAGAGCGTGACACACCGACAGCACCGGAAAGCCGCCCAGACCGTACCAGCGGAAAGCGGGGCGCCGAACCGAAACCGCAGCGCACCGGACAACCCGGCCGTCCCCGTTAAGTTCGCTCGGTGCGGGGCAGGGGCAGACCGTGGCCGGCCTGCCCGGCAGCCTCGGTGCCGGCGGGGGTAAATGGGCCATGGGCGGCGGCCACAGTGTCCCCAATTGTATTAGTCGTGACTTGAACTGACACTGGATCTTGAAAGATTGAGAGTTACCGACTTTGCTATATGGGTGTCGAATCCTTATACAAAATACGAGGTAACTCTCATGATTCATACTAGCAATCCTATTATCAAACACCAAGTCGGTTTGTTGAATCTCGCCAAGGAGCTCGGTAATGTCTCGAAAGCCTGTCAAATTATGG
>NZ_JADEUG010000092.1 GCF_015163665.1 Xenorhabdus sp. BG5 | reverse complement strand
TTCAGCAAACCGGCTTTGTGTTTGATGATAGGGTTGTTAGTATGAAGCATGAGAGTTACCTCGTATTTTGTATAAGGATTAGACACCCATATCAAAACCGGTAACTCTCAATCTTTCAAGATCCAGTGTCAGTTCAAGTCACGACTAATACACATAATCTCCCTGCATTATGTTAAATGGGCTTTGGGCGGCCGGCACACATTGATTGGGGACACTGTGGCCGCCGCCGCCCATGGCCCATTTACCCCCGCCGACACCTTGGCCGCCGGGCAGGCCGGCCACGGTCTGCCCCTGCCCCGCACCGAGCGAACTTAACGGGGACGGCCGGGTTGTCCGGTGCGCTGCGGTTTCGGTTCGGCGCCCCGCTTTCCGTTGGCATGGTCTGCGCGGCTTTCCGGTGGTGTCGGTGTGTCACGCTCTGCCGGATGGGTTTGTTTATGCACTTTCTTCAAGTGACCGATAGCCACCCGTGTATAGATTTCTGTCGTGTTGAGCTTCTCATGCCCCAGCATCGCCTGGATATGCCGGATATCCGCGCCGTTATCCAGCATCTGGGTCGCCATGGAATGCCGGAACAGATGGCAGGCGCCCGGCTTGTCCAGATGTGCCTGCTGCCGGATGGCTTTGCCTGCGATTTGCGTCAGGTGTCCCAAACTCAGCGGCCTGCCCTTTTGCGAGATAAACAGATAACCTCTGTCATAGTGCGCTGCCAGTTGTGGCCTGACGTTGACCAGATAGCGCTGTAGCCAGCCCAGCGCCCGCTCACCGACAGGCACAACCCGATCTTTATTCCCTTTGCCCTGA
>NZ_JADEUG010000091.1 GCF_015163665.1 Xenorhabdus sp. BG5 | reverse complement strand
TTTATTCATGCTCAGCACCAGACCAGCGAACCACAATTAGGGGATCGTATCCTGCAATTTGCGACTATCGCCTTTGATACCTCGGTATCCGATATTTTCCCTACCCTCGCCGCCGGTGCGACACTGGTTTTGCGGCCGCCCCATATTCGGATACCGGATATGACTTTTGTCACCTTCCTGCGTGAGCAGAAGATCACCATTATGGATATGCCGACCGCTTTCTGGCACCTGTGGATACAGGAGATGATGGCGGGTCGCAGTGGCTTTAGCCCCTGTCTGCATACCCTGATTGTGGGCGGCGAAAAAGCAGAATATCGCCATTTAATCAGCTGGCTGTCTCATCAGGAAACCCAATCCTGCCGCTGGATTAACTCTTATGGCCCAACGGAAACCACGGTCATTGCCACCACATTAAAAGTGGATGGAACGACTGATATCACCGATAACATCCCGATTGGCCATCCATTGCCGAATACCCGTATTTATATTCTGGATACGCACGGCCGGCCGGTTCCTATTGGCGTCAGTGGCGAAATTCATATCGGTGGCGCCGGTGTAGCCCGTGGCTATCTCAATCGCCCCGATTTAACTGCGGAGAAATTTGTGGCGGATCCGTTTAGTGCACAACCTGATGCCCGTATGTACAAAACCGGCGATCTGGGGCGCTGGCTACCCGATGGCGCGATTGAATATTTAGGACGCAATGATTTTCAAATTAAGATCCGTGGCTTCCGCATTGAACTGGGAGAAATTGAAACCCAACTGCTGGCTTGCGCAGGCGTCAGCGATGCCGTGGTGATCGCCCGTGAAGACGAAAGCGGTGACAAGCGCTTAATTGCC
>NZ_JADEUG010000090.1 GCF_015163665.1 Xenorhabdus sp. BG5 | reverse complement strand
TTTATTCATGCTCAGCACCAGACCAGCGAACCACAATTAGGGGATCGTATCCTGCAATTTGCGACTATCGCCTTTGATACCTCGGTATCCGATATTTTCCCTACCCTCGCCTCTGGTGCGACACTGGTTTTGCGACCGCCCCATATTCGGATACCGGATATGACTTTTGTCACCTTCCTGCGTGAACAGAAGATCACCATTATGGATATGCCGACCGCCTTCTGGCACCTGTGGGTACAGGAGATGATGGCCGGCCGCAGCGGTTTTAGCCCCTATCTGCATACCCTGATTGTGGGCGGCGAAAAAGCAGAATATCGCCATTTAATCAGCTGGCTGTCTCATCAGGAAACCCAAACTTGCCGCTGGATTAACTCTTATGGTCCTACCGAAACCACGGTCATTGCGACCACATTAAAAGTGGATGGAACGACTGATATCACCGATAACATCCCGATTGGCTATCCATTGCCGAATACCCGTATTTATATTCTGGATACTTTTGGGAAGCCGGTTCCTATTGGCGTCAGTGGCGAAATTCATATCGGTGGCGCAGGTGTGGCCCGTGGTTATCTTAATCGTCCCGATCTGACAGCAGAAAAATTTGTGGCGGATCCATTTAGTGCACAACCTGATGCCCGTATGTATAAGACCGGCGATCTGGGGCGCTGGCTGCCCGATGGTGCGATTGAATATTTAGGGCGCAATGATTTTCAGGTCAAGTTACGCGGGTTCCGCATTGAACTGGGAGAAATTGAAACCCAACTGCTGGCTTGCGCAGGCGTCAGCGATGCCGTGGTGATCGCCCGTGAAGACGAAAGCGGTGACAAGCGCTTAATTGCC
>NZ_JADEUG010000009.1 GCF_015163665.1 Xenorhabdus sp. BG5 | reverse complement strand
AGATAAGCATGACTCAGTCCTCTCTTTTGCTTTTTTGTTTGTGGAAAATCAAAATTCGCAAAAATTGGACTGAGTTTCTTCGACACTCCTACCATTTTGAAAAGTTATTTATAACATATACATCATTAATCATATTCCGTTGAGTTTAGATCATGCCTCATAACCGATTATAGAATACAAAACTGTATCTTTAGTTTAGCTTCCTGAATTGAAATATTCTTAGATAATGTTATTTATGCTGATATTATATTTTTTGTTTTATTTAGGGAGGTTTGGTTTATTCCTCTGTATTAAAAAAAGTAAAAGATAGATTTTTTTACTATATTGCTTTATATTGAAATGCTTCTATTTAGCTTTGGGTTGGGATATTTTTCTGTTGTTTTTATTTATAACGGATATATATTATGATATGGAAGTGGAGGAAAAATAACAATATATTATATAGTACACCAAAACAAATATTAATAATGAATCATTAATCCAGTTATTTTAGTTAATTTAATCATAAATAAATAAAATTTTGATTTTGTTATGATGCTTATGTAATAAGAATAAATAAAATAAAATAAAAAGAATAAGTTAAAGTAAATTTACCGATAAAAATATCAACTTTTCACATTAAGGTTAATGTAAGTGTTCGAATTCAAATTATATCGAAATAAAAGGGTTTTCAGATGGATAAATGAGAAGTTAAATTAATTTTAAATTAAACCTGCAACACGAATGGAGAACGATATGTCATTAAATCAACGCTTAACAGAAAATAAGATACCTGTTACAGAAGTTCCCGCAGTGATCGTCAAGCTTTGTTGGCAGAACGTGATCAATTGATCCAAAAGTTATCGCAAGATATTGACCATGTGATTGTTAATTTCAGTAACAGCACTAAGCAACTGGATGGAAAAATCAATGATATTCGCAATATGGTGATTGCGGAGCGTTTGGGGGAGCTTTTGACACAAACGGAATCACAGAAAGCAAAATTGCTGAGTGATATTGAGAGTAAAGCCGAAAAAAGAAATAAATTGGATGTTGAACGGGCTAAAATTATCGAAAGTCAGGATGTGATCCGTGAAAATAATATTGCGGATATGTTTAAAGATTTTATCCCTAGTGCCAGTGATATTGATGGTCTGGATTTTACTCAACCTAAAAAAGAGGCTATTAAACAAGCTATAAAACAAGGTGTTGAGATAGCCAGAAAAATATTAGGTAAAGTTTCTGAAGGATTGAAATATATCGATCTGGCCGATGCCAGAATGAAACTGAGTGATCAAATCGATCAAGTGATAAAAGAATCTGATGCATTGAAAGTGACATTACGAGAAACGGAACAACGGCTTTCTGGTTTAAAAGATGTAATGCAAATCGAAGCAGAACGCACCATTATGCTTGCTGAGGCGGTTAAACTGGTACAAGCGTGGAACGCATTCGCGACTCAATTACATCGTTTATCAGGTAATAAAGTTGATCAGAAATATTTAACCAGTTTGATAAATGACCAATTGGATTTTTTAGCTAATTTAACCTCACAATATAATATGTTGAAATAAGTATTCTGATAAATAAAAGGTTGGGAATAAATATTCTCAGCCTTCGTTTTGATAAATTGTATCTGGCCAGATTAAATCATTGCCGCAATATGAGAAAACTGATATTGCGTAAAGTCTTTGACCTTTAGGTGACCGTGTTCGATATAGCGCCTCACGTGACACGACTGCTTTATCGGTAATCTGTGCCATATCTCCCCGCTTCGCGGGGAGACATCACACGCATAATGAAGTTAAATTGGTATATAAATAATTACAAAATGATAGGTTACACACAATATTTTATGAATTTAACTGTTAATTTAATTTCTTTAATGCGGGCAAATACTGTGATGTGGATGTCCTTTTTCCTAAGAAGGATACCTCCAGAAATGCCCCGATTATCATTCCAGGACAAACAAAGGAAAAGAAATGTCTTATATTCAATCTCATTTGGCGGGGCAAGTTTGGTTCTCACTCGGCGACAGCATAACAGAAAGAGGGTGGTATCAACCTATCGTAACTGAAATATTAGGCTTAAAAGAATTTGTCAATTACGGTATTGGCGGAACATGTATAGCTCAAAAAGATAAAGAGGACAGTTCTGCTATGTGTTTAAGATATAAAGAAATGGGAAGCAATCCAGACATCATTACCCTATGGGGAGGGGTTAACGATTTTGGCTATGATTTTGGTTCTCATGGCGGGATAGAAATAGGAGACAGTAAAGATAAAACCCCATTAACATTTATTGGTGCCATGAATTTATTGCTGGCAGGAATAACAAAGAGATACCCATTATCACGGATAGGATTCATCATAACAACACCTCTCTCAATAAAAAGAGGAATGAACGAAAAAAATTTGAAAGGATACTATTTGTCTGATTATTGCCATGTTTGCAGGGAAGTTTGCGAAAGATATTCTATTCCATATCTGGATTTATTGAAAAACTCCGGCTTTAATGAGGAAAATATAGATATCATGACGAGCAATAGCTTAGGTACAGTGTCCGATGGATTGCATCCATCAAAAATAGGCATGGCAAAAATAGCGCCTAAAATTGCAAATTTCATGTTATCAATTTAAAAGGGATTTAAAATGAGAATTCTAACCATAGATTTATTAAAGATAATGTCTATATTTTTCGTTGTCGTATCCCACGTAACATTGTTCTTTTTGTTACGTCATGATAATGATGTGATTTTGTATTTGTACAGACAAGCAGGTCAGTTGGGTGTTTCGTTATTTTTTATGTGCAGTGGTTATTTTTTGCTAAATAACAAATATGAAAACCAAACAGCTTATGCAGTTAATAAAGTAAAGAAAATTCTCATTGTATTATTGTTTTGGTTGGTCTTTTATTATTGTTATGATAATTTCTTTATTAGTAAATTCACAACAATTCCTTCTGTCAGTTTTTTAAATTATGTTAACGTTAGCAATATTATATCCGATGCCACGCATTTATGGTTTATATTTGCAATAATTGCTCTCTATATACTAACCCCATTAATACGAAGTGCATTTAATTTAGAGAATGCTAAGGGGCTGATAAAGATAATAATCATAATTTTTGTTATTTCTAATTTTACCTTATTGAATGCATTGACAGACTATAAATATAATTTTTCCATTGTGCCCTTTAATATTTTACTCCCATTCCAGGTGCAAGGGCTTCTCAGTTTTCTGATAGGCGGGTATATAGGACTGACAAACCCTAAAATAAAAACTTTCTCCTTTAGCCACATAACGCTGTTAGTGTTAGCCATTATCTCATTGATATTGTTATCATTGATATCAGTCAGGACAGGAATGGCCTTCTTTTATGGGAAGTTTTATAATGTTTTTCTTCAGGTTTCTTCCGTATGTTTATTTTTATTCTTGGTTAATTTAAATGTAAGTAAAATATCAAATATAACAAAAGATATAAACAAAAATATATTGGGGATATATCTTGTTCACAATATTTTTGTTGTTGAGATACACAATGAATTTATCCATGAATTTTTGTTAAGGGAATTTCATTACGTAAATATATATATTTATATAATAGTGTATTCATTACTGGCTTTTTTTCTGTCATATATGTTGTGTGTGTTATTACGAAAATTTAAGATAACTTCGTCAATCATCACTGTTTAATGTGATAAATTGAAGGACATACGTGATAGGGTGAAAACGCGCCGTATTCAGTCAGAAACGGCGCTAACATATTATTTTAATAGAGAAAAACTTATACTTCACAAAATATTAAAATGAAAATAACTTAATCAAACCCCGGTGAAATGAAGCTTTAAACCTAATGCTTTTGATATTTTATAGACTGTATTAAAAGATGGATTTCCTTCGCCTGATAATGCTTTATAAATTCCTTCTCGGCTTATTCCAGAGTCCTTAGATAGTTGACTTATATTTCTGGCTCTGGCTATGTTACCTAACGCTTTAAATAAATATTTAGTGTCGTTTTCTTCGATAGCTGCATTTAAATACGCCTGAATATCTTCTTCACTTTCTAAAAACTCAACAACGTCAAATTTTTTTGGTTCGGTTTTCATTTTAAAATCCCCATTTTTCCGCTAGTTGTTTTGCTTTTTTTATATCATCTTGCTGATTACTTTTGTCACCGCCACAAAGTAATAATATTATTTGATTATTTTTATTGGCAAAGTAAACCCTATATCCTTTCCCATGATGTATTCTTAATTCTGAAATTCCTTTCCCTACAGGCTCAACGTCGCCCAAATTACCTTCTTCCATCCTTTCAATTCTCGTTAAAATCTTGGCTTTTGCTATCTTATCTTTTAGTGATTTTAACCATTTTTCAATCTCCTGAGTCCTCTCGATTGTTATCATTTTGTCCTCCTTAATTGATGTCATCATCATAGTCTTGGTTTACGGTGGTGTCAACTACGGTTAACATGTTGTCATTGCTACCCTTAATGATGATTGGTATAAAGAGCTTTTAATATCTCTACTATATTAGGATTTTTCTCTACCAAATATAACATTTTTAGCGCCGTTCCCGATGGAATACGGTGCTTTAGGGGACTCGATTTGGAGTAAAAACCTTAAAGGGTCAAAGAGACTTTAACGTATCTACGATATTTGGATTTTTCTCTATCAAAAATAACATTTTTAGTGCCGTTCCTGATGGTATACGACGCTTTTGTTCCCAACTCCGAACCAACGAAACACTTGCTCCTATCATTTCCGCAAATTCGGATTGTTTCATGCCAAAATGTTTGCGAATAGATTTAACATTAGGAATAGCATAGCGGTGGATATGCTCAGGTTTAGGGTGATATTCACCATTCTCTATCGCAACCATCTCCTCTACGCTACTAAGAAGATTATTAAATAAATTATTTTCCATAGAATTATCCTCGTTCTCGTTATAGATAGATTAACCGCTGAAGACGATGTTTATTTCATATGTTGAATAGCATTTTTAAGTTGAGCCTTCTGTTCTTGTGTTAGGTCAGCTTGTACGTTTTTAGGGTAAACTAATAACAAATATATTCACCCACTTAATGTCTTGACATAGTAGATAACCCTTATCCCACCACGTTTGCCCATCCCTTTACGACGCCAGCGAATTTTTTTGCATCCACCAGTTTAACTAATCGTGTCGCCACTTTCATAGTATTTCAGTAAGTAACTTTGGCGTTCTTGGAACTCATCATCTTCCATTAGTTCGATTCGTACCTTACTGAATGTGGTAGTTTCGATAAATTCCAAATAATCCACGGTATCCTCTCAGAAGATGAATTTTTTGGGAGCCTGTAATGCAGCAACAATTTAACATATACCGTAACCCATCGGCCAAAACAAACAGGTTTTGGCTGTATTATATTATTATTCAAAATGATTAATTATCACCTTCTTGGACTCAAAAAAATCAATAAATCAGATTTTATTTGTAATAAGGCCCGAATCCGGTGGAATACCGAAATCAGGCCTGGTTAACGATTTAATCAAAGTGCCCAATTTTATGATATCACGTCACTAAGTATATACTTTGATTTAGCGTATCGATTTTGGTGAATTAATTATCACTCCACTTGAGGCTAAAATGTTTGGTTTGGCCTATTTGTTGCTTCAATATGTCACTTAATTTGTATATCTCAGAGCCTTCAGCGTCTTCTGTGTAAACGACGTGACATGTATAACTGGCATTGTCTCCATGTATTTTACCAGGACTGTCAATCCTAAGATTATAAGTTACATTATCAACAGTGACATAAAGAGTTTTATTAAGAAGTGCCATTACTTTCTGATAGCTATTCTGATTAGAGGATATATATAAAGACAGTGAGGTAGAATTTTTCCTAGTGTCTTTACCTCCCTTCAGAGTCCCACCCTCAAAACGGAACTCCGAAATATGTTCAATATCTGTATTAGGTTGCAACCCAGTTAAAGAACCAATATTAGGTTGATTGTCACTTGTATAACCCCAATATTCTATATCCTCCCCATTTTTAGCAGCCCCTAATGTGAGATCGAAAGACAGCATGATATCCTTTGAACCACCTGACCCCCCTCAACCCCCTGAACCCCCTGAACCACCTGAACCACCTGAAGCCGACTCTAGCAATTTCCAGTCACAAGCCACTAAATCTTCCGGCGTTGGTTTCCAAATTGCCCAAAATCCATCTTGATCGCTTTTCTCAATATAAGGATTTCCTTTATTGTTGCTACCAGCCTCCATTTTATAGGCAAGACGCATGTATTCTTCAGGGGCATTCCAGCCACTGCGATGTACCTGTTTTCCTAAATACACTTGAATCAGTGCCCACGGACAAGTGCCAACGGGTGCTACATTATCAACCTGAACCTTATATTGAGTAGGGTCTAATGAGCATTGTTGATCAGCATTATTTTCTAGCTTATTTACCTCAGACATAATTTCCTCACTTATTAATCAATAAAGTTAAAGGCCACTTCATCCTGCTGCTAAATCGCTAGTCAATATTACTTAAGTTAAATTTAATCTCAATAAAATGCAGGGAGATAGTAATTATTCGCATTAATATCTGGCGTTTTATTATAAAATATGTTTATTCGCCAAGTGAATAATCGGCTGGAGGGTAAATTTAAAATTTGCTGCTGATAAAATCCTAAATGCACAATACAGTGATAATAACCTCCATGGAACATGAATATTATTTTTAATGAGAAACCTAATTATCGAATACATGTTCCATTTTGTTTTTTTCTAAAAAAAAACTTCAAATAGGCTGAATTATAAAGATAAAAATACACATGTTAAATTTAAATCAAGTTATTAACTGTATAACCAATAATTACGTGATGCAATTCGTTGTAAATTAATAAAAATATAAAGTACGCGATATAAAATACCAAAAAATAACTATTTTTGGTGTAAAGTTTTGTGGAAGTAAAAATTTTATCTATTAAGTTTACTAATGTGAATTTATTACTGACTTGCTACCGCCTACTGTAACTTATGTATTTGGATTTTTTATATAGGTTACGTGATTTAGTCAGTCAGAGATTTATAACGCAGTGGTCAATTTTCCAATAAAGAGGGTGTCATTGATGAATAGAACAAAACTTTATAAGGCAATATTATTAATTCTTTTTACTCCGATAGTGGCATATACAAGTATAGCAAAGGGAAATGATTGTGCTGTGTCAACTACTCCTGTGTCGAAGGATTCTGTGATATGTGGTACAAGCGCTAACTCACATGTAAACGAGGGGATAGCTATTGGTAAAAACGCAAGTGTTAACGACCAGAAAGCAACTAATTCTATTGCGGTGGGAAACAATACTACTGTAAACGCAGCGTCTTCTGTTGCACTGGGAAATAATAGTTACGTAAATCCAGGCGCAACTAATTCTATTGCGTTAGGTGATAGTTCACTTGCAAATGAGAGTTATGTTGTATCAATAGGAAATAAAAGTACCAATGTAACACGGAAGATAATTTACCTTACTTCTGGTGAGATTTCGAAAAATTCAACGGACGCTGTCAATGGTGGTCAATTGTTTGGAATAAAACAAAAGGTGGAAGGCAACACTAATACTATTAAAGATCATGGAATTAATCTAATTAAATTCTCTAAGAATAATAATATAATATCTGTCGCTGATGCTGCTAATGCTCCGGCAGTATTTAACTTTAACAAGCAAAATATTACAGGTGTTGGCGATGGCGATCTTAGCCAATCATCAACTGATGCTGTCAATGGTGGCCAATTGCATAAAGTAAATAAAAAGGCAAACGATAACGCTGCTGAAATTATAAAGATCATGGCAACTACTGGAGCTGGTCTGGTTCAGCTCTCTGATGATCATAAAAAAGTAGTTTTCAGTGATTATGTCAAGAGTGCAACAACATTTAATGTTGGCGATAGAAATATCACAGGTGCTAAACAAGGCGAAATTAGTCAATCATCGACAGATGTTATCACTGGATCTCAACTCCACGCGACAAATAAATTAGTTGATACGAATACTAGCAATATTGCCGATCACACGAGTAAGATTGCTAATAATACGAAACAACTTGCCGATCACACGAGTAAGATTGCTAATAATACGAAACAACTTGCCGATCACACGAGTAAGATTGCTAATAATACGCATCAACTTGCTGATCACACAAGTAAAATTGCTAATAACACAGATAGAATTGATTCGCTAGAAAATAAAGTGCGTTCTGTCGATAGCGAACTTGGCCGGATGGATAAAAAAATAGATAGGGGATTGGCGATGTCGGCTGCGATGAATGGATTATTTCAACCTTACGGTGTTGGCAACATTAATATGTCAGTCGCTTTTGGTGGCTATGGCGATCATCAGGCTGTCGCAGTCGGTTCAGGATATCGGGTTAATGAAAACGTGGCATTTAAAGCGGCTGTATCAACCTCAGGCTCCTCAAAAACAATGTATAATGCAGGTGTAAATATAGAATGGTAATAGGGTTATATAATATCTAAACTACCACCGACTAAAGTCGGTGGGTTAGCGCAGCCAGGACTGACGACTGAAAGTCGTCAGTCCTGTCTAAACGCGCATACGTCAAAATATTTAAATTCAAGGTCACCGTCTAAAGACGGTGGTTTTAACCTTTCATATGGAAAAATAAAAATAGATCTTCTGATAAATAAAAGGCTGGGAATCTATTTCTCAGCCTTAATTATCATAAAAATGATAATGTAATAAATAGTTATAATGATTCATTAAAAAGAGTATGTATACTCAACGAAAGTTACTATCACAGCATTGTGTATTTTGAACGTTTTTAGCAGAAAAAGTTGAATTTACTCTCCAGTAGATTACTCACTCGCCGAACAGACAGATTTTATCATACAATACCAGATATTAATGCGAATTAATTGCTATATGACAGCATTCTATTGTAATAAAAATTTGACTTAAGTAATATCGACTAGCTATTTAGCAGCAGAATGAAATGTATAAGTTGCATGATTTAATAAATCAGAGATGTATACTCAATAAACTTCAAATTGCAATCCGAAAGACGAGGCGAGACCTTATATTTCCCCGCTGCGCGGGGAAATATAACACGCATCTTGAAGTTGGATTGGTATATAACGCAATGGTTAATTTTTTGATAAAGAGGGTATTATTAATGAATAGAACAAATCTTTATAAAGTAATGTTATTAATTCTTTTTACGCCGATAATATCATATGCTGATAGTGATATAGTTTTGTTTCCTGGTGTTTGTGTTAACAATATGAAAGACCAAGACATTCTTGCTTGTAAGGATGTAGATGGCGGTCATGCGTGGATTGGAAATGATAGCTATAGTCTGTCGTCTTCTAGTAATGGCCGAATTCCTTATGCAACAGATGAAAATGGAAACGTTGGTGATAAAGATAGAAATATAACACAGGGGATAGCATTAGGAACTTCTGCTATGTCTTTGGTAGGGTCAACGGCAGTAGGTGATACAGCTGAAGCTGTATCAAAATTTAGTATAGCTATTGGCGCACACGCACGCGTTGACTTTGACACTCCCAATGCTATTGCGGTAGGATATCAATCTAATGTAAATGGAAACAATTCTGTTGCATTAGGTAGTAAGTCAATAGTTACTAGAGTATCAAATAATTCTGTTGCATTAGGTAGTAATTCTGTTGCAGATAAAGACAATATTGTATCAATCGGAAGCAGTGGCGATCATAAGGACGTTGACGGTGATATAAAGATACTACGGAAGCTAGTGAATCTTGATGACGGTGACATTTCGGCTGACTCAAAAGAGGCTATCAATGGTTCCCAATTGCAGACGGTACAGGATACTATAGAAGCTAACAAAAAGGATATTGAATCTAATAAGGATCTGCTTGATACGACAAATCTGATGACAGAGGAAAACGCAAGGAATATCATCGATATCATAACGAGAGTTAGTACGCTGGAAAAAAAGTGCAATCCATAGGTCACTAATTTGGCTTGATTGATTGATTGATTGATTGATTTCGAATTTATGTTGTTGGTAACATACAAGTGTAATATAGAATAATGTATGGTTGTGTACAATATCAAGATGAATTTTATTGATAAATAAAAGGCTGGGAATCTATTTCTCAGCCTTAATTATTATAAAAATAGATACAATAAATAGTTAGATTAGTTTATTAAAAATAGTGTTTATATTCAATAAAGATTATTATCACTGTATTGTGCATGAGATAAGCAACACAGCGCTGATCGCTATATAATAACGAATACCAGCAGAAAACGTTGAATTTACCTTCCAACAGATTATTCACTTGGCGAATAGACAGGTTTTATAATATGAATCCGTATATTAATTCGAATTAATTACTGTGTGACTGCATTCTATTGAGATTAAATTTAACTTAAGTAATATCAACTGGCAGTTTAGCAGTAGGATGAAACGACCTTTTACTTTAATGAATAATAAGTGAGGAAATTATGTCTGATGTAAAAAATAACGATTCGGTTGGGTTAAGTAGTGATTCAACTAATGATTCCCTGTTGAAATATATGCAGCAAGCTATAGATGATAATAAAAAGGATATTGAGAATAACAGAAAGGATATTGAGAATAACTCAATCGCTATTGCTGTCAATAAACAAGAGTTAGATGATACGCTTCCTTTGCTAAGAAAGTCCGTAACGGATCTCTCAACGTCTATTACTGCCAATCAGCAAGCGGTAGATAATAAGGTCGCTTCGCTAGAGCAGTCCGTAGCGAATTTCTCAAAGTCTATTGACGTTATTACTGCCAATCAGCAAGCAGTAGATAATAAGGTTGCTTCGCTAGAGCAGTCCGTAGCGAATCTCTCAAAAGAGGTTATCAATGGTTCCCAATTGCAGACGGTACAGGATACTATAGAAGCTAACAAAAAGGATATTGAATCTAATAAGGATCTGCTTGATACGACAAATCTGATGACAGAGGAAAATGCAAGGAATATCATCGATATCATAACGAGAGTTAGTACGCTGGAAAAAAGAATACAATCCATAGGTCACTAACTTGGCCGGATTGATTTATTTCGACTTTATGTTGTTGGTAACATACAAGTGTAATATAGAATAATGTATGGTTGTGTAAAATATCAAGATGAATTTTATTGATAAATAAAAGGCTGGGAATTTATTTCTCAGCCTTAATTATAATAAATATTACCCACATTCAAGCAAACTAACCGCTGCACTAATACGAGGTGTCATATCTGTTTCTGGCAATGGTGGAAGAATACCCAGTGCCATTTTTATGAGTGGTTCTGCAATTACCATCGAGATGATAAGTTCACTGATAATATGAAAATCCATTTTTTTTAGTAACCCTTTTTGATACTGGCGCTCAAGCCAATTTGCCAATATATTCCTGCTTTTTTCAATTCCACTTTGTTGATATTTATCCAATAATACTTCACGATGAGGAAAATCAGATTGTAATAATTTAAATAATCCTACTGCTTCTATAGATAAAGATTTCTCTGCTATTTCAGTCAGAAATATTTTCAATGACTTCATCAATTGCTGAAAATTATTAGCGTCTTTCTTAAAAGCGGGAATAAAATTATCTTCCCAACCCATAACCACTTGTTCAAGCAGATCTTCTCGGTTTTTGACAAAACGGTAGAGCGTTTTTTTAGCAATGCCGGCTTTTTTAGCAACCTCATCCATGGTTGTTTTGTTATAACCTTGATTAATCAGAAGTAGAAAGGTGACGTTGTGAATTTTTTGGCGTAAGACTTGCTCTGGAATGGTGGGGCGGCCTCGTGGACGTGGATGATTTTCTGCCATTTTAGCACCTTATAAGTTGTGAATATTTGTACTGCACTGGCGTGATCCTATATAAACAGAACAGACTGATACACAACTCTCAGGTACTTGTCAATCCTATCAAAGCGTGATTATCCGTTCATAAAATAACAGAATAGGGTGGGACCACGGTCCCACTTGGAGAGAGCAGTGTCATCGATTAGGGATGACGGTAATATAATCGCTGACAAAATCGATTAACTTGTCATCATTCGTGATGAGTGGAATCTTGTTGTGTTTTGCCTGAGCGACAATTAACCGATCAAATGGGTCTTTATGTAACTGTTCCGGTAAATCGCATACAACGAGCGTATGATCGCTTTTAATGGGGATTTCAATCAAACCAGCGTCAAACAGCCCATCCCTGAACTGTTCGGAATCTATGGAAAAATCAGGTTTGTTTAAATTGCTTTTAATGACCACCTCCCATATAGACGCCGCGCTAAAACACAAGGTTTTGCTGGTATCTTCCAGCAGATCAGTAAGATCAGCTTTCAGTTTTTCCGGTTCATATGCCATAAACAGCAATATGTTGGTATCTAACAGGAATTCCACTATGAATATTTCCCTTCGCACATATCAACAATTTCGGCGCTGTTCATATCGTCAAAATTGGCGGGAACACTACCCTTGCCTTTGAGGAAGCCTAATTTGCGTTTGGGCTGCTCTTCTCTGTATGCAATAACTTTAACCAGTGCATGACCATTTTTGGCGATCACGACCGGTTCTCCGGTGCGGGCGACTTTCTGAACAATTCTGGATAGGTTGGTTTTTGCATCGTAGATGTTAATTTGTTCCATAACATTACCTATTGATGTTTTAATGTACACAATTTTAGGATATTTATTCTTATTAGTCTGGTCAAGTTGACCAGACCTGTATCGCCCAAATACGTTCTCCATGCTCGAATCATAGCATTTTTTATTACCCACCCATTATTTATAACTTACTGTTTTTAATAAGTTATTGTCATAATTGATATTGTTGAATCATAGGGAATATTTCTATGATGTGACGTTCATCACAAGATGGCATTTTTTGCTAATTTTTGTTAGCAAAAGGTTTGTTTAGATCTTAGTATCGTCATTACTTGTTACAAATTTAACATTAAATTAACCAAAACAAGTAAAATACTCCGCCCACCTGATTATTGACTATTCCAGAGCAAGTTGTTCTTGGGATATGAATATTTTGGCGGTGGCTAAATAATAACAAGACTAATGAGGATTATGATAATGATAAAACGCAACGCACTCGCAATGGCAATTCCGGTACTTCTTATTACGGGGGGAGCAAATGCTGCTGAAATTTATAATAAAGATGGAAATAAAATAGATTTATATGGAAAAGCCGATGTACAAAGAACTTTCTCCAAATCAAATAGCCAGTCTGGTGATGGTTCTGTCGGTCGTATCGGTATTAAAGGTTCAACCCAAATTACAGATATACTCACTGGCTTCGGGCGCTGGGAATTCAATATGGGTGCCAATGGTACAGAAGTGGAAAGTGGGGCAAACACCAGAACACGTTTGGCTTTCGCTGGGTTGAAATTTGGCGAATACGGTTCGTTGGATTACGGGCGCAATTATGGTGTGGTTTATGATGCCAACGCATGGACAGATGCATTGCCAATATTTGGTGGTGATTCCATGGCCGCAACCGATAACTTTCTGATGGGGCGTTCAACCGGGTTATTAACCTATCGTAACACTGACTTTTTTGGTTTGGTCAATGGCCTGAACTTTGCCTTGCAGTATCAGGCTAAAAATGATGATGGTACTAAAAATGGCCGTAGCGATGTTGCAAGGCAGAATGGTGATGGTTTTGGCCTTTCCAGCACCTATGACTTTGGTAATGGCTTCAACATTGGGGCGTCATACGGCAACTCTAACCGGACTTCGGTACAGAAACTGGGTTCTACTGCCGCTAAGGTTCTGGCAAAAGGGAATAAAGCCGAAGCATGGATCGTTTCTGCCAAGTATGACAAAGATAATGTCTATCTGGCAGCCATGTATGGTGAAACCCGTAATATGACCCGATTTGGCAGCTCTGTGAATAACTACACGATGTTTGCCAATAAAACCCAAAACATTGAGTTGACGGCTCAGTATCAGTTTGATTTTGGTTTGCGTCCCTCTGTCGCTTTTGTTTATTCCAAAGGTAAAGATTTGGGTAATGACCTGGCTGATAAGAGCATACTGACAGACAAGGGATCTGAAGATTTGGTGAAATATGTTTCAGTCGGTGCCTTCTATAATTTTAACAAAAATATGGGCACGTATGCTGAATATCAATTTAACTTATTGAAAGACAATGATTTCACTAAGAAAGCGAAGACCAGTACTGACGACGTCTTTGGTGTTGGTTTAGTTTATCGCTTCTAATTGTCATTTTTTGCCGAACTGCCTTAATGGATTTAACTGTTAAGGCAGTTCGCTTGCCATTATCTTTCGGCTTCACCGCCCAGCGCATCAATCGTATTTTTGATCAATGCACTGAGTTCACCCGTCATTAAGGTAAAATCAGCATCTAATCGTTGGGCAACATCTTCACGATCGATATCATCATTTTGTTCACGTAAAGTTTCGCTAAATTTAATCCGTTTGAAAGCGCCATCATCTGACAGCATAAACTGAATACGCTCTTCCCAATCCAGGGCCAACTTAGTGACATATTTGCCAGATTCAATATGTGCTGCAATTTCATCTGAAACCAAATCCTGCTTCTTACAGCGGATCACGCCACCTTCTTCCAAAATGGCTTTGAGTTCGGCTTCATCCATCAGGGCATAACCGGTAGGAAGATCACCTGAACGTACCCACTCGGTTAGCGTCAATTCAATGGGATTGGTGAAAGTAAGAGGAACAACGGGCAGTGATCCCAATGTTTTTCTCAACAGTGCCAGATTATCTTCGGCCCGTTTTGCGCTGGCGGCATCAACGATAATTAAATGATTGACGGTATCGATCCAAATATAAGTTTGGCTGAAACGGCTGAATGCTCTTGGCAGCAGCGTATGAATGACTTCATCTTTCAGTGAATCTTTTTCTGTCTTTTTCAGTTTGCGATGTTGTTCACCTTCCAGACGGGCTATTTTGTCCTGTAATTCCTGCTTAATCACCGGAGAAGGCAGCATTTTTTCTTCTTTGCGTGCGCAGATCAGAATTTGATTGCCGGAAGCATGGGTTAATGCTTCACCGTGCGATCCCATTGGCGAAACCCAGCCCGTTTTCATCATATCCTGGCTGCCGCATGGGGTGAATGCCAATGGGCTTAATTGTTTTTCCAGTTCATCCGCAGAAAGAGAAATCTCTCGGTTTAAACGGTAAATCATTAAATTTTTGAACCATAACATGCGGTTACCCCATATTGTTGCGCATTGTGACAAAGGTCATCTTAAAAACATAAGGGGTATGATAACGAATCATGTGATGAAGCCCTAGAACTTCATGAGTTTCCTATAATCACATCTTCATTCTCATATTGGACCCGGATGTAATTGTACTTGGCGGTGGCATGAGCCATGTTGATCGCCTTTACCAAACGTTACCCGATTTAGTCAAAGAGTGGATTTTTGGTGGCGAGTGTGCAACACCAATCAGAAAAGCAATGCATGGGGATTCCAGTGGTGTGCGTGGGGCGGCATGGTTATGGCCTATTTGTTGAAACGGTTTATTATGATGCCTGGAAGCAATTCTATAAAGGGGCATAGTGATGAAGAATATGTTGAAAAGTAAGAACGTGTTGACAATGTCAACGCTGGCAATGCTGGTGGCATTCAATGTGAACGCGGCAACCGTTGATTTAAGGGTGATGGAAACCTCAGATATTCACGGCAATCTGATGGATTTCGATTACTTTAAAGATAAAACCACAGAGCAATTTGGTTTGGTTCGCACTGTAAACTTAATTAAGGCAGCCAAAGCGGAGGCAACCAATGCGATCTTGGTAGATAACGGTGACTTGATTCAAGGTAGCCCGCTTGCGGATTACATGGTGGCAAAGGGATTGAAACAAGGGGAGATTCATCCAGCCTACAAATTGATGAATACGATGGACTATACCGTCGGCAACTTTGGTAACCATGAATTCAACTTTGGATTGGCTTATCTGAAACAGGCCATCGCCGGTGCCAAATTCCCTTATATCAATGCGAATATCATCGATGCCAAAACCGGTAAAAACTACTTTACGCCGTATATTATCGTTGATACTCCAGTCAAAGATCGCGAAGGCAAAGAGCACACGATTAAGATCGGTTATATCGGTTTTGTGCCACCCCAAATCACAATTTGGGACAAAGCCAATCTCAATGGCAAAGTCGTTGTTAATGACATTACTGAAACCGCGAAAAAATTCGTCCCTCAAATGAAGAAAGCGGGTGCAGAGCTGATTATCGCCATTCCCCATTCTGGTTTCTCTCAAGATCCTTATAAAGCGATGGCAGAAAACTCGGTTTACTATTTGAGTGAAGTTCCCGGCATTAATGCCATTATGTTTGGTCATGCTCACGGCGTGTTCCCAGGCAAGGAATATACAGGTATCAAGGGGGTTAATGTCGCTAATGGCACGATTAATGGTATCCCTGCCGTTATGCCGGGGCAGTGGGGGGATCATCTGGGGGTTGTCGATATGGTAATCAATAACGGCAGTGGTGAATGGAAAGTCGAATCTGCTAAAGCGGAGGCTCGCCCTATCTATGACAAAACCCATAAAAAAGCATTGGTTGAACGCGATAATAAACTGGCTTCCATCATCGAAAAAGATCACTTGGGAACGCGCAAATTCGTGAGTAAATTCATTGGAAAAGCCACTGACAACATGTACAGCTATCTGGCGCTGATCCAGAGCGATCCAACTGTTCAGATCGTCAATGATGCGCAGGTAGATTACACCAAACGCTTTATCCAGGGCGATCCAAATCTGGATGGGCTTCCTGTTTTAGCGGCGGCGGCACCTTTCAAAGCGGGCGGGCGTAAAAATTCACCATCTGACTTTGTGGAAGTGGAAAAAGGGGATCTGACTTTCCGTAACGCGGCCGATTTATACCTCTACCCAAATACATTGGTGGTAGTGAAAGCAACGGGGGCGAATGTGGTCGAGTGGCTGGAATGCTCGGCGGGCATGTTTAACCAGATTGATGCAAACTCCACCAAACCACAAGAATTGCTGAACTGGGAGGGTTTCCGTACTTACAACTTCGATACCATAAGCGGGGTTAACTATAAGATAGACCTGACTCAACCCGCTAAATACGACACCGATTGTCAGCTTATCAATAAAGATGCGAACCGTATCAAAGATGTTACCTATCAGGGTAAGCCGATTGATCCGAAAGCCACTTTCCTGATCGCCACCAATAACTACCGTGGATACGGCGGTAAATTTGCCGGCACCGGAGAGGATCACATCGCATTTGCTTCACCGGATGAAAACCGTACTATTTTGGCTTCTTACATTTCCAGAATGACCAAAGAGCAGGGCGTAGTATCAACTCAGGTTGAAAACAATTGGTCATTCTTACCAATCAAAACAGATAAAAAATTAAATATCCGTTTCGAAACTTCTCCAACAGAAAAAGCGGCGAAGTTCATTAAACAACACGCCCAATACCCGATGAAGTACTTAAAAAATGATGATACCGGTTTTTCCATCTACCAAATTGATTTAACAGAGAAAAAATAAAACTTACTGAACGTAATCATATGAATGCCTGCTCTCCTGCATAGCTAAAGGGCAGGCAAATTTTGGACGTTAAGAGATAACAAAATGAATTATAAATATACCAATCTAACTTTAAGATGCATATGATTTCTCCCCGCGAAGCGGGGAAGAAATCACGTTTCATATAGTGTTGTAAATTGCAACTTGAAGTTTAATGCGTATATAAATAACTTCCGATTGCGATTTTGATATCGGAACAAAATAATGTGACGGGGATAAAAGATAACGCAGATCGGCGTAGATAAAACCAATAGATCAAAGATACTGTAACAGTTGTTTGATCCAGATCAGAAATGCAACGCTAATTATTATGTGTTGCATTTTAGTATGAGAATAAATTTCAAGTTACTTGAATAGATTACTCAATATAGTCATCTTGGTAATAGTCATAAGGTAATAATGATGTATGTATTGATGATTTAATAATGAAAACAATTATGGAGACCACTAATATGCAGACAATGTTGGTAAGGATAATAAAAAATAAAATAGCTAAAATATTTATCTGTTCTGTCAGTCTGATTCTGGGAAATATTACGTTCTCATATGCTGCGATTGTCCCTCCCAATGTGCAATTGGCGGATAAGCAGGAAATTACCCGCAATAATTTTTCCGAACCTGCTTCATTAGATCCGCATAAATCTGAGGGTAGCAGTGAATTTGATATTTTGCGGGATTTTTTTGATCGCTTAGTTGATACAGATAAAGAAGAGAATATTATCCCCGCTTTGGCTGAGCGCTGGGAAACCAAAGATAATAAAACGTGGATCTTCTATTTAAGAAAAGGGATTAAATGGTCTGACGGTACACCGATTACCGCCCATGATGTGGTTTTTTCTTTACGACGTCTGGTGACACCTGACACGATTTCGCCTTACGGTAGTTACCTGATTCAGGCAGCTGTCGTAAACGCACGTGATGTACTATCTGGTAAGAAAAAACCGCAAGAACTCGGTGTTAAGGCACTGGATGATACAACGGTAGAAATTGTACTGGAAAAGCCAAAAACCGTTTTTTTGCAAATGTTAGCGCATCCCGCCATGTCTCCGGTGAGTGAACAGGCTATTAAAAAATATGGCAGTAAATGGACTCAGCCCCAACATTTTGTTAGCAATGGGCCTTTTAAACTCTCTGAATGGGTAGTGAATGAAAAAATTGTTGGTGTCAGAAATTCCTATTATTGGGATGATAAAAATACCGTCATTAATAAAGTCACTTACTTGCCATTATCAGATTATAAAGCGGATCTAAACCGCTATATGACAGGAGAGATTGATATATCTAACGGAGGGCCATCGGAATTCTTGCCAATCGTTAAGAAGAAATTTGGTGATCAATTGCATGTTAAGCCCATGATGAGTGTTTATTATTATCTTTTTAATACACAAAAACCGCCCTTTAATGATATTCGGGTCAGACAAGCGTTGGCTTTAGCATTGGACAGAAATATTATCACTGACAAGGTATTAGGTAATGGTCAAAAGCCCGCTTATGATGTGGTGTCTCCGGGGGCTGGGGGGATTTATTTAAAACAGCCTGAATATGCCTCATGGACACAGGAACAGCGCATTGCCAAGGCCAAAACGCTACTGAATGAGGCTGGTTTTAATGAAAAGAATCCACTCAAGTTGACCTTATTATATAATACCTCTGATGGACATAAAAAAATTGCCATTGCTGCCACCTCAGCGTGGAAAAAGAATCTGGGGGTTGGAGTTATCTTACAAAATCAGGAAACTAAAACGCAGAATGATAGTATGACGCAGGGTAACTTTGAGCTGACGAGATACGCATGGAATGCTGATTATAATAGCCCAACTAGCTTTTTAGATATTTTCACATCAGGGAATACCAATAACCATATGAGATATCAAAATAAGGAATTTGATCGATGGGCTTTAAAAGCAGATGAAACGAATGATCCCGCTGATTACCAACAAGCCATTGATATTCTCAATGAAGAAATACCCGCCATCCCCGTTTATTATTATGTCCGTGTAAAACTCGTTAAGCCTTATGTTGGTGGTTTTTACGTAGATTCGATGGGAAATATCCCGACAAAAGATCTCTATATTATTAAATACTGATTTTTGCTTAATAAGATCCTGTTTTTATTAGGCTCTTGTTGCTTAATAAAGTTAGTTGAAATTATAAGTTAAATAAAAATGGTAGCGTAATGTAATAATGAAAATAGCAATTAATGGAGATTCAAAATATGAAAAAAATCATGGCGGGTTTAATGAAAAATAAGCTCCCCCAAATACTCACCTGCTTGATAGGAATACTATTAACAAACATCACACCCTCTTATGCTGCCGTTGTTCCACCAGGAATGCAATTGGCTGAGAAACAAGAAATTGTGCGTAACAATGGTTCTTTCCCCGCTTCTTTAGATGTCCATAAAGTAGAAAGTAATGTTGAGTTGAATATTATCCATGATTTTTTTGATGGTTTGGTTTACACCAACAGAAAAGGCCATATTGAACCCAGATTGGCTGAACGCTGGGAAACGAATGACAACCAAACCTGGCTCTTTCATTTAAGAAAAGGCGTTAAATGGTCTGATGGCTCGCCGATTACTGCCCATGATGTGGTATTTAGCTGGCGACGTCTGCTTGATCCCGAAATGGGTTCGCCTTATGGCAGCTACCTTGGAACAGCTCATGTAGTGAATGCAAACGACATATTGTCAGGCAAGAAAAAAGCGGAAGAGCTTGGCGTAAAGGCGCTGGATGATTTCACCTTGGAAGTGAAACTTGATAAACCTGTAGCTTATTTCTTGCAAATGCTCACCCATCCAATCTTGGTTCCGGTGAGTGCAACAGCGGTTAAAAAATATGGTGACAAATGGACACATCCTGATGTTTTTGTTGGCAGTGGTGCATTTAAGCTATCTGAATGGAAAGTGAATGAAAATGTGATTGGGGTCAGGAATCCCCATTATTGGGATGATAAAAACACGGTAATTAATAAAGTGACTTACCTTGCTATTACATCAGAAAAGTCGGATTTAAACCGCTATCTCGCCGGTGAAATTGATATGACGATGACCATTCCTCTGGATTCTTTTGCATCATTAAAGAAAACATTGGGTGATCAAGTTCATGTGAGTTCTATGCTCAGTACTTACTATTACGTGTTTAATACGCAAAAACCGCCGTTTAATGATGTTAGAGTTCGGAAAGCATTAGGTTTAGCCATAGATAGAGATGTGATTGCTGATAAAGTATTGGGAATGGGACAATTGCCCGCTTACGATATTTTGCCTCCTAATATTGGTGGTATCACATTAACCCCACCAGAATATGCCTCCTGGACACAGGAACAGCGGATTAAAAAAGCGAAAGAGCTATTGAATGAAGCGGGTTTTAACGAGAAAAATCCACTCAAATTCAACTTGCTTTATAACACGAGAGAATCCCATAAAAAACTTGCTATCGCTGTCACTTCAATGTGGAAACAGAACTTAGGTGTTCAAGCCAGTTTACAAAATCAGGAATGGAAAGTGATGTTGGATAATATGCACCAGAACAAGTTTGATGTAGTCAGATATGCATGGACGGCGGATTACAACAGCCCAATGTCTTTTTTGGATACTTTCCTGACGGGAAGCAGTCATAATATACCACAATATGCCAATAATGATTTTGATCAGATGGTTATTAAAGCAGGTGAAACGAATGATATCGCTTATTATCAAAAAGCGATGGCTATTTTTAATCATGATATACCGGTGATCCCTGTCTATTATTATGTCAGTAATCGCCTGGTGAAGCCTTATATTGGTGGGTTTTACGTTACCCCAATGGATTATATTTCTACAAAAGATCTTTATATTATTGAACATTAATAACTATACCAATCTAACTTCAAGATGTGTGTGATTTCTCCCCGCTTCGCGGGGAGAAATCAGGTTTCATAGAGTGTTGTAAATGGCAACTTGAAGTTTAATGCGTATATAGTGGATCGAGGCAACTATTAAAAGGAAAAGCAATAGCTGCTTTTCCTTTCAGGGTCATACAATTAAAAATAAATATTATTTAGAAATCAAAGATTCTTCATATTGTTTAGCTTTTTGCTGGTCAAATTGTTTTTCCCACTTAGCCACAACAAGTGCAGCGAGTGCATTACCGACTACATTTAATGCGGTACGAGCCATATCAAGAATCCGGTCAATACCCGCAATGAAGGCTAAACCTTCTAATGGAATGCCCACACTGCCCAGCGTTGCTAACAGAACAACGAAAGAGACCCCAGGAACGCCGGCAATTCCCTTTGAGGTAATAATCAATGTGAGGACAAGCGTAATTTCTTGCCAAAGGGATAAATCAATTCCATAGAGCTGAGCAATAAAAATGGCGGCTATACTCTGATACAGCGTTGAGCCATCAAGGTTAAATGAATAACCAATCGGAATAACAAAGCTGGTCACTGATTTTGAAGCCCCATATTGTTCCATTTTATCCATGATACGGGGTAATACGGTTTCTGAGCTGGCAGTAGAATAGGCTAACAGTAGCTCATCTTTTAGGATCTTAAAGAGTATAAAAATATTGATATTGCAGTAGCGGGCAATCAAACCAAGAATGACAATAGCAAAAAATAAAATTGCACAGTGAACCAAAATAACTAATTTTATTAATGGTAATAATGAGCTAAACCCGAAGTTAGCCACTGTTACTGAAATCAACGAAAATACCCCGATTGGAGCATACATCATGATAATATGAGTCACTCTAAACATTGTTTCAGAGAATGTTTGTAATACCGTTAATAATGGTTCTTTTTTTTCCTTCGGAAGTGATGATAAACCTAAACCAAATAATACGGCAAAGAAAATAACGGGCAACATGTCGCCACTGGACATCGCCGCAAAAATATTATCGGGTACTAATGATAGAATGGTATTAACAATACCGTGTGAATGACTTTCAACCTGCTGTGTTGTGTGTTCATATTGAGATATATCTACTTGATGGAGAGCAGACATATCAATACCTACACCAGGCTTAAACGTATTTGCCAAAAAAATGCCTACAATTATTGCAATTGTTGTGACAATCTCAAAATACAAAATTGTTTTTAAGCCTAGTTTTCCTAATTGCTTAGTATTACCAACACCGGCAATACCAACAACCAATGTTGAAATTACAATTGGAACAACAATCATCTTAATAAGCTGGATAAATATTTTCCCGGCAGGAGAAAGCACATTAACAATTATCCACTGTTTGTGTTCATTGTCATGTAAAACGGCTCCTGCAATAATTCCCAATATAAGCGCAGCTAAAATCTGCCAGCCTAACCCAAATTTAAATTTCTTTTTATTAACTGTTTCGGTCTTATTCATTAGACAACCTTATGCTTTCTTTTCTTTACTCCTCTTTCTTATACAATAACCTTGACCTAATGCACAATAAAATCTGAGATAATCTTTTAAACAATGTATAAATGATACTCGTAATCATTTAAGATGTTTATTTATCATTCAAATTAGAGCATGCTAGTGGTCATGAGAATCCATCTGACACTAACCCAGGAATAATTCCTTGGATTGATGCATCAACATTATCATTTTGGCTTCTGAGGTCAGATGATTGCTCAAGCCCTGTGTATTCATTAAAGTACGGTGAATAGTCACCTGGAAAGTTAATAATCATCTCTTTTTGCCTCTGTGCTGAAATTTGAAAACTATTGTGTATAAATACATAGCTATAAATACAGTATTTAAAAAAATTATTATTGTTGAACTAAATGATTTATTGAGTAATAAATAACATGTCATTCTGCAATATGGATTGAAAATAAAATAAAGGACAAAAAATAATTACAGCACAGCTATGGGGAGACATGACATGTTAAATCAAACCAGTAAAAAAACGGTTGAAACATTAGTTTGTTCTATCAGTATTATATTGGGTAGTACAACACTGTCTTATGCCGCAGTTATTCCACCTGGTACACAATTGGCGGAAAAACAAGAGATTGTTCGCAATAATGGTGCCGAACCTGCATCACTGGATGTCGATAAAGTTGAAGGTAATATTGCATTAAACATTATCAATGATTTTTTTGATACGTTAGTGGGAACAGATAAGCAAGGCCAGATCATACCTAAACTGGCTGCAAGCTGGGAAACTAAGGATAATAAAACGTGGATTTTCCATTTAAGGAAAGGAATCAAATGGTCTGATGGTACACCAATTACCGCTCATGATGTTGTTTTTAGCTGGCGACGGCTGACAAATCCTAAAACACTTTCTCCATATGGTAGCTATTTTGTTGATGCTTCAGTGGGTAATGCTAAAGAGATTTTAGCAGGGAAGAAAAAAGTGGAGGAACTTGGTGTTAAAGCCCTGGATGATTCGACATTGGAGGTCAGGCTAGAAAAACCGGTTGGATATTTTTTACAGATGCTGGCATTTAATATTGCGGCTCCGATTAGCGAAAAAGTCGTCGAAAAATACGGAGATAAATGGACTCAGCCGGAATTTTTTGTTTCTAGTGGCGCATTTAAATTAGCAGAGTGGAAAGTGAATGAAAAAATTGTTGGAGTAAGAAATCCTTATTATTGGGATAATAAAAATACCATTATTAATAAAGTCACTTATCTTCCACTTTCATCAGATACATCAGATTTAAACCGTTATCTGGCCGGAGAAATAGATATTACATTTACGATCCCGTTAGAATCGTTTGCCTCATTAAAGAAAAACATGAGTTCACAAGTTCATATTTCACCAATACTTAGCACATATTACTATCAGTTTAACAATAAAAAACCACTGCTTAAAGACAGTAAGATCCGACAAGCACTAAGTCTTGCTTTGGATAGAAATATTATTGCTAATAAAGTTGTTGCTCAAGGGCAAATACCTGCGTATATAATTTTACCTCCTGGCATTGGGGGTTTTAAATTTAAACAACCTGATTATGTATCATGGACACAAGCTCAACGTAATGAAAAAGCTAAACAATTATTGAATGAAGCGGGCTTTAATAAAAATAATCCCCTTAAATTTAATTTGGTTTACAACTCATCAAACTTACATAAAAAAGTTGCTATTGCTGCAACCTCGATGTGGAAAAAGAATCTCGGTGTTATTGCCAATATACAAACTGAAGAGTGGAAAGTGATGCTGGAGAACGAACATCAAGGGAAATTTGATGTCGTTAGAGGTGGATGGATTGGCGATTATAATAATCCGATGGCTTTTTTTAATATATTTACAACAAATCAAACCAATAATACTTCATTTTATTCTAATAAAGACTTCGATAATTGGATTCGTAAAGCAGGAGCAACAAATAAACAAGAAGATTTTCAACATGCACTCGATATTATGACAAGAGATACGCCTATTATTCCCATTTATTACTATGTTACTGCGATATTGGTTAAGCCTTATATTGGTGGCTATTACGCTGATCTTTTGGGAAGAATATCAACGAAAGATCTTTATGTTATTAAGCACTAAATTAAAGAGCCTGCTTAAGCAGGCTCTTCATAATCTATTGTAGTGCTTTACGAGCAGCCAGGGCTAAAAACCCACTGCGGCTACCATATTCGGGATGTTGTTTAACTTTCGCATCAATGCGATTGATTAAACGCAATGGCAGCGTAATATTAATCCGCTCTATTTTGTCTTCGAACTGGCTCATATCAACAGGAATTAAAAGCCATTGCCCATTTTTGTATTCATCGGCTTTTTCTGTAAGGTGTTGTTGCATGGCTTTTGGAAATGGGAATTCCAAGTTTTGTTCTTTCATTAACTCGAAATGTGCATTGATCGCAGATTGTGCATCAGAATGTGCTTTTTCAAGTGTGTCACCAGCAAAGATGCACCCTGCAACGTCAGGAAACCAGCCACTGGCATTACCATCTTGATCTATTTCGACAAATGCTGGATATAACATAATCTTATTCCATTTTTATTTACAGGCTTTTTCTGGGTACTTCGTCATCCATTAACTGGATTGTTTGAGTTTTGCATCTTTCAGAATCTTGCTAAGAGTTCCTGGTTTGATGTCTCTACGTGGATGAGGAACTGTTCAAGCAGCCTCCTTTCCACTTTAAATATTATATACACACTATACACATTTATCAAACGGTTGTTATTACTTGATTTCTATGTTTAAACTCGAAATTCTGCGGCTAATTGACTGAAACCTAAGCCATTCTTTTTTTCCACTTTTATTTGAACAGGAATTCGCTCTTTTAATGCTTCTACATGGCTAATGACTCCGATAGTTTTTCCTGATGCGTTAAGGTGGTCCAGTGCATCCAAAGCGATATCCAGGGTTTCAGGATCAAGCGTGCCAAACCCTTCATCAAGGAACAGGGATTCTATTTGTGTCTTGTTACTCACCAGATCAGACAAGGCGAGTGCAAGCGCCAGGCTGACAAGAAAACTTTCTCCTCCAGAAAGCGTTTTGGTATCTCTCATGGCTTCTGCTTGCCAGGTGTCAACGACTTGTAATTCTAGCCCGCTGTCATCTTTGCGTTGCAAGTAGTAACGCCCATGTAATTTTTCCAAGCGGATATTTGCCAGATGTACGAGATGATCCAATGTCAGACCTTGAGCAAAACGGCGGAATTTAGCGCCATCGGCAGAGCCAATGAGATTATTAAGATAACTCCAGTCATCATATGTTTGTTGTAAGCGTGCGATCTGTGCCAGTAACTCTTGTTGGTGTTGGCGGCGAATTGCATCACTGTTCAATAGGGTTCTGGCTTCACCTTGTTGCTGGTTGTTGTGTTTCAACTGAGCCGTAACGTCAGTCAATATGGCGGATAATTGTTGAGGTTCATACTGGTTAAGCAATTGCGGCTGTGTTTCCGTATGTCGTTGTAAAGTTACTTCTGATTCATGATGGCGTGTTTGGGCTTGCAATTGTTGCTGTTCAAGTTTTTCTTGTAATTGTTGTAATTTTTCCCGTTGTGCCGGTTCCAGTAAGGCACGTTCAAAGGATGATTGATCGGCAAAGCCTTGTTGTTCTAAACCTGTTTGGAAATGGCTGGCAGCAAGTTTGTAGTTTGCTTCGGCGGCAGTGTAGCTTTTTTCTATTTCACTGGCAGCACCAGTTAATTGGCTCATTTTGTTTTGTAATGTTTGCAGATGGAAAATGGCCTGTTTGTGGCTTGTTTCCAGTTCATTAGTTTTTTGCTGCAAAGCCTGACGAACGGTAATGATAGATTGGTCACCAAATAAACGATGACGTTCCAGGCGTGTTTGTTCCAATAACTGTATTTGTTGTTTCTGCTGTTCATTCAAAGCATGAAGCTGAGTGGAGAGCTTATTTTTTTGTTTGTCTAGTTCACCCAGTTTGCTTTGCAAGGCTGCTTGTTCTTTTTGTAGTTGCTGCCCTTTTTTTTGTGAATCGTGGTAGTGTTTTAATTCCTGTTCACGCTGTTGCAGCCAGTTTTCTGTTTCATGAGGGGCAGGGAGTGTGAAAGGTGTTGGTTGTAATTCCGTGTTTAACTGTTGTGCAGTCGCTGTGTAGTCAGCTTCTATTTGTTGAGCTTCTGCCGTCTTTTCTGCTAATTGTTTTTGGGCTGAATCCTGTTTGAACTTTTCCAATTCAATATTCTTTTTACAAGCCAGGTATTGCTCCCGGCTGGCAGCAAGTGCTTTTTCGGCCGTTTGATGGTTTTTCTCTGCCTGTAAGATTGTTGCCTGTTGAGCCTGATATTGGTGATAGGCAGATTGTCGCTGACTGATAAAATGCTTAACTTTATCTGCATCTATCGGTAATTCTGTAGCCTGTAACTGCTGGCAATGGTGTTTCCATTGTTTAATCAATACCGTCGATCTAGCACTGTATTGTGCAATATTTTGCTGCAATTGTTCGCAGTGCTGTTGTTGAAGCTGCTGTTTCTGCTGTAAGGCTGTACGATTTTCTTGCAGTTGATCAATCTGTTGGCGCAGGTTTTTTAAGCGCTCTTCTGAATGTGGTAGAGCAATATTCTGGTATTCGTTAATTAAAGGATGGTGAGTTGAACCACAAAGTGGGCAAGATTCCCCTGCTTTTAATTGTGCCCGTTCTTTTTCCAGGCTGACTATTTGTTGCTCCAAACGCATTCGATTGGAGAGATCGTCATAATGTTGCTGCTTATCTGCCAACTGTTGATTGAGGATTGCGATCTGATCAGGTAAGGCTTTTACCAATGCTTGAGATTGGATCAAGTGGCTTTGGTCGGCTGAGATCGCGGTTTGTAACTGCTGAAATTGAGGAAGCAAGATCTCCAGTTGGTTCTGTGATACCAATTGTTTCTGATAATTGTCTAAATTTTTCTGCAATTGTTCCAATGGATGCTTTTGTTGCAAAGTTGTGAGTTGATTTGCAGCAACGGCAAGGTTGTTGTGCAGTATTCGGCTCTGTTCATGTTGTTGAGCTAACTCTGCATTCAAGGTATGTAAATAATCGGTTGTCTGGGCAAGCTCTGAGCCAATTTGTTGGGTGCTTTGGGTAAGCTGATCTACTTTTTCTTGTCGTTCTTTCTGGCGAGTGAATAGCTGTTTCCATTCAGGCAGTTTGCTGTCCAAATTGCAGTAATAAGGATGCTGCTCATAGTAGGACTCCAATGCCTTTTGTTCACTATTTAGGGTTACCGTTCGATCCTGTGTAGCTTGGTATTGGGATAAAATCTCTGTGAGATCGCGGCCTTGCCCTGCAATCTCTTGTTCAAGTTTCAGTAGATCTTTAGATTGAGTTTCAATTGTATGATCGAGCGGCATAATTTGCTCTGAGATGAGCTTTTCTTGCTGATTTTGCTGCTGTTGATGCGCTTCCTGCTTTTTCTCCAACTGTGCCAGTTGCTGTTCGGCAGGTTGCAGCATTGTCAGTTGCTGTTGGCGTTCATGCGCTATTTTTGTGCGTTGTTCCACGATCCGCCGTTTTTCATGAGTGGCTCGGTTTTGTTCATCCCATAATGGGCGGATTTTCTCTGCTGGTTCTCCGGCAGCAAGTTGTTGCAATTGAGGTTGTGCTTCTTGAATTTCTTGTTCAGTTTGTTGTAAAAGTGAAGCACTGCTGGTCAGTGATTGCTGTAGCTCATCCTGTCGCAAAAGCCACTGCTCTGCTGTTTGTAATGCTTTCATTTGTTGGCTGAGTTGGTTTTCTTCTGCAATAAGCTGTTGTTGCTGGTTTTTGTATGTCTGTTGTTGTTCTGCCGTGAGTAATTCAATGGAAGAGGCTTTGGCTTGTTGGATATTCAGCTCAGATTGTATCTCTTTATGGCGTTGATAAATTTCCTGGGACAGGATGCCGTAAATTTCTGTACCGGTTAGCTCTTCCAGTAGATCGGCCCTGTCTTTATCCTGTGCATTTAAAAATGCAGCAAAATTTCCCTGTGACAAAAGCATGGATTTAGTAAAACGGCTAAAATCCAGCCCAGTTATTTCGGCAATTTTTTCTTTTTTCTCTGGAATTTTATCAGCCAGGATTTTTCCCTCTTTTTTGAGAGCCAATTCTCCTTTTGGGGGTTGGAGTTTGCCATTTGCCTGGTTGCGGGCACGGCGCTGACTCCAAAATGCCCGATAAGCAATGCCTTTGACTTCAAATTCTACTTCAGCAAGGCACTCTGCGGTATGACGGGTCATTAATTCATTTTGTGAGGCTGAAATGGTGTTGAGCCTTGGCGTCTCATGATAAAGGGCGAGGCAAATGGCATCCAATAAGGAGGTTTTTCCTGCACCCGTTGGGCCGATAATGGCAAACAATCCATTACTGGCAAGTGGTTCTGCCGTAAAGTCAATTTTCCATTCACCTTGCAGGGAATTGATATTTTTCAGCCGTAAGCTAAGAATTTTCATGACGGGTTCTCTTCAGATTATTGCTGAGAAATATCATCCAGCGTTTGTTTAAACAGGGTAGTTAGGCGTTGTTTTTGCGCGGGATCGTCGATTTCAGCCAGTGCTAAACGACGTTCAAAGACCTCATTGATGCTCAGTTCAGTAAGTGTTTCTTTATTTTGTGCAGACAGTGACAGTTGGCGAGCGCTTTTGCTGCGGCGTAGCAAGATAATTTCAACAGGCAGGCCTTCACTTAGGGCTTGAATGCGTTTTTGGATATCGGGCAGGTAATCCTGGGTTGCGACTTCAATATCCAGCCAAACCGGGCGCTTTCCTTGATATTCCTTGAAAAAGTGTAATTGCTCTTCGATTTGTTTCAAATTACCACGAATAAACTGCATAGGCTGATAATGTGGGATCGGTAACAGTGTGATGTTATCGAGTTTGCCTGATTTAAAGTCCACTAAGCAGACACTTTTCTCCTGTCCCACTTCATCAAAACTGAGTGGGATAGGGGAACCGCTGTAGCGGATATGCTCTGATTTACCGATGACTTGCGGGCGGTGGATATGCCCCAGTGCAATATAGTCAGCAGGAGGAAATGACTGTGCGGGGAAAGCCTCTAATGTGCCAATGTAAATATCGCGAACGGAATCCGTAGTGGAAGCGCCTACCGTAGTGAGGTGACCAGTGGCGATAATCGGTAATGGCTGGCCGAACTGTTCTCGTAATGCACAGGCTTGCTGGTAGAGTCTGTGGTAGTGTTCGGTGATAGCATCCTGTAGCGCCTGTTGTTTTTGTGCGCCAGATTGCCCCGCCTGGCTGGTGATGATATCCCGTGGACGCAGATAGGGAATGGCACAGAGAATTGCTCCTGCAAGACCCTCTCTGTTATTCAGGATCTTTATCTGCTGTGTTATATCTTCGATTTCAGCATGGGCAATCACAGTCGTATTCAGGTAAGAGAGAAGGGATTTTGATTCGTTGAGTGTGGCAACGGAATCATGGTTTCCACCGAGAATGACAAGTTGGCAGCCTGTGGGCTGTAGTGCCACAATAAATTGATTATAAAGTTCACGTGCATAGCTGGGAGGAGAACCGGTATCAAAAATATCGCCAGCAATAATCAGCGCGTCAACCTGATGCTGCACGATTTTTTCAATCAGCCACTGCAAAAAGTGTTTATGTTCAGCGGCACGGCTTTTAGTAAAGAAATATTGGCCAAGATGCCAGTCAGATGTGTGAATAATTCTCATGATTTTCCCGCCGTTGCCCGAATGTTTTTCTTACCTGTGACTTCTTATCTGTTGCAGGGGCTAATTATAATGGCAGCGTGAGGAATGTCCTGTGCAATTCGACATCCTTTACTGAATTTTCGAGCGACTTCGCATCCATAGTGAAATATAACAAAGGTGCAAGATTTTCTTTGCGAACCAGTTTGACTCTTGATGATTGAGAAATAAAGAATTTCATAAAAGTGTCATAAAATTGACTCATAATATTTGCAGTAAAAGCCGCTAACCTTAATGATATTAACGGGATTAACCATGGTTAAACGCATTTTGGTAGTTGAAGATGAAGTGCCGATTCGTGAAATGGTTTGTTTTGCATTGGAACAAAACGGTTATGAAGCCATTGAAGCCGAAGATTACGATACAGCAATAAGACGTTTGTCTGAACCTTATCCTGATTTGGTATTATTGGACTGGATGCTGCCAGGCGGTTCCGGGATACAACTTATCCGGCAAATGAAGCGGGATAATAACGCGAAGGCGATCCCTGTCATTATGGTCACGGCTCGGGTGGAAGAAGAAGATCGGGTACGTGGTTTAGATGTCGGTGCAGATGACTATATCACGAAGCCTTTTTCACCTAAGGAATTGATTGCCAGGGTTAAGGCTGTTTTGCGTCGCATTTCACCTATAGAGTCGGAAGACATTATTGATATGGATGGATTGATTCTGGATCCATCATCCCACCGCGTTTCCAGTCATGGACAAGATTTGGATATGGGGCCAACTGAATTCAAACTTCTCCACTTTTTTATGACTCATTCTGAGCGTGTTTATAGTCGTGAACAGCTACTCAACTATGTGTGGGGAACAAATGTTTATGTGGAAGATCGTACGGTTGATGTGCATATTCGACGCTTGCGTAAGGTGTTAGAGATAGGGGGTCACGCCAGGATGGTACAGACGGTGCGTGGTACAGGTTATCGCTTTTCTACCCGCTATTAACTGTTTGGAGTAAGGTCGCGTGCTTGAGCGTTTATCTTGGAAAAAGTTAGTATGGGGACTTGTGCTTTTTTGCTTGCCCGCTGTCATTTTGTCTTTTTTTATCGGTCAATTGGCATGGCTGCTGGTTATCGCGCTATTTTTGGCTCTGATATGGCATGGCTATAATTTGCTGAAATTATCCGATTGGTTATGGCTGGATCGCAATATGTTACCGCCAGCTGGTCGTGGCGGCTGGGAACCTATCTTTTATGGTATTTATCAGTTGCAGCAACGCAATCGCAAACGACGTCGTGAACTCGCATTACTCATCAAGCGCTTTCGTAGTGGGGCTGAATCGTTGCCGGATGCCATTGTGATAATGACCACGGAGGGCAATATTTTTTGGTGTAATCGTCTGGCACAGCATTTACTTGGGTTCCGCTGGCCTGACGACAATGGTCAGCATATTTTCAACTTGCTTCGCTATCCTGATTTTAGCCGTTATATTACCGCGAATGATTTTTCCCACCCTCTGTCCATCGAATTGAATAATGGCAATATGATGGAGTTCCGCATTATGCCTTATTCTGAGAAACAATTATTGATGGTCGCGCGCGACATCACCCAAAAACGGCAATTGGAAAATGCCAGACAGGATTTTTTTGCCAATGTGAGTCATGAACTCAAAACCCCTCTTACTGTACTGCAAGGTTATCTGGAAATGATGGAAGATCAGGCGTTCGACAATAAAGTGAACCCAAAGATTATCGGTACGATGCGGGAGCAAATACGAAGGATGGATGGTTTGGTGCAACAACTGCTGCATCTTTCCAAAATTGAAGGGGGGCCACAAGTGAACATAAATGAAGTCGTGGATGTTCCCAACATATTGAAAACATTGCAACGGGAAGCGTTAACCTTGGGAAATGGACAGTATGATATTGTGTTTGATATTGATGAAAAGCTGAAAGTGTTTGGTAATGAAGAACAACTACGCAGTGCAATGTCCAACCTTGTTTATAATGCCATTAGACATACTCCTCCGGGTACAAGGATTGAAGTGAATTGGCAAAATATTTCCCAAGGCGCACTGTTCAAAGTGAAAGACAATGGCGGTGGGATTAGCGTGGAACATTTACCACGTCTGACAGAACGTTTTTATCGCGTCGATCGGGCCCGTTCACGTCAAACTGGGGGGAATGGGTTAGGTTTGGCGATAGTGAAACATGCATTGCATCACCACAATACTCATCTTGATATTGTAAGTACTTTAGGGAAGGGCTCAGTTTTTAGCTTTTTATTGGCGCCTCGGCTTATTGCCACTGCCAAAAACAATTTTGTAAGAACATGATTTATTAATTAGCATGAACAAAAAATGCGCACGAACAGAAAATGAACAAATCATATAGTGTGTATTCAATGATAGGTAACAATAATAACTGATTTTAAAAACCACTTCAGAACATTGTTCTGGTTTTTGGTTTTACACTTGCCTTTTAGCGCTATAAAAGTTTTACTTGGGGGCAGTTATTGGCGATTCTAGCTGTTATTACTACTATCATTCTGTATCTTGCGATTATCAGTGAATATTATATCGATCACTGACTGTTAAATCAGAATTCGGTCTCGCCAGTGAAAATTCAAGTGCTTGCGATAGTGAATGTCGCAGATGCATCTCTTTTGACAATAATACATTAACAATCATTATGGCATACCGTTTATCATCTAAAGATATTTGGGCATTAGGTTTTATGACCTTTGCCTTGTTTGTTGGTGCGGGAAATATTATTTTTCCGCCTATGGTTGGCTTGCAGGCAGGAGAGAACGTTTGGATCTCAGCAGCCGGCTTTTTGCTAACCGCTGTTGGCTTGCCAGTCATTACCGTCATCGCGTTGGCAAAAGTGGGTGGGGGCATTGAAGCACTCAGCATACCGATTGGAAAAACTGCGGGTCTGATTCTGGCAACTGTCTGCTATTTAGCTGTCGGCCCCCTGTTTGCAACTCCCAGGACTGCAACGGTTTCTTTTGAAGTGGGTATTGCACCACTTACTGGAACCGGTGATCTTCCTCTATTTATCTATAGTGTGCTCTATTTTGCACTCGTGGTGCTGATTTCGTTGTATCCGGGCAAACTACTGGATAGTGTTGGCCATATATTGGCTCCAATCAAAATCGTAGCGTTAGCCATTTTGGGAATTGCGGCGGTGTTGTGGCCAGCAGGTGGCCCTGTTCCTGCTATTGAAACTTATCGGGAAATTCCGTTCTCAAATGGCTTTGTCAATGGCTATTTGACAATGGATACACTGGCTGCAATGGTATTCGGTATTGTTATTGTTAACGCTGCCCGTTCCAGAGGGGTTGCGGCTTCTTCCCTGTTGACACGCTATGCTATGTGGGCTGGCGTGATTGCCGGTCTTGGCTTGACGCTGGTGTACCTCTCTTTGTTCAAACTTGGGGAAGGCAGTGGCACATTAGTGCCTACCGCAGATAATGGGGCTGCGATTTTGCACGCCTATGTCCAAAGCATTTTTGGTAACTACGGCAGTTTCTTCCTCGCGGTATTGATTTTCGTTGCTTGTATGGTGACTGCTGTTGGCTTGACGTGTGCTTGCTCTGAGTTTTTCAGCCGTTATTTGCCATTATCCTATCGTACTCTGGTGCTGATTTTAGGCACATTCTCCATGTTGGTTTCTAACATGGGCTTAAGCCATTTGATTAAGTTCTCACTTCCCGTACTGACTGCCATTTATCCTCCCTGTATCGTGCTGATATTACTGAGCTTTACAATCCATTGGTGGAATAACTGCACACGTATTTTGGCTCCTGCCATGTCTATTAGTTTGCTGTTTGGGGTTTTGGATGCCATAAAAGTTTCTGAGTACTTCACCCATTTACTGCCTAAGTGGGCGAAGCATCTGCCATTAGCGGATCAAGGTTTGGCTTGGTTACTGCCTACTGTGCTGGCGATTGTTGTATGCGCTATTTATGACCGCGTCGTAGGAGGCGTCGTAAAGCTCCCAAAGTATGAAGTGCAGCCTGAAGAGAAGTAGGAATGAAGTCTGTTCATGATAAACATGGATAAGTGATGTTATAAGATGATAAAGGTGAGCTGCTGAAAACAGCCCACCTTTTTTGTTGATTTGTGCTGGATTAATAACCAATGGCGGCACCAGCAGGTCGCCGTGCATCGTTGGCACCGTAGATGTAGCCTTCACGAACAATACCTGATACGGCTGAATCGTTGCCTGAGGATTGTGGCGTCACACCAGCGGCACCCGGCAATCCAATCATAATTAATTCTGCTGCTCCCCAAGGGGTCTGTTCCACCATTTTGTAGCCCATTTTTTCCAGTAAGTTTAAGGTGTCTTTCGATAAGCCACGTTGCTCATAATAGACTTCGTCAGGTAACCACTGATGGTGGATCCGTGGGCTATTGACGGCTTCTTGTGGCGGCATATTGAATTCGATGATATTCAGTGCAGTTTGTAAAGTGATGGAGATAATGCGTGAGCCTCCCGGAGAGCCTAAAACCAGAAAGATTTTATTATCCTTGGTCACGAGGGTTGGACTCATTGATGATAGTGGGCGCTTACCAGGGGCGATTGAGTTGGTTGCTCCTTGCACTAGTCCATACAGGTTTTTCGCACCAACTTTAGTTGTGAAGTCATCCATTTCATCGTTGAGGAAAAAACCAGTTCCTGGTGCAATCACCCCAGCACCAAAGCGTCCATTGATGGTGTAAGTTGTTGATACCGCGTTTCCTTCTTTATCTACCACGGAATAGTGGGTCGTTTCCGGTTTTTCATGGGGACCAATGCCTGGCTGAATATTTACCGATGGAGTGGCTTTATTGGGCTGAATCTCTTTTCTGATCGATTCGGCGTAACTTTTACTCAACAGTCGATCAAGCGGGTTGTTGATAAAGGCGGGATCGCCCAGATAGGTATTTCTATCCATATAGGCGTGGCGCATGGCTTCTGTCAATGTATGAATATAAGCAGCGGAATTGAATCCCATAGACTTAAGGTCGTAGCCTTCAATGATGTTTAATATCTCGCATAATGTCACTCCGCCAGAGCTGGGAGGTGGAGAAGAGATAAACTTGTAGCCTCGATAGCTACAGGTGACGGGGGTTGTCTCTGTGATGTGGTAATTGGCGAAATCCGCCGCGGTAATAATTCCGCCTGATTTTTTTGATGCTTCTGCAACTAATTGGGGAATTTTGCCGTGATAAAAAGCATCAGGCCCATGTTTGGCAATCATTTCCAGCGTGTTGGCTAAATCGGTTTGGATGAGCCTGTCCCCTGGTTCGAACGGCGTGCCATTCTTGCGCAGGAAAATACGGGCAGCTTCTGGATCTTGAGCGAAACGCTTAACTGTGGTGTTCAGAATATCGGTATCGCCACGGGTCAGTATATAGCCTTCGCGCGCCAGTTTGATAGCGGGTGCCATGACTTGTTCACGAGTTAATGTGCCGTACTTTTTCAATGCCGCTTCAAATCCCATGACTGTGCCTGGTACAGCAATCGCTTTATAACCATACAAGCTGGCACCTTTGATAACTTTTCCATCTTTATCCAAATACATATCAGCGTTAGCGGCGGCAGGGGCTGTTTCACGGAAATTGATGAAAGTATCTTTTCCATTAGCGAGATGGATGGTCATAAAGCCACCACCACCAATATTGCCGCAGCAGGGATTCACCACGGCCTGAGCATATCCGACGGCAACAGCGGCATCAATGGCGTTCCCACCCATTTTGAGAATATCGATGCCAGCTTGTGAAGCAAGGCGTTGTGAGCTGACAACCATGCCTTGTTTAGCTTCAACAGCCGGCTCAGTGGCAGAATAAAGAGGAGTAGAAATAAGCAGGGATACAGCGATAAGGGGTATTTTCCATGCTTTGAACATGTGTTGTTCTCCTGAGGATAGGTCAACTGTTAATTGATTTGACGTTTTGTGGTATTTTTGTTGCGAATACGCAATTTACCTTATCTAAAGCTCAGGATTTTTGAAAGTAAAAAACCAGCCGATAGGCGGCTGGTTTGGAATGCTTCATAACATAAAGTTATGAACAGATTGAATCCTAACGGGATTACAGTTTGTCAGCGTTTTTGGTCAGGTATTTTGCGACGCCTTCAGGTGAAGCGCCCATACCTTCCTGGCCTTTCTCCCACTGTGCAGGGCAAACTTCACCGTGCTCTTCATGGAATTGCAGAGCGTCAACCATACGCAGCATTTCATCGATGTTACGGCCCAGTGGCAGATCGTTAACGACTTGATGGCGAACAACACCATTTTTGTCAATCAAGAAAGAACCACGCAGAGCAACGCCAGCTTCTGGGTGCTCAATGCCGTAAGCTTTCATGATGTCACGTTTGATGTCAGCAACCATTGGATATTTGACTTCGCCGATGCCACCTTCGCTGATTGAAGTTTTACGCCATGCGTTGTGAACGAATTCAGAGTCGAAGGAGACACCAACAACTTCAACACCACGTTTCTGGAATTCTTCATAGCGATGATCGAAAGCAATCAGCTCAGAAGGGCAGACGAAAGTGAAATCCATTGGCCAGAAGAAAATAACAGCAGCACGGCCATTCAGGTGTTTTTTCAGATTGAAGTTATTAACAATTTCACCGTTACCGAGAACTGCGGCAGCTGTAAAGTCAGGGGCTTGGCGGGTTACTAAAACCATAATTGACTCCTGTGATTTTAAAAGGTGTTATGTAAAAATGGGTTACAGCATAAGGAATTAGGGTATAGCAATAAAGGATAAAATACCAATCGCTATAATAGGTTTTGCCTATTAATAAGTTATTTTTAATTCCTTTTAGACTACATAAGATAAAACTATTTATGAAAAGTTCAAGATAGTTGCTACTCAAGTAGATGCTTATTTGTTGCTAGTGCCATCATTTCTGGATAGAACTGGAAAAATAGTGCTTCAAAATCAAAGTAATGATTTTCTATATCCTGATACGATCCTGCCAATGCGGATAATTTTGGGCGCCTGCGTGCCATGCTCTGCAAGACATTGGCGATGCATGACATATCGGTATAACGGATGAATAAGTTTTGTGACCAGAGGTAGTTGTTCAGTTCCTGAAATTTTTCAGGGGTTGAAGCGAGATGAGGCTCTATAGTGTTGCGGGCAAGATTGACAAATTCGACCAGGGAGTATTTTTTTTCAAATTTGTCCCAATGCCGAGAAAGAAAATGATCCCAGATGATATCAAGGGTAATGGGGGCAACGCGCCGATATTCGGGGCGAAATAATTTGCGAGCTTTCAGGACAAGTGGATGCTTGTCCGTCAGGCTGTCTACCCGACGGTGCATACGGATACCCGCTACAATATCAGAACGGAATGCGCCTTCTGGTGAGCCGCGGATGAAATCCGCCATCAAATTTCCCAGTAAGGAACTTTCCGCTAATGCAGCTAAATGAAGGTGTGCGAGAAAATTCATAGCGAGAGTATACCGTAAAGAGTGCACCGTAAATAGTTAAACCCGATGCTTCTTTGTTGCACCCTTACGCTTGCAGCACTAGACTAGTCCGCCTGTTTTTTTGAATGATACAGATAAAATGCGTGTCGCTGATTTTACATTTGAACTGCCAGAAGAGCTGATTGCTCACTATCCCCAGCCACAGCGAAGTGCTTGCCGCCTGCTTTCCCTTGATGGTGAAACAGGCAAGCTGGCACACGGTGTTTTTACTGATGTGCTGGATAAGCTGGAAGCCGGTGATCTATTAGTTTTCAATAATACCCGCGTTATCCCCGCGCGCCTGTTTGGCCGTAAAGCGACGGGGGGAAAGTTGGAAGTTTTAGTCGAAAGGATGTTGGATAATAAGCGAGTGCTTGCTCACGTTCGTGCTTCCAAGGCACCGAAAGAAGGTGCTGAACTTATCCTCGGTGAAGCGGAGAACATTAAGGCAACGATGCTGGCGCGTCATGATACGTTGTTTGAAATCCGTTTTGATGATGAGCGTGATGTGTTGACTATTTTGGAGCAGATTGGTCATATGCCTTTGCCGCCTTATATCGCTCGTCCTGATGAAGATGCGGATCGTGAATTGTACCAGACAGTCTACAGTGAACGTCCAGGAGCCGTGGCTGCACCGACTGCCGGATTACATTTTGATGAACCTCTTTTGGCTGCCTTGCGAGAAAAAGGCATTGAAATGGCCTTTGTCACCCTGCACGTTGGTGCCGGCACTTTTCAGCCTGTGCGAGTGGAAACCATCGAAGATCATGTGATGCATGCCGAATATGCAGAAGTGCCACAGGATGTCGTGGATGCTGTACTGGCATGTAAAGCGCGTGGTAATCGGGTGATTGCTGTAGGAACAACATCGGTTCGTTCACTGGAAAGTGCCGCAAGAGCTTGTCAGGATGGGATTATTGCGCCATTTTGTGATGATACCCAAATCTTTATCTATCCTGGGTTTGAATATCAGGTTGTAGATGCACTGATCACCAATTTCCATCTGCCAGAATCCACACTTATCATGCTGGTTTCTGCGTTTGCCGGTTATAAGAATACCATGAACGCCTACAAAGAAGCGGTAGCAAAAGAATATCGCTTTTTTAGTTATGGTGATGCAATGTTTATTAATCGCAATAAAATGGCCGCAAAAGAACGGATATCAGAAGAGTGAGTACCGCAAGAAACGGTGCTGATATAGATTAAATGCTTTGCAATAAAAGATTTTAAAATCAAAATACTTTTCATTTCGGCTTCGCTGATTTGAATGGCGTCTAAACATAGCATCAGACTGTTTTTCTGATGTCTTGGAGAAAATGGCTGATTAATGACATTTAAATAACATTTAAAATCAGCCAGTTACTAGCCTTAAGTGCTGTTGCTGGCTGTCATAATTATCGGGCTGTGTCAAAAATGTGACAGCACCGCTATATTTGGCTAAATATCCACCACTTAGGTGTGCGTATTTATTGACCATTTCCAATTTCTCCCATCCTCCCATTTCTTTCAGAACCATCAGAGGCGTCCCGTCTTGAACATGCCAGCTCGCCCATGTGTGTCTCAGGTCGTGAAATCTGAAATTATCAATTCCTTATTTTCACGCGATGCTCGACTTTCGAGGTGAGTTGAAATGACATAGCCAGACCTTTATAACTTTAAGTGACCAAACTGAGGGAAATAAAGGAACAAAAGGCTATGTCACAGCAAGATTTTATCGTTTGGGTGTTTTGTTGGGTAGATGAAACTGGCGTGGTAACGGGGTTTACGCTGACGCCCACCAATGTCAGTGAGCGTGAAGCGACCTGGGATGTGATCGGCTCGATAAAAGGCTATTTTCTCGGTGATAAAGGGTATTTATGTGTTGAATTTAAACAGGAAATAAGAACGCAGGCATCGAAATGATAACGCCAGTGCGTGCCAATACGGATAATCCCATCCGCAGGCAGAGAGACGAAAAAGCGCATTAATGCTAAACGGCGTTTAATTGAAACCGTCATTGGTCAACTCGCTGGGCAATTTGCTATCGAAATGTGCTGGGCACGGGATTTATGGCATTTGAGTAATCGAATAGCGAGAAAACTTCTTTCTCACACCTTGGGAATTTTTGCCAATTTTCAACAAGGTAAAAGTCAACGCGACTGGCTTCAACAAGCCAACGTTATAGGATGTCAAAGTTGAGCATCGCGTTACTATATGAAATTTTTTATCAACCATTTGAGTGCGTTAGGGGAATTAAAATCGATTTCAGGCATTTTGATGATGGCTAACGGGCGGTTTTGGTGGATAAACTCGCCCGTTTAAATTTTTACCTAAATTGTAGCAGTGTTACAACATTGCAGCATCATTCTCTATCCAATAAAAACGGATGAAAAATGATACTTAACATAATCAAATCAGTCCGTGTACCAAAATTACCCCAATACATAAAGGTCCGACATATCGCCATATAAACCGTAAACACTGACGCTTCCGTAATGACATATTATCCGGTATTAGTGCATTGACCTTATGGGACCAGCCAAATGCGAGACAAATGATAATGCCGAACAATGGCATTAGAACGTTGGACGTAATGAAGTCCAGCATGTCGAAGATGGTTTTTCCACCTAATGTAATATCACTTAGAGGTCCAAAAGATAAGGAAACAGGGATCCCCATTAACATAATCGATGCCGTCACTCTTAAACTTGCTTTACGACGTGACCATTTAAAGCGCGATTGGCAATAGGCAACAATGTGCTCAAGTAATGAAATTGCTGAGGTCAGTGCCGCCATTAATAACAATAAAAAGAAAGTCACTGCCAAGATTGAACCACCCGGAAGGCTGGCGAAATAAATTGGCATTGTCATAAACGTTAAGCCAGGCCCTGCATTGGGTTTTAAACCAGCAGCTGCCAAAGCAGGAAAAATCATCAGGCCAGCCAATACGCAAACCAGACAGGAAAGGATGACAACCCAGATACTCGATCTACTAATACCTTTATTATTCGGTAAATAGGAGCTGTACGTAATATGAATACCTAATCCGATAGACAGTGAAAAAAATGCCAACCCTAAAGCATCTAAAACACCTTTTCCGGTCAAACTATTAAAATCTGGGTATAAGAATAATTTTAGCCCTTCTGATGAACCGGGTAAGCGGATGCCGATAATAATTAACACTATCATGATAAAAAACAATAACGGCATCATGACCTTAACTGATTTTTCCAACCCTTTTTGCACACCGGATAATACCACGAAACAAGTTAGCCCTGAAAATACCAGATGTGCGATTATCGGCCACCACGGATTGCTGATGAAATTGGTGAAAATAGATGTCAGTTGAGAGATGTCCGTAATATTCAACTTTCCCGTAGCCGCCATGACGGTGTAGCCTATGGTCCAACCGCCGACAACACTGTAGAAACTATAGATACACCATGAACTGAATATGCCGATAAAGCCAACCCATCCCCAGTGTTTACCCAGTGTTTTTTTAAACGCATTAACGGCGACTTCACTCGTACTACTTCCTAGCATGTTTTCGGCTAATAGAATTGCCAATCCAATCACAAAGCTAAACAATAAGAATACAATCAGAAATGCGCCACCACCATTTGTGGCTGCAACATATGAGAATTTCCAGATGGCACCAATGCCAACGGCAGATCCGGTTGCTGCTAATATGTGCCCCAGACGGGATGTCCATTGTTGACTCATGCTAACCCCCGAATAAATACAGTGTTAGCATATGTATCTGGCCCCATAGCTGTAAGCAAAAAACCAGCAGCAGGACGCCAAACATGCTCACCCGCTTGCAGGTCAACCATAGGCGGGATGATATTTCCTGTCCCGACGAATAGGGCAAAGGCCATACAGCTCAATGCCCAAATATCTTTAGATGATAAACGGTATGTCATAATAATTGTTAACTTATTGTATTAAAAATAATTGCGAATGTAATAGTAACTATCACAACCTCTTGAATTTCCATTGGCGAAACTGGATTCTGATTTAACAATCAGTGATAAGCATCATATTCACTGATATTCGCAAGATACAGAATGATAGTGGTAACATCAAAGATATTATCTTCGTTATAACCTAACGCATTAACAGAGAAGAGTTCGCTGAGCATATTTAATACCCCACGGCAAGACGCCAATCTTGGATCGGCATGGTCCATTTTTTGGAAGTCGCTTGAATCGCCAGCCACACAACTTCAGCAATCGCAATCGAGCTGACAGGCTGTGCTGTCGCCCCTGCTAAAAAACAACTCGAGGTACGGAAAATTAATACCTATATTTGGTATTACTGAAAATAGTTACACCAACATGAAGTGCAAATGAGACTCTTCAATTATGGCGTTAATTAAGAGAATAAAAATTAAAGGACATTAATAGAAAGGACATTCAAGAAAGGACATTAATAGAAATGGCATTTAATACACCACAAGAAAACCATAAAAAATATTCACCACACAAATATGGTGGAGCCAGCATTACTGACTCCACATATTTTATCGAATATTTACATCCCAACTGTCATCAGAATTGCCATCTAAAACCGACATTCATACTATTGTCCTGATGACTACTGGAGAGCAATCCACTATAGCCAAGCGTAAATGAGACGTTATTACTTGCACTCATCTCCGCATTAGCTTTTAACACCACACCATCACGAGAGGCAGGCACGCTACGAGTCACAAATGTTGTGTTGCTGCCACGGAACGATAATCCTGTTGCCCGTTCACGCTCACCGTATTGGTGTTGCCAACCTAATTCTCCATTTAGGGTAATTGAAGAACCCCATGCAGCCTGCCAGCTATGATTGGCACGCAATCCCAATGTGGAGAGAGTTGCTTCAGTATGTTGGCTGTTACCGTGAAGTGCGGCAGCAGCACCGTCTTCATTAATGCCTTCATTGCGGAAATTGATGTAAGCCAGGTTAATGAATGGCTCCAAATTCACAGCCTCTGTCGGCAGAAGGTAAGCAAGTTCAGCGGATAATTGTGCAGTTCGCCCACTGTACTTGGCATTCTCACTGTCACGCTGACTGTCATAGCTGATAAAGCGTTTGGTATCAATACGGTGCCACGTGAACCCGCTATTGGCACGCAAAACAAAGTCACCAAATTGACGATCACCATAAAGGGCAAGGTGATAGTTATTACTGTCAGCAGTAGCACTGTTACCGCCATCAAGGGAAGTACGGGTGTAACCCGTTGCGACACCAAGACGGCTGTATTCATCAATAAGCGCATCCGCACCAAGGAATAAACCATAGTTGGAAGCCTGATAACCCATCGCATTCGCTGTACCAGAAGCGTGGCTCCATGCACCAAGCAGCCGAACCCACGCACCGTTATTGTCTCCATGAATATCGGGCGAAGATGAACGGCCTTCAGCCTGACTCAAACGAGAATTCAAGGTATCACGTAAATAACGGCTGTCATTAACCAACTGAGACGCGATATCAGCGTGAATTTGCCCATCAAGCTGACGGAACGCAGAGCGGGCTTGCTCCGCAGAACGAGTGGTTAAGATACTTTCGTAAACCGGATTACCCATGCCAAGGGTATCAGCGGCAACAGCCACTGCACGTTCATTTTGTGTCTTAGCAAAATCGACAAAAGCCGTTTCATTACGCCCAACATGGAGATTGACTTCATCAGGCTGATAAGACAATCCAGTGCCAAGGAAGAGATAATTTGGGACGACGCCATCAAAGCGACCATTGATATTCTGCTTCGCACTAAGAATAGTGTATTGCTGACCACTCAGGCTTCGCACATCTTCAAAAGAAAGTAAGTTAACCGTATTCTCAAGGGAAACGGTAACCTTTCCGCCATTGAGCTGTGCATTTCTTTCAACCTGAATTTTGTCACTGCGCCCATCGGAAGCGATTTCAACAGCGTAATGTGAACCGGGTTCAAAGGTCATTTTTTCGGTAACCTTAAGCGTACCCATAGAGTTACCGGGAGCTACCGTACCGCCACGCTGCACATTGAGCGCCCCTACCGTACCATTCCCACCAAGGGTGCCACTTTCCATTACTGAAACGCCAGAAGAGACACTACCGCTAACGTTCAGTAATCCCTGTTTGACCAGAGTTGGACCAGAATAGGTATTCTGGCCACTGAGAGTCAATGCACCTTTACCTTGTTTGATTAATCCACCATGACCACTGATGTCATTGCTCCATTGATCCTGAGCACACTGATCAGCATCACAGATGCGTTCAGTCAGTTTACCCTTATCGAGCACAGCGCCAACACCCGGAATATCAGCGATAAACTGCCCCTTGCCGTAGGCGACTCCGTCAGGATCTGGAATGCGGAATTTTTCAGGAATATCTTCTGCGGTATAGAACATGCCAGGGCCATTTATTGCTTTACCGAGGTTGATCAATCCCCAGCCGTAAAGCTCATCAATGCCCTTTTCTCCCATATCAGTCGCCGTAGTACGAAGCACGGAGGTGACTTGATCGCCGCTCATATAGGGGAAACGCTCCATCAATACCGCAATACTACCACCAGCATGTGGTGCAGCCATTGAAGTCCCTCTATAACTGTCATAACCGGTAGTAATATCATCGATTCCAGTTCCCTTAATAATTGAGCTATAGATCCCGCTACCGGGCGCACTAACGCAAAAACTGGCAGTATAACCACAGCGGGAGGAAAAATTGCTGATGGAATAAGGCTCGCTATTGGTCGTATTTGGATCTTGTTGCAAGCTCGCGACTGTCAACCAGTTTGGTGCAATCTCTGGCACAAACCAGGCCAGGCCCGCGATAGCATCTGGATTACTGTAGTTATTACTATTGCCCGCAGCAAAAATTGTCACAATACCGCTGCGGGCAGCATCAATTGCGCCTTGATATGCCCCACCAGGTTTAGTGCCTAAAATCGGTTTGATTTCATCAAACTGCTGCTGGGCTTCTGCTAAGGTAAAATGGGCTGCATTCGGATCTTTCCCGCCTCTCTCAAGCTCCCTATCAATACCAATCCCCCAGCTATTGTTAATGATACGAGCGCCGCTGTCTCTCAGTGCATTCCAACCCGCCTGGTAAACACCACCATCATTACCTAAGATAATGCCATCTTCAGGGCCGGGATCGCCGTTATCCGCAGTGAGTATTTGGGCGTTATAGGCCACGCCATGCATCTCTCTGCCATCTCGGTCAGCCGCCGCTATACCTGCAACATGGACACCATGTGTTCCTAGCCTCCCGTACCTATCCACGGACGGCGTGCCATCATAAATAAATGAATCACCTTTCTTCACCGGAATATAGGGATCGGTATATTCACGTATCCCAGAAGTCACTAAATTGGTGACCTTATCTTTTCCCATAAACTCAGGATGCTTGGCATAAACTGCCTGATCAAATATACCTAATTTGATCCCTTTACCGGTATAGCCTCTGGCATAGGCTTCATCAGCGTGAATTGCACTCAGCCCCCATTGGGCCGAAAACTCACTGGAACGCCAACTGGCAGGATTGCCAATCCGTCCTTTTTCAACATAATTTTCTGCATAGGCACCTGCGCTGGCCGCAGCCAAACAGCAAGCTATAGCGTGATAAAGCACTCGTGGTTGGGTTTTGACTGATAAACGCGTGGAAGTCAGGGGGCTCCAAGGTATTCTGTATCTCTTATTCATTTTAGTCACCATCCATTGTTGATTTGCAAAAATACCAGCTCTTATGTTTTTTTATAAAATGCCACATTTAATTAGCCTTTATATTCACAAATTCCAACAGCACCATAACACTCCATGTTATGGCGTTATTTTGATACATTGAAATCGTTCTGTATTTCCGTTATACCCAATGAATTTCAAGTTGCAGCTTGCAAATCAATGTGATTGTTGACATCTCCCCGCTACGCGGGGAGATGTCAGACGCATCTTGAAAGACGATGGGTATAACCCTAGTTTCAATTAATTATCATCTTGCTGGAGCCCCTGTTCTAAGGTGCTTGTTTCTCTGTCACGCAGAGTAGAATGACGTAAAGGTTTTACTACTGCTGCAAGCAACAAGCAGGTAAGTGCAGCAAAAGTGCCAAACGAAAAAGCGGTGATTACTGGTGATAACAAACGGCCCATAAAACCTAATCCCAATGCCCCCAAAGAATCGCCAGTAACATCTTGAGCAGTGACAAAACTGTTCACTCGCCCCAATAAATGATCCGGTGTATGACTCTGAACAAGGGTAAATTGCAGCAAGGATGCAAATGCATTCAAATATCCATAACAAACCAACACAAGTAATGCCAGAACGATATTGGTCACGATCCCTAGCATGGATAACGTGATAAAGGAGCACAGAGCACATATAACAAGCAGAACACCAGGCCGAGCACTTCGTCCTATCCAGCCGCTGGTAAAAGCGCCGATCATGGCTCCCAGAGGAACAGCAGAATACATCAGCCCCGTTGCTGACGGCCCTTGGTGGTAGACTTCCTGAGATAAGGCAGGAAACAGAATACGCACGGCTCCTGCGATACTGATCATCATCCCTACCAATATGACACTGCCCACAATTTTATGCTGACAAACAAATTTCACTCCGCTTATCAACGCACTGATTGGATGCTCTTGCTTACTTGGTTGGGGCTTCATTTCAGGGAGCCTCATCAGGGGTAACAATGTGGCTAATGTACCGATGGCTGCCACGGCAAAGTTCCATCCTGGCCCACCAGCAACAATAATAATCCCTGCTAATGCCGGTGAAATAATGGCACCGATGCGAACAGTAATCATGCTCAAGGCGCCTGCCGCCGCCAGATTCTCCCGCCCGACTAAATTGGGGATGGCTGCCATTAATGCCGTCATCCCCAACGCACCAAAAAAACCATCCCAAACAGAAAGAAAATAGAGCATATACAGGGACGGAGAGTCCAGGAATGCGTTAACACTCAGAGCGACAAAACCGAGACCACAGGTGCCACGGGCAAACAAAATGAGTTTACGTCTATCATAACGATCAGCCAGTATTCCTCCTAAGATTAACCCGATGAACATACCGACTCCGTCCAGTGCAACCACAATTCCTACCTGTAAGGTAGATCCTGTCAGAAACTGCATTTGGACAGGCACACCAACCGTCAGCATCCCTAATGCAAAGACAGATAACATACGGGCAATAAAGATAGCGCGAAAATGGGCATTATTTTTAAGTAAACTAAAATCCAAAAAAATTGATGAAGTAGCCATAATGTTCCATACGGTTCGTTAAATACGATAAAGTCAATTGCTGCAAGCTTAAGTACGACGTTTTTTCAACATGTTATTGAGCAGCGGACCCCACTGTTTCAATGGACCTGGAGAAAGGATATCTGCATGTTCACAATCTTGCCGATAAATCCGTAAATGGCGAATCCAAGGAGCCCATGTCTCCTCGACATCCAACTCAGGCGGCAATGTTCGGGTAGCGACAAACAACGTAGCTTCGCCATCATATTTCTGGTTAACAGCGGATAATAAACTGCGGACAGCGTCTCGATAGTTAGCCACGATATCCTCAAACATGGCCTGCTTTTCCTTACGCAGTTGCGGATCATGTTCATCTTCTGTAGCCGCCATAAACTCAGCCTGTTCACGGGCAATTTCTTGTTTGGCTTCTTCTTCGCTTAACCCACCCCAATCCTGACCTTCTGGAGGATAAGCATCCAACAATCCCAAAAAAGCAACTTCCTCGCCTTCTTGCTGTAAACGGATAGCCATTCCCTGGGCCAACATTCCTCCCAGAGAATAACCCAGCAAGTAATAAGGCCCATGAGGTTGGATATTTCGTAAAGTCGCCAAATGGCGTGTACACATTGCGTCGAGACTGTCGCAGTCAGCAATGACACCGTGAGGACGAGGAGATTGTAAGCCGATAATCGGCCAGTCTCCCTCCAGATAACGCAAAAGCCCACTGTATTGCCAGGCAAAACCTGACGCTGGATGCACACAGAAGAGTGCTGGCCCCGTACCTTCCCTCAACGGTAAGACTTCACCTATTCCGCCGTTTTCGGCCGAATTTTTCTTCTGTTCATCCACCAGTAGTGCACTCAATTTTTCTACACTTCGCGCGACCATAATATGACCGACTGAAACACGGAGATTAAGGCGTCGATGTATTTCGGCTGCCAAACGCATTGCCAGCAACGAATGTCCTCCCAAAGCAAAGAAATCATCATCAGCCCAAACAATGTCGCACGCTAGAATTTCTGCGAACAACTTAGCTAGCTGACTTTCCAAACCCGCCTGCGGTAACCTGCCTGTTGTTAATTTCTCTGGCATCGGGAGTGCCTTGCGATTCAATTTTCCATTGGCACTCAGGGGAAATTTTTCCTGTATTACATAGCTGACCGGCAGCATATAAGCAGGCAATCGTTTCATCATTGCTTGTTGCAGTGCTGCAATATCCAATATCACACCTGATTGCGGGATCACCCAGGCAATTAGCTGACGCGCATCAACATTCTCAATTGCCTGATTTGACTGCCCCAACTCACGTGCAGCAACCGCGGCCTGAGCGACTTCTGGCTGTTCCAGTAACACTTGTTCAATTTCACCCAGTTCAATACGCTGACCACGTATTTTTAATTGATCGTCACTGCGTCCAAGGTATTCAACCTCACCGTTTTCTGACCAGCAGGCAATATCCCCCGTTCGGTACATCCGCTCACCCGATGTAAACGGATCGGCCACAAAACGGCTGGCTGTCAAATCAGCTCGATTCAGGTAGTTTGTGGCTAACTGAATCCCACTGAGATAAAGATCACCCGCCACCCCAATGGGAACAGGGCGCAACCAAGGATCTAAAATACGTAATTGGGTATTCCATACCGGCCGACCGATAGGGACACCAGCGCTACTGCAACGCTGCAATGCCTCACCAAACGCAGGTTGCCATGTCACATCCACCGCCGCCTCTGTTGGCCCATAAAGATTATGCAAAGGTGCAGTAATCAGCATTTGATAGCGATGTGCCAGTTCACAGGACAAGGCTTCTCCACTACAGAAAACACGTCTCAAGCTACGGCAGAAAGGGGCTTCTTGTTCTTGTAACGCGAAAGAATCAATGAAAGTTGCCAGCATTGATGGCACAAAATGCAATGTCGTGACGTGGTAATCATCAATCAGTTGCCGAAGGCGTGTGGGATCGCGATGCGCTTCCGGTGGTGCCATCATTAACTGAGCACCGGTCATCAACGGCCAGAAAAACTCCCATACAGAAACATCAAAACTACAGGGAGTTTTCTGCAATACCACATCATCTGTCGTCAATGAATAAGCATCCTGCATCCACAATAAACGGTTAACAATGGCTTGGTGGCTCACTACCACGCCTTTTGGCCGCCCTGTAGAGCCAGAGGTATAGATAATGTATGCCGCATGTTCAGGCGTCACATTGGCGGCAGGATGGATAGGCTTTTGTGTTTCATCTGCCAGCTTATCCAGCAGCAACAACGATGCCTGATGGACAAAACGTGCCTGATACTCACTTTCTGTAATCACTAATCGAGGTTGCGCATCTTCCAGCATGATGGTTAAGCGTTCATCAGGATAGCCGATATCAAGAGGCAGCCATGTCGCCCCTGCTTCCAGAATCGCCTGTAACGCCAGATTTAGCCGAACCGAACGTGATAATGCAACCCCAACAATGTCCCCTGCCTGTACACCCGCATCAATTAGACGATCAACCAACAGCCGAGTTTGAAGGCGCATTTGCTGGTAAGTCAGACGATGATGACAATCCAACAACGCCAGATCGTCAGGCGTTTTGCCTGCCTGCTCAATTACAGTCTGATGAAGTGTTTTGGCAGGAATATCATGATAAGTGTTATTAACTTCCTCAATTAGTGCGGCTTCATCGGCAGATTGTAAGCCCCACTCCCACAGCGCAACCTCTGGCCGTTCAATTAATTGTTGGAACAAGAACAATATGCGTTGAGCCAAATAATCAGGCTGTTTAACGCTTTCACGATATTCCATTAATAAACGCAGACGCTTACCCGGCAATACCAGTAACGTCAAAGGGTAATGGGTATAACCACGGTTATTGATATTTTGGCAGATGATGCCTGCAATATTCTCGTTATTCCCTTTGTCCTGTTCCACATCAGGGTAATTTTCAACCACCAATAAAGTATCAAAAAGCGTGCCAGTATCTGCAATTCGCTGAATCTCGCCCAGACCAATATTGTCATGTTCAATCAATTGGATCTGTTGTGCCTGTAGCTGTTCTAGTTGAGGTAACAGTGGTTGCTCCATATCCAAAATAACGCGAACGGGTAAGGTGTTACTAAACAGTCCGACATGCTGATCCAACCCGTCAATCTGCCCAAACCGTCCCGATACAGGAGAGCCGAAAACAACATCAGATGAGCCGCTTTGTATACTCAATAGCAACGCCCAAATGCCTTGCATCAGCGTATTGAGCGTTAAACCACGTTGCTGACACAAGTCAGTCAATGCCTGTTCCATTTCTGGTGCGAGTAATATCTCAAGCTCTTTAACCTCGCCAACATGGCGTTGTTCACCGAATAAACATGTTGGTTGAACACCGTTCAATACCTGTTGCCAACATTGACGGGAAGGCTCCGTCTCACGCGCCAATAATTGCTGAACTACGTCTTGATAACGTAACTCAGGTTTGTGCAAGGCTTGCTCTCCTTGATTCAACAAAGTCAAAAGGTCCCGAACCAGAATAGGCGTTGACCAACCATCAACGATCAGATGATGAGCATTTAGCAATAGCGTATGGCGTAAGCTTTTACCGTGACGTACCAGCAATGCATGTAACATCGCTGCTGGTTGTTGAAAGAGGTTCCGCGTGAGTTCTGCTTTTTCCAGTTCTTGTAACGCTGCTTCTTCCTCTTCCACTGTCAACTCAGGCAGTTGATGGAAATCAACTGTCCAATAATCTTTGTCATCAAAAATGATGGGGATCAATTGCAGTGGAGAGAGGTATTGTTCAGTATCAAATTTCGCAGCAATCTGAGGATGAAGCCGAACTAAAACTGACAGAGCCTGACGTAACTCAGTAACAGACAATGACCCGAACAGGGAAAGACGTGTCAATGAGTTATAGCTACCCTGCGCGGTCGCTGTCTGTGCATGGAATAATAACCCCTGTTGTAGTGGTAGTAACGGTAATACGGCAGATAGTGGACCATAACGCTCAGTCAATTGAGTGAGATCGTTCTCCTCGATATCTGATAGCCCCGTTTCTGCGGCGACTAACGTTGCTATAGCTTGTAAAGGCTGCTGTCTGGCAAATTGGATTAAACAATCAGCCGCACACGCCATGCCGCGATGTAATTCCGCAATATCTTGGTGACTGAAAATACCATCAACCCATTGCCAATTAATCACCAACTGTGGCATGTTGCCCTGCTCATCCACAAACAAATTAATTTCCAAGCTATGGCTTAGAGACATTGCGGGATCTTGATAAACCGCAAAAGCATCCCGGAAAAGATTTTTAGTTCGTCGTGGGGCCCATAAGTGATCTGTCTCGACAAAGCGCCCCAGATAATTAAATAAGATCTCTGGTGTCTCTTGCGTTGCCAGTATTTCCCGCCCTGTTTGATCAAGGTAGCGTAGTAAGCCATAACCGACCCCCCGATCGGGCACTGCACGTAGAACGCTTTTCACTGCCCTGACTATTTCCGCAGGTTGGTGTTCTCCTGTTAGCGGTAAATTGACCACTATTGGATATTCAGCGGTTAACCAGCCAACAGTGCGGGCTAAATCGCCTGTTTGATCGAATTCAATGCGGCCATGAGATTCTAACTGGAAGCGTAACTTATTGACGTTAAAACGACGATAACAAGCCATTGCCAACATTGTTAATAAAATTTCTTCAATATTCGCGTGGTATTGCTTTGGCAATATCCCTAATAATGCGGCCGTTTGTTCGCCACTCAATAATGTTCGCTGCTTGCAGGAGGTCATTTGGCGATCCCGCTGTATATCCAGCGAACGCTGCCCTAAAAGGGGTGTTTTTTCATGTAGCATTTGTTGCCAAAAAGGCAATTCAGTTACACGTTGTGGCAGATTTTGGCGCAGATAATCATTCCAATCGTACAAAGTGTATTCTTCTGCCGGCAAAACTACGGGCTGACCGGCGATTGCTGCTTCTACGCCTTGACGTAACTCATCCAATACTATTCGCCACGAAACACCATCTGTTGCCAGATGGTGAATAACAAGCACTAATCCTTTAGACACACCGTTATGTTGTAATAAACAAGCATGGAATAATTGACCACTTGCAGGTTCCAAACGCATAACGGCATCGTGGAAAGCTTGCTCAGCACAAGCTTCAATATCTTCGCAATCTTGCCATAGGCTGTAATGAGCGGTTTTGGATAACGGAATAGACTCACCTACAATCAGCCGACCATCACGAGTCAATGCGCGCAGTACAGGGTGCGCTTGCTCTAAGGCCACCAATGCTTGTGATAAGTGTTGCGGCTGCAATTCTGCCGGAACATGTATAAATACACCGTGGACAAAACGGGTATTAATGCCATGAGACTCAGCAACCCAATGTAAAATAGGCAGGCTATCGATCGCCCCCTTCTGCATGCGTGTAGAAGCAGGTTTAACAATGGCAATAGGCGTCATCTTCAACGCCATGCGCACAGGTGTACGTTCACTGAAAATATCCCGTGGACGTAACTGCCAACCAAGGCGACGCAATTGCGTTCCCAGCGCCATCGCAGAAATACTGTCTCCCCCCAGCGCAAAAAAATCATCATCTGCACTGACTTCTTGCACACCTAACAAGCTGGAGAAAGCTTCACAAATGGATTTTTCCTGCTCACTTTCCGCTTTTCTGCCTACTGGCAATGGAAGTTGCTGTGGTTTGGGTAATGCATTACGGTCTATTTTGCCATTGATCGAAATAGGTAAGGTTGCCAATACCATCAAAAGGGAAGGCACCATGTAATCAGGCAGTTTCTTTGCCAGTGCCGCCAACAGCAGAACAGAGATATTAGGTAAAGCACGTTGTTGCTCATCAGGTACAGCACAATACCCCACCAACCGATATGTTGCGCCGATAGGTTCAGCAATCACAACCGCAGAACTGACTTCCGGCAAATCAACCAGAGCATTTTCTACTTCGCCTAATTCAACGCGAAAACCTCGTACTTTAACCTGATGATCCACGCGGCCAATAAATTCAAGTAATCCATCAGGGCGCCAACGCATAAGATCACCACTGCGATACATTACTTCGCCATGACGGAATGGGTTAGCGACAAAACGTGTTGCCGTCATCCCTGGGCGATGCAAATACCCACGGGCGATACCTGCGCCAGAGAGATACAATTCTCCCGCTGCACCTATTGGCACGGGTTGTAAGTAACGGTCTAAAAGCCAGATATCGGTATTAGCAACTGGACGTCCAATCACCGGTTGATCGGCCAGCCGAATACTGCTTCCCAGCGTATCAATCGTATATTCTGAGGGGCCATAATAGTTGTGGATATCCATTTGCGGCTGCTGTTTGAGTAATTCCCATAACCGTGGCGTAGCAGCCTCACCACCAATCATAATAAAGGCAGGTTGGTGATTACCTTTTTCCAACAACCCACTATCGATAAGTTGGATCAAAAAGGAAGGCGTAATATCCATGATATCAATCGGTAGCAGATTCATCTGCTGTACCACGCCCCACGCATCCCGCCTCAGTTCCTCATCAAAAATATAGAGTTCACTGCCTAAGATCATACAAAACAGTGGCTCCCAAGAGGAATCAAAGGAGAAAGACGCAGTATGCCCTGCGCGTGCTCGTCGGCCATGTTGCCGATAAAAATTCTCAATGGCAGGCCCAAATAAATGCGTTGCATGGGAAGTTAATAAGTTCAGCAATCCGCCATGTGTGCTCATCACCCCTTTTGGCTTACCGGTAGATCCTGAAGTGTAGATCATGTAAGCCAAGTGTTCACCGCGCAGTTTTTCGCGGCGTTCTTCGTCTGTGACGGGTAACGGGGATAAACGGGAACACTGCGTCGCTATCTGCGGATCATCCAGACAGATGGCTTTAAACGTTTCGGGCATTTGTTCCCGTGTAGTCAAGTGAGTGATCAGCAAGGCTGGCTGAACATCGTCACACATTAACTGCAAACGTTCCTGCGGATAATCGAGATCAAGGGGGATGTAAGCTGCACCGCTGGCCAAGACGCCTAAAATAGCAATAATTGAATCCACTGAACGAGGAATGCCAATGGCAACTACATCCTCAGCCCCCATTCCCTGTAATAGCAAGAAACGTGCAAGTTGCATCACTTTTACCATCAATTGATGGTAAGTCAGCTGTTCATTGTGACAACGTATCGCGATAGCATCAGGCTGCTGTTCAACCTGTTGCAAAAAGAGATCCAGTACAGAAACACTATCTACAGACGGCTGAGTTCTCGGCCCGCATGACCAGCTATCAAGCCGTTGCTGTTCTGGTGGTGGAATCAGTGGGATGAAGGCTATAGATTGCTGCGGCTGCATAATCAATTGATTCAACAAATAGCTGATCCGTTCACCATGCCACTGGAGTGTTTGTTCACTGTACTTGTTTCGATTCGCAATCAGCGTCAGATGAAGCTGATCATCATAACAACATAATTCAAACTCTAAATCATCTACTGGCCCCATCGCGAGTGTATGCGTCTTGATGGATTTTCCGTCTAGTTTCAATGCCTCATTATAGATTTTGTAATTGAAAACAGGCCCATAAAGCGCATTGTTGCTACCGGATAATCCCAGATCACAACGCAGTTGTTCGGCTTCATATCGCTGGTAACGACGCACTTGCTTCATTTCATCCACAAACGCTTTTGCGACTTCTGCCAGGGACATCCTGTCTTGCAATTTTATTTGCAGCGGTAAGAGATTGACCACGGGGCCGAGGGCACAAAGCGCTTGTGATCCCAGACGCCGCATAAAAGGAAAACCAATCGACAGATGTTTTTCTCCACTCATGCGAGAGAAATAGAGACAGAGTGCAGCCATCACAATTTCAGCTGGCTGGAATTGCCGCAATAAATCATCCTCCCTTACTGAAACAAACTGAGTAAGTGGAAAATGACAATGATAATGCAGAGGTAACACATTGTTATTATTAACAATATTTTCAGTGGAAAGTGAAACAGCAACACCTCGTTCACGGGTATGCTTTCGCCAGAACGTAGCTGACTCTGCTTTTGCAGAGGATTGCTCCCAGCTCTGATACTCTTTGACGACTAATTCAAAGGAACAAAAAGGATTTTCAGTTGGCTGGCGACCTGCGCTGAATGCATTATAGATATCAATAATGCGTCGAGTCAGAGCATCAAAACTGAAGCCATCCAACATAAGATGGTGAAAACGCTGATACCAGTACCAGCGCTCTGGTTGAGCATCAACCTGCATGATCACTTGCCGATATAGAGGACGTTCTCCATCGGCGGGTAACTCAGCAGCCAGATCTGTTCGCATTAATTCCTGTGATCGACTTTCTCCCTTTTCGCTTTGTCCATGAGAGAAATCAAACCACTCAGGAGCAATTACTTGCTGTGCATTACAGAAGGCAGGAATTTGCTGTACAGGCTCTCCCTCTTCATTAACAAAATAGCGCGCGTGAATGGTATCAGCCTCAGCCAATCCCTGGCGAATAGCGGCATCAAATAGGGCGCGATCCAGTCTCCCATTAATTTCAATATAATGCGCAATGGTGAACACATTACGGCGGTTGGCAAGTTGATCAGCCACCCAAATTCCAGGCTGAGCAGCGACGAGTGGCAACGTTAAATCGACTGACTTAATTTCAGTACATGGCAATACATTGGGCACGTTTAATTTCCTTTCTTATCGACAGGTTAAGCCATCAGCATTATCAGTTTGATTTATCTGTGGTTCGCGCAGATGGTTGACGTGGTTCGAAATTGCGCAGACTAGCCGGACGCATATCCACCCAATGCTCTTCTATGTATGCGATACAGGCGGCCCGTGAATCTGGGCCAATAACCCGCTCCCAGCCGGCGGGTTGTGCGGCAAAAATCGGCCAAAGGCTATATTGTTGTTGATTGTTTATCAGTACATAAAAAGTGGCTTCGTCATCATCAAAAGGATTCTTTTGTTCCAAATTCATTTTTAATTCTCATCAATTCTTAGATTTCAATCATCGGTTTGTCGTATTATTTTTTAGCCAGTAACCAACTAAGGCCATCAAATAACCCACCGCGCCAGCACAACACATCATGCCCACCATTAAACACGCGATAATTCACGTTGTGCCCTGCCCCTTGCAACGCGGCATGCATTTGATCATTGACAAAATGGATATCTGCTTCACGGGAACCCGCTTCCTGAAAGATTTTTAATGACGAAGGAATAACTTTTTGCCCAAGAACCTGCTGTGTCAGCCAACCGGGTTTATGGTCAGAAGATGGCATAAACTGTCGAACAATTTTGCTATCAGGCCACCAGAAAGAGCCTGATTGTGTGAGAACACAGCCAAAACGGTGTGGCCAATGGAGTGCGGCATACACTGCCGCCAGCCCACCGTAACTCTGCCCTGCGATCACTGTTTGTTCAGGATCATCGCTAAAAGCTGCATACTGTGCGACAAGTGGCAATAATTCATCCTGAATCGCTTGCCAAAAATCTGGATTGCAGGGAAGTTCCCGCTCTCGATGCGGCATATCAATAACATCAATCAATAGCCAAACCGCTTCTGGTATCTGCCGTTTTTCAGTTGCTACATCAATCACCGGAAAAACCGGTATTCTCTCCGCCCAAGTCAACCCATCCAACAGAATGATGAGAGGGCGAGGATGAGCGGTTTCTTCCCCCGAGGAATAAAGCCAAACACGCCTTTGATTGTTAAGTCGATCACTGTGCCAATGCAAAAGCAAAGGCTCTCGTTTATCTGGCTGCGCAGTATGATGTGGGCTGATTTCATCAATTAATGACCATGCGGTCTGTGCAGGAGCATGAGGCATATGAATCGCCGATAAAGGCAAACCAAGCCCATTACGATGACATCCCCGTGAATTCAAAGGATCTGAAATAGATAATGGAAAAAGTGAAATCCACCATTTACGTTGCTGTTGATTACGCTGCTTAATTTCATCGGAAAATGGGGGGGGCAAATGTACGTCAGTAACCGGTATAAATCGATAACTTCCTCTCCAGTTATCTTCAAGATTCACTGACCAATACCAGATATCCGTCTCAGGCAATCGTTGTAGGCTCTGTGGTTGCGGACGGTGGTGATCTGTGATGCCATTGATATCGATGTAGACTTGGTGAAAAGGTGAATTTTGTTCGTCCCCATTAGGATCTCGCCAAAAGAAGGTTGTTTTAACTTGATGATTATTCGCAATTTCTATAATGGGTGTTCCCAAAATAGCAATATTTTTCCACCACAACTCACTGCCAACATGACGAGCAGATAATAAATCATCTGCCGTACCTGGTGGCTGAAATACTAACGTCATCCCTTTATCCCCTTCAAAAAAATCCGCTCACAAATGACATATCCATTTGATACACCACACCAGCAATGATCCTGGAAAATAAAAATGATTATCATTCACCAATCATATTGATAATGATTTTTGTTTGCAATATCATCCAATTTATTTTATTAATCTTAACCACTGGCTAACAGAGTTAATGGCGCATTATCAGGAGTAACGAGGCAGGAGGCCTTCACTATTCAGCTTAGCCATAATGGTGTCGCCTTAATTATTAATTTGATTTTTAAATAGTTATTTAAAAAATATCTATATTGAGAGATGAAATCTATGGTACTGCCTATCACGAATAAGACATTAAAAACCACAAAAAGAACAAGTAGAAACTATAACTATAATAAATTATTCTTATCGTTTACTTCTATCTTACTGTTAGCTCCTTATGCCTCAGCCAATCATGGGACTGCCAATAACAGTGAAGATACCTTAATCGTCACAGACAAGATGAAAGGGTATTCTGAAAAAAACGTTGTAGAATCAGACAGTGCCGCAGGCACCAAAAGCCTCACTCCGCTTATCAAGACTCCCCAGTCAATCAGTGTCATCAATCGCACACAAATGGAAGCACAAGGCGCAATGAGCGTTGCCGACACCCTGAATTATTCAAGTGGCGTTGTGACTAATTACCGCGGCTCTTCTAACCGTAATGACGAAGTGATTACCCGCGGTTTTCGTTACGCGCCTAAATTCCTTGATGGCTTGAGTTATGGTAATCAGCTCGATCCTTGGTTATTGGAACGTGTGGAGTTAGTGCATGGACCAGCATCTGTGCTATACGGTCAGGTCAGCCCTGGCGGCTTAATTAATATGACCAGCAAAAGGCCAACTGACCAACCTATCCACAAGGTACAGATGAAAGCGGGTAATCGGAGCCTGGGTGAATTGGCTTTTGATTTTGGCGGTGCTCTGGGGGATGACATTCCCATTCTTTATCGTTTAAATGGTGTACTCAGCACCCAAAAGCAGTTCGTCAAAGACTATAAAAAAGAGCGGATTGCCATCGCTCCTGCGCTAACATGGATACCCAACAATAATACGACGTTTACATTGTTGACCAGTTATCAGTACGATCCCAAGGCGGGATTCCGTAATTTCTACCCTAAAAAGGGCACCGTAACATCTGTTCCCAATGCAGGCTATATTCCCTACAAGATGAATCTCAGTGATCCTTCTTTTAATCAGTCCAGACGGGAACAATCCTCTATCGGCTATATTCTTGAACATGACATTGATGATGTCTTCTCTTTCCAACAAAACCTGCGTTATTCAAGAGCAAATGAGCGTTTTAAGCTTTTCGTTTATGTATCGGATGTAAAAAACCTACCAACCAGTATCCAACGCCGTCCACAGAGGGAATACAGCGAAACACAGTCATTTAATATGGATAATCAGCTTAAAGCCCAATTCTCAACCAGTAACATTGATCATAACGTCATCAGTGGAATCGATTACAAATGGGCGGATAGCCACAACAAAAGATGGAATAAAAGTGGTAGTCAATACGACTTTGATTGGTCAAATCCAGCTTGGGGTATTCCCGTCAATGAAAATGAGTTATCTCTTTCTTTAAATGACAAAAAGAAACTTTACCAGTTAGGTGCTTACGTACAAGATCAACTCAGTTGGGAAAACTGGAATTTAGTTCTGTCCGGGCGTTATGACTGGACTGAAACCAAGCAACGAAACATTATCAAAGGCCACTCAACAACACAGAAAGACCGCGCTTTTACAGGACGTGCCGGTTTATTGTATGCCTTTGATAACGGCATTTCGCCTTATATTAGTTACAGCACTTCCTTTGAACCTAATCTGTCTCAAGGGGCACCTGGTACACCAGCATTCAAACCCACAACAGGTGAACAAACTGAAATCGGTATTAAATTCCAGCCAAAAGATCACGATACCCTGTTAACACTTTCTCTGTTCGATATCACCCAGAAAAACGTAACCACCCGTAACCCAGTCACCCGCTTTAGCGAGCAAATTGGCAAGATTGGTTCAAAAGGAGCAGAAGCCGAAATTCATTCCCAACTCACGCCAGAAATTAACCTGATAGCAAGCTATACCTACACAGATACTAAAACTAAAGACGATAGCAATACCGCACGTATTGGCCAAAGAGTCCCTTCAGTGCCTGAACATGCAGCTTCTGCCTGGGGTAGTTATACTTTCACGCAAACGGCTCTGAAAGGATTTACCTTGGGAACAGGTGTACGCTATATCGGCTCGACTTCCGGTGATTATGAAGAAACATTCCACGTCAAGCCCTATACCCTCTATGACTTGATGGCGAAATACGATCTTGGCGAAGCCTCTCCACAATTAAAAGGTGCCAGTGTACAACTGAATGTGAATAACCTGACCAATAAACGTTATGTCGCTTCGTGCTCGAATGTAGAAGCCTGCTTCTATGGTAGCGGACGCAGTATCGTTGCCACAGTGGAATATACTTGGTAAGGCAAAACTCATTTACTCCAGTGGCATAAGGCAAAGCTTTTTGCCACTGTGAATTGCGTCTATCAACATTAATACGTATTAAATGACTTTTTTATTAACTGACTTTTTATTAACTGACTTTTTATTAAATAGTAACAGGGAAATATCGTGCTTAAGTTAACGACTGAATATCACACATCCGAATCATTGGATTTTAGTTGTGATGATTTTGTGTTCCTATCTTCAAATAAGAGCCTACATGCACGAGGACATTTTGCCGAAGTAACCACACCTGCCAATCATTATGATGATATTGATAATCGATTAAGTGACCATCTATCTCAATTATTCCTTCAAGCTGAACAAGCTGGAATTAAAAATCCTATTGCAGTCGGGGCAATCCCTTTTGATAAACGTCAACCTTCCGCCCTCTACATACCTTATGAATACCGTTGGCTGGAACGGGAAATCGCACATTTTTCCACTCGATCCTCTATGCCACCGTTACAAATACAGCAGTGGCATTTATGGCCGGAAAAAGAAGAATTTTGTCAGATGGTCTTACAAGCTGTTGACACCATCCATCATGGCTTACTTGATAAGGTCGTCCTTTCGCGTCTACTGGATATTGAATTTGATCGCAAGCCTGACTCTATCCAGCTTTTTACGCAACTTAACGCCCAAAACCCTTATAGCTACAACTTTCATATCCCACTAGAAAACAGCACGTTAATTGGTGCCAGTCCAGAACTTCTACTACGTAAACAGGGCAATACCCTTATTTCTCAACCACTGGCAGGTTCGTCACGCAGAAGTCACAATATCCTGGAAGACAATGCGTTACGCCAATCACTGCTACATTCAGCTAAAGATCACCATGAGCATCAATTAGTGATTGATGCGATCCGAACCGCACTCACTGAACATTGTACTGAATTGATGATCCCAGACTCTCCTGCAATATTCAGCACCCCTTTACTTTGGCACCTCGCGACAGAAATACGCGGCGAATTGCGCAATAAACACGCTAACGTCCTCTCCGTTGCTGGCTTACTCCATCCGACTCCAGCACTTTGTGGCACACCAAGAGAACGAGCCTACGAACTTATCGCTCAGCTCGAACCCTTCGAGCGCAACTATTTTGGCGGTATTGTCGGTTGGTGTGACGCCAAGGGTAATGGTGAATGGGTTATTACCATTCGTTGTGGTGAATTATTCGAAAACCATATTCGACTCTTTGCCGGAGCAGGCATCGTTGCTGATTCACAACCTCATGCTGAATGGCAAGAAACAGGGGTGAAACTTGGCACTATGCTACAAGCTCTAGGATTATCTGACAGTAAGGAACGTGTGTTATGAGTATTGAGTTTAATCGCTGGCCTGAAACCTTATCACAACGCTATCGCCAGCGCGGCTATTGGCTTGATCTTCCCCTTTGCGACATACTCAAGCGTCATGCTGACAACGAAAATATCGCTCTGATTTGCTCATCTCAACAATATACTTATCGCCAACTCAATCAACTCGTGGATAATCTGGCCGCTTCCCTTAAGTGCCGTGGTGTTAAGCATGGACAAACCGCATTAGTGCAATTAGGGAATATTGCAGAATTTTATATCACCTTTTTTGCTTTGCTGCGTTTAGGCGTGGTTCCCGTCAATGCCCTATTCAGCCACCAGCGGAGTGAACTATTCGCTTATGCCGAGCAAATTAAACCGTCACTATTGATTGCAGACCGTAGCCATTCACTCTTTTCTGACAATGTATTTATTCACGAATTGCATACACATTACTCTTCACTGACACACCTATTTCTGCGGGGAGATAACGACAGCCCGATAGACCTAACAACATTGATTAATGAACAAGAAAACACGTTTATCGAGACGCCCACGCCAGCCGATGAAGTCGCTTTTTTCCAACTATCGGGCGGGAGTACGGGTACCCCAAAACTGATCCCCCGAACTCACAATGATTACTACTACAGCATTCGAGCCAGCGTTGATATCTGCCATTTTAATCCTCAAACACGCTATTTATGTGCCCTTCCTGCTGCACATAATTATCCAATGAGTTCACCAGGCGCATTAGGGGTTTTTTATGCTGGAGGCCAAGTGATTATGGCCAATGATCCCAGTGCATCAAGTTGCTTCCCGTTGATTGAACAATATCGGATTAACGTTGCTGCTTTAGTTCCTCCTGCGGTAAGCCTGTGGCTGGAAGCTATTGCTCTGACAGAGGATAAATCACCTCTGGACAGTCTGGCGTTATTGCAAGTAGGAGGTGCCCGCCTGAGTGAATCGCTGGCACGAAGGATACCTTCAGAATTAGGTTGTCAACTGCAACAGGTATTTGGCATGGCCGAAGGATTAGTTAACTACACACGTCTGGATGATGACCAACAAACTATTTTCACGACTCAAGGTCGCCCGATGAGTGATGATGATGAAGTGTGGATCTCCGACAGCCTGGGTAATCCACTACCTCTCGGTGTTGCTGGTTTGCTGATGACACGTGGGCCTTATACGTTCCGTGGATACTACCAAAGTCCTCAATATAACAATCAACTGTTTGATAAAAATGGGTTTTACTGTTCGGGTGATTTAGTTATTCAAACAGAAAAAGGTTATCTAAAAGTTGTGGGCAGGGAAAAAGATCAAATTAACCGTGGTGGCGAAAAGATTGCAGCAGAGGAAATAGAGAATTTACTGTTACGCCATCCACTGGTGATCCATGTAGCACTGATCGCCATCCCTGATTCAATCATGGGAGAAAAAAGCTGTGCCTTTGTCGTTACCCGCGAAGAGGTAAAATCATCCCTATTACGTCTTTTTTTACGCGAACAAGGTATCGCTGATTACAAACTTCCCGACCGCTTTGAAAACATGTCTTCCCTTCCCATGACACCTGTCGGAAAAATCGATAAACAAAAGTTACGTCACATCGCACACAGCACGTTAATCCATACTGCACCTTAACGTATCACAGAGGGACAAAATGAGTATTCCAACACTGAGTGATTACCTTCTTCCCACTTCTCAAGAATTACCAATCAATAAAGTGAATTGGCCACTTGATAGCAATCGTGCCGCATTACTCATCCATGACATGCAAAATTATTTCCTCAATTTCTGGCAAGCTGACAGTCAGCTTGTGAAGCAGGTTGTCAATAATATTGTGCATCTAAAAACAATGTGTAAAAAGCAGGGAATACCGGTTTTTTACACCGCCCAACCTAAACATCAGGACGATGCAGACCGTGGTTTGCTGAATGATATATGGGGCGCGGGAATAAATCGGTATCCTGAGCTGCAAAGCATTACTCATGTATTGGCACCCGAAAGCGATGACACCGTATTAATAAAATGGCGTTACAGTGCCTTTCAGCGCTCAGATTTGGAACAACAATTGAAAGGCATGGGGCGTGATCAATTAATTATCTGCGGTATTTATGCTCATATTGGTTGCATGATAACGGCGACAGATGCTTTTATGCGTGATATCCAACCTTTTTTTGTCGCTGATGCACTGGCAGATTTCAGCCACGATGAGCACATCATGGCATTACATTATATTGCTGGCCGCTGTGGTCGTGTACTAACGACAGAAACACTACTCAATGAAATATCTCCACAACCTGAATGGACGCGAGAACGTCTCCGCGCTGAAATTTTACCCCTGTTGGATGATGACTGTGGCGATATTGATGACCATGAAAACATGCTGGATTACGGTCTCGACTCAGTGAACATAATGTCACTGGCAGCACGCTGGCGCTATGAAAACCATAATGTTGATTTTATCTCACTAATGAAAACCCCAACGTTGGCAAATTGGCTCAGTTTGCTGACTGCTAGCTCAGGGTCCAAACTATGAATATAGCTTTTGATTTCAACAATAAACATGTTTGGGTGACAGGCGCCGGAAGTGGTATTGGTTATCACATTGCCAGCCGATTTAGTCTGGCCGGAGCGAAAGTCATCGGATTCGATCTGGCATTTCCCGATTCTGCTCTTCCTTTTACTGCTTATAAGTTAGATATCAGTGACCCTATCGCTGTAAGTCAGCTTTGCCGTGAATTACTCGCGGCAGAGCCTCACCTGGATGTATTGATCAATGGTGCTGGCATCCTGCGAACAGGGCTAACAGAAAACCTGAGTTGGGAAGATTGGCAACAATGTTTCAATGTCAATGCTGGTGGCGCTTTTAACCTCTTTCAAGCCGTAATTCCACAATTTCAACGACAACGCAGTGGAAACATCGTTTCTGTTTGCTCTAACGCTGCTCATGTTCCACGAGTTGAAATGTCGGCTTATGGTGCTTCTAAAGCGGCAATGCGTAGCCTGTGCCAAAGTGTTGGGCTTGAATTGGCGCCCTATGGTGTGCGTTGTAACCTGGTTTCTCCTGGTTCAACGGATACGCCTATGCTACGCAATATGTGGCAAAATGATACGTGGCAAGGCGCTGCAACCAGGCAAAATATCATTAATGGCTTTCCTGACCAATTTAAGTTAGGTATTCCTTTGAAAAAAATTGCCCTACCGGAAGAAATTGCAGATACGGTTCTTTTTCTTGCCTCCGATCTCGCCAGCCATATTACCTTGCAGGATATTGTTGTTGATGGTGGAGCAACGTTGGGTTGCTAATTAATGGAATAGTGCAGGCTTTTTATAACAAGCCTGCATCATAAATAGTGTCTACCTATGTCTATGAGCGATTGGCTGCGATATGTATTTCATAGCTTTCACACTCTTGATCTATACTATTGCCCCTTTTGTAACACATAAAAAACACAATGGAACGCTTTCTCGAAAACACAATGTATGCCTCCCGCTGGCTACTTGCACCGGTTTATTTCGGTTTATCATTGGCATTATTTGCCCTTGCGGTTAAGTTCTTTCTGGAAATCATGCATATCCTGCCGAATCTTCTTTACATTACGGAATCCGACCTAATCCTGACGCTGCTTTCTCTGATTGATATGGCTCTGGTTGGAGGATTGCTGGTAATGGTGATGTTTTCTGGCTATGAAAACTTTGTTTCAAGCCTGGATATTCACGAAAGCAAAGAAAAATTAAGTTGGCTGGGGAAAATGGATGCAACCTCACTCAAAAATAAAGTTGCAGCCTCAATTGTCGCCATTTCCTCTATTCATTTGCTGCGCGTCTTTATGGATGCCAAGAATGTGCCGGACAATAAGCTTATGTGGTATGTCATTATTCACCTCACCTTTGTTTTATCCGCATTTATGATGGGATATCTGGATAAACTTACACGCCACAATCATTAAACGAACAAGCAAACCAACAATCATCGCCCTGATGCCAGTTGAACCCAACCGGCTGGCATTACGGAATTCGCCTCTTCGATGAGCTTCCTTTCACGGACTCTTTGAGCAATTTTTCAATAAACCTATCCACGACCATTTCAACGACATCACTTCTGGTTGTCTCCAGGCGATTAGCCAAACTATCAATTTTTCTGATAACAGACATTCTTAAGGAAAGAGAAACCGGCTTTTTTTTCTCTTTATCAAGAAAGACATGGCTGGTGGTTTCTTCAGATTTGCAACTGAGATGCTGAACAAGGAGTTCTTCGATCCTTCTCACATCTTTCCTGGTCAGGATCCCTTTATCAACTAACTGATAAGTATTGCCCATTTTGCTAAACCGGATATCCGCACAGTAAAGATCTCTCAATTCCCGCAATGCACGTGTTAACGTTGGTTCCGAACAATTCAATTCCCTAATGATCCTAACCTTACTGACCGGTTTACCCTGTGAAAGTAATAAAGTTAATTTGAAATTTCTAAATTGTTTGGGACTAAGCAGCATTTTTTTATTACCAAGTCAGGGATAAAAACCCCCCAAGCTCTCTACTGTTAACGACAAAAATAACTTTCAGCATAGCTACTATCACAAGTAAATCAATATCAAAACGAATTAAAAGCCTTAGCTATATTTTCGACCGTTTAGGATCCTATGCTGCATCAGGTTCTATACCATAATGCGCTGCCCGCTCAAGAATATTCACTGCCCAGCGTTGATGGGTGGCAGGTTCACACATCACTCCCTGCGATTTGAAAACGGCTCTATTGGCATTGAGAATAGTCAGCGCCTCAGCATGATCATGAGCATTAACCATTAGCGCTCGTTGGATGCATTTAATCTGCCTTGGGTGTATGGCCGTTTTTCCCACCAGACCGTGAGCAATATCCAATTCCAGCTCTTTCTCCAGCAATCTCAAATCATCAATATGCTCACAAACCGGTGCAGTCAGGGCAAATCCCCGCGCAACAAAAACGGCAACCAACATTTTAATGACATATCCCATTGGCCCATCATACAGGGTAAAATTACGGGAGCGCCGCAGGGACATGACATTCATCAGATCATTACCGCCAATACGCAGGGCAATAATACGATCCTTGCAAGGGTGTTTTTTGAGCATGTCCGCAAGCTGGTTCATTTTCCGAACGTCAAACACCTCTTCACTCTCCAGTGTTGGCATAATGCACAGATGGGTTGGGCCAATAACATCCCACCAGCCGGACAACGAAGCATGGGTAAATTTGGGCAACACCAGTCCATCAATGGCATTCAGATTCACATTGGCAACCAAATAATTTGCCATTTTTTCATCACGTGGACGGATAAAAATCAGGGGACGATGGCAATCGATATTGGAAGAAAGACTACCCGCTTCGGTCAATGTTTGCATAACCTCCCGAAGATTTTCGAGGGCAATGGGAATATCCTGTTCACTAACGGCATCTTCCAGACAAATAACCAGCGAGCGCAGATCAGGGATCTTATTCTGTAACACAATTTCTGCAATATCCTGGCGGGTGGCTGGCATATACAGAGTTGCGCCAAGTCGGTGTGGAGAAGGGATTGGTTTCATCACGCGACCTTCTTAATGATAGTTACAGCACGATATTGACCGATTAGATCACCGACTTCCGTAATAACAACATTTTTCTGACGTGCCAAATGAACCAACAGGCCAACATCAGGATCATCCTGAGAACGCACGAGTACATGTTCTGGCACACGTCGTAATACTGCACGAGTTGCTTCGGCAATGCCAGGTTTAATACGGTTAATACTGTCAATCTGGTATTTTTCAGCAAGACTGGAAATCACCGTTTTGCTTAATTGCTGCAAAGCGGTTTTTTCCTGTGGCAACCAAACCGCTTCTGGTATAACAGCCCAATCCAATCGATTACGACAATCAGCGACAGTGTCCACCAATAAGCGGCTGCACTCAAACTTGAGCAGGTGATCACACTGCACGCAACCGTGCACCTCTTCTTCATGCCAGATCGAACGTGATATCAATCCCGATACCGGTGCTCCCATAATACCGAAAGGAATCAACCAATCATCATCGCTGGCTGCCAGCCACGAACAGCCACAAGGATCAGCTAATACCACCAGACGTGGAATACCTGAATATCCCTCCCGCCCCGCTAAAGATCGCGACAGTTCTGTAGTAATCGCGCCTTTGCCTGTCCAGCCATCAACAAATACCACGCCATCCGTTCCATGTTTCTGCTCAATATACGATAGCGCTGTATTATCAATACCACGATCCCGAATAATGCTGATGCCATAATGATAAGAACGCTTGCCCATTTCCCTGAGGGTTTGATGCAACATCACCCCCAATGGAACGCCAGCCCTAACCAAGCTGACCAAGACAATCGGCGTATCACCAAAGCGGGACACCAGAGCTTTGGCTAGCATCACAACTTCCGTCGCCAACCGAACAGCCCCTTGTCCAAGCGCTTTATCAAACAGTTCAAGGTGATAAGATGTGGGTTCTGGCTCCTGACTTAACATATCCGAATAATGACGAGCGCCAGACTGGATCAACTGCTCCTTGATATCCACAGGCGTCATCTCAATTTGAACAGGTTTTAGCAGGAATTGGACATCATCAGAAGCATAACTCCCAGAGAAAGGGGGAAAGCTATTCATTATTTACAGCTCCAAATAAGGCCGTCATTAATGTGACAGCAAACTGGCTTTGCTGAGGCATGCCAAACCAATCACACAGTTGCATAAAACGGTGATCGCTCAGACTGTCTCCCAAGCCGATAACCGGGAAAACGCCTCTCTCAGCACGAAGCCTTTGCAAAAGATGATGAGTCGCCAGTCCCTTGTCAACACACTTTGGCAACACAGTAAGATTGTTATTGTTTTGATGGAAATAAAAGTTTTGATGAAAATGACTTTCTTGAGCCAAAGCTTCAGCCAGTATATTAAGCTCATTCAATTTATCGTGATTGCGGTGCTTGATGATCAGAGAAACAGGCACATCACCGTACTCATAGTCAATGCGTACCCAAGTATCTATACCATAAGATGCCATCAAACGCTGGCTCAGACGTTCCAACTCACACAATTTATCCCGATATGACAACAGTTCTGACAACATGTACGATTGCCACAGCTCATCAACAGTACCTTCTGGCGTGAGGAGCACCGCACCGTGCGAAACAATACGCCAGGAACGGAAAGGGATCTGCACGCGGTTTAACTGTTCTGTATTTCTGGCTGTGACTGGAATAACCTCTGTATGAGCCAACAACCAATCAACCAGCATGGACTGTTTTTCAGTCATATAGCTGTGGGGAACACATTGTCTATCCAAGGCACCCACGCGAAAAGCGATTTCTTTCAGCTTACGGCGAGATTGAAATAGCGTGTCATCAAGATCAGTCAAAAATACAGGCTTAATCATATCCAACGATCTCGACAACCGGAGAAACACGGGCAAGCTGTGCCATCAGCGCCGGATCAACGGACATTTTGGGCGTTTCAAGACAGAGTAATACCCGATCAAATTTCTGGTGCGCAACATTGTAGAGAAAATTCGGAATGCCAAGCCCGTAATTATCCGTAAAAGCCATCACAGATTGGATAGCATGGCCGCAAGAAATGGGGGAGCGAGTTGTTGAACCAAATACCACTGATGCCCCTTCCTGCTCAAGCCGTTCAGCCAGCAGGAACGGCTGCCAGACAAATTCACTGGAACCCAATACCAGCACGTTTTCGCCTGCTTTGGCATTGATTGTAGCGCCAATGTCACATTGGATCTCATCCAACCCCAAACGTCCCCAATTCTGTTGGCCTATCATGTTGATTTCTCCCTTGGCCGTAACATTGACTGGAGGCATCACCGGCACTGTGGCAGAGATATCCGCTTCCCACTGCCAATTCCCCTCGATCAGGGAAACCTCAGAAACCGGCAATGGGCTGCGTTTCACAACCGATTTGCCACTCCAATCCGTCAATGTCACGGTGACAATATGTTCAATATGCTCAAGCCCTGCATGACGCAGTGCATCCAGCAAATTAAGGAACGTATTGCCCGTGGTTGCTTCATCATCAATCAGAACCAAAGTTCGGGCATTTGTCACCCGTTGGCGCAAACGGTTCTCTGTTGGCCAATAAATCAGATGATCCGTAGCATGGCTGTGATTTTCCTTAAACTCACACAATAAATCGCCATCAACCGGATGGCGTGTCGAAGTCAGAAATACGGGCTTATCGGCTTTGTGTTTCGTTTCTTGAAATACCCCTGCCGCTAGCCCGACAGCCGTTTCTGCCATGCCAATATAGAGAACCGGGCCGGGAAGATTAGCAGGGAATCGTGCAGATAATTGCTGATAAACCGAACGCATGATCGATGGCTTGACCGGAATATGTCGCCCCAAAACTTTACTGACAAACAGGAATGCTCTTTTGGGATTACGGCGTTCAGCGATATCAAACAGGGTTTCCAGACATGCTGTGCCACGCGATGCCGTCACCGTCAATGTCCCACTGTTTAACTTTTTTTGGTAAACCTGGTCTTGGAAAACCTGTTTTTCATCAGCTGGTTTTTTATAAACATCGATGTCACTCAACACAGTCATGGAGATGCCTTTTCAAAAAAAACTCAGCCTGAACCAATAAGGTAACTTTCAGCATTTGTTCTTAATTCGGTGAAATAGTCATCGCAGTCTAGAATTTCAAACTAGTACGTGTCAATCATATTATGATTCTTTAGGCTAAAATTTGTTTGACTTTTCTGCATGGAAAAGAAATCATACCAAACGAAACCAGCCTGTTGACTATCATACAGTTAACAGCCAGATAGACCTGTTTACGGGAGTCATAATATGACAGATTTAAGTTATCTATTTGTCATATTATGATTTTTTAATACGTGAAATTACCGTGATTCACCGACAAACAGAATAGAGGTGTCATTAATGGTTTCGTTAAGCAAAAACCAGTCAGTTTCGCTCGCCAAACAGAGCGCATCACTGGCTAAAATGGATTTTGGTCTGGGATGGGATCCTGTGACCAAGAAGAAAGGCTTTCTGACGAGTTTATTCGGCGGTGGCAGTGATGAAATTGATCTGGATGCAAGCTGCGTTCTGCTTGATAAATCTGGCAATGCCATCGATACAGTGTGGTTCGGCCAACTGAAATCAAAATGCGGTTCTATACAACACACTGGCGACAACCTGACTGGTGAAGGTGATGGGGATGATGAAGTTATCCGCGTCAATCTAATCAAACTTCCCACCAATGTCGAATACCTTGCATTTACTGTTAACAGTTTCCGTGGACAAACCTTCAATGACATTGAAAATGCCTTCTGTCGTGTCGTTGACCAAAACGGCAAAGAGCTGGCTCGCTATCAGTTGAATGAGCAAGGTGCCCACACTGGCATTATTATCTCTTCCCTGCGCCGCAACGGTGGTCAGTGGGATTTCACGGCACACGGCGTCCCTTGCCTTGGACGTACTATTGACGCGATGTATCCACAGATCGTTGAAACGGTGGTGCGCTAATGAATCTGACGCCTGGGGGCAACGCCTCTGTTCCCAACCAAACGCTGACTGTGCGGGTGCTATCGGGTTCAGCCGTTGATGTTTCTGCTTTCCGTCTGTATGCAGAGGGCAAAGTGAAGGGTGATCCAGATATGGTGTTCTACGGTCAGCCGGTCAATGATGACAACACCATCCGCCTGACTGGCGGTAATATCAATACCTCATTCAGTGTCAACTTGCCTGCATTAAGCCAGGATGTCCAGAAAGTCGCGTTCACCGCGACTTGCGACGGTAATCAAACGATTTCCAATCTGCGCAACCTTTCCATTCGGGTTGAACTGAACAACAGCGTGATTTTGCAGGGAGATGTTGAAGTACAAGGTCGTCCAGAGGCTGCCTTGATCCTCGGCGAACTGTATCGTCGGAACGGTGAATGGAAATTCCGTTTTATTGCCCAAGGCTTTAATGGCGGTCTCAAACCACTGGCTGAGCATTTTGGCGTAGATATTATTGATGATGAGCCAGCACCAAATACCGTTAATTTGAGTAAGGTTTCTCTGACCAAAGAAAAACCGACTATCAGCCTTAGCAAACGCGACAACTACGGTGAAATTCGCATCAATCTGAACTGGAGTCAAAACGCTGCCTCCTCAAGAGGCCTATTGCAAGGCATGTTCGGTGCAAACAAAAACGTGGATTTGGATCTCGGTGCATTCGTTAGACTGCAAGATGGAGAGAAAGACGTTATACAAGCACTGGGGAATCGCTTTGGCAATTACCGTTATGAACCGTATGTAGAATTACAGGGGGACGATCGCACCGGTCAAGTACGTGATGGTGAATGGCTCCACGTCAATGGGGTTGAATGGAAAAACCTCCGTGAAGTTTTGATCTACGCCTTTATCTACGAGGGCGTGCCGAGTTGGGACAAAACCGACGGTATAGTCACAATTTATGTCCCTGACCAGCCCCCGATTGAAACGCGGATGACAGAAGGCAACAACCACAAAGGCATGTGTGCCATTGCCCGCCTTGTCAATGAAAACGGCGCCATCAAAGTAGAACGCATTAATCAATACTTCAGCGGGCATAAAGAGATGGACAGGGCGTTTGGCTGGGGTTTTAGCTGGACATCCGGCAAGAAATAACTTTCTATTTTACCAATAAGCGGAGGGACTGATGTCCTTTTTAAACAAAATCAAATCAGCGTTCAACGCAGGCCGCGAAGAACTCACCACCCAAGTTAGTCGCTTCAAGAACAGAAAGTTCATGGAAGGTACGGTAGCAGTATGTGCACACGTTGCCATGGCGAGTAATGGCGTCAGTTCAGAAGAAAAGCAGAAAATGATCGGGTTCATCAAAAACTCTCCTGAGCTGAAAGTGTTCGATACCGCTGAGATTATCGAATTCTTTAACAAACTGGTCAGCAGCTATGAGTTTGATGCTGACATTGGTAAAGGTGAAGCCATGAAATTCATTATGGCTTTGAAACAGCAACCGGAAGCGGCGCAGCTTGCTTTGCGCGTCGGAATTGCAGTCGCCAAAAGTGATGGTGACTTTGATAACAACGAAAAACAGGCTGCCCGTGAAATTTGCTTAGCCCTTGGCTTTGCACCGGCTGATTTCGAACTGTAATCGCAGATAATTTAAGAGGCTTACTTCATGGTATCCACGCACATTGGTTTTCCGATGGAAACCGTTGCTGTATTTATTATTCTGTCGGTTGGTGCGCTCTTTATCGACCTCTTTATGCATCGTCATGATAAGCCGATTTCGCTGCGTAGTGCCGCCCTTTGGTCTATTTTCTGGATCGCAATTGCCTTTGTTTTCGCGGGATTCCTGTATGTCCATCACGGCGCGGAAGCCGCAAGTCTGTTTGTCACGGGCTATGCACTGGAAAAAGTCCTGTCCGTCGATAACCTGTTTGTCATCATGGCAATTTTTTCCTGGTTCGCTGTCCCAGACCGCTACCGCCATCGAGTCCTGTATTGGGGGATTATCGGCGCGATTGTCTTCCGTGGTATTTTTGTTGCCATTGGGACAAGTCTGCTGGCGCTTGGGCCGTGGGTTGAAATCATATTTGCGGTTATCGTTGGCTGGACAGCGGTCATGATGCTGAAAAGCGGTGATGATGACGATGAAATTGAAGACTATTCACAGCACCTTGCCTACCGTCTGGTGAAGCGTTTCTTCCCAATCTGGCCGAAACTGCGCGGCCATGCTTTTGTACTGAACCAAAAGGAAGTGGATGAGGAATTGGCTAAACCAGAAAACGCCGATGTGAAAGTGGGTTGGGCGAGCAAAGCCGCACTTTATGCTACGCCACTGATGCTGTGTCTGGCAGTGGTTGAACTGTCTGACGTGATGTTTGCCTTTGACTCTGTACCTGCGGTAATTGCAGTCAGCCGGGAACCATTAATTGTGTACAGCGCCATGATGTTTGCTATCTTGGGCCTGCGCACGCTCTACTTTGTGCTTGAAGCATTGAAAAAGTATCTGGTGCATTTGGAAAAGGCAGTAATCGTTTTACTGTTCTTTATTGCCATCAAACTGGGTCTGAATGCTTCTGAGCATATATTCCACCACGGTTATTCAATTTCAGCTACAAATAGCTTATTTGTGGTGATTGGCGTACTGGCAGCCGGTATTCTTGCCAGCCTGCTGTTCCCGCAAAAAGAAAATGCAAGCTAACTCCGTAAAATCTAAATAACAATACGACGTAATAAGTGAGGAAATAACAATGGGTGTATCTCTTTCTAAAGGCGGTAACGTTTCTCTGAGCAAAGAAGCGCCAAGCATGAAAAACGTTCTGATCGGTCTCGGCTGGGACGCTCGTGCTACTGACGGACAAGACTTTGACCTTGATGCCTCAGCTTTTCTGCTGACAGCAAACGGCAAAGTACGTAGTGATGCAGATTTCATTTTCTACAACAATCTGAAATCGGCTGACGGCTCCATCATGCACACTGGCGACAACCGTACCGGTGAAGGGGATGGCGATGACGAATCACTGAAAATCAAACTGGATCAAGTGCCTGCTGACGTAGAAAAAGTGGTGTTTGTAGTAACTATCCATGAAGCACAAGCTCGTCACCAGAGCTTCGGTCAAGTTTCCGGTGCCTTCATCCGTCTGGTTAACGATGACACACAAGTTGAAGTGGCGCGCTATGACCTGACGGAAGATGCGTCTACCGAAACCGCTATGCTGTTCGGTGAACTGTATCGCCACAATGCAGAATGGAAATTCCGCGCAGTAGGCCAGGGTTATGCGGGTGGTCTGGCTTCTGTTTGTGCCCAATATGGTATTAATGCTGCTTAATTTGAGTATTACTCAATTAAGCATTTCAGTGTAAAGCTTGAATTCGGTGCACTGAAATTAAAAGCCCTGCTTGATAATATCGGTAGGGCTTTTTGTTGTCTTACCTATTTGTTTATAATTCATTACTCAGAGCCTGAGCCAGAAATTGATCACTGGAAATCTGGGGTTATCATACGGATATTTCTACCATTTTAATTCGAAAAGATTTTGAAATGCATTTCATTTTAATATTCTCATTTAAAACTCTTTAGCATTTTCACGACATATACCAATCCAACTTCAAGATGCGTGTTATATTTCCCCGCTGCGCGGGGAAATATAAGGCCTCGCCTCGTCTTGCGGATTACAGCTTGAAGTTTATTGAGTATATAATGTCAATATTTATAAATAGATACAGGATAAAAAATATAACCTGCCAAAGAAACCACAGACTAAGATCCTCTATTCATCCCTTTGATAACACAAAAAATCACATAATTATTTACAGAGTTATTTTTTGTTCTAACCTAAGAGATGCATTTCAAAATGGATAAATATCCAGTTATTTTTTGCGAGTTGCTTCGCAAAGAGCAACATTACCGATGGCATATTAGCCAACTAACCGCTAGGGTAGATATTGATTATTAACAATGAACACTATTTAGATGAAAAACACGTATGAATTCGCGGTGCAGTGCGGGCGAAGTGCTGATAGCGTATCGCAGTATATCCATAACACAAGGAACGTCCAAATGGGCCTTCATGTTTCATTCCGCTATTCTGACATTGGCTTCCCTGAATTAATACTGAACGGCAGTGCACTCAGTGATGCTGGATTTACCGCAAATGAATTATTTCATATCTCACAGTTTTCCAATGGCGTTATTATTTCTCTTGTTGATCCTAACGCAGATTTAGCCAATTTAATCAATAAAGTGGAAAACAATCCATACCAAGGAATCGACAATATTCGTGAAAATGGTGAACTTTATATTGCCGGTGACTGGCTAACGATCAGCAACTTAGTGGAACAACCTATTAACATTGAAATACAACCTGACAAGATTATTCTAAAACCGAAATTGATGGAAATATTGGCTTAAAATCAATTGTCACTACAAAAATAGCCTTCCATTAATTAGCCGGAAAGAAATATTAAGAAGAATTCCGGCTTTTATAATTTCTGATATTAAATGCCGCCTTATTTAAACAGCATTTCGAACTCTATAACCTATTTCCCACCAGCCAAATCAACGAAATTACCTGTAACATATGACGATTCATCAGATAGCAACCATGCAATGGCCTGAGCAACTTCTTCCGGTTGTCCACCCCGTTTCATAGGCAAGGAATCTTTGATTCTTTCAACGCGTTCAGGCTCTCCACCATCGGCATGCATTTCGGTATAGATGAATCCAGGGCGCACAGCATTTACCCTGATTCCCTGCGCAGCCACCTCTTGCGCCAACCCAATTGTCAGCGTATCAATGGCCCCTTTCGATGCCGCATAATCAACGTATTCATGGGGAGAACCTAATCGAGCGGCAGCGGATGAAACATTGACGATGACTCCACCTTGCCCACCGTGACGCAAAGCCATTCTCTTAACCGCTTCACGCGCACAGAGAAAGGCGCCAGTGATATTAGTGGCAAAAATTTCATTTAACCGCTCTGCCATCAACTGTTCAATGGTAGCTTGAGGTTTTAAGATCCCGGCATTGTTCACTAATCCAGAAATATACCCCAACTCTTTTTCCGCCCTTTGGAACAATGCTATCACTTGATTTTCATCCGCAATATCCACCTGAACCGCAATTGCTGACTGCCCAAGAGCACGGATCATATCCACTACTTCATAAGCACTGTCTTCACGGTTACGATAGCCAATACAGATATGGTGTCCCTGTTTTGCCAAACAAATTGCCGTGGCCTTGCCGATACCACGGGAACCACCAGTAATGATCGTTACTTTTTTCACAATGCTATCCCATATTTGATTTGCGTTATTTTTTTACTCTCTATGTAAAATTTGCAATCACAATATTCAAAACTATACTCCAAACTGCAAGAGTAGATTTCGAGTTTCAGTACTCTAATCAGAGGAACCATATGATGAAAAGCTTGAAGTTATCCGTTGCAGCATTACTGGTGTTGTTTTCGAGTGCAACACTTGCAGCACCAGCAGTATCAACCTCCGCCGAAGCTGCCTCAAAAACAGCAACGGCAGTAAAGCAAAATGTTAATTCAGCAAAAAATAAAGCTAATTCATTCGAGAAGAAAGTTACTAAAAAAGTAAAAAACCAAAAAGTATCAAAGAAGAAAACTAGAAATAGCTCAACCAAAAAAGGCGCTAATACGGCTCTTTGCAAAGATGGTAGCTATAGCAAGAGTAAATCCCGTAAAGGAGCTTGCTCTCGCCACGGTGGTGTTGCTAAATGGCTATAAAGTTTCGTTGATTTTTCATCATGCACAATTAGGGGGCTTCGGCTCCCTAATTATTTTTGAGTTTTTTTCATTAAATTACTTAATCGTCATACGATGAATAAAAAACACTTTACTCCCCAATCAGAAATAATTTCACCATTATGATGTTAATTGTCATATTTCCTTCAGAAAAAATATTGCCGTTTATATTTCATTAACTTCAACTTCTCATGCTAAAATTCAGATAAAAAACTTAAAATAAGCCAGAAAAACAGGCAATAAAATATAAACAATAAAATAATTTACAGCAACCCACAATAAAGCAAAAACGCACACGCCAACGAGAGTTGGATTAAAATTGGAAATATTTAATTATAACATATAGTTAAATAAGGATGATTCATTAAATCAAGTTACATAAACGGGCAATATAGCATTATTAAATGTAACATAGATAACCCAATTCACCAGATAAAATCATAATAATCATTACATTAATTTACCATACAAAGTAAAAAATATAGATATTTGTCAGTAGGGTGCTAATATTCGTTACAGAAACTAAACTTATGAATGACGAATAACAGTAGCCATATATTGTTTGCTCTGCTAACATTCGTCTAATTTTTATCCAGAGTAATAAAAAGAGGAGAAGCAATGCCCTCTCTAACGATGAGGACAAGTGCGGTCTTCGCTTTCTTTATCTCATTAATCTTTATCGGTCTGAGCCATGCCTCGACCAGTACCTCAAAAGTGCAAGAGTATTCTCACAATGGCATGCAGGTAAGTTTGCCTGATTTGCGACAATACCCTTCAGGTACACCTCGGAAGAAAGCGTTTTTAAATATTATTGTCCCTGTAATTGATCAGCATAATCAAAAGATTATGCAAGACCGCAAATGGCTCCTGTCACACCAAAAGAATCATCATTGGTCTGTACAGGATAGTAATCTATTAAAAAAGATCTGCATGGATTACAAAATGACCTGCAATTCGCCAAAACAGGTCAATTGGAACAAGTTATTAAGCCGGGTTGATATTATTCCCACCCATTTTGTTGCTACGCAAGCAGCAGCTGAATCAGGTTGGGGAACGTCAGAGCTTGCCAAAAAAAATAATAATCTGTTTGGAATGCGTTGTAACTCTTGCGGCAAAACGAAAGGAAAAGTCAAAGGTTATTCAGTTTACCCTACCATTAATGCTTCCGTCGTTGCCTATATGAAAAACCTGAATACGCACCGTGCTTATGAGTCACTGCGTTCTTCACGTGCAAAGCAGAGAACAACACAGGAGCCGCTGAATATCAGTAAGCTGATTGATAATCTCAATGGTTATTCTGAACTGGGATCTGACTATAATCGCTATTTACATCGGGTATTTAATGGCAACAAGGCGCTGATTTCACAAGTGCAAGAATTGGCTATTCAATAACACTCTCCCAACAATCCACATTGTATTAATTACAAGGTGGATTTTTTTATAATCTATCTCTGTATTATCTACTGTAAACATCGTCAAATTCCATACTATAATGCACTTCAGAATTACATTCTTTCTCCCAACGATAAATGGTTAACCAGAGCCTAATATGAATTTCTTCTCTTTTGAGTTCCTTGGATCGTTTGTTATTCTGCTGGTTGTCTATTGGCTTTTACAAAAAGCGCCCAGGCTACAGAATGGCGTGTTAATTTTAACGAGTTATTTATTTGTATTCTCTTTTGCAGCAAATTTCGCCTATATTTTATTCGCCTATACCCTATTTATTTACTTTTTGGCGAATATTCTTAGTCGTTATTTATCCAATAAGGCTATATTTATACTACTGACATTCGGACTTCTCAGCTGTTTCACTGTTTTCAAATATTACTCTTTCTTTCAAGAGTCGATTCAACAAACATTAGCTAATGTTGAAATCAACGTGGAACTCCCAGTCCTTGAATTGCTGATGCCGCTAGGTCTGTCATTTTATGCGTTCCATTCGGTCAGCTATGTTGTATCAGTATGCAAGAAAGAGCTACCTGCCGCTCCATTGCTTGATGTCATTTTGTATCTTTGCTTTTTTCCCAGCATTGTCGCCGGACCGATTAATCGAGCCAAAGATTTTCTGCCACAGATTTAGGCAACATCCAGAATTGTACTGGAACCATTGAAGGCGCTATTATTGATTACTCTCGCCATTGTAAAACTCTTTTTGCTCAGTTCTACGCTCTCTGAGTCTCTTGTGAATCCTGTTTTTGAAGATCCGATTAACCATCATGCAGGGCAAGTCCTTGTGGCAATTTATGCTTATGCCTGGAATATCTATTTTAACTTTTCCGGCTATACCGACCTTGTCACAGGTATCGCCATGCTATTAGGCTACAAAGTGCCACGTAATTTTGATGCCCCTTATCTGGCTGAAAACTTACAGGTATTTTGGCGACGCTGGCATATCAGCCTGTCAACATTCATCCGTGATTATGTCTACATTCCATTAGGTGGTAACAAAAAAGGTGTATTCCGCAAGAACCTGAATATGTTCACCGCTATGGTTATTTCTGGCCTATGGCATGGTGCTGGTCTTAATTTCATTATTTGGGGTGCTATTCACGGATTAGGGTTAATTCTGCAAAATATTAAAAATGCCCTGCTCCCTGTTTCAAAGAAACAGAGAGCACCACAAGCCAGAAGCCCGATTGCATTATTTTTATCTCGTGTTGTGACATTCCATTTTGTCTGCTTTGCATGGATCTTTTTCCGTAGCCCGACATTTAATGATGCGTTGGCGGTATTAAATCAATTGTTCTCTGGCGAAACATTTGCATCCCTGTTATCCAGCCGTTCTCTATTAATGGTTTTCTGGGGATTCTTTATTATCTATCCTTGGTTGGTGAATTTCAGAAACAAAATTGAAAAAAATCATGGCCTGATTTCCTGGGTTTATTACCCCATTCCCTTAGCCCTGATCCTTACTTTGGTATTTATTTTATCACCTTCAGGAATGCCAGGATTTATCTATGCCAACTTCTGAATTTACCTCTAATCTTAAAAAAGTCGGACAAGCGATTTGTACCGTGGCATTGATCAGCTTAATATTAATTTGGCTTAATCAAGGTTCGTTAGATAATTTCTGGCAACAGAAATATCACCGCAATAGTCCCTGGGCATCTCTCAAGGGGAAACCGTGGTGGGATTTGGGGAATAATGTGCAGCAAGGAGCCATTGCTGCCAGTAAAACTTTTATGGCATATGCGCAAGGCAAATATCAGGATAATCCGTCATCAGCCATGAATATTGATAACAGGCAGACAGTATTTCCCCCTGATTTTCAGGTTGGCTTGCGCTTTCTGGAAGGTTACGTGTATCCCATCGAAAATCTCTCTTTCACCTTTCCTGAGCTACTGAACAAAAATATTAAACTCGTTCAGTCTTCTTTACCGCCAAATCGTTCAGCAGAAAATCCGGTTGTTGAAATTGCCCAGAAAACCCATGTTAATCTGGGCATAAAAGATAAGGTGTTATTTGCCGGTGATTCAATGATGCAGGGCGTGGCCCCACATTTAAAACGTCGGCTGTTTCAGCAATATGGCATTTCCAGTATTAACTTAAGTAAACAAAGTACAGGATTGTCTTATCCTGGTTTCTTTGATTGGCCAAAAACGATTAGCGATGCGTTGAGAACTCACCCTGATATTAAGTTGGTAGTGATATTTTTAGGCCCAAATGATCCGTGGAATATGCCCTCAGGACACGGAGGGCCTTATTTGAAATTCGCCAGTGAAAACTGGGAAGATCTTTATCGCCAAAGAATTGAATCCATCTTAAATGACGCGCGCCAATATCAAGCTGATGTTATTTGGGTTGGACCACCCAATATGCGCCAGAAAAAACTTTCCAGCAGTATGTCTTATCTCAATAAATTGTATCAAACTGAAGTAGAAAAAAAGGGAGAGATCTATGTTGCGGTTAATGATATGTTCAAATATCAGTCGGATAATTATTCAGACTATATTGGCGATGGCAGCAGCACCATCAAACTCCGAAGCGGAGACGGTATTCATTTCAGTTTGAAAGGGCAACAAACCATTGCGGATTATCTATTTTCATTGATCACATTTACTCAGGAGCCAGTTAAAGAAAATGCAACCAGTTAACATGTTCCGTGGATGTTATCGGATAGTGGGTGCAGGTCTGGCTATCGCGCTCTCAATCAGCCTATTATCGTGCAAGGGGGAAAAATCTAAGCCTGCATCGGAACGCCAAACAACACACATACACCGTCAACAACAATTGACGAATTTTGGTGATCCCAATTTCGCGCTATTAACAGATAAATTACGCCACAATGATACTCGCCAACTCCATTTTGTACAATTGGGTGATTCACACACAGCTGCCGATTTCTTTACCGGTAAGTTGCGCAGTTTATTGCAGAATCATTATGGTGACGCAGGGCCAGGTTTTATTCCTCCAATGAGCATTCCTGGTCAGCGTAACGCCTTAATACAATTCTCTGAGGATAAAACCGGTTGGTGGCTTTCCAGCAGCCGCAAGGAGAATCGGGCTGATTATCCATTGGGTGGATTTATCGCCATTCCCGAAAGTACCAGGAGTGCGATACAAATCAAGTCTTCCTCTGCTCATGGCAAGTATTGGCTGAGTGCACTCTATCAATCCCATACAGCGACCCAAATCAAAATGCCATTTACCACCATAGAGTTACCCGCAACACAAAGTGAATGGCATTTCTCACCAGAACAGAGCATTAGTTTCCCCATTGATCTCTATCCACAGGATACACAATTGAAAATTGGCGGCTGGCTGATAAAACGTCAAACCCCTGGCATTATGTTATCTGCATTGGGGATTAATGGCGCCACCATTAATATGCTGGATAAATGGCAACCGCAATGGATTGATACGCTGGCGCAGATAAAACCGGATATGGTCGTTCTCGCCTATGGCACCAATGAAGCCTTTAACGATTCACTGGATTTGGTTGCTTATCAGAAGGATTTGACAGCTAAAATACAAGACATCCGCAGAGCCATACCGCAAGCCGTTATCCTGCTGATTGGGCCGAATGATTCGCTGAAAAATAAAACCGCGGCAAGCTGTGAAGAACAACAACCTGCTTTACTTGATCATGTGATTCAGGTTCAACAAACTGTCGCCAAACAACAGCGTACCCTGTTTTGGGATTGGCGGGAATATATGGGTGGGCCATGTTCGATCAGAAGATGGGAACAGCAAAACCTCGCTCGTCCTGATTACATTCACCTTTCCGCAGACGGTTATGAACGCAGTGCCGAAGCACTTTATACGCAGTTTATGGCATTGATTGAATAATTAAAGTGCCCTATGTAAGTCGTAACAGTTTTTCAATAAAGCGGTTATACCAATCTCCCTGCGTAGCGGGAGATATAAAACGCATCTTGAAAGGCGATTGGTATATTAGTGATTGCGGTTGGTAAGCGAGCATGAAATAAGATTTATTTAGCAGCTAATGAACGTGGATAACACGGGGAATCGTGTAAAACAGCACCTTATGATGGATAAGGTGCCATGAAAAATCGCTTAAAAAGGCTACCACCATTGCGATTAATACTGATATGCAACAGCTTAATTCGTACCGGAAAGTGCTGGCAATACATGTTCAGGATCACGTTCAATAGCGCGCAAAAGTGCTTTTGCAGGACCTGTAGGCTGGCGGCGTCCTTGTTCCCAATTTCTCAATGTATCAACATTCACTGAAATCAGTTTTGCAAATCCAGTTTGGGACAATCCCGTCGATTGTCGAATCTTCTTGACTTGCACAGCTACCACATGTGTTTCACGCGAAGGTTCACGAGTACCATCAATAATTTCATTCATTTGCGTCATACTTTCAGTTAGACGCTCAAACAATTTTGCATCCATTTACCACCTCTCATTGAGATCGCGTAATATCTTTTTCTCTTGTTCTGTTAGATTATCTTTAATCCCTTTTCTATAGATTAACAATAATCTTATCTGTGAATCAGATAATTTGTAGTAATAAATGACTCTTACGCCGCTGCGCTTTCCTTTTCCATAGGAACTCCATCGAATTTTTCTAAGTCCACCAGTATTAGGAATAACTTGACCAAATTCAGGCTGAATAGCCAAAAATGTCTGAAATTCGCGATAATCATCATCTGTTAATAATTGAACTACATCATCTGTAAATATTTTTGTTTCAATAAATAGCATTACTGTCGTTCAATGAACCATGGATAAAATCTATCCTATCACCCAAAAGCTATAAGTCAATGACTGACACTCAATTATAGAAACAACAAAACCTATGTCGAGAAGTTAGGAGAATTAATAAAAAAGCACCTTAATTCATATCATAAGGTGCCATTCGAAATCGCCGCTTAAAAAGGCTTTAGCACATCACAACATAGCGAAATAGATCATACCAACCATCGCGCCGGTTGTGCCGAGAATGGTTTCCATTATCGTCCAGGTTTTTAGGGTTTGTGCTTCTGTCGCACCAGTAAACTTACCGAACAGCCAGAAACCAGAATCGTTCACATGACTAAGAACCAAAGAGCCACCAGCAATACATACTGACAACGCGGCCATTTGCGCACCGGAATAGCCCAATTCACCAACCACTGGCAGAACCAACCCTACCGTGGTCAAACATGCGACAGTCGCCGAACCCTGAATCACTCTCACCGCACCTGACAAAATAAAACACGCCAGCGCGATTGGCAGGCCAGCACCGATCAACGCATTACCCAATGCAGGCCCAACACCTGAATCTACCAGCACTTGTTTGAATACACCACCTGCACCTGTCACCAGCAAAATAATTCCCGCAGGTTGAATCGCTGCAGAGCAGACCTCCATAACTTTCTCTTTGCTCATACCACGACGGATCGCCAACCCGTAAATTGTCACCAGACAAGCAAGCAAAATTGCAATGAAAGGATGACCAAGAAATTCCAGCCAATGATATAGCGTTGATTGCTGATCAACAAAACGAGCACCAATAGTTTTCAAGCCCACCAGTATCAATGGGAATAATACCAATGCCAAGCTGAAGGCAAAGGAAGGCATCTGACCTTTGCCAATACTTGGTGTCCCTAGATCTTTGGGTAAATCCAGTGTCACATATTTGCTGATAAAATTACCGTATATCGGGCCAGCCAATAACATGCCGGGAATGGCAGCACTCAGGCCAATCAATATCATCCAGCCAAAATCGGCTCCCATCTGGGAAGCCAGCATCATTGGCACTGGCCCCGGAACCAAAAATGCGGCCGCCGCCGCAACACCTGCGAACAATGGAAGCGCTAGTTTCACGACATTGCCATTGGTGCGACGTGCAACGGCAAATACCACGCCAATCAATAACACAACCGCCACATCAAAAAACAGTGGTAATGCACAGACAAAACCGGCAACACCCAATGCATAGTTAGCCCGCTTTTCACCAAAGCTATCCAGCAGTTTCACGGCAATCTGGTCAAGGGCTCCCGTTTCATGCAAGATCTTGCCAAACATTGCACCAAGAGCCACAACAATGGCAAGAAAGCCTAAAGTGCCTGCCATACCGTCCTGCATTGTCTGGGTGATTTTCTCCAGTGGCATGCCAGAAAAAACCCCTGCCCCCACAGAAACCATCATCAAGGCAATAAAAGCATGTAACCTGGCTTTCATCACCAAAAACAACAATAGGAGAACAGAGCCGACGGCTGTCAGAACCAGAGTTACAGTACTCATGAACATCCCTCACTAATACGGTTAATGGAGTGGATATGGTCAATAGCTTTAATCGCATTTTTGATGACTTCATCAAGATCAGGTTTGATATCAATGCGATAAATATCCTTTTCATCACGGGTCGGCTCTTCCAGTGTCTCAAATTGCGAGATGAGCATTTGTGGTTTGAAGAAATGCCCCTTGCGTGCTTTCAGGCGGTTTTCGATTAAGTCAAGATCTCCTTTCATATAGAGAAACGACAGGTTTTGATTGCCATCACGTAACATATCCCGATAGCTTTTTTTCAAGGCAGAACACACGAGCAGAGAGATAGGGTTGGTGCGCTGCATGGCAAAAATGGCGTCATTGAGTGCCTTCAACCATGGCCTACGATCATCATCATTCAAAGCTTGGCCCTGTGCCATTTTTGTAATATTGGCGCGGGGATGAAGGAAGTCCCCATCCAGAAAAGCAGCCCCTAGTTCACGGGCAACACCACTGGCAACCGCGGATTTACCGCTGCCGGATACCCCCATCAATACAAAAACGTGATTTGGTTGTTGGGTATCACTCATATCAAACTCCTTTACACAGGTCTTACTGCTTATATATTCATATGATTTTAAATAAAAAAATCAGCAGGGAAATATTACCCACCAAATGTTACCGGTAACTTATTGCTGGTAACATTAACAGTAGAGCCGGATGATGAGCAATCAATCAGGATCATCAAAAAAGGAAAATGTGAGGCTTATCGCAATTGAAAATGGGAAAGCATCATTTCGAGCTACAAAAATTAAACACTTTCACCCAATGAAAGGGTAAACCCAACATCGATCAGAGTTTGTTCCAGCGTCTCCCCTCTCAGACGGGCAAGCAAGGATTCCGCTGCCTTGCGTCCCATTAAGTCACGAGGAGTCAACACGCTGGCAAGCTTGGGAGCCATTACCTGGCCGACATCATGACCATGAAAGCCAGCTATCGCGATCTCTTCCGGTACTTTAATCCCCTGTCGCTGGCACTCGAAAATTGCCCCGATGGCGATATCATCATTCGTACAAAACAAACCATCAATTTCGGGATATTTCTGACAGGATTCCTGCAAAAGCTGCGCGCCTAATGAATAGGAAGAGCTGACTGGTGTCATCATTTTTCTCGGTTGAAGCCCAGCATTGAACATCGCCATTTCAAATCCTTGCAAACGGATCATCGTTCGTTCATCCTGCCGTGCACCAAGATAAATAATGTTTTTGCAGCCGCGTTCGATCATCGCCATCGTCATCTGACGAGCCGCTGCAAAATTATCGATCCCTACTGCAATATCAAGGCAAGGCGATACACTGTCCATCAATTCAACTACGGGTATGCCTACTGTTTGCAACACCTTTAACGTTTTGGGGGTATGCGTGCGTTCAGCCAGAATCAGGCCATCAATATTGTAAGCAAGCAAGGAGAGTAAACGTTCTTCTTCTTTCTGGGCAGAATAACCATAGTGGGCGAGCATGGTTTGATATCCATTGCGATCAGTCACATTCTCGATGCCGCGAATAACTTCAGCGAAGACCTGATTGGTCAAAGAAGGAAGCAAAACACCTATTGCACGGCTGGTGGAATTAGAAAGAATATCGGGTACACGGTTGGGGATATAACCGAGTTGCTCCACAGCTTCCGCTATTCGTTTTCCCAACGCTTCAGAAACCTGATCGGGATTGCGTAAAAAACGGCTGACCGTCATTTTTGTGACCCCAACGAGGTCGGCAACATCTTGTAAAGCTGGGCGTTTTTTCTTCATTTTCAATGTAATACAATCAGTTATTGATAGGTGCAGAGGAATAGCTTGCGGTTTTAACATATTTATACAGCATTACAACACGCTTTCTGGTGAAAAATGCCAATATACTCGCATCTTGTTTAGCAGTAATTACTGAAATTGTGATGGCTTACGCGCGTTTGAGTAAATATTCCAGCAGGCTTAAAAAATGATCTCACCGGATTAGCCAATACCGCTGCTCCTACTCTTCAGTTTCCGGCTGCGTACACAACAACCAGCATTCTAATGAATCTCCCCATCGTTCAATACACAATAGAATAGTTTTCATGACCTTATTTTCTTTACCATTAAATTAACGCCACTCTCATTTTGTTATTGTTGTGACGGGAATCTCATAAATTGGTAAATAAGAGTTGAGAATATGAATTAAATGCGATCTACATTACAGATGGTAAATCATAAAAATGAAAGGAAAAATTTGGCTGACTTTATAGGCTAAAAAAATGGTAGAATTTTTCGGTCCTAAAAAGATTTTATAAAACAGATGGATAAAATTAGGGGTGTTCCCCGTGAGTACGGGGATAAACCGGTGCTGTTAACCCTCTGATTCAACGCACTTCAGTGTTCCCCGTGAGTACGGGGATAAACCGGGCAGGTGGAGTTCAGAGACGACCTGAGTTTGGTGTTCCCCGTGAGTACGGGGATAAACCAGCAGATTGAGTTATAAACAAAATGATCCCTATAGTGTTCCCCGTGAGTACGGGGATAAACCGCCTGCGGCGATGGAAAACGGGCTTTATTGGTTGTGTTCCCCGTGAGTACGGGGATAAACCGGTGATCCGACTGGTTGACATCAATGAATATAAGTGTTCCCCGTGAGTACGGGGATAAACCGGACTGTCAGATTGCCCCTGAATACGACGAGCCGTGTTCCCCGTGAGTACGGGGATAAACCGCACCTTGGGGCCAGCCAACGAGCCATCTTTTGGTGTTCCCCGTGAGTACGGGGATAAACCGAGCTTGGTTTGAAGTCTTACCGTTTTTCTATTGTGTTCCCCGTGAGTACGGGGATAAACCGCGATATTATGGAAAGCACATTGATAATGAGGCGTGTTCCCCGTGAGTACGGGGATAAACCGTATATACTTAGTGACGTGATATCATAAAATTGGTGTTCCCCGTGAGTACGGGGATAAACCGCTCACTTGGTCGCGCAGAGAGTTAAATCAGAAGTGTTCCCCGTGAGTACGGGGATAAACCGAAAACCGTCGGAGTTGTGTTTGGTAAATTTTAGTGTTCCCCGTGAGTACGGGGATAAACCGGTATCATTGAGGACGCACGTTTCAAAACCTATGTGTTCCCCGTGAGTACGGGGATAAACCGACCATTACTTACTCGTCTTGGGTGTATATTCAGTGTTCCCCGTGAGTACGGGGATAAACCGGTTTTCTATTTCCTTACAAATCTGCACTATATGTGTTCCCCGTGAGTACGGGGATAAACCGACCGGGATATTCATGTTTTGGATGCCAGTAGCGTGTTCCCCGTGAGTACGGGGATAAACCTAATTTTCATGCTTTTTGAACTTATGCCCTGTAGTGTTCCCCGTGAGTACGGGGATAAACCGGAGTTCATAAAGCCAGGACATTGTTTGAAGATGTGTTCCCCGTGAGTACGGGGATAAACCGAAAAAAAGTCGAAAGGAAAAAGCACCCAGCTGGTGTTCCCCGTGAGTACGGGGATAAACCGGCATTTCGGTGACTGAAAATTAAGGTGTGAAAGTGTTCCCCGTGAGTACGGGGATAAACCGATAGATATCGCTGTAATCAAATCGAATTATGCGTGTTCCCCGTGAGTACGGGGATAAACCGAATTAAAGCCATTCCCTGCTCATCGTCGTGAACGTGTTCCCCGTGAGTACGGGGATAAACCGTTCTTCCAACACACTACGCTTGCGAGGATTGAGTGTTCCCCGTGAGTACGGGGATAAACCCCCTCGCCTCCGGGATTATTTCTGAGGAACTTGTGTTCCCCGTGAGTACGGGGATAAACCGCCAACTGTGTGCTTTTCTGCGTAAAAGAGCGCGTGTTCCCCGTGAGTACGGGGATAAACCGGCTGGACGTCTGTTAATGCGCAGGACATTCGGGTGTTCCCCGTGAGTACGGGGATAAACCGCATGTATATGCAAATCAGGTACATAACCGTGAGTGTTCCCCGTGAGTACGGGGATAAACCGCAACCAATATTGAATTGTCAGTAGGGCATTTGCGTGTTCCCCGTGAGTACGGGGATAAACACTTACTTGGATAACAAAATCATACACTTTAGAGACTTGAAAATATAATTGGCGCAAAAAGTCACTAAAAGCACTACTGGCTTCAAATCCCGTTAAAACTATAAACAAACTTCAACAAGAAATTAGATCCCTGAAACGAAAAGCAACCTATCAAGATAAGACATTATCAGATAAGTCCACTCAGAAATTATTACAGGATAACCATAAAGAGAATCATCAAAATTTAGCTCATTATGATGCTATAGGGTTTCCATCACTAACGGTTCACATAATCCTGAATGTGATCAATATTCCATATAAGATAAAATGTTAGTGATAACATAATATAAAATAGGGTAAATTCTCCAAATCCGTTGTTAACGTAGTGGATTTAACTCATTTTTTAAGTAGCTCGCTATTTTAAAAAATATAATCACCCAGGAAAACACTTTGAACGCTAATAATGCAACAGAAATAACTTACTGGAATCGTATGGTACCAGAACTTACCGTGACCAATTTTGCAGTTTCACTTGATTTCTATCAAAAAATATTAGGGTTCGAAATATTAATTCGTCGAGAAAATCCTGATTTTGTTTATTTAGGATTAGGTGAAGCACAATTAATGCTGGAAGTATTTCATGACGATGGTTGGAATACTGGAGAACTTAATAGACCATTAGGGCGTGGTATTAATTTTCAAATTGAAGTCGATAACATTATGTCAATCCTGGAAAACCTGAAAATTAACGAAATCGAACTTTATCGACCACTGGAAGATAATTATTATTGCATAGGTGATACCACAATCTGTCAGAGGGAATTTCTCGTTCAAGATCCAGATGGTTATTTACTTCGATTTAGCCAATATAGAGAAAACGCAGAAGATTAATGACAAACCATTAATATAGGCAAGTTATAATTATTTATTCATGAGAGCATATGACTAATTTAATAAATAACTTTAATTACCTCACACGATATTGGGGCAAAGCCCAAAAAAATCCCTATTCTGACGAAAATTACCATCTTCTGGCTTATCATTGTCTGGATGTTGCCGCAGTAGGCCAATTATTATTGGCGCCACATAAAAAATTAACGCGAGATCTCGCAACCTTTTTGGGATTATCACCAGAATCGTTACAAAACCTGTTTACATTTTTTCTGGTACTGCACGATATCGGCAAATTTGCCTCTGCATTTCAACAACTATATTCCCAAGAAAATACAGATCTGCTTAAACCTTATAAATGTACCCCCTATGATTCCAAACATTTCAGGCATGATAGATTGGGACTGTTTTTCTGGAAAAAAATCCAAGACCACGTCCTATTCTCGTTAGTGGGCAGCAATCACCTGCAACTCAGGGAAAAAGACCGTGCTCAAGATACATTGATGATTTTAATGCAATGTGTGCTTGGTCATCACGGTAAACCCATTGATGACGGCCGTTGGCAAGATATTGTCGATTTTACTGCTCCCGATAATATTAATGTTATTGACGCTACAGCATTTGTTCATGATCTGCTCACGCTTTTTCAACCTCGTCTGCCACTGGCAAAGCTCCTTTCAAAAGACTGGCAACGAAACCTAAAACAGGTGAGTTGGCAACTTGCCGGTATTGTCGTGCTGGCTGACTGGATAGGCTCTGACTGCTACCATTTTCGTTATCAAACCAAAGCCCTTCCACTGGCAGAATATTGGCAGCTGGCCCAAAAACAAGCCCAGGTTGCCTTGAATGGCATTGATCTCCATAACACGCCAGTGATATCGCCGTACACTTCTATCCAGGATTATTACCGCTTTTCACCGACCCCATTACAAAAATGGGCGGAGGAAGTCCCGATTGATGACTCCCCACAACTTTTTATTCTGGAAGACGTTACGGGCGCAGGCAAAACAGAAGCCGCCCTCGCTCTGACTCACCGCTTAATGCAAACCGGGGCTGCGGACGGTTTCTATTTTGGCCTGCCAACAATGGCAACGTCTAACGCCATGTTTGGCCGAATCGTCAAGCACTACCATCATATGTTCGATACAAAGAACAGCAAACTGCCTAGTATCATTCTCGCGCACGGTGCACGTGAAATGAATGATAATTTCCGTGACATCATCCTGACGTCTGAACATAACGACAGTGATTACACCAGAGACGATAGCACTGCGACAGCACAGTGCCACCGATGGTTAGCTGATTCTAATAAAAAAGCCCTATTGGCATCGGTGGGGGTAGGTACTATCGATCAGGCATTACTTGCCGTTTTACCGAGAAAATACCAGTCACTTCGATTGATTGGATTAAATCGCAAAGTATTGATCTTTGATGAAGTACACGCCGCCGATGAATACATGTTTGCATTGCTGGAAAGCGTATTAAGTCTGCACCTGCACCAGGGGGGTTCCGTGGTATTACTGACTGCCACACTCTCCTTGAAACAACGCCAACGACTGGTGGATATCTGGTTATCTGCTAGCGGCATACCGCCACAAAAATTGCAAAAAACCGCCTTTCCACTGGCAACTCATGTCACGTTAAATCCAGAAGCTCCATTGGTTGAAACTCCCCTGCACAGTCGTCCAGATGTCAGCCGTACTGTCACCGTAAAAACGGTGAATCATCTGGATGAATGTGTACAAATCGCCCTCAACGCCGCTCAAAATGGGCAATGTGTGGTTTGGGTTCGCAACTCCGTGGATGATGTACTCCATGCTTTCCGACTCATTCAGTCACAAATGGAGCAGCCGGAAAATTGCCTGTTATTCCACAGCCGTTTTATTTTGCATGACAGAAAAGCGATCGAAAATCGTGTGCTGGCAATATTTGGTAAAGAAAGCAAACAGAAGGATCGGCAAGGAAAGATCCTGATTACAACGCAAGTGTTTCAGGAAAGCCTTGATGCAGATACGGATGTCATGATCTCTGATATCTGCCCGATCGATGACTTGATTCAGCGGGTTGGTCGTTTGCACCGCCATACTCGTAACGCAAATAGCGAATACAAGCAAGGTATTACCGATAGCCGCTCTGCGCCTGAATTATATCTCCACGCCCCAGAATGGGATGATCAACCCAAAGCGGATTGGCTGAGCAAAGACTTTCGCAATACCCAATATGTTTATCGTTCAGCCGGACGTTTATGGCTTGGCTTACGCGAACTCCTGCGCTTGGGAGCGATTCGTATGCCTGCTGAGGCGCGAACCTTGATCGAAGCCGTTTACGGTGAAGATGCTGATGAACAGATCCCTGATGCACTCAAAGCCAAGGATAATGAAGAAATCGGAGAAGGGCGGAGCAAAGATGCCGCAGCACGATCACAAGCCCTGCAATGGCAGCGCTATGAATATAGCAAACGCAGTGCCCGTGGTTGGTATGACGATAACTGCGATATCAGCACCCGATTCAGCGATATCGAGACAGTGAGCGTGCTGCTCGTCAGACGGACCGAAAGTGGTGAATTGATACCGTGGGTAGAGGATGAAAAATTCCCTGTCCAATTAAGTATTGTCAAAATATCAAAAAACAAATTTGCCGATAAGTTGCACCCCATACCAGAGTCCCTTTCTCAAGCCATGGAGCGGTTACAGGGTAAATTCAACTCCGTCAAATACCTGCACATCTGGCTGCCAGAGAGTGACCCGCATTTTACTTATGATCCCAACATTGGTTTTTATCCCAAGCAGGAGGCGTAATGAACCTCGTTAAAGACGCATGGCTGACTTTTAGCATGAGAGATGGTAGCGAGAAAAGGTTACCGCTAGCGGCAATCTGCGATCCCGCCGTTGTCGATTTTGCCCTGCCACGGGCTGATTTTCAGGGCGCCGCTTACCAGTTGGCCATTGGCTTGCTGCAAACGGCTTTTGCTCCCGAAGATAAATACGAATGGCATGAATATTACGAGCAAGCCCCTACACAAGCTGACTTACAAGCTGCATTTCATCGGGTAGAACATGCTTTCAACCTGACAGGAAATGGCCCTCTGTTTATGCAGGATTTTGATTCGTTAGCTGAAAAAAAACCCACCAACATTTCAGGGTTGTTGATTGAATCACCTGGGGAAAAAACATTGAAGGATAATACTGATCACTTTATCAAACGCAACCAATGTGACGTGATCTCCCCTGAAATGGCCGCCATTGCCCTATTCACACTACAGATTAACGCGCCTGCCGGCGGTGCTGGACATCGTGTCGGGTTACGGGGAGGTGGTCCACTCACGACCTTGATTCAGCCACAAGAAGCGGATGCTTCGCTATGGCAAAAACTTTGGCTGAATGTCATTAATCGGGAACATTGGCCTTACCCCGATCCTGATCTCAATAGCCCAGACGTTTTTCCTTGGTTGGGTAAAACTAATAACAGCCAAAAAGCAGGGACAGAAATTTACGCACATAATGTCCATGAACTGCATATGTATTGGGCCATGCCACGGCGGATCCAGCTGGAGATAGAGGATAAGCCCGCCATCTGCCAATTAACAGGGCAAGCAACTCACCCATCCGTTTCGGGTTATCGTACCCAAAACGATGGCAACAATTATTCTGGTACCTGGCAACACCCTCTAACCCCCTATTGGTGGAATCCGAAAAAACCGGATGAAGTGCACCTTTCTATCAAAGGGCAGCCCGGCGGCATTACCTATAAGATCTGGGATAGCCTGACTTTTTCCGATGATAAACAGGGTCAACAGGCAGCCCAGGTTGTCGACCATTTTAACCAGATCAATGATTATTTTGCCGATGAACAAAGTTCCACCCCTCGGTTATGGGTTTTTGGCTATGATATGGAAAAAATGAAAGCCCGCGGTTGGCATTCCACTACTTTGCCTCTGTTTTCCATGCCGATTGAAAAGAAAGATGCCATCTTCCGGCGCGTCAAGACACTCCAAAACCTCACTGTCAATGCGTTGACGCAGTGCCGTACCCAGATCAAAAGCGCGTGGTTCCGTCGCCCGAATGAGACAAAAGGCGATATGTCATTTATTGATGCGACCTTCTACCAACGCACTCAAACCGCCTTCTTTAAGGCTGTACAACAGATTGTCAGCATAAAGCGTCTTCCCTCTCCACCGAAGACGCTAAAACCTGGCTCTACCAACTTAGAAATACCTGCTTTGATCTCTTTGATGAATTTGTACTGTCAGAAGATACCGATCCCAAAAAACTCATAGAAAAAATCGAAGCGCGGCAAACACTTACCAAGTGGTTAATGGGTTCTAAAGATATCAAGTCATTTATGGCAGAGCACAATATAGAAATCCAATCATCCAAGAACAAAAAGAAGGGGGAAATTATCAATGAATAACCTAAGTGAAGGTCGTTTACTACGCTGGTGGGAAAGCATGTTTTTATCCTCCGAAGAATTGAAGAAAAAAGAGATCCCCCCTGCACCAACGCTCTTTAAAGCTGAATTAAAGCGTTGCCAGGATATTGAGGCAGCAGCTTTAACCGAAGGTTTTCGCGCATTATGGTTCAGCTTGCCCGAAGATATCACCAAAGAGGCTCAGCAACAGACTGTTACGCGATGGGCGATGATTGCCGTCACGCTGGTGTATGTCAAAACCAACACCACCACTAATCTGGCAACTGCTGCAGGCACCAAAACCGAAAACGACAAGCCGATTGTCAGTACACATCGCTTTGCCCAATTGCAAGCAGCCAAAACACCCGATGAATTTATTATGCGTTTGCGGCGCATCCTACAACAACTGAAAGGCCAGGTTTCCGTGTTATCCCTTGCCAAAGATATTGAACAATGGTTGAGAGAGTACCACCAGCCAAGAGCATATCGCGCCAATAAACGCCTCTGTGTGCAATGGGCGATGGATTACTACAAGGTCGCTAAATAACGCCAATAATTAACCCATTTTAAGCTAATAAGGAATTTTAAATGAGCCAATTTATTCAGCTACATCTGTTAACTTCCTACCCGCCTGCCAATCTGAACCGCGACGATCTCGGACGCCCTAAAACCGCCAGAATGGGCGGAGCGGAGAGATTAAGAATTAGTTCTCAAAGCTTGAAACGCCATTGGCGCATCTCTGATCTGTTTCAGGATGCCCTCGCAGAGCACCTTGGTTTTCGCACCAAGCGCTTTGGATTTCAGGTTTATCAACGCCTGCTTACTGGAGGAATCAAAGAGAAGCAAGCCACTGAATGGGCTTCTGCCATTGCGGAAGTCTTTGGCACAAATAAAAAAAATGACCCTCTGGAAATTGAACAACTGGTACATATCAGCCCGGCAGAAAAAGAGGCTACCTTTGCATTGGCCGATAAAATTATTGCCGAAAATCGCGCACCAACCAAGGAAGAACTGAATCTGCTGAGCAGAGAAAAAACAGCCGTAGATATTGCATTGTTTGGACGTATGCTGGCATCCAGCCCTGCCTATAATGTGGAAGCAGCCTGTCAGGTTGCCCACGCTATCAGCGTTCACAGTGTTGCGGTGGAAGATGACTATTTTACCGCTGTTGACGATCTCAATGCGGGCAAAAGCGATTCCGGTTCAGCTCATATTGGCGAAACTGGCTTTGCGGCTGCTCTGTTCTACAGCTATATCTGTATCAACAAATCTTTACTAATCGAAAATCTGTCAGGTAATGAAACCCTGGCGAATCAAGCCATCGCAGCCCTGACAGAAGCCGCTATTAAAATCGCCCCATCCGGTAAACAAAACAGTTTCGGCTCCCGAGCCTATGCCAGCTATGTGTTGGCGGAAAAGGGAGAATATCAACCTCGCTCCCTGTCTGTTGCATTCTTAAAGCCCGTTGATAGCGAAGATCAGGCAACCGATGCCATCAAAGCGTTAGAAAACCAGAGAGAAAACTTCGATAACGTTTATGGCGCTTGTGCTGACACGCGCTATAGCATCAATGCCGTCACGGGTAAAGGCTGTTTTGCTGAGCTACTTCAATTCGTTACTGAATAAAAGAGGCCAATATGAAGACTTACCTGGTCTTTCGTTTATATGGGGCACTAGCCAGTTGGGGAGTAGAAGCGGTCGGTAAAAACCGGCCAACCGGCACTTATCCAACCCGTTCGGCTATTCTGGGGTTATTAGGTGCAGCACTGGGCATCCGGCGCGATGATGAAACACAACTCATGGCATTGCAGCAGAGTGTCAAGATCGCCATCAAACAGATCGTTTCCGGTTTATTGATGCGGGATTACCATACCTCCCAGGTTCCTTCGCAAGAGAAAAAACGGGCACATCTGACCCGTAAAAGTGAGTTACGTGATAAATCCAAATTAAACAACATACTGTCTTCACGCGATTACCTTGCTGATGGCGTGTGGGTTATCGCTATTTCCTTGACCGAACAGGCCAGTTTCCCCCTTTCTGCCCTGCGTGACGCGCTGCTAAAACCCGTTTTTACGCTGAGCCTTGGGCGAAAATCCTGCCCTCTTTCACTTCCGATGATGCCGCAACTGGCAGAATATCTGTCATTAAAAGCCGCCCTTGATACGCCTTTTCCTCTCTTGCCTTATCAATCAGAAAAGGCCAATCACTCTTATTGGCAACGTAATCATGATGTCGTGAGTTATTTCTGGGAAGGAGATAAAGACGAGATCACGATCCCTGATACGACAATACTGACGCATCAACTTTGGGATGAGCCACTATCACGTAGCCGCTGGCAGTTTACGCAACGCACGATGCACCAATTATCGTTCCAGTTATCAGTCGTGGAGGGAACACATGTATCTGTCTAAAGTCACCTTGCACCCTTCTGCTTACTCTATACAAGCACCGTCACGAAAACAGACGAAAAATGATGTCTATGCTTCCCACCAACTCTTGTGGCAATTGTTTACGGAGCAGGAAGAACGCAATTTCCTTTTCAGGCAAGAGATGAGCTTAAGTGGCAGACCTGAATTTCTTGTGTTGTCTACGACCATACCGATAGCCAACTCCCCGCGGTTCCAGATTCAGACCAAGCCTTTTGCCCCTCAATTACATAACGGACAAAAACTGGCGTTTAAACTCCGCGCAAATCCCACTGTCTGCCTCACAAATAAAAATTCAGGCAAACAACTTCGCCATGATGTGTTGATGCACGCCAAGCGTCAGGCAAGACATGCTGGTAGCTCAGAAGACCTTGAATCAGCAATGATGCAGGCCGCCCAAACCTGGATACAAGATGAAAAACGGCTGGCTAATTGGGGGATTCGCTTTGATTTTGCTCCGGATATTGAACGCTATACCCAACATAGCAGCTTTAAAGCCTCTGGCCAGAAAGTGGCATTTTCCAGCGTAGATTTTCAGGGCGTACTCACTTTGTCAGATAGCGAACTTTTCCTTGAGCAATACCAGAAAGGGTTTGGCAGAGCAAAATCCTTTGGTTGTGGGCTGATGCTAATAAGGGCACTGTAATGGCATTTATTCCATTAAAACCCATTCCCATCAAGAACAGGAATTCGATGATCTTTATTGGTATGGGACGTATTGATGTCAAAGATAATGCGTTTGTTGTGATTGATGAAGTCAACGGCGAACGTATGCATATTCCCGTCGGCTCCCTTGCTTGCATTATGCTGGAGCCAGGTACCCGCATTAGTCATGCTGCGGTAAAATTGGCATCTACCACCGGAACATTGCTTATTTGGGTGGGAGAAGCCGGTGTCAGACTCTATTCCGTAGGACAGCCAGGCGGTGCGCGTTCAGACCGGCTGCTTTATCAGGCTAAATTAGCACTGGATGAGGATTTAAGGCTCAAAGTTGTCCGCAAAATGTTTGAATTACGTTTTGGTGAACCCGCTCCCCAAAAACGCAATGTCGAACAGCTTCGGGGCATTGAAGGTGCCCGCGTCAGGAAAACCTATCAAATATTGGCAAAACAATATGGCGTAAAATGGCACGGGCGCAATTACGATCATACCGATTGGGATAAGGGTGATCTCATCAACCGCTGCATTAGTGCAGCAACCTCATGCCTATATGGAGTGACCGAAGCCGCTATTCTGGCGGCGGGTTATGCACCTGCTATTGGTTTTCTGCATACTGGCAAGCCTTTGTCATTTGTCTATGATATTGCAGATATCTTAAAGTTTGATACCGTCGTGCCTATTGCATTTAAAGTTGCTGCCACCAATAGTATTGCTTCTGACAGGCAAGTCAGAATTGCTTGTCGTGAAAAATTCAGGACAGACAAAATTCTGAAACGCCTTATTCCCTTAATTGAAGAAGTGCTTGCGGCGGGCGAAATTTCCCCACCGCTCCCTCCTGCTGATGCACAACCTCCGGCGATTCCCGAACCCATTTCTATCGGTGACATTGGACACAGGAGTCAATAGAGATGAGTATGACGGTGGTCGTAACAGAAGCTGTTCCTCCTAGATTACGGGGGCGGCTGGCTATTTGGTTACTGGAAATACGGGCAGGGGTTTATGTGGGTAATATATCCCATAAAATCAGGGAAATGATTTGGCAACAAATCACGGAGCTGACCGAAGATGGAAATGCAGTTATGGCATGGCAGACCAACACCGAATCTGGATTTGATTTTCAAACCTTTGGTGAAAACCGAAGGGAACCGATAGATTTTGATGGACTGCGTTTAGTGAAATTTAAACCACTTTCTGAGGATTAGTTTGGGTATTCCCTGTAGGTACGGAGATAAACCGCAAACGCTGATTGTAGAACGAGACAAAAACAAATATTCCCCATAGGCTCAATGAATAATTCCAATATGAAAAACATAAAAAAAATTAATATAAATTAAATGAGATAATAGAAAACCAAAGATAAGATTATCAATTGTCGTTTAACAATGGCTTATTGTGATAAGTCATGTAAATAATAAATAAAATTAAAACCGTTATAGATTATCTTCTTATTTTAAGTAACCGAAATAAAAATCAATATAAGAAATAATTGCAATATAAATTAATTATTTTTACTAACATCTGGAGAGATAAAACTCGCTCTATTTGACGATAAAACAAACGAATATTTCAAATCGTGCGATATTCCACCTACAAACATAACTCATTGATGATTGCCCAAAATAGCTATGATAATCTACGCGCCTTTCCGTCTTAATATGTTCATTTTACAGACAATTAAACATCAAAAATTAGGAAGCGAATTCACTTATGAACTTAACTAATACCAACAAATTGTTAGCTGCCACTTTGTGTCTTGCGACCTCATACAGTTATGCAGATAGCGAGCGCCCACTTTTTTCATTAACCGTATCTGAATCTGGCGTTCAGCAAACAAATAATGACGGTAGCTTATCCCAATCGACTAAATCGGGATCTCGTATTCTGCCAATTTGGGGTGATGCAGCACGTGCAAAAGGTTACGACCTGCCTGAACCGTTTGGTGCTAGTTATGGTTATATGAATCTGCGCCAGGATATTGTAGTAGATCAAATCGGTTTTATTATGCCTAATAATCCTGATACTCCTGGCTCTACAGAAATAAAAGTAGGGAAAACCCGTGAACGCACTGAATCGCATATTCTTAAGCTGGATACATGGGTTCTGCCATTCTTAAATGTTTATGGTGTATATGGAAAAACAAAAGGCTCATCTCAATCTGATGTTGAAAGTGTGAAATTTGGTGGCCTACCTATGCCAATACTTGGAAATACACCTTTCGCTTTAGATTTTAAAGGCAAAACCTATGGTGGTGGTATTACATTGGCTGGAGGTTATAATCAATTTTTTGCAACATTAGATACAAACTATACTCAAACCAATCTAGATATTTTAGACGGAGGTATTAAAGCCCTTGTTATAACCCCTAGAATTGGTTATGAATTTACATTTCAGCCATTATTTGCAGGACAAGGTAATACCAAAGTTCAAGTTTGGACTGGAGCCATGTATCAAGATATTACCCAACATTTTAAGGGCAAGGTCGCTAACCTAAATATGACCGGAGCGCTAGGCGCAATTGTCGGAGCGGTCCTCGAAAATGACCCTGAAATGTCGTTCGACGTCAAACAACACCTAGCCCATAAGTGGAACAATACCGTTGGTGCACGCTTCGAAATCACTCGTAATTTCAATATCCTGTCAGAAGTCGGTTTTGGCAACAGAAACAGTTTCTTTATTTCCGGTGAGTTCCGTTTTTAATGTTTGGCCTTGCAACGCTCAAAAGGCTGGTCATTGCCAGCCTGCTTATCTTTACCATTTCATCAGCCCACGCTGATATCCTGCCTAACCGGCAAAAAATTGATGGTTGGTTAAACGAATTAGGCGGCAGTAATCATTTTGATGACCGCAAAAAAATTGACTGGGGCGTATTACCTGGTCCTTTCTACACCCCTGAAATGGGAATGGGGATTGGTGTGGCTGTGGTCGGTTTGTACCGTCCTGACCATTCAGACCACATTAGCCAGACTTCTTCATTGGGACTCAGTGGCTTTGCTTCATCTACCGGCGCGTTTGGCCTGAACTTTACCAATTACAATTTTCTTGCCAGTGACCAATGGCGGTTATTCGTTTCCGGTACACTGAATAACACCCCAACTTACTATTGGGGAAAAGGTTATCATGCCGGTAAAAATGACAGTCACAAAGAGGAATACCGTTCACAAGAATTTGCTATTCATCCGCGACTTCTCTACCGCGTCGCTAATACCACCTATATGGGATTAGGTTGGAATTTCTCATCCGTCAATGCCAGTGATCCCAATAGCGGAGCAAAACGGTATTTTGCCCAATCTGTCGGTGGTCGTTCCGTGATGAGTTCCGGTGTAAGTGCCCACTTCAGTTATGATACACGGGACTTTTTACCCAATGCACGACACGGACAAGCATTTGAGATTGTTTATACCTATTTTTCCCCAGAATTAGGTAGTGATCACCGTTTCCATACCACACAACTTCAGTTCTCAGCCTATTACCCGTTATCTGACAAGACCGTCCTGGCCTTCGATAACTATGCCCGTTTCAGCGCAGGTGATGTCCCGTGGAACCAGCTATCACTGCTTGGTAACGGCCAGCGGATGCGCGGGTATTATGAAGGGCGTTATCGTGACAACAATATCTTCACAACACAGTTAGAGTTAAGACATCAACTGGACTGGCGCCACGGTGTGGTCGGCTGGATAGGCACCGGCACGTTGGGAGATTCCCCTTCACAGTTGGGAACCAAGCATTGGCTTCCTTCTATTGGTATTGGCTATCGTTTCGAGTTTAAACCACGTATGAATGTCAGATTAGATTTTGGTGTCGGTAAAGACAGTACTGGATTCTATTTTCAGGTTGGGGAAGCGTTTTGAGATTATTCGTTACACTTTGCCTCTGTTTTTTACTGATGGCATGCCAAAACCAGCCACAATCGGTTGATCCGGTCAAACCGGTCCTTGTCAGTGATACCCATGAGCAGTCACAGCAAAATTGGAATGCATTACCTCCCATTGCTCCGCCAGAAGGTTTAAGGGCTTGCTGTGCTTTCGGCTATAACCTAAAAGCCCAACTATGGAATATTCCCATTCCCTTCTACGACATCGACAATATTGTCGAAGCCAAGAAATTGGGTGAGCATCACTATAATGACAGTGTTATCGGTGCCAGTGCCGCCTTGTTGGGGGTAAGCAATGAAAAAGTGGGTCTGCTCTATACCCATAAGGGAGGGTTTATTGATATCTCCCATGTCAGGGATACCGCAGACTATACGCTTTATCTGTTTAGCCAGATTTACGCTCATCTTGGTCAAGAGAGGGAATTAACCCTGAATAATGAACTTGCCGCGCGTAAAATGCATTTTTTTGCTTTTACGCCACCGCAAGATCCGGCTGAACGCTATACGCTAAGTGCCTATTTAGCGGCTAAACTCGCTTTTCAACTTGCCGCCTGGCATGAAATAGCGCAATGGTATGGCTATCAATCAGTCCCTGGATTTTCAGAGGGAATTTCGGCTTTTTCCCCGGAAGATCTCTATTCAAACCTATTGGGTGCACGGTTGGCGCTGACGTTGATTCTGGAAGGCCACGCTTCTTCTGTAGCACAGTTCTCGGACGCAATGACGAAGATCTTGCCAATAGCTTTGCATGAACTTGGAGATTACCCCAAATCAGGCACAAAAGAGATGTTTGATAGCGTAGATGGTTTGTGGTGGAACAGTTATCAACGCATTCCTGAGAAATTTTTAGTTCTGCACCGGAATTATGATATCCAGGACAACCGGTTACCATTAATGCCTTTCGGTAAAGAACACTTTGCCCTGCGCTTGTCTCTGCCTAAGCATTATCAGCATTTTTCGTTGGATAAACTGGCTGAATTTCAGCTATGGCCAACCAATGAAATGAAAAATCTGCCTGTTCCAAAACAATATTGGACAATAAAAGATTTTAAAATGCTGGCGGAAAATGCCCGACGGGAAGATGAAAAACAGTTGCTAATTAAATAAGACGCGTTTATTCAATATATATGAGGCATATGCCTAATTAACCGGTATATCAATATCTTCCTGACAACAGTGATCCAAATCGCGGAACGTATGTATTTAACCCAAGCTGTTTCAATATCATGTAGGTTGTCGCCACAGATGAAGAAATAACAGGCAGTCCAACCCGCTCTTCGATCAGCGCTACTGACGCCAGAGAAGGCATTTGTACACAAGCGGAAGCCACAATCACATCCACATTACTGTTTAGCCGTTTGGTAATCTCTACGGGTGCGAGGGGATCTTGTCGCCCGACGGCAAGATTATCGGGGATCTCCAGCGAAATGCTGTCGATAACTTCGATCCCCTCATTTTCAATGTAATCAATGACTAACTGAGTCAATGGTTTCATATAGGGCGTCAGTATGGAGATCCGTTTCGCCCCCAAAGCATGTAACCCATCTACCAACGCCCCCGCACTGGTCACAACCGGTGCCGGATGTCCATTTTCTAGCGTCCGCAGATGGAGGCGCTTTTCAGCGATCCGGTGATATCCCTGTCCCATGCTCATAATCGCCACTAAACAGGCATATCCCAGCACATCAACCGCGGCATCCGATAACTCAAGCGCACAGTGATCACTGTCTGCATCCATGGCCGCCAGTTCCGCTTTTGTGACTGTTTTCATTCTCATTCGACTGGAATGAAAGGTAAAACGTTCAGGGTTTACGACTTCACGGGCGTGCAGGATAGCGGGAATTTCTGTTTCCATTGTCGTATTCGATGAAGGAACAATCAGCCCCACGCGAAAATGCGGTGTGTTATTCATGGGAGATCCCCCTGATCGGCGGGCAGATCAGTAAATCGGATCGCACGCATTGGATGACGGTTCACTTTGAGATCGAAGATATCAAATCGGTTGTAATGCCCCGTGATATCGTGCATTTGGCGAGGCTGAATACAGCGGTTCAGGTCAATATGCGCATAGACGATCCCCTCTTTATCAATCAAGGGATCACCCATCACGCGTCCATCAGGCCCAATAATGCCGGTAAATGCACTATTAGAACGTGCCAGTAACGCTTCTGCTTCAGGATGGGTGGCCGACATCGCTGTGACAATTTCCGGTGAAATCGTGGAGCAGGAGACGATGGTAAACACCTTGCCTTCAAAACAATGGGCTGCCGCCCGCAAACGGATCGCCTCAGCCATATCATAATCTGCTGGTGCAACCGGCAGGGAAATATAGCTGGCAACATGGACCAATTCCCCCTGAGACAACAAGGAAAAACGCGCTAACGGATTGGTATTTTCACCACAGGCCAGCACGCCCAATGGCCCGATACGGGTATCATGCACTTTTAACGAAGCCGCATCACCATTCGCCCATGTCAGTTTTTCCGCCCATGTCGGCACCAGCTTACGGTGACGCCCCAGAATGTTTCCTTCATCAGAAATAGTCACCAGCGTGTTATAGAGTGTTGCTATGCCGTTAGGACTGCGCTCATTAACCCCAACCACAACGTTGATATGATGACGAGCCGCAGCCAGGGCGATTTTGTTGATCTCCGGCCCTGGGACTTCAATGGCAGATTTGCACAGTTTCTCAAACCACGGACTGCCTTGTATTGGGGTCATTACCCAGTTCCAATAGGGGTAACCCGAAACAAATACTTCGGGAAAAGCCACCAAACTGGCCCCTTTATCTGCTGCTTCCTGGATCAGCCGACAAACGAGATCAACCGTCGCCTCTGTATCCAGAAAGACAGGCGCAGCCTGTACCGCAGCCGCCTTGAACTCAGGAAGTTTCAGCATATCAGGCTCCTGTTTTAGCTTATGCTTGACTTACACCGCAATCACGGAGTGACGCAAATGACCGACCTTTTCAAGGTAGGCTTCAACAACATCCCCCGGCCATAGCCATTCTTGTGGATCACGCCCTGCCCCGACACCTTCCGGTGTGCCGGTAGCAATGATATCTCCCGGCTCCAGCGTGATGCCTTTACTAATATCCGCAATCAACGTATTGACCTTGAACAACATATGGCGCGTATTGGAATCCTGTTTGGTCACGCCATTGACTTTCAGGCTCAGCGCCAGATCTTGGGGATCAGAAATTTCATCAGCCGTGACGATGCAAGGGCCAAAAGGGGCGTAGGTATCCTGCCCTTTGGAGTAGATCCACTGCCCCGCCCGACGGCAATCACGGGCGCTCATATCGATTATCAGGCTGTAGCCGAAAACATATTTCAACGCCTCAGCTTCCGATACCCCTTTGGCGCGGGTGCCGATAATCACCGCCAGTTCCACTTCCCAATCCAATTGCGCTGTGATCTCACTGTTATGCTCAATCGCATCGCCAGGCCCAATCACTGTCGTTGGTGGTTTAGAGAAAATGACCGGCTCTTTTGGCAGATCTTTTGCCGTATCCAAAGAGCGGTTGGATTCTGCCACATGTTCAACATAGTTCAGGCCGATACCAAAGAGGTTTTTCCGCGGGCGAGGAATAGGAGCGAGAATTTTCACATTCTGTAATGGCTGTGAAACGCCCGTAGGCCACAAACCCTTAAAGGAATCTAACAGCGCTGTTGTGCTCCTGACTGCTAATGGTCCCAGATCAATAAACTCCAGCATGTTATCCGGCAATCGATGACCGGTATGGGCAGCCAGCTTTGCCAGATCGACGACGTGATCATTGACAACCGCCCCTAATCGCGCGGCAGCCGTGACTTCTGAACGGTAAGTGATTAAACGCATCTTTTATCCTCTCACTCGTTGGTGCCCATCGTTATCAGTCAGGGCTTCTTCGTAATACAATTGCAATGCCTGCATAACGGGCAAGTCGTTGAAACAGAACAGGCAAGCATCATCCGTTTGTGAAACATTCACATGCTCATGAAATGCCCATGAAGGAACGCAGAAAATATCCCGCTCCTGCCAGTCAAATCGTTGACCATCAATCACGGAATAACCTTTTCCTTTTGCCACTTGATAGATAAAACTGCCGGTATGACGATGTGCCTTACCCACAAAACCAGGGCGCAACAACTGCATACTGGCGCCAAGAGTCGGCATCACATGACCGCCGGTTAGCGGATTGGCGTAATGCATCAAAATGTCATCAAAAGGCGATCCATCCGAAACACAGGCATAACGCTGCAAAGCTTCATAAGTTGGCTCCCATTGGTATCTGAACAACGGAGAATAAGGTTTATCCCAGCCAACATTTTGTGGACGCAAAGCGGGAACACCCCAAAGTGCAATAGAAGAATTCACAGGTTCAGTCACTGCCTGACGCAAATCAGGATGTACCTTATAAAAACCCGCTTCCAATATGTTAACCAGCGGTATATCCAGGCCATCCTGCCAGATACATTGCGAGCCATCAGGCTCAACACCATGCTCATGCCAGGTGCCATTCGGGGTTAAGACAAAATCATTCGCTCCCAACGACATTTTCTGACCATCAACAATGGTGTAAGCACCGCGTCCTTCCATGATGAAACGCAGGGCAGAAGAGGAGTGGGCATGTGCCGATGCCGCTTCCCCCGGCCGCATGGTCTGGAGACCGGAATAGAGCAAGCCAACAGCGGTAGAGGCGCCTGGCTCTCCCGAATTGTTCAGATAGACCACACGACGACCCGCTTTTTCCGGTGTCACTAAATCGGCAGATTTTAAAACGTGCTCACGCAGATCACGGTAACGCCAAAGTACCGGCACTGAGGCTGATTTAGGTTGCCAGGGTTCTATTTTATTGGCGATGGTCCAGAGTGCCCCTGTCCGGTATTTTCCCAACTCCCTGTAATACGCCAGCAGTTCAGGGCTATCGACCACATTGGCACGGCCGATAATATCTTCCCTGTATTGATCATGAGCTTGGATATTTTCTTGTTGAGACATAGCTATCTCCTAGAGTGGTTTTTTAATCAGTTGCGCTCTGCCGTAAAGATAAGGTTTTGGCCAATCGATGCCCGTCCAGCCATATCTGGCGCATTCATGCAGTAGCCAGGCCGCATTAGATAAGAATGGGCGGGATAAGGCACAGAGATCAGCGCGCCCCGAAGCGATAATGCCGTTGATTTGATCAGCATCTGTAATTGCACCGACCGCAATCACCGGCACATTGCCTTCATTGCGAATGCGATCAGCCATCGGAGTCTGGTACATGCGCCCGTAAATCGGCTTCTGATCAGCAGAAACTTCCCCCGTGGAACAATCCACCATATCCACGCCGGCTTCACGGAAACGACGGGCAATCTCTACGGCTTCATCAACCGTCGTTCCCCCTTCCACCCAATCCGTGGCAGAAATACGCACCGATATCGGTAAATCAGCCGGCCAAACCTCACGTACCGCCTTGAAAACGGCCAATGGGAAACGAAGCCGGTTTTCCAGCGAACCGCCATATTCGTCATCGCGCTGATTAGTCAGCGGGGAGATAAAACTGGAGAGCAGATAACCGTGAGCGGCCTGGATCTCCAGCCAGTCAAAACCGGCTTTGATGGCACGGTGGGTTGCTGCAACAAACTGCTCCGTCATTTCTTGTAGTTGTGTCTTGGTCAACTCTGCCGGCACTTGTGAAATCCCGGCTAAATAGGGCAAGGCCGATGCCGAAACCAAAGGCCAATTACCCTCTGGCAAAGGGTGATCAGATTGTTCCCACCCCAATTGGGTTGACCCCCGTCTTCCCGCGTGTCCCAGTTGGATGCCTATCAACGAGTCAGAATGTTGGTGGACAAAATCGGTGATCGCCTTCCACGCTTGCACTTGCTGATCGTTCCACAATCCCGTACAGGCAGGCGTGACACGCGCTTGCGGCGAAATGGCCGTCATTTCAGCGATCACCAGACCCGCGCCGCCCAATGCCCTGTTGCCAAGGTGAACCAGATGGAATGGCCCCGGAACGCCCTCCACGGCGCTATAAAGCAGCGTGGGAGAGACCACAACCCGATTTTTTAAACGCACGCCGCGTACCTGATAAGGTGTCAGCAACGGTGGAGTTAATGGTGAAGATAGGCGAAATTTTTTGGCAAACCCGCGCTCATAATTTTCCAACCATGCCCTATCTCTCAAGCGCAAATTTTCATGGGAAATGCGTTGTGAGCGTGTCAGCAATGAATAAGCGAATTGTTCAGGCGAAAAACGTTCATAGCGTGCGACATTTTCGAACCACTCCGTTGAATTACGGGCGGCATTCTGAATTTTCAGCACTTCCACACTGCGCGATTGTTGGTAATCGGACAACCCCGCCAGCCAATTCCCCTGATGGGCTTTCAGGCTGTTTGCCAGTTCAATCGCATCTTCTAATGCCAATTTTGTGCCGGAGCCAATGGAAAAATGGGCGGTATGGGCGGCATCTCCCATTAACACAATCGGGATATTTTTGCCGCTATCGTCCTCTTTGATCCAGTGCACCCAGTTCGCACAAATGATACGAGGAAAACGTATCCAAATGGCGGCGCCCCGCAAATGGGTAGCATTGGAGATTAAGGGATGTCCATCCAGCCACGGTGCGAATATTTTTTCGCAATACGCAATGCCCTCTTCCTGTGACATTTTGTCGATCCCCGCAGCCAACCAGGTCTCTTCCGTTGTCTCGACAATAAAAGTCGATAAGCCTTCCTGAAATTGGTAGGCGTGAACCTGAAACCAGCCATATTCGGTTTCCACAAACAGAAACGTAAACGCATCAAAAATTTTACGCGTCCCCAGCCAGACAAAACGGCAATGGCGTTGGTCAATATCAGGCCGGAAAGATTTGGCATAACGAGTGCGTATCTGGCTATTAATCCCATCAGAGGCAATCAGCAAATCTGCATGATATTGACGGGCAATCTCCTGCTCATCCTCAACCTGCGTTTCAAACAGCAATTCAACCCCGACTTCGTCGCAACGATCTTGCAGGATATTCAGTAACTTTTTACGGCCAATGCCAATAAATCCATGACCGCCACTACGATTTACAGTTCCCTTAAAGTGGATATCAATATCATCCCAACGACTAAATTCCTCCCTGATAATTTCAGCCGACACCGGATCAGCCTGATGCAAGTTTTCCAATGTTGCATCCGAAAACACCACACCCCAGCCAAAAGTGTCATACGGACGATTGCGCTCGATGACCACGACACGATTATCAGGATTTTGCAACTTCATCAGCAGACTAAAATACAATCCCGCCGGTCCACCGCCAATACATACGATATTCTTACCCGTTACGGTCACTGCATTTTGACTGACTACTGCATTCTTACCTCTTACATTCATGATTTATTCTCCTGCCGCACGATATCGACCCTATGCATAATGCGCCAGTTCAGCTAAGGCATCTGTTCAGTTAACGCATAGTAAATCTCATCAGGTATGGGGATAGCTTGATGGGTATCCAGTGAAGTGGTGACATAAGTCTGCGTTACGTTCATCCTCAACTCACCTTCTTTGCTGACGCAGCGTTGGATCAGCGTCAATGATTTTTTGCCAATTTTCTCAACGTTTAATTCCAGCCAAACCTGATCCCCCATTCTGCTAATGGCCTTAAACTCCGCCTCCAGGTGAACTGTCGGCAACCCAAAACGGAGTTTGGCGATGTAGTTGGCATATCCCATTGGCGTTAATTCATCGAACCAATCTTCCAGCAAGTTGTTGAACATCACAAAATACTGGGGATAAAAGACGATCCCCGCCGGATCACATTCAGAAAAACGGATCTTATGGGGCTGTATAAATCTAAGCAGGCTCATTGCAGGCTCCTTAGGATAAGTTCTTTAATATAAAGAGAGACGCTGTTGGCACTCGCGTAATCGATCACCTTGCTCATCCGCCAATGCCGCTTCACGCAGTTGCCGCAGGCTGGCAGGAGGTAAGTCATGCAGATGGTGATCAACAATCGCCATCAAAGTTTGAAAATGACGTGATCCACGAGAGTGAGTATCACCATATCCCTTGATCAAGCGCTGACATTGAGCGATTTCCGTAGCCAGTTCGGGATCACGCGTTGCTGTTACACCAATTCGCTGTAGCCACTCTTCAATGCGGGCCGTTTCATGCTGAAAGCGCAGTGTATGGCGGCGCATTCGACGCCAACTCGCCAGTATATAAAGCAACAGATATCCCCGAAGGGAACTACTGGTAATCACATACCCACGGCTGAGTAGTGTCGCCAACATACGATTGACAAAATGAGGACGAGACAACCAGCGACCAATATTGGCCGGCAAGCTGTCACAAACTTCTTCCATTCTGGGATGCAGAAAGTCATTGATCTCGAATAGTTGACCGTTTTTCACCCGCATTTCTTTCCTGACACGTTCGAATCGACTGGCACGGATTTTGAGATCTGCCACCCGCATGGTGTCTTCGTAAGCCATCCACAGCGCCAAATGGCGGGCAGTTTCACGTAATAATTGCTCGTTCAGTAATCGCTCATCAGGTTTCACTGCTTGTTCAATCAGGCGCTGCAATCGATCAAGGTACAAACTGGCGTAAGCCGGATCTTGATAATCAATCAGGCGCCTGGCTCCTTCAATGGCAATGCCATGGACACAGGCAGGCAGCTTTTGCCGGATACGTAACAGCAGGGCGTTGACTTTATGGTTATGGGAAAAACAGTTATGGGAAAAATTGCTATGGGAAAAGCGATGATGGGAACGCTGTGCTTTTTGTGGAATATGGAGTTCTGGCGCAATTTTTGATTCTGCCTCCCATTGTGTCCGGCCCAACCCCAAACTAAAAGCTTGCAGACTGGGCTTTATCCCTACGTTTTTCTTGATGATCGCTGCTTCAAACTGATTACGACTAAACGGCAAGATCTCCGTACCACAGAGTGCACCAAACAAGACTGCACTGATCACACTGCCGCTTTTCTCTGCCATCTTCGCCATATCAAAATGGATAAAACGCAAAGCAGCTTGTCGGGATTGCTGGATCAATACCTCGCTATCCACACGCCCATCGCCCATTGCCGAACGCTCTTCCATCGAAAATACCCGATGGCTTGATGCGATCAGCGTCGTGCGATCCGCTGTGACCAAACCGCGTTGGACAGCGCGTCCGGCTTCCATCAATTCCGAAGCCAGCACAATATCCACATCACCGGCAGTGGGCATTAATGCCAATACAGGTGTCGGTACTTCAGGATCATCAGCACCAGGAAATAATTCGACATAATAAATGGTTGCCCCAGTCCGCTGGGCGACACCCGGAACTGAAGTCGTTTGGGCGAAATAGCCATGCTCTTCCCCCAGGGTTACGATCCAATCGGCCAGTACACCGCCGCCTTCACCTCCCGTCGCCAGAATAGCGATTTTAATCGGCTGTTTAGGCGAATTCGTGAGCGGGGAATGGATGGAGGGTGGCATAAGGATAGCTCCTTCTTAAAAATCATATTGCTTACGACGTTTAACATCACGACGCTGCAAATAACCGATGAGTCCTTTGCGAATACGATGGATCAGCCGTTCCCAGCGATTGGGATTGATAATGATCCGTGCCTTGAAGAAAGAGGGGCACAACACTGCCGCGTGGGATAATTCCCCGCACAACCCACAGCCCACACAACTGTTCAATACTGTTGTCACTGGATCGGTACGCAATGGATCAGGATTCGGTTTAATCGACAGGGAAGGACAACCGGACAAACGGATACAGGAGTGATCACCCGTGCAAGTATCAGGATCAACCCCAAACTGCTCGCGGACGATCCGCTTCCCTGCTGCAATAGCGCCTTTGATTTTTACCTTCTCGCGCCGTTGTTTATTCAACATACACTCACTCTGTGCGATCAACACCTTTGGCCCATGCTTACCTGTTGTCAGCGCCTCGCGTAAGGTATTCATCATGGCTTTGAGATCGTAGGTACGTTTGATCGTGCGTACCCATTTCACCCCCACACCTTTGACTGCTTTTTCGATATTATGGCCGGTACTGCGGTGGGGATTTAACGCTGTTGAAGAGGGAATATCCTGCCCGCCGGTCGCGGAGGTGTAACTGTTGTCCACAATAATGGTCAGATTGTCGCTGCGGTTAAAAACACTATTGGCTATGCCACTGGTTAAGCCATTGTGCCAAAATCCACCATCCCCCATAACTGAGATTGCCCGCTTATTCGTAATCGGTGTATTCAGTGCTGCCGCACTCGCTGCTCCCAATCCGTAGCCCATCGTGGTATTGCCCAAATTAAATGGCGGTAAAATGGCAAACAAATGACAACCAATATCTGCACTGATGTGATGTTGCCCCAACTCCCGTTCGAGCAATTTCATCGCCGTAAAGATTGGGCGTTCTGGGCAACCGGTGCAAAATCCGGGTGGACGGGTATGAACCGCCTCTTCCAGTGGATCTTTTGTCGGTAAAGTGACAGACGGGATGCGTATCTGACAGGCAGACACCGCACTTTCCGCAGCAATTTTGCCGTAACGCTCAAGGAAAGCACGGAGTCCTGACAACACGGTGGCCGTGTTGTATTCCCCCGCCATTGGCAGTAAGTCCTTGCCATGTAACCGGGTTGCTATCTCACGCTGGCGCAAGATATTAGCGACATTCTGCTCCACAAAATTGGGCTGGCCTTCTTCCAATACTAAAATCGCCCGCTTGCCATGACAAAAACGTTCAAACTCTTCATCGATCAACGGGTAGGCGACATTCATGACATACAGCGGGATTTGGCTATTGCCAAAAACATCTGCCAGCCCAAGTAAATTCAGGGCACGGATCACGGTGTTATAGCATCCCCCTTGCAGAGCAAGGCCAACATCCTCCGCCTGCTCAACGAAAAACTCATTCAGTGCGTGCTGTTGGATAAAACGCACGGCAGCAGGCCAGCGATCTTGCACTTTTTCTTTCTCATGCAGAAAACTGGCGGGAGGCAAAACAATACGGCTAAGATCGCGCGTCGGATTTTCCAGCGCATCCTGAATCATGAACGTTGATGAACGATTTTTCTCACACACAAACCGACCATGTACATGACAAGCACGAATGCGCATCTGTAACATCACGGGTGTATGACTGGCTTCTGATAGCGCAAACCCCATCTTCACCGCCTGTACAATCGAAGGCAGATTGGGGCGAGGATCGAGCAACCAGATTTGAGACTTCATCGCAAAAGCATGGCTGCGCTCCTGCATAATGGAAGATCCCTCACCATAGTCTTCACCGACAATAATCAGCGCACCACCCACCACGCCGCCCGATGCCAGGTTTGCCAATGCATCCGAGGCAACATTCGTGCCCGCCGTCGATTTAAATGTGATGGCTCCACGCAATGGGTAATTCACGGAAGCAGCAAGCGTCGCAGCAGCAGTGGCTTCACTGGCACTGTTTTCAAAGCGAATGCCATATTCAGATAAAATATCCTGTGCATCCAACAACACATCCATCAGATGGGAAATTGGCGCCCCCTGATAGCCAGCCACATATGCCACACCCGATTCCAGCAGTGCTTTTGTCACGGCAAGTATGCCTTCACCACTGAAAACTTCGCCCTGGCCCAGACGTAATTTTTTCACTTCCTCGACAAATGATCGTTCAGCCATGCTTACCTCACCGTGCCCGCTTTACGCCTTTTCGTTATTTTTTATGTAATGCGGACATGCATTAACGGTCAATGCATGATTTGTCATGTTATTGTGATTTATGCAGTGTTTGGATAAAGCGCGCAGCAGGTGGCTATAGAGTACCCATCATGAATATATTCATAATCATATATATTTCATTTAAATAATATGTGGATACTGTTATCAGATAATCGAATAAGGTTAATACTGTTATTTTTTATATCCCGAATAATCAAAACAGGGAATAAACACGTTATTAGCGGGATATCTCATACATCATAACAATGATATGACTGGCTAGAGGTATCTGAAATTATGAGCAATTCGTGGTCTTACGACTATTTTGGATCTAAAAATACTGAATCAAAGCACACTGACTCTCGAAGAGCAGAATCAAGATATTCCACTGCAAACTGTTCAGACCCTAAATATGCGGTGACAAAAATTAGGGCACATCTCAATTCGCCAGAACATCTACTTTTTTCATCCAACGATCTTGATGAAGTTAAATCTATGGTCGGACGGGTCATGCAGCCTCATCAACTCACTATACTGGGTAACAATCAAAAGCTGGACGCTAAAATGCACTATATTCCACTGGGGGATATTTCCATGAGCCGACTGCGTTACGGTGCCAGCGTTGAAATCACCCCAGGAGAATTGGATTCGTTCTTTCTCATTCAGATGCCGTTGGCTGGCTGTGCGGGTATTGAAAGCGGCGGCCAGTGTCTTGATTCCACGCCCAATCTGGCTTCCATTCTCAGCCCAAATCAGCACACTTCCATGCGCTGGAATGCCGATAGTGACCAGTTTATGGTCAGGATCTCCCGTTCCTTGCTGGAAAGAACGCTTGTCGGCCAATTAGGTCACCCTCTGGATCAACCACTGGTATTTGAACTGGGGTTTGAGTGGCAACGCTGTCAGGCCTGGCGCTGTTTGATGCCTTATATTCTGGAATGTACCACCCAGGTATCTGATATCTTGCAACACAAACTGATTACCAACCAAATAGAACAATTGATTTCCGTTACCCTGCTGTCCACCCATCAACATAATTACAGTGAAATGCCTACTAACCGCCGATGTTCTATTCGCCCGCGACATGTACGGCGAGTACAAGAATATTTGCAGGCTCATGCCCACGAACCAATAACCGTAGAGCAGCTCGCCCAAGTAGCAGGAGTCAGCTTGCGCAGCCTCTATTCCGGCTTCAAGGAGTTTCTGAATATCAGCCCGATGCAGTATTTACGTGACCTGCGCATGGAACATGTGCGCACGGAACTCCTGACTGGAGAAGCCACCAGCGTTACAGGCGTCGCCCTGCGTTGGGGGTTCGCTCATATGGGACGCTTTAGCGCAGAATATAAAGCCCGCTATGGTGAGACGCCAAGTAAAAGCCTGAAACGCGGGTGAAGCCATAGCGGGCAACCAAATCCTGTTCTAACCTGTGACCATCTTCACAAATCATTAACATATGCTGAATGTTTAAGTTATTAATCCTGTCCAGTATTGGATTGAAGTAACAAATAGCACTCAGCCCATATCAAGCAACGTCTTTTATTATTACTTTTGCAAAGCAGGAAGATCCGCTAACGGCCAACGCGCTTTCACCGTTACGCCTAAGTCACCGGCTGTACCACCTTGCAAACGGATCATACCAGCCAGCGCGATCATTGCTCCATTATCAGTACAGAATTCAGGTCGGGCATAGAAAACTTCGCCCCCCAACTTTTTCATCACGTCCTGCATTTTGGTACGCAAAGTTCGGTTTGCACTCACTCCGCCTGCCATCACCAGACGTTTAAATCCCGTCTGTTCCAATGCTCGTTTACACTTAATTGCCAGTGTATCCACGACGGCATCTTCAAATGCGCGAGCAATATCTGCTTTGGTTTGCTCATCCTCAGCCATATTATGGCCCTGAATGTTATCGCGGATCGTATTCGCTGCGAACGTTTTCAGGCCAGAGAAACTGAAATCCAATCCCGGACGATCGGTCATCGGACGTGGGAAGATAAAACGTCCCACTTTACCCTGCTGCGCCATACGGGAAAGCACTGGCCCGCCAGGGTAATCTAAACCAAGCAATTTTGCTGTTTTATCAAAAGCTTCGCCAGCGGCATCATCAATGGATTCACCCAACAGTTTGTATTCACCAATACCCGTCACACTAATAAGCTGGGTATGACCACCTGAAACCAGTAAGGCAACAAAAGGAAACTTAGGGCTGTTTTCTTCCAGCATCGGGGCCAGCAAATGGCCTTCCATATGATGCACGGGAATGGCAGGTACATCCCATGCAAATGCCAGTGAACGACCAATGGTTGCCCCAACCAGCAACGCACCAACCAATCCCGGCCCGGCAGTGTAAGCTACTGCATCAATGTCTTTACTCGTCAGACCCGCTTCCTTCAAAGCCGCCTGAATCAAAGGAACCGTTTTACGAATGTGATCACGGGACGCCAGTTCAGGCACAACACCACCATAATCAGCATGCAGCTTGACCTGGCTGTATAATTGATTGGCTAGCAGACCGATTTTGTCGTCATAAATTGCGATTCCGGTTTCATCGCAGGACGTTTCTATACCTAAAACTCGCATTGCACTATTTGTCTCGTCGTCTCGTGTCTCGTTGTTTGGTCATATACATTCGCATTCCTTATCAACGCGCGACAGTGTAACACCATCTATTGTTAAATGCTCTGCCGACACGCTTTCCATATCAATATTCTCGCCACTGAGTCCATTACATGCTGGCTATTTTTTCTGTTTAGTCTATAATCAATGCCCTACTTGAATATCCTGTGTGGTTAATGTTAATAACGCCGACACCAAGCTGTTTGTTTTGCGTACAAAAAAGCAGCCAGTAACCCGTGGCGTTATCGGTTTCAATTTTCCTCGGCACTTTACAAGGCCGTGTTCATTGAAGTAAAATTCCGCACCATTTTAAAGACGGCTGGCACTATCACGCCAGCGACAAACCCGATTTCTATTGAGGTGAGAGGCACATGCCAGTAATTAAAGTACGTGAAAACGAGCCATTTGACGTTGCACTGCGTCGCTTCAAGCGTTCTTGCGAGAAAGCAGGCGTATTAGCAGAAGTTCGTCGTCGTGAGTTCTATGAAAAACCAACGACTGAGCGCAAACGCGCTAAAGCTTCTGCTGTTAAGCGTCATGCTAAGAAGCTAGCTCGCGAAAACGCACGCCGCACTCGTTTGTACTAATCTTCGCGGTCAGTCCGCTTAGTGGTTGTATTAACAAACTACTGCAGTTAAAGGCCGTGCTTTCCCAAAGGAAGCGCGGCTTATTCTCGTTCATCAACAGGCGAAAAAGGGCTTATGGCTGGACGAATTCCACGCGCATTTATCAATGACTTATTAGCAAGAACCGATATCATTGATTTGATCGATGTTAGGGTGCCTTTGAAAAAGAAAGGTAAAAACCATCAAGCGTGCTGTCCTTTTCATAACGAAAAAACCCCTTCATTCACTGTGAACGGTGATAAGCAGTTTTACCATTGCTTCGGTTGCGGGGCACATGGCAATGTCATTGATTTTTTAATGAATTATGACAGGCTGGACTTTGTCGAATCCATCGAAGAACTGGCAGCAATGCATGGGCTGGAAGTTCCCTACGAAGCAGGTTCCGGCATTAGTCAAATCGAACGTCACCAAAGGCAAAATCTTTACCAACTGATGGAGAAGCTCAATAGTTTCTATCAGCATTCACTGAATACTCCCAGCGCCCAATCAGCCCGACAATATTTGGCTCAACGTGGGCTCAGTGAAGAGATCATCCAGCGTTTCGCCATTGGTTTTGCGCCTGCGGGATGGAATAACGCCTTAAAACGGTTTGCCCATAATGCGGAAGAGCGCAAACAGTTAGACGATGCAGGAATGCTGGTCACGAACGACAATGGCCGCACTTATGATCGTTTCCGCGAGCGGGTGATGTTCCCCATTCGAGATCGTCGTGGTCGCGTGATTGCATTCGGCGGCCGAGTGCTGGGAGATGCGCTTCCCAAATACCTGAACTCGCCGGAAACAGAAATTTTTCATAAAGGCCGCCAGTTATATGGCCTTTATGAGGCACAGCAAAGCCACACTGCCCTGACGAAGCTATTGGTGGTTGAAGGTTATATGGATGTTGTTGCGCTAGCCCAATTTGGCATTGATTATGCCGTGGCTTCGCTGGGAACGTCCACGACAGCCGAACACGTTCAGTTACTTTTCAGGACAACCGATAATGTCATCTGTTGTTACGATGGTGACCGTGCAGGTCGTGATGCCGCATGGCGTACATTAGAAACAGCGCTGCCTTATCTGAATGATGGTCGGCAATTACGTTTTATGTTCTTGCCTGATGGCGAAGATCCTGATTCATTGGTTCGCAAAGAAGGACGGGAAACATTCGAGCAGAGAATGGAAAAGGCATTGACCTTGTCTGCATTTTTGTTTGAATCACTCTTGCCGCAGGTTGATTTAAGTAACCCAGAAGGAGCGACTAAGCTCAGTTCGCTAGCCATGCCGCTGATAAGTCTTATCCCAGGGGAAACACTGCGACTCTACCTGCTTAAAGAGCTTGGAAACCTGTTAGGTACGCCTGATACAACACAATTGGAACGATTTTTGGCAAAACTTGTCAAAAAAGATACCAATACTTATCAGGCGCTAAAACTGAAACCAACAACAATGCGCATACTGATCGCATTACTGGTACAGAATCCGCATTTAGCGACATTGGTTCCCCCATTACAGGGAATGTTTCCTACTCAGATAGCAGGACTGCCATTATTCATAGAGCTTGTCGACACGTGCCTTGCGCAACCAGGTTTAACCACAGGGCAACTGTTGGAGCAATATCGTGATAATAAATATGCTAAACAGCTTGAAAAACTCGCTGCATGGAACGATATACAAATAGAAGAGATTGCTGAAAAGACTTTCAGCGATTCACTGAACCATCTTTTTGCGTCAGCACTTGATGAACGTTTTAATTTTCTAATGGCTAAAGAGAGAACTGAAGGCCTAACACCAGAAGAGCGTGAAGAAGTCCGGTTAATTACGGTATCTGGTGCGAGGAAATAAGAATCTGTCTCAGCAAGGCTATATTACTTCAAGATTATATTAACTTGGAGGTTATACTATTTGGCTTACTTATATAGGCTTATATCTTTAATAGGGTTTGCTGAAACTATCGCTTGATAAAAATATCACTCGATAAAATATAGCTTGGTGAAACAGGTTCTAAACCAAAACCTAAAATCACAGACACAGAATTCACGGCTTAAATGCCGCATTAGGTAGGGCAGGTAACCCTACAATTGCCGCAATTGAGGGCAGCGGCAATACAATGTAAACGCCCCTAAATATTATTGTTGGCATATTTGTTTCGCCGACCGACACCAACCAATACTCTGAAGTGTGGATACCGTCTTATGGAGCAAAACCCGCAGTCACAGCTAAAGCTACTTGTCACCCGAGGTAAGGAGCAAGGCTATTTGACCTATGCTGAGGTCAATGACCATCTGCCGGAAGATATCGTCGATTCTGATCAGATAGAAGATATCATCCAAATGATCAATGACATGGGCATCCAGGTAATGGAAGAAGCACCTGATGCCGATGATCTCATGTTGGCAGAAAACACAAACGACACAGATGAAGACGCAGTGGAAGCGGCTGCGCAAGTGCTATCTAGTGTTGAGTCAGAAATCGGTCGTACCACCGATCCGGTTCGCATGTACATGCGCGAAATGGGTACGGTTGAACTCTTGACTCGCGAAGGTGAGATTGACATTGCAAAGCGCATTGAAGATGGCATCAACCAAGTGCAGTGCTCCGTTGCTGAATACCCTGAAGCAATTACTTACCTGTTAGAACAATACGACCGTGTTGAATCCGGTGAGAGTCGTCTGTCCGATTTGATCACGGGTTTCGTTGATCCTAACGCAGAAGAAGATCTTGCCCCAACCGCCACTCACGTTGGCTCTGAACTTCCTCAGGAAGAACTTGACGACGATGAGGACGATGATGAAGAAGATCGTGATGATGATGCTGACAGCGAAGAAGATAACAGCATCGATCCAGAACTCGCTCGCCAGAAATTTTCGGAACTGCGTGAACAACATGAGCTAACTCGCCAGGCGATTAAGACATACGGTCGCAGTCATTCTAATTCCGCAACAGAAATATTAACTTTATCTGAAGTATTTAAACAGTTCCGCCTGGTACCAAAGCAGTTTGATCATCTGGTCAGCAATATGCGTTCCATGATGGATCGTGTACGTCTTCAAGAGCGTCAGATCATGAAGATGTGTGTTGAACAGTGCAAAATGCCGAAGAAAATCTTCATCACGTTGTTCTCTGGCAATGAAACCTCTGATACATGGTTCACCGCTGCAAAAGCAATGAACAAGCCATGGTCTGACAAGTTGCTGGAAGTTGAAGAAGAAATTATGCGTAGCCTGCAAAAGTTACGCCAGATCGAAGAAGAAACCGGACTGACCATTGAACAGGTCAAAGACATCAACCGTCGCATGTCAATCGGTGAAGCGAAAGCCCGCCGTGCGAAAAAAGAGATGGTTGAGGCCAACCTACGTCTGGTTATTTCGATTGCGAAGAAATATACCAACCGTGGCCTGCAATTCCTCGATTTAATCCAGGAAGGTAATATCGGTTTGATGAAAGCGGTTGATAAATTTGAATATCGTCGTGGTTACAAATTCTCAACTTACGCGACATGGTGGATCCGTCAGGCGATCACGCGTTCTATCGCGGATCAGGCACGTACCATCCGTATCCCAGTACATATGATTGAGACCATCAACAAACTCAATCGTATTTCCCGCCAAATGTTGCAGGAAATGGGTCGTGAGCCTTCACCGGAAGAGCTGGCAGAGCGTATGATGATGCCTGAGGACAAAATCCGCAAGGTACTGAAAATTGCCAAAGAACCCATCTCCATGGAAACCCCAGTGGGTGATGATGAAGATTCACATCTGGGCGATTTTATCGAGGACACCACTCTCGAACTGCCGCTGGATTCAGCAACGTCAGAAAGCCTGCGCGCGGCAACTCACGATGTGCTGGCCGGTCTGACGGCACGTGAAGCGAAAGTTCTGCGTATGCGTTTTGGTATCGATATGAACACTGACCATACCTTGGAAGAAGTGGGTAAACAATTTGATGTAACCCGCGAACGTATTCGTCAGATCGAAGCAAAAGCACTGCGTAAACTGCGCCATCCTAGCCGTTCCGAAGTACTGCGCAGCTTCCTTGATGACTAACCAACAAATTTGGTGATAAATCTAAAAGCGTCTGTTTCGGCAGACGCTTTTTTATTAACGATTGCAATTTCATTCACGGAAAAATGCATAATGTTCAAATAGTGGCTTAAATCCCATACGTGCATACGATGGACATCTTGCAGGAACACCATCCAGATACCATTCTTTTACACCTTGCCGTTTAGACTCACTCAGCACATGATGCATCAAAGCTGTAGCATATCCCTTACCCTGCATATTGACTAAAGTCCCAAGATCATCGAGGCGAGCCTGATCCTGCACTCGTGATAACGTCATTGCACTCACTGGTTTTTCATCTACATATAATGCATAGTGCTGGAGTTGTTTTCCGGCCAAAAGTGCTGCTTCATGGCTCTTCTGATATTGTGAAGCAATATTTTGCCCTACATTAAAAGCATTATCTATTGGCGTCGTCCAATCGGCTAAACAGTGATTGACACACCTGACATCATATTCGCTATGTAACCTATCTTCTATCTGCCAATGTTCAAGATCAAGCCGCATCGATATTAATAAACTTTCCGGATCATAAACAAACCCAGCCTGATTACAGACCTTCTGAATATGTTCATACCCTCCAACGGTCACAATACTAAAAGGCTGTTCACACCTTTCTTCCATTAATTGGATACCCATTTTTAACGCCTTAACGACACACGGATCGTTTTGGGTAACCAACAAGAAATTAAAGAGCGAACTATTTATCCCCGTCACATATGCCCACACATGTTCACTTACATGCTGATGGATCTGACTGATGGATGAGTAAAAATAATCTTCAAGTCGTAAATGGTTTAAAATGTATACTGAAGTATGATGATTATTCATATCAACTCACAAAATGTATTATGGGAAGCAATGAAAATATGGAACATAACTAGTAATACCCCACCAGATTACAACAAAGTACACTAAACAATCACAAAACTTATCAAAAAACAGACAGTCATCACCAGAAACAGCCCGAAATGACTTATCGAATTCTTAAATAATATGAAAATATACTGACCATTGTATATAAAACGCGCATATGAATTTTGGGGACTAGACCTAGCACCAAACTGTACCGTATAATCTCCCCAATTCGACGGCCCCTTAGCTCAGTGGTTAGAGCAGGCGACTCATAATCGCTTGGTCGCTGGTTCAAGTCCAGCAGGGGCCACCAGATTTTAGCTGTGATATCAGCAACTTAAGCCACCCTTAGCCGAGTGGCTTTTTTTGTCTCTATAGTTTAGCGGCGATGAAATGGCGATAGAGATTTTCGGCGATAGGTCGCACTAATTCTAAAATTATCCTCATCTTGCCTTACGCTCTTACCTCTAACATAATTCATTACTGCTTAATTAAAATAGCCCACCACTATTAAGGATAATGAAGATGTTTACTCAAAAACGGAATATCAAAATTGAAGTCACCAAGGATAAAACTCTTGTCGATTTAAAAGGGCTGTCAGCCGAAGAGGCCATTAAAGTTATCGAAACAGCTCAGGCCATCAGAGTTGTACACGCAGAAGAAGATAATTCAGCGAAGCAATAAATTTCAGTCCCTCTTCTCTCACAAGGCCGCATCAATCCTGAATTCTCTAACCCGCTGCGGCTTTGCTTTGTGATCCAAAACCCCACGTAAAATAGAATTTCCCCTTTAATATCATTACGTTGATTTTTCCTCGCGATCCAGTCCGCGATCCAAAAACTGAAATTGCCTGAAAACCGTTTCATTCCTTTCAGTGAGGGAATTTTCTCACGCCGCCCGTACTGGCGCGGCCTGGCGATAGGGTTTGTCGGATTTTAAAACTGAAAAAACTTTTTGATCCAAAACGTGCAGGCGGGTGCGGTGTAGTCCGTTTTACGTGGGGTTTACGTTTATTTCGTGGGAATTACGTGGCATATGCGCGATGTGGTGACGTGATCCAAATAAACCCCATCAGGGTGGTAAGTTAATAGGTGAATGGCTTATAGCGCGCCTGATGACACTTGGTAAGGGTATAAAAAAGGCCACGATTTACGCAGCCTTTGAAGAGTGATCACCTTTATAGGATAGACACGGTTAATTGATGCCCGATAGCCGTCGCCGCCTTAGCCACCGTATCAATCTTGGTCGAGTGGTGCAGGTCAAACAGGCGAGTGACTTCCTGTTTCTTCACGCCCATGCGCTGGGCTAGCTCTGTTTGCGTTAAGCGGGAATCAACAAACGCATTGAGCATTAACACCTTTGAAGCCACGCTTAACGGCACATCGACATAATCACCACCTTGCGCCACAGGGCTGGGTGATGGGATTTTTTTACTGTCTTCGAAGTAGAATTCAAAAGAGGTGATTAACGCATCAAGCGCCATCTCCAGTGCTTCTTCCCGTGTTTCCCCCTGGGTTAAGGCTTCGGGGATATCCGGGAACGAGACAAAATAGCCGCCCTCTTCTACAGGTTCGAGTATTACGGGATATCGCATAGTATTTGATAGTGAAGCTGTGCGAGAACCCGCCTCTGGTGAGACGGGTTTTTATTACAATCCTAACTGCTTGATGATTGCTTTCCTTAGTGGTTCTTTTATCTCATGGGCGGGGTGTCTTGGCATAATCGTGCATTTCCCCTTGTATCTCAGTTTCAGATGGTTTGTTCCGTTTGAAACCTCGACGCCCTGAGCTTCCAGCCACCGTCTAAACTCGCTTTGCTTCACTGCTCCTCCATTCTGTTGAACATGGAATTATAGTAAACATTTATGCTTACCATGTCAACATTATTGTTTACTTTATTTTTTTGGAGAAATAGAAATGTTAAAGGCCACCGGGCGGTTAACCCGATGGCCTTATCTACGTTTCCGTTACCTATTTCAGAAAGGTACAGATCAATTCTAAAAGCGCAATTAACGCCTTGAGAACGATGATAGCGGTATCAATAAATGCTTTCACCCGTTGACTCCAATTAAGGAGCACGACTTAACCAACCATTGCCTTTAGACTGCCTGTCCGATTGGCTATCATCATTGTTAGTAGGTGACTGTCGCGCTCTGACCGAGGCACCGAATCAGCACCATCTGGTATTCAGCCAGGGCTTTGTACACCTCGTAAGACTTACGAAGTATTGAAATCCTTTTCAATATAAAACACTTTAGTTAATGATCATTGCGCTTATCCAACTAACAAGCGTAGATTATAGGTCTATTTTCAGATGATTCAATCAATTAAAACAATGGTTCAGCAAAAACAAAAAAACCAACTGGTGAGGTTGGCTTTTTTGTTTTTACCCTTGAATTGGGTGGGATACTTTACGCTATTGGCAAGGTTGGTGGCCTCGGTTTTAGCGCGACAGTCACCTACTAACACTCCCAGTCTAATACCTATAGCATAAAATATCAACCTATGGTATAGCGTCAAAGATCTCACACAAATGAGCGATATTCACCCAATCACAGGCGAATACTTCTGTTTCAGCCCGTCCGATTTATAGGCCGTATTTCTTATCGCGCTGGCGTTCTCCGGGGTGCCGGTATTGTGATGGGTATGGGCGGCGGTCAGTTCGGCCAACTCCTTCACCACATCCAGTGTCTCCAACATTAAGGTCATCACGTTCAGTTGCTGGCTGCCAACCCAGACCACAGGGGCGACAATCTCCTGCCTGGCGCCGGCAATGCTTTGCTTAAGCAGGCCAATTTTCTCAATCAGCTTTTGACCGACCTCGATATTCGCGGCTTTTTCCACATTGGCAACCAGATTTGCTGACGTTGCCAGGCTGTAATCCCCGTCAGCAATGTGCTGGACAGCGCCTGCCAGTAGGGTAGATGTCCCCAAAACGGTGGTTTTATCCGTGGCCTGTACCGTAGTTTCCCGTGCTACCACGGTGCGTGTTTCTGTGTCGGCCTTGATTTCACGGTGCATGGACGATTCATTAATGGTCTGGTCGGTTTGCCTGATCCAACTGCCCTCCTGGGTGACGCGCTGCGAGACTTCCGCCCGCTGCTGCTGCAATTGTTCACCGGGCTTAATATCGGGCAGCGTGTTGCCCTGGCTTAAGGTCTGGCGGATAAAGGGCTTGTCCGGTCGGCCACCTTCGAAAGCAATTTCAACCACCGTGCCGATGGGCGGATACTGGAACATCCCCGATTCAGCGCCCGCCATGGGCAAGGGCAGCGGGACAGCATAGTAAATCGGCGCGGCGGCGTCCTTACCGTCGTCGTCCAGCAATTGCACATCAACCGCATAGCGTGGCCGGAAGGGGTCAGAAATATCACCACTGGCCGTGTTTTCGGTGTGTGCCTCAATGCGGGCGAACTTGGGCAGGTGCGTGCCCGCCGATAATTCCGGGTAAGCGGCATCAATCTGACGCTGGGCGGGAGTTTTGTGCGCGGGTTTCCCGTCAGGCAACCACGTGATGGTCATGTTTTCATTGGTCAGGTTGACCTTATTCAGCCGCTGTTGATTGACCACAAAACCCGGTCGCAAAGATTGGATCATCGGAATGGTCATGCTATTGCCCGCGGTCTGTTGCTGGCTAAATTCATTGGGAATGTCAACGGGCTTATCCTTAAACATCGAATGCGCCCAACTGCCCAGATAAACCGAACCATCCGGCAATTGATGCCAGATATAATCCTCAATAGCAAAGACCTGCCCCAGATTTGCCAGTAGCTGGTAGCCTGTGCCGTTATGGGTATAGTGTGGAATAGGCTTATCCGTGTAAGGGGCGTCCGATAAGGTGAATGTCAACCCGCTGTGTTCCTGCAACCAGCCTGCAATCTGGCGCAGGGTGGGATGCTGGAACGAGCACGGCCACGCACGCTCAAACACACCGACCAGTTCACGCACAAACAGGCGCTGATAGCCGTTCTGGGCAGGCTGTGAACGTTCCACGTAGCCTGTAAACCAACGCAGTACCAAATCGGTATAGCCCACATCGAGGCGCACCAGTTTTCCGGTGTAATCAGTGGTCGTTTCCGCGGTGATAAAACCGCGGCCACAGGATGAAAGTTCCAGCATCAGATTGGCATCAACCAGGTGGATCTCATCACCGGACAGATAAAGTCGGTTAATCGGTTTCATGATGTGTATTAGTCGTGACTTGAACTGACACTGGATCTTGAAAGATTGAGAGTTACCGGTTTTGATATGGGTGTCTAATCCTTATACAAAATACAAAATACGAGGTAACTCTCATGCTTCATACTAACAACCCTATCATCAAACACAAAGCCGGTTTGCTGAATCTCGCCAAGGAACTCGGTAATGTCTCGAAAGCCTGTC
>NZ_JADEUG010000089.1 GCF_015163665.1 Xenorhabdus sp. BG5 | reverse complement strand
GCAAGTCTATGCCAAGTCTGCCCCAAGTCGGGGCTAAGTCTGGGTAAGCAAAATAACCATAAAGCCACAGCCAGACAGGGTTAAGCACTCGCAAGTCTGACAAAACGAAAAATCACTGTTCCGGCAACACATTAAAATCGCCCCGTCATACCGTACTGCCGGATAGATTCCATCACAAAAAGGACAATCCGCATGATAACTGCACACGACAACACCCTAATCACACTGCGCCAGCAGCTCGAAGCATGGTTCGACACGCTGCGGGCACAAGGCCGGGCTGACCGCACGCGGGAAACCTACCGTAGCTACCTGCTGCCCTTTATCGACTGGTGCGAACAGCGCACGGTTCGTTACCCCGCACAGGTCACACTGGTGTTACTGGAAAGCTGGCAGCGGTATCTGCGGGCTTACCGTAAAGCCGATGGTCAGCCTTACGGCAATAACGGTCAGCGGGAACGGCTGATCGCCCTGCGGCTGTGGTTCCGCTGGTTAGTGCAACGCCATCACATCCTCTACAACCCGGCCGAGCAGATGGTGTTGCCGAAAGAAGAAAAGCGGCTGCCGGCGCAGATCCTGAGTGAACGGGAAACCACACAGGTGCTGGAGAGCCTTGACGATCAGAGTGTGCTGGGGTTCCGCAACCGGGTGATGCTGGAAATCCTCTGGAGCAGCGGCATCCGGCGCATGGAGCTGCGCCAGCTTCAGCGGGGCGACATCGACTTCGAACGGGGTGCGGTCGTGGTGAATCAGGGCAAAGGGAATAAAGATCGGGTTGTGCCTGTCGGTGAGCGGGCGCTGGGCTGGCTACAGCGCTATCTGGTCAACGTCAGGCCACAACTGGCAGCGCACTATGACAG
>NZ_JADEUG010000088.1 GCF_015163665.1 Xenorhabdus sp. BG5 | reverse complement strand
AGAGGTTATTCACATGGCAGATTGCCCGGTAGAAACCAACAAACTCATTGGTCGTAACGCTATTATTCGCATTGCGCAGGGTTGCCCCGATGCAGCACCAGACCAATCAACGTTTTTTCGGATAGGCGCATTGACCACCAAATCATTTGACCTGTCACCCAATACCCTGACATCTGAGGCTGATGATTCAAAAGGGCTAGTGGAAAGTGTCGTCACCAGCATGGATCTAACCATTAGTTTTGATGGTGAATATCGCAAGCGGGATAAAGCGGATGATTTTGGTCCATTGCGTTTGTTGAAGGAAATCCCGAAGGAGGTTCAAGCGGGCCGCCAGCCGGCGTATTGGGTACAAATGGACTTCACAGGCGAAGATGCACTTGTACTACAGGCGTACATGGTATTTACGTCATGGTCATCTCAGTTTGGCTCTAGCGAGTTTGCTACATACTCTGGCGAACTGAAAGTCAGTGACGCTGATACCGTTGAATGGTTAATTGAAGAGGTTGCAGTGCAATCAGTTTCGGTTAATCCTCAGTCATTGACGGTAGCCGTAGGGAAAACTGGCTCATTCGTAGTTAATTTCAGTCCTGCTGATGCTACTGATAAAACCTATACCGCGGTATCAGACAAACCCAGCATTGCCACAGTGAGTCAGATAGGCAATGTCGTAACAGTGAAAGGTAATTCAGAAGGTACTGCTAATATCACAGTGAAAACGCGGGATGGTAGCAAGATAGCTAAATGCGGAGTGACCGTCACTGCATAACATTACAAAGGGTGCTTGCGAGTGCCCTTGATAATGTTCAGGAGGAATTATGACACCTATTTTAGATATTGGTGAGATGGTTATCTCTACTGATAAAATCGATTATTTATTGTGCCCCTCTTTCTCTGCAATGACACGTATCGGTACACCTCGACAGATTGT
>NZ_JADEUG010000087.1 GCF_015163665.1 Xenorhabdus sp. BG5 | reverse complement strand
GGGCTCCCACTGCTTGTACGTACACGGTTTCAGGTTCTTTTTCACTCCCCTCGCCGGGGTTCTTTTCGCCTTTCCCTCACGGTACTGGTTCACTATCGGTCAGTCAGGAGTATTTAGCCTTGGAGGATGGTCCCCCCACATTCAGACAGGATAACACGTGTCCCGCCCTACTCTTCGAGCTCACAATACCAGCATCTTCGGATACGGGGCTGTCACCCTTTACTGCCGGCCTTTCCAGACCGTTCTCCTGATGCTCATACCGCTGATGGCTCTGGGCTCCTCCCCGTTCGCTCGCCGCTACTGGGGGAATCTCGGTTGATTTCTTTTCCTCGGGGTACTGAGATGTTTCAGTTCCCCCGGTTCGCCTCATTAACCTATGAATTCAGTTAATGATGGTGCAACGGATTGCACCGGGTTTCCCCATTCGGACATCGCCGGCTGATAGCGCTTCATATCAGCTCACCGGCGCTTTTCGCAGATTAGCACGTCCTTCATCGCCTCTGACTGCCTAGGCATCCACCGTGTACGCTTAGTCGCTTAACCTCACAACCCGAAGAAGTCTTCCGGTCGGAGTGTTGAGAGTGTCATCAATGTTATCATTCCATAACACTGACGGTTTCAAATTTTCAGCTTGTTCCAGATTGTTAAAGAGCAAATATTGCTAAACCGACGCGCACGTCCGCTTAACAATATTTCAGTGGCACCGCCTTTCACCCGCTACCTGAGCAAGATGGCGTCCCCTAGGGGATTCGAACCCCTGTTACCGCCGTGAAAGGGCGGTGTCCTAGGCCTCTAGACGAAGGGGACTCAAAGTCTTCTTCGCAGACGCTTGCTCTGCTTTCTTCATCAGACAATCTGTGTGAGCACTGCACAATCACTATCGTTTGGTTAAGGAGGTGATCCAACCGCAGGTTCCCCTACGGTTACCTTGTTACGACTTCACCCCAGTCATGAAT
>NZ_JADEUG010000086.1 GCF_015163665.1 Xenorhabdus sp. BG5 | reverse complement strand
TGTATTAGTCCAGATTAGATCTGACAACTACCGGTTATTTATACAGGTGTCTGTCAGGTTAAATCTGGGTTAAATTCTTTTCTGCCCAGAGTCGTTTTCCATCCAATAACGTATCAATGGGCGTACGTCCACAGCACATTTTACCCTGATGAGTCCGTTCATTATTGTAATACCACAGCCAGTTGTCCAGATCTGCCTGCAACTCCGCCATATCGCTGTAGAGCTTCTTGCGGAAGGTGATCTGGTAAAACTCCTGCAAAATGGTTCTGTGGAAACGTTCACAAATGCCGTTCGTCTGGGGGGATCTCGCCTTTGTTTTCGTATGGTCGATATCGTTGATAGCCAGATAAAGCTCATCATCATGATGTTCTACACGACCACAGTACTCGGTTTCCCTATCGGTCAGTATCCTCAGCATCGGCAACGCCTGAGACTCATAAAACGGCAGGACATAATCATTGAGCAAATCAGCAGCGGTGATGGGTGTTTTACTCGTATACAACTTACAATGCGCGACCTTGGAATAGGTATCAATAAAGGTCTGTTGGTAGATACGACCTACCCCTTTCAGGTTGCCGACATAAAACGTATCCTGTGACCCCAGATAGCCCGGATGGGCCGTGTCGATTTCACCCCAAACTTCGTCATCAACAGCCTTTTTCTCCCGCGCAGCAATTTGAGCCTCGCTCAGGATAATCCCTTCAGTGGTGACTTTCTGTTCTAACGCCCTCAGTCGCTTTCGGAAGTTTTCCAAATCGTGGCGTTGCCAGATAGAGCGAACCCCACTGCCGGAGACAAATATCCCTTTTTGCCGTAATTCATTACTGGCCCGGTGCTGCCCATGAGCGGGGAACTCAACGGCATACTCAACCACAGCCCGTTCGACCGCTTCCTCAACGCGGTTCTTGAGGTTGGGTACACGACGATCTTGATTAATCAGGGCATCGACGCCTCCTTCTGCGACCAATTCC
>NZ_JADEUG010000085.1 GCF_015163665.1 Xenorhabdus sp. BG5 | reverse complement strand
TTCGATTTGTTTTGCTTTGACCACAGTAAGTTCCACGCTAGCGGACTCAGGATCATTTCACAGCTCTGCTTTTCTGCTTCCTCTTTATTAAGCCCCAGATAGCGCAATTGATGAAGACGGACTGCAATAAACGCGAGTATCACTACCATGCGTTCTAAATTCTCTTTGCTTTGCATGCGTAACTCTTCAACCTGAGTGCCACCGCTTTTCCACGCTTTGTGAAATTCTTCAATCAGCCACCGTTTTTCGTAGTAATCGAGAATACGCTGGGCATCTTCTTTTGTTTTCACGGGTTCTGAGGTCAGAATGTGCCAGCTCAAGCCATCATGATTTCCCGTTTCTTGACAACCGACATCGTACAGTGGGACGCCGTCACCGGTTTTATTCGCCGGGATTTTTACGGTCACCGCCGCATAACGCACTTCGCAGTGGGCATCACGCGCTTTTCGCCCGCCTTTTTGCCTCACTTGAACCGTTCTCGTATCCGCATACACCAAGGCGCCACTGTAATGATAAAGCTTGTCGGTGCTTTCTTCTATGCAACGGCTTTGCATAGAGCGAACGACAAAGCGCTGATGATTTGAGACCTTATAGGTCAGGTACTCGATAATGTCTGCTTCCCGGTCACAGACCGAGATAACTTTTCGCATGTCAGCACCGAGGCGGGCTTCCATTGCGCGTGAAGCCCGTTCCCATTTATAGCTTTCTTTGTCTTTATAAGCTCTGCTCGCATGATATTGATTTTGCCCGTAAGCCTGAAGGTCTCGGGTCCAACGTGCCTGCTCAATGAGTCCAACGACCTGTTGCTTATCAGGTGCAAAAAGCAGAACAGAATGCGCATGCATCCCTCTGGAATACTTATTGGATGCGGTGTGCCCCATCTCATCTCGAACCGTAGGGTGGATAAATTCCAGCGAGGTCGTATCTTCAAGCGCGAGGAGGCAATCATAGTGCTTAACCTGCTCAGCGGTGGCGACAAAGCCAGCTTCTGCGATAGC
>NZ_JADEUG010000084.1 GCF_015163665.1 Xenorhabdus sp. BG5 | reverse complement strand
CGTGCCGCAGGTTTTCCTTCAATGATGACGTTACTGGAACCACGACTCAACACCCCGTCCGGTGAACCGAAGCTGTCGATAAAATCCGTGACGGCCGAGCTGGCTGCTGCGATGGCATCGCTGGCCAAATAGGTTAACCCGCTGCCTGCGGCCGCCACAATCAGCGTAGCCCCTAACCCGCCGGTGCCGGCAACCAGTAACCCTACGGCCCCGAAAATCGCGGCACCAATCAAGGCACCGGCCACCGCCCCCATCAGGGCACCAAAGAAGCTCTTATGCTGGATAGGGTCGCCCTGACGTGCTGCTGCCGGCCCGCGGGCACCGCCAGCCGGCGGCAGGGGAGGCCGGGCATGGGTGGCACCAACCCGGGCAATCCGGGTAATAATTTCATCACCTAATCCCATATCGGCTTCTCCTTATGCCGCCTGAAAACTGCTTACCACCGCCAGTAAGGCTTCCCGCTGCCCGCTGTTCATGGGCGCGGCGAGGTTAGGTTAAACGCCAGCAGCTGGCTGTTCCGGATTTGCAGCACCACCGTCTGGTGCATTTCCCCTTCTGGGCTTTGCCACTGGTAATCCAGCCGCCATGCTATATCACCGCTGAGTTCTATTTGCAGCCGCTGATGCTCCTGATATCCCGGCAGGTGGGTTACAAACTGTGTCAGTGTCTGTTCATAATACGCCTGGCTGTCGGTGCCTGCCGGCACAGGGGTGCGGTTAATCACCAGATTGACGCCGCTGTCATCCGGTAGCACAAACACGTGCATCGATTCATCACGCCAGCCGGCAGGAAGGGTCAGGGTGCCTTCGTTCATTTGGTAGGGTTGTGTGCTCATGATTTTCCTTTTCACTTTTTTTATCTAATTGATATTCAATCCGCTGCAAACATTCGGCTGAGCGGGTTTCAGTCTGTTGTTGGCCTGCCCGGTATCAGTTCAGGGTGATGACCTCTTTTCCGTTCACAATGACGGTATTACCGGTAATATGGATATTGCCGTCTGCATCAATCGAGATACTCCCTTTGGTGTTGCCGAGGGTGATACC
>NZ_JADEUG010000083.1 GCF_015163665.1 Xenorhabdus sp. BG5 | reverse complement strand
TGTGTCGGTTTGGGGTACGATGAACACCAATCTGAAGCTTAGGGGCTTTTCCTGGAAGCGGGGCATCAGCAACTTCCGCACCGTAGTGCCGCGTCATCGTGCCTCAGTGTTGTGGCTAACCGGATTTGCCTGGTCAGCCCACCTACACACTTAAACCGGGACGACCGTCGCCCGGCTTGCCTAGCCTTCTCCGTCCCCCCATCGCAATTGGTGCCCGTACAGGAATATTAACCTGTTGCCCATCGACTACGCTTTTCAGCCTCGCCTTAGGGGTCGACTCACCCTGCCCCGATTAACGTTGGACAGGAACCCTTGGTCTTCCGGCGAGCGGGTTTTTCACCCGCTTTATCGTTACTTATGTCAGCATTCGCACTTCTGATACCTCCAGCAAACCTCACAGTTCACCTTCAACGGCTTACAGAACGCTCCCCTACCCAACGACACTGATGTGTCGCTGCCGCAGCTTCGGTGCATGGTTTAGCCCCGTTACATCTTCCGCGCAGGCCGACTCGACCAGTGAGCTATTACGCTTTCTTTAAATGATGGCTGCTTCTAAGCCAACATCCTGGCTGTCTGAGCCTTCCCACTTCGTTTCCCACTTAACCATGACTTGGGGACCTTAGCTGGCGGTCTGGGTTGTTTCCCTCTTCACGACGGACGTTAGCACCCGCCGTGTGTCTCCCGTGATAACATTCTTCGGTATTCGCAGTTTGCATCGGGTTGGTAAGTCGGGATGACCCCCTAGCCGAAACAGTGCTCTACCCCCGAAGATGACTTCACGAGGCGCTACCTAAATAGCTTTCGGGGAGAACCAGCTATCTCCCGGTTTGATTGGCCTTTCACCCCCAGCCACAAGTCATCCGCTAATTTTTCAACATTAGTCGGTTCGGTCCTCCAGTTAGTGTTACCCAACCTTCAACCTGCCCATGGCTAGATCACCGGGTTTCGGGTCTATACCCTGCAACTTAACGCCCCGTTAAGACTCGGTTTCCCTGCGGCTCCCCTATGCGGTTAACCTTGCTACAGAATATAAGTCGCTGACCCATTATACAAAAGGTACGCAGTCACCC
>NZ_JADEUG010000082.1 GCF_015163665.1 Xenorhabdus sp. BG5 | reverse complement strand
CTTCATACTAACAACCCTATCATCAAACACAAAGCCGGTTTGCTGAATCTCGCCAAGGAACTCGGTAATGTCTCGAAAGCCTGTCAAATTATGGGCGTCTCAAGGGATACGTTTTATCGTTACCAGGAATTGGTCGCAGAAGGAGGCGTCGATGCCCTGATTAATCAAGATCGTCGTGTACCCAACCTCAAGAACCGCGTTGAGGAAGCGGTCGAACGGGCTGTGGTTGAGTATGCTGTTGCGTTCCCTGCTCATGGACAGCACCGGGCCAGTAATGAATTACGTCAAAAAGGGATAAGTGTCTCCGGTAGTGGGGTTCGCTCTATCTGGCAACGACATGATTTGGAAAACTTCCGAAAACGGTTGAAGGCGTTAGAAAAGAAAGTCACCACTGAAGGGATTATTCTGAGCGAGGCTCAAATTGCTGCGCGGGAGAAGAAGGCCCTTGATGATGAAGCCTGTGGTGAAATCGACACAGCCCATCCGGGTTATTTAGGTTCACAGGATACGTTTTATGTTGGCAACCTGAAAGGCGTGGGCCGTCTCTACCAGCAGACCTTTATTGATACCTACTCCAAGGTCGTCCATTGTAAGTTATATACGAGTAAAACGCCGATCACCGCCGCCGAACTGCTTAACGATCGGGTCTTGCCATTCTATGAGTCTCAGGCGTTGCCGATGCTGAGGATACTGACCGATCGGGGAACGGAGTACTGCGGTCGTGTAGAGCATCATGATTATGAGCTTTATCTGGCTATCAACGACATTGATCATACGAAGACGAAAGCGAGGTCGCCCCAGACGAACGGCATCTGTGAACGTTTTCACAGAACCCTCCTACAAGAATTTTACCAGATCACCTTTCGCAAGAAGCTATACAGTGATATAGAGGATTTGCAGGCGGATCTGGACAACTGGCTGTGGTACTACAATAATGAACGAACTCATCAGGGTAAAATGTGTTGCGGACGTACCCCCATGGACACGTTACTTGATGGCAAACGGGTCTGGGCAGAAAAGAATCTGAACCAGATTTAACCTGACAGACACCTGTATAAATAACCGGTAGCTGTCAGATCAAGTCTAAGCCAATACA
>NZ_JADEUG010000081.1 GCF_015163665.1 Xenorhabdus sp. BG5 | reverse complement strand
TAAATAACTTTTCAAAATGGTAGGAGTGTCGAAGAAACTCAGTCCAATTTTTGCGAATTTTGATTTTCCACAAACAAAAAAGCAAAAGAGAGGACTGAGTCATGCTTATCTTACCACCAACTTTCCGTATTGAACGCCGTTTGATGAAAAAAATTGCCCAAAAAACGCAAGATAAAGCCTATGCTATCCGGGTTATGGCCGTGCTTGCACTTTACCGAGGTGAATCAGTTTCTGTCGTAGCTAAAGAATTTTGTATCGCTCAATCTTCTGTATGGCGTTGGATTAAGCGTTTTAGAACATATGGTTGGATAGGATTGAAAAGTAAGCCAGCGGGCCGCCATCGCCAATGGGATCTGGCCCCACTTTTACCTTTTATTCTTCATTTACTGGAAATTTCGCCACAACAGCTCGATTATGTCCGTTCTCGCTGGAGTCTGGAGCTTTTTATTATTCAGATCAACAAAATAATAAACATGAAATTTTCAATCAGTACACTTTATCGATTTCTCCATAAAAATAAAATCGTTTGGCGACGGGTAGCCCCTACCGTACATAAACCAGACCCTAACTATGAGGAGAAAATGGCACGTATTAATCAGGCATTATCACAGGCATCAGAAGAAAATCCCGTCTTTTATGAGGATGAAGTGGATATTAATTTCAATCCCAAAATAGGTTCAGACTGGTATTTCAAAGGGCAGCAAAAAAGGCTCATTACACCGGGAAAAAATCAAAAATACTACTTTGCTGGTTGTTTTAATATTCAAACCAGAGAAATTGTCTATACGGGTTATAATAGAAAGAACTCTCAATTATTTATCAAAATTTTAGAGAAATTAAAGCACCATTACCGTCATGCAAAAACGCTAACCGTCATTTTAGATAATTACAGCATTCATACCAGCAAACAAGTCAAAGCCTGGTTGGAGCTAAATCCGACAGTAACACTGTTATTTCTTCCTATTTACTCTCCATGGTTGAATAAAATAGAACGGTTATGGCAATCATTGCATGAAACGGTGACACGAAATCATTATTGCCAATATATGTGGCAGCTAATCAAAAAAGTTAAGATTTTTTTGAATGCCGCTTCAGCAACCACATGGAAAGGAATAGGAAATATGAAACTCTCATGATTATGAAAAGTTATATA
>NZ_JADEUG010000080.1 GCF_015163665.1 Xenorhabdus sp. BG5 | reverse complement strand
ATGTAGCGGTCAAGAAGTTTCGGACACATTTCTAGCCTCTTCCCACAGTCTTTCATATTCAGCGGGAGAAATTCCCCCATTAAAGCGATGAGGACGGATGTCATTGTAATACCCGCCCAAATAGTTGGTGATATCCCTCATGGCATCATGAATGTCCCGATAGCCTTCTGGCGGGATCCATTCACTTTTCAAACTCCGGAATACCCGTTCCATCGGTGAATTATCATAGCAGTTGCCTCTGCGGCTCATGCTTTGGATAAGCTTATTTCGCCAGAGCAGGCGGCGAAACCGTTTGCTGCTGTATTGACTTCCCTGGTCGGAATGAAAAATCAGCCGGCCCTCAAGATGACGGGTTTCCAGGGCATTATTCAATGCCCGGCAGACCAGCCCCGCATCCGGCGAAGAAGCGATGGCCATCCCGACAACCCGGCGGGAAAATAAATCGGTCACCACGGCCAGATAGCACCATCCCTCTGTTGTACGAATATACGTGATGTCTCCGCACCAGTGGGTATTTGGGCATACCGGTGCAAACTGTTGCCGCAAGAGAGTCGGCGAAGCGGGATGGGCTTCACCGGCCGGGCGATAACGGTGAGCCCCCGGTTGACAACTTTGGAGACCACATTCCTGCATTAATCGTCTGGCCTTCCAGCGTCCAACCGGCCGGCCCTCATTAGTCAGTAAATGACTCAATGTGCGACTGCCTATCGCTCCACGACTTTGGTTATACCGTTCACGCCCCCGGATGCGTAACTGCATCCGTTCCGTATCGATGGGGCGTTGTCGCCAGTCATAATAGGCACTGCGTGACACCTCAAGCGCCTGGCATAATGCCGTGATCGGCCATCGGAAACTCAGCCGTGTGATCAACGCATAGCGCCACGGCGCATCTCGCTCATCAGCACGGCCGCCTGCTTTAGGATTTCTTTTTCCATTTCCAGGCGTTTCACCTGTTTCTCTAAGGCCTGTATCTGGCGTTGTTCCGGTGTTAATGCTTTACCTACAGGCGTTATTCCCTGCATTTCCGTCTTGTATTGGCGAACCCATTTTCCCAGGGTGCTAGCATCAATCCCCAGTGAATGGGCGACCTTAACAACCCGCTGCTGATGGAGAATCACCTGTTGAACCGCTTCCAGCTTAAATTCAGTAGAATAGTGGCGTTTGTTGGGTTTCAATTTCATCGCTACACCTCATTGTCATGTTAATAACATGAGCAGGCTTTTGACGTGTCCGAGAGCCTTATACCA
>NZ_JADEUG010000008.1 GCF_015163665.1 Xenorhabdus sp. BG5 | reverse complement strand
AAACTAGACAGTTTGGTATAAATTGTTTTGTTTTTTAATATAATTTTATTTATTTGACTTATGTAAAGGTATTTTGATGTTTTGGTAGATTATTTCGGCTGATTTACCCTATTTTCATTAAAAATATTATTTACTATTACCTTTTCCACTAAATTGACTTTTAATTCGCCTAAAAATGAAGTTTACTCGCATTTTTGAATTTTTTGAAAACGACAAGAGTATTCCTTACGAGATATTGAATGATATTTTTATTTGTCTAATAAAAACAATAATATATCAATTTATCTTAGTGGATGGTTGTTTTATCGAGTTGCATTCTGTTTTTCTTTGATGGTTTTTCTATGGAAAATAATGGTATTGAAGTGCTTTTTCGGTATATCGCATTAAAATTGAAGAAAACGGCTATTGTACAAGATTCCCAGAAATACCATTGTGGTTGAAAACATCGCAGCCGATAAGGCAGCAATATGGAAGGAGAGGTTGATATATTACGATTATGTATACCGGTTAAATTGCTGTGAAGAACTTATCTTCATTAAAACGGACGTATAGATAATCTGAAATTTTTCAAAATCAGTGAGTTACTCTTTCTGGTTTATCCCTGTTATCGACTAACGCCCCGCCCTGGGGAACGACGTTATTGTGATTTCTTTTCCTGCCCGACACGTTGTAGCACCTGCCGTTTATATTCAGCCTGTTGCTTTTTTAGCAATTGTGCTTACTCTTCTAGCTGTAACTGCTCCGGTTACAATTTATCCTGCTGATAATTTCCCTGAACGCTTTGCATTCTATTAAAAAGATCGTATTTACACTTGAATAGGTATAGTGGAATAACTCACAACTTTGTCAAGTTTGCTTTTTCGAATGGTGTAATGGCTCATTTATCTTCATGGTTAAGTTATCGCATTTCGTATCATAACGGAAACATGAAATTAAATAGATGGACTGATTTATGGAATAAAACCGAAAATAACCTCAAATTTATCGATTATTCCACTAAGCACTTATACGAAAATTAGTGTTTATTCGAAATTATTTTATTTCGGTATTAAATATAATGGGTGTTGACATTTACATTAGTTGTGTAATTTGATTATTATAAAATAATATGTAGTTAAGTTAGTTTATTTTTTATATGGGGGAATATACATGCATTTATCATAACACTCTGATAAATAATGATTTTATTTGGATGCCTTATTCCTTGGTTGTTAGTGATTATTTATAATTATAAGCACTTTATTTTATCTGAAATAATTTCATTCAAATACTAATGCTAAATGGAATAATACAGCAAGGATTTAGCACTCATGCCAGTAGATATATTCAATAGATCCATTTTTATTTAGTTGTGGAATTCAGCGTAATAAAAAATTGACGTAGATCAAAAACGCTCATCTAAAAAACAGGGAAAAAATGGAATGCCTTATTATGGTTCATCAAATGAATCATTTATTCCGTTGTCTGGAAAATTATTGTCACACCATTTTGGGCTGTGCGGTTATTAACCGGACTATGACATCCAGCGCCTGAGAAAAATATTGCCGAGTATCTTTCGATGCTTGGCGTGCCCGTTGTTATTTCTCCTAAAAGTAAAAGAAAAATATTTGTGATGGCGGCTGGGAATAACAGTTTTCAAATATCCGATAGATTCGTTGAGGTAGTAAATAAATGAAAGACAGTATTACCAGCAAGGAAAATACCCTTAAATCGGGGTTGCTGGAAACTTGGAACGCCACGGAAACCCCCTATCCTGACCATGTATGTATTCATCAGTTGTTTGAAAAACAGGCAGAGAAAACCCCGGCTGCCACCGCGTTAATCGCTGGCGATCAGACTCTGGGCTATGCGGAACTGAACGCCCAAGCCAACAGATTGGCTTGCCAACTGATTGAACAAGGGGTTTGCCTGGGTGACCATGTAGCGATCCTGTTAGAACGCTCCATTGAACTGGTGGTGGCTCAGTTAGCCATCCTTAAGGCGGGAGCGGTTTATGTCCCTGTTGATCCCAATGTCCCGGATGAACGGAAAAACTGGCTGATAAACGATTGTGCCGCCAAATTACTGCTGACGGATAGGCAGACGGAGATCCCAGCTGAATTGCTTGTCCCGCGGCTCCGCCTTACCGGCGAGACAGAACCGATTCGGGCAGAAGATCACTGCAATCTTAATTTATTGGGAGCCAGTGCCGAACCCGCGTATATCATGTACACCTCCGGTTCGACGGGGACACCAAAAGGCGTCATCGTGCCTCATCGGGCTGTCGTCCGGTTGGTTATTAATAATGGCTATGCTGACATCGAACCCAGTGACCGAATTGCTTTCGCCGCTAATCCCGCTTTCGATGCCAGCACCTTTGAAGTTTGGGCGCCATTGCTTAACGGTGCTGCGCTGGTAGTTATTGATCATACCACGTTGCTGACGCCGCGGGATTTTGTCCAGACGTTACAGGCGCATCGCATTACGGTTTTGTGGATGAGTGTCGGGCTGTTTAACCGGCTGGCGGAGGAGCTATCCCCGGTGTGGCCTCAGCTTAAAATACTGCTGGTGGGAGGGGATGTCCTCGATCCGCATGTCATTGCTCAAGTGCTGCGTAAAAACCCGCCACAAAAGTTATTGAATGCCTACGGTCCGAGTGAGGGAACCACGTTTACCACGACTTACCCTATTCACGCGTTAACATCAGGTACGACTTCCATTCCTATTGGCCGCCCTATTGCCAACACCCGGATTTATTTGCTGGATACTGACGGCCAGCCGGTGCCATTGGGGATGACCGGTGAGATTTATATCGGGGGTGACGGAGTGGCCTGCGGTTATCTCAATCGCCCTGAACTGACTGCTGAACGCTTTCTCACCGATCCATTTAGCGAGAAACCGAATGCACGTATGTATCGCACCGGAGATTTAGCCCGCTATCTGCCGGACGGCAATCTGGAATTTTTGGGCCGTAACGACCAGCAGGTGAAAATCCGCGGTTTCAGGATTGAACCGGGAGAAATTGAAGCCCGACTGGTGGAGTATCCGGCAATACGTGAAGCGGTGGTGCTGGCGTTAGGAGAGGGACAAGACAAACAACTGGTTGCTTATGTGCTGACCCAAGAGAATGACGGTTTGGCTGCTCGACTGCGTGAACACCTGAGTGCGCGGTTGCCGGATTATATGCTACCGGCGGCCTTTGTGCGTCTGGATGAGTTCCCATTGACGCCGAATGGTAAATTGGATCGCCGAGCGTTGCCAGCACCGGGGGAGGATGCCTTCGCCCGTCAGGTTTATGCCACACCATTAGGAGAAAAGGAAATTATTCTGGCGACCCTTTGGCGCGAATTACTGGATATTGAGCGAATTAGCCGCCATGACAGTTTCTTTGCGCTGGGCGGTCACTCTTTGCTTGGTGTGCGGATGATTGAACGCCTGCACAATCTGGGATTGACGCTGGGCGCCCGTAACCTGTTCCAGTACCCGGTGTTGTCAGAACTGGCCCAGACATTGGAGCAGCATCAGGCTGTAGTCGTACCACCGAATGTTATTACTCCAGCGACCACCGTGCTGACACCCGCAATGTTGCCACTGATTGATCTGTCCCAGTCTGATATTGACTGTATTGTTGAACAGATATCGGGCGGGATCGCTAATGTTCAGGATATTTATGCTCTGTCGCCGTTGCAGGACGGTATCTTGTTTCACCATCTGCTGGCGAAGGAAGGTGACCCTTATCTGTTGGCCTACCCGATGATTTTTTCTGACCGGGCACTGCTGGATCGCTATCTGGTGGCCGTGCAACAGGTGGTTGATCGCCATGATATCTTGCGAACCGCATTTATCTGGCAGGGATTACCTGCACCGGCGCAGGTGGTCTGGCGTCAAGCGCCTTTATCGGTCACTGAACTGACTCTGGACCCGGCTGCTGGGCCAGTGGGTGAGCAATTGGCTCACCACTTTGACCCACGTCAGTACCGTTTTGATCTGAGTCAGGCTCCATTGTTGCGCTTTGTCGTAGCACAAGAAACGGATGGCCGCTGGCATGTGCTGCAATTGCAGCATCATCTGATTGGCGACCATACGACAATGGAAGTGATGCACCGCGAAGTGCAAGTTTGTCTTGCCGGGCAGAATGACAACTTGCCAGTACCGGTGCCTTTCCGCAATCTGGTGGCGCAGGCCCGGTTGAATGTCAATCAGGCAGAGTATACCCGCTTCTTTACTGACATGTTGGCTGACGTGGATGAGCCGACGTTGCCGTTTGGTCTTACCGAAGTGCATCGTGATGGTTCGCAAGTCACACAATCGCACCAGATGTTATCACCAGAATTAAACGACCGTCTTCGTCAACAGGCAAAACGTCTGGGCGTTAGTGTAGCAACATTGTGTCATTTGGCTTGGGCGCAGGTGTTGTCGCAGACCAGTGGTCAGGAAAAAGTGGTGTTTGGCACGGTGCTGTTTGGGCGCATGGCGGCGGGGGAAGGGGCTGATAGCGGTATGGGGCTGTTTATCAATACCTTGCCGTTGCGACTGGATATGGATGATACCCCGGTGCACGACAGCGTACGGCTGGCACAGTCCCGGTTGGCCGGATTGCTGGATTATGAGCATACTTCACTGGCGCAGGCCCAACGTTGCAGTGGCGTAGCGGGTGGCACGCCACTATTTAGTGCCCTGTTGAACTACCGACATAATGAGCAGCCGCTGATCCCACATGAGGTTGTACCGGGTATCGAATTTCTGGGTGAACAGGAGCGAACCAACTATCCGTTAGTGCTGTCGGTAGAGGATGGCGGTTCTACTCTGGGGCTGACTGCGCAGATAGTACAGCCATTTGAGCCGGAGCGGGTATGTGGTTATATGCAACAGGCGCTGAGTAGTCTGGCAGAAGCGCTGGAGCAGGCACCAGAAACGCCGGTACGGGAACTGAACATTTTGCCTGCAACGGAACGTGCGTTATTGCTGGAAACCTGGAACGCAACTGAAACACCGTATCCTGAGCAGTTATGCATTCATCAGTTGTTTGAACAACAAGCGGAGAAAACGCCGGTTGCTACAGCGCTGATAGCGGGAGATCAAACCCTCAGTTATATGGAACTGAATATCCGTGCTAACCGGCTGGCTCGTCAGTTAATTGAGCAAGAGGTTTATCCGGGGGAACATGTTGCGCTCTTGTTAGAGCGATCTATTGAGCTGGTCGTGGCTCAGTTAGCTATTCTCAAGGCGGGTGCGGTGTATGTCCCGATTGATCCTGGTGTGCCGGACGAGCGGAAGAATGGGTTGATAAAAGATTGTTCAGCCAAATTGCTGCTCACCGATATGTGGGCTGATATTTCGGCTGACCTCCTGACTGTGCCGATATTTCGTTTCTCTGGTGAAATGAGCACCATCAGGGAAGAAGATCGCCTCAATCTTGATTTACCCGCTTCCAGCACGGGAGCGGCGTATATCATGTATACCTCTGGCTCTACTGGCACACCCAAAGGCGTGGTAGTGCCTCATCGGGCGGTGGTTCGGTTGGTTATCAATAATGGTTATGCTGAAACCGGACAGGCTGACCGAGTAGCCTTTACCGCTAACCCGGCTTTCGACGCCAGTACCTTCGAAGTCTGGACGCCTTTGCTCAATGGTGGCGCGCTGGTGGTCATCGACCACGCGACCTTATTGACACCACAGGCGTTTATTCAGGTTTTACAGGTTCACCGGATCACTGTCCTGTGGCTGACGGTTGGATTGTTTAACCGACTGGCCGCGGAGTTGTCTGCGGTTCTCCCACAGATCAATATCTTGATTGTCGGAGGGGATGTTCTTAATCCGCATGTGATTGCTCAAGTCCTGCGTAATAGCCCGCCTCAGCAGTTATTGAATGGCTATGGGCCGAGTGAGGGAACGACGTTTACCACGACATACCGTATCACTGAATTGCCAGTAGGGACGACAAAACTTCCCATTGGCCGACCCATTGCTAACACACGCCTCTATTTGTTGAACGCTTATGGTCAACCCGTGCCACTGGGGGCTATCGGTGAGATTTATATTGGTGGGGACGGTGTTGCCTGTGGTTATTTTAATCGCCCTGAACTCACGGCTGAACGCTTCCTGCTTGATCCTTTTAGTGATCAACCGGCTGCGCGCATGTATCGGACTGGCGATTTGGCTCGCTATCTGCCGGATGGCAATCTGGAATTTTTTGGCCGTAATGATCAGCAGGTCAAAATCCGTGGTTTTCGAATTGAACCGGGGGAAATTGAAGCGCGGTTGAAGGAGTACACTGCGGTGCGTGAGGCTGCGGTGCGGGTGTTAGGTGACGGGCAGGACAAACGGTTGGTCGCCTATATCATAGCGCAAGCAGATGATGGACTAATCAACAACCTGCGTGCCCACTTAAGCGCAATCTTACCTGATTATATGGTGCCGGCGGCTTTTGTACGTCTGGATGAATTCCCGTTGACGCCAAACGGTAAACTGGATCGTCGGGCATTGCCGATGCCGGGGGAGGAAGACTTTGCCCGTCAGGTTTATGAAGTGCCGCAAGGAGAAACTGAAATAGCCTTGGCGGCTATCTGGCGCGAGTTGTTGGATGTTGAGCAAATCAGTCGGCATGACAATTTCTTTGCTCTGGGGGGCCATTCGCTGTTGGCGATGCGGGTGATGAACCGTATTGCGGCTTTCGGTGCTGAACTGCCGCTGACTACATTGTTTAAATCGCCTGTCTTGCTGGCTTTTGCTAAGGTAGTTGATGAACATCTTCACGAACAAAGTGGGGCATTGCCTGCCATCACACCGATACCCCATGACGGAGCGCTGCCCCTGTCATTCGCGCAACAGCGTCTGTGGTTCCTGGCACAGTTTGAGGGGATGAGTGATACCTACCATATTCCGTTAGCACTGCGTTTACAGGGCCAGCTTGATATTCATGCCTGGCAGCAGGCGTTGAATCACCTGTTTGCTCGCCATGAAGCATTACGTTCCGTTTTTATCACCGTAAATGAGCAGCCACAGGTTGAACTCCTGTCGGCGAACTTTGGTTTGCCGATGAAAAAATACGATTTACGTAAAGCAATTGAGGTGGATGAACAGCTTAAGCGTTTGTGTGAGCAGGAAGCTAAGATGCCGTTTAATCTTGCCTGTGATCCCTTAATTCGTTCTGTTCTGATACAACTGGCTGACGATGAGTATGTCTTCCTGCTGACCCAACACCATATTGTGTCTGATGGCTGGTCTTTAGGAATATTGAAATCAGAACTAAATGCACTTTATTCAGCCTGTTTAAACCAACAACCTAATCCGTTGCCGCCGTTGATGATCCAATACCCTGATTATGCGGCATGGCAGCGTCAGTGGCTTTCTGCGGAGAGGGTTCAGGTTCAATCCGATTATTGGCGCAGGGTGTTGGCTGACGCGCCAGTCTTGCTGGATTTGCCAACTGATCGACCACGTCCACCTGAACAGCTGTTTGCAGGGAACTTGTGGCCTATCAATCTGGACGCAGAGTTAACAGCATCTCTTAAGCGTCTGAGTGAACAACAGGGGGCCACGTTATTTATGACCTTGCTATCAGCCTGGTCAATAGTTCTGTCGCGTCTGTCAGGTCAGGATGATGTGGTTATCGGTACACCTTGTGCCGGTCGCAGTCGTCGGGAAGTGGAATCCTTGATTGGTTTCTTTGTTAATACCTTGGCCTTGCGTATCGACTTATCGGGTGAGCCTAATGTGACGGAGTTACTGGCGCGTGTGCGGCAAACCGCGCTGGCGGCACAGGAGCATCAAGATTTGCCGTTTGAACAAGTGGTAGAAATCGTACAACCCCCACGTAGACTGGCGCATACTCCATTGTTTCAGGTGATGTTTGCCTGGCAGAGCAATGAGATCGTGGAATGGCGATTGCCGGGGCTGACAATTTCACCGCTCGATCAAGCCTTTGATGTCGTTAAATTTGATCTTGAACTTAACTTGTTTGAAGAGGAAGACCGGATTGTCGGTTATCTCGGTTATTCAACCGCCCTATTTGATCAATCGACAATCGAACGACACGTTGAATATTTGCACACAATACTGCAAGCGATGGTCGCGGATATTCAGCAGCCAGTCGGGGAAATGAATATTCTGGCACCCGTAGAGCGCCAGTTGTTGCTGGAAACCTGGAATGCAACCGTCGCGCCATATCCTGAACAATTGTGTATTCATCAGCTGATTGAACAACAGGTAGAGCGAACCCCGGATGCGATAGCGGTAAGGTATGAAAACCAGACGCTCAGCTATGCTGAATTGAATGCCCGTGCCAACCGATTAGCACATCAACTGATGGCATTCGGTGTTATCCCCGATCAACCCGTAGCCATTTGTGTGACACGATCACTGGAGAGAATCGTGGGATTGCTGGCGGTGTTGAAAGCGGGCGGGGCATATGTGCCATTAGATCCGGCTTATCCGGGCGAACGTCTGGCTTACCTGCTGACTGATGCTGCACCAACAGTTTTGCTGGCGGATCATATTGGACGGGCTGCATTGGGTGAAGAAGCACTGACGACGTTAACTGTACTCGATCCAAATACTCTGCCGGATCAGCCAGACAATAACCCACAGATCCCTAATCTCACCTCACGGCATCTGGCGTATGTGATCTACACATCCGGCTCCACTGGCAGACCGAAAGGGGTGATGATTGAACATCAGAGTTTGGTTAACCTGACGCTGGAACACATTGCTCAGTTTGATATTGGTGTCACCAGCCGGATGTTGCAGTTTGCCTCATTTGGCTTCGATGCCAGCGTCTGGGAAATCATGATGACGTTGAGCAGTGGGGCTATGCTGGTTATTCCGACGGAAACAATCCGGCAAGATCCGCACCGTCTCTGGCATTATCTGGAAGAGCAATCGGTGACGCACGCGTGTTTGACACCTGCGTTGCTACGGGATGGTGCGGATTTACCCATGCTGACGATCAAGCCAACCGTGATACTGGGCGGTGAAGCACCTAGTCCGACGTTAATCCAGACATTAAACCGTCAGGCCACGCTGTTCAATGCCTATGGCCCGACGGAAATCACCGTTTGCGCTACCACCTGGAATTGCCCGTCAGACTATACAGGGGGATTAATTCCCATCGGTAGACCGACAGTGAACAAACGCGTCTATCTGTTGGACAAACACGGTCAGCCGGTGCCGCTGGGCGCCGTAGGTGAGTTATACATTGGTGGTGTGGGTATAGCCCGTGGCTATCTCAATCGCCCTGATTTGACGGCTGAACGTTTCCTGACGGACCCTTTTAGCCAGATACCGGATGCGCGGATGTATCGAACTGGAGATTTGGCCCGTTACCTGCCGGACGGCAATTTGGTATTTGTTGGCCGTAATGACCAACAGGTTAAAATCCGTGGCTTCCGAATTGAATTGGGAGAAATTGAAACTCGGTTGACTGAACACTCGTTGGTGAGTGAGGCATTGGTCGTGGCGTTGGGTGATGGACAAAATAAACGCCTGGTGGCTTATGTGGTGGCGCAAGAGGATGATGGATTGGCCGCCCGTCTGCGTGAACACCTGAGTGCGCAGTTGCCGGATTATATGGTGCCGACGGCTTTTGTACGTCTGGATGCGTTTCCGTTGACGCCAAACGGTAAGCTGGATCGCCAGGCGCTGCCCGCACCAGGCGAGAAAGCCTTTGCCCGTCAGGTCTATGAAGCCCCGCAAGGGGAGATAGAAATAGCATTAGCGGCCATTTGGTGTGAATTGCTGGAAGTTGAGAAGATCAGTCGGCACGACAGCTTCTTTGCCTTGGGGGGCCACTCCCTGTTGGCGGTACGGATGATTGAGCGTTTGCGGTGTATGGGGTTGGGTATCTCGGTACAAACGCTATTCCAGCATCCGACATTGAATGTGCTGGCTCAGTCTTTGTCTCAGCATTATGAGATCAAGGTGCCTGAGAACCGTATTACACCGGATACGTCTGTGTTAACACCGGAAATGTTGCCGCTGATTAACCTCAATCAGGGTGAAATTGACTGTATTGTTGATCAGATATCGGGTGGAATGGCTAACATTCAGGATATCTATGCCTTGTCTCCGCTACAGGATGGCATTTTATTCCACCATCTGCTGGCAAATGAAGGCGATCCTTATCTTCTGTTAACCCAACAGATTTTCGCCGATCGGTCTTTGCTGGATCGTTATCTGGCTGCCGTTCAACAGGTGGTTGATCGCCATGATATCCTGCGAACCGCTTTTATCTGGGAGGGATTATCCGCTCCGGCTCAGGTGGTTTGTCGTCAAGTTCCCTTATTCATCACAGAATTGACACTCAATCCGGCTGACGGCGCGATCAGTGACCAACTGTTCCAACGCTTTGATCCGTGCCAGTATCGTATTGATCTGAGTCAGGCACCATTGTTGCGCTTTGTTATTGCACAGGATATTGATGGCCGCTGGATCTTGTTGCAACTGTTACATCACCTGATTGGTGACCATACCACGCTGGAAGTGATGAACAGCGAAGTGCAGGCGTATCTTACCGGACGGGGAGACAGCTTGCCTGCGCCAGTACCTTTCCGTACTTTGGTCGCTCAGTCTCGATTGGGGATCAGTCAGGAAGAACATACCCGTTTCTTTACCGATATGCTGGCGGTGGTGGATGAGCCTACGCTGCCATTCGGATTGACGGAAGTACACCATGACGGCTCACAGGTGACGGAATCGCACAGAATGCTGCCGCCTGCACTGAATCACCGCCTGCGTAATCAGGCCCGGCGTTTGGGTGTTAGTGTGGCGGCGCTGTGCCATTTGGCCTGGGCGCAGGTATTGTCGCGTACCAGTGGTCAGAAGCAAGTGGTGTTTGGCACGGTGCTGTTTGGGCGTATGCAGGCTGGCGAAGGTGCTGACAATGGCATGGGGCTGTTTATTAATACCTTGCCGTTACGGTTGGATATAGATGAAACTCCGGTGCGAGAGAGCGTACAGGCCGCCCATAACCGATTGGCAGGGCTATTAGCGCATGAACATGCATCACTGGCGTTGGCTCAACGTTGCAGTGGGGTAGCCAGTGGGACCCCGCTATTCAATGCGCTGTTAAATTACCGGCATAATACCCAGCCAATCACATCAGATGAAATCATCAGCGGCATTGAATTCCTTGGGGCACAGGAACGGACTAACTACCCGTTTGTATTATCGGTAGAGGATGGGGGTTCCGATTTGGGGCTGACGACTCAGGTAGTGCAACCTTTTGATCCGGAAAGGCTATGCGGTTACATGCAGCAGGCGCTGGAGAGCCTGGCAGAAGCACTTGAACAGACGCCAGAAACGTCGGTACAGATGTTGGAAATTCTGCCGGAAACTGAGCGCACATTATTGCTGAAAACCAGGAATGCGACCGAAACCCTCTATCCTGATCAGCTGTGCATTCATCAATTGTTTGAACAACAGGTGGAGAATGCCCCGGACGCCACGGCATTGGTCTATGAAAACCAAGCCATTAGCTATGCGGAATTAAATATCCGTGCTAACCGGCTGGCGCATCAGCTTATCGCGCTGGGTGTTGAGCCGGATCAGCGGGTGGCGATTTGCGTGGCAAGTTCACCGGCGCGGATCGTGGGGCTGCTGGCAATATTGAAAGCGGGTGGTGCTTACGTGCCGCTGGATCCTGCATATCCGGGTGAACGTTTGATCCATATTTTGACCGATGCAGCACCGACTATTTTGTTGACAGATAATACCGGACGTTCAGCATTAAATGAGCAAATACTTTCGCAGCATGTTGTTCTTGATCCGAATTCATTGCCTGATCAACCAGATAATAACCCATATGTCGCGGCGTTAACCTCCAGTCATCTGGCTTATGTGATTTACACCTCCGGCTCGACGGGGACGCCGAAAGGCGTGATGGTTGAACATGGCGGATTGGTCAACCTTATCCAGGATAAAATCGCCCAGTTCGCTGTTCATTCCCATAGCCGGATGTTGCAATTCGCTTCATTTGGTTTCGATGCCAGTGTCTGGGAAATCATGATGGCATTAGGCAGTGGTGCCAGTCTGGTTATTCCTGACAATGCTATTCGTCAAGAGCCGGGATGTCTCTGGCATTATCTGGAAGATCAATCAGTGACGCACGCTTGTTTGACACCTGCGCTGCTGCGGGATGGTGCAGATTTACCAGCGATAACCATCAAACCAACTTTAATATTGGGCGGTGAGGTGCCTGGTGTAGCCTTGCTTCAGTCACTGAGTGATCGGGCAACAGTATTCAATGCTTATGGCCCGACAGAAATCACCGTTTGCGCCAGCGCCTGGCGTTGTCCATCAGACTATCAGGGAGGAGCCATTCCGATTGGACGTCCGACGGCTAACACCCGAATTTATCTGCTGGATGCCCTCAGTCAGCCGGTGCCTTTAGGGGCGGTGGGTGAGCTGTATATTGGGGGAGCCGGTGTTGCCCGTGGCTATCTCAATCGTCCTGAGCTGACCAGTGAACGTTTCCTGGCTGATCCGTTTAATGCGGGCACTGATGCCCGCATGTATCGCACCGGCGATTTGGTTCGCTATCTGCCGGATGGCAATCTGGTATTTGTGGGGCGTAATGACCAGCAAATTAAAATCCGTGGTTTTCGAATTGAACCGGGAGAAATTGAAGCTCGGCTGACAGAACATTTTGCGGTACGTGAAGCGCAGGTATTAGCGCTGGGTGATGGGCAGGATAAACGTTTGGTCGCTTATGTGTTAGCAGAATCGCATGACGGATTGGCAGCGAGTCTGCGTGAGCATTTGAGTGCTCTGTTACCTGATTATATGGTGCCGGCGGCTTTCGTCTGTTTGACCGCTTTCCCGCTAACTTCTAACGGCAAGTTGGATCGGCGGGCATTGCCAGCTCCGGGAGAGGAAGACTTTGCCCGTCAGGTTTATGAAGCGCCGCAAGGGGAAATAGAAACGGCATTAGCGGCTATCTGGCGTGAGGTGTTAGGGGTTGAGCAGATTAGTCGACATGATAATTTCTTCGCGTTGGGGGGACATTCATTGATGGCTGCGCGAGTGATGAACCGTGTCGCCGCTTTCGGTGTTGAGCTACCGCTTGTTACTTTGTTTATGGCACCCACTCTGGCTGCTTTTGCGGAGAGAATTTACGCACAATGTAATGAAGATAGTGACAGGTTGCCTGAGATTACTCCGGTATCCCGCGATAGTGCTCTGCCATTGTCGTTTAGCCAGCATCATTTGTGGTTCCTTTCGCAGTTTGAAAGGGTGAGTGATACTTATCATATTCCTGTCATACAGCGTGTGCGTGGTCAGTTTGATATCGCTGCCTGGCAGCAGGCGCTGAATGCGCTGTTTGCCCGCCACGAAGCCTTGCGTTCTGTCATTGTGACGGTTGACGGTCAACCCCAAGTCAGGCTATTACCGCCTGAACCCGGTCTATCCATGAAGCAATATGATCTGCGCGGCGTACCTGACGCGGATGGACAACTTAAGCGTTTGTGTATGGAGGAGTTTGGGCGATCGTTTGATCTTGCACAGGGGCCATTAATCCGCTCCAGTTTGATACAGCTGGCGGACAATGATTATGTATTTCTGTTGATCTTACATCATATTATTTTTGATGGCTGGTCTTTGGGAATACTGAACACAGAGCTAAGTGCCCTCTATACGGCTTTTGTGACCGGTCAACCTGATCCACTACCACCGTTGATGATTCAGTATCCTGATTATGCGGCATGGCAGCGTCAGTGGCTTTCGGGTGAGCGTTTACAGTCCCAATCTGACTGTTGGCGTACCATGTTGGCGGGTACACCGGTACTGCTTGATTTACCCACCGATCGGCCACGTCCTCCCCAGCAATCGTTTATAGGGAGTTCATTGCCTATCAATCTGGATGAAGTGTTAACAAAATCCCTCAAGCGCCTGAGTGAACAGCAGGGGACAACGTTATTCATAACCATTCTGTCAGCTTGGGCGATGGTTTTGTCACGTCTGTCAGGTCAAAGTGATCTGGTTATCGGCACACCTTGTGCTGGCCGTGGTCGTCAGGAAATTGAATCCTTGGTGGGTTTCTTTGTCAATGTATTGGCCTTACGTATCGACTTATCGGGCACGCCGGATGTGGCGGAATTACTTGCGCGTGTACGGAAAACTACGTTGACGGCACAGGATAATCAGGATCTGCCGTTTGAACAGGTGCTGGAAATTGTGCAACCGCCGCGCAGACTGGCGCATACCCCGCTGTTTCAGGTGATGTTTGCCTGGCAGAACAATGAGAGAATAGAGTGGAAATTGCCAGAGCTGGAAGTCTTACCGGTTGATCAGGGTTTTGATGTGGTTAAGTTTGATCTTGAACTTAACCTGTTTGAGGAAGACGGCAGAATTGCAGGTACTCTGAATTATGCAACGGCCTTGTTTGATCAACAGACAATCGAGCGGTATGTGGGTTATCTGCACACCGTATTGCAAGTCATGGTGGCTAATCCACAACAACCCGTCAGGGAAATGGATATTTTGTCACCGGCGGAACGTAAGTTGTTGCTGGAAACGCGGAATGCAACGGAAATAGCCTATTCCGAGCAAATGTGTATCCATCAGTGGGTTGAGCAACAGGTGGAGAAAACCCCAAATGCTACAGCGATGATACATCGGGAGCAGATCTTCAGCTATGCGGAACTGAATGTTCAGGCCAACCGACTCGCTCATCAGCTTATCTCTCTGGGGGTAGTACCGGATCAGCGGGTGGCGATTTGTGTGACCCGTTCGCCAGCGATGTTGGTGGCGCTATTGGCTGTACTGAAAGCGGGTGGTGCCTACGTACCACTGGACCCTGCCTATCCGGGTGATCGTCTGGCGTATATGCTGAATGATGCTGCTCCATTGGTCGTACTGGCGGATAATATCGGGCGTGCTGCATTAGGTGACGAAGCGCTGACGAAATTAACCGTACTTGACCCGAATACTCTGCCTGACCAACCGGATAACAATCCGCAGATCCCTGCGTTAACTTCACGGCATCTGGCCTATGTGATTTATACTTCTGGCTCGACCGGTATGCCGAAAGGGGTGATGGTTGAACATCGTGGGTTGGTCAACCTTATCAGAGATAAAATCAGCCAGTTTGACATTCATTCTCATAGCCGGATGTTGCAATTCGCCTCATTTGGTTTCGATGCCAGCGTCTGGGAAATCATGATGGCTTTGTGTGGTGGTGCCACCTTGGATATTCCTGTTGACGCGGTTCGTCAGGATCCACTCCGCCTTTGGCATTATCTGGAAGAACAGGCGGTGACTCATGCCTGCCTGCCACCAGCTTTGCTCAGGGATGGCGCAGATTTGCCAGAGATAAACCTAAGACCAACATTGATACTGGGCGGAGAAGCGCCTGGTGCGGCGCTACTCCAGTCACTGTGTGGCCGTGCCACGCTGTTCAATGCTTACGGTCCGACAGAAATTACGGTATGTGCCACCACTTGGCGTTGTCCGGCAGATTATATCGATACATTAACGCCGATCGGACGTCCGACAGCCAACACCTGTGTTTATCTGCTGGATGATCGCGGCCAGCCGGTTCCACTGGGAGCGGTCGGCGAGTTGTATATTGGTGGTGATGGTGTAGCACGTGGTTATCTCAATCGCTCTGATCTGACGGCTGAACGTTTCCTGACGGACCCTTTTAGTCAGATACCGGATGCACGGATGTACCGCACCGGTGATTTGGCCCGCTATTTGCCGGATGGTAACCTGGTGTTTATTGGCCGTAACGACCAGCAAGTGAAAATCCGGGGATTCCGTATTGAGCCGGGTGAGATCGAAGCCCGGCTGATGGCGTACCCGACCGTGCGTGAAGCTATCGTTCTGGCTCTGGGTGAGGGGCAGGATAAACGTTTGGTCGCTTATGTGGTGGCACCGGCGGATGATGGCCTGACAACCTGTTTGTATAGCCATTTGAGAGTACTGTTGCCTGACTACATGGTGCCGGCTGCGTTTGTCCGTCTGGATGCATTTCCGCTAAGTCCTAACGGTAAGTTGGATCGTCAGGCACTGCCGGAGCCTGATCAGAATGCCTTTGTTCATCAAGCCTATGAAGCGCCGCAGGGGGAGGTTGAGATCGCAATGGCTGCTATCTGGCGTGAATTGTTGGAGGTTGAGCAAATAGGCCGATATGACAATTTCTTTGCGTTGGGGGGACACTCGCTGCTTGCTATGCGGATGATAAACCTAGCCGCAGGTCGTGGTTTGATGTGTACATTGAATAACCTATTCCAATTCCCTGTGCTGGCTGAACTGGTATCAAAAATCACATTAGATCCACTGTCCCAACCGCAAAGCAGTGCGATACCTGTGCGACCCTTCGGAACAGAACCGCCGTTATTCTTTGTGCCTAGTGGTATGTACGATTACTCCTATGTCTTTGGATTAGCTAAACATATTCAGTCGGATTATCCGATTTATGCCTTGCCCTGGCCGTCCATCAATGAAGAGGCAATATCGGCTCTTGAGGAGTTGGCTGCCAAAATGATCACCTTTATGAAGGCGGTTCAACCGGAAGGCCGATACCGGATCTACGGTTACTCTTCTGGTGGCGTACTGGCCTATGCCATTGCCCAGCAACTTTTAAGTGCCGGTGAGACCGTCGATTTTCTGGGTTTGATTGATACGCCTGCTCCTCACTGCTTCAAGCAGCAGGTCATTCAACCAAAGCTCCATTTTCTTGTTGAACTGGCAAAACAGTCGGGCGGGGAACATGAAGAGGAGATTGCGGTATTGCATCAGAGAATTGATAAACTGAATTTGGTGCAATTTATTGCCGCAGCGCAGGAATTGGGACTATACCCGGTAAACCTGCATCCTGACTTGATCGCAAGACGTTGGGAACAGATGGGAAATTATGTGCAAATGGTCAAAGAGTATGAACCACAAACATTGGCGATAACGCTCCACCAGTTCTATGCGACAGAACCTTATCCGCAACTTCCTTTCGTTACGGAATCCGCATTACCCTCTTTGAGTATGGAACCGTCGTTAGGCTGGAAGCAGATCATGCCTGATTATTTGCTCCAGCTAATCTCTGTACCAGGTGACCACTTTAGCCTGATGGAGGAGAGTAAAAATAAAGTCATTTTGGCTAAAACCTTAAGTATGGCGTTGGCAACGACGTGTGAAGCGGAGGCGGTTTAATGTAGATAGCGTTTCAAAATGATAGGAGTATTCCTTACCCCGCGTGGAGCGCGGGGTAAGGAACTCCAACATCTGATACTCTCAGTATTATGAAAACCTATTTACTTGAATAATTGGATATTTAGCCATGCCTGAGTAAAATTTTATTCTGAAATCGCCGTTTCATGTAAATAACGCCACTGAGGATAACCATCATTAAACGTGATAATGGCTAGTGACCAACGGTAATTCGTATTGCCATCTTTGGTCTGTTTTTCACGATAACGCACGGCAACATATTCTTTACTGAATGCGACCACAGTACAGTTATCAACTTCAATTTTAAAATTTGGTCTGGAGCCCATGCTATTAACAAACATGTCTTTTACTTGATTTAATGAGACATGCTGACTAGCCAAAGTGATCATAGTAAAATCAGGAGTAAAACTATTTAGTAGTTTATTCAATGAATCAGAATTCTCTTCCTGTTTATTGGTAAAAACATTTTCAATCCATTGATGAATATCAATAACACTTTGGCAGGCAATTAACTCTTTTTGTTTTCGCATATTTTCTCCGCGTGTTTTTTTAAATTATGCAGAATAGTTAAAGGTAATAAACCGATTATTGCTGCAAGGATAAAAGTCAAGTGATACGCATTAGTAGAAATAGATCCTTGCTGTAATAAATTAAAAATCATGGTGAATAACGCCGTGCCAATACTAAATGACATTTGACGATTGATATTCCAAATCACACTGGCGCGGGATAATTTTTCATTGGTAAAATCCATTAGCGCAGTTGTCTGTGCCGTGTTAGCACCAATGCCTCCCCCAATTCCCATCAGTAAATACGCGACAATCAAGCCGGGTACATCGTTTGCATGATTAATGGTAGCTAAGAAAGCAATACCAATAGCATGAAGTATAATCCCACATAAAAATAGACGATAGGCGCCCAAACGGTTATACATTCGTCCACATATTAATATGGCACCAAATGCACCAATAGCATATAAAATCATGAGAGAGCCGGTTTTTTCCGCTGACCATCCCAATTGTTGTTGTAGGTAAAAAATATTCAGCAGATTAACTCCAGTAAAGACACCTGGAATTGAGTGATAAATCCACACTGAAATACCCATGCGAGTATTTTTTATTACAGACAGATCCAGAATAGCATTTTGCACACGATGGTAATGTTGTATATAAAACAAAGTAAAAAAAGCGCCACTGGTCAAGAAAATAACTGGCAGCCATTTTGAGGCTGCATTAGCGTACATAGAAAGCCCTAATAACAAAAATACCAATGCTAAGCTAACTAATAACAACCCCTTCAGATCAGGTTCTTGAGCAGAAATTGTTTCATTACGCATCCAAATAAGTGAAAGAATGGATGCTAGCAAGCTGAAAGGGATATTGCTAAAAAACACCCAATTCCAGCTATAGTGATCAACAATAGCCCCTCCAACACTCGGGGAAAGAGCCGGTGCAATGAGAGCAACAGCCATAACCAATGTCGAGATTTTTGCCCGTTCATGTTTTTTAAACAACCCAAAGGTTAACGCTTGCCCGACCGGAATCAACAAACCGCCCCCTAGTCCTTGAATAAAGCGCCACAATACTAAATCATAGAAATGTTCCGCCAGACCGGAAAACAGAGCAGCTATAGAGAAAAGTAGCATCGAAGCTGCCATGATTTGCCGTGTACCAAATCGTTCAGCTAACCAGCTACTAATAGGTATAATAAGTGTCAAACCCAGAATATAACTATTGGATACCCAAGCTACGCTAGATTCAGAAACAGACATTTGATCGGCGATATCGGGCAAAGCAATTGCCGACATAAAAATATTGATGCAATCAATAAAGAAACCAAGCAAAAATATTAATGCAATACGATAGCGATAACTCATTATTTTACCTCCGTTCAGGAAGTTTAATAATCATTGACTTATTTAGTCTATTAATTTAATTTAATGAAATTTAACAATAAAAATGCAACCTCATCTCAACCGGATACAAACTTTCCTTACCGTAGTAGAGTGCGGATCTTTCACTCGTGCAGCGGAAACCTTATTTATTAGCAAAGCCGTCGCTAGCATTCATGTGAAAGCACTCGAAGAAACGTTAAACGTACCATTGTTAGTGCGTAATACTCGTGGTATTGCATTAACCGAAGCGGGGAGGGAATTTTATGAAGATTTTAAAAAGATATTTAATAACATTCAGGTTGCTTTTGATAATGTTGCGGAACGTCATCACTCCCTGGCTGGGAAATTACGTATTACTTCCACCGTTGAGTTTGGTGAAAAATTTCTTCTTCCTTTAATCAGTCAATTCTGTAAAATTTATCCTCAATTAGAAGTTGGTTATTTTGCTGACTCAACTTTAAATGATTTAATTACAGAGAGAATTGATCTTGCGATTCGACTGGGGATATTAAATGATTCAACACTGAAAAGCAGGCATCTGGCTACTTATAAAATTAAACTAGTGGCTGCCCCAGATTGGATCGAACAAAACTCCGTTATTGAACCAATAGATCTGAATAGAGTTAACTGGATTGCCAACACTAGCTTACAAAATCCAACTCAATGGGAATTAAATCATCCTATTTATCCCAAGATCAATGTCCGTGGGAAAGTGAAATATGCCTCAAATAACATTTCTGCAATTCGCTCCCTAACCTTGTCTGGTTTAGGCGTATCCATACTACCAGAGTGGTTTATCAATGGGCATATAGCATCTGGTACTTTGGTCGAGCTTTTCCCTGAATATCATCTGCCAAAGCAGGAAATATCGATTGTATTTCCAAATAATGTGCAACTTCAACGTAAGAATCGTCTTTTTATAGATTATTTATTAGAAAACCTGGTTGTGTGAGAAAGAAAAATAGTGATAATTTTGGGATCAAGGAGAGTGAGAAAATGGAATAAAAATAAACAGTCTTCATTTGAAGTAACCAATTTTTATTGATCACTTCAATAATACTGTTTTAGTTCTCTTTATTATTAAGTAAACTGTTTAAACTATTGATGACTATTTCTCTGGTTTCACTCTTACGTATTGCTGGGTCACGTATTCAACCTGTTGATAGTTATGTATAATCGCCATTTTTTCGGAGAAATCACATGGCGACTGTTGAAGTAAAATGTCGATGATGAAGTGTGGTCATTTGTCGGGAATAAAAAATGCCAACGTTGGTTATGGTATGCCTGGGAACCTCGTCTAAAATGCATCATTGCCCATACGTTTGGAACGAGAAGCAAAAAACACTCAAGAAACGCCTCAAAAAACGGGCTTCGTTCGATGTTGTTTTCTGGTGTACAGATAATTTCAAGGCTTACAATCTATCACCAAAAAGCCAGCATCTTGTCGGAAAAACCTTCACTCAACGTATTGAGAGGGAGGATCTGACATTGCGCAACCGACTTAAGCGACTCAATCGTAAACCATTGGGTTATTCTAAGTCGCCGGAAATGCATGATAAAGTCATCGGCACTTTCATTGAACGTGAATACTCTATTTAACACAAATCAACGGATTGAATACGTGATCCAGTTTTGAGTAAATCAATACGGGCAAATTTTGCTAAAATTTTCTGTTAAAGACATATGATTCTCAGCGGGTTGCTAGTTAATAAGTAAGGCCTAAATAGAAATAGATAACGAGGGCGAAACTTGCAGTAACCAACGCATATGGCATTTGAGTCCGAATATGTTCAATATGGTCACAATCTGTTGCCATTGATGCAACGATAGCATCGCTGGAAATTGGCGATGTCATATCACCAAAAATGGAACCCGCAATTGCAGCACCGATCATATATTCAGGAGGCATACCCACTGAAATACCTAGCTGTACCCCTATGGGGATCATAATTGCGAATGTCCCCCATGAGGTGCCTGTTGCTAATGACATGATGGAACTTATTAGGAAGATAAAACCGATGGAAAACCCCGCCGGAATGATGCCAGAAGTCATTTGTGCAATATAAGCACCGGTATTTAAATCAGCGGAAACGTTACCCATTAAGAATGCCAATACCATGACAGAGCTTATTTTTATCATGCTGGCATAACCAATATAAAGCTCTTTAAAAAAGTTTTCGATGGTTAAAACACGGCGTAATAAGAACCAGAAAAAAGAGATCGTACTTCCAAATATAACACTCCAATAGATAGAGGTTGAACCGCTGCCCTTACTAAAATTGCCATCACCTGTGATATAGAGGGCAATAGGGAGCATTAATACTGTCGATAAAATAGGAATAAAAAAGTTTAGTGAAGTATGGCAGTTAGGGTGTTCAATAACATCATCACTATCTTCATTGTGTTTATCTTCAATATCACTATTTAAATGTTCATGTAAGGCTCGCATTTCTGCGGTTTTCATTGGCCCCCAAGAAACATTAGAAAAAATATAAAATAAGACAGAGGCCAGCGATAACCAAGCCATAATATTATAAATCATAGAGCCAGCCAGGATATCAAATGGCTCACCGCTGATTAACCCTCTGGAAATCTGTACTCCGATGATTCCCATCATTGCGGCACCCCAACCATTGATCATGGCAGAAGAACAGACAGAAACACAGGATGTCTGGATAATGTAAGACATTTTTTCTGGTGGGATACCGTAATTTTTGGCTAATTTCTTGGTTGATGCTCCAGCAATTAATTGGTTAATTGAGCTTTCAATAAAGATTAATGATGTAATGATCATTGCCAAAAATTGAACAGCTTTTTTATTTTCAATCAATTGGGTCTTGTCCGTGAGTAAACGAACTAAAGAACGCACGCCCCCTGTAACAACTACAAGCCGCATTATGCCACCAATCATCAACATAAAAATGATGGTTTTTGTATTGCCTGAGGAGGAAAAGGTATCAATAATACCTTCAATAGTTCCTTGTATACCTAAAATAACATTATGATTATTAATGACAGTAAAACCCACTAATATGCCGAGTAGTAGTGATAAAATAACCTGGCGTGTAAATATAGCTAAAATAATTGTGACAACAGGGGTAATGATGGTCCAAATACCGTAATCATTCATTTTTCACTCACCTTATTTTTTTGTTATTTTTTATATTAAGTAAATTTATTCTAATGCTTGTTCAAGGTCAGCTAATAAATCGAGAATATCTTCAATCCCTACTGATAAGCGTAATACAGTATCATAAATACCAATCTCCTCACGTTCTTCCTTTGTCATTGACCCATGTGACATGGTTGCGGAATGGTTAATCATGCTCTCCACACCACCGAGAGATTCTGCCAAAACAAAATAGCGTAGTTTGCTTACAAACCTCTTTGTATCTTCCAGTTCACCTTTTAATCTGATCGTAACGACTGCACCACCTGCGCGCATTTGCTGTTGGCAAATGGAATAGTGCGGGTGAGTGGGTAAAGCAGGATAATAGACCTGTTCAATTTTTGGATGGGATTGCAGAAAATTGGCAATCTCAAGTGCATTAGCACATTGCGCTGACATGCGTAACGCTAATGTTTTTAATCCACGTAATGCTAAATAGGCATCAAAGGGAGAGGCAATGGCTCCAGTGGTCGTTTTTAAGAAATCCAGCTTATTGGCTAAATCATCCCGATGGGTAATAACGGCTCCGCCAATAAGATCCGAATGGCCGCCAATATATTTACTGGTAGATAGCATCACAACATCTGCCCCTAATTCGAGGGGTTTTTGGTTCCATGCAGTTGCAAATGTATTATCAACACAAGTTAAGATATTGTGATTTTTCGCTAATGCACAAATACGTTTGATATCAACTAATTCTAATAATGGATTGGTTGGGCTTTCTATCCAAATTAATCGAGTATTCTCTTTTATTTTAGCCTCAACCTCAGTGAGGTTATTTAAGTCGACATAGTCAAATTGATGACCACTATTTTCGATCGCTACCCGTTCAAATAAACGAAACGTGCCACCATAAACGCCCTTCATTGCGATAATATGGGATTCTTTAGGTAACAAATTTAAGACTAAAGCTGCGGCTGCTACACCAGAGGCGGTTGCAGTTGCATAAATACCACCTTCTATTTCGGCTAATAATGTTTCGTAGGCATAGCGTGTGGGGTTACTGCAACGGGAGTAACAGTATTCACCATGCTCAGATAAATCTTTCTGTACAAAAGTACTGGCTGTTGTAATGGGGGGAAAGATAGCATGGTTTTCTTTGTCCTGCTGTTTTCCACCGTGGATTAATGTAGTCGCTATATTTTTTATCATTTTTGTAGTCCTATAAATAAGTTATCAATATATTTTTTTAGGGAAAATATCACACTTTTGAAAAAGAAGCTGGTCGCAGCCGGATCCCGAATCGGGTGGATACCTGCCTAAGTGCATTGAAAAACAATAGCATTTTTTATTTCAAAAATATCCGATATGTAACTATTTCCATCTGGTACAATTCAGGGCAGAATGGGACACGTTATTACCATTCATAAAATAGTAATAAAAAATGACATATTGTCATTGTTTCAGCTTTCAATTTGGGCGTACTGCGTTTATGATGCGCGCTTCGTAATTTCAACCGGCGCCACTGGCTTTGAGCTTTAGCGGAGAAATGATGTCTCCTGCCAGCTAACACAGTCTTTTCCCGTGGCGGTTCTATCTGCATTATTCCAAGGGATAGATGATAGCATAAATGACTGAGAACACCTCTCTGACACCACTCGTTGAACTGAACGCCTTGAGTAAGGGCTTCGACGATAAACAAGTTATTTCACAGCTCGATCTGACAATCAATGATGGCGAGTTCCTGACCATTCTTGGGCCATCCGGTTGTGGCAAAACCACAGTACTCCGCCTGATTGCCGGGTTAGAGGATGCAGACAGCGGCAAAATTTTACTGGAAGGGCAGGATATTACTGATATTCCCGCCGAGCACCGTCACGTTAATACGGTTTTCCAAAGCTATGCCCTGTTCCCCCACATGACCGTATTTGAAAATGTCGCTTTTGGACTTCGGATGCAGAAAACACCGGAAAAAGAGATTGCTCCGCGTGTTGAGGAAGCACTGCGCATGGTTCAGCTTGACGAGTTTGCCCAGCGTAAACCTGCCCAGCTTTCCGGTGGCCAACAGCAACGTGTGGCGATTGCCCGTGCGGTTGTCAATAAACCGAAAGTCTTGCTGCTGGATGAATCCCTGTCCGCGCTCGATTACAAGTTGCGCAAGCAGATGCAAAATGAGCTAAAGGCGCTCCAGCGTAAGCTTGGCATCACTTTTATCTTCGTGACCCACGATCAGGAAGAGGCTCTGGTCATGTCAGACCGTATCGTGGTTATGCGTAATGGACGCATTGAACAGGATGGCTCTCCGCGTGAGATTTACGAAGAGCCAAAAAACCTGTTTGTTGCCCGCTTTATCGGCGAAATCAATATCTTTGATGCTGAAGTGCTGCAACGTATTGATGAACAACGGATACGCGCCAATGTCGAAGGCCATGAGTGTGATATTTTCACCTCGCTGCCAGTGACGGTTGGGCAAACGTTGAAAGTCTTGCTGCGCCCGGAAGACCTGCGCGTGGAAGAGATCAATAACGGTGAGCAGGTATCGGGGCTGATTGGTTACGTCCGTGAGCGTAACTACAAGGGCATGACACTGGACTCCGTGGTCGAAATGGAAAATGGCAAGATGGTCATGGTGAGCGAATTCTTCAACGAAGACGATCCTGATGTTGACCATTCTCTGAACCAGAAGATTGCGGTCACTTGGGTAGAAAGCTGGGAGGTTGTGCTGGTCGATGAAGAAGACGCGTAAACTATTCCAGAATATCGTCATTACGGGCATCGTATCCTGGCTGATGCTGTTCGTCTTTTTGCCGAACCTGATGATCATCGGAACCAGCTTCCTGACCCGTGATGATGCCAATTTAGTGCAGATGGTATTCTCGCTGGATAACTATAGCCGATTGTTCGATCCGCTGTATGCCGAGGTGCTGCTGCATTCGCTGAATATGGCAATTATAGCGACGCTGTGCTGTCTGGTGATTGGCTATCCGTTCGCTTTTTTCCTGGCTCGTATGCCAAAGAAACTGCGTTCACTGATGCTATTCCTGTTGATCGTGCCGTTCTGGACGAACTCGTTAATCCGTATTTATGGTTTAAAGATGTTCCTCAGTACCCGCGGGTACTTGAATGATTTTCTGATGTGGGTGGGGATTATCGATAAACCCTTTCGCATCATGTATACCCCCGAAGCGGTTGTGTTGGGGTTGGTTTACATCTTACTGCCGTTTATGGTGATGCCGCTTTATTCCAGCATTGAGAAGCTGGATAAATCTTGTCTGGAAGCGGCGCGCGATTTAGGGGCGGGAAAATTGCAGACCTTTATCCGCATCATTGTGCCATTGACTATGCCGGGCATTATCGCCGGTTGTTTGTTGGTAGTGCTGCCAGCGATGGGGCTGTTCTATGTGGCTGATTTGATGGGCGGGGCGAAGAATCTGCTGATCGGGAACGTGATTAAAAGCCAATTTCTCAATATCCGTGACTGGCCGTTTGGGGCAGCGACCAGCATCTGTTTGACGTTGGTAATGGGATTGATGTTATTGGTTTATTATCGTGCGGCTAAGCTGCTGAACAAGAAGGTGGAACTGGAATGATCGGACGCCTGTTGCGCGGTGGCTTCATGACCATCGTTTATGCTTACCTGTATATCCCGATTATTATCCTGTTGGTAAGCTCGTTTAACCAATCACGCTTTGGCATTCGCTGGCAGGGTTTTACCACTGAATGGTATAGCCTGCTGTTCGCTAATGATAGCCTGCTGCAAGCGGCGGGCCATTCCCTGACGATGGCGGTAATGTCCGCCACGTTTGCCACCTTGATTGGTTCCCTGACAGCGGTCGCCTTGTATCGTTACTCATTCCGTGGCAAAAAGTTTGTTGGTGGTATGTTGTTTGTCGTGATGATGTCGCCGGATATCGTGATGGCGATTTCACTGCTGGTCCTGTTTATGCTGCTCGGCGTTTCACTGGGATTCTGGTCATTGCTGTTTTCGCATATCACCTTCTGCTTGCCGTTTGTGGTGATAACGGTTTACTCCCGCCTGAAAGACTTTGACGTCAAGATGCTGGAAGCGGCGCGCGATTTGGGCGCGGGTGAGTTGACTATCCTGCGAAAAATCATCCTGCCGCTGGCGATGCCGGCGGTTATGGCGGGTTGGCTATTGAGCTTTACCTTATCAATGGATGATGTAGTTGTTTCTTCATTCGTGACAGGGCCAAGCTATGAAATTTTGCCACTTAAGATCTATTCAATGGTAAAAGTGGGAATTTCGCCGGAAGTGAACGCATTGGCAACGATTTTATTACTTATGTCGTTGGTTTTGGTGCTGATTAGCCAATTTGTGATGCGTGATCGCACAGAAAAGTATTAACCTTCTTTTTAGCGTGGTTGCGGGTTGACCACGCTTTTATTAGCAAGAAATAAGTCGCTTTACCCCATTAAATGTCACTTTTATAATAGCCCCCTTTTCGGGGATAGGTTCACGCCGAACCTATATATGATACTAACGCACCAACTGCGAGGGGAAACACGACATGAAAAAGTGGTTCTGTCTGTTAGCCGCCGGGATGATGGCATTAAGCATTGGTTCGGTGAATGCCGCTGCCGCTGATGATGGCAAGACGCTGTATTTCTACAACTGGACTGAATATGTTCCGCCTGGTTTGCTCAACCAGTTCACCAAAGAAACTGGGATTAAGGTGATTTATTCCACCTATGAATCCAATGAGAGCATGTACACCAAGCTGAAAACTTATAAAGACGGCGCTTATGATTTAGTGGTTCCATCCACTTACTTTATCTCAAAGATGAGTAAAGAAGGGATGTTGCAAAAAATCGATACCAGTAAATTGAGCAACTTCCATAACCTTGATCCTAACCTGCTCCATAAGTCTTTTGACCCGAATAACGATTACTCTATCCCTTATATTTGGGGTGCAACGGCGATTGGCGTTAATAGCGATAATATTGATCCTAACTCCTTCTCTTCCTGGGCTGATCTTTGGAAACCAGAGTACAAAAACAGTTTAGTGCTGACTGACGATGCGCGTGAAGTTTTCCAAATGGCATTGCTGAAATTGGGATATTCCGGCAATACCTCTGATCCGAAAGAGATTGAAGCGGCTTATCAGGAACTGAGAAAACTGATGCCAAATGTACTGGCATTTAATTCTGACAACCCTGCCAACCCATTTATGGAAGGCGAGGCGGATATCGGTATGATGTGGAACGGCTCTGCCTATGTTGCGCGTCAGGCTGGTACACCGGTTGAGATTATTTGGCCGAAAGAGGGCGGGATTTTCTGGATGGACAGCTTGGCTATTCCAGCGAATGCTAAAAATGTCGATGGCGCGATGAAATTGATTGATTTCTTGTTACGCCCGGAAATTGCGGCGCAGGTTGCTAAGAAAATTGGCTACCCGACTCCGAACCTGGAAGCGAAAAAATTATTGCCAAAATCCATGACAGAAGATAAGTCTCTGTATCCAGATGCAGAGGTGATCAAAAAAGGCGAATGGCAGAGTGATGTTGGCAATGCCAGTATCCTGTACGAAGAGTACTTCCAAAAATTGAAAGCAGGTTAAATTATTGGGGGGAGCTTTGACCCCCCTTTTTTAATCTGCTTGCAGATTATTCTTTAAAGACTTGGTTGCGATGCCAGGCGATAAAACTTTCCAATGGATAATAATCTTTATTCAGGGGACGCAGTATTGGCTGTTTTGCAAAATTCCAGAAAAGTTGCTTCACTATCGTGCCACCATTGACACTTTCTGAAACTAATAAATTCATATTATCGTCGATACTGATTGATCCCATATCGAAGGCAGAATGGTGCAGAGAGCAAAGGGCAAGTCCGTTGTTTACCGTACAGGGGCCGCCGTATTGTTTCCATTTGATATGTGCGGCTTCCAGACCAACGGGGGTACTGTCATGTCGCAAATTGTAACCACATATTGCACATTGGTAGTTATAGGCGCGCAGTATCTGCTGGCGAAAATGGGGATCACGAATTTTGCGGATATCACTTAAAGAGAAATCCAGTTGGTTGGCGAGCAGCTCTTGTATGCTGTCAGGAAAATGTTCACTCAGGATTTGTTGTGCCAATTTATTGATGGTAGCAGGCTTTTTGCGTAATAACTGGTAGCTTTGTTGGTCGAAACCACCTTTGACACCAAATTCAATGAGTTCACGTTTTGGCGGCTCCTTGCTACCTTTTTGGGGCGTGCAGAGTTCGGTATTTTGTAATTCCCAAAACCCGTCGCCACGTAAGCGCCAGAAGGGTAAAGAGGGATAGTGGGTTTTACGTCTTGGACCAAAGTTATTGAGCAGCTCCAGGAGTGGCTGGTGGATCTCTTCCCCATAATCAAACAGTCGTTCATGGCCTTTCTGATATTGTGAGAGGACATACAGTAGCAATAAAGGCTTATGTGGTGCACGTTGATCACCCTTGCGCCATACGGAAAGGTTTGAAATTGCGACTTGGAGTTCTTTGATTGCAGGCATGTAAGTTGTTTGATTAATGGGTAACGGTATTGAGATCATGCTCGCAAAAGTGATGAGAGGCAAGATGTTGGTTTGGAAGAAATGTGTGGTGGGCTGCTAAAGGGTGTATAGACAGTAAAAACATATTGCTATACCCCTTTTAGTTAGAGTGATGTCTAACCAATACGTGATCTGAGATTTATGTAATTTAGTTATTTCAATTAGCAGTATCATTCTTCTGAATAAATGCTTCTTATCCAGAAGAATAAACTCGTTGTTTTTACTTTTAAAAGATATATATGTTGGTAATTTGATATTTTACTTTTATTTAAAAAATAATAAAAATATTGGACTAATGCTTGTTCAAAATTTCAGGGTGATTATATTTATTTAATTAACTAATGAAACAAAAAATGAAAATGACTATTTACCATTAATTAAATCAAGTTGGTTTATTTGTTAATTAATATTGACCTTTATTTTACATATAGACAACAAACGCCATGATTAAATCTCATAATATGCTTTCTGCATTAAAAAAATTTTATGATACTGAAATGATGAACTGAGAAAACTTTTTATTTTTCATGTATCTGTATTGAATATTTCAATTTAATAATATGATGTATCATAAATATAGACTTCCTGTTTAATCGGCTATCTGATAAATATTCATTTATTCTCACCCTACTCAGAATTCACTTCATATTCTGGCAGCGAATTTAAACAAAAAATTAACACTTGGAAGTTATAAAAAAATGAAAAATATAAATGAATTGATCCCATTGAAGATCATTGCGTCTGGTATTGCCTTACCAGAAAACAAAGTGTATTCATCCGATTTAGATTTGAAATTCAATAAACCGAAGGGTTTTGTCGAAAAACATTCTGGAATAGAGTATCGTTATCATTCAGATTATGAAGTCCACCCAGCTAAATTAGCCACAAATGCATTGCATAATACGTTAGAAACACATCAAATCTCGCCCGATTCAATTGATCTGCTGATTTCAGCTTCGGCTATCCCGATTCAAGCCTTACCTTATTCCGCTGCACATATTTTAAAAGCGAGCCATTTAAAGGCAGGAACCGCCTGTTTTGATATTAATTCAAGCTGTGTGAGTTTTGTCTCCGCCTTGGGTGTTGCAAGTGGGTTGCTGGCAACCCGACAGTATCGGCGAATTGCCATTGTTTCCGCGGAGATGGCTTCCCGTGGAATTGACTGGTCGCATCAAGAATCCTCACTGATTTTTGGTGATGGGGCGGCGTGTGTGATCGTTGAAAGAGGGGATGGGAAAAGTGGAATTGTGACCTATAAACATGAAACCTACCCAGAAGGCCTCGAATTATGTGAGATCCGGGCTGGTGGGACACGCAAGAATCTGCGTACCGGTATGGAAGATAGCGATTTCCTGTTCCAGATGCAGGGTAAGCCACTGTTTAAACTGACGGCCTCATTGATTGAAGAATTTACAGCGCGTGTATTGGATAGTGCCAATCTTGCCATGTCCGATATCGATACCGTGATACCTCATCAGGCGAGCCATTTGGGATTGAAACATATTCTCAAGCGCTTGAATATCAAGGAGGAGAGATTTGTGAATATCTATCGTTATCGCGGTAATCAGGTTGCGGCATCCATTCCAAGTGCGTTGCATGAAGCCATCATGACAGATCGCTATTATGGCCGTGATTATGTGATGTTGCTTGGTACAGCGGCTGGGCTTTCGTTAAGTGAGATGATCTTAATACCATGAAAATTCTTGTAACCGGAGCCACGAGTGGTTTAGGTCGTAATGCCGTTGATTACCTGTTATCCCGTGGCGAGACGGTGGTGGCAACCGGACGTGACCCGCAGGCGGGAGAGTTATTGGTTCAATTGGGCGCGGAGTTTCGTCGTGCTGAACTGGCGACGTTAACAGAGGATGAAGCTACCGAACTGATGTCAGGTTGTGATGCGATCTGGCATTGTGCCGCCAAATCTTCACCCTGGGGCGATCCTGATGAGTTTGAACGTATCAATGTGGCTGCGACACAGATTTTGGCACAGGCAGCAGGGATATGTGGTATTCAGCGATTTGTCCATATTTCTACTCCAGCCGTGTATTTTAATTTTTCCCACCAACAGCATGTTACTGAAAATCAGTGTAGCCAGCGTTTCGCCAATGATTACGCCAGAACTAAGTTTCTGGCGGAAGAGAGCATACGCCAACTGCTCCCCCGCTATCCTGACACAACGTACATTATCCTGCGTCCCCGTGGGTTATTTGGCCCGCATGACAGGGTATTGTTACCGCGTTTGATGGCACAGGTTAAAGCCAGCAAAGGCGTTGTAGCCTTGCCAGCAGGAGGAAAGAATGCCCTGGATCTCACTTACGTCATGAATGTTGTCCATGCCATGTCATTGGCAACTCACCGTGAAGGAATACAAAGTGGGGCGATATATAACATTACCAATCAACAGCCACAGCCATTGGCGAAGATCTTAGGACAGTTATTTGATGAGATGCAGTTTAGTTATCGGATCAAATCATTGCCTTATCCACTTTTGTATGGCATGGCGACAATCCTGGAAAGCATTGCCATGCTCACCCGAAAAGAGCCATTGCTGACGCGTTATGGTATTGGCGCGGCTTATTACTCCATGACACTGGATAATTCAAAAGCGCAAGAAGAACTGGGTTATTCGCCGATTTATACCGTGGAGGAAGGCATTCATTTAACGGCCAATTGGCTAAAACAGGCAGACCAGCAAACGGGTTCACATGGTTAAGATACGTGTTTTTGAAGTGGGATATTGCACTCATTCCGGTTGCATGGCACTGAAAGGTGCCAGTCTTCGCGTATGCAAATTTCCGGCTCGTGCGTGGCTGCTGGCGTGTCATGATAAGCGTTGGCTACTTGATACCGGATACGCCAACCATTTTTACGATCATACCCGCAGTGGGATTATTCGGTTATATCGCACGGTCACGCCGGTTTACTTTGACAGCAAAGACGCACTGGTGATGCAACTCAAAGGGGAAGGTATTCAGGCACGTGATATTGATGGCATTATCATTTCTCACTTTCATGGTGATCATATTGCTGGATTACGGGATTTCCCGCAGGCCAAATTTATCTGTTCAGGGGAAGGTTGGCGGCAGACGCGTCACTTACGAGGTATCGCTGCCCTAAGAAAAGCCTTTGTGCGGGGGTTAGTGCCGGAAGATTTCGAATCCAGAGTGAGTTTTTATGAAGGGTTTGAAGCCAGCCCGTTGCCAGAGGAATTATCGGTATTGGGGAAAGGTTATGCCGTGCCGGGGAGCCAGAAGCAGATACTGATTGTTCCACTGCCTGGTCATGCGGCAGGGCATCTTGGCCTGTGTGTATTGACTGATCAGGGTTGGATATTGTTAGCGGGAGATGCTGCCTGGTCACCGACGAATTACCGTGAACTGCGCGGGCCTGCAAAGTTGGCGAATCTTATTATGGATGACAGCCGTGCCTATTACGAAACACTGAATAAGCTGCATCAAATTGACCAAAAACAGATCCCGATTCAGCTATGCCATGAGGGAGATTTGGAATGATATTGAAAACATTTTGGTACTATTGGCGAGCCAAAAAACGGTGGAAATTCACCAACCGACAACAGCTTGAGCAACACCAATTGAAAGAATTGGCGCGATTCAGGCATAGAGTTCTGGCGAAAAGCCCTTATTTTTCCTCATACGGTGATTTATCGTTGACAGAATATCCGTTTATGAATAAAGCCATCATGATGGAAAATTTCGACCAGATGAATACGGCGGGTCTCAAACGCGATGAGCTTTTGGCATGTGCACGGTTGAGTGAACAGTCACGGGATTTCACGCCAACAGTCGGCAAATTCAGCGTTGGTATGTCATCGGGGACATCAGGACAACGAGGTCTTTTCGTTGCCAGCCCGAAAGAGCGGAGCATTTGGGCGGGAACCCTGCTTGCCAAAATGCTGCCAAACGGCTTATTTCACGGTGAGCGAGTTGCGCTGTTTTTACGGGCGGGGAACAATCTCTACGAGAGTGTCCAGAACCGTTGGATCTCCTTCCGTTTTTTTGACTTGTTTGCTGACTTTAATCAGCAGGTACAAGCATTAGTCGCGTATCAACCCACTATTATTGTCGCGCCCGCCCAGGTGCTGCGGGCATTGGCATTGAAGATCCAGCAAGGTGAAACATCATTACCACCGGTTAAAGTGATCTCGGTGGCAGAAGTGCTGGAACCGCAAGATCGCCAACTGTTGCAGGCCGTATTCAGGGACGTGGGAGAAATTTATCAGGCGACGGAAGGTTTTCTGGCGTGTACTTGCTCGCATGGGACGCTGCATCTTAATGAAGAGTTTCTGCATATTGAGCCGAAATGGATAGATGAATCGCGTTTTAACCCGATTATTACTGATTTTACTCGTGAAACGCAGCCTATTGTACGTTATCAGCTTGATGATATTTTGGTGGTGAGAAAAAAACCTTGTGCGTGCGGTAACCCTGCATTGGCGATAGAGCGCATCGAAGGGCGCAATGATGATCAGTTAATTTTACCTGCGCTTACAGGAGGAACAGTCAGTATTTTCGCTGATCCTTGTTCGCGGATCATTGCCAATACTCTGCCGTTAACGAGCGATTATCGGTTAACCCAGACGGTGTTGTCGCTGAAACTGGAAGGGGATTGTACCCTCGAAGTCCTCCAGCACTGCCAGTCAGTGCTGTCAGACTATTTTGCCAAACAGGGGGTGGATATCGATAAAATTGAATGGCAGTGCGTATCGCAGGTGATACTGCCGGATCTGTTTAATAAGCGTCGCCGGATTATTAATAATTGCTCGCAGTTTGGTTGAAATTAAGACAAGTCAAGTAAGGTATATCCCATTGACATATCCCAGAAAAGGGTTATGCTTTTCAATGAACTTAATTGGAAGATTTTATTTCGGAGGTCAGTATGGAAAAAACAACTGTCTTTAAAAGTAACCGTAGTCAGGCCGTACGTTTGCCCAAAGCTGTTGCTTTACCGGAAGATGTAAAACATGTTGATATTATTGCTATCGGTCGAACTCGTATCATAACGCCAGCAGGAGAGGGATGGGATAGTTGGTTTGATGGCGAAAATGTTACCCCTGATTTTATGACTGACAGGCAGCAGCCAAGTGAACAGCTCAGGGAAGAATTTTGATGATTAAATATATGCTTGATACCAATATTTGTATTTATACTATCAAGAATAAACCACAGAAAGTCAGAGACGCTTTTTATCAACATTATGGTCAGCTTTGCATCAGCTCTGTAACATTGATGGAGTTAATTTATGGTTCTGAAAGATCAGAAAATCCTAAAAAAAATCTGGATATTATTGAGGGATTCGCTGCACGTTTGGAAATCATGAATTATGGTTTTGATGCTGCTGCTCATACAGGACAAATACGTGCTGAATTAGCAAAAAAGGGAAAACCTATTGGCCCCTATGACAGTATGATTGCAGGCCATGCCCGCTCACTGGGTATGGTTCTTGTGACAAATAATACCCGTGAATTTGAACGGGTTTTGGGGTTAAGAATTGAAGATTGGGTGATGGAGTCATTCTAATAACAACAAGCCCTTTCCAACGGTTTTACCACCTTCCACTTCTGTGATTGCCTGGTTTAAGCGAGCTGCATTTTTGGGACTTGTCATCAAATAGGCAGTTTTTTCATAACCATTTTCAAGTTACCGCCAATAACACGGTAACTTGAAATTTATCGCCAAATAAATTTTTCTCTGAAAAATAAAATATTAAAAACACACCATTAACCCCCTATTTTATTGAATATCAAGCCTGATTTTTTATGCTAATTCACATCTCATGTAATAACCTAATATTCTAAATAGCAAGTGATAACTTTTTATTATCAACTAATAAAAATTTTTCATTAAGCAGATTAGTAATAAGTCACCTAATGTATCTTAAGTGCACAAAAAGATTAATTTTTTATTCTTATTCAGTGTTGGGACATCAAATATTCCATGAGGTACTATATATGGGCTCATATATTGGTAATAAGTTCATTAAGTTTTCTCTATATATAGGTTCTTTGTTTTTACCATTTATCGCCATGGATACTTTGGCTATAGGTGAAAAAAACACTGAACAACAAACACAGAAAGTGGCAGGTGAAAATCAGTTAGAGAATGGGGGAGATACTACAGCAGGTTTAATTGCGCAAAATATTCAGACAGTGAGTCGGGTGTTGTCATCTTCACCTTCCCAACTTACCGAGCAAGCTAAATCTTACGCGTTAGGAAAAGTCAATGGGATAATATCCAGTGAAACCCAGAAATGGTTATCCCAGTTTGGGACAGCCAGGATCAACTTTTCCCTCGATAGAAAAGGTAAACTGGATAATGGCTCCCTGGATCTGTTGCTTCCGCTCTACGACAATAAAGCCGATTGGTTGGTTTTCTCCCAATTTGGTTATCGCAATAAAGACAGCCGCCATACCGTGAATGTCGGTGTGGGTGGGCGTTATTTTACGCCTCATTGGATGTACGGGTTGAATACTTTCTATGACCATGATGTCACCGGTAAAAATCAGCGCATCGGTGTAGGTGCAGAAGCCTGGACAGATTATGTCAAATTTTCTGCCAACTCATACTTGCGTCTGACTGACTGGCGTCAGTCATTGGAAAAACAGGATTGGGAAGAGCGTGCGGCCAACGGCTTTGATCTTCAAGGCGAATTCTATTTACCTGCTTACCCGAATCTGGGTGGTAAGTTAGGCTTTGAACAATACTTTGGTGATAACGTTGAATTGTTCAATCGTGGTAGTAAACAGAAAAACCCCAGCCTGGGTAGAGTTGGTCTGAACTATACGCCGATTCCGTTGGTGACAATGGGGGTAGACTACAAATATGGCGGTAGCGGGCACAGTGAAACTTTGTTCCAGGCCAACCTGAATTATCGCTTTGGAGTACCTTGGGGAGTACAGTTCTCGCCTGATAGTGTTGCTTCCATGCGTACATTGGCAGGTAGCCGCTATGACCTAGTGGAAAGAAACAACCATATTGTGCTTGATCACAGGAAGAAGCCAGATGAACTGCAATTAGCGTTGTCGCAAAACAACATCGTAGGTTATAGCCAGCAAGCATGGCCATCACCAATACCGATAGCGGCTAACGTAGAATCAAACGTCAAGAATATAATATTTCAGGCAGATAACGCATTTACCAAAAATGGAGGCGGTATTTCCAAGGTGGGTGGCGGTAATAAGTTAATTTCGCTTGTATTGCCTAAATATATTCCTGATGGACAAAATACGCATACGATCAATATCTTTGCGGAAGGAAATAACGGTAAGGTCAGCAAGCCAGCTATTTTGAATGTGACAGTTCAGCCTTTTGTTGTCAGACATTTTAAGACTGAACAATTAACAACTTCTGCTGCGGGTGATCAGGGCGGTTATAAATTACTGGCAACAATCGCTCATGGTACAACTGATAAAGATATTATTCGCAATGGTGTGATTGAAGATGTCACTTGGTCTCTTGAGCCAGCGAATAATGATGTGAAACTGAGTTGGAAAAAACCTAGCATAACCAATGCTGAGGGGCAATTGCAGGCAACGGTAACAACTTCCCAGCCGCTGAAAGATGTAAAAGTTTTCCTGGAAATGCCAGGAATGAAAAAAGCCCATATTGGTGATATTGGCTTTAGCGGTCTTATCTCTGACTTTAAGGTTCAATCTGTCAAGCCGTTGGCAACAGGGCTACGTCTCGCTGGAGATAATGGCTATACCTTTACGGCAGCAGTGAAAGATAAGAATGGTGTCCCACTGAAAAATCAGAAAGTGGATGTTCAGTGGTATCCTGAAACATTGCCGGATGGCATGAAGTGGTCGTCAGTGCAAGAGACTACAGATACTGAAGGGAACTTATTTGCTACCTTAAGTAGTACCAAGCCTGCAAAAGATATTAAAGTCGGTGCATCAATTGATGGAGGTAAAACAAAGACATACGTTGAAAACCCAGTGGCTTTCATCGGTGAAATTCAGATTGGCGCGATAGAAGTTACACCAAGTAAGGAACTCGATGGCGACGGGAAAGTGCCTTATACCTATAAAGCAAAAATTATTGATGCTGCCAGTAATGCTGCCATACCTCATCTGACTTTTGGTCACGATAAGGTGGTTTGGGGTGTATCTAATGACCAACTTGACCACAACAAGCTGGTAGAGGAAGGTAAGCTGGTGTTCGGTAATAAGCAGCTAACCACGGATGATCAGGGATATTTAACTACAACCTTGAGTAGTTCTGTCGGTGTTAAAAATGTCAAGGTCAAGCTGGATTTTGTGACAAAAAATGGAAAACAGGCATTGGTCGCTAACACTGCCGTGAACTTTAAACCGGTAGCTCAGCCTGCTGGGTTGCATCTTTACAATTCGAAGAATCCATCAGTCAATCGTTTCTACAAGAGTGATGAAACTGGACCTCATAACATCTTTGAGAAGTTAAATGGAGAGCTGCGCACTGATCCAAATAAGTCTCTTTTTGGTGGCGATGAAGAAGGCAATCTTGAAATAGTCTCAGGGAATGGAGTTGGTCCGGGAAACAATAACAATACATTTGCGTATAACACATGGACGGGTTCACTGGAGCCTACAACGCTCAGGTTGACTGTTACTAACCAACGGACAGGAGCGATACGTACCTACACTTATACAGTAAAACCACTGCGCGCTTTTGTGAGCGCTACTGCGGTTGGATATAAGCCTTCTGCAAGGTGTGCGGATATGGATCCGCCACAAATGGGAAGTAAGGATCCTGTTAATCCGCGTTTACTTGAGATAGACGCTAAGCTGTCGTATATATTGCCAGTCTCTTCGCAACCGCCCTATGTGGCTGTCAATATGCCAAAAAATGGCTCGACGCTACTTGAAGAGTTTCCCAAGCTAGGGGATTGGGGGTTTTTGAACGACCCCAAGACCACCACGATAAGAGTAGTTAACAACGTGCTTTTTAAGCCTAACCATGTAAATGTAGCAAATGTCTTGGATCCTGTTGAGATTAATCTTACTTCACATGAATTAGATATGAAACCAACAGGAACAAAAAGCGAGTTGATTTGTCAGTGGAACATGTAAAAATAGCTAATCAATAGGATAAGTAATAAAAACACAGGCTCAATCATTTTGAGCCTGTGTTATTTTTTTCTTATTAAATAAAATATTCTGGCACTATAGCTTTTAACAACGAGTTTACTGCGTTTTTGCTGCCTCTAGCGCTTGCGCGAGGTCGGCAATAATATCATCGCTATGTTCAATACCGATGGATAAGCGAATTAAATCGCGTGAAACCCCCGCTTTTACCATTTCTTCATCATTTAGCTGACGGTGGGTGGTTGAGGCTGGATGACAAGCCAGAGATTTGGCATCACCAATATTAACCAAACGAACAATCAATTGCAGGGCATCAATAAAGCGTATACCTGCTTTTTCCCCGCCTTTAATGCCGAAAGACAGAATAGATGCTGGCTTGCCCCCCATATAACGGACCGCCAAATCATGTTCAGGATGTGCAGGCAACCCCGCATAGTTCACCCAGGATACCTGAGGATGTTTTTCCAGATATTGTGCGATTTTCAGGGCGTTTTCAGTATGGCGTTCCATCCGTAACGCCAATGTTTCCAGCCCTTGTAACATCAAAAAGGCATTGAACGGCGACAATGCCGCGCCTGTGCTACGCAGTGGCCCGACACGGCAGCGAGCGATAAAGGCCGCAGCCCCAAAATGTTCGGTATAGGTTATGCCGTGATATGAAGGATCTGGTGTGCCTAAAATTGCAAAGCGATCCTGATGCGCTGCCCAGGGAAATTTGCCTGAATCGACAATCATCCCGCCAATCGAGGTGCCATGACCGCCAATATATTTGGTCAGGGAATGGATGATAATATCGGCGCCATGTTCAAACGGGCGGCATAAGTAGGGGGTTGCGACGGTATTATCGACAATAAGAGGAATGCCGTGCCGATGGGCAATCTCGGCCAGCGCCTGGATATCAATGATATTCCCACTAGGGTTGGTGATGGATTCGCAATAGACGGCTTTGGTTCTTTTATCGATCAGGGTGTCAACGGCCGCGAGATTGTCATGATCAACAAAACGGGTTTCAATCCCCATAGTTGGGAAACTGTGTGCCATCAGGTTATAAGTGCCGCCATACAATTTTGCGACAGAGACAATATTATCCCCGACTGTGGCGATGGTTTGTATGGCGTAAGTGATTGCCGCCATGCCCGAAGCGACCGCCAGCGCACCGATACCGCCTTCCAAAGCGGTGACACGTTTTTCCAATACATCATTGGTTGGATTCATGATGCGGGAATAAATATTACCTTCCACTTTTAAATCAAACAGATCAGCACCATGTTGGGAATCATCAAAAGCGTAGGAAGTTGTCTGATAAATTGGGACCGCAACGGCTTTGGTGGTTGGATCGGGTGAATAACCTGCGTGGATGGATAAAGTTTCTAATTTCATTGCCATTTCCTTTAGTTGATTAAAGTGGTACTGACGTTTGAGACTGACAATTAAAAAGAGTAACGCGTTTGTTTTGACTTTGTTGATATCAAAAAATAATCTTATATTGCATTTTATCCGATTGCCTTACAGAAACTATCTATACCCATCGCCATTGAAGATGCTTGATTTCTTATCCAAACCCGATCATGCTTACAACCATGAAAATTCATCTGACACCAGAACAAAAATGTGCCCTCGAATTGATGCATGATACCACTCGAGACAGTCGAGTCTGTGATCGCATCAAGGCCGTGCTTTTGGCGTCAGAGGGCTGGACTGCCCAGATGATTGCACAGGCCTTGCGTATTCATGAAAGTACGGTAAGCCGTCACCTAAAATATTTCATCGCGCAGGAAAAGCTCACCCCGGAAAATGGCGGCTCTGAAAGCCATCTCTCTGCCGAACAAACCGCCGACTTGATTGACTACTTGACGGCAAATTTGCTGCATACCACCGCTCAAATTGTGGCCTATGTCCGAACACGTTGGCAGGTTTCTTTCAGCGTGGGTGGAATGACGAAATGGCTTCACCGCCAAGGTTTCAGCTACAAAAAACCCAAGGGAGTGCCGCATAAATTCGATGCGAATAAACAGCAACAATTTATTGATGACTACCCGTCCCTGAAAGACGGAGCGGGTCAGAATGAGCCTATCCTATTTATTGATGCGGTACATCCTTCACAGTCCACAAAGCTCAGTTATGGCTGGATGAAAGCGGGAAAGAATCAGGTAAAAGTGGTCGAAACTACTGGCAGTCGTACCCGTCTCAATATTCTGGGTGCCCTCAATTTACAACGGATTGAAGACACCGTGATTCGTGAATATCCGAGCATCAATGCTGAAAATATCGCGTATTTCTTCGGGGCGATCCGGGAAACTTACCCGCTTTCGCAAAAAATCCATATTATTCTGGACGGGGCGGGTTACCACCGAGCAGAGTGGGTGAAAGATATTGCGTATGTCCTGAATATTGAATTGCATTACCTCCCGCCTTACAGCCCAAACCTCAATCCGATAGAGCGATTGTGGAAATATATGAATGAGCAAGTGCGTAACAATGTTTATTTTCCGAATGCGAAGACGTTCCGTGAAACCCTTCGTCACTTTTTTCATGTCACGTTGCCAGAAAAAGCGAAAGAACTGACGACTCGACTGACTGACAATTTTCAGATTTTAAAACCTGCATCTTCAAGTTAGATTGGTATATACGCATTAAACTTCAAGTTGCAATTTACAACACGCTATGAAACGTGATTTCTCCCCCGCATTGCGGGGAGAAATCACACGCATCTTGAAGTTAGATTGGTATATACTTTAAACGGTTAAAACATTTAATAAACATAAAGGATAATTATTGAAGGTGATGAAAAAATGCTTCTTGCAACTTTATTAAAAATATTCGCGGAGCCAATCTTCATTATCGCTATGAGTGGGATTAATGTGGGGATAGATTATCGGTTTTAGAATGGATGCCGCGGCAATAGGGGATAATTGTCACGGCAGAGATAAAAAGCGATGCCCGGAAAGTGACTTTATTCAAGATATAACTTTTTATTAACTAGTATTATCTTAGGCAAAAACGTTTGGTTTCACCTGTTTTAGCTGCCTGTTTCAGTATGGCACCTAATCTCCGTGCGTCTACTGAATCTCCGTAATTAATATAGAGCTCCGCATAATTGTAATCGGTCTCTGAGTTATTGTTTTTATTCCCATACAATAATTTCCACGTTGAGACAGGTAAACTATAGATTACGTTGTCAACTATTATATTCCTCACGATTAAATTAATTAAAAATAACAACTTATTCATTCTTAAAAGGTGTCGCAAATCACCTTGCCCCCCCGCTGATAATTTTAGGATTAACGAGGAAGATGGTGGATTTCCCGTATCCTCTTGCACATAGAATGCTGCAATGCCATTAAGAGGCTCAAATATATCTGCATCAATTTTCTCAACTTTTTTTAAACGACCAAAAGAGCCATCAGGATTTACAAGATTATCTTCAGGAATTGGTGTATGATGAACATTCCCCCCCCAATACCCCGCAAAAAAAATACCAGAACTATGCTGTTGCATGCCTAAAGTGATATCAAAAACTAGCTGACTATCTTCTGGACATGTCAGATTTGGCTTATTGTCATCTGATATCTTCCAATCATAAGCCGTCAAGTCTTCTTGTTTTGGGTCCCAATAAGACCAATAGCCGTCTTTATCACTCTTCTCGATATATGTTGGCCCATCATGTTCATTGTTATTCCCCTGCTCGTGGGTAAGGCGTAGATGTTCTTTAAGGCCAGGCCAACTACTACGATGTAACTGTTTTCCTAAATAAAGTTGGCCCAGTGCCCATGAGAAAGAACTGGCGGGTACGGTTATATTGTCATTTGACTTCGAAGAATTCCAATCACAAGCTATCAAGTCTTCTTGTGTCGGTGTCCAAGATGCAAAGTTGCCATGTTTATCGAGCTTCTCAATGTGAGTAATTTCCTCACCTCCACCTGGAGCCTCTGCCTTGTGAACAAGATGTATGTATTCATTAGGTGTATGCCAATGATTGCGATGTGCTTTATTTCCTAAATACACTTGAATTATCACCCACGGAAATGAACCAACGGGTGCAGTTAAATTGTATTGGTTTAGGTTGAAAGGGCATTTGGGGTCAGGCTTATTGTCTTCTGACTTCAATAGATCCCAATCACACCCTGTAATATCTTGTTGGGTTGGTGTCCAAATTGTAGCACCATCATCTTTGTCGAATTTTTCCATGAGCGGTGGAAGATCCCCCGATGCGGGACGAAGATGAACATATTCATTAGGAATATCCCAATCACGGCGATGTACTTTTTTTCCTAAATACACACAAATCATTGCCCACGGGAAGGAACCAACGGGGGCAACTTCGTCACTTTTATATTGGTCAGGATTAAATGAACAGGTATTCTTATTTTCCAGTTTATTTATATTAGGCATAATTCCCTCACTTAATTTTTTCGTTAAAGTTCAAGGTAATTTCATCCTGCTGCTAAACTGCTGGTTCATATTACTTAAGTTGGATTTTTATCTCAATATAATAAAATGGTAAGTCAATTAATATGGAATAAAATCAGGTTTTTTATTATAAAGTCTGTTTATCTGCTGTGATAGGTATCAATTAAGTTGTAAATTCAAATTTTACTACTAAAAAACGCGCTGCTGAAATATTGTTTTATGCTCAAATCTTTCTGGTTATTGATTGTTAACCCAATTTAAATAGTATAAAGAGAAAAACATGCTTGAAATTATTTTTGTTAGTGTCATTAGTTGATGCAAATAAAAATAGTGAATTAACTCACTATTTTTATTTTGTTATCTTCTTTAAATTGAAAGTGTAGATCTATAGGGTGCATCTTTTATATAAGCTGGGTATATTGGCATTTTGATTTTTGCCAATATGAGCGAACGCAAAATATAAATCAACTATTACAACACGAGGTTTTCCACCAGTGTTGCTACCATTACGGCTTTAATGGTATGCATTCGGTTTTCAGCCTGATCAAACACAATGCTGTGTTTTGATTCAAATACTTCATTCGTGACTTCCAGACCACCATATAAATTGAATTCCTCTGCCAGTTGCTTACCAAGTGTTGTTTCTTCATCATGAAAAGCAGGCAGGCAATGCAGGAACTTAACTTCTGGGTTCCTTGTGAGTTTCACAACATCCATATTGACCTGATAGGGCCTCAGTAATGCAATGCGTTCTTTCCAGATAGATTTTGGTTCTCCCATTGATACCCAAACATCGGTATACAGAAAATCGGCCCCTTTTACACCATGCGTAATATCTTCTGTCAGGGTGATCTGGCCGCCTGTTTTTTCTGCCTGTTTTTGGCATTTCGCAACCAAATTTTTTTCCGGCCAGCATGTTCTTGGCGCAACCAAACGGAGATCTATACCTGTCAGTGTAGCCGCTTCCAGTAGGGTATTGCCCATGTTATTGCGGGCATCGCCCAAATAGGCCAATTTGATCTCAGAGAGTGGTTTTTGGTTGTGTTCCTGCATCGTCATTAGATCAGCCAATAGTTGGGTTGGGTGGAATTCATCCGTCAGGCCATTCCAAACCGGAACGCCTGAGTATTGCGCAAGCGTTTCGACAATTTTCTGACTGTATCCACGGTATTGGATACCATCATATAAACGCCCAAGTACCCGCGCAGTATCTTTGATGGATTCTTTGTGCCCGATCTGACTGCCGCTTGAGCTTAAATAGGTCACATTGGCACCTTGATCATGGGCTGCGACTTCAAATGCGCAGCGTGTACGAGTGGAGTCTTTTTCGAAAATCAGGGCAATATTTTTCCCTGTGAGTAAGAGAGATTCAGAACCTGATTTTTTATTCGCTTTTAATGCATGAGACAACGTTAAAAGGGTATTAATTTCTGTGGGAGTAATGTCAAGTAATCTTAGGAAAGAACGCTTGAAAAATGGGTTCATTATGCATTGTCTCCATTAGGCAATATTGAATTTATATTCACTATACATCGATAAAAAATTCAATTACAAGCCCTGTGTGCAGAGATTATCGGAGTGAAGGTATCAAGACAGGTTATAGATCAGCCGCTTATGTTATGCATTTCTTTTTTGAACAAAATTGGATAGATATATCCTTTGTACATAAAAGATGGGAGAATGCAAAACAAGACAGCCAACTGACAGAGGGGATTGGCATGGCAGACCCACATGCTTTAGAAGAACAGTGTGAAGAAACTCGCTTGATCATCGAAGAATTATTGGAAGATGGCAGTGATCCGGATGCACTCTATATTATTGAACACCATTTTTCGGCAGAAGACTTCGACCAATTGGAAAAGGCCGCCCTTGAAGCTTTTAGGTTAGGCTATGAAGTCACGGATGCAGAAGAGCTGGAAACAGAAGACGGTGTTGTTTTGATGTGTTGTGATGTGATCAGCGAAAGTCGTCTGGAAGCTGAATTGATCGACACACAGGTTGAGCAGCTCATGGATCTGGCTGGAAAGATCGGTGTAAATTACGACGGTTGGGGAACGTACTTTGAAGACCCTAATGCGCCTGATGATGAAGATGATGGCGATCTCTTTCCCCCTGAGGACGATGAACCCAAACTCCATTAAGGTCTTTTGAAGATTGCGTCAAACCAAATTGCCCCATTTAAACCGTGGGGCTGACTATCTTTAATCGAAAGCTATATAGCATCATAATGCTTTGAGCATCCTGACTTCACAGTCGCTGTGGCCTGTATTGCCAAGAGGCTCATCAAGATAGCTGAAGCCCAGCTTTTGATACAAGGCAATGGCGGCTTTCAGATTCTCTGTCGTTTCCAGATAGCAGCGTTTAAAGCCTTGCTCTGTGCCAAATTCGAGAGATTGCTTCACGATTTGCTTGGCGATGCCTTTTCCGCGTAATACCGATGAAAGGTACATCTTCTGTAATTCGCAAGTATCACCATCACCACCAGCCAACGGAGCAACACCGCCACCGCCAACGACTTCGCCATCCGTTTCAACCACCCAATAAGCGCTGCGTGGCTGGTTGTAAACTTCGTACAGGGTATCCAGAATGGGATCAGCGACGGCAAAGCCTTTGTCTGCGGTTAAGCCATGCTCAGCAGAAACCTCACGGATCACAGCGGCAATGCCTGCATTGTCTTGTTGAGTAATGGGACGAATAATGTAATTGTGTGTTGTTTTTGTTGTCATTATTTTCTCTTTAGATTTTTATTACTTCACCTACCCGCCAAAAACGCGGGTAAGAGAATGCGAAAAGGGAATGATGAGAGGTTATTGCAGGGAAAGCAGTTCTTCACGGCTCAGGCCGGTACTTTCCATAATTAGTTCGATACTAGCACCATTTTTCAACAGGTTACGTGCTATTTCGAGTCGCGCATCACGTTGACCCTTTTCTTCCCCTTGTTGCACGCCTCGTTGAAGACCTTGCTGAAGGCCTTCTTTCCGGCCTTTTTCGTGTAATCGTTGAGCAATAGTCATAATCACCTCCTGACGACTATCTGTCTGTTCAATCAGTTGCTGAATAATCTGTTCAAAATGCGGTGAATCCATCGTGTTAAACAGGTAATGAAGAATAGTGACCACATCATTGTCACTATTATAATTGTGCTTAAGGGCCTGTGCCAATAACGTGGTCACGGCCTTAAACCCTTCCCGCAAATTTTTATGCTTCATAGCCAGTTCCATCACGGCGATTTTGCGATGATTCACCAGTTCATTATCATCAATCACAGTGACATCGACTAACGGAAATGGATTAAAGTATATCTCTTTCGCCAATTCGGGCAACGGAAAGCATTGCGTCCAGGTTTGCTGGAAAGGATAAGGGCTGCGATCACCGTGGTAAAACAAAACGGGTACAACCAACGGCAGTGTCTTGTTTCCCTGTTGCAGATGCTGATTCATCGCCATAAAAGAATAATGCATCATTCGCCATGCCATTATTTTATCTGGGGTAGACTGATGTTCAACCAGGATATAGATATAACCCTCCCCTTGTTGCGTTTGCACCGAATAGAGGACATCTGACATTCTTGAACGCAACTGTCGGTCGATGAATGACGAGTTGGTTAACGTTAATGTGCTAAGATCACACAGTTGCTTGATTTTTTCTGGTAGGTGGATGTCAAAAAAATCTTTAGCGTTTTCAATCTGAGTCATAAATCCTTTGAAAGCCGCATCATGGGGTGTGGATGTGGTCTTTTTATTCATTATATTCGCCCGTCAACTTTTGAGTTCTATTGATTATAAATACTTTATTTTGATGGAAAATATGATAGCTCCTATATCTTAAGCTATATAAATAAACCTCATTTAACCTGATGTTAATAAAAAATCAATCAAAATAATCAGCTCGTTAATTAATTGTGTTATTAAAAATAGTCATAAAAAACTTGGGATTTAGTGGGCGCTATTTTTATCAGAACTGGATGTATGGCCTGAATACCTTTTAACTCTTTGGTGTTATTAGTCACAACAATCTATTACTAATAAATAGAATCCTTGTTTATGTTTTGTTTATCATTAATGCAATATATTTTTTCTGTTTCATGATGTTATTAAACAATAACAAAACTAACTTAATCATAGTAATAATATGAAAAAATTATCTTTTCCTATTCGCATTCCTCTCTATTATGTGAGAGGCGGAACTTCAACCGGTATCGTTTTATTACAAAAACATCTACCAGAAAAAAAAGAACTCAAAGAAGAAATTCTTAGGCATATCATGGGAGTACCCCTTGAAGGAAAAAATGAAAATAATAAACAACTACAGGGATTGGGCAGGGAAACGACAACCAGTAATAAAGCTTTTATTATTGATATCGATTATCAAGCTAAAAAGGTGATTAGCACTTTTGCTCAACTTGAAAAAGAGAGTAGTACCGTATCGTGGGAAGTTAACTGTGGAAATATGACCTCATCAATACCCTTGGTAATAAGAGATCTCCCAGAGGAAAAGTTGCTAATGCCCGATGGAAAGTTAAGTATTTATAATACAAATACCAATAAAAATATTGTGTGTACGATGGCGAATGTGTCACCTAAATACCAACTGGCACATATACCTGGTGTGGTGGGTGATTTTCCTGAGATTAATGTGTCATTTGCGGATCCTGCATGTTCAAAAACAAAAGCCCTTTTTCCGACAGGAAATTTGATTGATAAAGTGAATGGAGTTCCGGTCACGTGTATTGATGTCGCTGTACCGATGATTATTATCAATGCAGAAAGTTTGGGAGTTTCGGGTTACGAAAATCCCAATGAAATTAAAAATAATCAAGTATTACAAGAAAAAATCATGCAAATCAGGGTAGAGATGGGGATTAAGATGGGAATTCGTCAGAACAATGGAGCAGTGATGAATGAAAAGGATTTAACAGAATCTATCACTCAACCCAAAGTCGCCATCGTTGCGCCTTCTTTATCCAAAGGAGATATTACTATCAGGTATCTCACGCCCAAAAACGTTCATTTATCTGTCGCGGTATCCGGTGGTTGCTGCTTAGCTGCTGCTTGCTGTTTTCCCGGAACGGTTGCCAGTCATCTTTATTATGCTAATAGGGTTAACGGTCACTCTACTGTACGGATTGAGCATTTGTCTGGGATATCCAAATTTAGTATCACACATGATGGTGAATATATAAAGTATGCAAGTGTGCAGAGAAATGCCCAAATTTTGATGAAAGGTGAATTTTTTATTTATAATCCTAGCGATGAGTTAGAAAAAATAATGACACAATTTCTTATCTCAAATTCAGATTATTAAAACTTTATTTTTTCATTTCAATAATGTATTGGCTGCCTCCCGTTAGGGAAAAATTCAGGTTATAGGTATTTGTGATAGAAAGTCCAGCCTGTTTTGCTACAGATTCAAATTCTGATTGATACCGTTCTTTACCTGATAAAAGGATATCCATATGTAAATCAAATGACTCTGCCTCTGCATCATTTTGATCTTTAAGCATATCGATAATATATAAAACGGAATCTTCACCCATTGCCTTATGGCAATTCCTGAGAATATCAATGGCTTGATTATCTGGCCAATTATGCAAAACATTTTTCATGCAATAAGCGTCATATCCTGATGGAATAAAGGAAAAGAAATCGCCATTGATAAAAGTGATTTCTTCTGATTCTCGTTCAGTAAAATCATACTGATCCATAACGTGGCATTGGATATGTGGGTAATGCATTTTTATATTTTTGGCTAAAGAGCCTTGACCTCCTCCTATATCCATGATCGAATAAATACCATTTAGGGGAATGTGCTCAATAATATGTTTATTCATTGTGTCGGTAATTTTTGTCATTAAATGATCAAAAGTAGATTTAAGCGATTTATTATGTTCATGACTTAAATAGTCAAAAAATTTCTCTTGATGACTAAGTTCAAAAGCCGATTTACTATTTATTTTACTTAAGGATGCACTGTATTGTGACCATGCATTCCAGCTGATTGGACTTAATTCGAATTTTACATGTAGTGTTTCAAGGCTGTTTGGATCACTTAGTGATGAACATTGCTCAGTAAGGTAAAATTTGTCATCTTTTTTTGTTAATACATTAAGAGATAGCATATAATTCAATAGCCGATGGAATCTATCTTGGGAAACATCGCATAGTTGAGCAAGTTGTTCCAGAGTCTTTCCATCTTGGGTACTTAAATATAGTGGTGCTTTGCTTTCTACAAAAGCAAACAATGCGTTAGATTTACGATAAGCAGTGGTCATTTCCGATAGCATTATTTATTTTCCTTAACTCATTTGTAGGTTGTTTTGTTTTCAGTGAAATAAATTGAATCATAAATTTTTATAGCGTTTGGTTAAATGATTTTGTGTATTTAAATATATTAATTAACATTAATAAATGATGCTGATTTGTGAAGGTGTGTTATTTTTTAATATAAATAAAGCGGCCTAATATAAAAAATGCCGCCATATTCTCAAGCAAAGAAAATTTTATTTGGAAATATCTACGCCAAAATATTTCTCAGAGATACGGGCATACGTCCCGTCATCCTTTATCTCTTGCAGGGCCTTATTCACTGCTTCCAGTAACTCAGCATCCCCTTTACGCAGCAAGACGGCTGATTTGCTCGCATCGGTTTGCTGGGCGACAATTTTTACCGGTGCATTAGGGCGCTGTTTTTTGAAGTCAAGGAATGACAGACGATCATTGAGTGTGGCATCAGCGCGTCCGGTAGCAACCAGATCAATGGCCTGGTTAAAGCCATCTGTACTGACCAAACTTGCGCCGTAAGACGTTGCCAGTTGCCCGTAATTGCTGGTCAATGATTGGGCTGAGCGTTTACCTTTAATATCTGCGAAGGTTTTAATATCACTGTTATCGTTACGGGTTATCAACACAACCTGAGAAGTCGTATAAGGAATGGAAAAACTGTATTTCGCTGCCCGTTCGGGGGTGACACCGACTTGGTTGATAACCGCGTCAAAACGTTTAGCATCTAATCCGGCAATCAAACCATCCCATTTGACTTCCATAAATTCAGGTTTGACGTTCAAACGTCGGGCAATTTCCCGTGCGATATCCACGTCAAAGCCGATTAATTTATTGCTGGCATCGTGGTAAGTAAAAGGAGGATAAGTGCCTTCCGTGCCAATCTTAAAGATACCAGAGGCTTTGATGGCATCAAAATCTTCGCCAGCATAGCCAGGGGCAGAAATAGCAAGGGCAGTCGCACTTGCCAGTAATAAATTCAAAATTTTTTTCATCGTGTTTCTCCGAATAAATAATGTACGTGACTGCTCGCTATATTTCCCAATCCGGTAAGGTTTCTGTCAAGGTTGAGATAAACTCGACAGTTCGCACTTTACTGGGGCGGGTAAAGAGGTTTTTTGCCGTACCCGATTCAATAATTTCGCCAGATTCCAGAAATACGACATCATGAGCAAGATTAGCCGCCAGGCGCAAATCGTGCGTTGCCATTAACATGGTGGTGCCTTCTCCGGCTAACTGTTTCAAAACCGAAACGACTTCTTTGGATAATTCGGGATCAAGCGCCGAAGTCGGTTCATCGCACAGCAGCACTTTGGGGGAAGGAGCCATCGCTCTGGCGATGGCCACACGCTGCTGCTGACCACCTGACAGTGTGGCTGGCCAAACATCCGCTTTGTGGGATAAGCCGACTTTTTCCAGCAACGCTAGCGCCCGTTCTCTGGCACGTTCGCGGGACCATTTCTGTACCCAAATCAGCCCTTCCATAATGTTTTCGATCACAGTCAGATGCGGGAAAAGCTGAAAGTTCTGGAATACCATGCCGGTTTGCAGGCTAAAACGCTGGATTTCCCGATGCGGCAATCGTTCCTTACCCGTAAAAGTGATCTGCTCTTTGCCAATTTCCAGCTTGCCAACCTGTGGGATCTCCAACAGGTTAATGCAACGCAGCAAGGTACTTTTACCGCTACCGGAAGGGCCAATCAGTGCCGTCAAGCTGCCTTCTTTAATCGTCAGGCTAATATTTTTCAGCACCTTCTGTCCGTCGAAACTTTTTTCAATGTTGGTAAGCTGAATCATTTTTGGCTTCCTTATGGTGACTGCTGTTTTGCTGAGCGAATTTCTTTTCCAACCGCACTTGCAGTGCCGATAATACTGAACTCAAGAGAAGGTAGAGAATGGCGGCTTCGGTATACAGGATTAACGGTTGATAGGTGACGGCTGCGATGCGTTGTGCCGCCAGAAACATTTCTGGCACGGTAATAACAGAAGCCAGAGAGGTGTCTTTTACCAGCGAAATAAAAGTATTGGACAAGGGAGGAATCGAAACCCGCGCCGCTTGTGGCAGAATAATTCGGCGCAGTGATTGCCACCAACTCATGCCGATAGAGTGAGAAGCTTCCCATTGCCCTTTGGGAACCGAGATTAATGCGGCACGGATCACTTCTGAGGTATAGGCACCGACATTTAGGGTAAAGCCGATAATGGCGGAGGTGAACGCGTCCAAAGTAATGCCTGCGCTGGGCAGAGCGTAGAAGATCAGGAATAACTGAACCAACAGAGGCGTACCGCGAATCAACCAGACGTAAAATCGAGCGACAGCAACCAGTGGCTTAGGACCATATAGCCTAATTAAAGCAACGATAAACCCCAATGAGATCCCAAGTACGAATGTAATCAGCGTGAGGGGAATAGTGAATGTCAGGCCGGCGTAAATCATCGGCCATAGAGAATCCAACGCTAAATTGAGCCATGATGGGGTCATAGAACCTTCCTGATAGATATTAAAAATATGTTTATTTTTTATAGGGTTGTTTTAATGATGATATGGCAAGAAAAGGTGAACTCTATATACAATAAAGTTATAGCTTAGAACCTAAGATTTATTTTAAAAGCCTATTCCATTAGGCTCTTATTTTCATTATTGATTAGTCGCTTTCGGCGAAATATTTATCCCAGATACGTTGATAAGTGCCATCCGCTTTTATCTCAGTAATCGCTTTATCGACTGCGGTTTTTAATTCAGTGTCATTTTTGCGTAATAACACAGCAGATTGTGCTGCCTGGGTATCTGCGGCAACAATTTTTACCGGAGCCTCTGGGCGATGTTTTTTGTAATCGAGGTAAGAAAGTTTATCGTTGATTGTTGCATCTGCACGGCCGGTACTCACCAAATCGACTTCCTGATTAAAGCCATTCGTGCCGATAATGTCGGCGCCATAATGTCTGGCGATCTGGGCAAAGTTATTGGTCAGGGTATGTGCCGATTTTTTCCCTTTTAAGTCGCTAAATGTCTTAATATCGTTGTTATCTTTTCGGGTAATCAGTACGGCTTCTGAAATCACGTAAGGCAGGGAGAAACTGTATTTTTTCTCGCGTTCCGGTGTAATAGCGATTTGGTTCATCACAGCATCGAAACGTCCGGCATCAAGCCCACCAATCAAGCCATCCCATTTACCTTCAATAAATTCAGGCTTCACTTTCATGCGAAGTGCGATTTCACGGCCGATTTCCACATCAAATCCGGTCAGTTTTCCAGAGGTGTCATGATAACTGAATGGGGCATAGGCGCCTTCAGTCCCAATCCTGAATATGCCTGTGGAATGAATGTTATCAAGGGTAGATTGTGCATAAGAGAAGTGGGTGAAACCCAATTGAATAATGCCCGCTAATAATATATTTAGTACGGCTTTCATGTTATCTATTTCTCCAAGGGGGAATTATTGTTTTTAAAATTATTTTCACTATAGCGGTAATATCATAAGCCTTATATATAAAATAAAGTTATATCATATCCTGATGTTACTGCTGATAAATCAGGGTCATATTGATTATTGTTTAATTATATTTACTATAAGCTATATCAGCTTCTCAGTTACCCTAAATATAACGCTAAGATAGGTGCCAAGTGTTGAATTCACTCTTTCGGAAAGGCATGGTTGATTCTTTGCCTGTTTGTATCTCTTTTTTCTTTATTTTTACTTCGATTGGTGCGCTTTATCAAAGTCACGGTATCCCATTAATGGAAACGTTGGTCGGATCATTGTTGATATATGCCGCACCGTTACAAGTGGCTGCGGTTGGTTATCTGGCTGATGGGGCGATACTTTCTGTTATCATTTTGGCATTGCTGATTAACTTCCGCTTTTTCTTGATGGCGATAGTGATGTCACAATATTTTCGTGGCATCCCTAAGCGAAATATTTTGCTGTCGATGTTAGGATTTAGCGCCAGCACTTATACGGTGACGCACGCACATCTCTCTGCGGAAAATATCACGGATGGGAAATCTCAATTTCATTTTTATCTGGGGGTTGCTGTACCCTGTTTTGTGATCACCTTCTGTGCCACTTTGTTGGGGTATATTTCAGCAGAATATCTGGATTACGATTCCTTTTCGCTGTTCCTCGTGATGTTGGTTCCTGTCCATTTCACCTCCTTGACTGCCAGGCGTTCAGGCAAGGATATGTCTGTTCTGGCAACGGTCATGGGTGGGTTATGTGCACCGTTATTGAATGAAGTGGATATGAAATTAATCGATCTGATAGTCCCAATTTTATGTGGGATAGGGATTGCGTTCATTGAACAGAGAATCAGACAGGATAGAAGATTATGATGCTGCTGATCGTATTGATGGGATTAATCAGTTTTATATTAAGAATAGCTCCTTTTTTGATGAATGATAATCGCTTATTAAAGGGAAAGCGTTTTCTCATTACTGCGCTGGATTATGCCATCTGTTTTATTCTGGGGACGATTATCGTTAATATTTCATTGAATAATCTGACTCTAAGTGAATTAATTGCACAGTTTAATATTAAATATCTATTTGCCTTGATTACGGTAGTGTTAGCTTATTTTATCAGCAAATATACGCATTCAATCTTAAAGAGTTTGGGGTTTTCTCTGCTGTTTTTTATGTTGATGCAGTGGTTGTTTTATTCCTGAGAGGGTATCTGAGTTCTGGTCAAATAGCGTTTCAAAATAATAGGAGTATTCCTTACCCTGTGCGGGGTAAGGAACTCCAACATTTGATACGCTTAGTATTATGAAAACCTATTTAAACTGTTACCAGAGTATTCATTTCTAAGTGAGCAATATTTAGTGACAGTTTATTTTTTTAAGGCAATAAAAAATGACAGGATTGCGCATCACTGTGAAACTTAATGCTGTTACGTTATAAAATAATTATTATTGTAATTAAATGGTATATCAATAGTTAACTTTTTATTTATTATTTGTGTAAGTTATTGAGCCTATACTCCAAGAGTCATCGCGAGTTTCGGCATGACATCTAATTTAAAAATAAGGAGATATTATGAGCAAATTACAACGTGAAATAGTAGAAAACAAAACCCAAGTAACTAATTCAGATAAGAATAAAGCACAGCGCAAAGAACTTGTCGATAGTCTGCTGGATACAGTTTCAGGTGGTTGGGTGAATGCTTTTGCAAACTGGTCTAAATCTTTTTAATAAAGCTTTTAGTAAATCATAGTAGGGGGAAATTTCCCCCTCCTTTTTCTGCATAAGAGAGAATGATAATGGCGATTGTAAAAGATGGGAAAGTCAAGCATCTTGAGGTAATTCTTAAAATTAGTGAAAGATGCAATATCAACTGTACTTATTGCTATGTATTCAACATGGGGAACACTTTGGCTGCCGATAGTGCTCCAGTTATATCTCTCGATACAGTTGCTTCACTGAGAGAATTCTTTGAGCGTTCCGTAGTAGAAAACGAGATCGAAGTCATTCAAGTTGATTTTCATGGTGGTGAGCCTCTGATGATGAAAAAGGAACGTTTCAACCGAATGTGTGAAATTCTTCGTGAGGGCAACTATGGCCGTTCTCGGCTAGTGCTGGCATTACAGACCAATGGTATTCTGATTGATAATGAATGGATCTCAATTTTTGAAAAACACCAAATACATGTAAGTGTATCGATAGACGGTCCAAAACATATAAATGATCGATATCGGCTGGATAGAAAAGGGAAAAGCACTTATGAAGGTACCGTTAACGGCCTGCGTATGCTCCAGAATGCGTGGACACAGGGGCGCCTTTCGGGAGAGCCAGGAATTCTTTCTGTAGCAAACGCTAAAGCAAATGGGGAGGAAATTTATCGCCACTTCACGAAGGAACTCAAATGCCAGCGCTTCGATTTCCTCATACCCGATGATCAACACGCAGATAGCATTGACGTCGAGGGTATTGGTCGATTCCTTAATGAGGCACTTGATGCATGGTTTGCTGATGGTCAGCCAAAGATTTTTATTAGAATCTTTAATACATACCTTGGTACGATGCTCAATAATCAGTTTAGCCGTGTTCTTGGCATGAGCGCTAATGTCGAATCTGCTTATGCTTTCACAGTAACTGCAGACGGCCAACTCCGTGTTGATGATACTTTGCGTTCAACCTCTGATCAGATATTCAGTGCTATTGGTCATGTCAGCGAGTTGACTCTGGCAAGAGTACTCGAATCACCTAATGTCAAAGAATATCTTTCGCTGAGCAGCGAACTACCTGATGCTTGTTGTGGTTGTGTGTGGAGTAAAATTTGTCATGGTGGTCGTCTGGTAAATCGCTTCTCACGAGCCAATCGTTTCCATAATAAAACCGTGTTTTGTCTATCAATGCGGCTTTTTCTTAGTCGTGCTGCATCACACCTGATTGCAGCTGGTGTCAGTGAAGAGACAATAATAGAAAATATCCAAAAATAAAAAAGTGAGCTCCAACAATGGTAAAATTTAATTATTGGTTAGCAATTCTTTCATTTTTTTCTTTTGCCACATTTTCAGAAAGTTCCCTTGCTAATATAAAAAAATCCGTAACATTAAAACTGAACTTTGATGAATATTCTGTTCCTTATTCAACATTTATAGTTGATGGTCAGCCAGTATATGCAATGGTTGATACCGGCTCCTCTATGGGATTTCACCTTTATGAATTTCAGATAAATAAAATAAAAGGACTTAAAAAAGAAAATACTTATCACAGTAAAGATTTAACTGGAAAAACTCAGGATAATATAAAGTATCTTGCTCACTCTCTGAACGTAAATAATATGATCTTTAAAGATGTGATCGTAACTCCATTTAAGCAATGGGGGCTATTGGTTTATAACAAAGGAAAATTACCAAATACACCTGTTGTAGGTCTTGGTGCTTTTAAAGATAGACAGATAACACTGGATTATATATCTAATACATTAACTATAGCGGATAGTTTTACTGGTAAAAAGAAGAAGGCTCCAAAAGGTTTTACAGAATTTCCTTTCCAAATATCCTCTGAAGGAATGATGTTTTATGTCGAGCAATCCGGCCATAAATACCGTGTGATTCTGGATACGGGAGCTACAGTATCTATAATATGGCGTGAGAGACTTAAGTCCTACACACCTATAAGCTGCCTCTCAGTTAATCCGCAAATGGATAACAAAGGATGTGAAGCTACAATGCTCACAATGAAATCGACAACTGGAAAACCGGAGCAGTTTAGCGCAGTTATTGTTGATGGGCATTTTCAACATATGGGAAAAATTGACGGCATTATAGGAAACAGTTTCCTTAGAAACCGAAAAATAATTATAGATTTTAAAAATAAGAAGGTTTTTGTTTCTGATGAGTACCGAAAATAATGAAAATTTAATCTATCGTGCAGAGGCTCTGCAACACAAAAGAGAAGGATGGCTTGGTGCATCTTGCCTGAATATTCCATCAAACATCTACATGTGTCTTCTGACAGGTATGCTAACTTTCACTTTTATTATCTTAATAATCACATTTGGCTCTTATAGCGAAAGAGTAAATGTCACCGGTACTGTCGTTTATGATCCTCCGGCGGTACCATTGATTGCGCAAAATGATGGTGTAATTATTCAATCAGCAGCTTTAGAAAACAAATTAATTAAGCAAGGTGAAGTCATTTTTTCTGTGAGTAATGAAACTGAAACTAATCTTGGTGCGACTAACTTTGAAATAGAACAGCGTTTGAGAAAGCAACGAAATGTATTTTTGGAAAAGATTATTTTTATTACCAGCGAAGCTAAGGAAAATAAGAGCTATCTTTTTGAAAAGATAAAAAATAAAGAGCAAGAAATAGTAAGCGTGAATATCTTAATAAAAAATTCGGAGGAGCAGAAGAAATGGTTCGAAAAGAAATTCAGCTTTTATGAACAGTTGAAAAAAAAAGGTCTAGCACTTGATGCCGAATTTATAGATAGGAAGAAAGATTATTACTTCGCTACGGTGAATCTTTCCTCTGCAAGAGTAAAGCTAATGACCTTGCAAGGAGAGTTGTTGGATTTGAGAAAAAAAATATCGACCATCGACAAGGAATCAGACTCCGCGAGGAAATCAATTACAGCTGAAATCGCTGGCATAGAGCAAAAGATTCTGAATACAGAAAGACAAAGAAAATATTTATTTGACGCACCATTTGATGGAATGATAACCAGCGTGACGGTTCATAAAGGTGAGAGGGTAAAAGCAGGCCAGCAAATTGCTGTACTTATTCCCCAGAACGCAATTCCAAAAATTGAGCTGCTTTCTCCATCTGATTCTCTCGGTGATGTAGCTGATGGACAACAAGTAAAGATGAGAGTAGCTGCATACCCATATCAATGGTATGGAAAAATTTTAGGTGTCATAGAGACAATATCAGAAGCACCAATAAATATCTCTCCAACCACTCAGGCAAACGGCGAAAGTAAAGATAAGGGACTTTTTCGGATAATGGTTCAACCGATTATGGTTGGGCGGCAAAAAAGGATGTCTCTTCTGCCGGGTATGAAAGTAGAGACAGAGATATATGTAAAAACCAGAAAGATTTACGAATGGCTTTTTATGCCAGTTAAGAGAATATATGAACGAGCGAACGACAGGACGCAATAAAAATATGCAATATAAAATCAGTGGCTTTTTTGAGTCTTTTACCAAAAAACTCCCTGTAATCATGCAAACAGAGGTAACAGAATGTGGATTGGCATGTCTGGCCATGATTGCGACTTGGTACGATCGAGTGACTGATGTTTACAGTATGAGAAAGATTTTCGATGTGTCGAGTAATGGTATGTCATTAAGGCAGCTTATCACGGCAGCAGGAAGAATAAATATGAATGCCAGAGCTATGCGTCTTGAGCTTGAGGAACTTAGATGCGTCAGGTGCCCATGTATCCTGCACTGGTCCTTTAATCATTTTGTGGTGTTAAAAAAAATTACAAAGAAAAATGCTGTCATTCATGATCCTGCCTTAGGGAAAAGGACAATCTCTCTGAAAGAATTATCAAATAAATTCACAGGGATAGTTCTGGAAGTATGGCCACGGCTTGATTTTCAAAAGCGGAAAATGGAGGAGAGCATAAAAATCACAGATATGTTCAAAGAAGTGGCAGGACTTAGAAACACGTTGTTAAAAATCATTTTGTTGTCGCTCTTTATTGAAGCATTGGCCCTTTCAATCCCTCTCAGCTCTCAATTTATTATTGATATTGTTCTGCGATCCAGTGATTTCGAAATGTTAAATTTGATTGTCATTGGTGTTATTTTTCTACTTATCCTCCGAGCGGTTCTCAGTATCATCCGAGCCTGGACGTTAATGGCAATGCGTTACTCGTTGGGAATACAGTGGAGTATAGGTTTTTTTAACCGATTACTCAGCCTACCGTTAACTTTTTTTGAAAAGCGTCACGTGGGAGATATCGTCTCACGACTGACGTCACTTAATGAGATCAAGGAAGCCTTCACAGCAGAGATGCTGACTTCTTTACTTGATGTACTTATCCTGTTGGTGTTGGTTGCTCTGATGCTCTGTTACAGTACGTTCTTAGCCATTATTTCACTGCTCATCGCTTCTATTTATCTCGGAGTAAAACTTGCCCTTTATGACACATACAAAGGCGCAAGAGTCGAAGCAATTACCAATGAGGCACGGCAGTCATCTCATTTCCTTGAGACAGTACGAAATGTGGCATGTGTCAAGGTATTTGCCCTGACAGAAAATCGCCGTATAGCGTGGCTTAATAAGGTGATCGAGACGGCTAATGCTCGGACTCATTTATTTAAGATAGACCTCATAAATCAAACTTTATCAGGGTTTCTTACAGGATTCTCATCAGCGGCGATTTTATTTTTCGGGGGTAATCTTATGGAGCAAGGTACAATAACAACAGGTATTCTATTTGCCTTTATGCTTTACGCTGATATGTTCCTAACCCGTTCTATTAAGGTGGTAAATTCGCTTTTTAACTTTCGTCTTATATCAATACATTCGGATCGCCTTACAGACGTTGCAACAGCAGAAACCGAAAGTGTTTGGTACCCGAAAAATTCAGTATCTTTTGATAACGTAGCGGGTCGGATAACACTTAATAGTCTCTCCTATCGTTACGGAGAAGCTGAACCATTCATTTTTAAAGACATTGATATGGAGATTAATGCCGGCGAGAACATAGCGATAGTAGGCTCGTCGGGTTGTGGTAAATCAACTCTTCTCAAAATAATGGCTGGATTGGCTATTCCTCAGTCAGGGGATGTACTGGTTGATGGTATCAGCATACGACAGATTGGTATTGACGAATATCGCCGACACACAGCATTTGTGATGCAAGATGATAAACTTTTTGCTGCTTCCTTGATGGATAATATTTCCTCCTTTGACTCTCAGCCCAACCTTGAATGGATATATGAATGCGCTAAGGCAGCAGCAATACACGACGAGATTATGGCTATGCCTATGCAGTATGAAACTATGATAGGTGATATGGGAAGTATTCTTTCAGGAGGACAAAAGCAACGTGTCTCTCTTGCCAGAGCTCTTTATAAGCGCCCGCGGATCCTCTTTCTTGATGAGGCTACCAGCGACCTTGATGTTTTTAACGAACGAAAGATAAACGAAGCTGTGAAACAGATGTCCATTACTCGCATTTTTGTAGCTCATCGACCAGAAACGATTGCTGTCGCGGATCGAATATATAACCTAAAAGATAAAGCCTTTATAAAATTTGAAAGAAAGACTGGAGCAGGGTACGTAAGACAGGATCATTTTGAATATGACGAAAATTAAAAAAACGGATGACAAAAAGCCACTGCAAATTCAATCACAGTGGCTGATATGAACAAATTTCAACTAAGAAAAATTACAGTGCAGCGATAGTCTCTTTCTGCGTCAGTAACTTCTCTTTTGCGGCATTGTTGGTCGCCAGGCGTTCGCGCTCTTTGGCAACAACGGCTTCGGGTGCACGGCTGACAAAACCTTCGTTAGCCAGTTTAGCTTCAATACCGCTGATCTCTTTATCCAGCTTCTCGATTTCTTTATCCAGACGAGCCAGTTCTGCATCTTTATTAATCAAACCAGCCATTGGGATCAGCACTTCAGCCCCATTGATCAGTTTGGTGACAGAAACAGGTGCTTCTTCTCCTGCTGCCAACACGGTAACAGAAGAGAGACGCCCCATTGCCTGAATGAAATTGAGGTTTTCAGCGACACGGCGTTGTGAATCGTCATTCGCATCACGTAACAGAACTTCCAGCGGCTTGCTTGGTGCGATGTTCATTTCGGCACGAATGTTACGCACGGCAATGATCGCTTCCTTGATCCACTCCAGATCGTTCAGAGCCAATTCATCTGTTTTCGCCTGATCGAATTCAGGGAACGGTTGCAGCATGATAGTATCCGCATCAATACCTTTGACCACTTTCACACGCTGCCAGATGGTTTCAGTGATAAATGGAATGATTGGGTGTGCCAAACGCAGCAAACCTTCCAAAACTTCAATCAGGGTATGGCGAGCCGCACGGACTTCGGCTTCTGTCCCTTTATTGATTGCTGGTTTGGACAGCTCCAGATACCAGTCACAAAATTGGTTCCAGGTGAATTCGTAAAGAATGTTAGCGGCGATGTCGAAACGGTGAGTATCCAGCGCTTCACGATAGGCTTTAACAGTCTGGTTGAACTCGGCCAGGATCCAGCGATCTGCCAGTGACAGCGACATTTCACCACCGTTCTGCCCGCAATCTTGTCCTTCTGTGTTCATCAGCACGAAACGGCTGGCGTTCCACAGTTTGTTACAGAAGTTGCGATAACCTTGCAGGCGCTTCATGTCCCAGTTGATATCACGACCGGTAGAAGCCAGTGCGGCCAGAGTGAAACGTAAGGCGTCAGTACCGTGGGCTTCAATGCCTTCCGGGAACTGTTTTTCGGTACGTTTGCGGATTTTCTCTGCCAGTTGTGGCTGCATCATATTGCCGGTACGTTTTTCCAGCAGATCTTCCAGCGAGATACCATCGATCATATCCAGAGGGTCGATAACGTTCCCTTTGGATTTTGACATTTTTTGGCCTTCTTCATCACGGATCAGGCCAGTCATGTAGACTGTTTTGAATGGCACTTGTGGTTTGCCGTTTTCATCTTTGATGAAGTGCATGGTCAGCATGATCATGCGGGCAATCCAGAAAAAGATAATGTCGAAGCCACTGACCAGCACATCCGTTGGATGGAAGGTTTTTAGCGCTTCCGTCTGCTCAGGCCAGCCAAGGGTAGAGAATGTCCACAGGCCAGAGGAGAACCAGGTATCCAGTACGTCTTCGTCTTGAGTCAGGATGATATCTGCACCCAGATTGTTCTCGCGGCGAACTTCTTCTTCATCGCGCCCAACATAAACGTTGCCTTGTGCGTCATACCACGCCGGAATACGGTGGCCCCACCACAATTGACGGGAAATACACCAATCCTGAATATCACGCATCCAGGAGTAGTACATGTTTTCGTACTGTTTTGGCACGAACTGGATATCACCGTTCTCAACGGCTTCCAGCGCCACTTTTGCCAGTGGTGCAGTGCGAACATACCATTGGTCGGTCAGCATGGGTTCGATAACCACGCCGCCACGGTCACCGTAAGGGACCGTCAGGTCATGAGGTTTGATCTCAACCAGCAGGCCCTGTTTTTCGAATTCTGCCACAATCGCTTTACGGGCAGCGAAACGCTCCATGCCACGGTATTCGGCTGGAATGTCGGTCGAGTAGATAGCGGAAACTTCGCCGTTGCTGTCGAAGACTTCTGCCGCTTCACGAATATCGCCGTCGAAGGTCAGAATATTGATCATTGGCAGGCTGTGGCGCTTACCGACTTCATAGTCATTGAAATCGTGGGCTGGGGTGATTTTCACGCAGCCAGTGCCTTTTTCCATGTCAGCATGTTCATCGCCAACAATAGGAATACGACGGTTCACCAGTGGCAGAAGGATCTCTTTGCCAATCAGATCCTTATAACGTGGATCTTCCGGGTTCACGGCAACACCGGTATCTCCCAGCATGGTTTCTGGGCGGGTTGTGGCAACAATCAGGTAGTCTTTACCTTCTGTAGTCTTAACGCCGTCAGCCAGCGGATAGCGCAGGTGCCACATGGAACCTTTTACTTCACGGTTTTCAACTTCCAGATCAGAAATCGCCGTGCGTAATTTCGGGTCCCAGTTAACCAGGCGTTTGCCACGGTAAATCAAATCGTCCTGATATAGACGAACAAAGGCTTCTTTAACCGCTTTGGACAAACCTTCATCCATAGTGAAGCGCTCACGCTCCCAATCTACGGAGTTACCCAGACGGCGCATCTGGTTGGAGATATTGCCACCCGATTCTGCTTTCCACTGCCAAATCTTGTCGATAAAAGCTTCACGACCATAATCATGGCGGGTTTTGCCTTCTTCTGCCGCGATCTTACGTTCAACAACCATTTGGGTTGCGATACCCGCATGGTCAGTCCCTGCTTGCCACAGGGTATTTTTACCCTGCATACGTTGGTAACGCACCATGGTATCCATGATAGTCTGCTGGAATGCGTGTCCCATATGCAGGCTGCCGGTGACGTTTGGGGGTGGAATGACGATGCAGAAACTTTCGCGGCTGGTATCGCCATTCGGCTTGAAGTAACCACTCTGTTCCCAGTGGTTGTAAAGGGGTTGCTCTATCTCTGTCGGATTGTACGTTTTATCGAGAGACGGCTCAGATTGCGTTTGAGTAGCGGGTGTCTTTTCCATTGTGTCTTGATATTCAATAGGTTGGCGGGGTAGCCATGGTCAAATTAAAGCCGACGCTACGATAAGATTTATATCGTTCGCGCGCTAACTGTTTCAGATTTTCATCAATAGGAACGAAGTCTATCACTTCACGGAAAGCTGTGGCAAAGTCTGCAAAGTGAGGAAGCAGTGTCACCAACACATCGCGGGGAACATTGCTTCTTTTTTGCGGCCAGCACAACTCAACGGGTGCGCCGTAGCGAGGGCCTTCGCCAGCAAGATTGTGCGGTACAAATTGATTCGGCTCTCTCTGCCATAAAGCTTCGTCCAATTTTTCAGCTTGTTGCTGGCTTTCACAAGCAATCAGAATCCGCTTCCCTGCACGCCATTGATCAGCGGCAAGCTGACATGCCAGCCATTCATGTGACTGTAGTTCATCTGACGATGATTGTTCCGATAACTGCTTTTCCGGTGGCAGCTTTTCTAATAAATAGAAGGTGGCGTTTTTCATAGTTTCTTGGTTGCAAGGTTACTGGAAACAGTCAGGGTATTGCTGTTGCAATACCCTGAGTTCCATTAAGCGGCAGGAACATTAATCATCAGAATTCAAACCTGAACGATTTAACAGGAATTGTGACAGGAGCGCAACCGGACGACCTGTTGCTCCTTTCGCTTTACCTGAACGCCATGCTGTACCCGCGATATCCAGATGTGCCCAGTGGTATTTGCTGACAAAGCGGGACAGGAAAGCGCCTGCGGTAATGGCACCACCAGAGCGTCCGCACGCGTTTACCATATCCGCAAAATTGGATTCTAACTGTTCGGTATATTCATCAGCTAACGGCAGACGCCATGCACGATCGCCGGCCTGCTCTGAAGCATTCAGCAGTTCATGCGCCAGGGGATTATGGTTGGACATCAGGCCAGTATAATGACCGCCCAGTGCGATAACACAGGCGCCAGTCAAGGTGGCGACATCGATGACTGATTCCGGCTCAAAACGCTCAACATAAGTCAGCGCATCACACAGTACCAGACGACCTTCCGCATCGGTGTTTGTCACTTCAACGGTCTGGCCGGACATGGTAGTCAGAATGTCGCCAGGACGATAGGCGCGTCCGCCAGGCATATTTTCACAACCCGCCAGGACACCGATGACATTGATTGGTAATTGCAGTTCGGCAACAACGCGCATGGCGCCATAGACAGAAGCTGCACCGCACATATCATATTTCATCTCATCCATGCCTTCAGCAGGTTTGATCGAGATGCCGCCGGAATCAAAGGTCAGCCCTTTGCCCACCAATACGATCGGTTTCGCATTGGCATCTGCGCTGCCTTTATACTCCATAACGGCCATCAAAGATTCATTCTGCGAACCCTGACCCACCGCCAGATAAGAATTCATACCCAGCTCTTTCATCTGCTCTTCACCAATGACTTTGGTGGTCAGATTAGCTACGTTGTCAGCAAGCTGGCGCGCCTGTGATGCCAAATACGCAGCATTACAGATATTGGGTGGCATATTGGCGAGATCTTTCGCCGCTTTGATACCCGATGCAATGGCAAGACCATGCTGAATAGCGCGTTCACCGCTGGTCAATTCGCGGCGGGTCGGCACATTGAACACTATTTTACGCAGTGGGCGACGTAGCTCATTTTTGCTGCTCTTGAGTTGATCGAAAACATACAGTGACTCTTTCGCTGTTTCGACCGCCTGACGTACTTTCCAGTAATTATTGCGTGCTTTCACATGCAGTTCTGTCAAGAAACAAACTGCTTCCATTGAGCCGGTTTCGTTGAGGGTATTGATCGTTTTCTGGATAATTTGCTTATACTGGCGTTCATCCAGCTCACGTTCTTTTCCACATCCGACCAGCAAAATACGCTCAGACAGTACATTCGGAACATGATGTAGCAACAAGGTTTGACCTACCTTGCCTTCAAGTTCACCACGGCGTAATAAGGCACTGATATAGCCATTACTTATTTTGTCAAGTTGCTCTGCGATAGGGGAAAGACGGCGGGGTTCAAACACGCCGACAATAATACAGGCACTGCGCTGTTTCTCCGGGCTACCGCTCTTTACACTAAACTCCATGCGTTCTCCTGAATCTTAAAGACAAAGACGGATACAATCGCTAAAATACCGCGTTCCGCATTCATTCATCCCAAAGAAAATTAACGGTTATGTTAAGCTAAGCATATTATTTTTTGATACTTAGATAACGATAACTATGTTCTAATTGGGAACCAATATATGGAATGCTTTGGTATCATTTTAGCGATGGGGAAGCCAAACTGATTCATATAAATGGTAGATATACGACGAAGTTAGCGACTTTCCTGCAAAAAGACAAGTTTTCACAGGCGTAATAAGCGTGATCATCATTAGATATCTAGTACGGGAAACCCTGAAAAGCCAAATCGCAATACTGTTCATCTTATCGCTGATCTTTTTCAGCCAGAAATTAGTTGACGTATTGGGTGCGGCGGTGGAAGGGAATATTCCCGCAAATTTGGTTTTATCGTTGTTAGGTTTAGGTGTGCCAGAGATGGCGCAGCTTATTTTGCCCCTGAGTTTATTTCTTGGGGTATTAATGACGTTCAGCAAACTCTATACCGAAAGTGAAATCACCGTCATGCATGCCTGCGGATTGGGCAAAAGTGTATTGGTGAAATCAGCCCTTATTCTGGCTCTATTCACATCAGCGTTGGCAGCAGCTAACGTTATCTGGATCACGCCGTGGTCTGCCAAATATAAAGCGCAAGTCCTGGCGGATGCAAAAGCCAATCCAAGCCTTGCGGCGATCATGGAAGGGCAATTTAAGCCTTCTCGTGATGGCAACATGGTGTTGTATATCGGTAACGTGAAGGGCAATTCTTTTGAAAATGTCTTCCTGGCTCAGCTCCGTCCGGCGAATGACCAGCGCCCTTCTGTGGTCATTGCGGATGGTGGACATATGGAAGAGCGTCTGAATGGTAATCAGGTTGCGGTACTCCATCAAGGAATGCGCTATGAAGGTACGGCACTGTTGCGTGACTTCCGCATTACTGAGTTCACGAATTATCAGGCCGTGATTGGACACCAAAAAGCAGATATCGATAACAAAGTTGAACAAAAATCGATTGAACAGCTTTGGCACGACACCGATAACGACTCCCGCGCAGAATTTCACTGGCGTTTGACGTTGGTTGCTTCGGTGTTGATCATGGCGTTGATGGTAGTGCCGTTAAGTGCTGTGAACCCGCGTCAGGGGCGGATACTCAGTATGTTGCCAGCCATGTTGCTCTACCTGATATTCTTCCTGTTGCAAAGCTCCCTGCATTCCAATGGCAGTAAAGGCAAACTTGATCCCCTGTTATGGATGTGGTTGATCAATGGTACGTATTTTGCCTTAGCTGTGGCGCTTAATCTGTGGGATACCGTATCCATGCGCAAACTGCGTTCACGCTTTAAGACTCAAGGAGCGTCATAATGTTTGGGGTATTGGATAGATATATCGGCCGGACCATCCTGCAAACCATCCTGATGACTTTATTTATGCTGGTATCGCTTTCCGGCATTATTAAGTTTGTCGATCAGCTCCGCAAAGTCGGGCAGGGGGAATATACCTCACTTTCCGCCGGCATTTATACCCTGCTGAGCATTCCCAAAGATATTCAGATCTTCTTCCCAATGGCTGCTCTGCTTGGGGCTTTATTGGGTTTGGGAACATTGGCAACACGTAGCGAGTTGGTGGTTATGCAGGCCTCTGGCTTTACCCGCCTGCAAGTGGCGGGATCAGTCATGAAAACCGCGATCCCGCTGGTCTTGCTGACGATGGTCATTGGCGAATGGGTTGCCCCGCAAGGAGAACAGCTTGCCCGTAATTATCGCTCGCAAAAAATGTATGGTGGCTCATTGATGTCCACCACCAAAGGGCTTTGGGCGAAAGATGGCTACGATTTTGTTTATATCCAGAGTGTCGGGAAGGATAACGCCTTGAATGGCGTCAACATTTATCATGTTGATGACAACCAAAAACTGTTATCCATAAGGTATGCGGCTTCAGCGGTGTATGACAAAGATAACCATCAATGGAAGTTATCTCAGGTTGAAGAATCCGATTTAACCCAAGATGGGCGGATCACGGGGTCACAACGTATTTCTGCGGACTGGAAAAGTCGGCTGACACCAGAAAAGTTAGGCGTCGTTTCTCTTGATCCTGAAGCGCTTTCTATACGCGGCCTGCATCAATACATTACTTACCTGCAACAGGGCCAACAGGATGCCGGACGTTACCAGCTTAATATGTGGAAGAAGATCTTCGCACCTTTATCGGTTGCGGTGATGATGCTGATGGCACTTTCCTTTATCTTCGGGCCACTGCGTAGCGTGCCGATGGGATTCAGGGTTGTGGTGGGTATTAGCATGGGTTTTGTGTTCTATGTCTTGAATGAGATATTCGGCCCGCTCAGTTTGGTTTATAGTATGCCGCCGATATTAGGGGCGCTGTTGCCAAGTTTGTTGTTTTTTGCAGTGAGTGTTTACTTACTCTTATATAGAAAATAACAAACTGATATCTCAGCAAACTTATCCATCGCCTCCACCTTCAAGAGTGGAGGCGATTTCTTGTAAAACTAAATTTGCTTATGATTGCTCGCTAATGCTGCAACTAATTCATTAACTCCACTCGTCACACGACTAAATTTGCTTTGTTCTTTGCGCGTCATTACCACAAATACGCCGATATTGTTTTCAGGGATCATTGCCATATAGGTATTAAATCCACCGCCGCCGCCCGTTTTCTGGTAAATACCGGGAACATTGCCTTTAGCATCCATATATACCCAGCCAAGTCCAATACCATCTGCCAGACCCGCAACATCCATCCCTTTAATTGATTTCAGATCGGCACGCTTAAAGTAGATACCTTGTTCACGGCTGGCAGTCTGCTTCCTTAACTGATTATGGGAAGATAAAAACTGTTGCATCCAGCGCTGCATATCTGCGGGAGTGGAATAAATCCCGCCACTACCCGCGGCAGCAATGGTGTTTACGCAAGGGCTGGATTTAACCCCTACCATCAAGCGGGCGCATTGGGATGGCGTGGGCGTTAGCGTCGTATCTTTCATGCGATAAGGATGAGTAATTTCTTCTTGTAGCAGGCGGGCATAGGATTTTCTCGTTGCTTTAGCAAGGGCATCAGCTAATAAATCATAGGCCAGATTGGAATACGAAGCTGTCGTGCCAGGCACGGCATCTATTCCTGCGGTTTTCAGCCAGGTCCAGCGGTTTGATTGGGTTGGCCAAATAAACACAGGGCGCCCCCATTTCCCACTAGGTTGTTCCCGTGGCAATCCGCTGGTATGGCTCGCCAGATGATACAGTCGAATTGGTTGGCTAGTGCCATAATCCGGCACTTGGACACCGTAATAAGTGTATTTCTGCAACGGATCGGTAATCTTAAGGTATTTCTTCTGTGCCAACTTAACCATGACCTCGCTGGTCATCAATTTGGTAATAGAAGCTATACGAATTAAAGAGTCTTGGCGTGGTCGAATACCGCTGCCTGGATAAGTTTCCCCAAAACTGCGATGTATAATCTGATTATTATCGATCACCACCATCGCCATTCCCAAAGGCTTGCCTTCTTCAAAGATGGATTGGGAATATTGATCGACCAATGCAGTCGCTATTTTCTTAATATTGTTATTACCCTCGAACACTTCCCATTTTGCAGGTTGCACATTAGATTGCTGAAATTTTTTCTGGTGGGAATAACCAGAATCTGCACAAGCTGTAATCGCCCATGTCATGACGGAAACTGCACACAGTTTATATAGCCGTTTTTTCATTTTTGGATTAACCAATCAGGGAGCATTCAAGTGAAGGAATAAAGCAGTTATTTGTTTTTCTTAAATATCGCCATAATGGCACCAATAACGATACCCAACAGGATACCTGTAAAAATCCAACTGATAATAGTCATGATAATTTACCTCATAGCAGTGTATTGTTTTGAATTATATAAGGAGTTTAGAGGTTGTCTATTGGCTGGAAAGAATTGTGTGAGGAAGGATTTGCGGGATTAGAGTGGAAAAAGTGGTTTGATTTTAAGTGTTGCTGGTAAAAACTGGTGAAAAAATAGAACAAGCGATTCTTTTTTCGTCACTTGGACAAAATCGAAAGGATAAGTGTTGCGAATGCGCTTCTGACAGGTATAATGGCCCCCGTTCTCCGAATCATTTCAGTGCCGAAGTGGCGAAATCGGTAGACGCAGTTGATTCAAAATCAACCGCCTTCGGGTGTGCCGGTTCGAGTCCGGCCTTCGGCACCATTCGTTAGTTTTCTAACGTATACCCAAGTCTACAAACTCCCAAAAAACTCCAATAAATCAAGATACTTAGTTATTTTGACGTCTACTATGGTCTGTTGCAATCAACAAGCACCAAGGGGCATAATTTGGGGCATCTACACTTCGATTGTAAATGTGCCCCAAAAATGAAACTAAACGCCCGACAAATCGAGACTGCAAAACCGAAAGAGAAATCTTATAAATTAGCGGATGGCGCTGGCTTATATCTCGAAATCACGCCGCGCGGTTCTAAATACTGGCGCATGAAATATCACCGCCCCACCGACAAAAAAGAAGATCGGCTGGCCTTTGGTGTTTATCCCGTTGTTTCATTAGCTGATACACGTGCTAAACGGGATGAAGCCAAAGCAGAGAAAAAAACGCACAAGCTGAATCAAAGGGGGCATATACCTTTGAACGGATCGCCCGTGAATGGCACGCCAATAATAAACGGTGGAGCGAAGGTTTACTGGCAGAACAACAGAAATCTGCGGAGGCGTTAGATATCAAACGTGGCACAGATCCACTGGTCGATTTTTGCGGCTACCTGATTGCCTGTTAATTGGCAATGCGGAAATTATGCCGTTCAATCCCCGTAAATACCTTTATCACTCCTATCTTGCTTATTATGAAAGGCAATAATCTGAATAAACCCGTTTCTGTAACTCGTTTTGGCATGGATATGCCGGAGGCGCTTGCGGAGTACGGTCAGCATTACTTGCGCAAGAAAAGTAAACAAGGTATTCGTAGCAACCTGAGCCTGAATCTTGATAGTGCTATCGAATGGATGCTGAAACTGACAAGGAATAGCCTGCCAGAAGAATAATTTTTCCTGCTTTATTGTCACCTGTACTAGAATATATAAATAATTCTGGTATATCCTGTCCTGCGGTATATCAAAAACATGCAATTATCATGGGCAAGATAAAGAATTTTTCAGCTAGGTTAGTTTTAGAAAAGAAATGATAGGGAGAGTTAAATGTGGATTAAGTCATTATTTAATATGCTGATAATAATGTTATTATTTATTATCAGCAATATAGGATTTATTTCTATTGATTTAACTATAAAAGAAGTAATAACTCTACGGGCAAGCAAAGAATACACTCCATCTGAATTGTCTTTTTTTATTAGTGCTACTGATTATGTAATGTTGACTAACAATTTTTTATTTGTTTTATGTACGATTGTGTTTTTGTTACGAAAAAAATTAAGAAACAGTTTTAGAATAATTTTTTTTATATTTTTAATTACCTTATTAAATAACATTTCTACATTTATCTACGTCTTAAATTTTTCGACTTTTTTTAAATTCATTAAAAATTATGACATACATTTTATATTAATCTCATTTCCTATCTCAATGATTATTATTTATATCCTTGCAAGGAAGAACACATATGAATAATAGAGATATAATTAGGCAATCAAGAATATTAGATAAACTTGATTCACATACATTAAATATGTATGACACTACCTGTCGATGGCTGCCTAAGGGTGTTTTTTTATGGGTAGAAACAAAGGGAACAGGCCATACATTTATTTCTGTTCATGCAGAAAGTGGAATAAGTGTATTTACCTATGGTCGTTACGCTGATACTGGGCCGTTAGGAATAACTGGTGATGGTGTTTTAATTTGGTTGCAAAATAATGAAGCAATAGAATATATGTCAACCGAGCTTTATAGAATGGAAGCTCAAGTTTATAATATTAGAGATGCTGATATTTTTGCAATAACTAGGTATTTTAAAGGACTATGGTATACAGGTAAAAATATAGGTGGAACTTCCGCGCCCGAATCCACTCAGAGATTTGGAAAAATAATTGATACTTATGATGTAACTGGAGTGAACTGTACAACTCACTCCGTTAAAGCACTTAATTTCGCAGGCAGTGCAGTTTTTAAAAGAAAAAATATATTTTCTATCAATTATACTGAGGATTTTACCATCCCATATTCATTACGAATATATATGAATGATATTGATACACTTAAAAAAAGTATGATTATCACCGATGTTACATGGAGTTTTAAGCAACAGATGAGGAATACTAAAGGATTAGTTCCTTTAAATGGAGCGGGGAAAATGCAAGGAGTACTTGGTGTTAGTGCCAAATCTTCGGGCACGTTAGGCACTCAAAGTAGTGGTTACGGTGGTGCTACTTTTGGTGGTTCGTCCGGTTGGAATTATACCCCGAAAGAAGAGTAATCAAAAATAATATGGCTCAATTGTTAATTATAATAAAAGCGCCGATTCAGGCGCTCTTATTATTTTGGCTTTAGCCAGTTTAAGTGGCGTAAGCTGCTTAAACATAAAACTACCCGCTATGCAGGTGGAGCCCCGAGGTTATACCAAGAAAAACACCTTTCCGTTACGATATAGATGTTCAAGCTAATATACGTAACTGAAATAAGGAAAGGTGTTTGTGGGGATTACTGCTCGCTCAATTACCAGCAAACGGCTCCACCAGCCCACAGGGTACAAAGCTCAGGTATCACGGACAATGCAAAGCCCTTTAGCGGACTTAACTCACAAAATCGCGTAAAACTTTCACCTGACCTTATAATCCATTGATAAAGCTAAAATACCCTGAAGCGCAGAGTTTGGAGCGATATGTAAAGCTGCACATCGTTCAGCTTCTTTCGTTGGAGGATTTTGAGAATATCAATGAGTTGGGTTTAATTCCGGCATTTTAGTGGAATCGACTTAATTTACTGGCATATAGAGCTTGTTCAGAATCTTTACTAAAATGCTTTTTAAAAACCCTTTACATTAGACAAAACCAATATATCCTGTTTTTAACATATTTTTGCCCTTAATCTTTTTCGTAAACCAAACTTATAGTGAATGGGGGTATTTAAAAATGTCGTTATTAGATGCTAATGAATTTGAAGGGAATTGGGTATTTCGCTTCAATCAAACTCTGCATTTTCCTCTTAATTTCTCTTCGACTATGCAAAACGGAGCCTGTAGTAGTTTAGTAATGGCTTGGGTAAAGATGCACAAATCAGGAAAGTCTCACCTATTTCCAGGAAATATAAAAATTCCTAGTTACATAAAATTAGTTGAAAATCTTAAAGCTAAAAGCATGGATGGCATGAAATTTCTTAATGAAAATGGATTATTATATATGCATGTAAGCCGTTATGGTGAAGACAATATTGTAGAAAACTTAGCAACTATCTATGAAGGTTATGAAGCTTTGGCTTATGGAGATCATGCTATTGGGCTGGCAGTAACTTTCTATGGTGTTGACTTTTTTGATCCTAATTTTGGTTGCGTCCATTTCCCGACACGTCACAATCTTAGAGCATGGTTTAAGGAAAGATATTGGCCTAACCGTGATGGAGTAGGGGCGATTGCAAGGCCATGTAATTACATTCTTGTGCACTCAATTGTATCAATTTACAAGCCATGATCGCACATCACTGCCAAGCTGCATATCTACACCTTGCTCGTAAATCCACCAGCAAAGTGATTCCAGCCACCTAACGGAATTAAACAAATTCAACGAGTTAGATACACTCTGTCTGGTTAACTTTCCCCAATGGTTGAAGTTAATAACAATCAATGAATTACATCTATGTCTATTCATAACTCTTTGATTAGGTTTAATTGCTCTATTTCGGAGTAATCAGGGTTGGGTGAAAAATCACCAGACATAGCACAATGGTATTAGACGAGGTTATCTCGACGGGGGAGAAAAACGGTACGCCTTACCGTCGCCTCATCTTAAGGCATAACGTTATAAGGCGGACGTAATGAAACCCTTTATATTTCCTTTCAAGTAATTGAAGTAAGAAAAAGCAATAGAAAAATTAAATGAGCTAGACCCATCTCCTCAGATTGATAAAGAGTGCCTGTTCCAGTGGTGGAATGAAGTTAAGCCATTTAAGTACCGAATCCTCATTCAAATCCTGTGCTTGCAGAGATGAATCGAACGCTAAATGGTACTTATCGTCGAGAGAAGGGATTCTTCCAGCACGATATTTGAATGAGCCCAAAGTCTCTGTTTTCTTATCGTTACTTTAGATAGAAAATTATAAATAAAAACAAAATGATAATATGGTTTTATCAGTACGCTTCTCTATCAAAAAATAGCCAGTTCCTTCTGTCATCCATGAATTCCTATATGGCTGCTATTGATGATCTTCAAAATTGTCTTTGGTGATATGGATTTGTTTGAGATCCAGCCAGCGTCTTTACCCAGAGGATTACTGGCTAAATACCTTTTCGCCTCTGAATTTAATGCCTTGCAGTTTGAATATAAGGAACGCAAAGATTTAAGCGCCGAGCGAGAAGAGAAGTATCAACGGTACGATACGTCGATGGTATATCGTGGAGAAAGTTTAAAAGATGAAATCAAAACGATTTATTCCAGCCTGGAGCAGCGCCAGTTATAAGTCTGTAACGGCAGAACCTAAAGGTTCTGCCGTTTGTTTTTTCTTTCTTTTTCAGAAAAATAATAATGAAAAATCCTGATGGCCTGCCACAATGAGTTATAGTGGTATAAGGCTCTCGGGCACTTCATAAGCCTGCTAATCTGATGAATAGTGAAAGTGGGTATGTCATCAATTTATTGAATCGTACATAGTATTCCTATTTGGGGTACACTTCCGTCATCCTTGGCAACTGAAATTTATTTATACCGCATGTTATCCTGGCACACATAAGCAATGGCTATTAATGGGAGTCGGGCAACAGTGCGTGTTATAAGGATTGGTCCAAATATCATTCTTCGCCACTTAATTTTTCGGCTTTTATATGTACTAATCCGTTCCCCAGCTCATTAATGCCGAAGTTACTACATCTATCGGGAGGAATTCTTGTTCAAGGCGGCCGTATTGTAGATTAGCTAAATAGTAATAAAAATCAGCTTCTTCGTTCAGCAAACCATCAGGAATGATGTCTTGTGCTTTTACCGGCTCAGGAACAGCCCTATGACTGGCATGTTCATCAAACAACTCTCGATGCATTAGTAATGCAGAAAGAGTTGGGTGATATTTTCTGGCTCTTGCTAACATCAAAAGTCCCCAGGTATCCATATCTCCCCAGTAGGCAACGGATTTTTCTTTCAGAGCAGGGTTAGATAACCATTGCAAATCAAGGCCTGTGCCTAAGATGGCGATGGTGTCAGGTAAAGTTGGTAGTTGATGCTGGCATTGTTCATTTTCAATGATGAGCAAGCGTGCAGCAGGCAGTTTAATTTCAGCCAGTTCTGCCGTGGTGACTTTACTTTTTTTAAAGGGTAATAATCCTGGTGACAGCGGTATTACTAGTACCCAATGGTTGTTTTCATCAAGAGCATCCAAAAAAGCTGTTAAACCTTGTTTACTGGCTTCTCCCATAAACCGTTCGTCCAAGAGCCTGGTTAGTAATGATGTATTATTTTCAATAAATTTTGTATCCACCCCTAGTCCTGACAATAATCTCAATGGTCGTCCATTTGCGTATCCCGGTGTTAAGCGGTTGGCCAACTTGGCTGCTGTAATGACCTCTTGAGGATTTCGATATATCCAAAGTGAACGATTCTTGATCAATAGTGGATGGAAAACAGTGTTGACATGTTCGATAATTTCCTCAAGTAATCTGAACTCACAACTGACCACTGGATCCTTGGTGGCATCAATCCATTCTGAAGGCTCCTGTAAAACCCAACGCAATGGCATGGATATTGGCATATTACTTGCCCGATAACTCACTAACTCCCATTCGACTCGTCCGATCTTCACATTCCTCCATGCCCGAACGTGTTCCAAAACTTGTTGAGTATTTTTAGTAAATTCCCTTGAGGTGGGTTTACCAATGGGAAGACTCAATGGCCAGTTACCTGGTGGGAGTAGGCGTTCAGCACGGAGCTTTGAGTTGTACCATTGGTTGGAAAGTTTCTTAGCGATTTCGTCAGGGGAGTTCATGTTGCTTGTGTGTTCTCCGTTGATCGTGTTTTTCAAGCTCTTCCCAACTCAGGGAAACCATATTTGAATTCTGGCCGCGTCGATGAACGACGATAGCCGAGCGAGTATGATGGCGCAACAGCCGCATTTCCTTGTTAGGTGTGATAAATATTGCGTGCAGACCAAACTCTTTGAGTGCGGCAATTATCCTGCCTGCAACCGCATGAGAACTACGGGAAAAAGCTTCATCAAGAATAATAGTGCCGAAAAGCGGATGGCTACTACCTTTGGGGCAAAGCGCATAACTGAGCGATGCGGTAAGCACGTAGGAAGCAATAATCTCCTTTTCTCCCCCGCTACCGCCTTGTGAGCCAGTGCGTGATTCAATCACATTACCAGTATGGCGGTTCATCACTGACACGGCGAACTCTAGACGAAAACGTGGATCCAGCAACGCTTTTGCACCCAGAGTTCGATTTCTCTCGCAGGCATCCCGAAGCAATGCAACCAATTCTTGTAAGGCTTTATAATGGCTTTCACCGTTATCATCAACAAACCGTGCGGCATTTAACTGACGCTGAGCTTTTTCAAACGTGCGTAGGCTTTCATGGTTTACTTTCTTTGTTACCAGTCGTAGGTAGTGGTCTGGCTGAAAATCAACCCTGAACATTGTGGCGTTTAGTTCGCTTAGACGCTCTTCGATCATTAACACTTCATGTTCAATATGGCTGAGCAATTGTGTTACGCCATCATCGGACGAGCGGTTCAAATAGTCCAAAAAACGGTGGAGTTTTTCTGGTAAGGCTTCTTCGGTCAGTTTCTGCAAGCGCTGCAAATAAGCAGGAATATCGACCAGAACTGTGCCTATTTCAGCAAGTGCCCCAGTATCTACACGTTTGGCTTCGGACATGCGCCGAGTCAGTTCCATGTTCAAGTCGTGCAGTTTTTCTTTAAGCTTTTCGATTTCATCCTGGAGTTTGCGCATATGTTGGCGTTCCAGCTCATGAATATCAGACAGTTGTTCTATTGTTATTATTGGGAAGTGTAGGGCGCTTAATTGCCGCTCTTCCGCCGATATTCCTTGTTGTGCAACCCGCTGTGCCTGTTGCTCTGTAGCTAAAGCCGTTTCGAGGCTTTTTTCCAGTCCGCCGGAGTCTTTATTGGCTTTCTGAAGCTGCTTTTCTAGTTCATTTTCAACTTGTTGTGCCTGGGTCATCAGTAACTTGGCAGCACTTGCATCAGAATCTGGATGGGTTAAGTTTTCCAGTCTTTCCTTTAGTTCAGCTAGCCGTCTTATGGCGCCCTGAACATCGATATTATTGAAATCAATTTGCTGAATTTTTTGGAGTAAAATAACCTGATGCTGGAGCTGGCTTGCCTCACCTTTTACCGACTCTAGTTCTTGATCTGCGATCGCCATCTGTTTCTGAAGCCTGGAAATTTCCTTCGCCAGGAAGGTCATGCGATCCCGATTATCAAACCCTGTTAACCAGTCTTCATCAAGGCGTTTCTGGTCCTGTTTGTCGTAAAAGTGTTGCTTGCCAGACATTAGTCCTTGAACGGTCATGGCATGGGGGATATTGCGCAGCTGTTCGGGGCTGTCAATACAATGGCGATCAATATTTGCTAGTAGCACTTTTACTGCCTCTATCCAGGGATGATCCTTCCACAGCAGTTTGCGGGTGAAACCATCGTCAAAAAATCTGGCGGGAGAGTGCGGTAATTTTACTTCCAGTAATCTCACATGCAGACGATTATGGCGTTGGTTTACCCAGCGTAATGCTACTGGTGCAGATTCCGGTGATACAAGGATACGCAGCCGATGGCTACCGATAGCGCGTTCAATGGCACCACGCCATGGAGCTTCTTCTGGTTTAACCTGAATCAGTTCTGCCACGAAAGGAAGGTTGGTTTCATCAATATTTAGTGCTTTTGCCAGCTCACTGCGGAATGCCTGATAATGAGCGGGGAGATTAGAGTCCGGACGTCTTGCAATCTCGGTACTTTCCAACTCTAGTTGGCGAAGTTGCTCGGCCACGTTGTGCCTGAGAGCGCCTTTTTGATACACCTCATCTTGTTTAAGCTTTATCTCGTGGGTGAGTTGCTCGAATCTGGCTTCAGCTTCATGCTGGTTCTCCTCCAGCTGTGGTTGAGTCAGTACAGATGAAAATCCGAGATTATGTGTCAGTTGCTGGTACTGGTGCGCTAGTATTTCTCGTTGGGTGAGGGTGCTCTGCCAGTCGTTAATACGGTCGTTCAGTTCATCAATATTTGCACCGCCAACCTGTAGATAACGCTGCATGCAGTCGGTAATGACTTTTTTCTGAGATTCAAGCTGCACCCGAAGATGAGCTTCTTTGGTTTCTGCCTCATCAAGCGCCGTCTCAAGACGATGGATTTCTTGTTGCCAGAGATGGCTTGCCTGTTCTGCAAACCAGATGGGCAACAACGATTCCAGTACCAGCTTGTCAGCAAGCTGTATTTGCTGTTCTTGATGTTTAGCCCAGTTTAGGGCAATAGGCTGTAAGGATTGTTGTTGCTTGCGAGCGGTTTCCAGCTCCTGATGGATCTCGGTCAGGTCATCAAAGCTGTTGGCGACTTCCTTTGCTCGCTCAAAAGCGGAATGGTCGTCAAGTACCAGATCGCGGAAAATTTCATCGATACTGTTTAGCTGCTTTAATCCTGCGGCACGGTTGAGCAGAGTAAAGGCGTTCTCTCCCACATCGAAGTAGTCCCTCAGACGAGCCAGGTATTGTTTTTTATTCGACCATGTCCAGAGTCCGGTCGTCTCTTTTTCCATTTGCTTTAGCAACCGTGTGCCGCCGTCATGATAGACGTTCAGCCAGCGTTCAAGTGTCTGTTCTGGACTATCGCTGAATAACCAAAGCCTTTTCATATCCGTTGCACTGAAGCTGGTTGTGTCAAACCACAGCAGCGCCCCTAGGCGTACCAGTTGCCCCTCACGCTCCAGTGTTGCGGCAATACCTGTCACAGTTTTCCCTAATCTGGCGATATGTGATTGTCCTTCTCCTCCATCACCGGGGCCAGACACTCCCCGTACGTAGGAGATTAAATCCCGGTCACTTTCATGCCCACCCGTTGAGGCCAGATTATAGCGAGGATTAGCGCAAAGTAGTGTCATCAGTGCGTCTACTAGAGTCGTTTTACCACTCCCGGTTGGGCCAATCACTGCCGTACCTGCCTGATTGATGGCCGCCTGATGCAATCCTTGAAATCCCCCCCAGTTAAATAGTTCGATATTGGTGAGAATAAAAGAGTCATTTTTCATCAGGAGAGTCTCTTGCTTCATGCTTCCTCCTCGCAGTTATCTTTTTTAGATGTGTCATCCAAGGGCGTCTGGGGTGCGACCTGTTCCCGTAGCCATGTTAGTAATGCTTGAAGGTTTACCGGATCAGCGAGATGGGTAATGACTGGACGAATAGTGATTCGCTCATGGTCATCTGGCGACGTCACTAATCCATGGACTTTCAGTTGATCCAATAGATTAATCAACCGTGTTCGCTCTTTTGACTCGCTTCCCGGATCGCCAAGGTAGACCTGTAATTGTGGAAGAAGATCGTCTATGGCTATCTGCACCTGGTTAGCTCCGATTCCACTCTCTTGCTCCCAGGCGATAAAATGCTGGCGCAAAATAGCTACCAACAACGATTGTTCTAGATTTAACCTCTGCCGCCGCACCAGTGGATGTGACCATTCATTTTGCTCCTGAACCTCATCAAGCTTGACTTTGACATACAGCACACCGCGAATTTCATCTATACCAATATCTAGATCGAGTGGTTCTAAAATTCGGATGATTTCTTCAGGGTGGGTCAACACAGTGCGGTACAGTTTGGGTTTATTTGCTTCTTCCAGCAGACCATACTTAAGCAGTTCTTGGGCGGCCTCCCGTATTTTTTTCACGGTTCGCGTTTCGCTGCCAGCGATGTTTTCCACTATATGCCCGGTTACATCGTTATGCTCGGTTACATCATTGCCTTGCTGAGCCGAATTATTGTCAGAATCTATTGCATTATGCTGATTGATAAATTTGTCAAAAAATCCCGCCATGTTTGTCACTCCCAGTCAATATCTTTCAATGCCTGACTTTCCAGCCTAGTGGTAGGTAGATTGAATCGCCAGAGGTGATCTTCGTCATCACTAAGTTCAACATACTCACGTTGATCGTCTCTCACGTCGATGCCTGCTTCTCTTGCCATTCCAATCCAGAAGGCAAAAGTTTCGAGATCGTGAACAGGCGGCAGCAATGTGGCCAGTTCAGCAAGGCCAATGGGCCTATTTTCCTCCTTCAATAGCTGTAGCGTCTGATAGAATAACGTTTCATGATCTAACCCATGAAAAGCATCCCAGAAATCATCACCGATTTGTGCTAGATCGGCGGCATGATGGCTAAGATCGAGCGTTTGCTCTGCTTCATCATCGACTTCTTTGAAACGAAGGCGTTCAATGACAGGGATCCCCCCTACGGCTACTCCAACAGCGGGAAATGGCACTTCCTTTTTGCGTACAGCTTGGCGCTGCCAATTAAGCTTTAATGCTAAGTTAAAGAATTCATTAAGCAAATGTCCGACACGATGATGTTCCGCTGCGAGGCCGGTTTTCATAAAGCTTCGAACATCTTGTTCGCTGCGGGCTCGCGCCTGAAGTACCGTTTGCGATTCATCTACAAGGCGTTTTACTAGCCAACGCAGATCATGACGTTGTATACGACTTAATGCATCAGAAGCGGCAGGGTGACTAAGAATTACGCTTAATCGTTTACTCATTGTGGTCAGTTCAGCAGACTGGCGAAGTTGTTGTTGAAAACTGTCGAACACCCTTCCTTCAGGAGTATTGAGTAGCGCTTCCTGATCGTTAAGCAGACGATCAACGATTTCCCCTCGATGATATTGCTCACCAATAATCGATTGTCGGAGAACACGATAGGCTTCACGCCAAGAATCTTCAACACGCCGAAAATCGGCTCTCAGACTAGTGGCCAGATTGAAGACTTCGCGAATATGTTCAATTGCCTGATGTGTTTCTAGTATTTCAATATGTCCGGCTTCTGCCTTTTGTAACTCGCGTTCAAGCTCGGCTATTCGGCGGCGTAACACAGAAATTCGGTTAGCTGGATTAGGATTAAGACTGGTTTCCAGGTTTTCGATTTCTCTTTGTACAATGGATAAGCGAGAAGCGGTGGAAGTCATAAAGCGGTTATCAAGCGTTTCAACAAAAGTGATGGAAATCTCAAGTGCATCGGTTGCAAATATACGTCCATCACGCTCGACAATTAGGCGACGTTTAATCCATTCCCGTAGTTCACGGCTTGCCTGAATATGGGGGTTATCCTGTTTAATTTCATATTGTTCGTGGTTTACGTGATCCATAAGAATGTTGGCAAGATGCTGAATAGCATGTTCAAGAGGAATACCGTCGTTCGATTCCTCAAACAAGGTTTTCAGGCAACTTAATACGAGTGGGGCACGTCGGGTGGCAAGGAGTAACCAAGCTGGATGTTGATTTCTTGCTGAAATATAACTGTCTGTGCGTTGCTTGATATTTTCTTTCATATCGCAGATCTTCATCTATTTCGGTTTTTAGGTAACAAAACAAATTTGAAGTATGGCTTGCGCTTACGAAGATACTTCGGTTTATCCAGATTGGCGCAGGTCACCTGAGTTTGACAATTCGGTTCTGGACATTCAAAAAGATATTTTGAGGTTAGGAGTCCCTCAGAAAAAAGTTTATCCGCTTCCTCTGCTGTGATGTCTTTTCCTATATTCTAGACTACGCGCCTGCTTCAGTTTCATTATGCCTCCCGTTTAAATATCGCCCCTTTTTCTTTTGAAAAGATTCATTCTTAAAACACAGAGTAATTTCCACCGTCATGTTCGATTTTGGTATTTTATTTTTTATTTAAAATCATATGGGGTAAAGTGAACAAATGGAAAGTCACGGGCAGTTGATTTCTCTTATCTACATGTGATGAATGAGTTCAGTATATTCGGCAGGGAATAATATTCCGATACTGGTTACATGAACATGTCGCATTTTGGAGCACATAAAGGCAATGGGTGAGCTAACCTGGGATCAAACTTTACGCTTTCGTTTACTTGAAATAGTGTTGCAGTGGGAAGGGCGTCTGACGACAAACCACCTTTGCTCTGCTTTTAATATTGGTCGTCAGCAGGCATCTAAAGACATCAATCGCTACATCAAGAAATATTCTCCTAATGGGTTAGAATACGATAGTAAACTCAGGGGTTATAAACCCACCGCTTTTTTTGTTCCCCGTTTTAGTGAAGGTAAAGTTGATGAGTATCTGACACTCCTGCATCAGGAAAAACAGCAGGTGCGTCAACATCTAGAACGGAGAATGGCTCTCCCTTTAATGGACTTACGTTACGGTCATATTGAGATTTTAAATGTGCCAGCCCGCCATATCGATCCTAGAGATCGTTCGGGGTTTGGTGCAAGCGGCTCGTTATCAGTTGAGGGTAGATGTTGACTATGTATCCTTAAGCTCGGAAGAACAAAGTGGACGCAATATCGTACCTCATACGTTGGTCTATGATGGGATCCGCTGGCATGTACGTGCATATTGTGAGAAGAAAAAAGATTACCTGGACTTTGTAATGAGTCGATTTCGTGGTGTGCCTGATTTGCTGGATGCTTCCGAAAATGGAAGAGAGCAAGATGTTGAGTGGAATACTCTGGTGACTGCTATAGTAGTGCCTAACCCCAAGCTCAGCACTACTCAGCAAAAAATTATCGCCAGTGATTACGCGATGAATGATGGAAAATTGCTGATCACTCAGCGTATCCCTTTACTCCATTATGCTCTTGGGCTTTTACAAGTGAATTTTGACGGGGAATATAATGAGAAGCCTCTACTACATCCACTGGTATTAGCCAACCGATCCGATTTAGTTAATCTAGGATGCCACTTCAAGCTGACAAGTGGTTGATTTGTCCATGGCGTAATAAATAAAAATTCAATATCGTAGGACACTTCTTTTAATTCTCGCAGCGCGAGAAGTAAGTGATATTCATAAATATCAGTGTCTCACTATGATGAAAAGGTATATATTTGAACTTAAAGTATTATGAAATTTTTCTTAGAACTTTGACCACCTATACCATTATAAGGATGTCATGAAACTTTCAGATTTAGGAAATAGAATTTGCATTATGGGGCCATCAAATAGCGGTAAGTCCACACTTGCTAATGCAATTTCAAGGAAGTGTAACTTGAAGGTAATTCATCTGGATCAGCTTTTTCATTTACCCAATACAAACTGGCAGGAACGTTCCGTAGATGAATTCATCTCATTACATGATATGGCAATAAAGGAAGATAACTGGGTTATAGATGGGAATTATAGAAAATGTCTATCACAACGCCTATTCAGGGCAACTGGAGTGATCTTATTAGATGTTTCAACGTCATCAAGCCTGCTACGTTATGTAAACAGAACATTATTTCAACGCAAGCGCTATGGTGGTCTGGAAGGTAGTAGAGATAGTATCAAATGGAAAATGATCCATCATATTTCTGTTGTTACCCCCAACAGCAGAAAATACTATGCGGGTTTGTTTGAACAATTAACCATACCCAAAATCAAACTGACATCTATTAAAGAAATTAAGGATCAATTTGATAAATGGGAACTTACTAGGTAGTTACTTGTGTAAATTATTTTCATAATATATCAATATCATAAAAGAATATATTTTCGGATTCACATATTAAGCGCAACACTATAATTATTCATGGCAAGATCAACAAATTGTTCTTTTATGTCCGCCTAGCATGCTCTGTAGGCGTACTCAAGTTGAAACGTGCGTTTGCAGGATAAGCATCGGTAACGTTAGTGACCCGCATCGCCTTTGCCGTGTTTTTTAATAAATTCCGTTTGCTGACAAAATCGACACTTTACTTCAACCGTTGCCATTTTATTCCCCCCCGAAAAAATAACGACTATACGCATTAAACTTCAAGCTGCAATTTACAACACGCTATGAAACCTGATTTCTCCCCGCGAAGCGGGGAGAAATTACATGCATCTTGAAGTGAGATTGGTATATACATAATCAGCAACGGATTGAATACGTGACCGGATAAGTTTTTTCCTTCCTTATAATACTGAAAGTCATTAGCCAATGTTTTTATTTATTCTTGGTTTTTGTTTATGTCATGAAAAGCGAGATCAGACTGATGAGTGAGTTTTTGGGAGCTGCAAATAGCCGCAACTCCCAAATCCCCAAAACTCACTTCCCAATCCCAACCGGATATGACTCAAACAAATATCCGTCAAAATTAGGGTCATCCACATCGGATAATTCCAGTAAACTCTGTTTCACGTTTTCTAAATGTTGCCACATTGTTTGCTTCGCTGCTGCGGGATCTTTTTTGATCATCGCTGCCAAAATTGCCTGATGATCATTCAACCACGCTTTACGGTAATCCGTATTGGTAATTCGGCTATGCAGTTTCATCCACATGGGATTATTTTCACGCCACGCCCAGGATTGTTTAAGCAATTCAACTAACATACTGTTATGTGTTGCCTGCGCGATGGCTAAATGAAACTCCCTGTCACCGGATTCACTTTCCCCCGAAATCAGATCATTTTTCTCTTTTTCTAATGCCTTGCGCATATTGGCAATATCGGCGGGAGTCACCTGGCGCGCTGCAAACTCAGCGATATTACTTTCCAATAATTGGCGCGCTTGTAACAGCTCAAAAGGCCCTGCGGCATTGATGGTGGTATCGCTTGAATAGGAGCGTGGCAGTTGGATGAGATAAATACCTGAGCTTTTGCGTACTTCAATGAGATTTTCCAATTCCAGTACAATCAACGCTTCACGAACAAGCGTGCGCGAAACGCTGAATTTTTCTGCAATTTCTCGTTCTGTCGGGAGACGATCACCGGGAGAATAATCCATCTCTATAATCATCTGACGTAATGATTGGGCTACTTCGTGATAGGGACGCCTGGAGTCTGCAAAGTTCATCATTTAATGCCGCCGTAAGGTCATATACTTAAATGGATCGACTAAAAATGATGTTATTCTAAGACATCAATGCCAGAAATATAACCACCTATTCTTGTTACAATAGGTGGTTTTGAGAGAAAATTATTCTATCTTACGCACCCGATTTACCATTTCGAATAATGCCGGTTGGGTTTTAGCGATATCGTCATACATGGGTTTAACCGCGTTCTGAAAGAGAGTTTTATCCACGGTAATAAATTCAACCCCTTGTTTTTCTGCTTTAGCACGCTCTTCCTTTTCTGATTGTTCCCACAGTTGAATCATGTATTTTGAGGAGTTCAGCGCTGCTTTTTTCACAATATCTTGCTGTTCAGTGGTTAATTTATTCAACGATTTGTACGATATTAACAGGACATCAGGGATCATCGCATGTTCATCCAGCGAAAAGAATTTCGCCACTTCATTATGGCGGCTTAGCATAAAAGAAGTAATGTTGTTCTCCGCTGCATCCACAACCCCTTGTTGCAATGCGGTATAGAGTTCACCGTAAGCGAGTGGCGTTGGATTTCCTCCCAACCCTTTTACCATCGCAATGGCAGTTGGGCTGGGTTGTACGCGAATTTTCAAACCTTTTAGATCCTCAGGTGTTCTAATCGGTTTTTTCGCATAAAAACTACGTGCCCCAGCATCATAGTAAGTGAGGCCAATGAACCCCATGCTTTGGCTTGAATCGAGGATTTCTTTACCGATATCGCTATTAATGACGTGTTGATAGTGCGCTTTATCGCGGAATAAATAGGGCAGGTTAAAAATAGAATAAGCGGGAGAAAAGGCTTCTAATTCTGCCGCATTTGATTTAGCAATATCCAGAGCACCGTTTTGCATCAATTCGATGGATTCACGTTGGTTGCCCAATTGAGAATCAGAATAGATGCGAATACGAACTTCTCCGTTGGTTTTTTCTTTCACTTCGTTAGCGAACTCAGTCATGGCCTTATGGACAGCATGGTCTCGGTTCTGGTTATGGCTGAGTTTCAGTGTTGTCACAGCGAAGGCCTGGGATGTTCCCAACATAAACATGATACCAGCCGCTATGCTTGCTATACCTAAAACTTGTCGTTTGTTGTTCTGCATGTTTGGTTCTCCAGAGGTGGGAGGCGGTTGTTGTTATTTTCTGTGGGCAAACAATAATCAGAACTCACTTATTGGGCAAAGGGTAAAATCCAATTGGTCGATCTGACTCGCAAAAAATGGTGTTATTGGTTGACCTTTTGGGTTTGTGATCTATCTCACTCTCTTTTAGGGCGTTATTTCAAGGTTTTTAGTGCGATCAGTATAGATTCTCATTTCTGTGTGAGCTTTAATTGGTAAACCAAAATGACGGGGATCAGATAAATGAAAAACCTTGTAGCGATGACCAATAAAAGTTTGGCATTTTTTACCATCTGCTTGCTGGCCTTTCTGGTTTTATGCGTGTCATGGCAGGTCATTTCACGTTATGTCTTAGGTGCACCGAGTACCGAGACAGATGAATTAGCACGTTATCTGTTTATGTGGGTCGCAATGATTGGCGCTGCTTATACCACAGGCCAGCACCGTCATCTTGCTATCGATCTGCTGATGATGAAATTAACCGGAGTAAAGAAAAGTATTATCGGCTTGATTATTCAGGCAGCCATTATTTTATTTTCTGCCATTGTGCTGCTTTATGGTGGCAGCCTGCTTGTTACATCGACACTGGAAAATGGTCAAATCACACCTGTATTAGGCTGTAAGATGGGATACATCTATTTATGTTTGCCGATTAGCGGAATATTGATGATTTTCTATGCGCTCGTTGATGTGCTTTCGATTATTCAGCATTTTTCTGGTCAACCACCCGTTGTGTCTGAGAATCATTAACTTGTGGAGATAAGAGGTCAGAGTATGGATTGGTATATCATTGCCGCACTCTTTGGCACATTTGCAATATTACTGGCATTGAGTGTCCCCGTTTCTTTTGCTATCGGCTTATCTTCGTTAGTCGCTATTACGATGACATTGCCGCTGGAATCTGCGATCACGGTTGTTGCACAACGCATGGCTGCGGGAGTCGATAACTTCTCTCTATTGGCGATCCCGTTCTTTATCCTGGCCGGAAATATTATGAACCAAGGCGGGATAGCTGCCCGTTTGATCAATCTGGCCAAAATGATTGGCGGCCGTTTGCCGGGATCACTAATGCACGTCAATATTATGGCGAACATGCTGTTTGGGGCAATTTCAGGATCGGCTGTGGCCTCCGCTGCGGCGGTCGGGGGAACAATGGCACCGATGCAGCGAAAAGAAGGATACGATCCTAACTTATCTGCTGCTGTGAACATCGCTTCTTGTCCTTCTGGTTTGCTGATCCCACCCAGCAATACCTTGATTGTGTACTCGTTGGTTTCAGGAGGAACATCTATTGCTGCTTTGTTCTTAGCGGGTTATATCCCTGGCATTATTATGGGCATTTCACTCATGATTGTGTCTGCCATTATTGCCAAGAGGAAGCGCTATCCTGTTGCACCTCGACCAACGTGGCGCGCATTTTTTGCTACAGCGTGGCAAGCGATACCGTCATTAATGCTCATTGTGGTCATTATGGGCGGTATTATTGCGGGGATCTTCACGGCGACAGAAGCCTCAGCCATTGCCGTGCTCTACAGTTTTATTCTTGCAGTGGTGATTTATCGTGAAGTGAGTCTCAAACAGCTGCCCAAAATTATTCTTGATTCAGCCGTTACCACATCTATTGTTTTGCTGCTGATTGGTGTATCAATGGGGATGTCCTGGGCGATGGCCAATGCTGATCTGCCCTATCTAATTGCCGATGCGTTGATGACGGTTTCTGATAATCCACTGACCATCTTGCTAGTCATTAATATCATCCTGCTGATAGTGGGGATCTTTATGGATATGACACCTGCCGTTTTGATCTTCACGCCGATTTTCTTACCTGTTGCGACGAGCATGGGTATCGATCCTGTGCATTTTGGCATCATCATGACATTCAATCTGGCGATTGGAATTTGTACTCCCCCTGTAGGCAGCGCGTTATTTGTGGGTTGCTCTGTGGGGGAGGTGAGTATCGATAAGGTACTGAAACCGCTGTTGCCGATGTACATTGCGCTGATTTCGGCGTTAGCGCTGGTGACATACCTGCCACAACTAAGTTTGTGGTTACCTGAATTAGTCTTGAGTTAGTTATAGGGGGAGTTATGAAGCAAACCTGGCGTTGGTATGGCCCGGAAGATCCTGTTTCATTAGCGGATATCCGTCAGGCGGGAGCAACGGGGATTGTGACGGCGTTGCACCATATTCCCAATGGCGAAATCTGGCCTGTCGAAGAGATAGCGCAACGTAAGGCACTGATTGAAGCCAATCAACTTGAGTGGACAGTGGTAGAAAGTGTTCCCATCCATGAAGATATCAAAACGCACATAGGGAAGTACGATCGATGGATCGAAAACTATCAACAAACTTTGCGTAACCTCGCTGCCTGCGGGATCAAAACAGTATGCTACAACTTTATGCCAGTTCTGGATTGGACGCGCACTGATCTCGACTATGAATTACCTGATGGCTCAAAAGCGCTGCGCTTTGATCAAATTGCATTCGCTGTTTTTGATATCCACATCTTGCAACGTTGTGGTGCAGAAGAAGATTATTCCGAAGAGGAAATTGTACAAGCACAATCACGCTTCGCTGCAATGACAGAAAAAGAAAAACAACAATTGACAGACACGATTATTGCTGGCCTTCCTGGCGCTGAGGAAGGCTATAGCTTGGAACAATTTCGCCAACACCTGAAACGTTATGCCAGCATTGATAAGACCAAATTGCGTGAGCACTTTGCTTATTTCTTGCAAAAGATCATTCCGGTTGCGGAAGGACTCGACATCAAAATGGCGGTTCATCCTGATGATCCACCGCGTGAGATCTTAGGCCTACCACGTATTGTTTCTACGATAGAGGATATGCGTTGGATAGCAGAAACTATGGACAGCGATGCCAATGGCTATACGATGTGCACCGGATCTTACGGTGTGCGGGCGGATAATGATTTGGTAAAGATGATCAAATTATTTGGCTCCCGTATCTATTTCCTCCACTTGCGCTCAACCGTGCGTGAAGAAAATCCATCCACGTTCCATGAAGCGGCACATCTTGCGGGTGATGTGGATATGTATGAAGTGATCAAAGCGGTTGCGGAAGAAGAACATCGTCGGTTGGCGGCGGGTGAAAATCACCTGATTCCCATGCGGCCTGATCATGGTCATCAAATACTGGATGATTTGAAAAAGAAAACGAACCCCGGCTATTCGGCAATCGGCCGCCTGAAAGGGCTGGCTGAAATTCGTGGCCTTGAGTTGGGTATCCATCGCGCATTTTACCAAAAATAATTTCTGAGCTAACCCTACATGGTGGTGGATGAATATCACTCACTACCGCTTATTGGTGAGTCCATTATGGAAAAAAATCTTGTCAATGCGATAACTTCTGTCCCATACCCTGGCTGGACAACCGAACGTCTGACTTCCCGTATGGTGCATTTAGGCTGCGGTGCATTTCATCGGGCGCATCAGGCGCTTTATACACATTATGTATTAGAACAGACAGACAGTGATTGGGGATTTTGTGAAGTTAATTTGATGCTAAATGATGCTTCACTGATTGAAAATCTGAAAAAACAATCTATGCGCTATACCGTTGCAGAAAAAGGGCAGGAAGAAATCAGATTAAAAATTATTGGTTCGATGAAAGAAGGTATGCACCCATTAATTGATGGCGTTCAGGCGATTATCGAAAAAATGGCTGATCCTGATGTCGCCATCATCTCTTTGACCATCACGGAAAAAGGATACTGTACCGATGCTGCGACAGGGCGGTTAGATCCAAATAATGAGTTGATTATTAAAGATATTTCCAATCCCGCGGTGCCAAGATCAGCTATCGGCTATATCACGGCGGCGCTAAGATTGCGTTTTGAACGAAGCCTACCCGCTGTGACGATTTTGTCGTGTGATAACGTGCGGGAAAATGGACATGTTGCCCGTGAGGCCGTATTGGGTCTGGCGCGTTTACAGGACGAAAAATTGGCACAATGGATAGAAAGCCAGGTGACATTCCCTTGCACGATGGTGGATCGCATTGTGCCGGCCGCCACGCCAGAAACGTTAACCGAAATTGCCCAGCGGCTGGGCGTTGCCGATCCTTGTGCCATTGCTTGCGAACCTTTCCGTCAATGGGTGATTGAAGATAACTTTGTCAATGGGCGCCCAAATTGGGATCTGGCCGGTGCACAATTTGTGGCCGATGTGATGCCATTTGAAATGATGAAATTGCGTATGTTAAATGGCGCTCATTCATTTCTGGCCTATCTGGGTTATTTGGGCGGCTATGCGCATATCTCCGATACCATGACAAATGCCGATTATCGTCGGGCAGTGTATGCACTGATGCTGAATGAACAAGCCCCAACGCTATCGATGCCAGAAGATATCGACCTGATGGCCTATGCGGATAAATTGATCGAGCGGTTCACTAATCCAGCGTTAAAACACCAGACCTGGCAAATTGCGATGGATGGAAGCCAGAAATTGCCCCAGCGCCTGATTGATTCTATTGAATGGCATCTTTTGCGGGGAAGTGATTATCGCCATTTAGCGCTCGGTGTAGCGGGTTGGATGCGTTATATCAGTGGCGTGGATGAGCAAGGCCAACCCATTGATGTGCGTGATCCATTAAAAGAGACCTTTACGGCGATTTTTGCCAAATATGGTCAATCTGTTGCTGTGGTGGAAGGGCTACTGGCAATTGAATCGATCTTCGGTAAGAAATTGGCAAAAAACCGTGAATTTGTCGATAACGTCACCAAAGCCTACCAGAACTTACTCAATGTTGGCGCTCGCCAAGCGGTTGCCGCCCTTTGACCATAGAGGAAAACCTCATGAAAACCTTTATGTGTGAAGATTTCCTGTTAAATAATGACGTTGCTCGCCGCTTGTATCATGATTACGCGGCGTTGATGCCTGTTTATGACTATCACTGTCATCTCAATCCCAAAGAGATTGCGCAAAACCGCCGTTTCCACAATCTTGGTCAAATTTGGCTGGAGGGCGATCATTATAAATGGCGCGCGATGCGTGCGGCAGGGATTGAAGAGACGCTGATTACCGGTGCTGAAAGCAGTGATTATGAAAAATACCTCGCATGGGCGAAAACGGTTCCTCTGACGATAGGCAATCCACTTTATCACTGGACTCATCTGGAATTGCGGCGCCCCTTTGGCATTAGCGGAAAATTATTTGCGCCGGATACCGCAAAGGCTATCTGGCATGAGGTGAACGAGAAACTCTCTCAAGATGAATTTTCTGCCCGTGGCATTATGCAGCAAATGCAGGTACGCATGGCAGGAACAACGGATGATCCCATTGATTCTCTCGAATACCATCAACAGATCGCCAAAGATAAAGATTTTAGCATCGAAGTATTACCCAGCTGGCGCCCGGATAAGGTCTTCAAAATTGAGTTATCGGGTTTTTGTGACTATCTAAAACGTTTAGAAGAAGTCGCAGATGTCGCTATCGGGCGTTTTGCTGATTTATTGCAGGCATTAGAGTGCCGACTTGAACACTTTCAGGCTCACGGTTGTGTGGCATCGGATCATGGTATTGAACAGTTGCGTTATGCGCCGATACCTGACGAAAAAGTGTTAGACAGCATTTTGCAAAAGCGCAGACAAGGGCAATTGCTCCGTGAATTAGAAATAGCACAATTTACGACAGCGCTACTGGTTTGGTTAGGTAAACAGTACGCAAAACGTGGCTGGGTCATGCAACTGCATATTGGCGCCTTGCGTAATAACAACACGCGTATGTTTAATCGGCTAGGGCCAGACAGCGGCTTTGATTCCATTGGGGATAATCCTATCGCTTACCCACTATCTCGCTTGCTGGATGAGATGGATAAAACAGATGAATTACCGAAGACCATTCTCTATTGCTTAAATCCCCGTGATAACGAAGTGATCGCAACGATGACTGGCAATTTTCAGGGTGGGAGTCAGGGCGATAAAAGTATTAGGGGGAAGATCCAATTTGGATCGGGCTGGTGGTTTAACGATCAAAAAGACGGTATGCAGCGTCAATTAGAGCAACTCTCCCAATTAGGATTATTAAGCCAGTTTGTCGGTATGCTGACAGATTCACGCAGTTTCTTATCTTATACCCGTCATGAATATTTTCGGCGCATTCTCTGCAATATGCTGGGGAACGGGGTCGAAAATGGTGAAATTCCCCATGATGAAAAAATGCTGGGGCAGATAGTCCAAGATATCTGCTTCAATAATGCTGAACGTTATTTTCAGGCTGTAAAGGATTAAAGAATGCAGATACGGAAAATTGCCCTGATTGGCGAATGCATGATTGAGCTAAATGGCATCCCATTTGGCACCATGACACAAAGTTATGGCGGTGATGTGCTAAATAGTGCAGTTTATCTGGCTCGCGCTGGCGGCGATACACTTGATGTCCATTTCGTCACGGCGATGGGCACGGATCCCTTGAGCGAAGGTATGATCTCACGCTGGCGGCAAGAGGGTATTAATACTTCGCTAGTATTGCGTGATAACGCCCATCAGCCCGGTTTATACCTGATCCAGCTTGATGAAAAAGGTGAGCGGACGTTTCTTTACTGGCGCAATAACTCGGCGGCGCGTTATCTCTTACACCATCCTGATTATCCCATCTTGCGCCAGCAATTGCAGAATATGGATGTGCTCTATCTCAGTGGGATCAGCCTGGCGATTTTGCCTGAGCATGATCGCCAATTGCTGCTCATTGATTTGAACCAGTTGGCTGCTGAAGGGAAATTGATTTTCTTTGACAGTAATTATCGTCCCGCTTTATGGGAAAACGAAAAACAAGCCCGTGAGTGTTACCAGCAAATGTATGCCATCACTGATATCGCGTTAGTCACTGACGACGATGAAGCACGTCTCTGGGGAGATACATCAATTGAGGAAAGCTTTAACCGCCTGAAAAGTATGGGGGTTAAACAAACCATTATCAAAGCGGGTGAACGGGGCTGTTTTTATCGTGACTTAAGCGGCTGCGATGCCACACAACATATTGAGACTCAACCTGTTACCTCTGTCGTGGATACCACTTCGGCAGGCGATGCATTTAATGCGGGTTTTATCGCGGGGCAGTTAAATGGGAAATCCATTTATGATTCAGCATTAATGGGGCATCAGCTCGCAAGGGTTGTGATCCAGCATAAAGGTGCGATTGTACCGCAGACAGCGACACAAGCGGTTACCGCCCGTTTTTTTAATTCGAACGAAATCGGAGAGAATGAAAATGCAAGAGATGATGGCACGTCTGCGTCAGATTAAAATCGTACCTGTGATAGCCATTGAAGAAGCCAGAGATATCATTCCCCTTGGTCACGCATTAGCAGACAACGGCCTGCCTGTGGCTGAAATCACGTTTCGTACCGAGAGTGCCGCCGAAGCGATTAGCCTGCTAAAAGCTGAACGGCCCGATATGCTGATCGGTGCCGGAACCGTGCTTCATCGTGAACACGTGCGTCAGGCAAAAATGGCGGGGGCAGAGTTTGTCGTCTCACCAGGATTTAACCCAAACACCGTACAGGCGTGCCAGCAACTCGGCATTCCTATCATTCCCGGCGTGAATAATGCCAGTACCATTGAACAAGCGCTGGAATTAGGCACCGATTTTGTCAAATTCTTCCCGGCTGAGCCTTCAGGTGGCATTGCGATGATTAAAGCACTACTTGCACCGTACCCACAGTTGCAAGTCATGCCAACTGGTGGGATCAACGTGAAGAACATTCGCGATTATCTTGCCATCCCACAAATTGTGGCATGTGGTGGTTCCTGGATGGTCAGCCCACAGTTGATTCGAGATAAGGACTGGAAGGAGGTTGGTAGATTGGTGAGGGAAGCGGTGGAGTTGGTGGGCTTGTTGTGAGGGGATATAAGGTATTCTAAATCCCCCGAAGTGTTCTCTTGCCTGCGCTTTTGGGCAGGTAAGATGTCAAATCTGCACTGAATGGATCTTTTCTGCATATAGTGGCTACTTGCATCTCCTTATTCCACGTAATGATACTCCTTCATGATTAATCACCCTGGTGGGCATATGACAAAAGGGGAACCCTTATGCAGGGCTTAAATAATAAAGTCGCTATTGTCACTGGTGGAGCTACCAAAATTGGGGCAACCGTTGCCAGGGTATTGGATGAATATGGGGTTAAGGTCGCGATTTTTGATATTGATCAGGTTGGCGGGAAGAAAGCGGCCAGCCCGCAACCGGAATCCATCCGTTTCTGGCATGTCGATATTACTGACGATAAACAACTTGCTCAGGCAATACATGAGGTTGTTGCTTATTATCACCGTCTGGACTACCTCATCAACCTTGCAGCGACTTATCTGGATGAGGGTGCCGATTCCAGCCGTGAAACATGGCTGACCGCCTTGAATATCAACGTGATCAGTGCCGTCAGAGTCGCCCAATTTGTCCGGCCTTATCTCATTGCAGCGGGAGGCGGCGCTATTGTTAACTTCACCAGCATTTCTTCCTCAATTGCCCAGACAGGCCGCTGGTTATACCCCGCCTCAAAAGCCGCGTTACTGCAAATCACCCGTAGCATGGCAATGGATTATGCCGCTGACCACATCCGCGTTAATTCTGTTTCACCAGGGTGGACTTGGTCACGGGTTATGGATGAGTTGACCCAGGGGAAGCGACAGAAAGCCGATAACGTTGCCGCAGATTATCACCTGCTTGGTCGTGTCGGTAACCCCGAAGAAATTGCGCAGGTCGTGGCATTTCTCCTGTCAGATTTGGCGAGTTTTGTAACCGGTGCGGATTATGCCGTTGATGGTGGTTATTCAGCAATGGGACCAGAACAGGCGAAACCCGCTATTCCGCGGTTGGCGGAATAGGTTCAGTTCCGGCATCCAAAACAAAAGAGGAAAATACTATGCGTCGTATCGCTATCGTTGGGGGTGGCCAGGCTGGACTGCCTCTGGCCCTTGGTCTGCTTGACAAGGGCTATCAGGTCACGGTCGTCACCAACCGCACGCCTGATGAAGTTCGCAATGGTCGGGTTCTGTCGAGTCAGTGCATGTTTGATGCTTCTTTGCAATTTGAACGTGATTTGGGATTGAATCAGTGGGAAACGCAATGCCCGCCCGTTGAAGGAATCGGTTTCACCGTGCCACATCCCGAAATTCCCCATGACAAGGCCATTGGATGGGGTGCACGGCTCGACAAATATGCGCAAGCTGTCGATCAACGTATCAAGATGCCATTTTGGCTGGAACTATTTGCTTCTCGTGGCGGTAATCTGGAAATTAGCGATGTGGGGGTTGCCGAACTGGAACGCCTGGCTGCCAGCCATGAACTGGTCATTCTGGCAGGAGGCAAAGGGGAGATTGTAAAATTGCTGGAACGCGATGGTTCACGCTCGCCCTATGAGACACCACGGCGCGCACTGGCATTGACCTATGTGAATGGTATGCTGCCAACGCCTGAATATTCCCGTGTGTCTTTTAACCTGATCCCAGGTGTGGGGGAATATTTCGTTTTTCCTGCCCTGACACTCAATGGCCCCTGCAACATCATGGTCTTTGAGGGTATTCCGGGTGGCGCAATGGATGGCTGGCAAGAGGCCAGAACACCGCTGGAACATCTGGCCTATAGCAAGCAGATCCTCAAAACTTTCCTGCCGTGGGAGTCTGAACGTTGTGAGCATGTAGAGCTGACCGATGAAAATGGCATTCTGGCGGGACGTTTTGCGCCAGTAGTGCGTAAGCCCGTGCTGACTTTACCTTCTGGCCGTCAGGTTTTTGGGCTGGGGGATGCCGTGGTCACCAATGATCCGCTGACCGGACAAGGCTCGAATAATGCAACAAAAGCCTGCAAAGTCTATTACGAAGCCATTCTTGCCCATGGCGACAAACCTTTTACGGCTGAATGGATGAACAACACGTTTGAACAATTCTGGCAATATGGTCATTACGTTGTGGAATGGACAAACAGCCTTCTTATCCCACCAAAGCCACACGTTCTGGAATTATTAGCGGCAGCCCAACGTTTACCGGCACTCGCCAGCACAATTGCCAATGCGTTCAACCATCCTCCGGTACTGTTCCCGTGGTGGGAAGATGCCGATGCTTGTGAAGAATACATCCATTCACAACTGATTGAAGAAATTCGGGCATAAACGGGGAAATAAATATGAGCATAACTTCCCTGAATAACCAAATGCCGCTGTTTGATGGTGAATGGGGTGCAACGGAATTTGAAACGAGAGATTTGCGCACGCTTTTTGGGAAGTATCCGACAGGCGTTGCCATTGTTGCGACTCGCACTGCCGAGGGACGTAATGTGGGGTTGACCATCAATTCATTTGCTTCACTTTCACTGGAGCCGCCTTTGGTGCTCTGGAGTTTGGTCAATCATTCACCTAATCTGTCCGTGTTCCGTGATTGCGAATATTTCACCATCAGTATCCTGAGTTGTGATCATCAGGAACTGGCCCTGCATTTTGCCAGTTCGCGGGTAGAAAATAAATTTCAGGGTATTTTGGTGCAGGAAACCCCCGAAGGTATCCCTTCGATTGGCGGAGCGATAGCGACACTGGTGTGTGCCAATCACCAGCAAACGCATCTTGGCGATCACTTGCTGGTAATCGGTGAGGTCAAACGCATTGCCAGTATCGAAGGTAAGCCATTGGTTTTTCACGGCGGTATGTTCACCGGTCTGCATGATATTCACGGAATATAAAAAATGATTCTGTTGGAAAACATTCAGGAGAGCATGATTAATGAATAGTCCGTTAAATGCGTTTGTCACGGCGTTAAATCAAGGCAGTGTGAAAATCATCGACCTTACACAAACATTGACGCCGGATTTTCCGACCTTGCAGTTGCCTGAACAATTTGGACAAGTTTGGGCCTTCAATGTGGAACGCATTTCTCACTATGACGAGAATGGCCCAGGTTGGTACTGGAACAATTTTAGTTGTGGTGAGCATACCGGTACGCATTTTGATGCGCCAATACATTGGATCAGCGGTAAAGATCAGCCGGATAACAGTGTCGATACCATTCCCTTGCATAATTTTGTTGCGCCTGCCGTGGTGGTGGATGCCAGCCAGCAGGTGGCACAAGATCCAGACTGGATATTGACGGTTGCGTTTTTACAATCCTGGGAGGAGCAGTATGGTCATATTCCCGCCGGAGCATGGTTGTTGTTCAGGACAGATTGGTCGAAATGGACGGACGATCCGGTACGTTTTCTCAACCTGCATGATGATGGTGCCCACACACCCGGACCCAGTCAGGAAGCGGTGGAATGGTTGATCCACGAGCGGGATATTCGAGGGTTCGGGGTAGAAACCATTAATACGGATGCGGGGCAATCGTATGCCTGGCCAGTGGCGTATCCCTGCCACATGTTAATGCACGGGGCGAATAAATATGGCTTGCAGTGCCTGAAAAATCTCGATTTGTTGCCTCCCACAGGGGCGGTCATTATTGCGGCTCCCCTCAAAATTGGCGGCGGTTCGGGAAGCCCGTTGCGCGTTCTGGCATTGGTTGAATCTTTCTCTGGAGCGATATCATGACAGATTCCAGGCCACAAGTGATCGTTGTCGGCAGTGGCATCAACTCGTTGGTATGTGCCGCTTTGTTGGCAACGTGGGGTAAATCGGTCTTGGTACTGGAACGCAATGCCGTACCTGGTGGCTGTATTCGCACGGAAGAACTTTTTTCCGGTTATACCCATGATGTGCTCTCTTGTTGGTATCCATTGTTTTTAGGTAGCCCAGCCTATCAGGAACTCAAGCCTGAATTGGAGAGGGCAGGTTTGGAATTTCTGCACAGCGATTATTCAACGGGGTGGGTACAACCTAATGGCAAGGGAATTGCCTTAAAGCACGATATTCTGGCCTCAGCTTTGCGGCTTGATGAAATCGCCGCAGGTGACGGAGAGACATTACGTCGTATGGCACAGCAAATCTTCCATGATGATGCGGCACTGATCTTTGGCTTATTAGGGCAAAATCCCTATGGTTGCGGGATACTCAAATTATTGTTCTCTGAATGGCGCAAACGCGGCCTGGATGGATTGGCTGGGTTTGTCGGCAGTTCACTGGAAACTTTCCGGCGCTGGGCTGAACGTGAATTACAATCTGATTTTAGCCGCGCTCTGCTGGCACCGTGGGTATTGCATACGGGATTAGGACCGGATGATGCCAGCTCCGCCTTGATAGGTAAGCTTACTTTTGCTGCCGTGGTTGCTGGCGGGATGCCGGTGGTAAAAGGTGGCAGTATGCGCATGGTAGAAGCGTTAACAGGGATCATTAAGCAACACGGCGGCCAGCTTATTACCCATGCCCAAGTTGACCGTATCATCACCCAAGGGCAGGGAAAAAAACGTCGTGCTTCTGGTGTGATGGTTGCGGGGCAGGTTTATCACGCCAGCGAGGCGATAGTCTGCAATGTAACCCCCCAACAGCTTTATGGTCACTTGCTGGATAGGGTTCCCGATACTCTCTTGCAACAAGCACGCAACTATCGTTATGGGCGCGGGGGAATGCAGGTTCATTTTGCCTTGAACGCCCCACCGCCGTGGTGTGAGCCTGAATTGTGCCATGTGCCACTGGTTCATTTAACGGAGAGTATGGAACAAGTTTGTTTATCCGTGACACAGGCTAATAATGGTTATCTGCCCAGCCATCCGACACTGGCGATAGGGCAGCCGACCGCCCTTGATCCTTCCCGTGCGCCAAAAGGCGGTTGGATTTTGTGGATTCAAATGCAGGAATTGCCCACGCAGCTAAAAGGCGATGCTTTGGGAGAAATTCCCATTCCTGCCGATGGCAACTGGAATGAAGCTATTAGCGAAGCGGTTGCGGATCGGGTACAGGCCCGTCTGGAAACCGTGATGCCGGGTTTTTCATCCTCAATTGTTGGCCGCAAAGCTTATTCTCCGGCGGACTTACAGGCATTGAACTGTAACTTGTCAGGGGGAGATCCCTACTCAGGCATTTGCTCACCTGATCAATTTTTCTGGCTGCGTCCGTTTGCCCCTGCGCAAGGTGCTAAGGCGCATCAAACTCCAGTCCGTAACGTATTTCATATTGGGGCTTCAACCCATCCAGGTCCCGGATTAAGTGGGACTTCCGGCTATCTTGTCGCCCGCCGACTTGCGCGACGCCGATCAAAATAGCCAATCATTTCATTTTTTATCAATTCATCTCTTACAGAGAGGAGGATTATATGACGTCAAAATTCAGACGGCTCTTTTATGCAGTGGTTTTATCACTGCTAGGTTTTTTAGCTGTGGTAAGTCATTCCGCTATGGCAACAGAAGGTGGTGTTGGCGCCTATCCCGATGGACTGGATAATTACTTGTCCGGTGCTTTACCGCCCGCAGGCATTCATGCCCTGTTTTATGGTGGTAATATTCACTATACCAAGCTTAGGGGCAATCACGGCGATTTGATCCCTGTTCCTGGTTTTAAAGTCAACGTGAACGTCCTTGCCCCTCGATTGGTATGGGTGACCGAGAAGCAAGTTTTTGGTGGCCAGCTGGCTTATCATGCTATCGTGCCATTATTGGATGTCACCGCTGATGCTGCTGGCAAACATGACAACAGCAAAGGGATAGGGGATATCACCGTCGGCCCTGCCTTGGGCTACCATCCCGCGCCTGATTTAGCTTATGTTATTGGCTTGAATGTCAATGTGCCGACAGGTCACTATGACCGCAACGATCTTTCCAGCCTGGGAAAAAACTATTGGACAGCTCAACCCGTCTGGGCGATCAGCTATTTCCCTGTTGACGGCATCAATGCGGATTTAAAAGTGATGTATGATGTCAACTTCCGCAACAAGGACACTAAAACGACCTCCGGCCAGGCACTACATGCAGATTATGCGTTGGGTTGGGGATTTGGCAACGGTTTGGTCGTGGGCGTTGGCGGCTATGCTTTTCAGCAGGTCACGAATGATAGTGGCTCAAACTCCGCACAGGGTAAAGCAAGGGCTGTGGGTTTCGGTCCTTCCATTCGCTATGCCAATGATAAAGGCTGGCTGGTTGCTTTGAAGTGGCAAAAAGATTTTGTCGTCAGTAATCGCCCATCAGGTTCTCAAATTTTCTTAAAAGCGGCCATTCCATTTTGAGGGGGTATTTCTTTATACACTCAATAAATTTCAAGTTGCAATCCGCAAGAAGAGGCGAGGTCTTATATTTCCCCGTGCAGCGGGGAAATATAAGACGCATCTTGAAGTTGGATTGGTATATAGGGAGATGAAATAACGTGGTAATAAATAAAAATAAACACTGCTCATTAATATGAGTAGCGTTTATTTTTATAAGTTAGTTAATCAAGTAAATAATCACATTAAGATACAAAAAAATCGCGTAGTTATACCTTCATTTATTATAATGAAAACTTGACCTAATTTTTCTTTGAAGATATAAGTTTTGACTGAAAATAATCAATATCTTGAGATTAATAAAGGTCTTACGATGGGGACATAAAGATGTCAACGCTGATTCATTGTAATAAAGTTAACTTTAGCATTAATTCAAAGCCGTTATTTAACAATCTCTCCATAACTATTAAAGAAAATGACCAAATTGCTTTGGTTGGTTATAACGGCACGGGAAAAACCCATTTACTTAAGTTACTAGCTGGTATTGAAAAGCCGGATGATGGGGTAATCGAATATGCTAATGGTTTGAGATTGGAGATGGTTTCTCAGTTTATTGATGACGCATTGCTTGAGATGACTTTACTTGAAGCTATTTCCCAAAAAGTAAAACAAATAGATGAATATGGTGATTACAAAGCGGTATCCATGCTTTATGATTTTGGCTTTCAGGATGCTGATTTTACGACAAAAGTTGCTGATCTCAGTGGTGGGCAAAAAACAAAATTGATGTTTGCCATGAGTGCGATTGTCGAACCCGATATTATTTTATTTGACGAACCCAGTAACCATTTGGATGCCAATACCCTGAAATTTTTCGAGGATTTTTTTAATAACAGCCTAAAGAGCGCGTTTATTATCGTTTCCCACGACCGAAACTTTCTGGATAACGTCACCAACCAGACGATTTTCTTGCGTGACCAACAATTGACATCGTTTTCCCTGCCATTCAGCCAGGCATTTATTGCTTTGCAAGAAAAAGATGAAGCGGATGCTTTACGTTTGAAAGCGGAAGAAAAGAACATTCAGCGCATACAGGAAAGTGCCAAGCGTTTGGCATTGTGGGGAAAAATCCACGATAACGAAAAGTTTGCCAGAAAAGCCAAATCGATGGAAAAACGGGCGGAAAAACTCGAAAAAAGTAAAACCAAAATAACCGAAGGGGAAACCTACCGATTAACATTGGATGCCGACTCGATCAAGTCGAAAAATATGCTGCAAATCGGGGAAAAATGGATTGGTTATCATCAGGATGGACAATTTACGCCTTTATTTTCGATTAATGGCGTGTATATCCGGCCGGGCGATAGAATCGCCTTATTAGGTGATAATGGCGTGGGGAAATCCACCTTGATTCACACGCTTGTCGAAGCCTATAACCAGAGCAGAAATATTTTCTCCCCGCAGTGTAATATGGGCTATCTCGATCAGGAGTTGGAAAAAATTCCGCTAAACGAATCGATCTTTGATGCAGTCAGAAATAACACGCCGAATATCGATAATATCACCTGTAAACAGCAACTGATTGCAACAGGCTTTAAATATGCCGATTTTAACCAACGGGTGGGGCGATTAAGTGGCGGCGAACGTTCCCGGTTAATGTTTTTGATCTTGAAATTAAATAAACACAATTTCCTGATCCTCGATGAACCCACAAACCACCTGGATATTTTTGGCAAAATGGAATTGGAGAATGAATTGATTAATAACGAGATGACGATATTAATCACTTCGCATGATAGGGCATTTATTGATAACGTCGCCAATCGTTTTTGGCTGATTAAAAATGGCAAACTGGAAGAAGTCACATCCAGTGAAGGGTATTATCAGTTTCTGAATGAAAAAGTGATCCCTTATCAAAAAGCAGTGGTTAAGGAGCAGGAAAGCACGCTTGATGGGGTGGAAACATTAGCCGATGAGGAAGAGATCCTGCAACGCATTGTGGTGTTGGAGCAAAATCTGGCGCAGGATTTAGCAAGAAAACCGAAGCACCAGAAGCCGAAAAATCAGGAGAGCTGGAGAAAGGAAATTAAGAAGCTTTATGAAATGCTAGGGTGAATTCATATAATTAACAGCGCCCCTAATGTGGGGTGTTTCTCATCAATGTGGTGACTTTTACAATATTTATTGTGTTTTATTGTCATCTTAAAATAAAAAAGACGTTGGGTTGAAAAGTGATCAAATTAGGCAAAAATTGGATTTAATTGGTTAATTAATTTTGTTGGTGAGTATGTAAAATAAACTGACCTTACGAATAACTATACGTATTAAACTTCAAGTTGTAATTTACAACACGATATGAAACTTGATTTTTCCCCGCGAAGCGGGGGAGAAATCACACGCATCTTGAAGTTAGAATACTCTGACGTTCTGAATTACATAAATAAAAAAATTATTGCTTTGGAAGGAAATTGAAATGATTAAGAAAATTATTTTTTTATCTCTGGTTATGTTATGTTACGATTCTTTTTCTTCTGAATGGTCTGATAATGAATGGACTACTAATGTAGGATGTTTTACTTTTCATGGAAAAAAGCCAATAAATATAAAGTTTGTTAACCTGATTTCAAAAATACATGGGTATGATGATGCTTTTGGCTATGTTAAATATGAAAAATCCGATCAATCCATACCTATCATTCTTAATGATGATGAATTTACAATATTAGTTGAAAATGATATGTCTGTATATATTATGGAATGAAATGATCAATGGAAAGCCAGGTGGATCTTATCTTGTTGAATTAAAAGGTGATAAATATACTGGATTCACATATAGAAATAAACAAAACAAATATATTAGTTTTGAGGAAAATAAGAAAGCTTATGATGAAGAAAAACAAGACTGCATCTGGAAATAATTCACTAATAATAATTTAATCCGCTAAAAAATTGGCGGATGTTAATACACAAAATTTTTTCCAGACCATATCCGTCTATGAAATAGACAGTATCTTATCCATAAAATACGGCTCCAAATGCAAGGGAGTTTTTCTTATTGTAGAGGATAATTCTGACGCGCTGTGTTTGCCTTCTTCGTGTTACCGGGCAAAGTATTAACCCGGTGACACGGAAAGCTGAAAATTTTGCTGACGCTATGATAAACAAGTGATTCCATAGGCTTTGTCCATGTCATTCCTCTTGCTCTTTAGCTGCTTGAGTTTTCTCTTTATCGGTCATTGTCTGTTTCTTTTTCAATTTCTGCCAGATGCGGCTTTCCTGCCCTCGCCACAGACGTTGAATATTATCGTGATGACGTACAAGTACCAGACATGACAGCATGGCAACGGGAAAAGTGAATTCAGGTTTGAACCACCAGACGTAAAAAGGTGCAATTAATGCACTGACGATGGCACCCAATGAGGAGTAGCCGCTTAACAGCACTGTTAGTACCCATGTCCCTGCGATCAATCCCATCAGATCCCAACCGATGGCAGCAATGGCACCGAAAGCAGTTGCAACGCCTTTCCCTCCCTTGAAATGGAAGAAGATGGGATAAATATGTCCCAGACAGGCAGCAATAGCGGTAATACCTAAATAAAATGGGGAAACGTTGAGTTTGTATGCCAGCCAAACCGGTATTAGCCCTTTTAGGACATCACAAACCAGCACTGCCAATGCAGCCCATTTACCACCAATGCGCAGTACATTTGTTGCCCCAGGGTTGCCGGAACCATGCTGACGGGGATCGGGAAGCCCTGCCAAACGGCAGATCAATATCGCGCTGGATAGAGAGCCACATAAGTACGCGAAGATGATCATGCCAAGCGCGATTGCACTCATAAGATATCTCCAATGAATAAGGGTCGTTTTCTTAAGTCTAACAATGGATAATACGCACATTTCGTCGGAAGTGGTATCTGGCGAACCGAAAAATGGGGAAAAGGTCGTGATGGATATCGTATTTATTGAAGAATTAACCGTGATTACCACTATTGGTGTTTATGACTGGGAACAAACAATTAAACAGAAATTAGTGTTCGATATCGAAATGGGATGGGATAACAAACGAGCCTCTTCCAGTGATAATGTTGAACACTGTCTGGATTATGCCAAGGTGAGTGAGGCGATAATTAATCATGTGGCAGGCCAACGTTTTGCTTTGGTCGAACGAGTTGCAGAAGAAGTGGCCGGTATTTTGCTACACCAATTTCACTCTCCTTGGGTCAAGGTTAAGGTCAGTAAACCAGGTGCGGTTGCACATGCAAAAAGTGTCGGCGTAGTGATTGAGCGAAGTGCGGGCTAATTGAAAAAGCGTCCCAATTTAATGAATGGCTTGGGACGCTAAATCGATGGATGAATTTAATCAGTCGATTGTTGTTTCCAGTCTGCGATGGCAATGTGTCGTTGACGTTCCAATTCTGTGCGAATCTCAGCACCCTGAAATCCACGGGCAATCACTTCCTGAACGCTGACTTGACTGGCAATCGCAAACACTTCGCGTAAATAATCAGCTTGTGGATAAGGCGCGGTTTCCGCACCTGGGTATCCACGGTTGTCTGCTTCACTACAGATAATCAATTGTTCCATGCGCTGCGGCTTGCGCCAGCCATCCACGGCATTAAACAAGTTCAGCAGGGTTTCTGGCGACAATTGTTCTACGGTATGTACCCAATGGTGATATTGCGTCACAATTGTGGCCAAGTCGCGTTCCGCATTGGGAATGCGCAGTCGTTCGCACATTTGTTTCAGTGGCATTATTGCGATATGGCTACATAGTGAGGCGAAACGAATGTCTGTCTCTTCGCTCAATTGGGTGGATATTTGCAAAACCCGCAATGAATGAAGCCCGGTATCATGTTCAAGCAGAGGAACGCCAAACAGGTTATCTATTTCAGGAAAGAGTACAGCTAACGCTCCGCAATCACGCAGAATCTGAAAATAGATTTGTGGTGATTGTGAAGTGAGCGCCTTTTCCGTTTCTCGCCAAACGCGCTCAGGTGTTAATGAGGATAATTCACCACTTGTGACCATCTCTGTAATGAGTGCTTGCGTCTCTGGTGCAATTGAAAAGCCTAGATGGGCAAAACGAGCCGCAAAACGAGCCAAACGCAGCACACGTAATGGATCTTCTGCAAACGCAGAGGAAACATGGCGCAAAATACGATTGTTGAGATCATGGGCACCATGATAGGGATCGATTAATTCGCCTTCACGAGTTTGTGCAATAGCGTTAATCGTTAAATCACGGCGCAGCAGATCTTCTTCCAGCGTCACATCGGGGGCCGCATAACAGGTAAAACCGGTATATCCCTGACCGGATTTCCTTTCAGTGCGTGCCAGCGCGTACTCTTCATGGGTCATAGGGTGCAGGAAAACAGGGAAGTCTTTCCCAACTTGTTGATACCCCTGAGACAGCAGATCCTCTGGGTTGCTGCCAACGACAACCCAGTCCCGTTCGGTAATGGGTAAACCTAATAATTGATCGCGAACGGCGCCGCCAACCAAATAGACTTTCACGCTTGTTTCCTTCAATCAGCTCATCCAACGATCTTTCTTTTTCCGGCGAGGAATAATGTGTGGCAATATAAGCCCCAAAATCAGGCCAATTCCCGCAACTCCACCGCCATAGGCAAACCACTGCAAGATGATCTCTCTTTGTTTCTCATCCAACTGCAAATTGGCAACTTCGACCTTTTTCTCAGCCACGGTTAATTTACTCTGGAGCTGGGCATTCTCTTTTTTCAGATCACTGATGATCTTATCGCTGTTTGCCACTTTGTTCTGCAATTCAGCGGTACGCTTATTCCATTTATCGTCAATGGTGGCCAGATTCTCAGTCAGTGTTTTGATCTTTTGTTCCATTGCAGGAAGATGTTCCCGCAGGCTTGGAACGGCGCTGAGTTCACTTGCAAGTATCCAGCTTGTACGCCCTTTGCGATCCTGAATTTGCAGGAAACCATTATCTGATTTAGGGCTGACTAATGTGACTTCTTCGCCGGCACTCAATGAGCCAATGATACGGTTTTTAGTGCTTGGGCCGCTATGAATGTAAGCTGATAATTCATCGGAAACATAGCGTTTTTCTTCAGCGTGTACGGATAATGGAAGAGTAAAACTCAATAACAAGATAAATAATCGATGTAGTTTTTGCATTCTGTGCTCAACTGTTCTCTGTGTATGGATCAATCAAGTATGGACTAATCGTAATTTAAACTACTCAAAGGATAGTAAAGAGTTAAGTTTGTGGGTGCAATCAGTAAACCAGAATGAATGCGATATCAACTGGCCGAATACACGCCTTTTGCGGTTTTTTTTGGCGAAGTGAAAGTGATGTTTGTTGAGATAACACCCTATTGTGGTTTATTTTTCTCTTCTGTGAAAAGTTTTCTTCTGTGAAAGAAAGTGTGAACAGGATTAAGAAAAAAATTCTGTAATATCCATTGAGGAATAAAAAAATATGAGTTCTGTAGAAATAGAATTGAAACTGTCCGTGAAGCCTGATGCGATACCGGCAGTTCGCCAGCAGTTATTGCAATTTCCTCATGATTACACTTCGCCACAACACCTGACTAATATTTATTTTGAGACGCCTGATAATCAATTGCGGCGTTGGGATATGGGGTTGCGTATCCGTGGTTTCGACGGACACTATGAGATGACCATCAAAACCGCGGGTAAAGTGATAGGTGGGTTACACCAACGTCCTGAATTCAATATCCCTTTGCACCAACCTAAATTAGACCTGACATTGTTTCCCGCCACTATCTGGCCTGAAAAGACCGATCTCGCCTATCTACAGACACAATTGACGGAATTATTCAGTACCGATTTTAACCGTGAAAAATGGCTTGTGACCTATAGAGAAAGCGAAATTGAAGTGGTACTGGATCAAGGTGCTATTTTTTCGGGCAATAAAGATTCAGGAGATCAAACATCACCTATTTGTGAGTTTGAACTGGAGCTAAAAAATGGAAATATCATCGATATTTTGTCATTGGCAAACAGACTGGCTTCGCAAAATGGCCTGCGTTTAGCAAATCAAAGCAAGGCGGCACGGGGATATGCACTTGTTCAGGGTTTATCCCATAACACATCACCAAAATTACCGAAAGAATTGGAATGGCGGCAGTCATTGTCTGTGCTTTTGCCTGAAATTTTGGCGCAATGGCAGGAGCAAGAAGAACAATGGCTGGCGGGGTTGCCAGAAGGTAAAACGGGATTAGCGCAGGTTTTACAGTGGATGATAAAGTTGATTGAAAGACAGACTGAATGTTTACCGGTTCTGGATTTATTGCTGGAATTAACAGCGGCTTTATCCATGAACAATGCGGAGGCTGAAACATTGTGTTATAGCGCTTCTTGGTTGCAATGTAAGCTGGCGTTAATGCAGTGGTTGCTGGCTCAGTCCCGATAATTCCCTTTTTGTTATTCAAAAAACGGTCATAAGGAAAAACCCGTTATGCGGCCACTTTCATCACCTTTAGCCCAACAATTACAGCATATCGTTGCAAATCATCCGCCATTAGGGGAGACAATAATGCCCTTTTCACCTGATGAACAGGCGGTGTTGTCATTGAGTGAGTTTGTGACAGAAAATGTGTTATCACATCCGGCATGGCTAGAGGATATTCGCCAAAATCCGCCCCAACCGGAAGAGTGGCAACATTATTCCCATTGGCTGGCACAAGCGCTGCTGGCGGTAAATGATGAAAATGGTTTAATGCGATGCTTACGTCTTTTCCGCCATCGGATCCTGGTCAGGATTGCATGGTCGCAGGCACTGCAAAGCAGTACGACAGAACAGACATTGCAGCAATTAAACATGTTGGCTGAAACCTTGATTATCGCCGCCCGTGATTGGCTTTATCTGCGTTGTTGTCAGGATTGGGGAACGCCTGCCAATAGTGATGGAGTGGCACAGCCGCTACTGATTTTGGGCATGGGAAAATTGGGGGGTGGAGAGCTTAATTTTTCCTCTGACATTGACCTCATTTTTGCTTATCCAGAAAATGGCGTAACGCAAGGTGGGCGTCGAGAAATGGATAATTCCCAGTTCTTTACCCGATTGGGGCGGAAATTAATTAAGGCACTGGATCAACAAACCGTAGACGGATTTGTTTATCGTGTTGATATGAGATTACGTCCATTTGGTGACAGTGGCCCTTTGGTATTCAGCTTTCCGGCATTGGAAGATTATTATCAGGAACAAGGGCGTGACTGGGAGCGTTATGCTTTAGTGAAAGCGCGTATTTTGGGCAATGATGATCAGGTTTATTGTCAGGAATTGCGCCAGATGTTGCGGCCATTCGTTTTCCGTCGTTATATCGATTTCAGTGCAATTCAATCTTTGCGCAACATGAAAGGCATGATTGAACGAGAAGTCCGGCGTCGGGGATTAAAAGACAATATTAAATTAGGCGCGGGTGGAATTCGTGAAATTGAGTTTATCACCCAAGTTTTTCAGCTTATCCGTGGAGGAAGGGAGCCGAGCCTGCAATCGCGTTCTTTGTTGCCGACATTGAAGGCTATCAATGAGTTGGCTTTATTGCCAATGGAACAGCTAAAGCAGCTTGAGGAAAGTTATCTGTTTTTACGGCGGCTTGAAAACTTGCTGCAATCTATTCGTGACCAACAAACGCAAACCTTACCGGATAACGAGTTGGATCGTGCCCGTCTCTCTTGGGGCATGAATTTTGCCAATTGGGATGAATTGATGGCAGAAACCGAACGTAAAATGGGTGCGGTGCGAGGTATTTTCCAACAATTGATTGGCGATGAAGAAGAGCATAACGAAGAGCCAAGCCATATTCCATTCAAGAGCTTATGGCAGGAAGCTTTGAATACAGATGAACTTATCGCATTGATCCCTCATCTTGATAAAGAAAAAGCCCGGAAAATGCTTGAGGTAATGACGCTTTTCCGTCAGGACGTCAGTAAGCGCACCATTGGCCCACGGGGGAGAGATGTACTTGACCAGTTGATGCCACGTATGTTGGCAAAAATTGCAGCCAGGGAAGATGCCGATATTGTTTTGGTACGGATTACTTCCTTGTTGCTCAGTATCGTCAGTCGCACGACTTATTTAGAGCTGATGCTGGAATCAGAACAGGTCATGATTCATGTTATCCGGCTCTGTGCTGCTTCTCCGATGATCGCCAGCCAGCTTGCCCGTCATCCGTTGTTGCTGGATGAGCTGCTCGATCCCAAATCGCTGTACCAACCTTTGCCGATGGAAGCTTATCGTGATGAGCTTTATCAATATTTATTGCGGCTCCCTGAGGATGATGAAGAGCAATTGCTGGAGGCTTTACGTCAATTTAAGCAGGCACAACTATTGCGGATCGCAGCAGAAGATATTGCAGGCGTCTTGCCTGTGATGAAGGTAAGTGATCATCTGACTTATCTGGCGGAAGCGATTATTGAGGCTGTTGTACGGCTGGCGTGGAACCAAATGGTAAAACGCTATGGCACCCCCACTCATTTATCCCAGCGGCAGGGGTTGGGCTTTGCCATTATTGGTTATGGTAAATTAGGTGGCTGGGAACTGGGCTATAGCTCTGATTTGGATCTGGTGTTCTTGCTGGATTGCCCAATGGGAGTGATGACAGACGGTGCCCGTTCCATTGAGGCTCGCCAATTTTATTTGCGCCTTACTCAACGCATTCTGCATTTGTTCAGTACCCGAACTGTGTCGGGAGTATTGTATGACGTTGATGCCCGTTTGCGGCCATCCGGTGAATCGGGCATGTTGGTCAGTACCCTTGAAGCCTTTGATGATTACCAAAAAAATGAAGCGTGGACCTGGGAACATCAGGCGCTGGTTCGTGCACGCATGGTTTTCGGTGATGAGAAAATGCGCCATGATTTTGAGCGCATTCGTCGTGAAACATTATGCCTTCCTCGTGATCCCGATCTTTTGCGCCAACAGGTGCGTGAGATGCGAGAAAAAATGCATCGGCACTTGGGCAGTCATCAGCAAGATCAATTTGATATCAAAGCTGATCCGGGGGGGATTACGGATATTGAGTTTATTGCTCAGTATCAGGTTCTGCGTTATGCACCAGAAAATGCCAGCTTGACGCGTTGGTCTGATAATGTGCGAATTTTCGAATTAATGGCGCAGCATAATATTATGGATGAGCAGGAGGCGATGGCGCTGACACAGGCTTACATTACCATGCGTGATGAATTGCATGATTTAGCGTTGCAAGCGTTATCCAGTCGGGTTCCAGTTGGACATTTCAGCCAGCAGCAAGCATTGGTACGTGATAGCTGGCAAAAATGGTTGGAGTAACGCGGCTGATGCAGTTTTTCCTGATCGCGTTTACTGGCACTAAGTCTGGTTATGGTAATATCCGCAACAGTTTATTTTGATACTTGGAGCATGGGATGAAAGTAACCCTCCCGGATTTTCACCGCGCAGGTGTTTTGGTTGTTGGTGATGTGATGTTAGATCGCTATTGGTATGGCCCAACTAGCCGCATTTCACCGGAAGCACCGGTTCCGGTGGTTAAGGTAGAAACCATAGAAGAGCGCCCTGGGGGTGCGGCTAACGTCGCCATGAATATTGCTTCTTTGGGGGCGAATTCACGTTTGGTCGGTTTGACGGGCATTGATGATGCCGCGCGGGCGTTGAGTGAGAAACTCAGCAGTGTGAAAGTCCGTTGTGATTTTGTTTCTGTCCCAACTCATCCAACAATTACGAAACTGCGCGTCTTATCGCGTAATCAACAATTATTGCGTCTGGATTTTGAAGAGGGTTTCCAGAATATAGATGCCCAGCCGATGCTGGAAAAAATTCAGCAATCCTTGCCTCATATTGGCGCTTTGGTACTGTCGGATTACGCTAAAGGGGCGCTAAGCCAGATTCAGGCGATGATTAAGCTCGCCAATGAAGCTAATGTTCCTGTGCTTATCGATCCAAAAGGCAGCGATTTTAGCCGCTATCGTAGTGCGACATTGTTGACACCAAATATGTCAGAGTTTGAAGCCGTTGTAGGACACTGCAAGGATAATGATGATCTGGTGCAGAAAGGCATGAAGCTGGTGCAGGATTTGGATCTAAAAGCGCTGTTGATCACACGTTCTGAACGAGGCATGAGTTTATTGCAAATTGGACAGCCGCCTTTGCATTTGCCAACTCAGGCACAGGAAGTCTTTGATGTTACCGGTGCAGGAGATACGGTGATAGGCGTATTGGCAACGGCATTAGCTGCGGGTAAGCCGTTAAACGAAGCCTGTTACCTTGCCAATGCGGCCGCGGGAGTGGTGGTTGGCAAATTAGGAACGTCCACTGTGTCGCCGGTTGAGCTGGAAAATGCGGTGCGTGGACGTGCAGAAACTGGATTTGGCGTAATGAGTGAAGCCAAACTGAAAGAAGCCGTTGCACAGGCGCGTCAGCGTGGTGAACGGATTGTCATGACGAATGGCTGTTTTGATATCCTCCATGCGGGACACGTTTCTTACCTATCCAACGCCCGTAAATTGGGTGATCGTTTGATCGTTGCCGTTAATAGCGATGCATCCACTAAGCGCCTGAAAGGGGAAACCCGCCCGGTGAATCCGCTGGAACAACGTATGACAGTGTTATCAGCGCTGGAATCTGTGGACTGGGTTGTGGCATTTGAGGAAGATACACCGCAGCGCTTAATCGCGGATATCCTGCCGGATATTTTGGTCAAAGGCGGTGATTACAATCCGGAAGAGATTGCCGGTAGTGAAGAGATTTGGGCTGCGGGTGGCGAAGTTATGGTATTAAACTTCGAAGAGGGTATTTCAACGACTAATATCATCAAAACCATTAAGAGCCAGTAAGTTTGGTATCATGTGCCGTTATGCTTTTTGGTGCATAGCGGCATATCCCCTCACGCAATTTTTTTCATGGCATTCTCTCTTGCCACATTATTCAGCCTGCTGAGTTTTCTTGCCTGTTTCTTCAAGGCGAGCTTCCAATTCATTCAGGCGTTGTTCCATTGCCGCCAGTTTTTCACGGGTGCGCAACAAGACTTGTGTCTGTACATCAAATTCTTCGCGGTTAACAAGATCCAACTTGCTCAACTGGGATTGCAAAACGGTACGCAATTTTTTTTCCACATCATCGCCAAATTCTTTGACACCTTTCGGCATGGCGTTGTGGAGTTGGCGGGCTATTTGTTCAATTTTCTTTGGATCGAGCATGGTGATCATCCTTTATATAATGTAATGATGTTTTATAGCGTAACGGTATTGGCAGTATTTTAATACCCTATGACGAAAGCATAAATGATTGAGAGCCAGGTTTCATATTTGATTTTGTTGATTGCTCCTGCCGATTATTAGCGCTATAGTGAAATCGTTTATCTCAGGGCAGGGTGAAAGTCCCTACCGGCGGTAACGTAAAATGTCGAATAATCATTTTATGCAGCCCGCGAGCGCTCTGTTTGTCGTCATTATCCCTTTGTTGTTTTGGGGGATAAAGCAGAGGTCAGCAGATCCAGTGTGATTCTGGAGCCGACGGTGATAGTCCGGATGGGAGAGAATAACAGCATCAATCGAGTGCTTGCGCTCGTCTGTTGTTTCTGTTGCCGTATTTTCGTGCAGCACGAACTCCTCAAAATTGCCCTGATTCTGGTAATCCATACAGTTAAAGAGGTTTCTTTACCATGAATCAGACGCTACTTTCCTCATATGGGACGCCATTTGAACGTGTTGAACGTGCGCTTGCTGCTTTGCGTGCGGGTCAGGGCGTGATGGTACTGGATGACGAAGATCGTGAGAATGAAGGTGACATGATTTTCGCCGCTGAAACTATGACGGTAGAGCAAATGGCATTAACTATCCGCCACGGTAGTGGAATTGTTTGCCTGTGCTTGACCGAAGAGCGCCGTCAGCAGTTAAAACTGCCCATGATGGTGGAAAACAATTCAAGCCAATATCAAACTGCTTTCACCGTCTCAATTGAAGCTGCACAAGGCGTAACAACCGGTGTATCTGCGGCAGATCGCATCACCACGATCCAGGCCGCTATTGCAGATGACGCACAACCCAACGAGCTGAGCCGACCTGGACACGTTTTTCCTCTGCGCGCGCAACCGGGAGGGGTTTTAACCCGTCGCGGTCATACCGAAGCGACCATTGATTTGGTCAAAATGGCGGGGTTCAAACCAGCGGGAGTATTATGTGAATTGACGAATGACGATGGTTCAATGGCTCGAGCCCCTGAAGTGATTGAATTCGCAAAGCAGCATAATATGCCGGTAGTCACTATTGAGGATTTGGTAGATTACCGTTTAAAAATGGCAAAGGAAGCCAGCTAACGGGTTTTAAAAGGATCCCTAAATAATACTGAATACTGGGAGACACACGCATGTACTTTGAAAGGCTACAGTCCGCACCCTGTAGCCTTTCAATATTTCTAAGGCACGCCATCATTTTTGATTGACGATATTCAAGGAAGGAATGTCTGAATCCTGTCATAATTTTTTTATCATAATCCGAATTCATTATTCGAATGTTTAATTTGCTGTATAAGGGGCGAAAATGAGTCTCCTGAGAATGCCTGCTCTATTTATTGGTCATGGCAGCCCAATGAATGCCATTGAAGATAACTGTTACTCGCGTGCTTGGTTTGAACTGGGGAAGAAATTACCCAGGCCAAGGGCGATTCTGGTGATTTCTGCTCACTGGTACACGAATGGTATAGCCGTGACAACGATGGCACAGCCCAGAACTATCCACGATTTTGGTAACTTTCCCAGAGAACTGCATGAAAAACAGTATCCGGCTAAAGGTTTCCCTGAACTTGCTGTATTGGTACAGGATATCCTTGAACCGATTGAGGTCGAGACTGATTTTGAAAAATGGGGATTGGATCATGGATCTTGGGGAATATTGGCAAAAATGTATCCTGATGCCGATATTCCGGTTGTCCAACTGAGCATGGATCGTAATCAACCTGCTTCTTTTCATTATGAAATAGGTAAAAAATTAGCTTTACTGCGAGAAGAAGGCGTCTTAATCATGGGCAGTGGGAATATTGTGCATAACCTGCCGGCCGAAAAATTAGGAGCAGAACCTTTTCCCTGGGCACTCTCTTTTGAGCAGTTTGTGCGTGAAAGTTTAACCAGCGTGGAAGAGCCTCATCCTCTGTTTAATGCTTTGGACAGGGAAGATGGACAATTGTCTAACCCAACACCAGAACATTTCTTGCCGTTGTTGTATGTGATGGGGACATGGAATAAAAAAGAGCCAATTTCAACACCAGTTGAAGGGATTGAAGACGGCTCTTTAAGTATGCTATCGATTCAGATTGGCTGATTGAATCAATCCAAAATAATATGCGGGTAGAAGCGTGACAGATCTTGGGTAATTAACTCTCGGTCTTCACGGATACAGATACCCGCAGATTGATCATCCACTAACCAGCTACCGACCAGCGCATAGTTACCCTCAAATTTCGGTAATGCGTGGAACTGTTGGATGATCATGCCCTCTTCGCCATAAGGGCCATCCGCACTGGCGATTTCACGGCCGTTTTCAATGATGCGAATATTGGCCCCTTCGCGGGAGAACAGTGGCTTAATGACATAGCTGTTCATGTCTGAAGGGCGTTCATCTGCAAAATAGGCAGGCAGTAGATTAGGATGATTTGGGAACATTTTCCACAGCATTGGCAGCAGTGCTTTGTTGGAGATAATGCTTTTCCATGCTGGCTCCAGCCAACGGACACCCGCATCAGCCAACTTGGTGGAAAATATTTCACGCAGCATAAATTCCCACGGATACAGCTTAAACAAGTTACTGATCACGTGATCCTGCAAGTCAGTAAACTGCCCTTTCTCACCCAGCCCGATATCCTCAATAAACAGGAACTCGGTAGGAATATCGGCTTCCGCAGCACAATCCTGCAAATATTGGATGGTGCCACGATCTTCTTCGGTATCCTGACAGCAGGCCATGTGCAGCAGGCCAAACCCATGTTTTTCACGTAACTGTGCAAAACGCTCAATCAGTTTTTCTTGCAGGCTGTTGAACTGATCAGCATTTGACGGCAGATTACCGGCATTAATCTGGTCTTCCAGCCAGATCCACTGAAAAAAAGCCGATTCATACAGTGACGTTGGGGTATCGGCATTGTTTTCCAGCAATTTGGGGGGATTTTTGCCATCATAGGCCAAATCCAGACGGGAATAGAGTGAAGGTTGGCTGGTTACCCATGAAGAACGGATAAATTCCCAACAGTGTTTTGGGATCTGGAATTTGGTCAGCAACTCTTCACTATCGACCACTTTTTCCACGACCTGCAAACACATTTGGTGCAGTTCTACCGTTGCATCTTCAATTTCTTCAATTTGGCTTAGGGTGAACTGGTAATAAGCGTCTTCACTCCAGTAAGGCTGACCATACATAGTGTGAAAATTAAAACCAAACTCTGCTGCTTTTTCGCGCCAATCCGGGCGCTCGGTAATACCAATGCGTTTCATCGTTGATTAACCACCCATAGAACGGGAAGAACTGGAACTTGAGCTGGCAGACGAACGTTGCATGGCAGATTGTTTCGCCACGGATTCACCGAACCCACCACGGGTAATCGTAGTTGTAGTTGCCGGTTTTGGTGCCATCGCCGTTTTTGGTACGGTCATGCTGCGACCACCTGCGGTGGCAGGGCCATAGCTTTTACCTGTTGCATCAACAAATTTGCCATTGGCTGGGCTGGAAGCCGATTGTGATGAGAACAGCGGTTGGGATGGTGCAGAGCTACCGCCCATTAAGCGTCCCATCATATAGCCTGCCATCAAAGGCATCCAGAAACTGCTGCTACTGTTTTGTGCCTGAGCCTGCTGACCGACTCCCGCCTGAGCAGGGGCTTGCGTGCATTGTTGTTCACCAAATTCAGCCACACACTCTTCGCGAGTCGCATATTTCGGTGCGGTTTTTTCCGCTTCTTTCAGGGCGTTGTTGTAGGCGGTCTTGCATTGTTCGCTTTGAGAAGGATTCGCCTGGGAACACTCATCGGCATTCGTATAGAGTGATACCGTTTCATCGTTTTGTTCACAGGCAGAAAGCATAAAGACAGCACTGACAGCAAGCGCTACAGGTGTCAGGCGATAGTTTCGCCACGTTTTACGGAAAGAATCGCGGTTTATCTCTTTTGTCCGTTTCATTGTCATAGGGGCATCCATCTTGAGGGTATCTGATTAAGAGCCTTACCCCATTTTATTGTGCTCAATGGGCGTGGCTCTCAGGGATGTGCTAAAAAGCAGCCCACGTAATCGCGGCTGCTTTCTTTATTAGTATAGCGTTTTTAATATAACGTTTTTCAATTGAGAACGATAGTACATTAATTCAGCGAACTGGCGGCGTTTTCATCTCTTTAATGATACTACTGGCAGAGGTTGAGATTTGCGCGCCTAGCATCTTATTCAACTCTATCAAATCATTTTCATTTAAAACGCCGCGTGCCTGTTTATTCTGTAACAGGGAAAGCAAATAATCGTAACGTGCTTTAGACAGGTTCTGCTTGGCTTGATAAAGTTTAGTTGTCGAATCCAGCACATCGACAATTGTGCGGGTTCCGACCTGATAACCGGCTTCCATTGAATCTAATGAACTTTGCGCAGAGAGTACCGCCTGTTTGTTGGCGTCAACACTACTGATCGCAGCAGCAATGTTATTGGTGGAAGAATGTACTTCTTGTGTGACTTTACGATACGTATTTTCCAAATCCTGGCTGGCGCTGACAAAATTATATTTCGCTTGTTCTACTTGAGAATAGGTAGATCCGCCACTGAACAGCGGTAAGTTCAAAGACAGCTTAACGCTATTACCGCCTCTATATTCGTCCATTCGTTTATTTCCGCGCGTATGATCGTTAGAAATACTTGTATCTGCGCTTAAATTAACCGTTGGCATATAACCTGTCTGCATTTCTTTGATTTGTTCGCGTCTTAGATCTTGTATTAAGCGGGCTGACAGCAGGTTCAGGTTACGGGTTTCTGCTTCTTTTAGCACTTTATCAGCCAGTTCTGGTTGTTTAGTTCTGAACTGATCAATATCCAATGCAGCCAACTGTGGGTAATAAGTGCCTGTAATCATACGCAGTTTTTCCAGAGCATTCTCCAGATTGTTGCGATCAGAAACTTCGGCTGCCAGAATGGAATCATATTGAGCGCGGGCATTCTGCACGTCAGTGATGGCAACCAAACCGACATTAAAACGCTGAGTGGTTTGATCCAGTTGACGGTACAGTGAAGCTTTTTGCGCTTCGGTAAATGTCAATGTATCAATTTTATTCAGAACGTCAAAATAGGCTTGTGCAGTGTTGAGAATTAATTGCTGTTGAGCTGCTTGATATTTGATGTCTTCAATACCCGCATTTTTCTCTGCTTGATTCAGCTGATTCCATTTTGCCATATCAAAGATGGTTTGGGTCAGTTGCAGACTCGCATTTGTGCCATGAGATTCTGAATTTCTCGAGTCACGAAAACCCTTGCCATAATTGACACCCGCATTCAGACCTAATTGGGGCAATAAAGAGCTACGAGCTTGATTAATCTTTTCAACTACTGAATTGCGGTCGGCCTGCGCCTTAAGCAATTCAGGGTTTGTTTCTTTTGCCTGCTGATAAATCTGGAGTAAATTCGCAGCATGGCTTGAAGTACTAAAACCTACCAGATTCATAGCAATAAAAAGAGAGAGCAATTTTTTCATTTGCGTTCCTTGTTGTGCAGCTATTTTGCTTAAGTTGCCTCTGCATAAAAACTAATACCACAGATTCTAGCAGAGAATGCCAGCAGGGTAGGGTGGCTGTTTGTGCCATATTGCCTCATTTTTCTGCTTGTTTGTATCATCAAAATGAATTTATTTAGATCAATATGAAAAAATACCTTTTAATAATAGGAAATTTTAAAAACTGATCAGGATATTTTATGAGTAAAGATCTTGCCTCGCCATATACTTTTACTAAACAAGACGTCGAAGTTATTTCTCAAAAAACGCTTTATCGCGGTTTTTTTAACATGACTGAATATCAATTCAAGCATCGCCTATTTCGCGGTGGTTGGAGTGAAACCATTAAACGTGAAGTTTTTGAACGAGGTCATGCTGGTGTTTTGTTGCCTTATGATCCGGTGCGCGATGAAGTTGTTTTGATTGAACAAATCCGTATTCCGGCGATTGAAACCAGTCATACGCCGTGGCTGTTGGAAGTGATTGCCGGCATGATCGAAGAAGGAGAAGACGCTGAACAGGTCGTCCGTCGCGAAGCTGTGGAAGAGGCAGGGATTGAGGTTAAACGCTGCCAGCCTGCATTAAGTTATCTTTCCAGCCCTGGCGGTACGACAGAACGTATGTATGTCTTTGTCGGTGAAGTCGATGCCGCCACTGCGTCAGGGGTTCATGGTCTGGAAGGTGAGCATGAAGATATCCGTGTTCTGGTTGTGAGTCGTGAACAGGCTTATCAATGGGTAGAAGAGGGCATTATCGATAATGCGGCTTCAGTTATTGCAATACAGTGGCTGGCATTGCACCATGAAAAACTTAGGAAAAAATGGTTGGGTCATCATTCCTAATTTACGTTGGAAAATGGGAAGTGTGCCCCAGCCAGCAGATCTTTTGCATCAAGACACGTTAAAATCATCCTTATGATCGACAGGAAAAGGAAACCTTTTGGAAAGCCTGCTTGAAGTACCTGTGGCAGAAGGTGCCACAGCCAGAATACTGCAAATTACCGACACGCACCTTTTTGCTAATAAGGGAGACTCATTGCTGGGCGTCAATACCTATCGCAGTTATCATGCGGTATTGGATATGATCTTGCAGCAAAATCTCGATATTGATTTGATCGTTGCGACAGGTGATTTGGTACAGGATCAGAGCATCAATGCTTACCAGCATTTTGCTGATGGCATTGCGCGTTTACCTGCACCTTGTGTTTGGTTACCCGGCAATCACGATTATCAACCCGCGATGGTTGACACGTTGGCAGCAGCAGGCATTTCACCTTCCAAGCAGATATTTATCGGACAGCATTGGCAGTTGATTATGCTGGACAGTCAGGTGCAAGGGGTTCCTCATGGTGAATTGACGAATTATCAGCTTGAGTGGATGAAAAAATGCCTGGATGAACACAGTGAGCGTCATGCGATTATTATGCTTCACCATCACCCGATTCCGTCTGGATGCACATGGCTGGATCAGCACAGTTTGCGTAATGCCCCTGAATTATCAGAATGTTTGAAAGGCAAAACCCAGGTGAAAGCCATACTGTGTGGGCACATCCACCAAGAAGTGGATGAAATGTGGAACGGTATTCGTGTTATGGCAACCCCATCAACCTGTGTGCAATTTAAACCACATTGTACTAATTTTATGCTTGATACAGTGGCTCCGGGATGGCGTTATCTCGAACTGTCTGTGGCTGGCAATAATAAAGAAGCGAAATTGCAGACACAGGTTCACAGGCTTAAGAATAACGAGTTTTACCCGGATTTAGATTCGGACGGGTATTAATGTCGACGTTACTCTACTTACATGGTTTCAATAGTTCCCCTCAATCAGCGAAAGCGAATGCGCTGAAAACGTGGTTACACCAGCTGCACCCTGACATTGACATGCTGGTGCCGCAATTACCCCCTTATCCTGAAGATGCAGCCATCTTACTGGAAGAACAGGTAATGGAGCACGCCGGTGAAAATATCGGGCTGGTGGGTTCTTCTCTGGGCGGTTATCTGGCTATCTGGCTTTCTCAGTGCTTTGGTTTGCCCGCCGTGGTTGTCAATCCTGCGGTGCGTCCTTTCGACTTGCTTCAGAATTATCTTGGGGAAAACGTGAATCCCTATACCGAAGAGCGCTATACTCTCGAACCAAGCCATATACATGATCTCAAAGTGATGCACATTGACCCGCTGGAATCACCTGATCTTATTTGGTTATTGCAGCAAACAGGAGATGAGGTGCTCGATTACCGTCAAGCTGTTGCTTACCTGATGCAGTGCCGGCAGACGGTTGAATCTGGTGGGAATCATGCTTTTATTGGCTTCGAATATTATTTCCCTCAAATCATTGACTTCTTAGGGCTAACCAGTGGCAATAGTAAAAAAATTGCCAAAAATAGGTAAACGACTGGTATTATCAACAGTATATCAATACTGATTGGCCCTCTAATAACGAAGCAACCGACAGAATTACAACATGACTCAATCTAGTTACAACGCAGAGGCCATTGAAGTCCTCAGTGGCCTGGAGCCAGTTCGTCGCCGTCCCGGAATGTATACCGATACAGCCCGCCCGAACCATCTGGCACAGGAAGTGATCGATAACAGTGTGGACGAAGCTCTGGCTGGTCACGCGAAGCATATTGAAGTAATCCTTCACAGCGATCAGTCTCTGGAAGTGATAGATGATGGCCGTGGTATGCCGGTTGATATCCATCCTGAAGAAAAAGTTTCTGCTGTTGAATTGATTTTGACCCGCTTGCATGCGGGCGGAAAATTTTCTAATAAAAATTACCAATTCTCTGGTGGCTTACATGGAGTTGGGATCTCGGTAGTCAACGCCCTGTCAAAGCGCGTGGAAGTGACTGTCCGTCGTAACAGTCAGGTACACCAAATCGCCTTTGAAAATGGTGAGAAAGTACAAGAATTGGAAGTCATTGGCAGTTGTGGCAAACGCAATACCGGAACGAGTGTCCATTTCTGGCCAGATGAAAGCTATTTCGACACGCCCCGTTTTTCTGCCACCCGCTTGACGCATTTACTAAAAGCCAAAGCGGTGCTGTGTCCGGGGGTTGAGATTGTTTTTAAGGACAAACTGAACGATACCGAACAGAAATGGTGTTATGCCGACGGGTTGACAGATTATCTGCTAGAAGCCGTCAATGGGCTGGTCACATTGCCACAAGCGCCTTTTGTCGGCACATTAAGTGGAGATACTGAAGCGGTTGACTGGGCAGTGCTCTGGCTACCGGAAGGCGGAGAATTATTAACGGAAAGTTACGTCAACTTGATCCCAACGGTACAAGGCGGTACTCATGTTAACGGCTTGCGTCAAGGTTTGTTGGATGCCATGCGTGAATTTTGCGAATTCCGCAATATATTGCCACGTGGGGTTAAACTTTCTGCCGATGATATCTGGGATCGCTGTGCTTATGTGCTATCGCTTAAAATGCAAGATCCACAATTTGCTGGCCAAACCAAAGAGCGCCTCTCTTCTCGCCAGTCTGCGGCTTTCGTTTCCGGCGTAGTGAAAGATGCATTCAGCTTGTGGCTGAACCAGCATATTCAAGATGCGGAGCAACTCGCTGAAATGGCGATTGCCAGTGCGCAGCGTAGAATGCGTGCGGCGAAGAAAGTGGTACGCAAAAAGTTGACCAATGGCCCTGCTTTGCCGGGTAAATTGGCAGATTGTACTGCACAAGATCTCAATGTTACTGAACTGTTTTTAGTAGAAGGGGATTCCGCGGGCGGCTCTGCGAAGCAAGCTCGTGATCGTGAGTTTCAGGCGATCATGCCACTGCGTGGAAAAATCCTGAATACATGGGAAGTCTCTTCGGATGAAGTACTGGCTTCGCAGGAAGTTCATGATATCTCTGTTGCGATTGGTATTGATCCGGATAGTGAAGATTTAAGCCAACTGCGCTACGGTAAAATCTGCATACTGGCGGACGCAGACTCTGATGGATTACACATTGCAACATTGCTGTGCGCCCTGTTTGTCCGTCACTTCCCGACATTGGTGAAACGCGGGCATATCTACATGGCAATGCCGCCGTTATATCGCATCGACCTTGGCAAAGAAGTACATTATGCGCTGGATGAAGGGGAAAAAAGTGCCATCTTGGATCGTTTGAGCCGCAAGCGGGGCAAGCCGAACGTTCAGCGTTTTAAAGGGTTGGGGGAAATGAACCCAATGCAGTTGCGTGAAACCACGTTAGATCCTAACACTCGCCGTCTGGTGCAATTGACTATCGACGATGAAAATTATCAAGAAACCCTCTCAGTCATGGATATGCTTCTGGCGAAGAAACGTTCAGAAGATCGCCGTAATTGGCTGCAAGAGAAGGGAGATTCCATCGATATCGAAGTTTAGCGCATGAATTTAGTGCAATAAGATTAAATGCATACAGAGAAATCTAGCGCAAAGGTAGTCAATACAGATCCTGAGGAAATTATTACATGAGTGAGATAACTCACGACGGCGTGGAGCGTCAGCCGCTTCATGCGTTCACTGAAAACGCCTATTTGAATTACTCCATGTACGTCATCATGGACAGGGCGTTACCTTTTATTGGTGATGGCTTAAAGCCTGTTCAGCGTCGTATTGTCTATGCGATGTCAGAACTAGGGCTGAGCAGCAGCGCCAAATTTAAAAAATCTGCCCGTACCGTCGGTGATGTTCTTGGTAAATATCATCCACATGGTGATGGGGCTTGTTATGAAGCTATGGTTTTGATGGCACAGCCTTTCTCATACCGCTATCCGTTAGTCGATGGGCAAGGAAACTGGGGGGCACCGGATGATCCAAAATCCTTTGCGGCGATGCGTTATACCGAATCTCGTTTGTCTCAATATGCCGAATTGTTACTGTCTGAGTTGGGGCAAGGAACCGTAGATTGGGTACCAAACTTTGATGGTACATTGCAGGAGCCTAAGTGTTTACCTGCGCGTTTGCCCAATATCTTGCTCAATGGCACCACGGGCATTGCCGTGGGGATGGCGACCGACATCCCGCCACACAATGCCCGTGAGGTCGCGAATGCACTGATTGCCATGCTGGATAAGCCAGATCTATCGCTTGATGAGGCGATGGAATATGTCAAAGGGCCGGACTATCCAACAGAAGCTGAGATCATCACGCCAAAAGAAGATATCCGCAAGATCTACAAAAATGGCCGTGGTTCAGTGCGGATGCGGGCGATTTGGTCGAAAGAAGAAGGTAACGTCGTCATCACGGCCTTACCTCATCAGGTCTCTGGTGCGAAGGTTTTAGAACAAATTGCCAGCCAAATGCGGGCGAAAAAGTTACCGATGGTGGATGATCTGCGTGACGAGTCTGATCATGAAAATCCAACCCGCTTGGTGATTGTTCCGCGTACTAACCGCGTGGATATTGAGCAGGTAATGAACCACCTGTTTGCAACTACCGATTTGGAAAAAAGCTATCGCGTCAATCTCAACATGATCGGTCTGGATAACCGTCCTGCGGTTAAGGGTTTGGTTGAGATCCTCAGTGAATGGCTGGTTTTCCGGCGTGAAACCGTGCGTAATCGCCTGAACCATCGCCTGGAAAAAGTGCTTAAGCGTTTGCATATCCTCGAAGGTTTGTTGGCAGCCTATCTTAATATTGATGAAGTCATTCATATTATTCGTCATGAAGATGAGCCAAAGCCAGTATTGATGCAGCGTTTTAACTTAACCGAAACGCAGGCAGAAGCCATTCTTGACTTGAAATTACGCCACTTGGCGAAACTGGAAGAAGTCAAAATCCGTGGTGAACAGGATGAATTGGCGAAAGAACGTGACAAACTTCAGGCGATTTTGGGTTCTGAACGTAAGTTAAATACGTTACTGAAAAAAGAAATTATTGCCGATGCAGAAAGCTACGGTGATGACCGTCGCTCCCCGCTGAAAGAGCGCATGGAAGCGAAGGCCATGAGTGATCACGACATCCTGCCATCTGAGCCGATTACTGTCATCATGTCAGAGATGGGCTGGGTGCGCAGTGCGAAAGGACACGAGATTGATCCGGCTGGCTTGAATTACAAATCGGGTGACAGTTTCCGCAGTGCGGTGCGTGGCAAGAGTAACCAACCCGTGGTCTTTATTGATACTACAGGGCGCAGTTATTCCGTTGATCCGTTGGATTTGCCATCAGCCAGAGGACAGGGAGAACCGTTGACGGGCAAACTGGCGTTGCCGGTAGGGGCATCGGTTGAGCATCTTTTGATGGCGAAAGAAGAACAGAAATTCTTGATGGCATCTGATGCAGGATATGGTTTTATCTGTACTTTCAGTGACCTGATTGCCAAGAACCGGGCGGGTAAGGCCATGATTACTTTGCCCGAGAATGCTAAAGTGATGCCGCCGTTGGAGATTAACAACGAACAGGAAGACATGTTACTGGCGATTACCAAAGCGGGCCGTATGTTGATGTTTCCAGTGACTGATTTGCCACAGCTTTCAAAGGGCAAGGGCAATAAGATTGTTTCTATTCCGGCGGCACAGGCTGCATCCGGCGAAGATATGCTGGCTTGGTTACTGGTCTTGCCACCGCAATCTTCTATCACGCTTTACTTTGGCAAACGCAAGTTACTGCTTCGTCCTGATGAGTTACAGAAATTCAGGGCAGAGAGAGGGCGCAAGGGAGCGTCTCTGCCTCGTGGATTACAGCGAGTTGAGCGCGTTGAAGTGGTTTGAAATACAAGTCATTAAGCTGCAAATTGCAGGGTGAAAGGTATAAATCGTAATTTTAGGCCAGTGTAATGAATGCACTGGCCTTTCAACAAGGGGCCGCTATGCTAGCAATCATTCGGGGAATTATTGTTATTCTGCTTGGGATACTGATCGTTATTTTTGGCTGTATCTACTGTTTATTCAGCCCACGTAATCCACGTCATGTTATGACTTTCGGGCGTGCGTTTGGCAAATTGCATAAAGTGCTTGGCATTAAGCTGCTGGAACGTGTTCCAGAAGAAGCACAGGAATATGGACCTAGTATTTATATTGGCAATCACCAAAATAATTACGATATGGTTACGATGTCGAATGCGGTGCAGCCACGTACAGTCACCGTGGGCAAAAAAAGCCTAGTCTTTATTCCCTTCTTTGGTCAGCTATATTGGTTGACAGGTAATATTTTGATCGACAGGGATAATCGGACAAAAGCTCATGGCACGATTTCACAGGTTGTCGATCAGATCAAAAAAAATCGAATTTCGGTTTGGATGTTTCCAGAAGGAACACGGAGTCGTGGCCGTGGATTGATGCCTTTTAAAACAGGTGCCTTTCATGCCGCCATTGCCGCAGGTGCACCTATTGTACCGGTTTGTGTTTCTACAACACACGATAAAATAAAACTAAATCGTTGGGACAATGGCACCGTTATTGTTGAAATGTTGCCCCCGATTGACACCACGAAATATACCAAAGATCAGGTTCGTGAATTGGCAGAACACTGCCGACAATTGATGAAAACCAAAATTGAACAATTGGATAAAGAAGTCGAGGCACTTAATCAGCGTAGATAGCCAGTTGGACTAATTATCACTATAATTTTTCGATAATTTTAGAAATTCTCTCCTATTCGCGTTATGATTGCGTTTAATAAATTAACGTTTTTATTAAACGCAATCGATAGAATAATAAATCCTGATAGCCACAATATCAGGGTATTCATCCCCGCAATCATTTAAATTAGGCAATTATTGGGCATTGCTATTTGGGTTGTATTTCTATCGTAGAGAGACTATTCCTTCTGTGGAGACCTTCTGTGGAGAAAGTATGTCACTGAGTCGGCGCCAATTTATTCAGGCTTCTGGTTTGGCAATGTGTTTAGGGGCGCTTCCTTTTGTCGTTCGGGCCAACAAAAATCAACAAACAAAATTGCCGCTCCCTCCCTTACTGGAATCCCGCAGAGGGCAACCCCTGTTTTTAGCCATACAAAAAGCCACCTGGTCGTTTAATGGTCATAATAAGGCTCAAGTTTGGGGCATCAACGGACATTATTTAGGGCCAACCATTCGGGTTCACCGAGGGGATGATGTCAAACTGATCTATAGCAATCGGTTATCTGAACCGGTTTCAATGACCGTCGGAGGATTATTGGTGCCTGGAACCTTGATGGGCGGTTCGGCTCGTTTGATGGCACCGGGAGAAAATTGGTCGCCGGTTATTCCGATAGATCAAGTTGCATCGACCTGTTGGTATCATGCCAATACCCCAAATCGCATGGCACAGCATGTTTATGCCGGCCTTGCTGGTATGTGGCTGGTGGAAGACGAAAATAGTCGCAGCCTGCCTTTACCCAGACATTATGGTGTCGATGATTTTCCGGTTATCTTGCAAGATAAGCGATTGGATAATTTTGGTGTACCGCAATATAACCCGTCAGCTAATCAAGGCTTTCTTGGCGATACTCTGGTGGTTAATGGTGTCGAAAATCCTTTTGTGGAAGTTGCCAGAGGTTGGGTCAGGTTACGCTTTCTGAATGCATCTAATGCCCGGCGATATCAATTGCAACTCAGTGATGGGCGTCCTTTCTACATGATTGCTACTGATCAAGGCTTATTGCCTGCTCCCGTGGCGGTACAGCTATTGTCACTTGCGCCGGGAGAACGTCGAGAAGTCTTGATTGATATGTCGAAAGTGGAGAGTGTTACTGTTACTGCGGGAGAATCTGCTGGCGTAATCGATCGTTTGAAAGGCTTGTTTGAACCTTCGACCAAACTGCTGTCAACGACGGTATTAACCTTGAAAGCCAGCGGGTTGCTTCCTTTGGTGACAGATCAACTACCAACTCAGCTTATCGTTGATAATCCACAGATCAACTCTACCATTCAAAGTCGTCAAATTGATTTGGGCGATTATTCTCAAGGGATTAATGGCTCACTGTTGAATGCGCATCGAATCGATATCACAAGCCAACAAGGTGCATGGGAACGTTGGACAGTCACAACGTCAATGCCCCAGCCTTTCCATATTGAAGGGGTAAGATTTAAGGTCATCAGTCTGAACGGCAACCGTCCAGAACCACAGGATTATGGCTGGAAAGATACCGTTTGGATTGATAGTCGTGCTGAATTGCTACTTAATATGATGCAGCCGTCTTATGAACATTTTCCTTTCATGTATTACAGCCAGATATTGGAGATGGCAGATCGTGGGGTTGCCGGGCAGTTAATTGTCAATCCTGCTGGTTTTTAAATGAAATCTTTGTCCTGACTTTACTCGTTTCTGGCACTGTTTTAGATAGATGTTCTGTCAAATTGAATGAAGTTGTTATTTTGCTGCATGCTTGTTAAGTAATAATCTGCTAAACAACGGATTGTTTAACAATTCACGGGCAAACTCACTATTTGTTTGGATAAATGGCTAATCTTATCGACTGCGAGTAACCCTTTCCGTATAGTGTCCCAAATTTTCATACTACTTGGCTGTAAGGTGATTTAATGATTATCAGCTTGATTACTGCGATAGCTATGGATCGAGTTATCGGTATGGAAAATGCCATGCCATGGACTTTGCCGGGTGATTTAGCCTGGTTTAAACACAATACACTTGGAAAACCGGTTGTAATGGGGCGAGTGACTTATGAGTCGATTGGTCACCCTTTACCAGGGCGCCTGAATATCGTGATTAGCCGTCAACCTGCGAATGATGATCGGGTGACTTGGGTTAACTCTATCGACGCTGCTTTATCAGCCGCTGGCGATGTTAGAGAAGTGATGGTGATAGGAGGAGGAAAAATTTATGAACAGTTTATTCCTCTGGCTAATCGTATGTATCTGACTCACATTGATGCAGAAGTGATTGGTGACACGCATTTCCCTGATTATGAACCTGATGAATGGAATTCAACGTTTACCGAATATCACGATGCAGATGAAAACAATTCTCATAGCTATTGTTTTGAAATTCTGGAACGCCGAGAGTGAGTTAATCTTACGTGTGGAGTGCCTTAAGGCACTCCGGTGTCACAGCCAGGTTTATTATTTATCAGTGTCCCATCCTAAATAAGGTTGACACTTTTCTTCATCTTTTGAGGAGAGTGTTATGAAATCAGAAAGTAAACGCACTCAGCGTGACTATTCGCTGGCCTTTAAATTGGCCG
>NZ_JADEUG010000079.1 GCF_015163665.1 Xenorhabdus sp. BG5 | reverse complement strand
CAACACGTTCAGTTTTATCGACGGCCTTGCCGACTGGCGGCCACCGTTCCACTACAAACCGTTAGCCGATGGCGATGAAACGGCGATAGTCGTTGGCCCGGAAGGGGAAGAAATTTTCGTCAATAAAGACGGCGCAATTAAAGTGCATTTTCACTGGAACCGCTATGACCAGCCGGATGATGGCGCTTCGTGCTGGGTGCGGGTGGCACAGGGCTGGAACGGCAACGGCTATGGCTTTATGGCGATACCGCGCATCGGGCAGGAAGTGATTATCTCTTACCTGAATGGTGATATTGACCGCCCCATCGTCACCGGTTGCGTCTACAACGGCCTGAACCGCCCACCGCTGGATTTGCCGTCCGAAAAAACCCGTACCACGTTTAAGACCAAGACCCACAAGGGGAAAGGCTTTAACGAGCTGCGGTTTGAGGATGCGAAAGGCAGCGAAGAAATCTATTTCCACGGCCAGAAAGATTTTACCGCGCATATCGAAAACGATGCGTACTGGCATATTAAACATGACCAGAAGAGCCGCATCGATAACAATCGCTACCACGACATCCGCGCCGATGACCATCATCAGGTTGCTGGCTCACGCAAAATCACCACCGAAGGCGATGTTTCCCACCGGATTGCCGGCAGTCAGCATATTCAGACCGGCGATGCGACCGTGATTGACAGCGGGCAGGAAATCCACCTGAAAAGCGGCGGCAAAGTGGTGTTGGAGGCGGCATCAGAAATCACGCTGAAAGTGGGCGGCAGTTTTCTGAAAGTTACGCCGGGCGGTATTTTGTCTTCGATGATTAATGTCGGGCAGGGTTCAGGTGGTAGTGGGCGTGGGCTGGCACTGCAATTACCGGAAGGTGTGGAGCCATTGCCAATGGTGGAATTTCCGGCGAAACCGCCTTGTGCTCTGCTTGCACAGCAGGAAGAAGACTGGGTTATTACAGGAGCAGAAGAAGCATGATGGAATCAACGAATTGGAAAAGCTGGTTAGCCCGTCAGGACAATGGTCATTGCTATTTTTTGGTCAACAGTCTGGCAGAGCCGAATCCGGTTCAGACCTTCTACCTTAACGGCTGGACAGAACAGGCCTTTCCGCTCTACAGCGGCACCCCGATGAACCCCATGCTGGCGCAAAGCCCGTGGTTAATTCAGCCCAAAATCAATTGTCTGCCGGAACTGGCTCAGTTGCTGGATAAGCACGAATTCAGCGATGCCAGTTGGGGCTGGGGGTATCACAGCACCTTACCGTGGTCGTTTCAGTTAGAACACTGGCGGTTACATCAGCAGGT
>NZ_JADEUG010000078.1 GCF_015163665.1 Xenorhabdus sp. BG5 | reverse complement strand
TGTCCCATCCTAAATAAGGTTGACACTTTTCTTCATCTTTTGAGGAGAGTGTTATGAAATCAGAAAGTAAACGCACTCAGCGTGACTATTCGCTGGCCTTTAAATTGGCCGTTGTTGAACAAATTGAAAAAGGCGAGATGACTTACAAACAAGCCCAACGTCGGTACGGTATTCAAGGGCGTTCAACCGTTTTAGTTTGGCTGAGGAAACATGGTCAGTTAGATTGGAGTCTGGGTTGTACCCCTTTACATCCTCAGGGAGTAGCCATGACTTCATCCTCTTCACTCACCCCCGAGCAGCGGATAAAAGAACTTGAACAGCAACTGACTGAAATGGAAAAGAAAGCTGAATTTTTTGAGGCGGTCGTTGATGTGTTAAAACGGGATTATGGAGTGACTGTCGTAAAAAAGCCACGAGGCAAGTCATTCAGGCGAAAAAAGTAACTGGCTTCAATGTGGCTCAATGTTGCCGTTATCTGGGTATCACACGACAAGCTTATTATCAGCAATGTCAGCGGGCAGCCGTCAAAGAAAAACAGGAACAGGATGTGCTGAGGCAAGTGCAGTCAATCCGTCTGAAGCAGCCCCGCATTGGTACGAGAAAGCTTCAGTACCTGTTGAACCAATCAAGCCCATTAAAAATAGGCAGAGACAGTCTGTTCGATTTACTCAGAACCCATCATTTGTTAGTCAACCCCAGACGGGCTTACCACAAAACGACGCAGAGCCATCATCGTTTTCACTGTCACCCCAATTTACTCAAAGCTGGCCCCAATAAGATAACCCCAACGGGGCCAGAACAAGTCTGGGTAGCTGATATCACGTATCTCCCTGTGAAAACAGGGGAAGCGTATTTAAGCCTGATTACGGATGCCTGGTCACGTAAAATCGTGGGGTATCATGTGCACGATAACTTAAAAACAGACTCGGTCATCAAGGCGTATACACACGCCTTAAAAAACCGAAAATTGAGCGCACAATCGCTGATCCATCATTCAGACAGGGGGTTACAATATTGTTCAAAACGCTATCAAGAGCAGCATAAATACCATAAAGTTATTTGTTCAATGACAGACGGCTACGATTGCTATCAAAATGCGTTGGCAGAGCGTGTCAATGGCATCCTGAAAACCGAATTTTTACTCTGTAAACCGTCTAACCTTGAAGAAGCGACAAAAATAGTGGGTGAATCGATAGATATTTATAATCGGTCTAGGCCACACTTAGCGCTAAAATATCAAACGCCCGATGAAGTACATCATCAGGCGTTAAGTAAAAATAGTGTCAACGTATATCAGGACTAGACA
>NZ_JADEUG010000077.1 GCF_015163665.1 Xenorhabdus sp. BG5 | reverse complement strand
CATGATATTAACAATGAAACAATTTTAGTTTGTCATTAATTTTAACGGAATGATTAACGGCTTTCTATATTGAAAAGCCGCCGGGTTGGGTTGCTGATAACAGGAAAAAAATGATGCACGGAACAGAAGAAATAATGGGCTGGGAAGAATTATTAGACGAGTACTTTTTTTCACATATCCTGAGACCGGATACCGAGTGGAGTTACCGTAAAGTGGCGAAGGGATTTACCCGGTTTATGGGGGAAGCGGCCTCACCGGCGCAGGTTATTCACCGGGATGTGCTGCGGTGGCGGCGCCATCTTCTGGTGGAGAAAAAACAGTCGAGCCACACCTGGAATAATAAGGTGGCTCACCTGCGGGCGATCTTTAATTTCGGCATGGAGCAAAAACTGCTGCCCCACACCGAAAACCCGTTTAACAATGCGGTGGTTAAAAAGGAGAAGAAAAAGAAGAAGATTTTGAGTCAATCGCAGATAACCCGGATTAATCTGTTGATGGGAAAGTTTGCTGAAGAAGAAAGAACCGGGGTGATGCCACGGGGAGGGCGTTGCGCCCTGTATCCGACCTGGTATTGGTCAACAGTACTGGCGACATTGCGCTTTACGGGGATGCGCCAGAACCAGTTACTGCATCTGCGGCTGCGGGATATTAATCTGGAAAGCAATTATATTGAACTGGGGCTGGAAGGCAGTAAAAACCACAGTGAATGGGAAGTACCGATTATCCCGCCGCTCAAACCCCGGCTGGCAAAATTAGTGGAAAGGGCGATGGCTGCCGGCGCTAAAGCCGACGATCCGATTTTCGATCTCAGCCGGTTAAGTGTGCCGCACCCCAGCCGGCTTTCCCGTTACCAATATGATATCAACCGGGAAAAACAGCAGCTCCGTTCTTTCTTTCGCCGGCTGTCCAGAGAGTGTGATTTTGCGGTCTCGCCCCACCGTTTTCGTCATACCGTGGCCACGACATTGATGAAATCGCCGTCTCGGAATCTGCCGTTGGTGAAAAGACTGCTGGGGCATCGTAATGTGGCAACCACGATGGAGTACATTGATCTCGATATGGAAGTAACGGGCAAAACACTGGAGCGGGAACTGGGGTTGTATACCGATCGTTCTGACGAAAGTGCCGGTGAGAAAGAATAAAATGGGTTAAAAAGAACAGGGCGGGTTTCAATCAGGGTTTAGGAGGATGGAATTGATTGAACTGCCCTGCATCAACATTGATGGTATGAAAAGATTATTGATACCGATCTGGCATCCCGTGTAGTTTACACCTGACTTGACATCAGAATCAATTACTGAAATCATTACCTTAAAC
>NZ_JADEUG010000076.1 GCF_015163665.1 Xenorhabdus sp. BG5 | reverse complement strand
CTCAGGTGCATATTGCAGCGCGGCCACAATGCCTTCTAACGCGGTCTTCATATAGGCATTAATGCGCATTGGGTCAACGTGCTGGCTGCATTGTGCGGTCAGTGCAAATCCGTCATCAAAATCGTCCACATCCAGGGATAAGGGATAGTTGCTGCGCTCTTCACTGTCCAACACCTGGATACCGTCCCAAGCTAATGAATGCGCCGCTTCCTCATCACGTGGGCTATGACGGAAATTAAGCAGGCTGTTAAACAGTGGCAAGGCGGCCGGCACACCGCTGCACCGCTGGGCAATCGCCAGAGGGGTCTGTTCATGATCCAGTAATTCGCTCAGGCGCTGGTAAGTTTCCTGTACCGCCTGTTTTACGGTACGGGCCTGTAATTGGATACGGACTGGCAGGGTATTGATAAACATCCCCAGCACGTGTGAAGCGCCCATGCCCCCCTGTAATCGGCCCAATAACACCGTACCGAATACCACATCTTCACGGCCAACGAACTGTGCCAGAACCTGCGCCCAGGCCACATGGAATAGCACGGCCGCACTCATCCCCAATTGACGGGTACAATCCCGGATCTGTTGTGCCAGTTCATCATCCAGTGTGACGATATCTTCCACGATCTGATCGGGCTTATCGCGGCTGTTTCCCTGCACATCCAGTAACCCAAAGGGTAGCGTCGGTTCTTCCACGTCGCCCAGTAACTGCTGGAAATAAGCCTGATGCACTTCAATCGGCACCTGACGGGTCTGGGCGATAAAATTGCGGTAAGGCAATGGGGGGGGGCGGGGGGGGTGCTTCCCCCAGAATCAATGCCTGCACTTCGCTGAAAATGATTTCCAGCGACAGATGGTCACAAACCAGATGGTGATGCAGCAGGCTTAACCACCATTGATCGGTGTCCGGATCCTGGGCGATGTAAGCGGCCAGTAATGGCGCCTGAGTAATATCTAACCGTATGTTGTCCGGATCGGTCAGACGTCGTAGCTGGGTTTCGGCACGTTCTCCTGCGGATAACGTCAGTTCCGTGATCGGCAGGGGTGCATGACGGTAGACCACTTGCACGGGAATGGGAAGCTCCTGCCAGTGGAAGGCACTGCGTTGGATATCGTGCCGGTCAATCACCTGCTGCAATGCCCGCAAGAAACTCGTCAGCCGTGGCCGGCTGTCAAAGTGCATCAGAATATTTTCAAGATAGGTGTCACCGGTTTCTGTCAGTAAATGGTGGAACAGAATGCCTTCCTGCAAGGGGCCAAGCGGGTAAATATCCTGAATATTGGCGACGCCGTCCGGGACATGGTCAACAATACGGTCAATTTGGGCCTGGGTTAA
>NZ_JADEUG010000075.1 GCF_015163665.1 Xenorhabdus sp. BG5 | reverse complement strand
CTGTGCTTTTTTGATTTGACCGGCAACCCGGCAAACAATCTGCCGGAGATTGCTGTCTCGTGCTCTTTCATCGGCTACCATGAGCAGGCCCTGACGCTGGAACAAGGCGCAATTACCGTGACGCCGGAAAGTGTACCGTCTCATCTTGATGTGCAGAATATTATTCCGGTGGTGACCGATTATCCGCCCTTGTTACAGGAAAATAACGGCTGGCCGCTGCTCTCCTGCCTCTCCAGCCCACCGATGATGTTATTTACCACCGACAGCCTGAAACAGTTTCTCCGTCTGTTTGACCCGCATAGCGAAACCAACCGTCCGCTGAGCCGCCAGTTCCAGCAACACATTGACGGCATTGTGCAGGTAAAAGAGCGCCTGACTGACCGCTTAAGGCGTGGGCAACCGGTGCGTGGGTATGTGTTATCGCTCACACTGAATCCCGGTTGTTACCGCACGCTTGGCGAGATGTACCGCTTCAGCCGATTAATCAATCAGGCGATGGCCTGTTTTATCAGCCAGTCCACGTTCGTTATGCTGAAAATTTTTACCCCGGACAACAGTGAAGTGTTGTGGCAGTTCTGGCACGTCGATGGATTACGCCCGGCCATGTAAGGCATTCATGTCATAACCGATAAGGAATAAAAATGAAAAGTGGATTACGTTTTACCTGCCGTATCGCGGGTGTGCCGGAAGACACCTTTGCAGTCGGCGACTTTACTTTGCAAGAACAACTCTCTGAACTGTTTACCCTCAATCTGACGCTGGTCAGGGCCGGTAACGCGAACCCCTTTAAGCCGCAGGCGGAGATTGATTTGGCTTCGCTGCTGATGCAGGAAGCGGTGTTGCAGGTTTTCTATGGTGAAACAGAGCAGCGCAAAATCACCGGGATTGTCTCTCACGCTAATTGGGTGGGCACCGACGGTAACAAGACGCGCTATACCATCACCATTCGCCCTGCCTGCTGGCGGTTGACACTGAATCAGGACAGCCGGATTTACCATCAGCAAAATACCCCGGCGATATTAAACAGCCTGCTGAAAAAACACCGGGTAAAAGCCGATTCAAAACTTTACGATGCGCATCAGGACTGGGAATATGTGACCCAGAAGCGCGAATCCGATTATGATTTTTTCAACCGATTAGCCGCGGAAGAGGGGATCAGTTTCTGGTTTGAGGATGAAACGCTGTTTTTCAGTGACAGCCATCTGGGCATGACCGCTGGCTTGCCGCTGCAATACCAGCCCCAGCCGGAAACCGCCGACGGAACAGACACTATTTATCAGGTACAACTGGGCGTCGGGATGAGCCCGCAGCGCAGTTTCCACAAAGATTTCAACCCGGAAAAACCGCGCTATCACCTCTCCCATATGCACAGCAGCGAAGGCTTCCGCGA
>NZ_JADEUG010000074.1 GCF_015163665.1 Xenorhabdus sp. BG5 | reverse complement strand
GTTGTCAGGTTAAGCCGCACGGCTCATTAGTACCGGTTAGCTCAACGTCTCGCAACGCTTACACACCCGGCCTATCTACGTCCTCGTCTCGGACGGTCCTTCAGTCCCCTCAAAGGAGTAAGGGAAGACTCATCTTAAGGCAAGTTTCCCGCTTAGATGCTTTCAGCGGTTATCTCTTCCGCACTTAGCTACCGGGCAGTGCCATTGGCATGACAACCCGAACACCAGTGGTGCGTCCACTCCGGTCCTCTCGTACTAGGAGCAGCCCCTTGCAATCTTCCAACGCCCACGGCAGATAGGGACCGAACTGTCTCACGACGTTCTAAACCCAGCTCGCGTACCACTTTAAATGGCGAACAGCCATACCCTTGGGACCTACTTCAGCCCCAGGATGTGATGAGCCGACATCGAGGTGCCAAACACCGCCGTCGATATGAACTCTTGGGCGGTATCAGCCTGTTATCCCCGGAGTACCTTTTATCCGTTGAGCGATGGCCCTTCCATTCAGAACCACCGGATCACTATGACCTGCTTTCGCACCTGCTCGAGCCGTCACTCTCGCAGTCAAGCTGGCTTATGCCATTGCACTAACCTCCTGATGTCCGACCAGGATTAGCCAACCTTCGTGCTCCTCCGTTACGCTTTGGGAGGAGACCGCCCCAGTCAAACTACCCACCAGACACTGTCCGCAACCCGGATAACGGGTCCGCGTTAGAACATCAAACATTCAAGGGTGGTATTTCAAGGATGGCTCCGTGCAGACTGGCGTCCACACTTCACAGCCTCCCACCTATCCTACACATCAAGGCTCCATGTTCAGTGTCAAGCTATAGTAAAGGTTCACGGGGTCTTTCCGTCTTGCCGCGGGTACACTGCATCTTCACAGCGAGTTCAATTTCACTGAGTCTCGGGTGGAGACAGCCTGGCCATCATTACGCCATTCGTGCAGGTCGGAACTTACCCGACAAGGAATTTCGCTACCTTAGGACCGTTATAGTTACGGCCGCCGTTTACTGGGGCTTCGATCAAGAGCTTCTCGCCGAAGCGATAACCCCATCAATTAACCTTCCAGCACCGGGCAGGCGTCACACCGTATACGTCCACTTTCGTGTTTGCACAGTGCTGTGTTTTTATTAAACAGTTGCAGCCAGCTGGTATCTGCGACTGGCCTCGGCTCCCTCCGCAAGGGAGTTCACCTAACGCCAGCGTGCCTTCTCCCGAAGTTACGGCACCATTTTGCCTAGTTCCTTCACCCGAGTTCTCTCAAGCGCCTGAGTATTCTCTACCTGACCACCTGTGTCGGTTTGGGGTACGATGAACACCAATCTGAAGCTTAGGGGCTTTTCCTGGAAGCGGGGCATCAGCAACTTCCGCACCGTAGTGCCGCGTCATCGTGCCTCAGTGTT
>NZ_JADEUG010000073.1 GCF_015163665.1 Xenorhabdus sp. BG5 | reverse complement strand
AAATATGATCTTAGCTTAAAAACATGGGTTGAAGATAATTTTGACCATGAAGCAAATTTCAAAAAACAAATGGATTACATTAATTATAAAGATCTTGAAAAGCAACTGAATGAAAACGTAGATTACCATGCCTTATTAAATCAAAATGAAGCTGTTATTTTTCTGAAAGAATTAGGGGGTAATATTAAATCATTTATAAATGATAATGTATTTCCAGTCACTGATGTCTTGTCAAATTTTGCTGGAAATATAAAAGATACGCCTGGGGTTTTTATAGTGGCAAAACATTTCAAACCTATAAATATTGGAATAACAACGTATATAATAAATGAATTAAAAGGGAAAGGCGTAAAAGCGATAGAATATTTAGGTAAAAATGGTGAAAGATATATAAAGCTAACTGACACGCCAGGCGTTAGACGATATTTGAATGCTACAAGATATCTTATCAATAATAAAAAAATAATGGAGGTTGGGGTCGGTTCTGTCGCTATGGAAAGTAATATTTCTTCAGGTGGCAGGTTCGGTATTGTATTTTCTGCTGGATATAGAGCTGTTGAATTAATGCTTAAGGATGAATATAGCCTAACAGATTTTTTTGTTAATTTATCAATGGATATGGCGAAATTAATTGTAGCAACAACAGCAGCGAAGATTATTGTTACAGCGGTAACTTCGACACTTTTTGCCACTGCTGCTAGTGCTACTGTTATAGCTATTGGTGTTTTCCTGATTGGGGTGGGTGTTGCTTATAGTTTATATTACTTAGATAGCAAATATAAAATCAGTGAAACCATAATTAAAAAATTAAAAGAAAATAAGGTAAAACCTCCTACACCTTATCATCCAGATCAATTTTTTAACATATGGAGTAGATATTCCCGTGGTTAATATAAGTAGATTTAAAGTTTTTTTCGCAGCAGTAATATTTATGTGCGTTGCTGCACTTGGTTTAGTATCAATAAATGACTATATTTCATTTATAACTAGAAATGATATTATTACATTTTCAACAAAAAGTGCTTTTTTTATTTGGGGTAGTCCATTATGTATATATTTTTCTTTACTATTATTCAAGTACCTTATAATTAAAAAAAAGGTGAATTTCAATAATAAAATAGGAAGTATCTTTGGTTTTATCGCTGTAATAGGATTCATTTTTAATTTCTTTCTTTCTTTTTATGTTGATTTTAAATTAAAAAACGAAAATTACATTACATGTGATAAATCATCATGGATGGCCCCTAATAAATATGTAAAAGATATATCCCTATGTAAATAGTCAATAAGCATAGCAAAATGCTATGCTTATTTTATTAATAGGTTCTGTCTTCCCATATACTATAGGCTGACGTGCCGGCTGTTATATGATTCCATGAAATTGATTTGTAATTTAGAAAAATCCTTTCAT
>NZ_JADEUG010000072.1 GCF_015163665.1 Xenorhabdus sp. BG5 | reverse complement strand
AGCTAAAGAGAAAGCATTTTTAACGCAGCTCCGGCGCGCTTGCAACACGCCGAAGTTGCTCACCACAACCAACTATTGAGGAGTTGAATGATGGCTAAGGCGCATTCTAAGCAAAACCGGGCGGTAAATAAAGCCGCCAAAACCGAACGTTATTACACCGTGGGATACGTGCCGCAAAATGACAAGGCCAAAGCTCCGCCTGCAATCCATCTTAAAGGGCAATGGCTTAAGGCGGCGGGATTCGATAAAGGCTGTACACTGACCGTTAAGATACTGGATGGCTGTCTGGTATTAATCCCTGACAGTGATGATACTTGCGCTATCAAACAACAGTACCAGCGCCAGCAAGACCAGCTCAGTGAGATTAAGCTGCGAATGCGGGAACTGATTGGCGACTATAAAAGCCGCTAAGGGCAGGAACTGAGCGGCGCTTAAAAAAGCAGAAAGCCGGAAGATCACGGAGATCTTTCCGGCTTTGAACTAAATAACTCTTTTAGTTATTTCCAAATAGTGATTATAAGTTTCTTTGCTAAGATATTTTCTAGCCAAATTGTAACTATAATCACTTCCCATTATTGCTTCAAAGATACACGTATTTAATATGTCTTTTACGTCATCACCTTGATAAAGAAATAAGTCATCGACAAAACTAAATATGTTCTTTATTTCTTTTATTAAGATATCTTCATCCTTGTAAATAGATGCGATGTTTTGAGAAAAATAGCTTTTTTCCTCTACTTTACCAGAGCCATATAGATTTATTAGATCAGAAAAAAACGTACCAAAACCTCCAAATATTAGATAGATACCATCATGATCGCCATGTATTTTTCGAAACACAGGAAAAAGATTGTTTAGTTTATCAATTAATTCATCATTCGTCATAAATGCCCCAATGCGTTCCTTAAATCATTTATCATGTAGCTTGCTAAGCTTCTATCCGATGGGCTTAGAGCCTCATTTTTATACCTTCCATTACCACTAGATAAATTTTTCAATGCTGTTAAATAATCCTTACCTTTATTTATATGGTCTGAACCGCCGACTAATTGTCCAGTATTCTTTGTATGCAGAATAGAAGCTGCTGTCCCTCCATCAGGGATATTTGCACCTGGCCGATATAGTTCTTCAAACATTTTTTGCAGCTTAGGATTCTCTATTGAATCTATTATTTGCTGCCTTTGTTCTGCTGAAATGGCATGATTATTTTTTCTGGCATTCTTTAATATATCGACAGGACAACTCGCTAACCCAAATGGGTCAACCCATTTCGCCGGATTATGTACATACCCATACGGATTCAATCCGCCCAGCAACCCAATGGGGTCTTAGGGATGATTCCGGTGCGGTCATACTTTTTTAAGCGATTTTTTCTTTGACTATCAGCTTGTTAAAGAACCATTTTTACCTGTTCCGCCCATCCCCGCGAACCTAAAACGCCGATGTG
>NZ_JADEUG010000070.1 GCF_015163665.1 Xenorhabdus sp. BG5 | reverse complement strand
GACACCTATTTTAGATATTGGTGAGATGGTTATCTCTACTGATAAAATCGATTATTTATTGTGCCCCTCTTTCTCTGCAATGACACGTATCGGTACACCTCGACAGATTGTAGAGGCGTACACTTTGCTCAATGGGGCAGAGACTCAGGAGTTAATTAACCGCGCGTTGTTGGCTTACGGTACGCTTCCCGACTGGTTGATTAAACTGATGCGAAAACCCGCATTTGGCCGCAATATCCTGTCAACGGCCATGCTAGTGATACAGGCTTGCTGTGATCATTATGTGGACGAGCTGATCGGTGAATGGCGTCCGGGGCGAAGAGGAGTCGTGTACCGTTTGGGTAGTTTGCCAATTAATGACATCATTTTGATTGCTCGTGAACTGATAACGCATGGTGTTATCGGTCGGGTAAAAATCAGAAAACTCCAGCGGCATGAAGGGAAGGAAGCGTTTTCTGACCAGTTTAAAGCGATTGAGTATATCAATGCAGCTCGCGCCCATTTCAATATGCCGCGCGAAGAAGCCGAGCAGTTAACGATGACCGAATTTCAGATGATGCTAAAAGCCAAGTTCCCTGATGAGAAAGGCTTCACGCGGGAAGAGTACGATGCGGTTATTGATGCCGATGATCAGCGTACTAATGACCTGATGAGCGGTAAGCGAAGGTTGGTGAGTATGAAGAAGTGATAGCCAAGAATAGGCTAAAAACCGAAGCTATTTGACACATTCTGATGGTTAAACAAACAACCTGAATATAGCCTCAGCTATTGAACCCTAGGTTCAAAGAGTCTAATATTACCTCAGTTATATTTATCAATGAGCTAAATATTGAACGTCTGTTTTAAGCAACTGAGCTTAATGGGGAGCACATGCCACAAAGATTGGTACGTCCTGAAAAGGTTAATGAGGTTTTCGCTCACTTGAACGAAAGCTCAGATAATCACGTTCTGTACGCTTCTTTGATGGGTGGAGAGGACATCACAGGTCAAATAAAAGGATTGTCTTTTTCTCCTGGCTATCGCATGGTTCGGGTTGATAATCGATTGACTGGCAAGATTAGCCAATCTCATTTTGAGCTAGCTCTAATAAACGATATATCAAAAGAGGTGGTTTATTATAATCGAGTGGTCATACAGCCTGACGCTGTATTGAATTGTCGTCCTGTAACTCAAATTCTCGTTTGGCGCATTGCAACACCTCAGCATCGATCCGCCCTACGTGATTTGGCGGGCAGGGTGTTCTTTGATTACCTACTAGAGCGCTACAACATAATAGTATCTGATATGAATCAGACTAATGACGGCATGGCTTTCTGGCAGGCTCGTATGTATGACGCTCTGATGTATAATTTGCATGTTTACGCCTATGACATGATGACTTGCGAATTGCGCAAGATTCAGACTCAAGATGATGTTGGTCGACAAGAGATGTGGCTATGGGGTGATCCAGAACACCATCAAAATAGATTGGCTATCATTTCTAAAAATGAATTACCAATACCGGAAGAATAAATTGTATTAGTCCAGATTAGATCTGACAACTACCGGTTATTTATACAGGTGTCTGTCAGGTTAAATCTGGGTTAAATTCTTTTCTGCCCAGAGTCGTTTTCCATCCAATAACG
>NZ_JADEUG010000007.1 GCF_015163665.1 Xenorhabdus sp. BG5 | reverse complement strand
GTTCAGGGTGATGACCTCTTTTCCGTTCACAATGACGGTATTACCGGTAATATGGATATTGCCGTCTGCATCAATCGAGATACTCCCTTTGGTGTTGCCGAGGGTGATACCACTCTCGGTGGACTGAAGGGTAATTTGTCCTTTGGCACTGAGCACACTGGTTTTTTCCACTGTCACCTGCCGGGTCCCGATGCTACTGACTTCCATGCCGACGACTTCTTTATGCCGGTCAGCCCGCACGCTGAGAGCCTGATTGTGTCCGACACTTTCAGTATGGTCGTGCATCACGCGGGTACTGCGGTCATTCAGTACGGTGGTATCCATATCCCGCTGCGCATGCAAGGCCAGCCGCTCACTGCCTTTCGCATCCTCAAACAGCAGCTCGTTGTAGCCTTCGCCTTTGTGGGTTTTGGAGCGGAAGGCCATCTGGGTTTTGCTGCCCGGCAGTCCGCCCGGTGGAATGTTGCTGGCGTGGTAGGTGCGGCCGGTGACAATCGGCTGGTCCGGGTCGCCGTGCAGAAAATCCACCACGACTTCCTGACCAATGCGCGGGATTGCCAGCATCCCCCAGCCCTGACCGGCCCACGGCTGGGTGACGCGTATCCAGCAGGAACTCTGGTCATCACTCTTGCCGTAGCGATCCCACGGGAACTGGAGGCGAATTCGTCCGTACTGGTCACAGAAAATCTCTTCGCCGGCCGGCCCAACCACTTTGGCAATCTGTGGGCCGTCGATGACCGGTTTTGGCAGGGGCGCAGGACGCCAGTTCTGGTTATGGCGGATAAAGTGGAAGTGGCTGTTCAGGGTGGTGCCTGTGCCGCTATTGGCGGTTTCCCGCGCCTGCGGCTGGCTGCCGGCATGACTGGCGCTCACCACCTGCCACGGCTGGTTCAGGTCGGCGCGCGGGTGGTTGCTCAGGGTGAATAATTTACCTGGCTGGATGGCAATGGCATGACCGCTGCCTTGCCCGGTCATAGCATTGTTGCGCAGGGCTTCCAGCCGGTAACGGGTAAAATCTTTCCCGTGCGCTTCATCCTTAAAACGCCCCGGATAGTCGTAGTGCTCGTAATACATCTGTTGCAGGGAGTCTTCCTTCATCTGCTGACTGAATTCGGCCGGCCAGGCCGGGTTTTTGAAGGTGTAATCTTTCAGTTGCACCTGGGCCGGTCGCACCTGGGCGCTACAGGTCAGGCTGCTGATGGCGGGTTCGCCCACAGTGCTCGCATCACCCGGCTGGTAAGGGAACACCTCGCCCGGTGGCACCGAACCACAGTCATCGGCAAACACCAGCGTGTTACGCCCGTTACCGCACTCAAAGAAGTAGAAAATCCCCTCTTCCGCCGTCAACCGTTGCAGGAAAGCGAAATCACTTTCCTGATATTGCACACAAAATTCCCGCTCTGGGTGGGCATGGCGTAAGCTGAAGATGACGTCACGGATACCGTGCTCTTTCAAAATCGTGGTGATAATGGCGGCTATGTTCAGTTGCTGGAAGATGCGTGAGTTTTGCCGCAGCGTGGTACGCCACAGGTCAGGACGAATACACATCTGGTAGGTGGTCTGGTGCAACCCGGTATCACCCTGTTCAAAGCTGGCGATCATACCGGTGATACTGCGGCTTTCTACGCCATCCTGGATGATCGTCAAGGTGGCGGAGCGGTCGAGTACCGCCGGAAAATCGATGGCCGGATCCGCACTCGCCAGCCCAACGTCCAGCGTGAACGGCTGAGAAAAGTGTTCATTCAGGATAAAATCGGTGACGACAAAGGTCTGTGGCGGCAATCCGCCCGCCGTCAGGGTAAATTGCAGGCCGCTCGGGGCGTTGTCGCCCCCGCCAAGCAGCTGCTGGCCGGCTTTTTGCAGCGCTCTGGCGGCGGCATGCTGGCCGCTGGCGGCCCGTTCGGCCAGTCCCTGACCGCCGGACGCAGTTTGCCCTGCGCCACCGGAGACGATACCCCGGCTCCCCAGAATGTTGGACGTCTGCGCGGCCTGCTGTCCCTGCCGGACAAACGACTGCCCCTGCTGGACAAGGGCCTGCCCTTGCTGAAGTTTCGCCCTGTGCTTTTTCAATGACATCGTAGGTCTCCCTGATTAATGCCCGCCGTCCCGTGTCACGGCAGGGGTCTGGTCTTTGGTCGGCTGTTCGGCCGCATGGTTGTGATGACTTTCCCGGGGTTCAGTCGCCTGACGCAGCCGATCATAGCGACCGAGCAGGGCGTTAAAGCGGTCATCAATGCCTTTCAGTAGGACCGGTGGCGCCCGCTCCCCTTTGGCCGCATAGACGCTCAACTGGCGCAACTGTTCTTCCAGCGGCACGTCACTGCCGTGGCTGCGCTGGATGTCATAGATAGCGGTTTTCAGGTAGGACAGGGTGAAACTGCCGCGGGTACGCTCCTGCAACAGGATTTTGTCCGCCAGTTGCTGAAGCTGGTCGCGGGTGGTGTTCCAGCTGCCTGTTAGCGGCACGCTGTCAATTTGGGCGGTCACCTGCTGCTGCCATTGGCGGGTCGCCTGCTGCTGGGCGGGCGACTGCGGCCACTGCTGTTCCGCGGTCGCCGTCAGGCGGCGGGCCGTCTCCCAGGTGAGCCGGGGCGAGGTCTCCGCCAATCGTTCCAGCTGGTGGGTATAACTTGTCAGTTCAGGCTGATACAACCACGCCAATCTGGCCCCCGCGGGGTGGTCGGTAATAGCCTGGAGTTGTTGTTGCAGGGGCTTGTAGCACAGCAACCAGCCGCCCACCAACACCAATAAACCCAACAGGGTGCCCAGACCAAAGCCCTGCCACGCATTGAGTCCCTGCGGCGGGTGTTCGGGAAACTGGACCCGCACCCGCGGTTGATTATCGTGGGCCGGCTGCGGGTCATGGCGCAGGGGCGGCGGGGACGGGGGCGTTTCCGGCTCGGCTTCCGACTGAGACAGGTAGACCAGCGGTGGCATCTGCACCGGTTGTGACACCGGTTTCGCCGCCTGCCGGGGTTTTTCCAGTTTTTTCGCCGCGTTCTGGAAGAACCACAACAGGTTTTCCACCCGCGGCAGGCGTTTCAGGTCAGATTGCTGCAACCGGTCGATAATGAGCTGGAGGGCCCGTTCAGCGCGGTAAATCATCCGCAGGTCGCTGGTGGCAAAATCCCACTGACGCAGCACACTGCTGGTACGGGCATGGAACCACTCCAGCAGGTCGGTACGCACCTGCGGCTGGGCTGGCCACAGGGTCTCCCATTCACTGACAATAACCCCCGCCAGCAGTTCACAGCCCTCAGTGAACCCCGACAGCCCATTGAGTTGCATCCGCGCCAATGTGTAGTAAATCGCGGTCTGTAAATCGACCCCGTTGGTTTTGAACAGCGTCAGGGACAGGGATTCCACCAGTGGCCAATTCACTTCTGGCTGTGCCGGATGGCTGGTTTTGTTGATTTCATCGCGGATAACGGCAAATTCCGGCAAATTCAGCGGACTGCCGCCAGCCCGGATGATAAGGTTTTCAGGCTGTTCGCTCATATTCTCGCTTTTCTCCTTAAAAAAACCCTGCCCGAAGGCAGGGGCAGGGTTGCTCTCAAAACTGACGCACTGCCTTCCCCTTAATAAAGGGTGTCCGGCAGTTTGAACTGGCTGAATAGCCCGCCCGCAAACGGGTTATCCGATTCATCCACATAAATGCGGTAGGTCATCTCGCCATTATCGACGCTAAAGCGCACATCAAAGAAGCCCGGCTGGACGTTAGTCAGCTTGCCGCTGTTAATCAGCCGCAACTGAGCCCACGGACCGCTAAAGCTGACAGAGCGCGGTGCCTGATTGCTTTTCGCTGGCATCAACGTCAGCTGGCTTTCCGTGCCGGCGCGCATGGAGTTTGGCCAGACCAGACGCGCCACATTGCTGCGCCCGTGGGAATAATCCACCAGCTGACCGTCAAGGTTCAGCAAGGCCCTGCGTTTGTTGCCTGTCAGACTCACCGGTTCCACAGCAAACTGGGTGCCAAGGCCATTTTGAGGGGTAAAGAAGGTGGTACGGATCCGGTTTGCCACCGCCAGCTGTTTCATGACATCGGGACGGATCAGCATCTTGCCGTCGGTCCCCGTGGTCAGGTTGTTTTCCACAAACGGTTTCAGGCTTTGCTGATAGAAGGCGTCCAGCGTCCCGCCCGGCCGGAAGAAGCGGTCAAACTCGCTCAACGGCACTTCTTCACGGGCATTCGGATTGAACGGATAGCGCCCTGCCAGATAAGTCTTGTACTGCCTGACCACCGTGTCGTTCCATTCCACTTCCAGCGAGCGAACCGCTTCCATCATCACCACGCGCCACGCCTGCTCTGCCAGTTCACCAACCCAGCGGTTCAGCGGCTCCGGCAAGTTTTTCGCCATCTGCTGCACTTCAAAAATAGCGTCACTGTTGTTCTTGTCCAGACGCATCTGGACGGCCTGCAAGGCGGCCTTACCCGGAACCGGTGAGTTCTGGATCGCCAGCAGGTAACGGTGCAGGGCCATCAGTTTTTGGTAGACACTTTGCAACGTGCTGCCCTTATCACCATGCTCCACCAGCACCCCCGTTTCCGGGGCAAAATCGCGGCTAATGCGGTTTAACAGACGGTAGTCTTCTTTTAACGTCAACGCCTGTTTTTCCTTGTCGCTCAATGCGTTGTTTACCAGCGGCGGATTGGTGTTATCGCTCAGGATTTGCAGCGCTCGCTTGAGGGGCTGCTCACCACTGATCACCTGTTCGATGGCACTGATGGCTTGCGGTAAGTCATCAAAGTCACGCACTTCCAGGTTGTTCATCGCTGCCCGCCAGGTCGCGGTGTACTCGGCCACGTACAGTTCGGTAATTTCGCGCTGGATCCGCGACTGATCGGTGTCACTGTACTTATCGTTCACCGGTGACGGCGTCTGTTCGGCGTATTTCTCTGGGCTGTTATTCTTGATGTTCAGTACCCAGCTATCCATTGCCGTCAGCTCCACCAGCTCGTTGCCCTGCTGGACGAAATAACCCATCAAGCCGTGGCGGGTCAGGAATTGCGGCACCACCAGCCGTTTTTCGTTGCTGGCCACAAACACACTGTCAAAGCTCGGACCGATCTGGTCGCGCAAGTTGATCGGCGCAGGCAGGGCGTCCTGAGCCTTGATACGCAAATTCTGGTACACCCGCTGGTTGACGGAAAGCGCTTTCAACTCCTGCTGCGCCTGCCGGATCGGTTTGACAAACGGGGTGAAGCGATCCACTGCATCCTGTTCACCTTTCTCCCGTTTGTCCTTCCAGTCCGTTCGCTCCAGCGCGTAATTCAGGTGGGTCAGCAAAGCCTCCTGCACATCACGCTGGCCGTGGAACGCCTTGCTCCAGCGCTCACGCATATACTGGGCCACCAGGCCGCTGTTACGTTTACTGGCATCTTCCATCATGCGCATCACACGCAAGATCTCGAGTTTTTCTTCGCTGCCAGCCGGGGCCTGATTTAAGTCATCCAGTAACCCCAGCATCAATGCCGGCAGGAAACGCTGCTCCAGCAGTTTCAGATAGGTGCCTTCCACATACGGCCCGACCCCGCCCCCCTGATATAACGCCATGTCGGTCAGGAAGGATTTGTTGTCGTGATAGTTACCGTAAGCCAGGGTCGCATCCCGGATGGGATTGAGCAGCGGCAACTGGAGGTTACCGTAACGGTCATCCCCTTTCGGTGGCGGGACGGACAGGAAGTTTTTCGCCTGCGCTAACACTTCTTCACCGGCCCGATAGTTTTTCTGGTAGAAGTAATGCCAGCCCCCCCACATCGCCAAAATGACCGACGCACTGATCACGGAGAAGGTATACAACTGGCGACGATTGCGGCTCAGCCAGATGCGGTTTTCCGCCGCCAGATTCGGCTCGGCCAGCAAGACATTTTCGAACAGCGAATGGGTGAAGTACGGCAGGGTATCGCCCGCTGGCCAAGTCGGGTATGCCTGCGATCCCAGGTGATACTGGGCCGAAGCGGACTGGGTGAACAGATCATCCATCTGTCCCCGCTGATGGGCCGACGTCAAATAGACACCGCGCAAAGTGGGGCGGTGGTGTTCATCGTTATACAGAATATCTTCCAGCATCTGGGTGATATAACTGTACAGCCCCTGAATCTGACGGGTGAAACTGAACAGGGCGCTGCGCTGGTTGGCGTCCACATTGTTCAGCATCATGTCCGGCATCGCCACATTCAGGTTGTTCATCCACTGTTTCCAGAACGCTTCCAGTTCACTGCGCCACGCTTTTTCATCGCGGTTATTGAGGCTGAAGGTCACGCCCAAAATCTGGTCACGCAGTTTACGATCCAGTGACTGGTACATCGCCTCAAAGCCGTGCAATAAGTCAATTTTGGTCATCACCAAATAGAGCGGCAATTGGCTGTGGAAGGTCAGGCGAATGTCTTGCAGGCGCTGGTGGATCTCCCTCACATAGCGTTCACGCTGTTCACGGCTATCAGCCATCAGACGCAGAGTATCCACCGTCAGAATAATGCCGTTGAGGGGCTGGCGCTGACGGTTTTCAGCCAACCAGTTCAGCAAGGCTTCCCACAGACGGCTATTGATTTGCGGTTTGTCGCTATTAAGTGGGACTGGCTGATCAATTAACTGGCCTTTCGGATCGATGATGACCGCTTTTTCCCCTAACCAGCAACGCAGCATCAGGGGCACTTCGCCATCCTGACGCAAATATTCCGGTGCCGCGATTTCGGAGAGCTTATAACCTTCTTTGATCAGTGAGGATTTACCGCTTTTCTGGCTCCCGATGATGATGTACCACGGACGTTCATACAGGTAATTGTACGCGTCCAGATGGCGTTGCAGCTGGGATTTCCAGTGATCGAGATAGCGGTCCTGATGTTCAATATCCACCCGTACCGGATCAACCACTTTCAGCTCAACGTCAAGGTTCAGTTTTTCCAGTGTTCGCAAGCGACGCCATGCTTTCATGCCAACCCAGCACACGACCATCATGACAATGATGATGGTTGCCAGCCAGCGCGCTGCAAGGCTTTCTAGTGGATAATCGTTGCGCAGTTTCCATTCCGGCCCCCACCACCAAACCGCAATTAACAGTAAGCAGGGGATCAGCGCCAGAACCAGTGCCATCAATGCCTTGAGGCGTGGCAGAGATTTAAACTTTGCCAGTGTCGGCAAGGCGGATTTCAATGGAGCCAAAGAGGACAAAGAGGGCCATTTCATGGGTTAACACTCCTGTTTGAAGCCGTATCCTTGAGAGGAGAAGGGAGTTTTTCAGCCAATAACGCCAGCAGGCTGGGTTCCCATTGAGTAAGTTGCATGTGTTGTCCCGTGTGTAACAAATTCCGGTAATGCTGTTGGGCCAATGCGGTCATGCCGGCTTCTTCAAGCAATTGGGCATTGAGCCATTGGCCATAGAATTGATCCCGTGGCTCCGTTAACTGCTGCTGATGTTCTTCCAGCATTTTCAGGGCTGCTTCCAATCCCTGTTGCTGGAAACATTGCCAGATAGCTTCCTGATCAGCAGAAACGGAACCCTTATCCGTAGCCACAGGCTCAGGCGTGAGCCAGTCGAGGGTCTCCGGGGAAATAAACGGGCTCATGTCAGAAAAACTTAAGGTTTTCAGCACGGGCAACCGTTCCAAAAAGGCATTTAGCTCATCACGAATAGCCTGAGCGACGTTCCCGTACCCTAATTGCAATGCGGCTTGTGCGGCAATGGCATGACCATCCAGCCAGTAAGGAGCAAGCGTCAGGCTTTGCTCGATTTGCTGGAGCAATTTGTTGTCCGCCAGCGGCAATCTCGCCAAATAGTCGGCAGTACGATCGGCGGAAGTCGGGGCCAATGGGGTTTTGCCTGTTGCATTCGCCATCGGTGCCGTGGTGATGGTGTGCCATACCGCATGACGGCGCAGGGAATAACCAACTGGCAATTCGGGATACCGTTCACACAGCAAATCTGCGACGGTCATCAAAGTCTGCTTCCACGCTTTTTCGCTCGAACTGTTGACTTCGACTTCTGGCATCGGTGCTGCTTGAAAACTCTGTGGCGTTTGCGCCATAGGTTCAGCAGAAGATGATGCTGGCACCGCAGCAGGGGCAGGCTTTGTCTCCACAGGTACGGCTTCTGGCTGACGGTTATAACGAATGCGCAGTTGGTCAATGTCTTTAGCAAGCTCAGGTTCATAGGCATGCCAGCATTGGGCGAGATGTGCGAGCGCCCCTTGCGCATCATCCCGTTCACTTTTGCTTGCTTGTTCAATAAAACTGCTCTGGGCGGAGTCGAAACGCTTGAGTACTTGTTGTGCCAGCCGACGTTTTAACTGTAGCTTGGTTGGCCAGGCTTTTTCCCAGTAGTTTTTGACATACTCGGTCAGCAGCTCCATTGCGAGGATCAGTTCAGCCGCGTTGCCAGCATGTTGCAGGGTACGCAGCAGATGAACCACCAACCGAAAATCTTTGCTGTTTTCACTCAATAATTGCAGTGCCTGACGCTGGATTTCTTCAACATCCAGCGAGCCATGTGACAGCGAACCAAATTTGATCATTTCGCTGTCAATGTATTCCCATGCGGGTTCGTTATCTCCCAGTGCTTTGCCAATCTGTTCGTCGGACAGGGGGGCCAGCAGGGAGCCGAACCAATCGAATTGTGTTCTGATGTCCATGTCGATTACCAACGGCAAGCAGCACGTAATGGCTTCGCTGCCTGCTCCAACTGAGAAATGTTAAAGGTTATCTGGCTACCATTACTGCCTGTAATACTCATCCGATCGCTGTTCATCAGGCGCTTGATTTCTTCAATGCCCGGTAAGCCACGACTGGATTCCCATAAATAACCCTGTTCCCGCACGAACCATTCAGTACGGTACTCGGTTCTGTCTGTTGCCACAGTGACAACCCCTGACTCTACGGGCTTGGGCAGTGCCACCTGCAAGCGGGTGATACTGTCAATGCAACTCAGCATTAATACGGGACGTGGGGGAGGTACCCCAATCGCGGGCGTGGTCAAGATAATCGGTGCCGCACCATTCTCTCCCTGCTTCACAATGAAGCTGGTAGAGTAATCAGTGCGTTTCATCTCCTGTTCCATCGCTTGCCGCCATAGAGGTCCCATATTTTCGATAGGGATTTGCACCGTTTTGAACTTGAGGTTATTCAACGCTCTGTCATAACATGCCAGCCGAATAAGAGGAGACGGCTCAAAGCGGCATTTATGCAACTCATCTAAATTTTGCTCTTCCTTTACCGCAACCGCTTCCTTGGGTTCTGCCACCTCTGCAAGCTTGGGGTTCCCTGTCAATGAAGCGAGCAATGAACTGATAATTAAAACAATATTCATAATCTACACCCGTACTTAGCCAGTTTGTAAACCAACGTCCGCTGGGCAAGACCCAGACTTTGTGCGATCAATCTGGTGTCGTTGCCAAACTGACGCTGACGTTGAATCAACACGGCGCTTTCAAATTCTTCTATGGCCTTTGGCAGATTATCGATATGACTGTAATCCACGGAGATACGGCTGACCGCCGCCGGGTTTTTCGATTCACTCAGGGAAGCAAGCAATTCATCCAATTGTTTTTCTTTTTGGCGTTGAACCTGAAATACCTGGCGGATTTGGCGTAACTGTCCGCGCAATTGTTCGAGTTCCTGCAATTTTTTCAGGCGATGCTGCATGACATGGCAATAGATGCCGAACATGTTTTCATTGTTGATGAAATGGCGAACATTTTCGGCAAAGATAGCGATCACACCACAGGCCTGCCCATTGCAGTTAAACAGAGGAATGCCGTACAACCCACAGTTATGCGGTAATTCTGCAATAAACGTGCGGAAATAGGGTTCATCAATGCGTACCCCGTGATTAAGGGAATCCCAAACAGTCGGGGTTCCCTTGCGTAATACCTGTATCAACGGGTTATTGACGTCATCAATGTCCACTTGCAATCGGCGCGAACTGGTTTGCTGAGTCTCCGGCAAGTTATAGCATTCCAACCTGTTTTCGTTGATGTTCAGCAGGAAAACCAACAGGGCATCAAAACGCGAGCTATGGCTGATCTGCAAAAAATGGTCAACCAGTTGTTCTACAGTGTCATTTTCCAATAACGCTAACGCGCTTTTCAGCCGCTGTTTCATTATTCTGCCTCCTCAACCTCTGCATGGAATTCGTGTTCAACCACGGTTAAGCGAATGGCCTTGATTGGTGTACCCGCAGCCATTTTCTGCAATAGCAGTAATGAAACTGGCGGTAGCAGGGCGCCATCAATGATGGACTCCAACATACGGGCACCATTTTCCGCGCGGGTAGCACGTTGCAGGATCTCTTCAGACACCTCATCGCTGATAGTGACTTCTGCGTTGAAACGTTGGGTCAGCAGGGTATCCAGTCGAGCCAGTTTGCCCTGAATAATGGTTTTCAGCGTTTCATGGCCCAATGGCAGGTACGGGATCACTTCCATACGCGCCAACAGTGCGGGTTTGAAGAATGCCGCTAATTCAGGGTAAAGCAGGTCGTTGATCTGCGCTGGCTGTTCGGCATTGTCTACGATGGTTTGATGGCCCAGGTTTGACGTCAGGAAGAACACGACGTTTTTACAGTCGATAATGCGTCCTTCGCCATCCGCCAGTTCCCCTTTGTCGAAAGCCTGATAGAACAGGTTCAGTACGTCAGGGTGGGCTTTTTCCACTTCATCCAGCAAGACAACGGAATACGGTTTCTGGCGAATAGCTTCGGTCAGTACACCGCCCTCGCCATATCCTACGTAACCCGGAGGTGAACCGATCAGACGGGAAACCGTGTGTTTCTCCTGAAACTCGGACATATTGATGGTAGTGAGGTATTGACGGCCACCAAACATCAGCTCCGCAATTTGCAGGACGGTTTCTGTCTTACCGACACCACTTGGCCCTACCAACAGGAATGCCCCAAGAGGACGCCCCGGACGACGTAAGTCTGCCCGCGCGGTGAGTAAGTGTTTGTGCAAACACTGGATCGCAATTTCCTGCCCCTTGATGCTTTGTCCCAAGTGAACAGGCAATTCAGTGACAATGGAAAGTTCGCTTTGTGACAAGCGGTTCAATGGTACGCCCGTCCACTCAGCAATCACCGCCGCAATCTGGGTTTTATCCACATGTGGGGAAACCAGCGTTTGCTTCTGCTGGAGTTCTGCCAACCGGGCATTGAGCGGCGCCAGTTTTTCGATCAAGGATTGTTCGTCGGCGGCTTCTTCTATTACTACCTCGGCTTCTTCTGCGGTTTCGCCTGGTTTAGTTGCTTCATGTGTGTCCTCATCCCCGGCAATTTCTTCAACCGCATTTTCAACGAAAGTATCATTAGCCAGTAATTGGTGGCGCAGTTCGATGATTTGTTTCACCAACTCTTGCTGCTGTTGCCAGCTAATTTCCAACTCGGTGAGTTGCTGCTGAACGTCTTTCTGCTGGTTTTGCAACGCGTTCAATCGCTCAGCATGGATGTTCAATCCCATGCGTTGCTCCCTCTCCAGCACATCGATTTCCATTTGCATCTGGTGCAGGTCGGTCGTTAACGAGGAGAGCTGGCGCGGTGGTGAAGTCAGATTTATAGCAACACGAGCACAGGCCGTATCCAGCACGTCAATGGCTTTGTCCGGCAATTGGCGACCGGAAAGATAACGGTCACTCAATACCGCAGAGGCTTTCAGGGCTTCATCATCAATCAGCACGCCATGCGCCTGCTCGTAAATGGCACGCAAGCCGCGCATGATGACAGTTGCTTCATCCGCTGTTGGCTCGGAGACTTTCACCAGTTGGAAGCGACGAGACAGCGCTGCATCTTTTTCAAAATATTTCTTGTATTCGCTCCATGTGGTGGCTGCGATAGTTTTCAGCTCACCACGTGCCAAGGCAGGTTTCAGCAGGTTGGAGATATCCAAACCTCCCGCTTGGTTACCCGCACCGATCAGGGTATGGGCTTCATCAATAAACAGGATGATGGGTTTTGCCGATTGGCTAATTTCAGCCATGATGCCTTTGAAGCGTTTTTCAAATTCACCCTTAACCGCTGCCCCTGCCTGCAATGCCCCCAGATCCAGTGTCATCAGTTCACTGTTGCGCAATTTTTCCGGTACGCGATCGTTAATAATGCGCAATGCCAAACCTTCAATCAGGGCACTTTTACCAACCCCCGCTTCACCCACGACAATGGGGTTGTTTTTGCGGCGACGACAAAGGATGTCGATCATCAGATCGATCTCGTTATCACGACATAAAACTGGATCAAGCTTGCCCTGACGTGCCTGTTCGGTCATGTTTTGGGTAAAGCGTGCCAGCAAACTGTCGCTGTTTGCCGGATGCACGCCCTGCCCATCTTTATTACTGTTGTCCACAAAAGGCTGCTCAGCCGAACCATTCGTCCATTCTGCAAAGTTTTGGCGCAATAATTCGCGGTTGATACTTGCCAGCAAACGCGCAGTTTGTGGTGCCAAGTAACGCAGCGGGCTGAATAGCAACGCAATCAGCATAACGCCGCTGCGCAGTTCGGCGTGCTGCATCTCTGTGGAAGCCAACAGCCAGCTATCCTGTAACCATTCCACCAGCATTGGGGAAAAATTTGGGTAGGCCTGCACAAGCGATTGATGGTGCGTCATTATCTGATCGAGCTGTTCTTTCAGCAGATCTTTATCGATGTCTGCTTTACTGAGGATGAGTCGCACATCACTGAGTGGCGTATCGATCATTTGGAGCAGCAGCTGCGCAACCGTAATTTCAGGTTGTTGCAGGCTGATGCAGGATGCCGCCGCAGCTTCCAGTGCATGGCGGGTCATCGGGTTTAAACGATTTACAAGGGTAGGCAGATCAATCTGGATCATGGCGACTTCCTATCTCAATAAGTTACTTAGCTGCTTTAATATGTCTTGGGTCTGATCACCGAGGCGAATGGCATAAAAGCTGTAAACAGCCACCAGCAAGCCCACGCTAATCACAAACAGGTGCTTGATAGTCCATCGTCTGCTCAGGCGATAACGCGCATTACTCTCGTTGACGTTGACATACAGCGTGGTCGGCGGAGTATCCCCGCGCAGTGAGTGAAGCTGTTGCTGCAACCGACGGAACAAGCGTTCAAAATCATCGCTTTTCTGGGTGCTGACTTTGTAACGCCCGCGATATCCCAGACAGAGGCAGAGGTAAATGAACTCCAACAGATGCTGGTAGCGCTGTGCCTCTCCCATCAAACGTTCAAGCAATACAAAAACCTTCTCCCCTCCCCAAGTTTCATTGTGGAAGTGCACCAACAGTGATTGCTTCAACCAGCCATTCTGGCTGTTCCAGCCGTGCCCCAACGCAGTTTCATCAATGAAGGTGCACAGTACGTAACGGAATGAAACAATCGCGCCGGGTTCATAACCCTTGGTTTGCAGATACTGCTCAATGGCGCGAATGTCAGTAACAACCTGTTGGTAAAGCTTGTCTGGCAGTGCCTGATCAGTCATATCCTGCAAACGCAAGACCATCCCCAATAAGGGGGTAGCGGCATCGATCATTGGATTGAGGCTTTCACCACGCAACGGTAGCTGGTACTGGCGCTGAAACGTTTGTCGCGTTTCAGACTTTTCCAGTGACGGACTGTCAACATTGATATCACTCATGATTATTCCTTACCGCCCCTGATAGCCCAGAGCTGCATATCTAAGTCAGGGAAATCCCCTGATACGTGGAACGCGATGGAATTTCCTTGCTGGATCTCTTTCCACGCTGGACTCTTCTGATCCAGACGGAAGTAGGTATATCCAGAGTGATACGGCAACTGACGAGGCGCAGCAGACAAAGCAATCAATGGCACGCCCGGCAACTGGACGCTGACCAGATCGCGGATCTTTTCCATTGATGTGACTTTGGTTTGCTGAACGAACTGGCGACGCAACTGCTCCTGCGGTGTGCTGGCGCTGATTGCCAGTACGAATTCGGACTTGCGCAACAGATCGTTGTCGTGAAGCGTTGCCACACGAATGCCACCTTCGTTCTGTTTCAGCGCAATCGAAGTTGCACGTGGAGTCAGAACCACATTCAACGCATCACGGATCGCGATCATCACAGACTGGAAGATATCGGTCAGGTTATTGTGATCATACGCCAATATATTTCCGGGCAGGCGGCTAGCATCAGTGAACGTCCTCAACTCGCCACAAGTCTGGAGTAGTTCGGTATATAAATGCAGTGGGTGCAAAACGGTTTGTTTTGCATAATGGCTGAACAACGGTTGAACGCGGTTGAGCAATTGCAGCATCATAAATTCCGCGACATCCGCTACCCCTTGTTGACCCGGCGAACCAATGCGTTTAGCCAATGTTCTTGAGCGCTCGGTTAGCAAGCCATCAATTTCCACCATGAAACGCTTGAGCTTGTCGGCCACGAAGATCGACAAACAGGTCGGGATAAAATCGTTATCCAGAATAATGTTGCCATCTTTTTGCTTTTCTTTAATGCGGCACAGTGGAATGGCAGTGTAAGCACTCATGTCCTCAGAACCTTGCATCAGAACGGGGGTCAGTTGGGCAAGGTTAAGGGCAAAGGAATCACCGCCTTTGGTATGGAGGTCACGGACATCCGTGGGAAGTTCCCGATAACGTACCGCACTTTGCGTTTCTGCCCCCTGATCAGCAATTTCCCGAATGGTATCGTTGGACATGGGCAACGCCAGATAAATATCTTTGCTTTTCAGATCATTGATATTTTCGATATCCAACGGTTTTGGCAGCAAGTCCTGACTAGGCGCAGAAAAAACGGTGCCGTCAGGCATAATGCCGCTGGCTTCGTTAATTCCGATACGTCCCAGCTTGAGCAAATCATCATTAATGCTCAGAGAGCTGAAACCGTGAGCATAAGGTGTCAATACTGAAACAAGGCTATGTGACAAATAATCAATATGTTTTTGTTGTTGCTGAAAATGTTGTGGTCTGATGAATAACCCTTCGTGCCAAATCACCCGATTTTTGCCTGGCATGATTACTCCTCCTCTTTTCTAAGTTCGACGTCGTTATTTCTGACATGCACCAAGATGTGGTAATGGCGGCCGATGTCTTTTACCCGGATGATCTTTTTCCATTCAGATTGATTTGCATCTGCATAGTGAACGATGACACCGATGTAACGGTTTTTCTTTTCCAATGCGATCTGTTCCAGAGGCTTGTATTGCCCTGGTAACAGGGTGTAATCCTGATGATCGATGTAGTTTTTCCCTAGTGCTTTTTCGAGCTTATCGCTATCAAGCTGGTCATAGTCGGCAGCCAGAAAGCGCGAATCCTCACTGAGATAAACCAAATTCATTTCAACAGGGGCCGCTTCACCACTTTCATTGGGGTTGATGTCGGGTTCGGCCAGCAATGTAATATTGGCAACAGAAGCCTGCTCATCAGGTTTACCTACCGGTGTGGAAGGGTCCCAAATGACCTGGCCCACTTTTTTTGTTGCGTTCCATGCACTGCTACAGCCATTTAGCAACATCACTGACAGCAATAAAATCCCTACAGCCCATATACGGCGACTAGCGGAATGTGTCATTGCTGGATTCCTCCAAGCCCTGACGCAATGCGCGGTCATAAGCCTGCTCATACACCTCGCGGAATAATTTTTCGAATCCTTGCTGGCGGCTGGAAGATAATTCACGGTAATAGTTGGTGTACATTTCCCAAGCCCAGGATGCGTCTTTATTCCTGACTTCGTTGCTACGACGATAGTGTGAGAAACGACGGAGCAATTGCTCTGGAGCAAAGGCTTCCAGCATAGTGTCCAGTGCGGCAGAGATAGCAATTCGGTTAGCCTGATAGTGTAATTGCAGGTTTTGCAGGCTTTCCGCTACCGCGGCCGGAGCGGAGAGATGAACCGGACTTTTCTGATCAGAGAACATCACCTGCATGGTCGTGTCATAATCCATATTCAGGCGCAGTGGATTATCTTCGATAGGCCGGAGCTGTTTATCACGCAACCCATGTTGTTCGCGCTGGAGGGCTAATAACCCCTCAATAGCCGCTTTCATGGTCTTGCCCATCTCTTGCAGAAAATCATTCGCCTGCTGGCTGTCGTGCAAAGGTAAACGAGCTTCCAGCCCACGCATAAGCGGGGTAATGGCGACATGGTCAACATCCATACTTTCGTACTGTCTGTCGGAATCGATGCCGGGTAAATCCAGGAACTCCTGATCCATAACACTGCCTCGGTTATCAGAAATAGGGTTAGCAAATGGGGGATTTTGGTAATGATCCGGCGGCAAAAGTTGTTCCGTATCATCAGCCTCAACCTCGGGTTTCAATGTGGTCAAGCTCTCGCTATCAAGTACCCGTAGCGGATCATCACTGAAACGATGCATAACCGTTGGAGCAATGCCTTCATCGTGGGCAAACACAGATTTTTGTGCGGGTGCACCTTCCATCATGGCATCCAACGGATTGCTATAGCTGGAAACCAACGATTCGGGGGATATCATTGAAGGATCAACACGATCTGCCTCAGAAAAACTGATATGGCTCTTGATCGACAAATGACCTACTTTGATTTGATCGCCTTGTTGTAACAGGATCAAACCCGACTCAGGCGTCAAAGTCGCATTGTTGATTTGTACTGATTCAGCAAATACTTGCAGGCAAAATGCCCCATCCTGCCATTTAATGGCGAATTGTGACGGGCAAACATTGCCCTGCTGATCCTGCACAGACCAAAGGTGGCTTTCACTACTACCGACCGTACCACCCTGTGTCGAGAACTGGCAGTTGGCGGCTTTACCACTTTCTAGCTGTTCACTGTTAAGAACCCGCAATGAAAGGATTGGTTGATGTTTTTCCATGGTCGTTATTCCATAACTGAAATGATGACAGAGGGTTTCTTTTCCGGTTCGCCGAGAAAACTGGTCCACCCCAAATGGTTATTCTGCTTTGCTCCCAATACCATGCCGCTGACCTGATTTTCAGCCAGACTAAGGCGCAGTTCCCAAGCAAACTGGCTGCGCATGACAAAAGATATGAACATCACCAACGGCAGATAGTTTTTGCCATCAGGCAGGAATGAGAGGAACCGATCACGAGGCAAGTCATTGATACTAAGTAAAAATTTACCGCTGTAATCCCCGACCCAAGAACCAATGGTGAAGTTTTCTCCCAGTACCGATAACTCGTTATCAACCGTTTTCAGGCCCTTATTGGTTCCCCCTAGACGGTTCTGCTGATCCATTGGGATGATGACTTTCCTGAATTGCCAGCCGTGCAACGTGACGTCCTGTAAATCAAAACAGTGGGAAACAAGGCTGCATATGACTTCTGGCGAGCGTCCGGGGCTTGCCAGCAATCCGGCGTAAGCCAGCATTTTGCTGTGGTTGATGTTCAGCATCCGGCGGTTGACATCACTGCCTAACCCAACGAGAGAGAACATACGTTGGGAAAAATTATCTTCCCCACACTTCTTGAAACAGATGTAATAGCGGTATTTCCGCCAAATCTGATGCAGGATCGTAATTAAACGGTGGTTGAAAATGTTAAGAAAATCCGTCAGACGGTTTTCCCCTTGGGCCTCTTCCCATGCCAGTGAATCCAGATAATAGCCTGGCATCGGGGATTGGCTGCCATGCAACCCCATAAAGGAAACCTCCAATTCGAAGTATCCCTTTTTGGATTGCGTAAGCGAGATGACATCCCGAGTCGGAAATGCCAGACTGGCGCTGGAACGGAAACGGATAGACTCCAGATCGGGACGATCTGTCTCTCCGGTTTTTTCCCACGCTCCCGCTAACTGATTAAGCAGCTCAACCAACTGGTAAAAGTTGTACTGTGAGATATCCAATGCCAGCGGCGTGGCAGGATCCTGTTCAGTGATTACATCAACGAGTGTTGACCTATCTGTACCGGCCATTCATAACATTCCTGATTATCTAAATTGATTACCTTCAACATATGAAACGCATTGACGCTGGCATACAGTGAGAAAAACCGTGACAGAATCGTACTGAACAGATAAAGCTCGCCTTCTGAACTGAATGCCTGTTGCCGGATATACAGTGTTGAGCGCAATCCACGTACAGGCTGACCACGGAACAAACGATCTGTCGGCTCTGTTTCAATTTTTTCAATAGCATCAAGCCGTTTTTGCGATGAACGCTTGGACTGTCGGTTATGAATACTTGGGAAATCGTAGGTACGCAGCACCTGTTTCAGTGCGTCCTTATCCAGCAATGACATATAGTTGAGCGACATATTTGACAGTAGTGACCAGTGCAAACCGCCATCCAACAAGGGATAGAGAGGCACTGATGGCCGCGTAATATTGCGGAATGTCGCAAATGTCGGGCTGCCGATTGAGGGGTAATTAATGTCGCCAACCCGCAACTCTAAAGGCAATTCACGGTTGGTGCAGGTCAAACTAATAGAAACATTTTCTTTCAACTTGAGCCTGAGCAAATCTGCCTCATCTCCCCGTACCAATGAGATGAAATGTTCCAGCCCCCGGCGGAAAGGAGACTCTTTCACCCGAATACGGTAATAACGCATCGAACGCTCATTTTCGTTATCTATTTGGTGATTGAAACTTTCAAACGGGGTATAAACTCGCTCACCAATACGAGCACGGCTGCGTTCACCATTTTCCCCCGTCAGCCAGCTTTCTACGCCATCAACGGAGAAAATGTCGTAGTTATCTGGAAAGCTGTAACTGGCTTTCAATGGGTATTCAGTCTGGCTGCCATTAAGTTCAATGGCTTCACTGTCCATGGGGAACAGGTTGATTGCTGGTGTGCAGTGCAGACGAAACGTGTCATGGCGAATCTTGGCTTCGGGTGGCAAAGCCTGAGAAAAATGTAAATTCAGTTTGAAATCTTTGGTCTTGAGATCTTCCGGCAGTTTCGGGAAACCTTTCACATCAAAAAACAGGAAACTTTCCGCGAAACAGAAATATTCCTGCAAGATGCGATATCCCATATAGGCGTTTTTCGGGTAAGGCAGTAACGCATCTTCCCGCTCAAATCCTACAGGCACAAAATCAAAATTTGGCAGGGGGATCACGGTATCGCCTGCTACCAACTCTGCTTTTCTGAAATAGTAACAAAGCCAGAAATAGAGCTGGGAGGTGGTATAGTTATCACCGCTCAAATAAAAACGCAGTTTGTCCAACTCCAACTCATGCAGATTCAGTTCTGTTTTCGACGTAAAATCCAGACCGATAATTCCGGTTTCATTACTGTTATTGACGGTAATGTCACGGATGGAAAGCGGAAAAAGCCAGACATCACGGCAGAGCGTAAACGTACAGCGATCATGATCGTCTTTTTTGCCGTCCGATTTTTCGTTCGAATAAATATCATCTTGAGTTGACAACGAATGGCTCATAATCTGTGTGCCACGCTTGACCTGTGTCGCTTTCGTCACCACACTCTCATCCGGGGTATACTCGATGATGGTCATACTGGGCGTTGGACGCAGATAGTTCGGCCACAGCATATTGAGCAGGCCGTGGGTCAATTCAGGGAATTGATCATCAATCTTTGCCCGCAGGTTGCCCGTCAGGAAGGCAAAACCTTCAAGTAAACGCTCAACATCGGGGTCAGAACCCTGTTCTGACAGAAATGCGGCAAGATGAGGGCGCTCAACTGCGGCTTCTTTTCCCAGTTGTCGCAGATAGTTCAACTCATCTCTGAAATATTTTTCAAATGACATTTATTGAGTTCGCTCCAGGCAATAGCGCCGGTTGTTATCCAACTGGATGCTAAATTCCACAAGATCGTTGATATCATCCAGAGAGATTTCAGCGCTGATATGAAAGCTCAGCAGCAACGGATCTGAATCATCATTGATGGCGCTGACAGAAACCGCTGATATTCTTGGCTCATAATTTCTGATGCATTCTTCAATCGCCCATTCAATACTTTGCTTGAAATCCACCGATGTCGCGGTCGCGTCATTGAGATCAATGACCCCTAAATCAACGGCACTCTGGCAAGCACCTGGACGGGAATTCAGCACTTCATTCAAATGCTTCTTGATAGAATCAAGTAGTGCACGCATCCTTGATTGACGGGAAGAGCTCAAGCTCTTCCCTTGAATGCGCTCGAACAGACTGGCAGAGCTGCCTCTGTTCCAACTGTACAGCGCAGCCATGATTATTCCTTATCCAAACGTCCAACCAGAGACAGTTCGAAGCTTGCACCCATGTATTTGAAGTGCGGGCGAACTTGCATCGCCACTTGATACCAGCCTGGATCACCTTCAACATCCAGGACCTTGATCTCAGCGGCACGCAGAGGACGGCGGCTACGAACATCAGTGGGTGGGTTTTCCTGATCAGCAATGTACTGTTTCAGCCATATGTTCAGTTCACGTTCCAGATCCTGACGCTCTTTCCAGGAACCGATCTGCTCGCGCTGCAACACTTTGATGTAGTGAGCCAGGCGGTTGATGATGAACATGTATGGGAGCTGGGTGCCCAACTTGTAGTTGGTTTCCGCAATGTTCCCTTCACGGGTATTTGGGAACACTTTTGGTTTCTGAACTGAGTTTGCCGAGAAGAATGCCGCGTTATCGCTACCCTTACGCATGGTCAGGGTAATAAAGCCTTCTTCTGCCAGTTCGAATTCACGACGGTCAGTGACTAAAACTTCTGTTGGGATCTTCGCCTGAATCTGACCCATTGCTTCATACAGATGAACTGGCAGATCGCTGACTGCACCACCGCTCTGTGGACCAATAATGTTTGGACACCAGCGGTATTTAGCAAAGCTGTCAGTCAAACAGCTAGCCAGCAAGTACGCCGTATTGCCCCACAAGAAATGTTCGTGGTCACGGCTGACATTTTCCTGATAGTTGAAGTTCTTGATTGGATTTTCAACACTGGAATAAGGCAGACGCAACAAGAAACGGGGTGCGGTCAGGCCTAAGTAACGGGAATCTTCTGACTCACGCAGCGCACGCCATTTAGTATGTGAAGGGCCTTCGAAGGCAGATTTCAGATCTTTGATGGCAGGCAGCTCAGTAAAGCTGTTAATACCAAAGAATTCCGGTGAAACGGAAGACAAGAATGGCGCATGGGCCATCGCACCCACCGAACTGACATACTGCATCAATTTAATATCAGGCGTTGTGTTGTTGAACGCGTAGTTACCGATGACGGAAGCAACAGGTTCACCACCAAACTGGCCGTAGCCTGAGGCATAAACGTGTTTATAGAAGCCAGACTGAATAATTTCAGGTGAGAATTCAAAATCTTCCAACAATTCATCTTTAGTGGCATGAAGGATGTTGATTTTGATGTTTTCACGGAAATCAGTGCGATCCACCAAAATTTTCAGTGAACGCCAGGAAGATTCCAATTCCTGGAACGGCTTAGCGTGCATGATTTCATCCATCTGCTCACTTAGCTTTTTATCCAACTCAACGATCATCTTATCAACAAGCAGCTTGTTGATGGGTTCATCGTTAGAGCCAGTATCCAGGATGCTACCGATAAACGCAGCGACACCTTGTTTAGCAATATAGTAGCCATCATTTTCCGGAGTCATTCTCGCTTGAGACATAATTTCATCAAGCAAGGAAGTCGTTGCGCCAGAAGCAATAGCTGTGCTGTTTTCTTCGTGCTGAGCCATTTAAAAATTCCTTTAACCAGTTATTTTTTATTGACGATTTCAAGTTCTTTCAGGAGTTGCTCACGAACGGATTCATCATCCAGCAGTGACTGCAAACGAGCACGAAATGCTGGGATATTTCCCAATGGACCTTTTAATGCAACTAATGCCTCACGAAGTTCGAGAAGTTTATTTAATTCAGGCACTTTCTTCGCGATATTATCTGGCGAAAAATCATTCAGTGATTTTATTTCCAGATTAACTGGCAGCTCTTCTTCGCTTTTTTCATCGAGACGATTAGGAACGTTAAAAGTTAGGTTGATGTTCGCTTCATTCATGACGGCATTAAAGTTGTTCTTATTGATAGAAACTGTCTGCCGTTCTTCAATTGGCGTATCTTCGCTTTTTCCTTTCAAGTCACCCACAACCAGAAGATTCAGAGGCAATTCAACTTCTGAAGTCTGGTCACCATTATTAGGAACATACTTAATATTAATTCTTTCTTTCGGCGCTACGCTACCTGGACTATTCTTACTCATATTTGAATCCTTTGGCTAATACAACCATGAACTGTCTAACAACCCATTATTGGTGAGAGAATGATTCCAATGTTCACCCATATAATAAATACAGAAGCTCTTCCTAAAAAAATAGGATAAAGAAGACAACTATATTTGAAGGTGCGAATAGTTTTATATCAACATATAGTTAAATAATCAGATATACCCTATCCAATTGTGGAAATAACATCGATACGAAAAATCGTCAAGTTCGAGTTTGACATTTTATTTTTTTGATGTAAAGCCTAAACACAAATTGATAAAGACCTCTATTCAAGCTTTTAATCTTCCTATCAAAACCCATCGCCAGTTATAAACATTTTTTTGCTCTCAAAATAGAGGAAAGTTTGGTTTTACTCTCTGTAAGAGTATGTAATCTCATTATCTATAACTTGCATCAAAAGACATATTTTTCATCTTCACCTGAATAAAATATAACCTTGAAGCCCGTTATCAATCATCATCATCAATATCATTTTTTATTTTATATTGATTAATTATGTGCCATAACAATCCAAATTATTTCCATTTTTTTGATCTAGTTAACACTTTTCAAATGATCATAAAAAATATTTAAACGAAAAAATAAATATCATTAAATATCAATTAGTTATAAGACATCAAAAATCACAGTTCATTTTTAAACCAGTTGAATGGCCTTATTGTTTATAAAAAATCAGCTATAAATTTTATAACGGCAATAATTATAAAATTATTATTTGTCATTGAATGAGAGCACATATTGCATTTTCCAAATGTCTTTGCATCAGGCAATTTCAGCTTTATTATGCGCATCGAGTGTTTGGTAAGCGATAATTTCATTTGGTTAACAGATGGAATAATCACGCAAGGAATGAACACTTACACTAATATTGGTAAATTTTTATAGGATATTCATATGCCAACTCCATGTTATATTTCCATCCATGGTAAAACTCAGGGTCATATTACCGCTGGCTCATTCACTGCTGAATCCGTAGGTAATATCTTTGTTCAGGGCCACGAAGACGAAATGCTGGTTCAAGAATTTGACCACATCGTTACTGTCCCAACTGATCCACAGTCAGGACAACCTTCTGGCCAACGTGCGCATAAGCCATTCCGCTTTACCGTTGCATTGAATAAATCAGTTCCTCTGCTGTACAACGCACTGGCTTCTGGCGAAATGCTGCCTACTGTAGAATTGAAATGGTACCGTACTTCAATCGAAGGTAAACAAGAGCATTTCTTTACTACAAAACTGGAAGATGCAACTATCGTTGATATCGATTGCAAAATGCCACACTGCCAAGATCCAGCTAAATCAGAATTCACTCAATTAGTTCGTGTATCTCTTTCTTATCGTAAGATTATTTGGGAACACACGACTGCGGGTACTTCTGGTGCTGACGACTGGCGCGCACCAATTGTTGCTTAATATCTTATTCATTAAATATTAAGTAATAACTTTTCAGCCAATGAATAATATTCATTGGCTGAATCATTCTAACATCTCAAAATCCCCACCAATTTACTTTAATTCCTGTTTTTCTCTTTCATATTTGTTTTTCTGATTTTTTTCTGCTGTCAGATTTTCATATAGTAATTATTTTCACAATAAATAAAGATAGATGAATTTATAATTACATTCATGATTAATTTTCAGTCAAATAATCTGACTAAAAATATCTGTTCTTACCTTTTACATTTCTTCCACTTCAATACCTTTCATCAACATTACATAAGTAAAACTTTTAAATTAATAGGCTAGAAATACAGAAAAAGTGCCTGATTGCACCTCATTATTCTGTTGATATATTGATTAACCAAATTAAATTTCACTTAACTCTTCACATTGAGATAATACATAACTAAAATGAATTATCATAAATCACTAATGTAAATTTATAACTAGAAATTATAATTCTTAACAAAACACATTTATTAATCAGAACAACATAAAAGATTTTCTATGCTCTAATGCTTAATTAATAAACTAGGATGTTTAAGCCTAACCCAACACGATACATTTCCCATCAACTATTGTCATTTGGGTATTCCCATGATTAAAAGGACGACAATCTTCATCTTACTATGTACTGCATTTCAGGTGAACGCATCGCCTGATACGCTTAATCCAGCCTTCCCTACAGATGAAGCAAGAAGAACCTTACAGGATAGTTCGCGGGAAATAGATCAATTAATTGAAGAGCGCCGTCATCAAGGATTGATTAATCGCACAGATAACGTTTCACCACAAACCGTTTCACCCGTAGTGATGGAAGCACCGCCCTGTTTGGCGGTTAATGGCGTTTATCTTCAAGGCATTACCTTACTCTCTCTGGGGGATCTGAATACACTCAGTGCTCTGCCCGATAGCTGTATCACCAGCAATGACATCAACAAGCTGTCAGCGGAAATCACCAACCTTTATATTGCTAAAGGTTACATTACGGCGCGAGTTCAGTTTATTCCCCCCAACACCCATGGTGAACTGGGGATCAATATTGTTGAAGGTTTTGTCGAGGCGATAGAAGGCGCTGACCGTTGGGTCAATAGCCAAACACTATTCCCACGTTTGACAAATAAGCCACTCAACCTGAATCAACTTGATCAAGGGCTGGATCAGGCAAATCGCCTGCAATCAAACAAAACCACTCTCGATATTCTACCGGGGACCGTTAATGGTGGTTCTATCGTCAGACTGCACAATCGGCACGCTTCCCCGTGGAGAATAACCACCACAACCGATAATTATGGACAGAAAAGCACAGGCAAATGGATCACGCGACTCAATGCCAGTGTCGATAGCCCATTGGGGTTATCTGACTTTGTTAGCCTCAGCGGTGCCAGTACCGTAGATAAACCCAATACCCAATATAATCGCGCCTATACTTTACTCTATTCGCTCCCTTATGGAGCCGTAACATTGAGTGGATTCAACAGTTATTCCCAATACACCAGCCATCCCCGTTTACAGATACATTCGGCCAAATTGTACGGGAATTCACAACAAACAGGCATTCGGGCTGATTGGGTTTTTCATCGTAACCAGTCGCAAGTTAGTACATTAAACACCCAGTTGGTTTATAAGAATTACACCAACCATTTCCAAGAAGCCAAGCTCACCGTCAGTAGCCAGACATTGAGTGTTCTCGAACTGGGCATTAACCATTTACAAATTATCCCTTCAGGGTTGATCTCCCTCAATATGAGTATTGAGCGGGGAATGCCGTGGTTTGGTGCCCAAATCGCTACAGCCAGCCTGAATAAGCAGTTTACCAAAGGGAAATTATCGGCAAATTTACAACAGCGTTTCACACTCTTGGATGTGCCTTACCAATTTAGCAGCCAATTTTATGCCCAATACAGTAAAGATGGGCTACCCGGTGTTGAGTGGCTCAATGTAACCGACCGTAATGCAGTGCGAGGATTCAGCAAAAATGTGTCGTCGGCTGATAATGGCTGGTATTTAAGAAATACACTTTCTCACTCAATCCCCATTGCCAAAGGCTCACTTTTGTTGCGTACCGGCGTGGATATCGGCCAGGTTAAAGGCTTTCGCAGTCAGGACGGCTGGAAAAGCAGTGCCGGATTAAGTGCAGGTTTGACACTACGCTATCGGCAACTGTTTGCGGATGTTGAGTTCAGCCGAGGCAAATTACTTTCTCACCAAAATAGGCACACGGATGAACCTATGCAACTGTTAACCCGCTTTTCTTACACTTTTTAATTTTTTGAACCATTTGATTTTTTTAACCGCAGCCAGTTGTGGGGATGATTAGAACAATAATCCCCAGAGGGCTGCACATGGCAATTAAAGAAGCAAATAAGGAAATTATATGAAAAGTAAAAAATTTAAACTGTCTCCCACGGGCAAACTTGCCGCCTCTATGGCAATTATTTTGGCAACCTGCTCAGTCAGTTTTGCCAATGATATTACGCCTGGTGGCGATGCCGCCCACAGCCCGGAGGTTATGCAAGCGGATACCGGTGCAACGGTGGTCAATATCGTTGCGCCTTCCGAATCAGGGTTATCACATAACCAATACCAGGATTTCAACGTCAATCAAATGGGGGCGGTGTTCAATAACTCCCTGGAGGATGGAACATCACAATTGGCAGGGGAGTTATCTGCCAACAGTAACCTCAATGGACAAGTTGCCAGTGTGATCTTAAATGAGGTTATTAGCCGTAACCCTTCATTCTTGCTCGGCGAACAGGAAATATTTGGTATCGCCGCCGATTATGTACTGGCAAACCCTAACGGTATCACTTGTAACGGCTGTGGTTTTATCAACACCAATCAGGCGTCATTGGTTGTCGGTAATCCGCTGGTGGAAAATGGGGTCCTGCAAGGCTTTAACACCTTTGATAACCTGAACGCCCTGAATATCGGAAACAATGGCTTATCCCATAATGACGTGCTGAATCTGATTGCACCTAAAATTGACATTAATGGTCAGGTGATCACCACAAAAAACCTCAATATCACAACGGGGAATAACAAGATTTCGGCCGATGGTCACATCTTAGATATTCAGCAAGCGAATATTGGCGCACTCGACAGCTATTATTTGGGGAGTATGCGGGCAGGACGCATTCGTTTGCTGAATACTGCGGAAGGAAGTGGCGTTAATTTAAAAGGCCAAGTCACTGCCGATAATGGCATTGAAGTTGACTCCTACGGTGATGTGAAGTTGGAAGCGGCGGTGCTAAAAGGCGGGGATATCACCTTGACAGGTAATAATGTGCTGTCCCAAGGACGCCTGAATCAATCTTCATCAGACAAAATGGGCAGCGATAATCACGATAGCACTCTTAGTGGTATTTATACCGAACAAAAGCAAATCAGTGAATCTGTTGCTCGTACCCAATTAGCAGGTAAGAACATCACGCTGGTAGCCAAACAAAACAACCAAGTGATGGCAACCGATATTGAAGGGGATAATGTCAAACTGACTGGCGCTAACCTGAAACTGGATGGACAACAGCTTCACCAATTTGCCCGTAACACGAATAATCAACGGAAATTGTCTTGGCAGTATGATGTCACCAATGAGAGTGAAAAATACGAGTACGAAGGCAATACCATCAATGCTCGTGAAAATGTCCATTTAACCGCCAGTGAAGGCAATGCCGAAGTCCTTGGCAGTAAGATCAAAGCTGGCGACCAGTTGTTTGTATCAGCCCGGAAAGATGTGAAGCTAGCAAGTCTGGTGGAATCAGAAATGACTTCACAGAAGGGATACAAAAAGAACCATAGTGCATCATTGCAAACGGGTAATTGGAATGAGGTCAATACCACCCAAAGAAGCACCGGCAATGAATTAAGCGCAAGCGGGGTGTTAGGTATCCAGGCAAAGGGAAATGTTGACATTCTCGGAACCCATCTAAGCTCAGGCAAGAACCTGATTATTGCTGCGAATAAGCAAACCAACATTACTGTCCAATCCCTCGTTGATGATCAGATCCTTGCCAAGGATAAAACCTATTGGGGCGGGATTGCGGGGGGCAGCAAAAAAGATAACCGCGATAAATCAGAAACCCATCATATTTCCGAAGTGACGGCTGGCGGGCATTTGCTGTTAACAGGCGCAAATGGTGTCACCATTACGGGAAGTAAAGTCAAAGCGCAAAAAGGTGCCTATGTCAGCGCCAATGACGGGCAATTAACGATCGACAATGCGGTCAGTCACATTTCTAAAGAGGTGGATGAAAGAAAAGGCACTATTTTCAACATCACCAAAAATACGAATCAAGAGCATCACGAGCAGCAAAAATCTTCCGCCAGCCATTTGATTTCCGATGCCGACCTGAAATTACTCAGTAATAAAGACATCAATGTCATTGGCAGTCTGGCAAAAAGTGCCGGCGAACTCCAACTGAATACATCAGGCAATATCAATATCCTGAATTATGGTGAGAAAAATCAGGATCAACAGGAAAAAACCAACCTTGACTGGCTGTCTTACGCCAAAGACATGAAAGATAACCAATATCGTGCGGGCGTGGGATTTGAACACACCACCGATCAACAGAAAGATGAAAGCACAACACAACGCCCATCAGAACTGAATGGCGGCAACCTCACCGTAAATGCTGGCCAAAATGTTACCGTGACTGGCTCTAAGTTGGTCACCACACAGGGCGATGCGAAGATTAACGGGAATAATATTGCGTTGCTGGCTGGCGAAAACAGCACATCAACCTCAACCGCACAAGAAAAACTGAATAGCAGTGTGTTTGTCACTGGCGGCATGGACAAACTCGGCGGTGGTGTTGAAGGAACTTACAACAGCAATGGAAAATCCGACAGCCGAACAACGGCAGAAATCACCAAAACCCAGGTGACTGGCAACCTTGAGCTGAATGCAATGGGTGAGTTGAAGCAACAGGGTACGGATCATCAAGTGCAAGGTTCCTATCAGGCTAATGCCGGCAGCATTAAAAATGTGGCCACAGCCAATACCGAATCCAGCTCAAGCCATCAATTACAGGTAGGCGGAGAGATCAGCGGAACTGCCGATTACAGTGCAACCACTCGACCTGTAGAAAAAACAGCCAAGGCTGCCGCAGATAAGAAACTGGATGCTTCCATCACGAAGACAGGATTGCCTAATGCTGGTATTGAACTGACCATGAATGGCAACAGCCGTGACACCAATAACCATCAGTCCCATGCAGTAGTGACTAACATCAAGGCGGGCGATGTCAAAGTAACAACGAATGGCGACATCTATGACCAAGGTACACAATACCAATCCAACAAAGGTGGTGTCTCGCTGACTGCGGGCAGCCATACCAGTGAAGCAGCAGCCAACAGCCAAAGCTCTCATGCCGCTGACACGACTGGCAATGCCAGCTTACGTGTCTACACCACAACCGGTGCAGATATCTCCGTCAATGGCAAAGGCAGTGGCAGCTATCAGGAAACATCCAGCACCAGCAGCAACGCAGTGACCAGCAACATCAACGCCCAAAACGGCGTTAATGTTCAGGTGACCAGAGATGCCCGCTACCAAGGCACTTCAATCAATGCAGGGGAAGGGTCAGCCAACGTTAATGCCGGTGGAAATATTCAGTTCAATCAGGCCACCAACCGTAATGAGAAACAGGGCAATGGTTACAATGGGGAAATTTCCCTGACTGTGGGAACCAACCCTGATGGCAAAAATTTCAGTGGTAGCCTCGGTGGTGGTTATAACACCGACAATCAGAACAACACTGCCGCCCAAACCAGCAATATTACTGGTGGACAAGGGGTAAATCTGAATGCAGGCAATAATCTGACATTACAAGGTGCCAACGTTTCCGGCAAACAGGTAGATTTAACCGCACAGCGTGGGAAAATCGAACTGACTTCGGCCCAGGATACTGCCAACGCCAATGGTTGGAACGTCGGTGCTAAAGCTAAAGGAGGTATGTCTTCTACCGCCCGCAAAGAAGGAGGTGATGGTGCGACAAGTGATGCTTCAACAACAGACGATTCGGCAACAATCGATCCGGCCAACAGAATCATCGACAGCAAATATAACATCGGTGGTGAATTGAAATTTGGCGTCAATAACCTGACGCAAACCACGCACCATAACGCACAGGTTTCCGGCGGCAATGTTAACCTGACCAGTGCGGGAGATACCTCACTTAAAGGTGCCAATGTAAATGCTGATCAAGTAACGGGCAAAGTTGGTGGCAATTTCAATATCGAAAGCCGCAAAGACAGCACTCATAGCCTGAATGTGGGTCTGGATGCGGGCTTGGGTTATAGCAAAACCGTCAAAGGAGATGCCGCTTCTAAACAGGCTGTTCCTAACGCAGCAGAAAGCATTCCAGAAAACTCGACGACTGCCACAACGGAAACTGCGGCTGCCGACGACGCTAAAACCGGAGATGGAGATAAAGCACCAAGTTTGACAGATCAACTGAAAGCAGCGTTCAAGGGCTACAATGGCAAACTCAAAGGCAATTACGATACTCTCGATCGGGAAGCGGTAGGTAAGCAAACAACATTGACCGGTACTCAAGGGGTTAATCTGGATGTCTCTGGAACAACCTATTTAGTAGGCAGCAAAATTGATAGCGCACAAGGTGCTGTCTCGCTGAATACCCAGCAAATTAACCAACAATCTGTCGCCGGATACGATAAGGGCAAAAACCTAGGTATTGATGTACCTGATTCCCTCACCAGTCTGGCAACCTCTGCACAAAAAGATATTTTTTCCGGTAAAGTCCCTTTTGTGAAAAATGAGGGCCACGATACTGAGCTTCCAACTGTCCACAGCGAAGTTAAGGGTCGTCAATGAGATTAATCATCGTGACTAACGATTGATCTTCTGTACGGTAGCCAATATACGGCTACCGTATTCCCTCACTAGTTGCCTTTTCCATTTTGCCTGTTACTCTTTTTTCGCATACATATTTTTTCGCCAGGGGATGTAATGCCAAGTAACCATGAAAAAAGGGAACAACTCAATACAGGAAAGGATCTTACACCGTTAGAGAAAGGGCTACACAGCAGTAAAAAAGCGCTTTCCGTCACCATCCGTATTGGCAATGCTATCCGCCGTATTCCTTTTATCGCCCACTTTATTAGGGCGGCACAACGTTTTAACAACCGCATGGGTAGTCAATTTGGCGCTGCCATTACCTATTTTTCGTTTCTATCCTTAATCCCAATTCTGATGCTCTCTTTTGCCGTCGCTGGTTTTGTGCTGGCTTCCAATCCTGACTTGCTGGCACGTTTGATTAATGGCATCGCCAATAGCATCAGTGATCCCGCTCTCGCCAATACCCTGAAAAACAGCGTAGATACGGCAATTAACCAAAGAACAACGGTGGGACTGACGGGTTTGGCGATCGCACTTTATTCAGGTATGAACTGGGTTGGAAATTTACGCGAAGCAATACTCGCCCAATCCAGAGATGTCTGGGAACGCAATCATGAAGATAAAGAGAAAATTTACTTTCAATATATTCGTGACTTTTTCTCCTTATTCGGCCTGCTATTTGCGTTGGTCATCACCCTTTCGCTGACTTCCATAGCAGGCTCTGCCCAAGCCACCATCGTCCACGCCCTCGGACTGGAAGGCATAGAATGGCTCCGGCCAGCATGGACATCAATTGGCATGACGATTTCCATTTCAGCCAATTATTTGTTATTTCTGTGGATATTGTGGATTTTGCCGCGTCATCGCCCTGAAAGAAAAGCGCTATTTAAAGGCACCCTGATGGCCGCCATTGGATTTGAAGTGATTAAATATATTATGACTATGATGCTGCCACGCCTTGCCAGCTCCCCTTCAGGTGCTGCTTTTGGTTCGGTGATTGGTTTAATGGCATTCTTCTATTTTTTCGCCCGTTTGACACTGTTTTGTGCCGCCTGGATCGCCACTGCGGAAGAAAAGAAAGCCAGATAAACATCATATATCAATCAATAAGACTGTTTTTTGCTGTACCCACTTGTCTATAACAAACCAAAAAAGGAGTCATTTTTATGCCATTTGTGAACATCAGAATTACCCGCGAAGGCGCCACCGCTGAGCAGAAAAAACAACTGATTGAAGGTGCAACCCAATTGCTGGTCGATGTACTTGGGAAAAACCCGGCAACAACTTTTGTGATCATTGACGAAGTAGAAACAGATAACTGGGGAATTGGGGGTAAAAACGTGACTGAGTTACGGGCTGCCGCGAAGAAGTGAGTTAAGGGTTTCAAAAAACCTTGATCATTTAAATCAGGGCGGGTTAACCCGCCCTGATATTTGGTATAGCTATCTTACTCTTCTTTTCCCATCAACGGATCACTGATGCTATGCTCACCATTTTCCAGTCGGCCAGCCAAGCGGCGGTGCCATCCTTTCGGCCCCGCCAGTGAAATATCGTACCAGCCACCACTGATGCGGGTATCAAAAGCCTGGCTGTGACGGCTTCCCGCTGGCATTTTAATGCACCACGGTCCCTGCAATGTATAAGGACAACGTTCTATGATGATCTCCACCGTTTTGTCGCCTGGGTTGTTCAGTTCCAGTTGCAGGCAAGTATCATTCATGATTTGACTCACTTCTGGCTGCCGCTGTGTCAGTGAACCACTCAGCGCACGGTGAAAGCCGTTGGGCCCTAGCAACCAGAGATCATAGTTATCTGCCGTCTGCCAGTCATCACTGAGCGACTTTCCCACCTCAACAGTGTAACGCCGCGGGATCTCATCCAGATGTCGCTTATCGTAAACATGAAATACCACACCCTGTTCGCCCGTGTTATGAAAGCTCAGTGTCAGTAATCCCTTATCAGGGAAAGCCGAGACTTCAACATTAAGTCGGTAAGGCAACGCGCGGGACGGGCGAACCCGTCGCCGTTGATACGGCAATTGCTGCTTTCCAGCCTCCGGTAACGGCACCGGTGGTAACGCTTCCTGGCTCCGGCGCAGGTTGTCTGCTGTCTGTCGCGTAATGGCAGGCAAACGAGGCACTTCATTGTTGGGATTGACAAAGTTGAACGCTGAAGTGAGGTCACCGCACACTGCACGCCGCCAGGCGCTGATATTCGGCTCGCGTACCCGAAAGCGTTTTTCCAAAAATTGTAGGACTGAGGTGTGGTCGAATACCTGTGAGTTAACCCAACCTCCACGACTCCAGGGTGACAAGATCAGCATCGGTACTCTCGGCCCAGGACCATAAATGCGCCCGTCTGGTGGCGGCTGCTGATGCGATCCCTCTGGGGCGACGTGTTGGAAGATTTCCGTGTCGAAGGGGAGCGTGGACTTGCCGGCGAAGCTACCATCTTTCCGTAGCGACGGTGCGGAGGGTGAAGGCATGTGGTCAAAAAAACCATCATTCTCATCGAAATTCACCAGCAATACCGTTTTGCTCCACACCTGCGGGTCATCTGTCAGCGCATTGAGGATCGCCTGAATGAACCAGCCCCCCTGCACAGGGCAGGAAGGCCCTGGATGCTCACAATAGGCTTCCGGTGCGACGATCCAGCTTACCTGCGGCAATCTGCCCTTCTTCACCTCGGCGCGAAATCCAGCCACTATCGTTTCCAGATCGTCACCACTGGCAGCCGGCAGAGTATTGCCGTTGCCCTTATACAGTGGAATTTTCTCATTAAGCTCATCACTGTAAGGTACAAAGTCGTGGAAATCTTCCGGTGGCTGTGCCGGATTACCGGCCTCTACACTGGCAGCACGGTACTGGCGGAAACCAGCCAGCGGGTTATCACCGAAGTTGTCCGGTAGGTATTGATAAATTTTCCAGCTAATCCCGCTCTCCTCCAGTCGTTCCGGGTAGGTTTTCCATGTATATCCTTCCTCTGGAGGACCAGGGGAGTCCCATTCGTTGATCACTGTGGCAACGTTAGCGGCACTGGGACCGTTGGTGCCGGTCCAGTGGAACAGACGATTGGGATCGGTACCGGCATGGATCGAACAGTGGTATGCGTCACACAGGGTGAAGGCGTTGGCCAAAGCAAACTGGTACGGCAGCTCGGTCTGGCAGTAATAGCCCATTGAGTTTGTCGTTTTATAGGTTGGCCAGGCACTCATACGGCCATTGTCCCAGGCGGAGTGTTCATCACCCCAAGAATGAGGCGTACCTCTAACCCGCTGTGCATTACCGCGTCGGCTATCCAGATAATAAGGCAAGACCAGCCGCCCATGTCCCTGCTGCTGCCAAATGTTGCGACCACCGGAGAGTGGAATGGTGATACGGTCGCTAAAGCCGCGGACGCCAGGCAACGTGCCGAAATAATGGTCGAAGGAGCGGTTTTCCTGCATCAGAATCACCACATGTTCTACATCATCAATAGTTCCAGTACGGTTATTGGCGGGTATGGCTAGCGCCTTGCGAATCGAGGCGGGCAGTAATGAACTCGCTGCTCCAATCGCAGCTGCTTGTAATATTTTTCTGCGTGAAAAGTCAGGCATAGGTTTTTAACCTCCTGAGACGTGTTTTGAAAAGAGTCTCGAGGGTAATACCCCAATATGACTGGGAAATGAAACCCGATTACCCGTTCCCCCTCTTACTCCCCATCATTCACTGTTTTAGGCTCTTTCGGTTTCTCCGGCTGTGGCCCCGGTCTCATAATTTGATTAAAGCTATTTTTGATTTGATTAACATCAACCGTCGCTTCACCTTTTGGTTGCACCAGAATAAAAGAGATTTCCTGAGACAGCATCTCTTGCAGCTTTTTATTCAGAAGTTGTGGTGTCAGGGAGGTCAAAAACGCTTGCCTTAACCGCTGGAATTGTTCAGGAGCGATATCTATCACATTATTTTGCTGTGACAACAGACGTTGGTTTATCAAAATATCGGTATCCGTGCGGGCATACATGGCAAATAGTTGCTGGAGTTGCCCCCGCTTCTGAGCATAGAGTTCATCAAATTGTGTCTGAGGCAATCCATTTCCCCGCAATGATGACAGTTGGGAGGCCAGATAAAGCGTGGACTCCATCAGCTTGTCCGTAGGGGAATCCAGATTTAAGGAGCAGTTCGCCCGCTGGTATAGCACACGACAATCCAGGCCTAATTGCATGTCATCCTGTTTGTCTTTAAGCCCCAATTGCAGGTAACGATAAAGCGCTTCACGCGTCAGGTCATTTAACCAGTACTGCATCAAGGTTTGCGAATTGTTAATCGGCAACCAGTTCAGGTTCCAGGTCAAAGACAAGCGATCTTGTTTGGCCTTCTCACTCACTACGCCAATCGTTGCGGCTTTCAGCGGCAGCAAGGTAGGAACAGGCTCTGGTGTCTGCCGTTTCCCCTCCAATGAGGCAAAGGCCCGATTAATTCGCTCTGACAGTGATCGATTGTCAACATGCCCTGCGACATACAGCGTCATCGCATCCGGCGTGTACCACTGATGATAAAAATTTTCGACTTTTTTTACATCGACAGGCTCTGATACGGGCATCCCTGGGTCATGATCGATAAGCGTTGAACCTTGCAGGCGCATACGCCACACGGGATCTTGGATATCAGATGGGAAAGTCGTTACAAGATGTTCATCCCCTTTTATGGCCTGTGCCAGTGTCTCTGGTGTAAATACTGCACCACCAGCAATGTCGGATAACCATATCAATGCATCTTGCAATAGATCGGGACGATTATTTGGCAGGCTCAGACTGTAAAGGGTGAAATCATAGGAAACAATGGCAGGCGGAAAGCCATTTTTAGTATCTATCGCCATATGCCACAGGTTTTCCAGTTTCTGCGATGATAAATCTTTGCTACTGGATAAGACGATTTTCGGAATCAGGTAGGTATAGCCCCGTTGTTGGGTTTTCTCAGACAATGAGCCGGTCTTTACCAATAACCGCAACTGCACTCTGTCATTAGGTCGCTGTGGTGTTTGCAGGATTTGCCAGCTAAATCCATTTTCAAGTTTGCCTTGTTGCCAGGCTGGATCAGGTTGCAAGGTTTCAGCCTGTGCCAAACAAGTTGTAGCCAGAATCGCACCACCAATAAGATATCCGATTTTGTTACCCTGCATTCTCACTTACCCCTACCTGTTTAATTTTATCCTGCGAAACCTAAGACAATCATTCATCCCTGAATATTATCATCAAGGATTAGACTGTTATTCGTCTTGTAAGGTTTCATTTTGATGGTGTTTTCTGCTTATTAACCTGACGATTATAGCCTTTTACCAGCAACCCCAACTCATCATCCTGATGGCTTTTAGGGCAAGACATAGTCACTGGCGGTTGTTCTTCATTCAGTTCCCGCGCAACATCGCGCAATGGATGGATGATAATGCGATTTACGCACCAGCTTATCGACACCGTAAGAATAAGTGCGAGTAATAAATAAGTGGTCAACATTAATGCAAGTGTATTCAAGGCAAAACGATATACCCGATTGGAATCAACCTGCAAAATAAGGTGTCCCTGTGATTGTGCTGTTTTTGGCGCAACACCATAAACATAGAGAGGGATATTGACCTCAACAGGAATACCAAAAACCTTCTTTGCCAGTTCAGGTATGGGACGATGAGTGGCAAAATCCAGGCTCATTACCCGAACGCTATCAGGTAATAACACATCGGCCCGTCCCAGAATGCCTGAGGTCTTCAACCCAATCAACAGCGTTTTCGCTTTATTGAGATCTGAACTCAACAACGCTTCCGCTAAAGGTGTCTGGATCTGTACGGCCGCATTGTTAAGCTGACTGATATAGTCATCTTTCCGCTGCTGTAATAGGTGGGATAACTGGATGGTGATGAAAATGGCAATGGTAACCAAAGTGACTCCTGTCACTGCGGCCATCTGTTTAATGGTTAACGAACGTTTGACACGCAATTTCATCTTATCCAAACCAATACCAACTAATAATGAAAAACACCGACCAATACATCTTAATAATTGAGTGAGTATACTTGATTTTACTTGCGGTCGTCTTATTTTGATGAATGGCAATGCAACAGAGAAAATGACCGGGATATAACGGCATCAAATAAAGCGATGGTATAACGTTAACCGTCGTTCAGAAGATGTCAAACGTTATACCTCGGTCAGATATGATTAGGTGGATGGGTTTCCATCCTGTTCGACTGCGAAACACGCGATCAGTTGTTCGCCATATTGCGTTAACTTAGGCTGGAATTGGGTACATTGGCTAAATGCGCGACGACAACGAGCAGCAAAAGCACACCCCGCTGGCGGATTCATCGGGCTTGGCAGCTCTCCCGTCAGCTTAATGCGTTCACGACGCAGCTCAGGATTCAGGCGAGGTGTGGCTGACAACAACGCCTGGGTATAAGGATGGCACGGATTGTTGAAAATCATTTCCTTACTGCCTTTTTCCACACAGCGTCCCAAATACATCACCATCACTTCATCAGCAATGTGTTCGACGACCGAAAGATCATGGGATATAAAGACGTAAGACAATCCCAACTCCTGCTGTAAATCCATCATCAGGTTCAGAACCTGCGCCCGCACTGAAACATCCAATGCTGAAACGGGTTCATCTGCAATTACCACATCCGGGTTTAACATTAACCCACGAGCAATGGCGATACGCTGACGCTGACCACCAGAAAACATATGGGGATAACGTGCATAATGTTCCGGTTTTAGTCCTACTTTCTCCATCATCTGTAAGACTTTTTCCTTGCGTTCACTCGCAGTCAGTGCAGTATTAATCAGCAACGGCTCTTCCAGAATCTGCCCCACTTTTTTACGGGGATTTAAGGACGCGTAAGGATTTTGAAATACAATCTGGATTTTCTGGCGACGAAGTTTTTCTGCTTCTTTATTTGGCACCAGGAGATCTTGTCCCAGATAATAAAGTTCCCCATCAGTTGGTTTTTCAATCATGGTCAACAGGCGGCCCAAAGTGGATTTTCCACAGCCCGATTCGCCGACAACCGCCAACGTCTTGCCTTTTTCCAGTTCAAATGAGACACCATCTAATGCCTTAACCATACGCTCAGGCGAGAACAAACCTGTTTTCACCGGATAATATTTCTTCAATTCAGTGGCTTGCAGTAAAGGCGCTGTCGCCTTTTCTTGTTCCCTGTTTTGTTGAATGTTCATAGTGTTGGCCTCCCCTCATCATCCAGTGACATGTGACATTTAACCTGACGCCCTCTCATTGATTTCAACGGAGGCTCCTCCTGGCGACAATGCGCATTAGCATAAGCACAACGCGGGTTGAGCAGACATCCCATTGGGCGATCATATCTTCCGGGAACAACGCCGGGCAGTGATGCCAGACGGGATTTGTCCACCGCAAATTCCGGCAATGCTCGCAATAATGCTTGTGTATAAGGATGACGTGGCGCGCGGAAGATTTCCGTTGCCTTACCAATTTCCACCACCTGCCCAGCATACATCACAATAATATGATGCGCTGCTTCTGCCACCAGCGCCAAATCATGGGTGATCAAGAGTAATGCCATGTTTTCCCGCTGCTGCAATTCCAGCAACAACTCGATGATTTGCGCCTGAATGGTGACATCCAGAGCTGTCGTCGGTTCATCGGCAATCAGGAGCTTCGGACGACACGCGATAGCCATCGCGATCATCACACGCTGGCTCATCCCTCCCGATAATTGATGCGGATAAACATCCAGACGAGAGGCCGGATCGGGAATACCCACTTGAGTCAATAAGTCGATTGCCCGCTGATGTCGCGTTTTTCGATTGCCACCCTGATGGACTTTCAAGGCTTCCATAATCTGATAACCGACGGTGTAGCACGGGTTCAAACTGGTCATGGGATCTTGGAAAATCATCGCGACTTCCGCTCCCACCAACTGCCGACGCTCTTTTTCTGAAATTTTGGTCAGGTCACGGCCACCGAACTCCATTTTTTCGGCCATCACTTTGCCCGGATAATCAATCAGCCCCATAATCGCCAATGAACTGACGGACTTACCTGAGCCAGATTCTCCCACAATACCGACAACTTCTCCCTGCTCAACACGGTAGCTAATACGGTCAACAGCGCGGAATGGTGCATCTTCATCCCCGAAATGCACCGATAATTGGTCTATATTCAATAATGCCATTTCACAATCCCCCTACTGCTTGAGCTTGGGATCAAGTGCATCACGCAACCCGTCACCCATCAGGTTAAATGCCAGAACTGTCAACAGGATAGCCAGCCCCGGAAAGGTCACAACCCACCACGCACTCTGGGTAAATTGCAAAACATCGGCCAACATAGTTCCCCATTCTGGAATGGGTGGCTGTGCCCCCATTCCCAGAAACCCTAAGGCCGCCATATCAAGAATAGCGTTAGAAAACCCTAATGACGTTTGCACAATCAATGGAGCAAGGCAGTTTGGCAGGATATTGATGAACATCTGGCGTATGGCTCCCGCACCAGCGACTTGGGAAGCCGTCACATAATCGCGGTTAACTTCCACCATTACCGCCGCTCTTGTCAGGCGGATATAGTGAGGCAAGGCAACAAAAGTCAGTGCCAATGACGCATTGACAATCGATGGGCCAAAGATCGCCACCAGCACTAATGCCAGCAACAGGCTTGGTAAGGCCAACATAATGTCAACGATACGCATGATAATGGTATCTACCACGCCACCGAAATAGCCGGCCAATACGCCCAGAATGATGCCCATGATGAGTGACATCACCACAACCAGACAACCAACCAACAATGAAAGGCGGGCGCCATACATTAGACGGGACAAAATATCGCGCCCAACATCATCAGTACCCAGAATAAATTGCCAGCTTCCACCTTCCTGCCATACCGGAGGCATTAGCAAGGAATCACGAAACTGTTCTGCCGGACCATGTGGCGCTAATACCCCCGCCAATAATGCAACCAGCAGCATCAGGATAATATAGACAAGGCCTATCACCGCGCCTTTGTTACGCTTAAAGTAGTGCCAAAATTCCTGTATCGGCGTCATTAATTTCGGTGCACCCGATACGACAGGCTCAGTTGTTTGAGTCATCATGTGCTCCTATTTCTTATGACGAATGCGCGGATTGACGATGCCATACAGCAAATCAACCACCAGATTGACCAGAATAATCATGGTTGCCACCAACAATACCCCGCCCTGTACCACTGGATAATCGCGACGTTGCAGGGCATCTATCAGCCAACGCCCTAATCCTGGCCATGAGAAAATGGTTTCGGTCAGAATGGCACCCGCCAACATGATGCCCACTTGCAAACCAATTACCGTGACTACGGGTAACAAGGCATTACGCAGCGCATGGACGATAATGACACGAATACGACTCAACCCTTTTGCCCTGGCAGTGCGGATATAATCTTCACCCAGCACTTCCAGCATGGAAGAACGTGTCATACGCACAATAACGGCTAACGGGATCGTCCCCAGCACAATGGCGGGCAGGATCATATGCATGACAGCATCGGTGAAATCACCTGTTTCGCCCCAAATCAGCGTATCGATCAGCATAAAACCCGTCAGGGGATTGCTGTCATCAAGAAACACACTATCACCGATTCGGCCAGAAACAGGAGTTAAGTTCCAGTGAACGGAAACCAGCATGATCAGCATGATCCCCCACCAAAAAATTGGCATCGAGTAGCCGGTCAATGACAAACCAATCGCTGTGTGATCAAAAACAGAACCCCGTTTGACGGCCGCCAATACCCCGACAGGAATACCGACAGCGATGGCAAATAACATGGCACAGATACCCAATTCAAAAGTCGCTTTAAAACGTGGAACAAACTCATCCCACACCGGAATGCGGCTTTTCAATGAGATCCCCAAATCACCATGCAATACGCCATTGATGTAATGGAGATATTGCTCCCAGAGAGGCTTATCCAACCCCATTTCAGCCAGTAATTGGGCATGACGCTCAGCAGAAATACCTCGCTCTCCCGCCATAATCAGCACGGGATCACCAGGTATCATGTGCACAAATGCGAAAGTCAGCAGCGTAATACCAATAAACGTCGGGATCACTAATCCCAGACGTCGGAGGATAAATTGCAGCATATCCTGAGTTCCCTTTTTAAATACCAGTGCGGCTCTTCGGACCGCTTGGTGTCTACAGAGTCGACTTACCCATCAGAGAAGCGAAACCATCCCCACAGAAAGTTCTGGGGGATGGTTAATCACAACAGCTCAACAGCAAGAATTATTTGAGATCAACGTCATAGAAAAGATGTCTGCCTAGTGGATCAACCACATATCCTTTCACTTCTTTACGAACTGGTTCATAAACCGTGGAATGGGCAATGATCAACGCAGGAACTTGTTCATGCATGACAACCTGCGCTTGCTTATAAAGTTCTGTACGCTTGTTAACGTCAGCAGTTGTACGCGCGGGTTGGATAGCATCCTCAAAGGGTTTGTAACACCATTTTGAATAGTTAGAACCTTTCTCTTTAGCGGCACAACTAAACAGGGTTCCGAAGAAGTTATCAGGGTCACCATTGTCTCCTGTCCACCCAAACAAAACAGTCTGCGATTCACCATCTTTGGCTCGTTTCAGGTATTCACCCCATTCATAGCTGACAATCTTAGCTTTGACACCAATTTTCGCCCAATCAGCCTGAATCATTTCCGCCATACGACGGGCATTCGGATTATATGGACGCTGTACTGGCATCGCCCACAGATCGGTTTCGAAACCATTCGGGAAGCCGGCTTCTTTCAACAATTCCTTAGCCTTGGCGGGATCATAAGAGTAGTCTTTGATATCTGTGTTATAGCCCCACATGGTAGGCGGGATCAGGTTCTTCGCTTTCTGCCCAGCGCCCTGATAGACAGCGTCAATGATGGCATCTTTATTCACTGCCATCGCCAATGCCTGACGCACTTTCACGCTATCCATTGGCGGCTTGGTGACATTGAAAGAAAGATATCCCACATTCAAACCAGCCTGTTCCGTCAAGACAATATTTTTATCCTGCTTCATGCGGGATATATCCGCAGGATTGGGATACGGCATAACCTGACATTCGTTTTTCTGTAATTTTGCATAACGTACCGAAGCATCAGGCGTAATAGAAAAAACTAGGCGGTCGATTTTTGCTGGCCCTTCCCAATAATCTTTAAATGCCTTATAGAGAATTCGGGAGTCTTTTTGGTATTGCACGAGTTGGAATGGACCTGTACCAATTGGATTCAGGTCAACTTTCTCAGGCGTTCCCGCTTTCATCATCACATCAGCGTACTCCTTGGACAGAATAGAAGCAAAATCCATCGCCAGATTAGCGATAAAAGGTGCTTCAGGGCGTGACAGGACAAAGCGAACGGTATAATCATCGACTTTTTCTATTTTGCTGATGATATTCCCCATATCCATACCGATGAAATATTCATAGCTGCCCCCCGACACCTGATGGTACGGATGATTTTTATCTTTCTGGCGCATAAAAGTAAAAATCACATCATCAGCATTAAAATCACGGGTAGGTTTGAATTCCTTATTGCTATGCCACTTCACTCCTTTGCGCAAGTGGAAGGTATAAACCTGACCATCGTCACTCACATCCCAGCTTTCGGCCAGACTTGGAATGACGTTAGTTGTACCTGCTTTAAAATCCACCAACCGATTATAAATCGGTCTGGAAGTTGCATCATAAGTTGTACCAGAAGTGAATAACTGTGGGTTGAAACCTTCAGGAGAGCCTTCAGAGCAGTAAACCAACGTTTTTGCTTGAATGCTAGCTGTCACAGCCAGTGCGACAAAACCGACACCCAGTTTTAGCAAACTGAACTGTTTTTTCTTGGAAATTGTCATTACTTGAACCCCGTTTGTGATATTTAGCTTGTTTTATTGTTTTTCGCTTATCAATTAATCAATTGTTATGCCTGGCGTCAACATCATCAAACACAACACCAGAAACATAAGAAAAACACAAAAGAAAAGAATTATTAACAACCATGGTTAAAAAACATGACAAGAAGCACGTGAAATAGACAAAATAACTAAAAATTAAGCAAATAATAAGAATTAATCTCTGGTGATGATAATTTTGAATTTGTGACCGAATGGTCAAACAATAAGCAGCATGGCTTATGAAAGGGTGGGAATTTATAACAGCATAATAAATAGAGAAAAATAATTATTCCTTATGCCCAGTTTCTTTCTGAAATTACCAATATATTACTTAGATGAACATTAGTGATGATATTTTGCTCAAAATTGGCTACAATATAACCTTAGCTAACTTAGCTAATGGAGAGAAAGCATGACTATTCAAGCCAATATGCACGAGGCGAAAACACACTTGAGCCAACTGGCAGATAAAGCTGTTGATGGTGAAATTGTTATTATTGCTAAATCTGGAAAACCTTATGTCCAGCTAGTCCCTATTAATCAATCAGATAGAATACCTGGAGGATTCGAAAATACTGTCAGCATAGATGAACCATTTTACGAAGCTGATCACGATATACAGGAAATGTTTGAAGGATCTTTATGAAACGGCTTTTATTAGATACCCACACGCTGATCTGGTGGATAACGGATGATCCCTCTTTAGGCAAAATGACAAGAAGTATACTCAGTAAAGGGACAAATAGCGTATTTGTCAGCGCAGTGACACCTTGGGAAATTTCGATAAAACGTGCATTGGGAAAACTAAAGTTCAATGCTGATTTCGATATTATCTTGGAAAAAAATAATTTTATTCCTTTATCAATAACACATGCTCATGCAGAAAGTGCGGGTGATTTACCACGTCATCATGGAGATCCTTTTGATAGGATGCTCATTGTACAATCTCAAATGGAAGGGTTAACACTGGTTTCTGCTGACACTGTCTTTTCGGAATATGGCATTCGAATCATTAATGCCCGACTGTAGACTTGTGAGAAAATAGTAAACTATTTTAGTTAATATATATTTATTTGATATATAAGAAAAAACCCCGCTCATAAGAGCAGGGTTCTATAGATGCTGGTCGGCGAGAGAGGATTCGAACCTCCGACCCACTGGTCCCAAACCAGTTGCGCTACCAAGCTGCGCTACTCGCCGAAAACGAAGCGCATCTTACTGCCAGAGCCACAAACCGTCAATACCTTTTTCAAGATAAGTGATTGTTTGATGATAAACCATCCAACATGGCTGTTGTGGCCGATATTACTGGAGCAGGGAAATATCGGCCACACGCAAGAACAGGTCACGCAATTCACTTAATAGCGTCAAGCGATTGACCCTGACTTGGCTGTCTTCATCCATAACCATCACATTGTCGAAGAACGCATCCACCACTTCACGCAGGGAAGCCAATTCAACCAACGCCTCCTGATAGTTGCCTTCGGCAAACAAAGGAGCCAGTTTTTCTTTCAACACCACCAAGTGTGTCGCCAGTTGGATCTCTTCTGCTGCTTTCAATACGGAAGCAAGGACAGTGTCATTCAACGGTTCTGCTGATTTCGCCAGAATGTTGGAAACGCGCTTATTGGCCGCTGCCAAAGAAACGGCTGCATCCAAGGTGCGGAAATGGGTAACTGCTTGCATACGGGCATCAAAATCCGCCGGTTGAGTCGGACGACGCGCCAATACCGCCTGAATAGTATCAACGCTATACCCCAGCTCTTGATACCAGGCGCGGAAGCGACCAAGCATAAACTCAACCACATCATCCACTACTTTTTCGTTGGTCAGCTTGTCGCCATACAGACGCACCGCTTCTTCTACCAATGTCTGGAGGTCAAGAGGCAATTTCTTCTCAACGATAATGCGCAGAACACCCAGGGCCGCACGGCGCAAAGCGAACGGGTCTTTATCCCCTTTCGGATGCTGACCAATCCCGAAGATCCCAGCCAAAGTATCCATTTTATCTGCAATGGCAACGGCACAGGAAACCCCTGTTGATGGCAATGCATCACCAGAGAAACGTGGCTGATACTGCTCGTTCAGTGCCAGTGCCACATCTTCGGCTTCCCCATCATGACGCGCATAGTGCATTCCCATCACGCCCTGCGTGTCGGTGAATTCAAACACCATGTTGGTCATCAGGTCACATTTGGACAATAGCCCCGCACGAGTCGCATGATTGACATCTGCACCGATTTTTTCCGCAATCCAACCAGCCAAGGCTTGAATACGATCTGTTTTGTCACGCAAGGTGCCCAATTGTTTCTGGAACAACACGGTTTCCAAACGCGGCAAGTTGTCTTCCAAACGCTGCTTACGGTCAGTCTTGAAGAAGAATTCCGCATCCGCCAGACGTGGGCGAACCACTTTTTCATTACCTGAAATAATTTGCTGAGGATCAGAAGATTCAATATTGGTGACAAAAATAAAGTTCGCCATCAATTTGCCGGCCTTGTCGTAAACCGGAAAATATTTCTGGTCACCTTTCATGGTATAAACCAACGCTTCAGCAGGAACTTGCAGGAATTTTTCTTCGAATTTCGCCGTCAGTACAACCGGCCATTCCACCAGCGAAGCCACTTCTTCCAACAAACTGTCGCTCAGATCCGCTACACCACCAAGCTGCATGGCAGCCTGTTCGGCATCACGCTTGATCATCGCCTTACGTGCTTCGTAATCCGCGATAACCCGACCACGCTCCTGCAAAATAGCGGGATACTGCTGTGCATTCTCAAGGGTAAATTCCGCCTCACCCATAAAACGGTGACCACGAATGATGCGATCCGATTGAATCCCCAGAATTTCGCCTTCAACCACTTCACTATCCAGCAGCATAGTGACTGTATGTACCGGACGCACAAACTGAGTCTGTTTATCGCCCCAACGCATCAACTTAGGGATCGGCAACTTACTCAGAGAATTGCTCACCATGTCCGCCAGCAGCGCTTTTGCTTCGCGGCCTTTAACTTGAGCACGATAAAGCAGCCATTCCCCTTTATCCGTTACCATGCGTTCAGCCTGATCAACGGTGATACCGCAACCACGCGCCCAACCTTCTGCGGCTTTGGTTGGTTTACCTTCTGCATCGAACGCCTGAGCAATCGCAGGGCCACGCTTTTCAACTTCACGATCAGCCTGTGCTGCCGCCAAATTGGCGACTTTCAGCGCCAAACGACGAGGAGCCGCAAACCAGCTAACTTCACCATGACCCAGATTGGCATTATTCAGTTCGGCTGCAAAATTGGCCGCAAAAGACTCAGCCAATGAACGCAGTGCCTTTGGTGGCAACTCTTCTGTGCCGATTTCCACAAGGAAAGTCTGTTGAATCATGATGGCCTCTTATTTCTTGTTACACATAGGGAAGCCAAGCGCCTCGCGGGAGGCATAATAAGCTTCAGCAACCGCTTTAGTCAGGGTACGGATGCGCAGGATATAGCGCTGACGTTCAGTCACAGAAATCGCTTTGCGGGCATCCAGCAAATTGAAGGTGTGACCCGCCTTTAAAATGCGCTCATAAGCCGGCAATGGCAGCGGAGTTTCCAGCGCCAGTAATTCCTGTGCCTCTTTTTCGTATTGCTCAAAGCAGGTAAACAGAAAATCCACATCGGCGTGCTCGAAGTTGTAAGTAGACTGTTCAACCTCATTCTGGTGGTAAATGTCACCATAGGTGGTTTTACCCAACGGGCCATCACTCCATACCAGATCGTAAACGCTATCCACGCCTTGAATATACATCGCAAGACGTTCCAACCCGTAAGTAATCTCGCCAGTCACGGGCTTACATTCAAGACCACCAACCTGCTGGAAGTAAGTAAACTGAGTCACTTCCATACCATTCAGCCAGACTTCCCAGCCCAGTCCCCAAGCGCCTAAAGTTGGGTTCTCCCAGTTATCTTCAACAAAGCGGATATCATGAACAGTCGGATCGAGTCCTAACGCTTTCAAGGAACCCAGATAGAGCTCCTGAATGTTATCTGGAGATGGCTTGATGATAACCTGAAATTGATAGTAGTGCTGGAGACGGTTTGGGTTTTCACCATAACGACCGTCAGTTGGACGACGAGAAGGTTGCACATAAGCTGCTGCAATAGGCTCTGGTCCCAAAGCACGCAGACAGGTAATAGGATGAGAGGTTCCTGCGCCGACTTCCATATCCAGTGGTTGGACAATGGTACAGCCTTGACGCGCCCAGTAATCCTGTAGTGTCAGGATGAGCCCCTGGAAGGTTTTGGTATCAAACTTTTGCATGTTGAACCCGCACGCGATGCATATGAATTTAAACGAAAGAGGCCAGTATACCCTTTGGACGTAAGATATACAGCACTGATCACCCCCAATTTTATCGCAGTATAAAAAAATCTTATGCAGGTCTCTTTACTTGTATATTTATACAGCTAACATTGATGTCATTATCAACTATTATCTGAGGTAAGTGCAGTTCATGAGCAAGGAAATAACGCGCTGCGGTTGGGTAACATCCGACTCTGATTATCTGGCCTATCACGACAACGAATGGGGCACCCCTTTAAGAGATAGCCAACAACTTTTTGAACTGATTTGTCTGGAAGGACAACAAGCGGGTTTGTCATGGTTCACTATCCTGAAAAAACGGGAAGGGTATAGAAAATGTTTTCATCATTTTGATCCGGTCAAAATAGCCAAAATGGATGAAACAGACGTTGGAAGACTGATGGAAGAACCAACTATCGTGCGTAATCGTAGCAAAATCAATGCCATTATTCACAATGCCCGCGCTTACCTAAAAATGGCTGAACAAGGTGAAGATTTCAGCGCTTTTATCTGGCGTTTCGTTGATAACTCTCCACAAATTAATCACTGGCAAGATTTATCAGAAATTCCTGCCAAAACTGCAACTTCCGATGCACTGGCAAAGGCACTGAAAAAACGGGGATTTAAATTTATTGGCAGTACCACTTGTTATGCGTTTATGCAAGCAGCGGGCCTGGTAAATGATCACCTCGTAAATTGTTTGTGTCGAAAATCGGTTACTGTAATGAAAAATTTAAATTAATGTATAAAAATAAGCAGAAATACCACTTTTACCCCATTGCACCCTAGTAATGAGCAGAGTATGGTGTTTTCTTCTCATACAAAAACAGACGCAAACGCCACTATGAAATTTTCGCAATTCGGTAACAAATTTACACAAGATTCGGGAATTACCCGTCTGATGAATGATCTCAACCAAGGTCTGAGAACGCCTGGTGCAATTATGTTAGGCGGTGGCAATCCTGCACATATCCCGGAAATGGATGCGTATTTCCAGCAGATATTGACTGACATGGCGTTAGACGGTCAATTAAGCGAAACCCTATGCAATTATGACGGGCCACAAGGGAAAAACACCTTGATAACGGCGCTGGCCCAAGAGCTAAGAGAAAAGCTCGGTTGGGACATCCACCCGCAAAATATTGCCCTGACTAATGGCAGCCAAAGCGCCTTTTTCTATCTGTTTAACTTACTGGCAGGTCGCGCTGATGATGGCTCAATGAAGCGTGTTTTGTTTCCTCTTGCTCCAGAATATATTGGCTATTCGGATTCAGGTTTGGATGAAGGATTATTTGTCGCTAATAAGCCGAATATTGAATTACTGCCCAACGGCCAATTCAAATACCACGTCGATTTCGATCACCTGAATATTACCGAAGACATTAACCTGATTTGCGTCTCTCGCCCTACCAACCCAACAGGCAACGTGATCACCGATGAAGAATTACTGCGCCTGGATAGCCTGGCTCAACAGCACCAAATCCCCTTATTGATAGACAATGCCTACGGTGTGCCATTCCCTGGTATTATTTTCAGCGACGCTACCCCGCTGTGGAATCACAATATTATTTTGTGCATGAGTCTGTCCAAACTGGGCCTGCCAGGTTCCCGCTGCGGTATTATTATCGCTAATGAAAAAATTGTTAGTGCTATCAGCAATATGAATGGCATTATTAGCCTGGCTCCTGGGGGTGTTGGGCCGGCTATCGCCCTGGAAATGATTAAGCGCAACGATCTCTTACGCCTGTCACAAAATGTTATTCAACCATTTTATAAGCAGCGGGTAGATAACGTGATTACCATCATTCGGCGCCATATATCGGAAGATCGCTGCCTTATCCATAAACCGGAAGGGGCTATATTTCTCTGGCTCTGGTTCAAAGACTTGCCCATCACGACAGAAGAGCTTTATCAGCGGTTGAAGAAACGCAAAGTACTAATGGTGCCGGGACATTTCTTCTTTCCGGGACTGGAACACGATTGGCCACATGCCCATCAATGTATGCGAATGAACTATGTTCCTGATATTGAGAAGATCGAAGAAGGTATTCGTATTCTGTCTGAAGAGATTGAGATAGCACATCAAGAAGCAGGACACTGATCTTGCATCACAATCTGCCCTTAGCAATAAAATAAAAAAAAGCTCCCTCATTTTAGGGGGAGGGAGCAAGATGATAACGAGGACTTTTACCTGCGAACAGGACAGTAGTTATTAGAATCCCAAAAGAATTCTTCACACACAATAGGAAAGGAAAACACTCCCTGTTTTTATACCTTCCCTGAACTGCGTATATTTAACCATGAAAATATTATTCTAATGAATTGAATAAGCAGGGATTTTTTACTTTAAACTGCCTCTACTATCTCAAATTGAAGCCAAATTAAGACAATTGGGTAGCATTCTGTGATCTAAAGCACATTTAATGAATCAAACAAATATACTTAATGAACTAAATCATAAGGCCCAGAAAATAACGGCCAAAATTTGGGGAGACATAATCCTTAAAAACATTGCCAATGGATAAACTGTCGCATATGACAACGCCGCAGCCCCGCTGGTACTATGAATTCCATTCGCAAAAGCCAGGGCTGGAGGATCTGTCATGGCACCTGCCAGCACCCCGCATAAGCTGAGATAATTCATTTTTATAACAACACGTGCCAGCAGGCTTACAACTAACAGGGGGACTATTGTGATCAATGCTCCATAACCAATCCATGCCAGCCCTTCGCCATGCACCAGAGTATTAATAAAATTACCGCCAGATTTCAACCCGACCACCGCCAGAAACATAACAATCCCCAGTTCGCGTAATGCAAGGTTCGCACTGGGAGGCATAAACCAATAAAGTTTACCGATCGTGCCAATCCGTCCCAAAATTAACGCAATAACCAAAGGCCCTCCCGCTAATCCCAAACGTAACGCAGCTGGAAAACCAGGAATAAACAGAGGAATCGAGCCTAATAAAACCCCTAACCCTATTCCAATAAATACAGGCAACATCTGAACTTGCTGGAGTTTTTGCTGTGAGTTACCCAAAAGCTTTGTGACAGCTTCTACAGCTTCAGAACGACCGACAATGTTCAGGATATCGCCGAACTGTAAACTGGCATTATTACTGGCAACCAGTTCAATTCCTGCACGATTAAGGCGTGTGACAACAACATCATATTTCTGTTTTAAATTGAGCGCCCCAAGCCTCTGGCTCAATACTTCATCATTCGTCACCACAACCCTGACGGATTGAAAAATATCACTGGCAGTAAACAAGGAAACAGCAACCTCTTCCCCAATGACCAGCCTGACTTGATTCAACGCTTCCCGCTGCCCCACCAGATACAGCAGATCCTCACTCTGAATCACGGTAGTTGGCTGGGGAACCATCAACAAATCCTGCCGTTTTAGGCGGGAGCATACCACTGCATCATTATTATTAAGCAACGGAATGTCCTGTATCATTAATCCATTCAAATTTGGATTACGTACAGCGATATTCATTGTCTGGAGCAGTTCTCGCCCCTGATTGTTTTGGTTATCAAACGAATTAGCCTCCTGTTCAATTCTGATTCTGAAAAAAAGGCGAACCAACCACATAACCAGCAAAATACCGCAAATTCCCATAGGATAAGCCATCGCATATCCCATACCCATTTGGCTAACCAGTGAAAGATCAGATCCTAAATCTGCCAGAATTTGCTGCCCTGCCCCTAAAGAAGGCGTATTTGTCACTGCACCGGAAAAAATACCTAAAATAATGGGTAAAGGAACATCAAACAATTTGTGAATAATTGCAGCAACTAATCCACCAATAATAACAATCAGGACAGCAAAACCATTTAATTTAAGGCCAGAAACCCGCAGGGAAGAAAAAAAGCCCGGCCCAACTTGAATACCAATAGTATAAACAAAAAGAATTAAGCCAAATTCCTGAATAAAATGCAGCATGTCATGACTGAGAGACAGAGAATACATCTGGGCAAAATGACCAACTATAATCCCACCAAACAAAACCCCACCAATTCCAAGACCAATACCCCGTATTCGCCAGTTACCTATCCATAACCCCAATACAGCAGATAGCGCCAGCAAGCTCATTGTCAATGCAATATCACTCATAACCTGCTTCCTTTACCAAAGGTTAATCGTTCGGAAAATTGATCATTTTCCCTTGTCACCCATAAATGATGGCTTACCACCAATTAAATATTGGCAGGAATTAACTGTAAGTTATGTGTTTTAAACCACATATTGAGTGCTTTTTAACGATAAAAGCTATAGCAAACTGAATATTACCTGACTATAGTAAATAGTATTAAAATATAAACAGCATTAAAGGGTAAACAGCTTTAAAATACCTGCCGTGCTTTGGAAAAGTGGCGTTAATAGCGAATAAAGTATCTGGACATTGGCAAATTAACTCATTGAGATCATGGAAACGATGAAAAATTGTAAAGTGCTTCTATTACTATGTACCACATTAGGATGGTTACTACTTACTGGCTGTTCCAGCCTCATGACCCACAGCGGTCCCTATCAAGGTTATTATTCTGGAGCAAAAGCCAATATTGGCATGTTGCAAGATGACAAAACGGGATGGCTTATGAAACCGTTGCTTGCAATCGACCTGCCGTTTTCTGCCTTCTTAGACACGCTTCTGCTTCCCTACGATTATGCTCGTTCCGATCAAGATAGTGCAGAGCAATCCCCCAAACATCGCATAGAGCAGCTCGATAAAAAGCCAATCGTCATACTGCCTACACCAGATATAGACCACGATACTTAGAATAAGAACTATAGGCGATATTAGCGTGTTATCGGGCATCACCATTAATCGGCAATGCCCATTTTGCTCTATTTGTTTTCAGATAATCTCTGTTTCCACCACAAATAGTTGTCGGTAACCGTCAATATCACGCATAAAAGCAACATAGCGATCATCCGGTGATATCACTATTGCATCAGCCGAAGGTGCATCATCAGTGCGCTCCGTTAAACGCTGAATTTTTCCAGTCTGGCTATCACAGAGTACAACACTATTATCACAAACACAGGCAATAAACCGCCCACGACTATCCCAGCTAAATGCGGATTGTATACTGTTCTTGCTGTAAGTTATCTGCATTGGCTCACCACCATTTGGTGAGATATACCATAGCTGGACAATCCCTTTTTCATCTTTCATCAGAAAACAGATTTTACTGCCATCTGGCGATGTTCTTAACCAATGACGTGGAACATTCACCACTCCCGGCCAGCGATTATCGTGCGTAAAAGTCAGGCGTTTCTGTTTCACTCCCGCAGGCGGTGTCGGTAATGTTGTTTCTGTACCAGCCAAAGGTTGGCCGCCCGCAATGGCATATTCATCGTTGTTTTCTGGCAGATCAACGAGATAAATTTCCGGTATTTTTTCGCCATTGGTGGCGTATGTATCCCCAATAAAAGCCAGTGCCCAACGTTGCCATTGACCATTATCTTTGCGATATCCTCGCTGCCCAATCCATCCTTCTTCATAAGCTCGATTGATGTCATCACTGCCGGAACGCGGGCTGGCCGTAGTCTCGCTAACCACAACCGAAAAATAGCTACCACCATATTCCCTTGGATGTTTTTTGGCTGGCATGACCGCTCGCAACGGGATAGCCACCGCCACATTCCGTAAATCAAACGCAGGATCTAACTCGTGCATCACATGATCATTGTAGGTAAAACTCAGACGACTGCCATCGGGGCTGAAAACGTGGACATGTGTTCCACCGCGCAAAGCACCAGCGGTATAAGGTGGAGTGATATCCATGGCATCAATGTTGATTGCCACATTTGGCTGTATATCGGAAACCATGACACCACGGCGATGATGAAAATCATATTGCCACTGTGCATCTGGTTTTTCTGGGCCATGAATAAAGGCATAACGAACGGGCTCTTGCGGACTCACAGTCACCACGCCGACATGAGCGCCATCCTTTGCCTGATAAATAATTTCAGTTTGTCCATGATTAACATGAATTTTTTCTATCGTTAAACCGGTAAAAGAGGCACCATCGGGACGAACATCGTATACCAACCATTGGCTGTCTGGCGTCCAAACATTTATATTAGTTATCTGATGGCTACGACTATCGAATGTAATCTGACGTTCCTTAAAAACCATTTTACTGCCCTATTTTGCGAGGTTTCGGATAATAAAAACTAATTTTATTCAAATTCGGCTAAAAAATTTCAGTCGAGACGTTATTATTCCAACAGTACTCTTTACTTCTACGTTATATTTAATGTAATTAAACTTATGTTACTCAGTGTCCTTTATATCATTGGTATTACGGCTGAAGCCATGACAGGCGCCTTAGCCGCAGGTCGTCGAAAAATGGATGTATTCGGCGTTATCATTATTGCTTCCGTGACAGCCATCGGTGGTGGCACTGTCCGTGATATTATTTTGGGGCACTATCCCCTTGGCTGGGTAAAAAATCCAGAATATATAGTGACCGTTGCCTGTGCTGCTGTGCTCACTATCTGGGTTGCTCCCATGATGAAACATCTACGCCGTCTGTTTCTTATTCTTGATGCCATTGGCTTAATCGTCTTCTCCATCATAGGTGCACAAATCGCGTTGGATATGCATTACAGCCCGATTATTGCCGCCATTGCCGCCGTCATCACTGGCGTTTTTGGTGGCGTATTGCGCGATATGTTTTGTAATACCATCCCCTTGGTATTCCAAAAAGAGATTTATGCCGGTGTCTCTTTTGCCGCCGCCTGGCTCTATATTGCCTTACTGCATACGCCATTACCCCCGAACAGCGTTATATTGATTACGCTTGTTGCGGGACTCGCTGCACGATTGATTGCCATTCGTTATCGTCTTGGATTACCTATCTTCAATTACGACGGCACAGACCACTGATACCATATTGAATCGCTGGGGCAACCTTCTGCCCCTATTCACTTAATATCTCTTGTTTATTCTCAATATCCCGTAAAGACAAAATATGAATTACCGCCTTAACCTCAGGATGTTGTAAAAAGGCCAAGATTTTTTCTCTTTTTTTCACTGTTAATGCGTGTTTCGCCTTTGCGTCGGATAATATCGTTTCCCACTGCCATCCCAGTTTATCTGCTTGTTCATCCGTAAAGTGCCTGGCATAAGGCAGGCCAATGGCTTCGTACCATAGTGAAAGTGGCTGTAACTTTGCCTGTTGAAATTGGGAGAAGATCAATTCTGCACGCTTAGTTCCAATATTGGTCACTGCCCCAAGCTGTTCCTTATCCAAATTCAGCCAAGCCGTTAAATTTGCCACCAGCCCATGTTTTACCAACGCTGACCACGTTCCTTGTCCAATGCCTTTCATTTTCAATTTTTCCCCAAGCCATGTCAGGCGAGCGATAAACTGTTGCTGGCAATAATGATCATCATTAGTTTCATTTTGATGTTCGAATGTCAGGCAACTCAAGAAATGATAATCCTGCTCATTAGGTGGCTGAATATCAGGGCGTTCCGTCATACGCCACACCACCTTATCGAGTTTAGGTATACCATGCCCCGCCAGCGCCACCGTAATTTTATCGCCAGGATAGACATTCCACTGCGTCCAACGTTTGATCGAACCGATGTTGACTCGAGTTACCTGTCTATCATCCAGTTTTACTTTTTCCAGTTCTAATACAACGGAAATTCTCCCTGTCCGGCCTATTGTGAAATTAACATCTTTTACAGTTGTCATTTGCTGCCGCAGTGGATATTTCCATGCAATCGCCCAACTGTTTGATCCGGCCCGCCATTGTCGGCCTGCTGGCTCAATCTCTTGGCGTAACACAACACCATCCGTAGCAAAAGGGAGAGGCCGGACAAAATAATCTTTCCATCTTTTTTCGGCCTCTTCTGCTGTGGCAATGGGATGGCTATATTGCTGCGTGACGGGGAAACCCATTACTGCCAAATTTTCCAGTTTTACCGCCATTTCATTTGGCCCATCCGGCCAGCCCCAAATAAAAACACCCACTTGTTTCAGCTCCGGTGCTGGGGTTTTACGTATCATTAAGCCCGCAACTTTACTGCGCGCCCCCTGACTCCCCGCAACAAACTGACGATGCTGTTCCTGCTGCCAGAAAAGCTCACCTTGTAATACCAAATGTTCAGGGGCATTTTTAATCCGCTTAGGAATACTGGGAATAAACGCACTTTTATCCATCCAGTCTATTCCTTCAATACCATCACCACGGCTGATTAACTGCACTAATTGACCTTTTTCATACACCAAAGTAACCGCAACACCATCGATTTTAGGTTGCAGCCACACCCCTGTTCGCCCCTGTAACCATGGGCTAATTTCCTGTATTCCTTTCAACTTATGCAAGCCTGTATGCTGGACAGGATGAAGCTGTTTCCCTAACTGTTCAGATGAGAGCACAGGAATCACGGAAGTGTCGACAACAGAGCTAACAGAGAGTAAAGCGCTGTCTGCCCCGTGATTTAAACAACTTTGCCAAATTCTCAAGGTTTCCAATAATTGATCGTAAATTTCATCATCTATTTCACTCATTCCCTGCTGACGATATAGATGATCCCACTTAGCCACCTGCTGTGTCAGGCGCCTAATTTCATGCTGAAATTTTTCTTGTGGCCAGTCAGGACACTGAACCCTGTTTGCAAATGCCATTGGCATACCTGATAGCAATATCCATATTGTCATTAAAAAACTGATGAGAAAATTAAGCATCCCTGCTCCTTGGTTTCCTTAAAACGGCTTCCTAAAAATTGATTGCCAAGACACGGGCAGAGAATAAAAAGCTGGAGAATTTTTACCAAGTGGCAAAAAAGAAGTTTGCGAGAAGTTTCGAAAAATAAATGTGTAATTTCTGCAACCGACTATTTTTGCTGAAAATGTCTCGCAAAAAATCTCATTAATGCCCGTTCGTTAAGAAAATATTTTGGTGAAATACCTGTTGGCATGTATTGTAGCGCTGCATGGATTAACGTATCCGTGTATACTATGTGGGATCTTATATTCCTACGCTTGCATTTATTTATATCCAATCAGTCAAGAAATCATCATGAACCAAGGAACGTTATATATTGTTTCTGCGCCGAGTGGAGCAGGCAAATCAAGCCTTATTCAGGCTTTATTAAAAACCCAGCCCTTGTATGACACCCAGGTTTCTGTTTCGCATACAACACGGCAAGCTCGCCCAGGCGAAAATCATGGTGAACACTATTTTTTCGTCACGGTGGATGAATTTCAAAATATGATCAACCATGATGAATTTTTGGAATATGCCTGTGTTTTTGGTAATTATTACGGCACATCCCGAAAAGTCATCGAAGATACACTCGCCAGTGGCGTTGATGTTTTTCTTGATATTGACTGGCAAGGTGCACAGCAAATCCGCCAGAAAATGCCAACAGCTCGCAGCATTTTCATTCTTCCACCGTCTAAGGAAGAGTTGCTCCGACGCCTGCGTGGGCGCGGTCAGGACAGCGAAGAAATCATTGCTAAACGAATGGCTCAAGCTGTCGCGGAAATGGAACATTACAACGAATATGATTACGTCATCATCAATGACGATTTCAATACGGCATTGGCCGATTTACAATCTATTATTCGTTCAGAGCGTCTACGATTAGATCGTCAGACCCAGCGGCATGATGCCTTAATCAGCAAATTATTGGCAGACTGAACCCAATTTCAGTATTATGCCCAGTCATTTATTTATCTGTGGAGTAGCACACATATGGCACGCGTAACTGTTCAAGACGCAGTAGAAAAAATTGGTAACCGTTTTGACCTGGTGTTGGTCGCTGCTCGCCGAGCACGCCAATTGCAAGTAGGTGGCAAAGATCCCCTTGTTCCAGAAGAAAACGATAAGATGACTGTTATCGCCCTGCGTGAAATCGAGCAAGGCCTCATTAACAACAAAATTCTCGATGTTCGTGAGCGCCAGGAACAGCAAGAACAAGAAGCCGCAGAAATCAAAGCCGTTTCTGCCATCGCTGAAGGTCGTCGTTAATTTTACGGTAGGTCTGCCTTGTACCTGTTTGAAAGCCTGAATCAGCTGGTTCTGAAATATTTGCCTGGAGATCAAATTGATCTGCTTAAACAGGCCTATGTGGTTGCGCGGGATGCTCACGAAGGGCAAACCCGTTCCAGCGGTGAGCCATACATCACTCACCCCGTCGCCGTTTCCTGTATTCTGGCTGAAATGCGCCTTGACCATGAAACACTGATGGCGGCACTTTTGCACGATGTCATTGAAGATACTCCTGCAACATTTCAGGATATAGAACAGTTATTTGGCACAGCCGTTGCCGGATTGGTGGAAGGTGTATCCAAGCTGGATAAACTGAACTTCCGTGACAAAAAGGAAGCACAGGCTGAAAACTTCCGCAAAATGATCATGGCGATGGTACAGGATATCCGCGTCATTTTGATCAAACTGGCAGACCGTACGCACAATATGCGAACCCTTGGCTCCCTGCGCCCCGATAAACGGCGGCGCATTGCCAGGGAAACACTGGAAATTTATAGTCCACTGGCTCATCGTCTGGGTATTCATCACCTAAAAACCGAGCTGGAAGAACTTGGGTTTGAGGCCCTGTATCCAAACCGTTATCGCGTAATTAAAGAAGTTGTGAAAGCCGCTCGCGGTAATCGCAAAGAGATGATCCAGAAAATTCTGTCGGAGATTGAAGGCAGGTTAACGGATGCCGGTATCAAATGCACAGTCAGTGGCCGCGAAAAACATCTCTACTCTATCTATCGTAAGATGCGTCTGAAAGAGCAGCGGTTCCATTCCATCATGGATATTTACGCTTTTCGTGTCATCGTCAATAATCTTGATACCTGCTACCGCGTATTGGGGCAAATGCACAGTTTGTATAAGCCACGCCCTGGCAGAGTGAAAGATTATATTGCCATCCCCAAAGCCAACGGTTACCAATCCCTCCATACCTCCCTGATAGGCCCGCATGGGGTACCCGTCGAAGTTCAGATCCGCACCGAAGATATGGATCAAATGGCGGAAATGGGGGTTGCCGCACACTGGGCCTATAAAGAGCAAGGGGAATCCGGTACGACTGCGCAGGTTCGTGCCCAGCGCTGGATGCAAAGCTTGCTGGAACTCCAGCAAAGTGCCGGCAGCTCTTTTGAATTTATTGAAAGCGTTAAATCTGATTTATTTCCTGATGAGATTTACGTTTTTACCCCCAAAGGACGCATTGTTGAGTTACCGGCTGGCGCAACCCCTGTCGATTTTGCCTATGCCGTCCATACCGATATCGGCCATGCTTGTGTTGGTGCACGTGTTGATCGGCTGCCTTATCCCCTTTCACAAACGCTTAGTAGTGGGCAAACGGTCGAAATTATTACTGCGCCAGGAGCTCGCCCTAATGCTGCATGGCTGAACTTTGTCGTTAGTTCTAAAGCGCGCGCCAAAATTCGCCAGCTACTGAAAAACCTGAAACGGGATGATTCCATTAGTTTGGGGCGCCGTTTACTTAATCATGCACTCGGTAACGGCACGAAAATTGTCGATATTCCACAAGAAAATATCAACAAAGAGCTGGCAAGAATGAAGCTTGCTGCTTTGGATGATTTATTGGCGGAAATCGGCTTGGGGAATGCCATGAGTGTGGTTGTCGCCCGCAACTTATTATTGGGCTCACCGGAGAAAGTACCGAACAACAACAGCAATCCTTCCCGTAAGCTGCCTATCAAGGGCGCTGATGGTATTTTGATTACTTTTGCTAAATGTTGTCGCCCAATTCCAGACGACCCGATTATTGCCCATATCAGCCCCGGAAAAGGTTTGGTAATCCACCACGAATCTTGTCGCAATATCCGTGGATATCAGAAAGAACCGGAAAAATTCATGCCTGTTGAGTGGGATAAAGATATCAATAGCGATTTTATTGCTGAAATTAAAGTCGATATGTTTAACCATCAGGGGGCATTGGCAAATCTGACTGCTGCCATTAACGATGTAAACTCCAATATTCAAAGCATGAATACAGAGGAAAAAGATGGCCGTGTCTATTGTGCTTTCATCAGGCTGACGACCAAAGACCGTATCCAGCTGGCGAATATCATGCGTAAGATACGTATCATGCCAGACGTGATGCGAGTCAGCCGTAACCGAAACTAGAGGTTATGAATCCTAAACGTTACGCACGTATTTGCCAGATGATGGCAATGCGTCAACCTGACCTGACAATCTGTTTAGAAGAAGTCCACAAGCCCCATAACGTATCCGCCGTTATTCGTACAGCGGATGCTGTGGGTATTCACCAAATCCATGCTATCTGGCCTACTGAGCAACTAAGAACCCAACTCTCTTCGGCAGCGGGCAGCAATAGCTGGGTTCAAGTGAAAACGCATTCCACAATTGAACAGGCTATTCACCAATTTAAATCTGATGGAATGCAAGTACTGGCAACTCATCTTTCTGATAAGGCCGTCGATTTCCGTCAAATTGATTACACTAAACCTACCTGCATCATTATGGGGCAGGAGAAAAAAGGTATTTCGAAACAAGCCATCGCTTTGGCAGATCAGGATATCATTATTCCGATGGCAGGTATGGTGCAGTCACTGAATGTCTCTGTCGCGTCCGCCTTGATTCTGTATGAAGCGCAACGGCAGCGCCAATTGGCAGGCATGTACCAACGGGAAAAAAACATTCTGCCAGAAGAAGAGCAGCAAAGGTTACTGTTCGAAGGAGGATATCCCGTGTTGGCTACCGTTTCTCGCCGTAAGGGCCTGGAACAACCCCTGATAGATAAACAAGGTCAAATCATAGCAAGTGAATCATGGTGGTCAGCTATGCAAAAAATAACTGTACCATCAGCAAGGAAATAAATCACACTGACGGAGAAATCGTATGAAAGGCCAACTACTTGATACTATCCCCTTAACCACGTTACGTGGCGTTGGAGCCAATCAGGTCACTAAACTCACTAAGTTAGGGTTGGTCAATCTACAGGATTTGCTTTTGCACTTCCCTCTCCGCTATGAAGATCAAACCCGCCTGTATGCCATTAATGAGTTACTGCCCGGCATTCATGCTACGGTAACAGGTGAAATATTACGCACCAATGTAGCTTTTGGACGTCGGCGCATCATGACCTGCCAAATCAGTGATGGCACAGGCATATTGACCCTGCGTTTCTTCAATTTTACTGCCACCATGAAAAATAGTCTGGCCGCAGGAAAGCACATTGTTGCTTATGGCGAAATTCGTCGCGGGAATCAAGGGCCAGAGATTATCCATCCTGAATATAAAATCCAGCAACATGCCAACCGCATCCAACTGCAAGAGACATTAACCCCCATCTATCCCACGACCGAGGGTGTTCACCAGACAACGCTGCGCAAGTTAATCGATCAGGCATTGGAAATATTGGCTACCTGCGCCATCAATGAATTGCTGCCGAAAGAATTCAGCCAGAAGATCATCAGCCTGCCCGATGCACTGCGTACATTGCACCATCCCCCACCGAATACTTCTCTGACCGATCTGGAGAATGGCCGACATCCAGCCCAACGAAGGTTGATTCTGGAAGAGTTGCTGGCGCATCATTTAAGTATGCTGGCAGTCAGGGCTGGAACCCAGCGCTTTCATGCATACCCCCTAACGGCAAATGATTCCCTGAAACAGAAGCTTCTGAGCCAGTTACCATTCTCACCCACAGGCGCACAAGCCCGTGTCGTGGCAGAAATAGAACATGATTTGGCAAAAGATGTCCCCATGATGCGTCTGATACAGGGGGATGTCGGTTCGGGGAAAACATTAGTGGCAGCACTAGCAGCCGTTCGAGCCCTTGTTCACGACAAGCAAGTGGCTCTGATGGCACCAACTGAACTTTTGGCAGAGCAACATGCCAATACCTTCCGCCAATGGCTTGAACCGCTCGATATTCAGGTTGGTTGGTTGTCTGGCAAACAGAAAGGCAAGGCGCGTCAGGCGCAACAAGAGGCGATAGCAAGCGGACAAGTCAGAATGGTTGTCGGTACTCATGCCATGTTTCAGGAGCAGGTAAAATTTGCCGGATTGGCACTGGTTATCATTGATGAGCAACATCGATTCGGTGTTCATCAACGTCTGGCATTATGGGCAAAAGGGCGAGAACAAGGCTTCCATCCCCATCAATTGATCATGACAGCAACCCCTATTCCACGCACATTGGCAATGACCGCATATGCCGATCTGGATACCTCCGTTATTGACGAATTGCCACCAGGTCGAACGCCTGTCACAACGGTTGCCATCCCAGATACTCGCCGGAACGACATTATTCAACGTATCAAAAGCGCCTGTCTGGATGAAGGTCGTCAGGCTTACTGGGTATGTACTCTGATCGAAGATTCTGAGGTACTGGAAGCGCAAGCCGCACAGGCAACCAGTGAAGAATTGACACTGGCATTGCCTGAATTAAAAATTGGCTTAGTGCATGGGCGAATGAAACTAGCAGAAAAACAATCTGTTATGGCGGCGTTCAAGCAAGGTGAAATACAATTGCTGGTTGCCACTACGGTCATTGAAGTCGGAGTGGATGTACCCAATGCCAGCCTGATGATCATCGATAATCCCGAACGACTAGGGTTGGCCCAGTTGCACCAACTTCGAGGGCGCGTCGGGCGAGGGGCCATTGCTTCTCATTGTGTCCTGCTTTATAAAACCCCACTGACCAATACAGCCAAAATTCGCCTGCAAGTTTTACGGAACAGTAATGATGGTTTTGTGATTGCTCAGAAAGATCTAGAGATCCGCGGGCCAGGTGAACTGCTGGGGACACGCCAAACAGGTAATGCAGAATTCAGGATCGCGGATTTATTGCGAGACCAAAGTATGCTGCCTGAAGTTCAGCGTATTGCCCACTATATCCAGCTGAACTATCCTGAACACGCCAAAGCGCTGATTGAGCGCTGGTTGCCGGATAGTTCCCAATATAGCCATGCTTAAGTTCCAGCCGCTGAGTATTTCAGCGGCATATTCGCCAAGATATCAGGCGAGACAAAAATGTATTAATTTAACCTGCTATAGATGGGAACATCGGTAATAACAGATACAATTTGATGACGGCAGCATTAACGATATCAATAAAGAATGCCCCCACCATAGGTACGAGTAAGAATGCCACATGTGATGGCCCAAAGCGGTCAGTGATCGCTTGCATATTCGCTATGGCTGTTGGTGTTGCACCTAAGCCAAAACCACAGTGGCCGGCTGACAATACTGCCGCATCGAAATTCTTGCCCATGATCCGGTAAGTAACGAAAACAGCATACAACGCCATAACCAAAGTCTGCACGGCAAGAATGACCAACATTGGCAGCGCAAGGGAAGCCAGTTGCCACAGTTTCAGGCTCATCAAAGCCATTGCCAGAAACAACGATAAACTGACGTTACCCAAGACCGACACCGCTCGGTCAAATACCCGATAAAAACCAAGCAACGATAAGCCGTTACTAAGAATAACACCAACAAACAGAACACACACGAATGTCGGCAATTCAAAGGCCGTGCCTTGTAGCAGTTTCTCAATAAACTTACCTGCCAATAAGCAAATGGAAACCATAGCAATAGTTTCCACCATCACTAATGGTGTAATAAGCCGACCCGTATAAGGTTTCTCAAATGCCGTCGGCAGCTCGGTATCCTCAGCCCCCAACCCTGGCGTTTTGGTATTTTTCACCAACATACGGGCAACCGGACCACCAATCAGGCCACCTAAAACCAGGCCGAATGTTGCACATGCCATTGCCACTTCCGTCGCATTTTCAAAACCATAGCGCTCAGTGAATAACTTACCCCAAGCGCCACCTGTTCCATGCCCGCCAGATAGTGTAATGGAGCCTGCCAGCAATCCCATTAATGGATCAAGGCCAAGCATTTTCGCCAAGGCGATGCCAACGGTGTTTTGTACAAATAACAGGCCAACAACCACGCAGACAAAAATGACCAAAGATTTTCCGCCTGCTTTCAGGCTGGCAAGGTTAGCGTTCAAGCCGATTGTGGCAAAGAACATCAACATGAGAGGCTCTTGGAGAGATAAATCAAAACTGACTTCCCAACCTATAGATTGTTTAACTGCCAGCAGAACTAACGCAACCAATAAGCCACCTGCGACTGGCTCAGGGATCGTATATTTCTCAAGGAATGGGACTGATTGTACGAGTTTTCTTCCTAGTAGCAAAACCAGTGTGGCAGCAACGAGCGTGCCATAAATATCCAGATGATACATCGATGTACCTCATCCATTGTTAATATTATGTGAATTTAATGTGACGTTATAATCATCCTATAAAAACGCCAAGAGCAGGTAAGGGTTGGATTAGAAATAAAATTACTCATAAACACAAGTTAAAACATTTAAAAATGTGACGGGATTAAGCCGTAATTCATGATGAAAATTTAACGCAAACGATTGCTTTAGTGATGAGAATCATTAAAATGCGCTTTTTGTCTATCTGGAATTTCACAACATGGTCAATTTACCCCGTGAATCCAATTCATCAGAAGTTCCCAATAAATCAAACAACGAATTGATCTATCGTCTGGAAGATAAGCCACCGCTTCCACACGCCTTATTTGCTGCATGCCAACATTTACTGGCCATGTTTGTGGCTGTTATTACGCCAGCCATGTTGATTTGCCAGGCTCTGGGGCTGCCAGAGCAGGATACCCAACGCATTATCAGTATGTCCCTGTTTGCCTCAGGCTTGGCATCACTTATTCAAATTCGCTCTTGGGGACCCATTGGCTCTGGGTTGCTTTCAATTCAGGGCACCAGCTTTAATTTCGTTGCCCCACTGATTATGGGCGGCCTGGCGTTGAAAAATGGCGGTGCGGATATTCCAACTATGATGGCAGCTTTGTTCGGTACACTGATGCTCGCCTCAATGACGGAAGTGCTGCTCTCACGAGTATTACATTTGGCAAGACGGATCATTACACCTCTGGTATCCGGTATCGTGGTGATGATTATTGGCTTATCGTTAATTCAAGTGGGATTAACTTCGATTGGGGGTGGTTATTCTGCGATTCAAAACGGCACATTTGGCGCACCTGAAAATCTGCTGCTCGCTGGAACTGTTCTTGCGGTTATCGTATTGCTGAATCGCCAAAATAACCCTTACTTGCGTGTCGCATCTCTGGTCATCGCCATGACAGTGGGTTATCTGCTGGCCTGGTACATGGATATGTTACCCGTTTCAACACCAAAAGAAGATGCACCAATTATCACGGTTCCTTCTCCACTCTATTATGGCTTGTCTTTTGACTGGAATCTGTTGATCCCACTGATTCTGATTTTTATGGTGACGTCACTGGAAACGATTGGTGATATCACAGCAACCTCCGATGTCTCCGAACAGCCTGTCAGCGGCCCACTCTACATGAAACGTATCAAGGGCGGTGTGCTGGCAAATGGTCTTAATTCTATGGTTTCAGCCGTGTTCAATACGTTTCCAAATTCCTGTTTTGGCCAGAACAATGGCGTGATCCAACTAACGGGTGTTGCCAGCCGCCATGTCGGTTACATGATTGCTGCAATGCTGATCCTATTGGGACTGTTTCCCGCCGTGGCTGGTTTTGTACAGCATATTCCTGAGCCTGTTCTGGGAGGGGCGACGATTGTGATGTTTGGCACTATCGCCGCGTCGGGTGTCAGGATAGTTTCCCGTGAACCCCTGAATCGCCGTGCTATTATGATCATCGCACTGTCCCTGGCCGTGGGGTTAGGTGTTTCTCAACAACCGCTGATTTTACAGTTTGCCCCTGATTGGGTGAAAAACTTACTCTCTTCAGGCATTGCTGCTGGTGGGTTAACGGCCATTCTGCTTAACCTAATCTTTCCCCAAGAAAAATAGTTAGCCGTTTTTTGTATGATACTTTTCTCCCGCCTTACCCGCGGGAGTTTTCTTTTTTTGCCTTAAACATCTATTGAGTGCTGCTCTATTTTACGGCATAAAAGGGCTTCTATTGGAAGGTCACACTGTTGAGGTGAAATATGAGGTGGTTAGGGAAATTTTTTGTCACTCTTCTATTAGTGCTAATTTTGGCAATCATAGTTATCTATGTTGTTGCCCAGACACATTGGGGAGCCAAACAGTTAAGCCAATGGCTCAGCAAACAAGGACATTATCAAGTCAATATTGAAAACATCAGCCATAGCTGGCAGCAACCTGCTACCCTATCACTTAACCACATTGGCATTAGTGACAAACAAAGCCCTTTCTCACTCAATGCCAATACCATTAATCTCGATTTCAAATGGCAGCATTTACTGTCCCCCCAAAATCTCCATCGTCTGACATTGCAACAAGGGACATTGCTACTGTTTGGAAATCAACTTCCCCCTCTTTTACAAGCGGATATCCTGCAACTGAACCAGATGAATATTCAGCTAGAGAGTCCCAACACGCGTATCCAGGGGGAGAATATCACAGGCGGAATTACACCTTGGATGCCTACTGTGGGTAACCCATTTGGTAATGGAAAATATCAATTCAGTGCCAGTACGATCCGCTTAAATGACATATCTGTTGAAAATGCCGTTGTGCAAGGCAGTTACCAGAATAAAGCCCTGGCTATCGACTCTTTTGGTGCAACATTTCTGCGAGGCGCCATTTCTGGCGATGGTCAGCAATTGCCGGACGGCAGTTGGCGCTGGAACAATATCCTGCTCAGTGACATTCGCTGGCAAACACCGATGACACTGGACGATTTGAAAGAAAAAATCAGTCATCTGCCAGCTATGTATGTCAAAGATCTCAATATCACTAATGCCAAACTGCAAGGACAAAATTGGTCTGTTGATTATCTGGATAGCACCATCAAAAACTTAGGCTTAGTCAACGGCAGTTGGAACGCCGAAGATGGGTTGATTGATTTTAATGCGATGAACATGACGTTAGATAATGCACAGTTCAGCGACACACTTGGAAAATTCCGTTTTTCTGGTGATACCTTTACCATCGCAAACCTGACAACCCACTATCAAAAAGGGTTGTTCAATATCCAGTCTCAATGGGATCGCAAAAACCGACTCCTTACCCTCAATGAGAGTTCTGTCACTGGGCTGCTTTATGCTCTGCCACCAACATGGCTCGATTATTTCAAACAGCCTGCGCCGGAATGGATTTCAGGTGTAAAACTTAATGATATTACTATCAATAATACGCTGCTGATTGATACCAATCCCAATTTCCCATTCCAGCTCACCACGCTTGCAGCCCATATTGACAACATGGATATCTTGAAAAATGGCAAGTGGGGATTGTGGAATGGTCAGGCATCGCTGCAAGCGGCTGCGGGAACATTTAACAAAATCGAAATAACCCGTCCTTATCTGCAACTGCACGCCACAGACGGCAAAGTCATCATTGATAAATTAAATGGTTTTACCCGTGAAGGGCTGCTGCAAATGACTGGTTCGGCTGAACAGAAAACTTCCCAGACTCCTTTTAACCTGAGTTTCAAAGGCATGAATGCGGATTTGAACATCTTGCCACAATGGGGTTGGAGACCGCTTAAGATTCAGGGAGAAGGAAATTTCTCACTCGCTATCACGGGAGATCTCTCCGCTGACGATGTGAAGGGAACAATAAACGGGACATTGGTTGCTGAAGATAAATCATCGGACAAAGAGTCACAATCTATTGAGCAAGGTTTGATCTCAACGAGCCGCTGTACCCCAACAGCACCCTCTTCCGTAGATAATCCTGCTACGGAGAGCCAAACCTGCGCAAAAATCAAGCTTTAGTACGACGTTCGGGAGGCAGGACGATATAAGTGCCGGTGAACACGCTACCGACGCCATGTTCACCGCTAACCTGCACTGCTATCGTTACACGCGCCTTATTGCCGCGGGCAAGACGGGCAAGGTCTCCGCTCATATTATTGAAATCCGCAGTTGCACAGGGGCGCCCTGTAATCGGTTGGCGATAACGAATATTGGCATCCACCAAAATGATATCTCCCCCTAACTGGCGCTCCTGTAGCAGCAACCAAATCAATCCCCATGCCGTTAAGGTGGCCTGAGAAAATAAGCTACCTGCGAAAATAGTATGATGTGGATTCTGGTTTCCGGCTTCCGGCATCGTCGTCACGAAGCGCTGTCCGGTATATTGGGTGATCCTAAGCCCCATCTTTTCACTCAAGGGGATTTGCTTATGCCATGCTTGCTGCAACTCCGCACACCAATCAGGACGGTGCAAGATATCATCAAGACTTATTATCGGTTTGATCATGAGGAAATGGTTAATCGGCGACGCCTTGGCACCATTGATCAAACCCCGGTTTTGAAACCCCAACTTGTCGAAGAAATCAATCGCATCTTCCCGCGCGCTGCAAACAATTCGTTTCACCCCTTCCTGTCTGGCGACAGATTCCAATGCCATCGCAATCAGCGTACCCAAGCCTTTTCGCTGCACACTAGGATGCACAGCCAGAAAGCGAATAGCGCCTTCATTGTCCGCATTGATATATAAGCGCCCAACAGCCAGCGGATTACCCTGTTCATCCACCACCATTTGGTGATGAGCCATCGAATCGTAACCATCTTTCTCTGATCCGACGGGCTGATGAAGCGGTTTACGCAACATCTCCCAACGAAATTGGTAATAAGTTTCTAGCTCTTGTTCTGTTTGAGGTACTCTCAGATGGTACATAGAAACAACCCCTTTCTTGAAACACATCATACTTGCAACCAAAAAGTCACCGGACCGTCATTGATCAAGCTGACTTTCATGTCTGCCGCAAATATCCCCGTTGCTGTTTTTACACCAGTTGCACGGCACTGTTCAACAAAATCGCGATAAAGATCTTCTGCTTTTTGTGGTTCAGCACCGCCAGAAAAGCTGGGTCTTAAGCCTTTCTGCGTATCCGCAGCTAATGTAAATTGCGATACCACCAACAAACTACCGTCAGCCTGCTGAACGTTAAGGTTCATTTTTCCTTGTTCATCGCTGAATACCCGATACCCCACTAGCTTGTCGCATAAACGTTGCGCTTTTTGTGGGGTATCGTCTTTTTCCACCCCCAGCAACACCAGCAACCCTTGTCCAATTTCGCCAATCGTCTCACCTTCAACAACAACCTTTGCCTGTGTTACACGCTGAATTAATGCGATCATTTCTCTTGCCTGTTATTCCGTTGCAGTAAGCTAACAATGTTAATTTTTTGCGGGGAGTGAGAAATCATGTGACTTAAAATAATCGGGGATGACACGCCTGTCAGACACATGAATTGCATTGATGCCTGATTTTTTTGCTGCTTCGACGTTTTCTAAAAGATCATCAAAGAATATGGCTTGCTCCGCTGTCACACCTTCCGCTGCAAGCACATAGTTAAAAATATCAAGATTTGGTTTACGCATGCCTAAATTTTGGGATAAATAAAGGAAATCCGCTGATGCGGCAATCTCAGGATAATGCACTGACCAATAATCAAGATGCAGACGATTTGTATTTGACAGAACAACCACACGATGCCCTTTAGCACGCAATTTATTCATTAACTCAATGACTTCCTGCCTGACATCGATAAAGATTGTATTCCAGCCTTCCGCAAATTGTTCAAAACTGAGTGAGACCTCCATCTCATCACACATCATTTCTGCAAATTCAGTGTCACTAATTTGTCCACGCTCATGTTTTTCAAGCGTCTCGCCCTGCGAAAATTTTGGGGTCAATGTTGCCAGCGGTGTCCCGCTCAGATTACTCCAAACAGCCAGTACTCTTTTAAAATCAATATCAATAATCACGTTACCCAGATCGAAAATATACAGCATAATCCCTCCTGACTGACGCTCATTGTTGAGTACTTTTATCATACTTTTGTTAAGAAAAAAGAATGATGAGATAAAAAAATGGCTGGAAGGGGGATATCATAAAAGAACTCAGGGCACCGAAATGCCCTAAGCTGTTGATGTTCAAACTGTCATATGCAATGCATAATCCAGAAATTAAACTTCTTTACTACGATTTGCACGACGGCGATCGTTCTCAGTCAAATGACGCTTACGCAAGCGAATTGACACTGGAGTGACTTCAACCAATTCGTCGTCGTCAATAAACTCCAACGCCTGCTCCAAGGTTTTCTTGATATGTGGAGACAGGGTTGTCGCTTCATCCGTACCTGATGCACGCACGTTAGTCAGTTTCTTACCGGTCAGACAGTTAACGGTCAGGTCATTTGAACGTGAGTGAATACCAATAATCTGGCCTTCATACACTTCAGTACCATGACCCAGGAACAATTTACCACGCTCCTGCAAACCATACAGCGCGTAAGCAACTGCCTTGCCTTGTCCGTTGGAAATCAGCACACCATTTTGGCGGCGGCCAATCTCACCTGGGCGGATGTCATCATAGTGGCTGAATGTGGCGTACAACAAACCCGTACCCGAAGTCATGGTCATGAATTCAGTACGGAAACCGATCAGACCACGGCTTGGAATGACGTAATCAAGACGAACGCGACCTTTGCCATCTGGCAGCATGTCACGCATTTCCCCTTTACGCTCACCCAATGCCTGCATCACATCGCCTTGATGCTGTTCTTCGATATCCAGAGTGACCTGCTCGAAAGGTTCCTGCTTACGGCCATCAATTTCGCGGAAAATAACTTTTGGACGGGAAACCGCTAACTCGAAACCTTCACGGCGCATGTTCTCTATCAGAACAGACAAATGCAGTTCACCACGGCCTGATACACGGAATGCATCTGGATCTTCAGTTTCTTCAACACGCAGTGCTACGTTATGAACCAGCTCTTTTTTCAGACGATCAAGGATCTGGCGAGAAGTCACGTATTTACCTTCACGACCACAGAACGGTGAAGTATTGACACAGAAGTACATGCTGACGGTAGGCTCATCAACGGCCAGTGCAGGCAACGCTTCAACCGCATTGACGTCACACAGGGTATCGGAAATGTTCAGCTCACCCAAGCCGGTAATGGCGATGATATCGCCAGCTTCCGCCTTATCAGACTCAATACGCTCTAATCCCAGATGGCTAAAGACCTTGCCGACTTTACCGTTGCGAGTTTTACCTTCGCTGTCGATGATAGTGATATTTTGGTTTGTTTTTACCATACCACGCTTAATGCGGCCGATACCGATAACCCCAACGTAGTTGTTGTAATCCAACTGCGAAATTTGCATCTGGAATGGGCCATCAAGGTCAACCTTTGGTGGCTCAACATGATCAACGATTGCCTGATACAGCGGAGTCATGTCTTCGGCCATATCGGTATGCTCGTTACCCGCAACGCCCATCAACGCAGAAGCATAAATGATTGGGAAATCCAGCTGCTCATCGGTTGCACCGAGATTCACAAACAAGTCAAACACCTGATCTACGACCCAGTCAGGGCGAGCACCCGGACGGTCAACCTTGTTGATCACCACAATAGGTTTCAGGCCATGAGCAAATGCTTTCTGGGTTACAAAGCGAGTCTGTGGCATTGGACCATCCATCGCATCAACCAGCAACAGGACACTGTCTACCATTGACATTACACGTTCAACCTCGCCACCAAAATCGGCGTGGCCTGGGGTGTCTACGATATTGATACGATAGTCATTCCATCTGATGGCAGTGTTCTTTGCAAGGATGGTAATACCACGTTCTTTTTCCAGATCATTGGAATCCATCACACGCTCAGTTGTTGCAGCACGTTCTCCAAAAGTACCGGACTGTTGCAGGAGTTTATCAACCAGTGTGGTTTTGCCATGGTCGACGTGAGCAATAATTGCTATATTTCTTAACTTACTAATTTCATTTGACATTTAAAAATTCCGATAACGCGAAAATCATTTATGTACTCAAGCGTACATAAAAAGAATTCTGTTTTACTTGGCCGCCGCCGAACAAAAGTGCAGCATTATACACTTTGGATGGTTGCACGGGTATTAAAAGTTGGGGACACCTAAATCATAGGCGTCCATCTGGCCGGAAGTCGAGTTCAGCGGCATTGCCAGTGACCTGCTCGAACAGAGGATGAGCTGGATTGATGATGTAGTTCAACTCACGCGGGACAACGACACTAGGGACGGCCAAAGCAAGGCTTTCACCACTTTCTAACCACCCATCCCCAATCTCCGCTGTTGATGGTGGAGCCGGTTCATCCCGCCAATCTTCCGGTAATTGCTCAGAGGGAAGATGCAAAACAACCTCCGCTGGCAGCTTCACTTCCAATAGCGCGTAATGTAGCAATAGGCTGTAGTCGTCGAGATGAACCATAACCTCTAGCATCGCCAATGATTCCGAGCTAGCCAAATATACACAAGGCCGTCCTCGGCTATTCCAGCGACCACCATAAAGACGGGCGCCTTCACCATCGAAAGCAGAATTCAGCCATTTCCTCTTGACCAGCCTGTAAGCAATGATCTCATTCATGCAAAGACACCATGCTCCAAACGACCGATCAGATCCAACACAGCGCTTGCCTCGGCAGAAATAGCGATCATCTCAACAGGTCTGCGACCACCCAAACCGCGAACGGGGTTGAGTAGCCATTGACAAGCTCGCGCTGTGTCACCTTCAAACAAAGCTGTCGCGGCTTTCAGAACTTCTGCAAAGCGGTACAGCCTATCGCTCTCATCCGTTTTGAATCGGCCTAGTTTAGCTCGGCGCTGCAACGTAGCCTGGGGAATGGCGACATACTTCGCGAGTTCTTTGAGTTCCAGACCAGCTACAGCAGCGAGTTTGGTGTAGACAGCATAGGGCATTCCTTCCCGTAAGGCTTGGTGCAATTTTGCACCACGGGCAGGTATTCCAACGGCTTGCCAGAAGTTGGTGTTGGTATCACGAGTAGTCTGATATTCTTTGAGAGTAAAGACCATGCGAACCTCCAAATATTCAATTGATATAATAACAACATATCAATTGATTCCGTGACAAGCAAGTTTGTGAAATTTCAGTCGGCCGGATGCACCATAATAATGCAATCATATTATGGAAAATCACCAATTTGGTGCAAAATACCTAAAGCCACACGCTATATTATTCATTTTATTTCTCTTCCTTCTGCCATACATTTTTATCATATTGATACTAAATGATTTTTAAATATTGGCACACTTTTCGCATTTATTTCTGGCAATAGTGGTTTTATAAAATTGATCATACCGAGATCCACCATTGCCCTTAATTTTTCAGGAGAGCCAGTATGTCCGCTGAACATGTTTTGTCCATGATTGAAGAACATCAGGTGAAGTTTATTGACTTACGTTTTACTGACACTAAAGGTAAAGAACAACATATCACTATTCCTGCCCACCAAGTTGATGAAGATTTCTTTGAAGATGGCAAAATGTTTGACGGTTCATCTATCGGTGGCTGGAAAGGTATCAATGAATCCGACATGGTGTTAATGCCAGATCCAAGCACCGCGATGCTGGATCCCTTCTTTAATGATGCTACCCTCATTCTGCGCTGCGATATCCTCGAACCGGGCACCATGCAAGGCTATAGCCGCGATCCTCGCTCCATTGCGAAACGCGCAGAAGATTTCCTGCGGGCAAGCGATATTGCTGATACCGTTTTATTCGGGCCAGAACCCGAATTCTTCTTGTTCGATGATATCCGTTTCGGCAGCTCCATCTCTGGCTCTTACTACCATATTGATGATACAGAAGCCGCCTGGAACAGCGGTACACGCTATGAAGGCGGTAACAAAGGCCATCGTCCGGGCATTAAAGGAGGGTACTTTCCGGTTCCTCCTGTAGATTCTTCCCAAGACCTGCGTTCAGCCATGTGCCTGACCATGGAAAAAATGGGATTAGTGGTTGAAGCCCACCACCATGAGGTCGCAACTGCCGGACAAAACGAAGTGGCCACCCGCTTTAATACCATGACCAAAAAAGCGGATGAAACCCAGATTTATAAATATGTGGTTCATAACGTTGCCCATGAATTTGGTAAGACCGCGACATTTATGCCAAAACCATTGGTGGGCGATAACGGCTCAGGTATGCACTGTCATATGTCACTGGCCAAAAATGGCACTAACCTGTTTGCGGGTGACAAGTACGGCGGCCTGTCCGAAATGGCGCTTTACTATATCGGCGGTGTCATCAAACACGCCCGTGCGTTAAACGCCTTTACCAACCCAACCACTAACTCGTACAAACGTCTGGTACCTGGCTTTGAAGCCCCGGTGATGCTGGCCTATTCTGCCCGTAATCGTTCTGCTTCTATCCGTATTCCTGTGGTCGCCAGCGCCAAAGCTCGCCGTATTGAAGTGCGTTTCCCTGATCCCGCTGCGAACCCTTATCTGGCCTTCTCTGCACTGTTGATGGCAGGTTTGGATGGCATCATTAACAAAATCCATCCGGGTGACGCGATGGATAAAAACTTGTATGACCTGCCCGCCGAAGAAGCCCAAGAGATCCCAACCGTGGCCTCTTCTTTGGAAGAAGCGCTGGCCGCATTGGATGCCGACCGCGAATTCCTGACACGCGGTGGTGTTTTCACTGATGATACGATTGATGCTTATATCAATTTATTGAATGGGGAAATTGAACGTGTTCGCATGACACCACACCCTCTGGAGTTTGAACTGTATTACAGTGTGTAGTGCCTTATCGGGTAATTTTCCATAACGTGATAGCATTACTCGTGTTTTTTTGTTGCCGTGAAACGTTTGGCCCATCTTTGGATGGGCTTTTTTCCCTTACATATACACAATTGTATTACCCATGAGGATATATGCTGAGCGGAAGGATTCATCGAACTATGCTTAAATAAGCGACAACGCACCAAAAAAGTGCAGGAACTGAATGACCATGGTTAGTTTGCCCAAAGCAGAACAGATTCTCGACTCACAGATAAACAACGTCCTGGTATTGGATAATGATTTGATTATTCGCTACGCCAATCATTCTGCTATGCAACTTCTGGCACAAAGTTCCCGTAAATTATTCGGCACGCCCCTTCCTATCCTGTTTAGTTATATTTCACTGGATACAGAATTGATGCGTTCCAGTTTGATCAACGGTCATGGCTTTACCGATAACGAAGTCATATTGGTGATCAATAATCACTCACATGTGATGTCGCTCAGTGCCCAACCAATTTCCGAACAGTTTATCCTGCTGGAACTGGCATCTATGGACAGTCAACGCCGGTTAAGCCAAGAGCAGATCCAACAAGCACAGCAGGCGGCTGCGCGGGAATTGGTTCGGGGGCTGGCACATGAAATCAAGAACCCTCTTGGCGGATTGCGGGGTGCCGCACAGTTGCTTGCCAAAGCACTGCCAGATCCGTCCTTGAGGGAATATACCCAAGTGATCATTGAACAGGCAGACAGGTTACGCAACCTCGTTGATCGATTATTGGGGCCACAGCATCCAGGTGCTCAAACCCGCCAGAGCATTCACCATGTGGTAGAGCGAGTCTGTCAATTGGTCTCACTGGAAATGCCTGCCAATGTCACGCTGATTAAAGATTATGATCCGAGCTTGCCTGAACTGGCGCATTATCCTGACCAAATTGAACAAGTATTACTAAATATCACCCGCAATGCCTTACAAGCATTAGGGGAGAAGGGAGGGATTATCACCCTGAGAACGCGAACCGCATTCCAGATTACCTTACAGGGTGAACGTTACCGCTTGGCTGCCCGAATTGATATTGCAGATAATGGGCCTGGTATTCCCCCCAATATTCAGGATACGCTTTTTTACCCGATGGTCAGCGGGTATGCAGGAGGAACTGGACTTGGCTTATCCATAGCACGTAATCTTATTGATCAACACGCGGGCAAAATTGAATTTACCAGTTGGCCAGGGCATACGGAATTTTCCATTTACTTGCCGATCAAGAAATAACCGTTAAGTAGGGGGTGACAATGCAACGAGGAAAAGTCTGGATCGTTGATGATGACAGTTCTATCCGCTGGGTACTTGAACGGGCGCTAAGTGGCGCAGGGATGGAGTGTATCAGTTTTGAAAATGCCGATGCCGTATTGGCCGCGCTAGGACAAGGTCACCCAGAAGTGATTCTGTCAGATATCCGTATGCCCGGATTGGACGGGCTGAGTTTGCTCAACCAGATAAAGCAGAACTACCCACAGCTTCCGGTCATCATTATGACGGCCCATTCTGATCTGGATGCCGCGGTCAGTGCCTACCAACATGGCGCATTCGATTATCTGCCAAAGCCTTTCGATATTGATGAAACTGTTGCGCTGGTTGAACGAGCACTGAGTCATTATCGGGAACAACACCAATCAACCTCCAATCCACAGTTGCCGGTATCGGTTTCAGATATGATCGGAGAAGCCCCCGCTATGCAGGAGGTATACCGAATTATCGGCCGCCTTTCCCGCTCCTCCATCAGTGTGTTAATCAATGGTGAATCCGGCACAGGAAAAGAGCTGGTTGCCCATGCCCTTCACCGCCACAGTCCACGCGCTTCAGCACCCTTTATTGCCCTGAATATGGCGGCAATCCCGAAAGACCTGATTGAATCCGAACTGTTTGGTCACGAGAAAGGCGCGTTCACAGGTGCAAATCAAGTGCGCCACGGTCGTTTTGAACAAGCCAATGGCGGCTCACTGTTTTTAGATGAAATTGGTGATATGCCGCTGGATATCCAAACTCGCTTGCTGCGGGTTCTGGCTGAAGGACAATTTTATCGCGTCGGGGGCTATGCACCTGTGAAGGTGGATGTCCGGATTATCGCCGCCACTCACCAGAATCTTGAGCAACGCGTTGCAGAAGGTAAATTCAGGGAAGATCTCTACCATCGCCTGAATGTGATTCGCGTCCAGCTACCGCCTTTGCGGGACAGAGTGGAAGATATTCCTCGTCTGGCACACCATTTCCTGCAACACACGGCCAAAGAGTTGGGGGTTGAAGCCAAGGTGTTGCATTCTGATACGGAACTCGCACTGATGCATCTGCCGTGGTCAGGCAATGTTCGCCAGCTGGAAAATGTCTGCCGCTGGCTGACCGTGATGGCGGCAAGCAAGGAAGTACTGGTACAGGATCTGCCCGCTGACTTGATTGGCAACCCACTCACAGGACAGGCAGGAAACGCCTCTGTTTCACGTTCCACGCTACCTGAAAACTGGCCACAACTGTTGGCTGAATGGGCACAACATGCCTTAAAAGAGGGAAAAACGGATCTCCTTGCCGATGTACTACCATTGCTGGAACGCACTTTGCTTAATTGCGCACTGAAATATACCAACGGACATAAACAGGAAGCCGCCCGTTTGCTAGGCTGGGGAAGAAATACGATAACGCGGAAATTGAAGGAACTGGGGTTATAACCAAACGATTCTAAAATTGCTGTATGTATTATTCAGCATTTTGCCATTTCTCTAACTCATTTAACAATTAAAATTACACATATGCGTTACCTTTCAAGTTGCTCATTATAAGACAACATAACTCTTTGTTTCTCTCCGCTTCGCGGGGAGAAACAATATGCATCTTGAAGTGAGATGGGTATAGATTATTTAATTGAAATTTTAAAAATAAAAATCCAAAGAAAAACCATACTATTACACAATAAAAATATAATTATTTAAACATTCACTTATAGAAACATAAAACACCATAAATTAAATACAGTTAACTTTGTCAAGAAATGATAAACATCATTGACAAAGTAAATAATCATTCTGTATTTTATGGTGAGTAAAAACACAACAAGGAAAAATAGAATGGCTAATATTATTTATTTAACGATAAAAGGGAAAAAACAAGGTTTAATATCTTCTGGATGTTCATCAGAAAGTTCAATTGGTAATCTTTATCAAAGTGGTCGTGAAGACCAAATATATATTTACGAATTAAGTCATGCATTATCAAGAGAACAAAATGTCAATCACTTTCCTATTACAATTAAAAAACCATTGGATAAGTCTACTCCATTATTAGGCGTAGCAATCTCAAATAATGAGGAATTAGATTGTATATTTGATTTATACAGAACTGATAGCAATGGTGGAATCACACTTTACTTCACTATAAAAATTACAAATGCCACTATAAGTAACATTGACATTATTTGCCCTAACTCTCTAACTCATAACGATGTTCAGCCGCAAGAGATCATTTCCTTAAAATATAAAAGCATAACATGGCAGCATCATTTAGCCGGGACTAACGGATATAGTATTTGGGATGATAGGGTTTACTAAAATGTATCAACGTACACAACAAGTAGATTATTATTATGTAACACAGGTACCATTGGCTGCAAAACGACTTAATGAAGTAGCATTATCTTCATCTAGATTTATTAGAAACGAATATGTAAGAAACAAGTTTTTAAACGAAGTAAAAAAATATTCACAATACTATCTTGATATGCATAAAGGATCAGATTATATCGATTTGAAGCAAGAAGCATTAAGTGCACTTAATGCAGAAACGGAAAATTTAATTCGTCAAGAAAACTTGTTAAAATATAATTTTTACAAACAATATGCCACTATTGAAATCAGGAAAAAACTTGATTTTTCTGATTATATACTAAAAGGAATTGGTATAATTGTAGGAGGAACTCAAATTAGTACAGGAATAGCTATTATGAGTGCAGGAGATACCACTGGAGTTGGTGCAGTTGTTGGTAACATAGCCGGCGCAGGTCTCATAGTTCATGGTATAGGTAACATTCAAGAAAACCTTGGAGCTATTATTGAAAATGATGCTGATTTCAAAGGTTATTTGCGATATGGATATGAATATGCTACAGAATTTTTAGGTTATAGTAAAAAAACAGGAAGCCTAGTCTATGGTGGAGTAGATTTAGCACTTTCAGGTTATGGTTTATTTAGAAACACATTAAAACCAGAAGCATGGAGATTATTCCATCATATAAACCAAGATTATGTTCGTAGTTACCAACTTATGCAAGGATACGCATTAGGCTTTGAAATAATGGCCGATGGGATTACCATAAAATCGGCCTATGATATATATAACAATCCAGATTACAATAAAAAATAACAAAAATAGACACATCTATCCTTTATGCTTCCTCAAGAACATAAAGGATTTATATTTTAATTTAGGAGAAGAAAAAAACAACGCAAAAAAAAGTGAAATAAAAATGGTCGGTATAACACTTGAATAATTAACGTCAGTAACAAAAACAACAACAGAAATAAAAAAGGAAAATATAATAATCAATCCTAACATTAAACCATAAAATCCATTACTTAGAATCATAATTTCTTTTTTTATATCGTGACCAGACCGCTGAGAAGCAGATTTTATTTTATTTATTTCCTTTAATGTAAAGCCATGTTCTATCATTAATTCTTCTGTTACTTTTTCCATAGTTACTTACCTCTGATTTTTATCGGGAGTGTTTAGATTCGCCTATCTCAGCCAATCGTAATGTGTTAGATATTTCAATAGAAAATTAAGCCCTCATATCACCCGCGAAAATTGCCGCTGTCGCATCTGAATACGCAGATAGCTATCAAAACACATACAAATATTACGTATCAGCAAGCGCCCTTTCGGAGCTACCTGGATCTGCGATTCGGTCACTTCAACTAACCCATCTGCTGCCAACGGGGCCAACAATTGCAGGTCTTCGGCAAAGTAATCTGTGAAATTCAGCCCATAGTGCTGCTCAATATCCGCAAAATTCAGCCGGAAGTTACAGATTAATGCCTTAATCACATCACGGCGAATACAATCATCTTGCGTCAAGGATAAACCACGCCATAAAGCATGGCCCTGTGCGTCCACCGCCGCATAGTAAGTTTTCAGATCTTTCTGGTTCTGGGCGTAGCTATCCCCCAGCATACTGATCGCGGAAACCCCCATACCCAATAAATCGCATTCTCCCTGCGTGGTATATCCCTGAAAGTTACGGTGCAAGATACCTTGGCGTTGGGCAATCGCCAATTCATCATCAGGACGGGCAAAGTGATCCATCCCAATAAACTGATAGCCATTCCCTGTCAGGGTCGCAATCGTTTCTTGCAATATATCCAGCTTCTGCGTCGCAGTGGGTAAATCCTGCTCCTTAATCTTGCGCTGTGCCGCAAATAAATTCGGTAAGTGGGCATAGTTGAAGACACTTAAGCGATCAGGAGACAAGGCCAACACGCGCCGCAAGGTAAAGGCAAAACTCTCAGGTGTCTGTTTCGGCAGGCCATAAATCAGATCAATGCTGGTGGATGTAAAACCTATTTCACGGGCACGCTTGATCAGTGCGAAAATAAACGCTTCATCCTGCTCTCGATTCACCAAACGTTGTACATCTTTATTGAAATCCTGCACCCCCATACTCAGGCGATTAAAGCCTTCGTGATGCAAATGATCAATGACATCGAGTTCAATTTCACGCGGATCAATTTCAATGGAAAGTTCAGCATCAGGCAGAAAATGGAAATGGCTGCGCAGCATCGACATCAATCGGCTGATCTGTGTTTTGTCCAGATAAGTTGGCGTGCCTCCGCCCCAGTGCATCTGGCTGACTTTCCGCTGGGAAAATAATGTGGCGCGGGCAGCAATCTCTTTTTCCAACACAGTCAGATATTCATCCGCCTTGTGCTTTTGGCGCGTCACCAGCTTATTGCAACCACAGAAATAACACAGCTTATGGCAGAACGGGATATGAATATAGAGGGAAAGTGGGCGATTAGGATAACGGGCAGCGGCCTGAGCAAAAGCAGATGCATCGTATTGTTGGTTAAACTCCAATGCTGTTGGATACGACGTATAACGAGGCCCTGAATAGTTGTATTTTTGGATCAAAGGCAGATCCCAAACAATGGCTTGCTCTGACATGCTTATTCCTTCCGCTGTTTTCGCCCATCAAAACGATAGCCGCCATAGTTTACCCAATAACCACAATAAACAACATACTAATATTGTGGTTATTAGTGTCATGGTTATCAGAATGAACCCGCCTTTTACGATCACAATTCATTGATGAAGGCGTTACTTACCCTTCAGCAATTGCATGATATCTTCTTGTCGTTCTTCCTCGTCGTCCTCTTCTTCCAGCTCAATGCCCAACTCTTCCAGCAGGGTATCAATGCGATCGAGCGTATTGTCGACATAAGCATTGTCTTCCTGGGACAGTTTTTCACCCTGTTCAAGACGTGCCAATAAGTCATCCAATCGCTCATCATTTTCCAACATGTCCAGCTCTTCCTGCGGGGACAGGCGAGGTTTCTGTTTCTCTATAGCCGGCTTAACCGTTGGTTTCACTACCCTCTCTTTCTCACCAACGATCAGAGGAACAGGAACTTTACTGCCAATGCGTGAATCTTTTTCCTGCTTGGCTACTGAACGCTTTTTATTACTGTCATGACCGTTATGACGGCTGCCTGACGGTTTACCACGTTGTTTTTTCTGGCTTTTACGTTCGCGCCCTTCTGCATCCAGCTCTGCGCGACTTTTTCTTTTTTGCTTACCAGCGGAAGGTTTCGCCGGTGATTTTTTCTTTAACGGGCTCATAGCTTGTGACTCAACTCATTTTTATCAAGATATTTTCGGCGGAATCTAACAGAAACTCCCTTTAACATCCAATGTCATTCACTTATTGTTTAAATTTCGTCTAGTATTATGGATAGATTTAACTCAAATAATATTTTCAGGCTACCATGCGTTTTTTTGATACCTCTTCTTATCGCATGCCATTGTATCTTTCGGTCACTGGTTATGCCGTTTTGTGGATAATAGCAAGTTACTTCCTCGATCCCACCGTTCCTTATGATGCCGTAGAAGCTTTAAACTGGGGTATTAATGGGGAATGGGGTTCACCCAAAAACCCGTGGCTAGTGGGAGCCATCATGCTACCTGCTATCTCTATCAGCAACATTTCTCTCAGTTTTTATTGGTATTTCACCCACTTTGTTGCTATTGCCATCGGTATGCTTGGAGTTTGGCAACTGGCTTTCCGGCTGACGGGCAACGTTGTACTCGCATGGCTTGCCATGCTGACTTTGAACCTATCCGGTATCATCAATTTTGATATCATTCCTTATAATGATAATTACCTTTTAGTGATGCTCTGGCCGTGGTCATTGTTGTTTTTCCTGCGTGCCATTGACGATCACCCCAAATGGTGGCTGGCATTCGCCCTCACCACAGGGCTGGCAACGATGGCAAAATATTCTTCGCTTTCTATCGTCGGCACGGTCTTTTTGCTCTCCCTGTTCGTGCCTAAAATACGCCGCAACTATCGGGAACCGCTGTTTTATCTTGCTATTGTCATCTGGTTCGCGCTGATACTGCCGAACGTTTGGTGGCTGGTGCATAACGATTTCGCCGCCTTTAAATGGGTCGGCTCCCAAATTCAGAAAGGGTTCAACTTACATACTACGCGCGCCCTGCTTTCCGTGTTCTACCCGTTAATTATCGTCAGTGTCATTATTTATCTGTTGGGTGGCCGGATTGGCTGGCCCAAGCAGCAATCCAATGCGCTGGCTAATATCGTGATCCTGCTGCCTCTGCTGATTATTTATGGCTGGTTCTCCTTCAATCAGGGCGGGCGTATGACCGAATGGGTACAACCTTTTATGGTCGTTTCGCCAGCACTGTTGGTGGGTTCGATAGCTGTATTCCCCAATAAACCTCTGCGAGGCACATTACGGGGGCTGGTCATGTTTGGTGTATTCGTGTTGATCGGGTATGTCGGTGTAATGATGGCAAATGTCCGTGATGCAGGACAAAAATTTGTTGGCATAAAAACCTTTGCCAACCAACTTGATCAACGCTGGAACGAACTGTATCCAACACCATTACGTTATGTTGGTGGCGAATATCTGCACCAATGGCTGACATTTTATAGCCACTATCACCCAGAAACGATACAACCCTGGGAATTAAATAATGGTGTGCCACCGAATATCTATAACCGCCATATCAAAGAAGACAATATTGTGAAATATGGTGCCTTGCTAGTGGGAGAGCGAGGAAAGGACTGTGCAGAGGAAGATTTCCAACATACGTTTGCACAATGGCCATCATTGGTGCTCAGTCACAAAGAAGCGTTTTCCTTCCAAGCCCAACCAAGTACTGAGTTCGACACTGTCTGCATTGGCTTTATCGCGCCTAAGAATATTCAATGATAATAAGCAAGCCTGACATAAGTTGCTGTCAGGCTTTCTCTTAGTCACTGTTTCAATCGTGCTCAGTGGGCATCCACAAACGCCATTTTTAATACAAACAATAGTGTCACAACAAGAACACATGGGCTGACTTCACGCCATTTGCCCGTACCCAATTTCATGGCACAGTAGGCGATAAAACCCAGTGCAATACCTTCGGTAATGGAGAAACTAAATGGCATCATCACCGCGGTGATAAAAGCAGGGACGGATTCAGTCAGATCGTTCCATTTCACCCTTGTCAAACTGGATGTCATCAGGACGCCCACATAGACCAAAGCTCCCGCTGTGGCATAGGCAGGCACCATGCTTGCCAGCGGTGAGATAAACATCACCAGCAGGAATAAAATACCCACGACAATCGCCGTCAAACCAGTTCTACCGCCAACAGAAACGCCCGAAGAGCTTTCAATATAAGCGGTAACCGAAGAAGTTCCAATGTAAGAACCCGCCACCGAACTGATACTGTCCACGTACAAAGCTTGTTTCATGCGCGGGAATTTGCCATTACTGTCGGCAATACCCGCTTTATCCGTCACACCAATCAATGTGCCGGAAGAATCAAACAAGTTCACCAACATAAATGAGAAAATCACGCCAGCTAACGCGATATTCAGAGCACCTTTTACATCAACGTTACCTACCACGCTCATCACACTGGGTGGCAGATCAAAAACACCGTGATATTCCACATGTCCCATCAGCAAGCCGATACCGGTTGTCACAATAATTGAAACCAACACCGCCGCATGGAAACTACGTGCCGCTAAAATGGCAATGATGAAAAAGCCCAATGTCCCCAACAAGACATTATGGGAAGCAAAGTTGCCGATTGAGACAATCGTGTCGGGATTAGGCACAATAATGCCCGCATTTTTCAGCCCCATCATGGCAATGAAAAGACCGATACCACTGGTAATACCCACACGCAGGCTCAATGGAATATTGGCGATCATCCAGTAACGGACACGAAAGAGAGTCAATATAAATAGTCCCACCGCACCCCAGAAAATTGCCCCCATCGCAACCTGCCACGAAAGCCCCATCGCACCGACCACAACAAAGGCGAAAAACGCATTCAGTCCCATCGCAGGTGCAACGGCAACAGGCAGATTCGCCATCAATCCCATCATAATGCTGCCCACTGCGGCAATTAAACAGGTCGTGACAAATACCGCTTTAATATCCATGCCTGCAACCGCCAGAATTTGAGGGTTAACAAAGACGATATAGACCATCGTTAGAAAAGTTGTCAGCCCGGCAATTATTTCAGTACGAACCGTTGTGCCATGTTCCTCTAATTTAAACACGCGCTGAAGCAAGCCCTGACGATGAACAGAGCCAGAATTTATTGTGCTCATGTAATATTGTTTCCCAAAAAAAGCGAAGTTTTCGACCTATCCTACAGGAAACCTATATAAATCGTTACCCTGCAACGGCAAAAAAAGAAAACGTTTGCGATACGTGTAATCAATAGGTTAAATAACATTTTGATTCTTGAGGGGATTCATTTTGTGACGATATTTTATTCGATTAGTCTGCTATTGATCTTGCAAAAGAAATTCAGGGTGACATAACAGCAAGAATGTCGTTAAAGATATCTCCCCACTCATCCTCTGGCATATCCATTAAGCCAAAGAAACGCAGAATGAATGCCCCCTCTGTAGCTAAAAACGCCAAACGCGCCTGCCGACCTTCTTCCGTCGTTGTGTCCAAGCCTGCTATGCGTTGTCGATACCAGATACGGGTTGATTCAAGATGTTCCGGTGTTTGTAATAAAGCCGCCATCAAACCAGCCGCCTTTGCTGTCGATACTTCATCAGATCGCCTGGTCGCTTCAATATGCGCACGCACGGCTGTCAGCGGGTGAGGATCATTCCCGGCAATTTCATGAAACTGTTCATCATAACTCGCCTCCCAACGCGCAAACATCGCATCAATAAGGCCATCTTTTGTGCTAAAACTGTATTGCACTCCCCCCTTGGTAATGCCAACCGCCTTCGCCAGCGCATCAATCGTGAGAGCCGCAGCGCCATGTGTTGTGACAATGTGTTCCGCTGCATCCAGCAGAACTTCCCGATCAATTGTTTTACGTCGCCCCATGCGAACCTCCTTTTCATTAAATACGGATGTATTTATAATGATCGCCAACAATTTAGTCAAGGTTCGGCAAAATTGCCGAACCGCATTGGTGAATTTACTTATGAAATCGAATATTCGCTGGCTTGTGCTCGCTATTATTTCCAGTGCACTTTTCTTAGTTGTTATTGATATGACTGTGCTATACACCGCTTTGCCACGACTGACACATGATTTGCATGCTTCTGCTTCAGAGAAATTGTGGATCATGAATGCTTATACGTTGACCATCGCAGGTTTACTTCCCGCTATGGGGGCGTTGAGTGACCGTTTTGGTGCAAAGAAACTGTTTACTAACGGGTTAGTCATTTTCGGTGTTGCATCACTGATGGCGGCATTTTCCCCCAACCCCGCCACTCTGATTATGGCGCGTGTGGTGCTTGCTTTTGGCGCGGCGATGATGATGCCTGCGACACTCGCTATAGTCCGGCAAGCGTTTGAAGACCCAAACGAAAGAGCACTTGCTATTGGCATCTGGTCTGCCATAGCTTCAGGCGGGGCCGCGCTTGGTCCGGTTATCGGCGGATTCCTGCTCGAATATTACTGGTGGGGTTCGGTTTTCCTGATCAACGTCCCGATTGCCCTCATTGCATTTGGTTTTGCACTGGTCGTTATTTCTAAAAGCCCAAACAATCCAGACCATACCTTTGACCTTATTGCTTCTGTGCAAATCATGATTGGCTTGGTCAGTATCACCTATGCGATCAAGGAGTTAAGCAAACCAGTACCTTCATTGGTAACTGCTGCGACAGTGGGCATCACAGGCATTATTTTTACGGCCATCTTCATTCGTCGCCAGTTAAATTCATCAACCCCCATGATCGATTTCAAGCTCTTCCATAATCGTACTTTCACCGCTGGAGTTATCGCGGCTTTCGTGTCCACAGCAGCACTGGTCGGTATGGAACTTGCTGTCAGCCAACGCTTCCAACTCGCTATGGGCTTATCTCCCTTGCTGGCGGGATTATTTATTCTGCCCATTCCGATTGCCTCTTTTATTGCCGGCCCTTTGGCCGGGATTGCGATACCCAAATTTGGCTCTGAACGGATCATGTGGCTCTCGCTCGCCTTTGCCGGACTGGGGATCTTTGTTTATCTCGCTGGCCTGCAATCCGGGCTTTTCGTGCAAATCACCGCATTTTGCATCATTGGATTTGGTATTGGTGCGGCAATGACCGCCGCTTCCACCTCCATCATGTTGAATGCCCCAGAAAACAGCGCTGGCACCGCCGCCTCTATCGAAGAAGTCGCCTATGAGTTGGGAAGCTTAATTGGGATAGCCGTTCTCGGCAGTTTAATGGTAGCGGTCTATTCTGCCTCATTCACCCTTCCGGCTGATATGAGCATCCCAGAATTGGCACGAAACAGTATTGATGAAGCTCTTATTGTCGCAGAAGGGCTAAACGGAGAGGTCGCACTATCGCTGATCCATGCAGCAAAACAGGCTTTTAATCACTCATTCCTGTCGGTATTGATCGCAGCGGGGACATTGCTGTTGTTGACCGCGGTGCTCATTGCGGTGTTTGGAAAAGAAAAACATCATTGATTGAATCAATTAGGTAATTTTCTAAATATACGCATTAAACTTCAAGTTGCAATTTACGACACGATATCAGACGCATATTGAAAGGCGATTGGTATATAAATAAACAATCCCTGCCTCACAGCAGGGAATGAATACAACAATGAAAATATCTGACAGATATTAATTTTGAGGCGCCACGGTCAAAACTTTTTACGTCAAAATCCGAAGATTGTTTGTACTTTTACGCCTCACTGAGAAGTGACGGGCCACATAATTGGCAACCAATTCCAGTGATAAACACATCACAAAATAAACCAACGCAACGAATAAAAAGACTTCCATCGGATAAACCATGCTGCGGTTATTCACTTGAGTCGCCAAAAATGACAATTCCGCCACGCCAACGATATAAGCCAATGAGGTATCCTTGATTAACGCAATCCACTGATTGATAAATGAAGGCACCATCATGCGCAACGCCTGCGGCAAAACGATATGCCACAGGACTTCCCAACGATTGAAACCCAGTGATAACCCTGCCCGCCATTGACCATCACCAATCGCTAAAATTCCCGCTTTGACGCCATGTGCTAAATAAGCCGAAGTAATCAATGCCAGCGCACAGACAACGGTCGTAATTTCAGGGATCTCCATCCCCAATACGACAGGCAACAAGAAATATGTCCAGAAAATCAGCATAATGACCGGAATAGCGCGAAAGAAACCCAGTATTGCTGCCAATAAATTGGCCCAAAAACCGCGCAACATCGCCAGAGCAACGCCACCCAGAATACCCAATACGATGGAGATCGTCCCCGCTATGATGCTGATGACTAGCGTCAATGCCGCCCCTTCCAACGGCCCATCGGGAAAGGTTCCTAATAACAAGTAACGCCAGTTTTCTGCAATAACAGTAAAGTCCATATCAAGACCCTCTCGCCAATGTTCTCTGTTGGCGCCATTGTCCCCAGCCTTCCATCACAACAATAATGGCGATGTAGAGTACTGTCGCCACACCAAATGCCTCAAAGGTTTGTAAGGATTGGGTTTCCACCTGACGAGAAGCATAGGAGAGTTCTGCCACACCAATCGCCATGGTTAATGATGAATTTTTGACAATATTCATGTATTGCCCCAATAAGGGTGGCATAGCTATTTTCAATGCCTGTGGCAATACAACGTGACGCATGGCCTGCCAGCCCGTTAAACCCAATGCATGGGCGGCATATTTTTGCCCGCGTCCGACTCCCTGAATGCCCGCACGCAATTCTTCTGCAACAAACGGAGCTGAATAGAGAGTGAGTCCGATGAATCCCGCCAGAAATTCAAAGGATGGCCATTCCAGCGTCAAACCGAAAATTATTGTGTCGTGGGGCGTGTTCAGCCATATCATCGCCGCTTGTGGCAAAATTTGCCCGGATGCGAAGTACCAGAAAAACAGCTGTACCAACAAAGGCGTGTTACGAAATACCGTAGTGTAAGCCGTAACCAGCCAGCGCAGTGGCTTGATTTGGCTATCCCGTACCGCCGCAATCATAAAACCCAGTAAAGTGGAGGAGATAATGACACAGGCAGAAAGCCACAAGGTGATCAGAAATCCCTGCCAAAGCCATAGAAGATATTCAGGAGCCAGTAAATGCTCGGTAATAAATTGCTCAAACATATCATTCACCGCATAAACAAACAGCAAAGCCCCGCAATAACGGGGCTAATCAATTGGTGTTCTTAATTGGAAGCACTAAACAAACATTACTGTTTTGCCTGATCTGCTAACGGAGCAAATTTAAAATCACCCCGCGGTTGAGCGGATTTCGTTTCCGGGCCAAACCAGCGGTTATAGATTTTCTCTGCTTCACCCTCTTTTTCCAATTTCAGTAAGGTTTGGTTAACCGAATCAACCAATCGTGTTTCCCCTTTGGCGGCCGCAACTGATTGATATTCACGAGTAATGCTAAAAGGCGAAATTTCAAAATCGGCTTTCTGTGCTTCCGGTACGTTTGCCAGCAAGCCAACCAGTTTCGCATCATCCTGGGTGATCGCCTGGACATTGCCATTTCTCAGAGCCGCAAATGCCAACGGTGTATCGTCATAAGAGATCACTTTGGCTGTTGGATAACGCTCACGTAAGGTGATTTCCTGTACCGTTCCCTTGTCTGCACCAATACGCAATTTGGCAATATCGTCCGGTTTAGTCAAAACACCTTTGCGGGCAATGAATTTCTGACCAGTCGCAAAATAAGGGATGGAAAAATCAACTTGTTTTGCACGTTCACCAGTGATCGTGAAGTTAGCAGCAATTAAGTCAATTTTTTTGGAAGAAAGCAGAGGAATTCGGTTTGCTGGATTCGTTGGCCGCAGCTCCAGCTTCACGCCTAAATCTTTGGCAATCGCATTGGCGATATCGACATCATAGCCTGCCAATTTTTTCGTTTGAGGATCGATAAAACCAAATGGTGGGTTACTGTCAAATACCGCAATACGTACCGTACCAGCTTTTTTAATGTCATCAAGTTTATCGGCTTTTGCCACTCCTGAAACCAATGCCAAGCTGGTCAGCAGAGCAGTAACCGCTACGCGAGATTTGTTGCCAATCTTCATTGTACACCCCTGTTGGTTATTAATTTTTATATATCAACAAAAGCTATCAATTTAGATATAGCACCTGAAATAATATAAAGTACTATATTTATTCGATTTTAGAATAATAACTATTCTTTTTGAGTCAGTAATTTTTCCAGATTGTCACCACCAATATGGCGAAAGTCCTGTCCTTTGACGTAATAGAAGATAAATTCACAAATATTCTGGCAACGGTCACCAATGCGCTCAATAGAGCGGGCACAAAAGAGCGCCGTCATGACATTCGGAATGGTTCTGGGATCTTCCATCATGTAAGTCATGAGCTGGCGAATAATACTTTCGTACTCCTGATCGACTTTTTTGTCTTCACGGTAGATACGGATGGCTTCTTGCAGATCCATACGGGCAAAAGCATCCAACACATCATGCAACATTTGGATTGTATGGCGCCCCAGTGATTCCAGGCTAACCAGCAAAGATTGCTGTTGATGTGAAAATCTTTCAAGCGCAGTCTTGCAAATCTTATTGGCAACATCGCCAATGCGCTCCAGTTCAGCAATGGTCTTTGAAATAACCATGATCAGGCGCAGGTCACTGGCCGTCGGTTGGCGTTTTGCAATGATGCGAACACACGCTTCATCAATCGCCACTTCCATCATATTGACCTTCTGGTCATCCTCAATCACTTGCCGTGCCAATATTTCATCCTGGTTGTGCATCGCCAGAATCGCCTTACTGAGCTGCTCTTCCACCAAACCGCCCATTGTCATCAATTCTGTACGAATATGTTCCAACTCAGCAGTGAATTGACCAGAGATATGTTTGCTGAGATTCAGATTGTCCATATTATGCTATCCCCCGTATTAACCGTAACGGCCAGTAATATAATCTTCGGTCTGTTTCATCTTTGGTGTGGTAAACAATCTATCGGTATCGCTAAATTCAATCAGTTCACCCAGGTACATAAATGCGGTGTAATCCGAACAGCGAGCCGCCTGCTGCATATTGTGGGTGACGATCACGACGGTATATTCCGATTTCAGTTCACTGATCAACTCTTCAATGCGTCCTGTCGAGATGGGATCAAGTGCCGAACAAGGTTCATCCAACAGCAAGATCTCTGGACGAATGGCAATACCACGGGCGATGCACAGACGCTGTTGCTGGCCACCAGAAAGGCTATGCCCACTCTGGTGTAATTTATCTTTGGTTTCATTCCACAATGCCGCTTTGGTCAATGCCCATTGGACTCGTTCATCCATCTCTGTTCTGAGCAGTTTTTCAAACAGGCGTACCCCGAAAGCAATATTGTCGTAAATGGACATCGGGAATGGTGTCGGTTTCTGGAAGACCATCCCAACTTTAGCACGTAGTAAGGCAACATCTTGCTTGTCTGTCAGGATATTAGTGTCATCCAGAATAATTTCACCTTCAGCGCGCTGATCACCGTATAATTCATACATTTTGTTGAAAGTACGCAATAATGTGGACTTGCCACAGCCCGATGGCCCGATGAATGCCGTTACCTTATTTTGTGCGATATCCAGCGTAATATTTTTCAGTGCATGAAACTTGCCATAATAGAAATTCAGATCACGTACCTGAATTTTACTTTCTGTGATTTTGTTTACTGAAATAACGTCATTAGCTTTATTCATCAGTATTTGTCTCTTTAATACCTTCTGCTTTTATTCCGTTGAAACAATATTAGTGCTTTTTCTTCGCAAACAGCGCACGCGCCACAATATTAATGAGCAATACACACAGGGTGATCAGCAATACCCCCGCCCATGCCAACTGCTGCCAATCAGAGAATGGGCTCATGGCAAACTTGAAAATAGTGACAGGCAAGTTTGCCATCGGCTGGTTAAGATCGGTACTCCAGAACTGATTGGAAAGCGAGGTGAACAACAATGGCGCCGTTTCACCCGCGATACGCGCAATAGCCAGTAACACACCGGTCATAATGCCTGATATCGAGGCTTTCAACGTAATGGCAGAGATCATTTTCCATTTCGGTGTTCCCAAGGCATAAGCGGCTTCACGCAAGTTATCCGGCACTAATTTCAGCATATTTTCCGTCGTGCGAATCACAATAGGGATCTGCAACAGTGCCAGTGCCATGACTCCAGCCCACCCCGAAAAGTGTTGCATCTTCGTTACCACAACGGTGTAGACAAATAATCCGACAACAATCGAAGGGGCTGAAAGCAGGATGTCATTAATAAAACGGATGATCTCTGCCAGCCATGAACGGCGACCATACTCCGCCAGATAAATGCCCGCCATAATTCCCAATGGCGTACCAAACATTGTCGCCCAGAAGATCAGCAAGCCACTACCCACAATGGCGTTTGCCAATCCACCGCCTTCGGTATTGGGAGGTGGTGTCATTTCAGTAAACAACGCCAACGACATACCATCGATACCTTTAGTGACGGTGGAGATCAAAATCCAGCCCAGCCAGAATAAACCGAATGCCATCGTCATCATAGATAGCATCAGCGCCAGCCAATTTTTCTGACGACGCCATGACTGCATACGGCGACGGCTTTTCATCTCCGCTTCGTTTACTGTATCGACGAAATATGAAGGTTGCTCATTGATGGTTGTCATCTCAGCGCTGCCCCTCATTTTTTGCCAGACGCATAATCATTAATTTTGACAACGCCAGAACAATAAAGGTGATGACAAATAAAATCAGTCCCAGTTCCATCAATGCGGCAGTATGCAGGCCAGATTCAGCCTCAGCAAATTCATTTGCCAATGCAGAAGTAATACTGTTCCCCGGCATGTACAGAGACAAACTATCAAGTTGGTAGGTATTACCGATAATAAAGGTGACCGCCATTGTTTCTCCCAATGCCCGGCCAAGCCCCAACATTACACCACCAATCACACCATTCTTGGTATACGGCAAGACGATATGCCAAATCACTTCCCATGTTGTGCAACCGATGCCATAAGCAGACTCTTTCATCATCACAGGAGACTGTTCAAACACATCGCGCATGACCGAAGCGATATAGGGGATAATCATGATAGCAAGAATAACACCCGCCGCCAGAATGCCGATGCCAAAGGCAGGACCGGAGAATAGCGCACCCACGATGGGAATACTGGAGAGCACGTCACCAACGGGTTGCTGGAAATAGGTGGCAAACAGCGGGGCAAAAACAAACAGCCCCCACATGCCATAAACAATGCTGGGGATCGCCGCCAATAACTCAATCGCCATACCCAATGGACGTTTTAACCAGTTTGGTGATAATTCTGTCAGAAACAAGGCGATACCAAAACTCACGGGAACCGCAATAATCAGGGCAACTAATGAAGTCATCAATGTGCCATAAATCGGTACCAATGCGCCAAACACCCCTGCCGGTGCATCCCACTCTTTGCTCCATAAGAAAGCAAAACCAAATGCTTGTATACTCGGCCAGGAAGCAATGATCAGCGAAATGATAATGCCTCCCAGCAGAAATAAAGTTAACAGCGCCGCTAACTTAACCAAGGCGCTAAAGATAATGTCACCCTTTCTGCTCGGTGCTTTCAGTGCCGTTTTACGTTCGGCCATACGCTTCATTCTCATTTTAGGTTATTTCCCCTTAATAAAAGGGGAGATTGCTCTTCCATGCTGCACGCACCTGACTGACCACGTCTTCCGGCAGGGTGGCATAATCCAGATCTTTCGCCTGTTGTTTGCCGTTGTTATAAGCCCAATCGAAGAAGTTCAGCACTGCGATACCATTGTCAGCATTTGCCTGTTGCTTGTGGATAAGAATGAATGTAGTCGAGGTAATTGGCCACGCATTATCGCCTTTCTGGTTTGTCAGATCCTGCGCAAAACTGCGGCTCCAATCCGCACCTTTGGCCGCTGCACTAAAGTTCTCTTCGGTCGGCGCTAGCACGGCACCATCCGCTGAAACCAGTTTGGTATAAGCAAGGTGATTCTGCTTCGCATAGGCATATTCGACATAACCAATCGAACCCGGCAGACGCTGAACAAATGCAGCAATCCCATCATTACCTTTACCGCCCAATCCTGTTGGCCATTTGACGGTCGAGCCCGTCCCTACTTTTTGTTTCCAATCGCTGTTAACTTTGGACAGGTAACTCGTGAAAACGTAGGAAGTCCCTGAGCCGTCAGCGCGACGAATCACGGCAATGTTTTGTTCTGGCAGTTTGAGAGCGGGATTCAACTTTGCAATTGCCGGATCATTCCATTTCCTGATATTACCCAGATAAATATCACCAAGCGTTTTACCATCCAGAACCAACTGACCGGCTTTAACACCGGTAATGTTCACCGCCAGCACAATTCCACCGATGACCGTTGGAAACTGGAACAAGCCATCAGTCGTCAATTTTTCATCAGAAAGCGGGGCATCAGAGGCACCAAAATCGACCGTATTGGCAACAATCTGTTTTACACCACCAGAAGAGCCAATGCCTTGATAATTGATTTTGTTGCCCGTTTCTTTCTGATAAGAATCCGCCCATTGGGTATATATCGGAGCAGGAAATGTCGCACCCGCCCCCGTCAAGCTGGTGGCCGCGAATGAAGACAGGGATGTCATGGCAAATACAACAACCATGATACTCGCCACGGTGGTACGCATTAATTTCATACTATCTCCTGTTGGATTTCCTACTGGGATACGCATCATTAATGAAACACAAATGTCAGGTATCACTGACAGTCTGATTTTTAGGTAACAAAATGATTCAATAATGAAAATAGGCGAATTCAATGACAATAAGATGTATGAATGATGACATTTTTATGACAGGTGGTTTCGGCAGTGCCTTATTTTGCGTTCAATGATGTTCTCATCTTGCACTCAACGGAATATATACGCGAATGGACAACCCCTGTTTTTCACTGCTCCCCACCTGAATATCTCCCCCGTGGTTATCAATGATACGGCAGATGATCGCCAGCCCCAGCCCCACGCCACTATTTATTTCGCGTCTATTATTTCCCTGCATAAAAGGCTGGAATAAAACAGCGGCTTCTTCTTTTGTCATTCCAGTGCCGTTGTCCTCAACTTGAAACCAGCCAAATTTTTCTGTTGAACCACTACTGATGCGGATCCATCCATTGCCGTAACGACGGGCATTAGTAAACAAATTGACCAGTACACGTTTGATGGAAAAGGGATGGGCTAAAATAAAAATCGAACTTGTCGCTAAACGATTTTCAATATCGGTATCTGCTGCACAACGCTGCTCTGCTGTAATCACCTCTTCAAGCAACCCATTCAATTCACAGCATGTCATCGGCATCTCCTGCCCTGCCCGCTGATAATCAATGAATTGATCAATCATGGCATTGCACTCTTCAATGTCCTGATGGACAGATTCTGTCAGAAAATCATCTTTTCCTTCCATCATTTCCATCGCCAGACGAATACGGGTAAGTGGAGTACGCAAGTCATGGCTCACGCCAGCCATTAATACCGCCTGATCGCTCTCCTGTGATTTCAGCTCCGCCGACAATTGGTTAAGCGCCCTAATGACGGAACGAATAGCGGGCATTCCCCTTTCAGGCACTGATGAACCTCTTCTTCCTTTTCCCATGTCGATAACGGCTTTCTGCATGGCTTTCAATGAATGTTTCTGGACAGCAGAATATCGACCGAACACCATGAACACGGACAGTGCCACCGCAAAAACACTGATAAAGAGATAGGGAAATACCGCGTTAAAAGGGAGCGCTTCTAATACCACCAGCAGTAAGGTAACCAGAGAGCTGAACAGCAAGCTGCCCAGCACTAAGTACAGAACACGGAAAAACAAAGTACGCAGAGAAAGCCAAAACTTTTTCATTCCGGGCTTTTTCATACCTTGTTTCCATCAGGAACAAAAACGTATCCCAATCCCCAGACCGTCTGGATATAACGCGGACGGGCAGGATCTTCTTCAATCAAGCGACGCAGACGGGAAATCTGAACATCAATGGAACGCTCCATCGCACCGTACTCTCGTCCCCGCGCCAAATTCATCAATTTATCCCGTGATAATGGCTCACGTGGGTGAGAAACCAACACCTTCAACACGGAAAATTCACCACTGGTCAAAGGTAACAATTCATCTCGATGAAACATTTCACGCGTTCCAAGATCAAGTTTAAATTTCCCAAACTTGATCACCGCATTATCCGGCGTCGGCGCCCCCGGCAATTCCTTCGCCTGTCGCCGCAGGACAGCACGCATACGTGCTAACAATTCACGCGGGTTAAAAGGCTTGGCAAGATAATCATCAGCGCCAATTTCAAGCCCAACAATCCGATCAACCTCTTCCCCTTTCGCGGATATCATGATGATCGGGATCGCGTTATGCTGACTTCTTAGCCTTCGACAGATAGATAACCCATCTTCACCCGGCAACATTAAATCCAGGACAATCAATTGGATGGATTCTCTGGTCAATAAACGATCCATCTGCTCTGCATTTGCGGCACTACGCACCTGGAACCCTTGTTCGGATAAATAACGTTCCAGTAACGCCCGCAAGCGCATATCATCATCAACAACAAGGATTTTATAACTCTCTTGCATGTTTCAGCTCCCAAGATGCTCCATGCCCGCAACATCCATCACTTTCACAGAAAACCCATAACGCCAATAGAGATTTAACCACATGTATTTTAAGGCGATTTATGCCAGAGGTTGATAGCTGATTTCCAGTATCCAGTAAGTCACCACGCCATTTGGTGTCATCACTGTGATCTCATCATCAACCTGCTTACCCAATAATGCCCTCGCCACCGGAGAATCAATGGAGATCCACTTTTTAGCCGGATCGAATTCATCCGGTCCCACCAAACGAAATAGGTGTTCTTCCTCATACTCATTTTCAACTTTTACCCATGCCCCAAAAAAGACTTTCCCTTCTTGTCGCGGGTCAGGATCGACAATTTGCAGGACATCCAGACGCTTGGACAAAAAACGCACTCGGCGGTCAATTTCCCTTAACCTTTTTTTACCATAAATGTACTCTGCATTCTCTGAACGATCCCCCAATGCAGCAGCATCTGAAACAGCTTGGGTCACTTTAGGGCGTTCAACTTTCCAAAGATATTTCAATTCCTGATCAAGTACATGCCAACCCTCTCGGGTAATATAGTGACTCTTGGCCATGAAAAACTCACTTGAGAAAAGATGATTAATGGCGCAGTACTATATCTTATCAACTCTCATCAACCCAATCCCAACTCAGAAGATATTTGATGAATTCTGCTGCAACATAATTGAAATATCGCGCTAAACTGGAAATTATCGCGCTCAGCACGTATAAATGGAGCCAGTTTGAACCATGCCGATACTGTTTCAGATGAAATTTGATCTTATCCGGCTCTGTCTGATGATGTCTCAGGATATCTACAGGCCCTAAAGAAGTTGAAGAAAACAGACCATGAATGAATCTTTAAGTCGAATCATTGCCGGTGAGCTACAGGCTCAACCACAGCAAATCCTAGCTGCCATCACCTTGCTCGATGAGGGGAATACGGTTCCCTTTATCGCCCGTTACCGTAAAGAGGCCACCGGTGGTCTGGATGACACACAGCTCCGCCAACTCGAAAGCCGACTCGGCTATCTGCGTGAACTGTCCAGCCGCCGTCAAACTATCCTGAAATCAATTGAGGAACAGGGAAAGCTAACCGTTGAGCTGGCAGAAGCGATTAACGCGACACTCAGCAAGACTGAGTTGGAAGATCTGTACCTGCCTTATAAACCTAAGCGCCGTACCCGTGGACAAACAGCCATCGAAGCCGGATTGGAGCCTCTGGCCGATCTGCTGTGGCAAGATCCACAGCAAGCGCCAGAACTGGCGGCGGTGGCCTATGTCAATGCTGACAAGGGCGTTGCTGATACCAAGGCAGCATTGGATGGCGCACGTTATATCCTGATGGAGCGTTTTGCCGAAGATGCAACCTTGCTGGCGAAGGTACGTGAATATTTATGGAAAAACGCTCACCTGGTTTCCAAGGTTATCGAAGGTAAAGAGGAAGAAGGCGCGAAATTCAGCGATTATTTCGATCACCACGAAGCCATCGCCACTGTTCCTTCCCACCGCGCCCTTGCTATGTTCCGTGGACGCAATGAAGGCATTCTGCAACTCTCTTTGAATGCGGATCCACAATTTGAGGAAGCGCCAAAAGAGAGCTACTGCGAACAAATTATTACCGATCACCTGAATCTGCGCCTGAACAATGCACCGGCTGACAATTGGCGCAAAGCCGTGGTGAGCTGGACATGGCGCATCAAGGTGCTGCTACATCTGGAAACCGAACTGATGGGCACCCTGCGTGAGAAAGCCGAAAACGAGGCGATTAACGTATTCGCCCGTAACCTGAATGACCTGCTAATGGCTGCGCCTGCGGGTATGCGCGCGACAATGGGTCTGGACCCAGGTTTGCGCACAGGAGTAAAAGTCGCCGTTGTTGACGCGACAGGCAAACTGATTGCCACCGATACCATTTATCCGCACACCGGACAGGAAAACAAAGCGGCTGCCATCGTCGCAGCGCTGTGCACCAAACACCAAGTGGAACTGGTTGCGATTGGCAACGGCACCGCATCCCGTGAAACAGAGCGTTTCTTTGTCAACGTTCAGAAACAGTATCCTGACGTTACGGCACAAAAAGTAGTGGTCAGCGAAGCGGGAGCTTCTGTCTATTCCGCCTCTGAATTGGCTGCACTGGAATTCCCTGATCTGGATGTTTCTCTGCGTGGCGCTGTCTCCATCGCTCGCCGCTTGCAAGATCCACTGGCTGAGCTGGTGAAAATCGAACCCAAATCCATCGGTGTTGGTCAATATCAGCATGATGTTAGCCAGACTTTGCTTGCCAAAAAACTGGATAACGTGGTCGAAGACTGTGTAAACAGCGTCGGTGTTGACCTGAATACCGCCTCTGTCGCTTTGCTGACTCGCGTTGCTGGCCTGACGCGCACTGTTGCTCAAAATATTGTTAACTGGCGCGATGAAAACGGTCGTTTCGACAACCGTAATCAACTATTGAAAGTGACCCGTCTGGGGCCAAAAGCCTTCCTGCAATGCGCGGGCTTCCTGCGCATCAATCAGGGTGATAACCCGCTGGACGCTTCAACGGTACACCCAGAAGCCTATCCAGTGGTTGAAAAGATCCTGGCAACAATCCAGCAAACCCTGCCTGAACTGATGGGCAACCCGGCTAATTTGCGTAACTTGAGCGCCCAGGAGTTCACGACCGAAAAATTTGGGATCCCGACCGTCACCGATATCCTGAAAGAGCTGGAAAAACCGGGTCGCGATCCGCGTCCTGAATTCAAGACCGCCACATTTGCCGATGGGGTTGAAACCATGAACGACCTGCAAGCGGGCATGATCTTGGAAGGTACGGTAACTAACGTGACCAATTTTGGTGCATTCGTGGATATCGGTGTCCATCAGGATGGCCTGGTTCATATCTCCTCCCTCTCCGATCGCTTTGTGGAAAATCCACACACCATCGTTAAGACAGGTGACATCGTGAAAGTGAAGGTGATGGATGTTGACCTCAACCGTAAGCGTATTGCATTGACCATGCGTCTTGATGAGCAGCCCGGTGAAACCCAAGCACGCCGTAGCGCCCAAGAAGGCAACCGTCAGGATCGCAATAATCGTAACGGCAATGGCAGAAACCGCCCTGTTTCGCGTTCCGGTTCTGCGCCTTTAGCCAACAGCGCCATGAGTGATGCATTGGCCGCTGCCTTTAGTAAAAAACGTTAATTAACAAAAAACGTTAGATGTCTTAAATAATGTCCTGAACTGGCCTAATTGTGCCAGTTCAGGATTTTTTAATATCCAAAAAATCGATGATTTTCATCATAATGATTCTGTTTATTGCTGACGTTATAAATTTGGATAAGTGATGACATCGGCATATTTTAATTAATTCTTCATTAATTTGATTAATATCAATTCATTTCCATATTATCCAATATAGATAACCAAAATCGCAGTTGCGTATTATTATCATTAACAACTATAATTCAGAGAAATTACCCTACTTTTTTCTTGTGGTTCTTCCGTTATTGAGGATAATAATTCTTATAATCACTTATTTTTTCAGTTAGAGTGGAGATTTATATGGTTCTTATTCCAGAACGTAGATATAAAATTCTGGGATTTTCTCCAAAGATTACCCCAGCTTACCGACAAAAATTATTGTCACTCGGCATGTTACCTGGCTCAACATTTCAGGTCATTCGCTTCGCTCCATTGGGCGACCCAATACAAATTGAAACACGCAGAGTTAACCTTACCCTTCGTAAACAAGACTTGGCATTTCTCATGTTGCATGAAGATCTGAATTAGCAAGGCCCTAAGTCAATTTGGTACTGAAAATATAACTCAGGTACGAAATTCACTTTCCTGATTGGCAGAAAGTATGATGAAACAATTAACCATTGGCCTGATTGGTAATCCCAATGCCGGCAAAACAACGCTTTTTAACCAGCTTACTGGCTCTCACCAACGTGTGGGAAACTGGGCTGGCGTTACCGTAGAACGCAAAACCGGCCACTTTACCACCAATAACCATCAGATCGAACTTGTCGACCTCCCTGGCACTTATTCGCTTACCACCATTTCCGAACAAACTTCCATTGATGAGCAAATCGCCTGCCACTATATCCTCAGTGGTGAAGCAGATATGCTGATCAATGTTGTTGATGCGTCTAATCTGGAACGTAACCTTTATCTCTCACTGCAATTGATTGAACTGGGTGTTCCCTGCATCATTGCACTAAACATGCTGGATATCGCCCAAAATCAACGCATCAATATTGATATTCCTGCACTGGAAAAACGCCTTGGCTGTCCGGTCATCCCGCTGGTTTCAACCCGTGCCACGGGGATAGATACGCTAAAAAAAACCATCGACAATTACCCACAGCATACCAGCCCTGTACAGGTTAATTACCCTGATGCGTTATTGCAGGAGATTTCCCACCTTTCCAGCCAGATCGCAGAAAAATTTACCCCACAACAGCGCCGCTGGCTGACTTTGCAAGTCCTTGAAGGGGATATTTACAGCCGTGGGGTATCCAACCTGACTCACACACAATTGGCTGAAAGCAAAGATCGTTTGCAAAAACAACAAATTGAAGAACCTGACCTTATCATCGCAGGCTCACGCTATCAAACCATCAGTGAAATTTGCCTGGCGGTTATTGATACCCGCGCAGCCACACCTAACAAACTGACCCAAGCGTTAGATACCGTTATCCTAAACCGCTGGTTGGGCCTACCTATCTTCTTGTTTGTCATGTACCTGATGTTTGTGCTGGCTATCAATATAGGGGGAGCTTTACAGCCTATCTTTGACGGCGCTTCCTCCGCCATTTTTATTGATGGAATGCAGTGGCTTGGCCATACTCTCCATTTCCCGCATTGGTTAACGGTGTTTCTTGCTCAGGGAATTGGTGGGGGCATCAATACAGTCCTGCCGCTGGTTCCCCAAATTGGCATGATGTACCTGTTCCTCTCCTTTCTGGAAGATTCCGGCTATATGGCACGGGCAGCATTTGTCATGGACAGGCTGATGCAAGCCATAGGATTACCAGGTAAATCCTTTGTCCCCCTGATTGTTGGCTTTGGTTGTAACGTACCTGCCGTGATGGGATCAAGGACGCTGGATGCCCCTCGTGAACGCTTGATTACCATCATGATGGCGCCGTTTATGTCCTGCGGGGCAAGGTTGGCGATCTTTGCCGTCTTTGCTGCGGCTTTCTTCGGCAAAGAGGGAGCCAGCATCGTTTTCTCCCTGTATATCCTGGGGATTGTCATCGCCATCCTGACAGGGCTGCTGCTGAAATTCACGCTAATGCGCGGTGAAGCATCGCCATTTGTTATGGAACTGCCGGTCTATCACGTTCCCCATGCCAAAACTCTGCTGCTCCAGACATGGCAGAGGCTGAAAGGTTTTGTCATCCGCGCTGGTAAAGTGATTGTCGCCGCGAGCATGTTGATTGGCGCCCTGAACAGTTTCTCCTTCTCCGGCAAGACCGTGGATAATATCAACCAATCGGCGCTGGCCTCCGTCAGTAAAGTGCTTACACCTGTGTTGCAACCTATCGGTGTGCATTCCGATAACTGGCAAGCCACCGTCGGGCTTATCACTGGCGCGATGGCAAAAGAAGTGGTCGTAGGAACCCTAAATACCCTCTATACCGCAGAAAACCTTGCTCAAGAGCCCTTTAATTCCGATGAATTTAATTTACTGGATCAACTAAAAGATTCGGTCGCAGAAACGTGGGATAGCCTGAAAGAAACCTTCACGTTGAGTGCGCTTTCTAACCCGATTGAAGCCAGCAAAGGTGATGGCAACATGGATCGCAGCTCTATGGGAACCATGAGCGCTAAATTTGGCTCTGCCATTTCCGCTTACAGTTACCTGATTTTCGTGTTGCTGTACGTGCCTTGTGTTTCCGTGATGGGTGCCATTGCCCGTGAAACCAGCCGTGGCTGGATGACATTCTCGATTCTGTGGGGATTAAACGTCGCTTATTCTCTGTCAGCACTGTTTTATCAAATCACCACGTTTTCAGCTCATCCACAAAGTAGCTTGATCACCATTCTGGCCGTGATCCTGTTTAACATTCTGATAGTGATTGGTTTACGCCGCGCACGCAGCCGAGTCACGGTGACATTCAGTAATGCCGCTGACCGCAGTTGCGAATGCTCAAACAATAGTTGTCACTAGCCGGAGCCATTGAGGAGCCATAAATGATTAACCTGCTGAAAATCAGAGATGCTGTTGCCCTCAACGGGCGTACCGATGCCAGATCATTGAGCCATCAGTTTTCAGCACCGCTGGCAATGGTGGAAGCCATGCTCAAGCAGCTTGTCATAATGGGTAAACTGGAGGAAGTGGATGCTTCCTCCTGCCTCAGCGGGGGTTGCAAGCAGTGCCCGGAAACACAAAAATGTGATACTAAAGCCTATCAGCTTGCCCTAAAAAAATAAGGAATTCCCTACGTTATCGCTATAATTACCTTGAAAGAGAATCCCTTCTAATAAGCGTTTAAAAAGAATACATAGATTAATTATCACTCTCTCTTTATTATCTGGGATGCGGTATCCCTATATTAATAACCTGAGGATAGTAATATGCCTAAAGCGTTATTCACTGCAACAGTTGAGTCAGTTAGCAATCTCAAAATGAAATGCTCATCGCGAGATTTTACCTTCCATATCGACGAACCCAAAAGCCTCGGTGGAACCGATGAGGCGATGAATCCAGTAGAAGCGTTACTTTCTGCATTTGGTGCATGTCAGTGCATTGTGGCAAAAAGCTTTGCCCGCAAGCACAAAATCAATTTGATCGATATTCAGGTTAAAATGGAAGGAGAACTGGATACCGATGGCTTCACAGGTAGAAATAAAAACGCCAAAATGGGATTTTCAAAAATCACCTCCAAATTTTATATTAAAGCCGATAATACCGAACAAGAGATCCGCGATTTTATTACTTTTGTCGAAAGTAATTGCCCTATTCTCGATACTATCGTCAATACGCCGGAAATTGTGACTGAGGTTTATCCGAATAAATAAATAGTTATAACAAGATGGTAAGCGTTTTTATTATCGATTGAATTACATCAAGAATGGAATAAACATATCAGTTGTGCAGTTTATTCCATTTATTGGTCAGATAGCAGAGTTAGTCATTAATAGACACATTAAGACCCCAGCTTTTGTTCCACCCATTGTGCGACCCGTTGTGCATCTCTGGCTGCACCAAGTAATAATTCAGAGCCACGGCTACTGAGCCATTTTCTGCCTACAATAAACAACCCTGGATAGGCTGTTTTTCCTCCATTAATATGACCACTTTCGCAGATAAAACCTTGCGAATTGCTAACGCCAGGCAAGGTTAACCAATCCGTGACTTCCTTATACCCTACACACCAAATCAATCCATCAATGTGATATTTTTTACCTTGTTGGTCATACAATGTTTCGTTTTCAGCCCTTACTAATTTTGGCGCTATCTGTACATTAAGCGCAGACAAACGCGGGTTATTAAGCTCACCACATGGAAGTGGATTACGTCGTTGTACTATTTTACCGACCAGGCTCGATGTATTTGCATACAATATCCTTGACTTATGCAGCCACCAGAACAAATCCTTACCCATAACCCGATTGGGTACAAGCGGGCGAGGGGAACCACAGAATAATGTCACCTTCATCGTGGAAGAAAGTTCTTGTGCTATCTGTCGGCCACTGGCGCCATCACCTATGACAGCAATCCGTGACCCCGCCTGAAATTGCTCGGGGTTCTGATAACGATCAGCCGTCAGTTGCTGGACAGAGGGAGATAAATCGCTCGCCATCTCAGGGATAATTGGTACTTGGTTAGCACCAGTGGCATTAACTAAACAAGGAGCAGAAAACTGCTCCCCTTTTTGCGTGGTCAGAGTAAACACCCCATCTTGATGTTTTACACTGATCACCTGCATGCCCGTCAATACGTGTAGATTATGATGATGTGCGTAACGTTCCAGATAATCCGCTATCTCATCCTTACCCGGATAGCCATCAGGAGAACCTGCCAAAGGAAAATCAGGCAGCTGGCTCATCATACGGGAAGTAAATAACAACATATTGTCAGGGCGCCGACGCCAAACATCACCAATACGCTGGTCTCGCTCCAGAATCAATGTGTTAATTTTTTTTTTGTTAAGGGTAACAGCCAGTGTTAGCCCCGCTTGCCCTGCACCAACGATTAAGCAATCGATTTTCATGGCGTCGGCTCCAATTGCAATATATGTTCAGCCAGAGCGTGGATAGTGGGGTATTCATAGCCAAGAATAGGATCCAATTTTCGCTGTAATGTTTTTTCTAACTGACTAATCAGTGTTACCCGGCTTGCAGAATCCAAGCCAAGGCTATCGAAAGAAACGTGTTCACCGATAGGAATATCATGGCGTTGGAAATAAGGTGTCAAATATTCAATCAGCCAGCCTTTTAACTCCAGCTCGGTCATATTAATGCTCCTTGAGTTTCGGTGGTAGACAGCACATCGGCTAACTGTAATTTGCCTTGCAAGTAAAGCGAACGGCAGAGTTTTCGTTGTACTTTTCCACTGCTAGTTGTAGGCAATTTATTAGCTTGAATAAACACTAAGTCAGCGATATCGATATCGAACGCTGCATTGAGTGCCTGAATTACATTTCGTTTCAATTCTCTGAAATTGTGTTCTTGTTCCACATTTTTTTGCAGCTCGATGGCGACAACAACCCGCTGTCCCAGTTCAAATGCAATTGCTTTTCCTGGACGAAAGGATGTTGATTGCATAGTGGCCGTGTACTCAATATCCTGTGGATAGATATTCCGCCCTCGGATAATAATCAAATCCTTCAAACGGCCGGTGATCAACAAGTGGTGTTGGTACAGACAACCAAGATCACCGGTACGGAGAAAAGGCCCTTCTCCAGTGGTCGTATAAGCCATGAAGTTTTGTTGGGTCTGTTGCGGATTATTCCAATATCCTATGGCAATACTTGGTCCTTGGACCCAGATCTCACCGATTTCATCAGGCTCACACAATACTTTTGTGTCGGGGTTAACAATCACGACTCGGTGATCAGGTGCAACTTGACCACAAGCTTGCATTACAATCCCACCGGGTTTTAAGGCAAGTTTCCCTTTTTCCAGATTGCCGTTGCAAAGCGTTAAACTCAGTGGCGGATCTTCACTCGTGGATGAACTGATTACCAGTGTTGCTTCAGCCATACCGTAACAGGGTATTTGGCTTTGATAAATAAACCCATATTCCTTAACTGCCTGATAAAAACGCATCAACGTTTCATTTCTGACTGGTTCGGCACCATTCCCCGCCCAACGCCAGCGGGACAGATCCAGATTAAGCCCAGAGCAATCTTGGTCAGCACATAAGTCGTAAGCAAAATTAGGGGCACAACAGAATTCTGCTTTATAATCATGCATCAACTGTAACCAACGTAATGGCCGTTGGATAAATGACAAGGGTGACATGAAGTTATATTGTCCACCGAGTGCCATGGTCATTAAAATATGTCCCACCAATCCCATATCATGAAACTGGGGTATCCAGCCTCCAATGACTAACCCTTCATGCAAGCCAAAAGTATTATTCATTGCCCGCAAGTTATGGATTAAGTTATTGTGAGTGACCACCACTCCTTTAGGAATATCAGTGGAACCAGAGGTATATTGTAGGAAGGCCAATTGTCCCGGACTGATTGAGGGAAGTTCCGTGCTTTCATCTACCGGCTGATTTTCCGAGTAATACATGATCCCCAGATCAGGAAATTCATTTGATAAAACCCTGCTTAACTCTGAGGTGGTCAGAATCACTTTCGCTTCTGAGTCATTCAAGATCTGAGTTAACCTTTGTAGATGGCGACTTCCCCGAACGACATTGGATGGAACAGCAATAGCCCCCGCTTTAAAACAGGCTAATAATCCGACAATAAACTCCAGACCAGCAGGGTACATCAGAATAACCGTTTTCCCTTGTTGTCCTCCAGCAACGAGGGCACAAGCAAGTTGATGGGAACGTTGTTCCAATTCTTGCCAAGTCAGGGTAACCGTCTCTGAATCTCCTGAAGGTAAAAAGCGATATACAATTTGATTTGGCTGCTGTGAAGCATAATGTTTAAAACAGCATAATAGTGTTTGAGCATGCTCCAACATCATCTTTTTTGTTCTCCTGCAATGGCCAATAAATGCCGTGTTTCCTGTTGTAAGGCATTAGCCAAGACACTCACTTCATGCCGCTCAGTAACATGTCCAAAGCTGATCCGCAATGCACTATCGATATAGTCATGAGGAGATTGCATCGCAAGTAAAACATGTGAACGCTGAGGTGAATGAGAGTTATTGCTACAAGCAGATCCCAGAGAAACAGAAATGCCATGGCATAAATCCAATCTGCTTGCTAACGCTTCTGCCCTAATACCAGGGAAACTGACATTTAATGTCCATGGAGCCTGATATTCAGGATTTATCTCACCATTTACGTGATAATTCACACCCAACTTATCTAATTGAGTAAGCAGGTACGTTCTCATTTCACGGCAGTAATCAATGCGTTGAACCAATTCTTCATAAGCTTCTTTTGCGGCAGCCGCTAATCCGGCTATTCCTAATGTGTTTTCTGTACCACTACGTAAGCCGTGTTCCTGCCCACCTCCATGTAGTAAGGGATTGATTTTTACTTGCTGGCTGTAATACAGCCCACCCACCCCTTTAGGGGCATAAAATTTATGCCCGGAAAAGGAAATAGTTAGTGGAATATCATCAAAACGGCTTATCGGCCATTTTCCTACCGCTTGTATGGCATCGAGATGAAGATGGATACCTTTTCCTTTCAGCCTGGAAGCAAGCTGATCGTAAGGTTGAATAACGCCAGTTTCATTGTTGATTACCATCAATGCGATGAAACACGTTTGAGGTGTGATAGCACGACATAAGGTGTCCAGATCAACTCTTCCTGTTTTACTCGGCTCAATGACAGTAAGCTTTAAGCCTTGCGCCTGGTACCAACGCAGAGGTTCCAGAATTGAAGAGTGTTCAATTGCGGAGCAGATGGCGTGATAACGTGACAATTGACCAACCGGAAGCTGGCTGAATACACTGTGCAAAGCCAGATTATTGCTCTCTGTCCCCCCAGAAGTAAAAATGATCCTTTCTGGCGAACCTCCCACTAATTGAGCGATTGACTCTTTTGCCTGATGAATCAACGTTACCAGATTTTGGCTTAAACGATATCTGCCGGAAGGATTGGCAAATTGATCCAACACGCCCTGAATTGCCGTCTTTGTCTTATGACTCAGTGGCGTTGTCGCATTGAAATCAAAGTACAACATTGTCATATATGCTCCCTTACCTGCTGAAAAAGAGCGTGCAACATTTCCAGACAATGCTGCTGTGAAGGTTGCAGCTTACCCAACATGCTGGCGATCTCTTGTGTGCTTAATTGGGCGATCTCTGCCAGAGTTCTTCCCTGAGCTTGGCGACAAAACTGGTTAGACATGGCTAAAGAAGTCGTACATCCCCAAGCTTGAAAACGGGCCGCACTGATGCGCCCTTCTTCACTCAATGACAAATCAATATTCACTGTATCCCCACACACCGGGTTACCCAACTTCAACTGAATATCAGAATTTGTCAGGCTGCCCTGAAAATCAGGATTACAGAAGTTATCAGTGATAATTTCATTAAACATGATTAGACCTCACTGAGTAACAGGGCATACATCCCTTTGTTCATCAGCAGACATTTTACTTTCCAGATTAACGGCACAGCAGCCGAACTCCGTTGCAGAAGGCGCCCGCATAACATATTGCATACGTTGCGAGTTACGCCCTGATGGATCACGATCAGTGCGCAGGTAAATCATGTCTTCAGTCAACAACATGCCCGGTGTTGAGCGTGCTATGGGATCAAAAATAACAAGCTGACCGGTTTCACCATCAGCCACTTCCCGGGATAAATTTTCCGGATCACGAACAGAGAAATGAATATAAGGCGGTATATGTTTTTGATTAAACTCATCCTCTATGGCCAAAAAGTTAGCTTCGACTAGCCCGTACATATCACGAACCTGGTTAGCTGGAATACCTAACCAAGTTTCCAGCTCCTGATTAAACTCGGTACGGGAGATCATGGCACCAGTGAAACGCTTCCAACCACCAAGTGTAATGATCATACTTCCGCTATCCAGTTCCAACTTAGTATTTGTCGCTTTTAAGAAGCTGATAAAGCGATGAATAAGGAATGGAGGCCCTATCAGATGGCGGGTAAATTTTCCTTGCCATTCTTTTAATTGACTGACAGCTTCTTCCGGGACAAAACGCTCTTCCTTAACCATAAAACGATTTGTATCCAGCAACCCGGCCAGCCAATTGAATGCTTTTATCATTCCCATTTCAGGAATTTCCTCTGTGGAAGGACATAAACAAAGTCCCGCGCCACTGGAGAGTTTAAGCATGTCACGAAATGAGTTATAAAGACCTATGGTAGTGTAGTCCATTGTTTCATCACATCGACGGGCAACACTCGGGATCCCACTAGTGCCTGTCGAACGCATCTCATGTTCAATGCTGGAAAGAGGTTTACTCAAAAGACGATGGCTATTTGCAGATTTAAATGTGGATACAGGAATAACTGGGATATTGACTAAATCTGTGTAATTTTGAATATCACTGGGTCTTACCCCTTTCTTTTCACATTGTTCACGGTAGTAAGCATTATTTTCAAAATGGTATTTAAAGGCATCTCTAATAATATGGGTTTTTAATTCTTGTTGTTCTTCAGTTGAGAGACTATAAAAAAAGTTATTACTTGTAATTAACCATTTTATAGCGTCACTATTTACTTCTTTTATTTTCTCATACAGCTCAGTCGATTTGAACATGTAATCTATCCTAATAGTTATTATATATTTTTTAACTGCTTTCCGGCAGTTGTGTCAGATCATATGTATAAGCAATTCGTGTAAGCACTTTTTGCAAAAGCAAATTTAACTATCGTGTTTTTATTTTGCTTGAATAAACTGGCTATTTTTATTTACTTTGTAAATCACTCACATACGTTCCTTACCTGCCCCGCCATAATTGCATAAATTTTATTTAACATTCAACCACTTCCACATCAGCCAGATTATTCAATCCAATCATGTTATTAAGTTATAAAATGAATATACCGAATACCATCAAGGTATTAGCGGGCATAACACCTCAGTATGGAATTCATTCCATGCAAGTCACATGAAAAATAGGGATGCCTGGCGGTAGCATATCAGTATAAATTTTGAATATGCTTATTAATTTAATTAATCGGAGTCGAACATGGGAAATAATAAAGTTGAAACTATGCCTGAGCCACTACAAGGAGAAAAAAATAATAAAAAGCGAAAAATAATACTTTCTGTTGTTGTATTATTTTTTTTGTCCTCCGGTGCAGCTTACCTACTTTATTGGTACATGGTATTGCGTTTCTACCAATCAACAGATAATGCTTATGTTGTCGGTAATCAAGTTCAAGTTATGTCACAAACCCATGGCAGCGTAAAAAATATTTATGTTGATAACACCGATTTCGTTCATCAGGGTGACCTTCTGTTAACTTTGGATAGCGCTGATGCTGAAAATGCCTTCGGGAAGAGTAAACATGCGTTAGCCCAAGCCGTGCGTGAAACACAAGAAACTATCCTGAGTAATCCCAAGCTTCTGGCTAATGTGGAATTAAAACAGCTGACTTTAGACAAGTTAAAAAGTGATCTGGCAAGGCGGGAAAAATTAGGAAAGGTCAATGTCATTGCTGTTGAAGAGCTGGATCACGCTCGTAAGGCTGTTGATATTGCCAAAGCAGATTTAAAAGTCGCCATACAGCAGTATAAGATTAATCAGGCTTTGGTTATGGGAACACCGCTAGAGAAGCTGCCCAATATAGAAAAGGCGGTATCCAATTTACGTGAAACTTGGTTGTCCCTGCAACGTACTAAAATTTACGCGCCAGTCAGTGGGTATGTATCACGTCGTAGTGTTCAGGTCGGCGCCCAAATCAATCAATCTACACCCTTGATGATAATTGTCCCTTCTGACCAATTATGGGTTGAAGCGAATTTTAAGGAAGTCCAGTTTACTAATATGCGTCTGGGGCAACCCGTCAAGTTAATCAGTGATTTTTATGGTGATAGTGTGACTTATCAGGGACGGATTACGGGTATGGATATGGGAACTGGCAGCGCTTTCTCTATCCTCCCCGCTCAGAACGCGACAGGTAACTGGATTAAAGTGGTACAGCGCCTCCCTGTACGTATTGAATTAGATCCGGAGCAAATTGCCCGCAACCCATTACGAATCGGTTTATCAATGCATGCAACTGTTGATACGAGAAAAACAGAAGGTACAACTCTGGCTAACAAAACTCCGCAACGGATTATTTATCAGACTGATGTGCTCTCATTCGATAATAAAGAAGTAGATGAAATTATTGAACAAATCATAAAAAGCAATACCAGTCATGAAAATTAAGGATCACACAGCTATGGAACTTTTATCAGTCAGCCAGCGCTGGTGGCTAATCCTGTCCCTGGCAATTATCGCTTTTCTGCAAATCTTGGATTTGACGATTGCTAACGTAGCATTGTCAACCATCGCAGGTGATCTTGGATCATCTGTGTCACAAGGCACTTGGGTTATCACATCATTTGGTGTTGCTAATGCGATCTCTATCCCTTTAACGGGTTGGTTGGCAAAACGAGTGGGGGAAGTGCGGCTGTTTGTCATTTCGACCGTGCTTTTCATTATTTCTTCTTGGTTATGTGGCATCTCCAATAGCCTTGAAATGCTCATTATTACCCGAATTATACAAGGCGCGGTTTCAGGCCCTATCATCCCCTTATCACAAAGCTTGTTGCTGGCAAACTTTCCTAAGTCTCAACACAGTATGGCTTTGGCCATTTGGTCTATGACCGTCATTATAGCCCCGGTTTGTGGGCCTATCCTCGGTGGATGGATTAGCGATAACGTCCACTGGGGATGGATTTTCTTAATCAACGTTCCCATTGGTTTGGTCGCTATCTTTATTACTTACTTACTGTTAAATAAGCGCGAAACCAAAACTGAAATTATCCCGGTTGATAAAGTGGGCTTGGTTCTACTCGTTGTCGGTGTTGGTTGCTTACAACTTATGTTAGACAGAGGCAAGGAACTCGATTGGTTTAATTCCAATGAAATCATCACATTGGCTATCATTGCAACGATAGGTATCATCCTGTTTGTCATTTGGGAAATGACTGATGATAACCCGATTGTTGATTTATCCCTGTTTAAATCTCGTAACTTTACAGTAGGCACGATTTGTATCAGTTTGGCATTTCTATTGCATATTGGTGTCTTAGTCTTACAACCCCAGTTATTACAGACAGTTTTTGGCTACACCGCTACTTGGGCAGGGTTTGCATTAGCGCCTCTCGGCATCCTTCCCATTTTTCTAGCCCCGGTTATTGGCCGATTTGGTGCTAAAATTGATATGCGCTATTTAGTCACCCTCAGCTTTATTGTCTTCTCTTTCTGCTTTTTTTGGCGGGCGCATACTTTTGAGTCTGGGATGGATTTTTCCAGTGCAGCATGGCCACAGTTTGTACAGGGGATAGCGATTGCCTGTTTTATTATGCCACTCAACATGATTATTTTATCTGATATCCCCCAGGAAAAGATCGCTTCAGCAGGAAGCTTGTTTAACTTCTTTCGAACCCTGGCGATATCGATAGGTACATCGTTAACCAATACATTGTGGTCTCGACGTGAAGCTGTTCACCATTCTCAGCTCACTGAAAACATCACACAAAATAACGTTCTTGTTGACTTAGCTTATCAAGATATCAAGCTACTGGGATTATCTGACCTACAGGCAACCATTTTTCTTGCGAAGAAAATTACTAACCAGAGTTTAATTCTGGCAGCTAACGAAATTTTCTGGCTCTTTGGTTTTATTTTTCTGGCACTCATTTTGATTCTTTGGTTGTCCAGATCAAATTTATCGCCTAAATGATTCGGGGATTTGTTTCTTTTTCATGATGGCTTTGTCTCTCAGCAATATTATGTATTGCTTGTTTATTGATGTTATAGAGACATTGCGCAGTGTTACAGTTGAACTGTAGATTTTGTTGGATTATATGTTTAAGGTCAGAAGGACGTATTCCATATGCCATTTTGCATGTCCGGCTAAAATGAGCTGTATCAGAAAAACCGCAGTTATTAGCAACCAATGTTAAAGAATCGGTCATATAAATTTCTTCAATAGCATCACTTAAACGTAACCATAGCAAGTAAGCGCGGAAATTAATTCCCACTTGATCGCGAAAAAGATGTAAAAAACGGCTTTCAGAAAGGTAAATTTTATCAGCGACCTGGCGGGATGAAATCCGCTTTACTGATAACGATTCAATAAACGTAACCGCTTTTAAAATACGTTTATCAAACTGGCAGTGGCATGGCGGGTATGGGCTCAGTAACAAGTAAATAGCAAATGTGTCAGGTTTTTCACCACAAAGAAACGACTTAATGAGATAATCCGTTACTGCCACAATGTCATCATACCCCAGCGAAATGACTGCCAGATCCTCTGTGAGATGGCTGAATAAATGGTAGTGCTCATCGATAGGTTCAATGAGCAATGTAATGCTACAAGTATTGGACGAATCCAACTTATGCATCACATTTGAACGAATAAGAAAACCATGAGAGGAGTGAGTCTTATCCTGTATTGATAAGGCGAGCAACTCATGGCTATGTAAAGATAGGCTGAGTTGAATACAGGGATGTTGGTGCCATTCAGTTGATACATTGTAAATAAAGTTTAATTCACTAGTAGCATGTTTATATTGCCGGATAAACTTAGGGGCAGCTGGAATATTTGATAGCATAGCCTCAATCCTTATCAACAAAGCAGTGAGTGAATATAGTCTACCTTAACTTGCAATGCACGCTAGATTAATCGTTTAGCGGGTATGACGTCAACCAACAGCATTAGCAATTAGCAAGGCCAATAGTGCTATTCAAACAGGGTTATTTTCCTGTTTAGACGCTTGAGTATTATCACCCTGCCAATCCGTTAAGGAGAATGTACAAAGTAAAGTTTATACGAGAAATTAGAGTAAAAAAATTTATCATTTACCCTTAGAAAATGCTTTTTCAGTACAAATTCACTCACTGTTTAAATATAATTAATATTATTCCCTAGCACTAAATTTTATTACTTCTATTAAAATTGAAAACTAAAAAATAGTTCCTTATTATCTGGGTTGCATTTCTATCATTATTAATAACCTAAGGATAATAATATGTCTAAAGAGTTATTTATTGCAACTGTGGAATCTGTAGGTCCTCTGAAAATGAAATGTTCCTCACGAAACTTTTTCTTTCATTTAGATGAACCGGAAAGTTTGGGAGGAAAAAATGAAGCCATGACGCCTGTAGAAGCATTGCTTTCCGCTTTCGGTGCTTGTCAGGGGATGGTGGCGAAAAGCTTTGCCAGTGCCCATAAAATAAATCTGACCGATATCAAAATAGAACTAGAGGGTGAATTAGATCTTGATGGCGTAAAAGGTATAAATAAAAATGCCAAAATTGGTTTTTCCAAAATTACATCAAAATTCTATATTAAAGCAGATAATACTGAACAAGAAATACGAGATTTTATTGATTTTATCGAGAGAAACTGCCCTATTCGCGACACCATGGTCAATACACCTGAAATTGTAACTGAAATTTATTCTTCAAGATAAATTATCGATTACCCATAACAATTAATGCTATGGGTAATTATCAATAATGACAAATCAATTGACTACCCTGCCACAAAATTCGTTAACACTTCAACAAACTCCTCAGGATGGGAAATAAAAGGCGCATGAGCAGCGTTGCGCATAATAACCGAGTGCGTATGTGGCCATGCCTTGTCAAGCTGTGAAGCAATCTTACGCGGTACTAAACCATCAAGATAACCATATAGGCGCAGGAAAGGTAATTGAAGTTGGGACAATTCCTCCCTTAGATCATCAGTGCGCAGGATTTCCAAACCGGCATTAAGTACCTCAACTGTCGGCATCGGCTGGTTCAGTATCACTGATTTCAGTACACGAGCATCCTGGCGTGCACTGTCCGTCCCCAAAGTCTGCAAAGCCAGAAAACGTTCGACCGTCTTTTGAAAATTAGCACTCAATTGATGCTCAAATGCCCTCAAGACTTCTGGCTTAATCCCCGGCCAGTCGCCATCAGCACTAAATCTTGGCGAAGAAGCTACGGTTATCAAACCCGCAACGTGTGCCGGGTGATCCAAAGCAATCCGGCTAGCCACCAATCCTCCTAAAGACCAACCTAGCCACAAGGCATTTACTGGTGCTTGCTGCCAGACAATCTCTGCCATATCCACCAATGACATAGCCGAATACGCTTGGCTACGCCCATAACCCGGCAAATCCACCAGATGCAAACGAAAATGCGAAGCCAATCGCGTTTCCACTGAGCGCCAAACCTCAGCGTTTAGACCCCATCCGTGCAGCATCACAAGATCACGTGGTGCATCGCCAATTGTCTGCCAAAACAACTGATTCATTGTTATTCTCACTTTATTTGTCACCAAGGAAGGAAACTATGCTAACAATGGTTGGATACTGTTGGCTATGCCAGCAAAATTTGTATTTTGCCCATCATGGGATTTGTTATCTCTGCCACCGTCACTTAAGGCGGTTGCAACATGTCTGTCCACGCTGTGCACTGCCTGCTGAATCCGGCAACCTTCCCTGTGGGCGATGCGTAAAGAATCCCCCTGCGTGGCAATATTTGATCGCCATTACGGATTACACCCCACCATTAAGTCAGCTTATTCAACGCTATAAATATAACAATACCCCACAACTCGCCTCCGTGCTGGCGCGTTTATTCCTGCTGCATTGGTTGCAGGGCTATCGTGAAGGCCGCTGGCATAAGCCAGATCGCATATTAGGCATTCCTCTGCACCGCAGAAAACGCTGGCAACGTGGCTTCGATCACATTGAACTCATTACCCGATCCCTATCAGGTTGGCTGCAATGTCCATATCAACCGGATTTTTTACGCCGCTCACGTGCTACACTCACGCAGCGGGGCTTATCTGCCGCCCAAAGGAGAACCAATCTTAAGCAAGCCTTTCAATTACAGGGCGATTTTACCGATCAACATGTCGCTATTTTCGACGATGTGATCACCACGGGCACAACACTGCATGAGGCTTCACAGTTGATAATTCGTGCTGGTGCTCGTTCTGTACAGGCTTGGGCAATATGCCGAACCTTGTAGTTCCTTTATAAATGGGCGTATTATAACCAACTAGAACAGTCAACTATTGAGCAAATGACATGATTAATATTACTGAAGCAGCGCAAGCACATTTTGCCAAGCTACTGGCAAATCAAGAACCGGGCACACAGATCCGCGTCTTTGTTATTAATCCAGGAACACCAACCGCTGAATGCGGTGTTTCCTATTGCCCACCGGATGCTGTTGAAGCCACTGACACCGAATTGAAGTTCGATCAACTCTCTGCTTATGTTGATGAAATTAGTGCACCTTTTCTGGAAGAAGCCGTCATTGATTTTGTGACCGATCAATTGGGTTCCCAACTGACCCTGAAAGCCCCGAACGCTAAAATGCGTAAAGTGGCGGACGATGCCCCACTGATTGATCGTGTTGAATATGTCCTGCAATCGCAGATCAATCCACAGCTAGCAGGGCATGGTGGCCGTGTCAGCCTGATGGAAATCACCGATGAAGGTTATGCTATTCTGCAATTCGGCGGTGGATGTAACGGCTGTTCAATGGTCGATGTCACTCTGAAAGAGGGGATCGAAAAACAGTTATTACAGACATTCCCGGAATTAAAAGGTGTGAAAGATCTGACTGAGCATCAGCGCGGTGAACATTCATATTACTGATTTTTCATTCTTATTTTGACAATTTTTAACCATTTTTCTGTTTCTAACATTTTCTATCTCTAGATTTCTATGCCTTCCCAATGGCGATATTGGGAAGGCAGTCAGGTATGACCTGACGACTATTCAGAAATGAATATATTAAAAATGAAAATTTTAGAAACTACATTGAGTATTTATGGACCATTTTCGAACGATAACTCCTGAACAGGCTTACCAACATTGGCTCGATAAAACCGCAGTCATGGTTGATATCCGCGATCCACAAAGCTTCCATGCTGGACACGCAACCGGAGCGTTTCACCTGACAAATGAAACACTCAATAATTTTCTACAGGAAGCGGATTTTGACCAACCGGTCATGGTGATGTGCTACCACGGCCATAGCAGTCAAGGCGCGGCACAATACCTGATCAATATGGGTTTTGAGACCGTTTATAGTGTCAATGGCGGTTTTGAAGTCTGGCAAAAAGACTATCCTCACGCTGTTCATACTCAATAAACCCTTAACGCGCTGATTCTAATGCAATTAACTCCAGTGCAATTAACTTCAACTTAAGGCAGAGATAAGACGAGCAATGATCCATATAACCGCAATATCTAATCCTCGGCTGGCTCAGGCCTTTATTGATTATATGGCGACGCAGGGCATTCATTTGACCATGCGGCCCACCAATGAGCCACCATTAGTTGAACTCTGGTTAGAGGATGATAGCCAACTCAGTCGGGTTGAAGAGGAACTTCGCCACTTTGCTCACGATCCACTCAATGAACGCTATCAAGCGGCCAGTTGGCAAACAGGCAAATCTGTCAGCTTCTTCAAATATCATAACAACCTGAATTTGAGTACGCTCAAAAGTCAGTCTGGCCCCCTGACTATTGCGATAACCCTGCTCTGCATCCTCGTTTACCTCTGGGTGGCAATGGCAGGCATACCGGATGTTATGAACTGGTTAGCATGGCCAGCTAACAGTGATCAGTATCTGGAGTTATGGCGCTGGATAAGCCCAGCTCTATTGCATTTCTCTCTGACACACCTGCTCTTTAATCTTGCCTTATGGTGGTATTTCGGCAGCCAGGTAGAGCAGAAGATTGGGGGCTGCAAACTGTTTGAAATCACGATAGTGTCAGCCATTTTCAGTAGTTGGGCACAATCATTATTCAGCGGATCTGATTTCGGGGGATTATCCGGTGTCGTCTACGCACTGATCGGGTATGTTTGGCTAACCGGTGAAATCTCTCCAAAACGAGGGATCAGTGCTCCCAGAGGGTTAATCGCTGTCTCTGTCATTTGGTTGTTGGTGGGCTATTTCGATCTATTTTCGTTAAACATCGCCAATGCCGCCCATGTTGCAGGATTAATCATCGGGTTATTAATGGGGTTATGGGATAATTTGCGTAAACAAAAAAACCAAAAAATGCCAAATAAGTCCCAATAGGTTTCAGCATCGGCTTGAAATAGAAGGGAGATAATTTTGGTCAACGATAATCCATCTATGCATATATTAGGGGAATTTTGTGAAGCAAACTCAGCGACATGATGCAATAATCGAGCTGGTGCGCATTCAAGGTTATGTCAGCACTGAAGAGCTGGTTGCACATTTTGATGTTAGCCCGCAAACTATTCGACGTGATTTAAATGATCTCGCAGATAAAAATAAGATCCAGCGTCACCATGGCGGTGCCGCGTTGCCATCCAGCTCGGTCAACACCGCCTATCATGACCGCAAGATCATGGGATCGGATGAAAAAGCTCGAATTGCACAACAAGTTGCCACCCAAATTCCAAACGGCGCAACGCTGTTCATCGATATTGGAACAACGCCAGAGGCCGTAGCACATGCTCTGCTCAACCATCGTGATTTACGAATTGTCACCAACAATCTCAATGTCGCAACCCTATTTATGGGCAAAGAAGATTTTCGCCTAATTTTGGCAGGGGGTGAAGTACGCTCCCGCGATGGCGGTATCATTGGCGAAGCAACGCTAGACTTTATTTCCCAGTTCCGCCTTGATTTCGGCATTCTTGGGATCAGCGGCATCGATAGTGATGGTTCACTGCTGGAATTCGATTACCACGAAGTTCGTACCAAACGTGCCATTATCGAAAACTCCCGCTGTGTCATGCTGGTTGCCGACCATTCAAAATTCGGCCGCAATGCTATGGTTAACCTCGGTAACATGAACCTGATTGATTTTTTGTTCACGGATAAAGCCCCCCCTTCCGGCATTCAAAAAATTATCGAGCAACACAGTGTTAAGTTGGAATTGTGCTAATCACTTTTTAGGTAAAAGTGCCATGATAATGTCCCACCAGATATTCTGGTGGGGGTTAGCTCCTACAAATATTCCCCCTCAAATTTGTATCCCACAAAAACCTTATTAATCTTATGTATAAGACAAGATTTTGTTACCTGTATCACGTGAATATGTTTTTTCTGAGTTAATAGTTGGCGATTGATGAATTTTTAATTACAATCCTTGAGCGAAAACGAACATTAAAGAACTGTTTCGAACATTTCAGAGGGGATGCAATGGAAACCAAAGACTTGATTGTAATAGGCGGCGGAATTAACGGCGCTGGTATTGCGGCAGATGCTGCTGGCCGGGGGCTTTCAGTCCTACTGTTGGAAGGTCAAGATTTGGCCAGTGCAACTTCATCTGCCAGCTCCAAGCTGATCCATGGCGGTTTACGCTATCTGGAACATTATGAGTTTCGTTTGGTCAGTGAAGCACTGGCAGAACGTGAAGTGCTTTTAAAACTGGCTCCCCATATTGCATTCCCGATGCGTTTTCGCCTGCCACATCAACCACACCTACGTCCAGCGTGGATGATCCGTATTGGGCTGTTCCTGTACGATAACTTGGGCAAACGCGTTAGCTTACCAGGCAGTAAGGGGCTAAAATTTGGCACAAATTCGGTATTGAAGCCATCTATCACCCGTGGCTTTGAATATTCCGACTGTTGGGTTGACGATGCGCGTCTGGTGGTTCTAAACGCACAAGAAGTGCAGAAACACGGCGGTGAAGTACATACCCGCACCCAGGTAACTCGTGCATGGCGTGAAAATGGCTATTGGATGGTTGAAGCCACAAACCTCAAAACTGGCGAAACCAACACATGGCGCGCGAAAGGTTTGGTTAACGCAACTGGCCCGTGGGTGAAAAATTTCTTCGATAACGGGCTGCAACTAAAATCACCTTATGGCATCCGTCTGATCAAAGGCAGTCATATCGTTGTGCCTCGCGTTCACGATGAGCCGCAGGCTTATATTCTGCAAAATGAAGATCACCGCATCGTATTCGTCATTCCATGGAATAACGAATTTTCGATTATCGGCACAACGGATGTTGAATACAAAGGCGATCCAAAAGAAGTCAAAATTGACGATAAAGAGATCGACTATTTGCTGAAAGTCTATAACGACCACTTTAAGAAACAGCTTGGTCGCGATGATATTGTTTGGACTTACTCTGGCGTTCGCCCCCTGTGTGATGATGAATCCGATTCACCACAAGCGATCACCCGTGATTACACGCTGGATGTGCAAGATGAGCAAGGCCAGATGCCATTACTGTCCGTATTTGGCGGTAAGCTAACAACTTATCGCAAACTGGCTGAACACGCTATGGATAAACTGGCGCAGTACTACCCTAACGCGGGCAATGCATGGACCAAAAATGGCAAGTTACCAGGCGGTGAGCTGGAAGGCTGTGATCGCGATGGTTATGCGCGCCTGCTACGCCAGCGTCATAACTGGCTGCCTGAAGGTGTGGCACTGCGTTATGCCCGTACTTACGGCAGCAACAGCCAATTCATCCTGCAAGGCGCAGAAACGTTGGCCGATCTCGGCGAATGTTTCGGCCATAATTTGTATGAAGCGGAACTGCGTTATTTGGTTAAATGCGAATGGGTAACCGAGCTAGATGATGCTATCTGGCGCCGAACCAAACTGGGTATGTGGCTCACTGATGAACAAAAACAGCGTGTAGCTGACTGGCTGGCACAAAACGCCAAAGCCGCTTGATTGCAAGATTGATTTTGAAAATGGCGATAGAAATTATCGCCATTTTTCATTTTTTATTCGTGTCATATCAGTTTATTCCGCTCATCGAACCCACAAACGAACATAAACTTTCGAAATCAATCATCCCTATTTTCTATCGCAATTTCTATTCCCGCAATCTCTGATTCGTAAATCAAAAACCTGGACCGCAGATCCTGAAACTCCGCCGATTTTTCCTCTGGGGATAGAAAAGAATATTGGATGCTATTAAATACGGTTTTTTTGATCTCTGCATAAGATGGCTTGTAGTTTGTGGCAAAGATGACAAATTCATGAGTCAGGTCACCACGAGAAACTCCTGGGTCATCGCTTGATATCACAAAAGGCACTCCATAACGTTGATAAAGTTTTATCGGATGCTTATTTCCTCTAACACCAAGAATAAAGTCATTACTCGTCAGGTTAATTTCGACAGGAATTTCCTTTTCTCTCAGTACCTGGAGTAATGCAAAGGCCTTCTCTTCTCTGGCAATATCAACACCGTGGCCGATCCGATTTGCCCCTGCAATATCAACGGCATATCGAATGTGATTTGCCAAATCTTCTGGCGGAACCATTCCACTCACTAATTCCCCCGCATGTAGCGATAAACGAACATCGGGGAAAAGCCTTTTTAGATACCGGAACATCAGCATGTGCAACTTATAGTCACGAATGGCTATATAACCATTTTCCGGCCCAACAATATTCACACCGACAATCTTTTTGCTCATATGTGCCGCCGAAAATGCCGAATACAAACTTGAGAATACAGTCGCGCGTGACGCATTACGAACAACATAAGATTGGAGCCGAATCCGAAACTCATCATCGTCTATCCCGGAAACCGCCGCTTCTTCAGTTTGGATATAATCAGATATACCTTTCGTAACAAGTGGGTCCTTAACCATAAAATCCGCATAGGGCGCCAATGCTGCGAAAACGGTATTTTCATCAGCATCTGGGTCTAACGCATCAAGTTCTTTAGCCAGTTCTGGGTACTCAAAAGAAGGTGCTCTGTTTAACATTATTTCCAGATACTGAACATTTTCATTTTTGGCCCGATTTTTTAATTTAGTTATCCCATCCGTTAAAATTTGATGTGATAATGGGCTGAAATAACTAAAGGTATCAAAAAATTGCTGGTCCGGAGCCTTCTGCATGTGATAATGGTTATGGAAATCCTTGTTTGACCATACCTTCAATAGTTTTCGGTAGAAAGCATTGTTTGCAATAACCGCACTCTTTTCGAGACAAAATGGCTGATTCTTGTTTGGGAGTAGGCTTTTCTGACGTGTTTCTATTCGAAAAATTTCGATTTTAAGTCTCGGATCGGTCCGATCATAAATGCAATAGCCCTTATCACCAACCCAATCAAGATAGGTTTCTGCATATATTGCACCAGAATAGTGAATATGGATATCTGCACCTTTAGGCATCATTTTCAATGCCATTGTTAGCTCTGCAATATTTGGATCGTTGGTTTCAATCAGCTTACTGAAAAAACGTGCTGTCGCTGTTTCATTTTCCTTGGCTAAAACTGTATTTACTTCACCAGCATTGACCAGACAAGGAAGTAACATCAATAAAATGATTACAATGGGTAAAGTATTCATAACCCTTTTTCCTAGTCTCGATATTTGTTAAGCGCTATAAGCTATAAGTGGTACTAAGGGAAGTGATACCACTAATATGACTTGTATTCAATCCGGGCAATATTTTGATTTATATATTTCATCTTTCAAAAAACAATCTTATGTCCCAGGAATTCCAAAGTTATTAGGCATATATATGCGTTACCTTTCAAGTTGCTCATTATAAGACAACATAACTCTTTGTTTCTCCCTGCTGCGCAGGGAAATATAAGGCCTCGCCTCATCTTGCGGATTGCAACTTGAAGTTTATTGAGTATATAAATAAGAAAATGAAAATATAATCATATAATAAACCTGCTTTATTGTTGGCTATAACAACAGAAAAAGCTAAATTTTAATGATCTTAAATAAAATACATTCCATAAGATATTTTATTGATCCATACAAGAACAACGTGCAGAATATAGCCTAATTATTCTGTGGCGTGATAAATAGTATAGCAAAAATCACCATCGATACAGAAAAACACAGTGAGCGGGCATAGATAATACCCTCACCGGCCCTATATTCTCCCATGATGGCAATTTTTATATCTTCAATGCAAAATTGAAATATATATTCAAAATATTGATAATATTAAACTTTATCATTTTTTAAATTTTCATTTTTTTTGTAATTGTGATATTAATCCCTTTTCTTTAATTCGCTTATTGCGATTTATGTTCAATTTTATGAATATAAATAGGAATGGATAAGAACTTGTAATGATGAGTCAAACATTCATTAAGAAAGAGGGGATCGCGCAGTCATTTCTGGCTCGTTATCTCCTCTCTGAACAATGTGGTAATCGCCTGAAAACCATAGAAGTATTGGCTAAAGAATGTGGATTGTCCGTGGGTTTGATGCAAGCAGCATTAAAATCTCTTGAACAGGCGCAGGTGGTTGGAATTAAGCGTCGTGGTCGTAGTGGTAGCTTTCTTGCACAGATAAACCACAAATTACTGTTGCAGTATGCCGATATTGGCAATGTGGTTTGTGCGATGCCACTCCCATATACCCGTGCTTATGAAGGGCTGGCCAGTGGTTTAAAAGCATTGTGTGCAAGTGTTCCCTTTTACTTCGCGCACATGCGTGGCTCAGATATCCGCATTGAATGTTTACTGAGTGGTGTTTACGATTTAGCGGTAACATCAAGACTTGCCGCAGAACAGCACCCAGAAAATAAAGATCTATATATTGCGCTTTCACTAGGGACACAAAGTTATACAGACAGGCATAGGTTAATCTTTCGCAATGGCGAAATGGAATCAATTCGTCGCGTTGGATTAGATAGCACCTCAGCAGACCAAAAAATAATGACAAAGCAATACTTTGCTGACAAAGAGATTGAATTGGTCGAGGTCTCCTATCATGAATGCCTAAATCAAATCATAAAAGGTCACATTGATGCGGCCATTTGGAACGTTGGACAAGGCCATGAACTCATAGCACAAGGTCTGATGACCCAACTCCCTGACAGCAGTGAGTGTTTTATCAAGGCTTCTGAAGCCGTTATCCTTATCCGTAAGGATAATATCCCTATCCAGCAACTCCTGCATACTATGGTTGATAGGGATCTATTGCTGACCCATCAACAAAACGTAGTAACAGGCATCATCGAACCCGTTTATTGAACCAAAATAAGCGGCTGATTAACACCTGCGTATAACAAAAAGCAATGATAGAACAACGGCTAACTATCCTGCTACAAGGTGGCGTTATCGATCAAGATATCTACGATAACATGCTGGAAGTTGTGCATGTTCTGGAAGATATCTGGCACATCCCTATCCGTCATCCGCAAGGCGAAATGGCGCTTACCCATATGGCAAGTGCTTTCATGCGCTCACGCCGTGGTGAAATAATAGCCCCATTGGATAAAGAAATATTGGCAAAACTCGAGCAATCTGAATACTACGAGCACTTACTCACAATTCATCACTCCCTAATCGAAAAATTTGCCGTGACCTTGCATCCCAGCGAGGAAGGCTATCTGTTGGCAAATTTATATGGTTTAATATTTTCACTCGCAAGAGGTTAGTTTTTGATTCCCATAAAAATATTCAAAAAAATGAAAATTTACCTGTAAAAATGTTGATTTCACACAGCTTTGCTGCTTTGCAGCGATAAAGGGAGTCCTATGTTTATTGAGGCATTAAAAAAACAGAACCCCAAATTGATTGAAGTTGCAAAAAACCTTTGGCAACAAGGTGCAATCTTGCCAGATACCTATATCATCGACGTCGATCAGGTTTTGGACAATGGCCGGCGCTTGCTGCAAAGCGCGGAGCAATATGACATTGAGCTCTATTTGATGACCAAACAAATTGGACGTAACCCCTGGCTAACCAAGAAATTGATTGAACTCGGTTATCGCGGTGTCGTGGCTGTCGATTTCAGGGAAGCTTATAGCCTGAGCCAGCATGGTATTCCACTGTGCCACATCGGCCATTTGGTGCAGATCCCAACACATTTAATAGAAACCATGCTCAAGCATAGTCCAAGTATCATTACCGTATTTTCCCTTGAAAAAGCCCAAGCCATTTCGGATATTGCGGAGAAACTGGGGCGAATTCAGCCCATCATGCTGAAAATATTTGATAAACGAGATATCACTTTTCCTGGCCAAGAAGCCGGTATCACCTTCAATGAACTAGACACCGTTGTCGATGCCTTAAAGCTCATGCCGGGCATCAAATTGAGCGGGTTGACGCATTTTCCTTGCCTGGCATGGGATTCCCGCTATCAGATAACCTTACCCACCAACAATTTGCTCACCCTCATTCGGGCACGAAACCGACTGGAGCAACTCGGCATCAAACTTTCACAAATCAATGCGCCGGCAGCTTCAAGCTGTAACACCATACCATTACTGGCCAAATACGGCGCCACCCACCTGGAACCAGGCCATGCCTTGACCGGAACCATCCCCGCTAACTTCAGTGGCCACGAGCCGGAGCATATTGCAATGGTTTATCTCACAGAAATTTCCCATCATCACGATGGTCATAGTTACTGCTATGGTGGCGGCTATTATAAACGCGGGCATATGAAACATGCATTGGTTCTTCCTGAACGCACCATCCCTCCTGGCATCACCCTGGCTAAAAAAGTACGCATACTGCGTCTGGGTGAACCCTGCATTGACTACCACCTCCCATTAGCAGGCACTCATCCTATTGGTAGCCCAGTGATCATGTGTTTTCGCCCTCAGATTTTCACAACGCGCAGCGATGTTGCCCTTGTTTCAGGTATTCAATCTGGCTCTCCAAAACTTGAAGGGATTTATGACAGTCAAGGAAATTGGAAAAATAGTGGTTATTCTAACTAATCCCCCAACAAGGTTATTACAAATAAGATCACTCCATCATTAAATAATATTATTTTCGCTATAACGGAATTACCGCATGATCCGGCCGTTTGGCAACAAAGGCAAATAACTTGATTGATGTTTCAGGCTATACCTATGTACATGAGCACTTGCATATCGATCTCTCTGATGTGAAAGGAAACCTGGATTGTCGATTGGATCAATACGATCTGATCGCAGGAGAACTTCGTCACCTCTACATCCTTGGGGTAAGAAACATCGTGGAGATGACCAATCGTTACATGGGGCGCAACGCCGCTTTTCTGCTGGATCTGATGCGTGATACCCGTATCAATATCATTGCCTCGACGGGCTACTATAAACAACCATTCCTCCCTGCTCATTTCAGAGAGTTAAGTGTACAGGCTATCGCCGATGACATGATCACTGAAATTGAAATTGGCATTGATGGCACCGCATTAAAAGCAGGGATAATTGCAGAAATTGGTTCCAGTCTCGATCAAATCACGAAAGATGAGCAAAAGGTGTTCACCGCTGCGGCATTGGCACACCAGGCTACAGGCTGTCCCATTTCCACCCACACCACATTAAGCACAATGGGATGTGAGCAGTTGGCACTGCTAAAGGCGTTTGGCGTTTCCCCTGAATATGTGGCTATCGGTCATTGTGATCTGAGAGATAATCTGGACACCATTATTCCGCTGCTAGAGGCCGGAGCATGGGTACAATTCGATACAATCGGCAAAAATAATTACTATCCCGACAATCGACGCATTACCATGTTGCAAGAACTTGCCAAGCGTGGACTGCTTGATCGAGTCATGCTTTCCCAAGATATCACGCGTCGATCTCATTTGAAAAACAATGGGGGAAATGGCTTTGATTACTTGCTAACCGTATTCGTTCCCATGTTGCTGGAAGCGGGTTTTTGCCAAAAACAGATAGACCAAATGCTGCGTGATAACCCTGCACAATTTTTCCAAGGCAAGATTAAATAAAAAAATAAATCTATAAAACAGAAAGTTAAAATAAGTTCATTCTAAAAACATAGCTTTTTCAAAAAGCAATCCGATATGAAGATACAAAGAGAGGGATAACAACATGAGATTTGTCGTTGGTGGACAAATAGAGAAACAAGCAATAGCCGAAGGTATTCGTCAATGGGCAGGCAATAAAGCCACCGCCATTACCATCATGAATGATATTGACGCGGCAATGGCAATTAAAAATGGCGAAGCAGATTACTATTTTGGCGCGTGCAATACGGGTGGAGGAGGTGCGCTGGCAATGGCAATTGCGCTTATTGGACTCAATCAATGTGCCACCGTCGGAATGCCGGGAAAAATCTTATCTAATGACGAAATCATCGCCCATGTGAAAGCCGGTAAGAAAGCATTTGGTTTTACCGGCCAGGATATTGATATCGTCCTGCCTGTGATCATCAATACCATCATCTCACTGTAAGGAGTCAATCATGCAACATTTCCATGATTTCCTCCTGAGATTGATGGAGGTCGATCCTTTTAAAGCAGGGCTATTGGCAGCCATTGGCGCCATTGCCGCGATGATGGCAAACCGTGGTATCGCCGTTTTCCACGATGGCCTGCGCCCACTTTTGCCGGAATACCTTGAAGGTCGCATGAGCCGCAAAGCGCTTGCCGCAACCAGTTTCGCCCTGAGCATTGGTTTGGTTGTCGGTTTTGGCATTCCCTTTTCACTCACCGCCCCCATTGTCTTGGTTCACAGCCTGTTACTCGGTACAGACATGATCGGGATTTGGTGTGCCAACAGCCGGAGAGGCTTTATCGCCTCTGGTGTCATTGGTGCCTTATATGCCATCGCATTGCTGGCTGGGCTGCGTTCGGTGGTGGAACTGTTTGCCATGTTGCCCGTCAATTTCACCGATGACCTCAAGAAAGTGGGCGATCCGATTGTGGCCTGTTTTGCCCTGTTTCCTGCGATGGTCGTCGGCTATCAATATGGCTATCGCAAAGGGCTTTTGGTCATGTTCACCGCGCTGGTCGGCTATCTGGCAACCAAGGCCATTGGCCCATTGAGCTTTGGAGGGATGATCGAAAAACCCGTCAGCATTGACCCTAACGGCGCTGCACTATTACTGTCGATGATTGCCATGTTCTACTTTGCAATGCGTGAACGCCCAACGCAGACAGCGGAGCAAAAAGGTGCCAACGAGGTCTTAATCGGCCTGTTTTCCACCCGTATAGAACGTATCCAGAAAAATAAATGGCTGCTAATCCTGTGCGGCGGCCTGACCGCCAGTGCCGCCACCATGTCTTTTAGCCTGCTGGCGGAAGGGCCTGTTTCCTTACAACTCATGGCGCAAGGTGAACAGACCAACGCATTGCTGGTAGCACTGGCACGTGCCATCAGCTTTATCCCATTAGTGGGCACGACGGCTATAGCCACAGGCGTTTATAGCCCAAATGGCATGAAATTTGTGTTTGTGGCAGGGTTGGCAACCAACAATCCGTGGATTGCCTTTGTCGCAGGCGGCATCACCATGTTCATTGAAATCCAGCTACTGGCAAAAATCGCTATCTGGTTGGATAAATACCCTGGGGTGAAAGCATGCAGCGGACATATTCGTACCGCGATCACCAAAATGCTCGAAGTTGCTTTGCTGGTTGGTGCGATGATTGCCGCCAACGCTATTCTGCCGGGCATGGGCTTTATGATCGTGGCGGGTATCTATCTACTTAACCGTACATCCAAACGTCCTTTAGTGGAAATGGCTATCGGCCCAATCGCAACAATCATTGTGGGCATTCTGGCAAACTTGCTCTTTCTGCTGGGAATAAAATAAGAAAATGAAAACCTATCCATTGCAAAGCATGACGATGGCACAAGCGCAACAGCAACAATTCAGGCTGGTTGATATTATCTGTCGTCACTTTCCTGGTGCTGATTTTCTTTCGCAAGGTGATCTGGGCTTGGTCCCAGATCTCCACCAACCACGGATGACTCGACGCATTGAAGCGGTGATTGCGGAGTTTTTTAGTGCTGAGACCGCCGCTTTTGTCAATGGAGCAGGAACGGGCGCATTACGCGCAGGGCTGGCCGCGTTGGTCAGCCCTAATTCAACGTTACTTGTGCATAATGCACCGATTTATCCCACAACCCAGGCATCAATTGAACAAATGGGGCTTCGTGTCGTTCAGGCAGATTTCAACCACACAGAGCAAATTATGGCCGCCATTGAGCAATACCAACCCGCAGCCAGCCTGGTCCAACATACACGCCAGAAAATGTCTGACCGCTACTCCCTGCAAGAGGTTATCAGCACCCTGAATCAATATGACATTCCTTCATTAGTCGATGATAACTACGCGGCGATAAAAGTAGCGCATATCGGTTGTCAATATGGCGCAACCCTGTCCACGTTCTCTTGCTTCAAATTATTGGGACCACAAGGCGTTGGGTTAATTGTAGGAAAGCAGGCAATCATTGATAATCTACGCCACAGTATGTACTCCGGTGGCTGCCAGATACAAGGTTATCAAGCAATGGAAGCCCTACGTGGTATGGTATTCGCGCCGGTTATGCACGCAGTACAGGCCGAAGTGAATAACGAACTGGTGACGCGCTTGAACCAAGGGGAGTTGCCACAGGTAAAACAAGCCGTCCTTGCCAATGCACAATCAAAAGTGTTACTCGTAGAATTTCACGCTCCCATTGCAGAAAGAGTACTCGCCACAGCTCACACACTCGGTGCACTACCTTATCCGGTAGGTGCAGAGTCAAAGTTTGAAATCCCACCCCTGTTTTACCGCATTTCCGGCACCTTCCGTCAGGCAGATCCCACCCTGGAACAACGCATGATCCGCATCAATCCCAACCGTAGCGGTGCAAATACCGTAATGCGCATTTTACGGGAAAGCTGCCAGTTGAAATAAAAAAACGCAGCTTAAATGGTTAATAGCATACATTCAAAAAATATTAGACGTAATTAGATAAATATTACTTGACCTCAAGTTATCTTGAGGTTTTATAGTGTGCTCATTAACCAGGGAAAATAAATAATCAGAATACATATAACCAATGCCTTTCAATTTATTTAAAAAATTGAATAAGGAGAATAATAATGTCATTGGAAATAGTTACTGCCTATCGTAAATCGAATGCACTATTTGCTTTTGTAGATAGTAAAGCACCATTATATTTAAGTACCCAAGATGGTAAAACCGTGGAACAAATTGCTCAGCGATGTCATGTTTATCAAGACAGATTCCATAGGTTATTGAATTATATGCAAACACTTAATGTGTTAACCAAAAAAGAGGATAAATTTTACCTTACTGAACAATGGGCATCACTCAGTGATCCAAACAGCTTTGAAACATTATATATAAAGTTCGAATTAGATCCTGCCTTCTGGAACGCTTGGTCACAATACAGTGCCTCCTTAAGTAAAACGAATAAAAAATCTGCTTTTGAACTTACCCATCATGAGCCATTTTTTGATTATCTCAGTCATGAAAAAAATAAAACTATCAAAACAGTTTTTGATAATTTATTGGCAAAAATGACCGATAAGATGAATGAACATATTATTGAACATATCCCTCTAAATGGCATTTCTTCATTGATTGATATCGGGGGTGGGGTGGGTTCTTTGGCAAAAAGTATAAAAATGCACTATCCACATATCCAATGCCACGTCATGGATCAATATGATTTTATCAGGCAAGAACCAGAAGGGATTACTTTTATCAATGGTAATTTCTTTTCTACTATTCCAGCAGGATATGATGCCTACAGCATAAAAAATGTTTTAGATGATTGGCCAGATAATCAAGCTATTGATATTCTCAAAAACTGCCATAAAGCCATGCGGGAAGATTCCGTTTTATATGTTATCGATATGATTAAAGAGCCAAATGAAGCAGTGTCATTTGATTTATATATAGATACTCTTCTGTTAGGCAAGAAACGATATCAATCAGAATTTGAATTTATGGCAAAACAAGCGAGTCTCTCTATCACAAATATCTACAGCATGAATTTTTCCACGGAAAATGGCAACTACTACATTATCGAAATGAAAAAATGAATTTACACTAAAGTGACTGCTGCGGGGCTGGATTATGGCCCCAACTAAGGCTCATACAAAACCTACAGTTAACTTAAGGCCAATAGATATGGCGAAAGATCAAGATATTGATTTTCATAGAGACTTAACTATCGGAGAGGTATCAAAACGTAGCGGAGTTGCTATATCTGCCCTCCATTTTTATGAATCGAAAGGATTAATCAAAAGTTCACGCAATCAAGGTAACCAACGCCGTTATTCTTCGATTGTATTACGCTATATTGCAATCATTAAAATCGCACAAAGTACAGGTATCTCTCTGAAAGAGATAAAAAAAGCACTAGACCAGTTCCCACCTGATAGTAAATTAACCGCCGAACAATGGCTAACATTTTCCTTACAATTGCAAGATATATTGGCTCTACGCATCAAAAAACTCGTCCGGTTGCGTGATAATTTAGGTCGTTGTATTGGATGTGGATGCCTTTCGTTAGAGGAATGTCCTTTACGTAATCCGAATGATGTTTTTGGACAAGATGGGACTGGCCCAAGAATTTTAGAAAAGGATTAAACACGCTGTTCACTCGCATCTTGAGGAAGTCCTCCCCATTTTGTCGGCAGGCCGCTCCGTTTGGCGAATAAACAGGCCGCTTATCGTGATCTAAAACGAGTTATCTGCGAGCGACATTAGAAGAATTATTCCGAACGTTACAACTCACATATGCTACCGATAAAATTCAGCCTGAATTTAAACTTTAATAAACAGCCTGAGGATTACCGCTGCCCCTTGCCTTTGACAAATACCCTCAGGCTCTTGCTTATCCTAAGCCATAAAATCCCCTTGCTGCCGCTCTACTAAAGTCAGGATGCTATAAAGCGCCACTGGCTGTTGTTCCTGATTCAACACCTGCACATCCCACATCACCACACCATGTGGTTTATCTTCTGGCGTCTTCTGGACTTTCTTAATCTTCTTCTTGCAGGTCAAACGAACTTGAATGGTATCGCCAATCTTGACCGGCTCAATGAAACGCAAATTTTCCATACCATAGTTAGCCAGCACCGGCCCTACCGCACCATCAACGAACAAGCCCGCAGCTGCCGATACGACAAAATAACCATGTGCCACACGCTCGCCAAACAAAGATTCAGCCGCACCGATTTTATCCACGTGGGCGTAAAAATGATCGCCACTCAGACAGGCGAAATTCACAATATCCGCTTCCGTCACCGTCCGGCGAGCAGTCAGTAAACTTTCACCTATTTCAATTTGCTCAAAATATTTGCGGAATGGATGAATCGGTTCTTCTTTCACTTTCGCGCCACGAACCCACTCACGACCAATCGCTGCCAGCATACTTGGACTGCTTTGAATCGCTGTGCGCTGCATATAATGTTTCACGGCACGCAAGCCACCTAACTCTTCGCCGCCACCGGCACGCCCTGGGCCACCATGTACTAACATAGGCAGCGGGGAACCGTGTCCCGTGGATTCCGCAGACGCCGCTTCATCCAACACTAACATTCGGCCATGCGCACAGGCTGTCGCCCGGATCACCTGTACGGCAATCTGCTCATCTGCCGTCACCAATGACCCCGCCAAACTCCCCTGCCCCATCATCGCCAATGCAATCGCCTGTTCGGTATCCTGATACGTCATTAACGTGGCAACCGGCCCAAAGGCTTCCGTGCTGTGTACCACCTGATTGGTCATTGGATCTGCACAGTAGAGTAATGTCGGCGGGTAGAAGGCACCATTACGGTTGCTATCACCTGTCAGCACCAATTTATCCAGTGAACCACCACATAAAACCTCGCAACCACTAGTGCGCAATTCGTTAACTTTCGCCTGCACCTCGTCACACTGTTCCCGATTAATCAACGCCCCCATGCGCACTTCTGGCAACGTAGGATCACCAACAGCCACACCAGACAGCCGCTTAAGTAGCGCTTGTTTAACCGCTTCCATTTGGCTGGCAGGCACAATAACGCGTCGGATAGCCGTACATTTCTGGCCGGCCTTCACCGTCATTTCGCGTACCACTTCTTTGATGAAAACGCCAAACTCCGGCATATCTGGTGTCACATCCTCACCTAAAATGCAGCAGTTAAGCGAATCCGCTTCCATCGTAAAAGGAATGGATTTTTCTATCAGTCGAGGATGGACACGCAACTTCCGTCCCGTTTGTGCCGAGCCGGTAAACGTCACGGCATCCTGATAATCAAGATGATCAAACAAATCACCAATGCCACCACAGATCAATTGCAGTGCCCCTTTCGGCACCAGGCCGCTATCGATGATCATTCTCACCATCGCCTGTGTCAGTTGGGCAGATGCGGTGGCAGGCTTGATAATCGCTGGCATACCTGCCATCCACGTTGGTGCCAATTTTTCCAGCATTCCCCAACAGGGAAAGTTAAACGCATTAATATGCAGTGCAACACCGGGGCGGGAAGTCAGCACATGGCGTGCCACAAACTGGGATTGTTTAGACAGTGGGATCATCTCATCTTCCGGCCACAAGGTATCATCCGGCAATTCTCGCCCTGCTAATCCTGCATACGAGAACAGTGTTGCTACGCCCCCCTCAATATCCACCCAACTATCCGCACGGGTTGCACCTGTTTCCGTGGAAATGGCATACAGTGCTTCTTTGTTGGCGAGCAGGTGTTTTGCAACGGCTTTCATCATCTGCGCACGCTGTTGGAAGGTCATCGCAGCCAGTGCCTTTCCCCCTTTTTCACGGGCGTAGACTAAACTTTCTGCCAATGGCAAACCTTCTGAAGATACCTGATACAAAGCTTCGCCGCTTACTGCATGATGAATGGTTCTGGGATCACCTTGCCCATAAACCCAGGCACCACAAATGTAACTCGTTAACTGTTGCATTTTTTTCTCCACCGATTTAACCAATGAAACAATCATTAAGTCATGTAATTCTATTTATGTATCACATATATGATTGACAAAACCACCCATATAATTAACAAAATACAAACATTTTCACCCAATCACTTGTTAATATTTGTCCCTCCGCTAAATAAAAATAATTAACTAATTGTTTTATAAAAAATTAAAATTAACATTGTGACATGAACAACAAATACACAATTTTTGTGTTTGCTATTTTTGTTATCAGTTTGTAGATTCATGGTTATAAAAAGTGATTCATCTTTATTTCTTATATCAAAAAATAAGAATCATAATGGAGTCGCATATGACAACTGATCCACTTCAGGCGAGCTTTGAGGCAAAAATAGCCGCAGATCTCTCTATTGAGGCCAAAGATTGGATGCCCGAAGCCTATCGCCAAACCCTGATACGCCAGATCGGTCAACACGCACATTCAGAAATTGTCGGCATGTTACCGGAAGCCAATTGGATCACCCGTGCCCCTACCCTGCGGCGCAAGGCCATATTGCTGGCGAAAGTCCAGGATGAAGCCGGGCATGGACTGTATCTCTACAGCGCCGCTGAAACATTGGGCTGTTCCCGTCAGGACATCTACCAAAAGTTGTTAGATGGCAAGATGAAATATTCCTCGATTTTTAACTATCCCACCCTCAGTTGGGCAGATGTTGGCGTGATTGGCTGGTTAGTGGATGGCGCAGCGATTGTCAATCAGGTTGCCTTGTGCCGTGCCTCTTACGGTCCCTACGCTCGCGCGATGGTCAAAATCTGCAAGGAAGAAAGCTTCCACCAGCGGCAAGGTTATGAAGCAGTCACAGTGCTGGCGAATGGCAACGAAGCCCAACGTGCCATGTTACAAGATGCCATTAACCGCTTCTGGTGGCCGACATTGATGATGTTTGGCCCCAATGACAGTGACTCTCCCAACAGCGCCCAAAGCATGGCATGGAAAATCAAGCGATTCAGCAATGATGAACTGCGGCAAAAATTTATCGACAACACCGTCCCCCAGTTGGAAGCTTTGGGTATGACAGCGCCCGATCCTGAGCTGGCTTGGGATGAAGCAACAGGGCATTACCGTTTTGGTGAAATCAATTGGGATGAATTCTATCAAGTGCTGAAAGGGCAGGGGATATGCAACCACGAACGTCTGCAAGCCAAACGCCAGGCCTGGGAAAACGGAAGTTGGGTACGGGAAGCGGCTTCTGTTCACGCCAGAAAAATCGCGGCCAAAAATCGCGCTGCTTAATGCTTTGCGTGACCTGAACAGCATCGGAAGGAGGAGTCAATGAACGATACCGATTGGCCACTGTATGAAGTCTTTGTTCGCAGTAAACAGGGGTTAGCGCACCGTCACGTCGGCAGCCTCCACGCAGCAGACGATCAAATGGCGCTGGAAAATGCACGCGATGCCTACACTCGGCGCAATGAAGGTTGCTCTATCTGGGTGGTGAAGTCCATCTATCTGGTGGCTTCACAACCGGAAGAACGTGGCGCTTTTTTCGAGCCATCGGAGGACAAGATTTACCGTCATCCGACTTTCTACGCCATTCCTGATGGCATCAAGAATATGTAGGGAACCGGAATATGAATATACCCAGCATTTCATCCCCCAATCATTCCCGGTTAAACCACGCTCTGTTCAAATATGTACTTCGTCAGGGAGATACCCCACTGATTCTGGCACAGCGCTTGTGCGAATGGTGTGGACATGCACCAGAACTGGAGATTGACCTCGCCCTGTCCAATATCGGCCTCGACCTATTGGGCCAAGCACGCCATTTCCTCAGTTATGCCGCCACCCTTTCAGGAACAGGGCAGGATGAAGATCATCTGGCGTTTTGGCGTCATGAGCGCGAATTCTGCAATCTGCTGCTGGTGGAACAACCTAATGGCGGCTTTAACGATACTTTGGTACGCCAATTTTTTATTGATGCCTATCATGTCTTACTGCATCAGGCGCTGGGACAAAGCCGTGATCCCCAGTTGGCGGCCATTAGTGCCAAGTCGTTGAAGGAAGTGGAATATCACCTGCGCTTTAGCCGAGGCTGGATGATCAGATTGGGGGATGGAACGACACTGAGTCACGAAAAAATTCAGCAATCGATCAATCAACTGTGGCGCTTTACCGGCGAACTGTTCTATTGCGACGAAATAGAACAGCAACTGGCAGAAGAAGGCATTGCCATTGATCCGCGCACCCTGCATGAACCATGGCTGCACATCATCAACGAAACGTTCACCGAAGCTACGCTAGAAATGCCACAGGAAGCCCCTTACCGGCAAGGAGGAAAACAAGGACTACATACGGAGCATTTGGGATACCTGTTGGCAGAAATGCAATACCTGCAACGTACCTACCCCAACAGCAACTGGTAACAAAACGGATAGAAAACAGAGGGTAATGGGAGGTGATCATGGAACAGCAATACAATACTCGCTTTTACTCAGAGATACAGCCGCCGGAAGTTCATCAAATCTGGCAATGCCTGCACCAAATTGCCGATCCAGAACTTCCTGCTCTCTCTATTACTGATCTCGGCATGATACGGGCCGTCACCCCATTACAAAACGGCTGGCGGGTGACATTTACCCCAACCTATTCCGGCTGTCCTGCGACGGAATACCTGATCGAAACCATTCAGAAAATACTGGCACAAGCCGGCTTCTCTCCCATACATATCGAAGTGAGCCTGCACCCTGCGTGGACCACCGATTGGATAAATGCAGATGCCAAACAACGTTTGCGAGCATCCGGTATTGCTCCGCCTCAAGGATTAGTTTGCGAAAAAACGGCGGATATGGAACCCATCAGCTGCCCGTACTGTGGCAGCCATGCAACAGAAAAAATCAGCGAATTCGGTTCCACTGCCTGCAAAGCGCTCTACCGCTGTCGGGATTGTTGGGAACCATTTGATTATTTCAAATGCATTTAACGAGGACGCACTTAAGAGGAACGTAAGATGTCCACTTTGCATCAAACACGCTCACATGGCTTTCACCGCTTAAGCATTGCCGCCATTGAAAGAGAAACGCCAGATGCTGTAGTCGTTACCCTGCATATTCCCGATGAGCTGAAAAAACAGTTCTATTATCACCCCGGCCAACACCTGACACTCAAGGCGAAAGTGAATAACGAAGAACTACGCCGCTGCTACTCCATCTGTAGCTCACCATTGGATGATGTATTACAAATTGGTGTCAAAGCCATTCACCAAGGCCGCTTTTCGACCTTCATCAACCAACAATTAAAAGTCGGGGATGAGCTGGAAGTTATGCAACCACAAGGCAATTTTGGCCATCACCCCAATCAAGGCCAGCAGGGACATTATCTGGCTATCGCCGCCGGTTCGGGTATTACGCCCATTTTATCGATTATCAAAAGTACGCTGGCATTAGAGCCTAATAGCACTTTTACGCTTATTTATGGCAATCGCACCAGTCGCTCTGTCATGTTCAAAGAAACGCTGGCCGATCTCAAAAATGGCTACCTGAGCCGTTTTCAGGTGCTGTACTTGTTCAGTCAGGAATCCACTGATAGCCCATTATTTAACGGACGTATTGATACTGAACACCTAAACCACATTGGCAAAACCCTGCTCAATTTTACCCAATTTGACCACGCTTTTCTCTGTGGACCCGAAGCCATGTTGGATGAGGCCCATTCTGCGCTGGAGCAAGCGGGGATACCGGTTGAACGCATCCATAGTGAACGTTTCAATACCGGACAAGCCACAGTAAATTCCCGCCCTGCCAATCTTGCAGAACGCAGTGAGACCCGCGTTGAGATCCACCTGGATGGCCGCACCCTCAACATTGCCATGCACGCCGAAGATGACAGCATCCTCGATGCCGCATTACGCCAGGGCGCAGATTTACCCTACGCCTGCAAAGGCGGGGTATGCGCTACCTGTAAATGCCAGCTTAAAGCCGGTGACGTGGATATGAGGGTGAATTACAGCCTCGAACCCGATCAATTGGCTGCCGGTTATATCCTAAGTTGCCAGTCATGGCCGAAAGGCGATGGCGTCGTTGTCGATTTTGATGTCTGAGGAGCCACCATGAATCAGGAATGGATTTTATGTCAGGAGCAGCAAAGGGTACGCATCTTAACCCTAAATCGGCCAGAAGTACGCAATGCCCTCAGTAATGACTGTCTGGAACAACTCGTACAGCAATTGGAACTCGCCGATGCGGATAACGATACAAGCGCCATTGTTATTACGGGATCACAACGCTGTTTTGCCGCAGGTGCCGACCTGAAAGAACTACAGCAACAGAACGTTGCAACAGCCATGACTGATCGCCGTCCACAGCTATGGCAACGTTTAAATAATATCAGTAAGCCTCTGATCGCTGCCGTTAATGGCTACGCACTTGGCGCTGGCTGCGAACTGGCATTGGCTTGTGATTTGGTGATTTGTGGAGAAAACGCCCGCTTTGGCCTGCCAGAAATCACCTTGGGGCTGATGCCAGGGGCGGGGGGAACGCAACGGCTCATCCGCAGCGTCGGCAAGGCATTGGCTTACCAGATGGTATTAACCGGCGAAGCTATCGATGCTCATCGCGCCCTGGAAGCGGGGCTGGTCAGCGAAGTTTGCACTGATGCTCTGACATTAGAACGTGCAGTACAGATTGCACAACGCATCAGTGAATTTTCGCCCTTAGCCCTGCGGGCGGCCAAGGCAGCGCTCAAAACCGCACAAGAAACCAGCCTGTCACAAGGATTACTCGCCGAACGCCAGCACTTTGTTACGTTGGCAGGCACAACCGATCGTCAGGAAGGCATCACCGCCTTTCTGGAAAAACGTAAACCAACCTTTAAGGGGTTCTGATCGATGGAAAACATGTCAACGGTACTGACCGATATACAAGCAGGTGTCCTTAGCATTACTCTCAACCGTCCAGAATGCCTCAATAGTTTTAACGAGGAGCTGCACCAGCAATTAAGTTTGGCAATGGATATTGCTGAACAAGATGAGTCTATACGTTGTGTCCGGCTCACCGGAGCCGGACGCGGTTTCTGTGCTGGACAAGATTTAAATGATCGCAATGCCATCATTTCTGATGGCGATATCCCTGATCTTGGCAAATCCGTTGAACGCTACTACAACCCGCTAATCCGGCGTATGACTTCCCTGCCTAAGCCCATTGTCTGCGCCGTCAACGGTGTAGCGGCGGGTGCCGGTGTCTCCCTTGCCCTGGCCTGTGACATCGTTATCGCCTCCCGTACCGCCAGCTTTATTCAGGCTTTCTGCCGTATTGGCCTGACACCCGATTCTGGCGGTAGCTACTTCCTGCCTCATAAGATTGGGCTGGCGCGAGCGATGGGGATGGCACTATTAGGCGACAAAATCAGCGCCGAACAAGCACTGGATTGGGGCATGATCTGGCAAGTTGTTGAACCTGAAGAATTGGAAGACAAAACCCAGAAACTCGCCCGACACCTTGCTACCCAACCTACCTTAGCCCTTGGCTGCATCAAGCAAGCCACCTATGCAGCCGCAACCAATACGCTGGAACAACAACTTGATCTCGAACGAGATTTACAACGCCTGTGCGGGCATAGCGAAGATTTCCGTGAAGGCGTCAATGCGTTCATTGAAAAACGCCAGCCAACGTTCAAGGGGAAATGATCATGAACACACCTCACCTTCACGGCCCCATAGCCGTTATCGGTGCGGGAACAATGGGCATCGGCATTGCCCAGGTTGCGGCTCAGGCAGGACATTCCGTCCTGCTGTTTGACATCAACGGCGAAGCGGTCAGTCAGGCGCTGGATAATTTACGCACCCGCCTGTATCAACGTGTAGCAGCAGGCAAAGCAGAAGCCAACGCAACAGAAGCCCTGTTACAGCGCATTACTCAGGCAAATTCGTTACATGCGTTAGCACCGTGTGGACTGGTGATTGAAGCCATTATCGAACAACTGGCAGCTAAACAGGATCTCTTCCAGCAACTGGAATCCATCTGTTCACAGCAAACCCTGTTTGCCAGTAATACTTCATCCTTGTCGATTACCGCCATTGCCCGCGTCCTGTCTGCCCCACAGCGCATGGCTGGGTTACACTTTTTCAACCCAGCTCCTCTAATGAAGCTGGTGGAAATCGTGCAAGGTCTGGAAACTTCCCCCCAAACCGTGACAACACTCAAAACCCTCGTGACTGGCTGGAAAAAACAAGCTGTGATTTGCCGTTCTACGCCGGGGTTTATCGTCAATCGCATCGCCCGTCCATTCTACGCTGAAGCCCTGCGTGCACTGGAAGAACAAGTTGCAACTCCCGCTACACTGGATGCCATTCTCAAAGAATCTGGCGGTTTCGCTATGGGGCCATTACAACTGATGGATTTGATCGGCCATGATATTAACTACACCGTGACGGAATCCCTGTTCCATGCCTTCCATTGCGATCCCCGCTTCCAACCTTCGCTGCTACAAAAAGAGCGGGTGGATGCCGATCATCTTGGACGCAAACGCGGTCGTGGTTTTTACGCCTATGACATAAAAGGAAACGGTGGAAAAAAAGAGCCTCAGCCGCAACCCAAACTAGAGCCGAAACACACCAAAGCACAAAAACAACCGATGCGGATCAAGGCGACAGGAAATTGGGTGGCATTGCCGCACTTTGTTGCCCTGTTACAACAACCTAAGTTACAGCAATATGGAATCACCTTCGAAGAAAGCAAAAATGACCGATTCCACTCCCCGACCTTGCAGATTGATGACATTCTCTTGATTCTGACCAAAGGGAGAACCTGCGCCCAGATTGCCGACGAAGTCAGGGCACCCGTGGTGCAATTTGACCTTTCTGTCAATCACCAATCGGCTTCTGTCATTACACTCAGTGCTGCTTGCCAGAATACGCCTCAACAAACCGCAAAGGTGATCGGTTTTCTGCAATCCCTCGGTAAACAAGTCATTCTCTTACCAGACTATCCCGCTTTGTTAACCATGCGTACCGTTGCCATGCTGTGTAACGAAGCACTGGATGCCTTTAATAAAGGCATTGCCAACGCTGAAGATATCGATTTAGCGATGTGCCACGGTGTGAATTATCCCATCGGACCGCTGGCATGGGGTGAACAGTTGGGTTGGAAACATATTCTCAGTACGCTGGAAAACTTGCAGAAGTTTTATGGGGAGCCCCGTTACCGCCCAGCGCCTTTACTGCGCCAACTGGCGGCGGGACATACTCAACTCCCTCTCCAACAGCCCCAAAAACACAAAAGGGGATGACCATGCAAAATAATGCTAACGCAGCTCGCCATCACGTCGAAGCCATGTATGTCCAGGATGCCTGTGCCCAAAATATGGGGATGCAGATTGAACATATTGATATCGGGTTCGCTCGACTCAGCATGAAGATCGTGCCCAATATGCTCAACGGTCATCAAAGTTGTCACGGTGGCATTCTGTTCAGCCTGGCGGATACGGCTTTCGCCTATGCCTGTAACAGCGAAGGGAAAGCCGCCGTCGCTTCCAGTGGCAGCATTGATTTTATCCGTCCGGCATTGGTGGGTGATCAACTGATCGCCACCGCTTCTGTTCGGCATCAGGGCAAAAATACGGGCCTGTATGACGTGGAGATCATCAACCAAAACGGTAAAGTTGTAGCTTTTTTCCGTGGTTACTCCTATCGTCTCAGTCATCCTATTTCTGACAATATGCTGAAAAAGAACCAGCCAAACCGTCAGGGAGAGCAATCATGAACCATGCATTTATCTGTGATGGTATCCGCACACCTATCGGCCGTTATGGTGGTGCGCTATCCAACCTGCGGACTGATGATCTGGCTGCCCTGCCGTTACGGGCATTGATGACGCGTTATCCCGCGTTGGATTGGGAACAAATTGATGACGTGATCCTTGGCTGCGCCAATCAGGCTGGAGAAGATAATCGCAACGTCGCACGTATGGCACTATTGCTGGCAGGGCTACCCAATTCAGTCTCTGGTACGACAGTCAACCGGTTATGTGGCTCAGGCCTCGATGCACTGGCCTTCGCCGCTCGCAGTATTAAATCCGGCGACGCTCAACTGATATTGGCAGGTGGCGTTGAATCGATGACCCGCGCTCCTTTTGTGATGGGCAAAGCAAACAGCGCTTTCAGCCGGCAGGCTGAGATCTTTGATACCACCCTTGGCTGGCGCTTTATTAACCCGCTGATGCAACAGCAATTTGGCACAGATTCCATGCCAGAAACGGCAGAAAATGTCGCCGCCCAGTTTCAAATTAGCCGTGATGACCAGGATGCCTTCGCCCTGCGCAGCCAGCAACGTGCCGCCAGAGCGCAACAACGTGGCCTACTGGCCGAGGAAATCCTCCCTGTTACTCTGCCTCCCGCCAACAGAAAAGGCGTAGCTCCGGTCATTTCACAGGATGAACATCCCCGCCCAGAAACGACGCTCGAACAATTACAGCGGCTCAAAACCCCATTCCGTGCCGGCGGCACCATCACCGCAGGTAACGCTTCCGGTGTCAATGATGGTGCGGCAGCACTGATCATCGCCTCAGAAACGGCAGTCTTACGCCACGGGCTGACACCACGGGCGCGTATCATCGCAACGGCAACATGTGGTGTTGAGCCACGTATCATGGGGATCGGGCCACTGCCTGCGACTCTCAAGGTACTGGAACTCACCGGCTTAACCCTAAATAAAATGGATGTTATTGAACTGAATGAGGCTTTCGCTGCACAAGCACTGGCTGTGATGCGCCAACTGGGTTTACCAGATGATGCAGAACACCTGAACCCGAATGGAGGCGCGATTGCACTGGGGCACCCTCTGGGTATGAGCGGAGCCCGCCTTGCGCTAACTGCCACCCTTGAACTGGAGAGACGTGCCGGACGTTACGCCTTGTGCACCCTGTGCATTGGCGTAGGACAAGGCATCGCCATGATTATTGAACGTGTTTCATAGCCGCTATTTTCACAACGATCATTTTTACAACGATCATTTTTACAACAACAAACTGATACACAGTGACCTGACTTAACCAACATCTGCATATCACTACGTGCACATAACAACAAAAGCAACCTGTTACAAACAAATCAACAAAAGGACAGGAGACTATGAGCAACAACGTACAAAACCTAAAAAAATCCTCTGAACAGCCTCTGGACGCCATTGAATTTGCTTCACGTGATGAGATTCAGGCGTGGCAATTTAACCAGATGAAATGGACCCTCAACCACGCCTACAGCAACGTTCCCATGTACCGCCACAAATTTGATACAGTCGGTGTCCATCCAAGTGATTTCAAGCAACTCAGTGACATCACCAAATTTCCTTACACCACCAAGCAAGATCTGCGGGAGCATTATCCTTTTGATGCCTTCGCCGTCCCAATGGAACAGATAGTTCGCATTCATGCTTCATCCGGTACAACAGGACGCCCAACCGTGGTGGGTTATACCCAACAGGACATCGACAATTGGTCAGCGCTGGTCGCCCGCAGCCTGCGATTTGCCGGAGCAAGTGCCAAAGACAAAGTTCACGTCGCCTACGGTTACGGCCTGTTCACGGGAGGATTGGGAGCGCACTATGGTGCCGAACGACTAGGAGCGACCGTCATTCCGGTATCTGGCGGTAACACCATAAGACAAGCGCAACTGATTGCGGATTTCAAACCTGACATCATTATGATGACACCTTCTTACTGCCTGACTTTACTGGATGAACTGGAGCGCCAGATGGGTGGAGATGCCAGCACATGCTCCTTACGTATTGGTATTTTTGGCGCAGAACCGTGGACAACCACCTTGCGTACTGAAATTGAAACACGTATGGGCATCAAGGCCTTGGACATCTACGGCCTGTCCGAAGTGATGGGGCCAGGCGTTGCCATGGAATCACTGGAATACGCCGACGGCTCTACTATCTGGGAAGATCATTTCTACCCGGAAATCATTGATCCTGACAACCTGAATAACCTGACAGATGGCGAAACCGGAGAACTCCTTCTCACTACCCTGACCAAAGAAGCCATGCCCGTGATCCGCTATCGCACCCGCGATCTGACACGCTTATTGCCCGGTACGGCGCGTAATATGCGTCGCATGGACAGGATCACCGGACGTTCCGATGACATGCTGATTATCCGTGGCATCAATGTCTTTCCATCACAGATAGAAGAACAGATCATGCACATCAAGGAACTCTCACCGCACTACCAATTAGAAGTCAACCACGAAGGCAATCATGACTGCCTGTCAATCAAAGTTGAACTGAAAGAGCCAGATCTGCTGAACCATGAACAACGTTGCAACCTCTGTCATCAATTGCGCCATCATATAAAATCGGTAGTAGGGCTTAACACCGATGTCAGCATTGTCAACTGTGGTGCTATTCCGCGCTCAGAAGGTAAAGCGGTACGGGTAATCGACAACCGACCACGCGAATAACCTTTTGCCACCGCAAGTTAAATGATATGAAACTGCGGTGGCACCCTTTTTTAAGGGTATTTTTCCCAACAGTATGTTGTTCCGACGGGTTTTCTCTCAGCGTATCGATTAAGCTCATCGATACAGTTATGCTAACGTTATGACACACTTTTGAACAAATCACAGAAACTATGGCACACAAACTCGACGATTTTATCCGACACGCCCTCAATTCACACCCTGTCAGCGGAACATCGCTGATCATCTCCTTATATGGGGACGCCCTGAATCACCGTGGCGGTGAAGTTTGGCTTGGCAGTTTGAGCCTCTTGCTGGAACCGATGGGGTTTAGTGATCGTTTCGTAAGAACATCCGTATTCAGGCTGCAAAAAGAGGGGTGGCTTACGGTAGAAAAGCTAGGGCGACGCAGTTATTACCGCATCGCTGAGCGGGGCATGCATCAATTTCGTCATGCAGAAGATAAAATCTATCTCAGTGAGCAGCCAGAATGGGATGGCAAGTGGGATCTGCTGCTACTGGAAGGCACCGCCAAAAACGAGCGTACCCGCCTGAAAAAAGAGCTGGGCTGGCTCGGATTCGCACAATTTAACCGTACCCTGATGGCCGCACCAAGTCATTCCCAAAGAGGCATTCCCTCTCTGTTGGGGGAACTCAACGCCAGCGATTCTGTCATCTATTTCCGTGCTGATTACCCTTACCCGCGTTCGGAACAGAGCCTGAAAGAACTCGTCTCTATCAATTGGTCACTGGAACAGATATCACAGCATTATCACGAATTTATTGTTTCCTTCCGCCCGTTGATGACACTGCTACGGGATTGTCATGAGGCCGACCTGACTCCAGAACGCTGTTTCCAGTTGCGTCTTCTGCTCATCCACTTTTACCGCCGTATCGTTCTGCGCGACCCACTGCTACCTGATGCCCTGCTGCCCGCACAATGGGAAGGGCAAATTGCCCGTAATTTGTGTATAAATATTTATCAACACATTGGCCTTGCTGCGACACGCTACGTCAGTGAACGTTGCGAAACGACCATTGGCCAATTACCTCAACCCACCGCCGCGTATTACCGACGTTTTGGTGGGTTGTACAGTGAAATGGATACCTATTAGGAAGTTTATAAAAGCCCCAAGTTTTTATACGACGTTAATCCTGACATCTTCTTCATCGTTTCGGTTTCGTAATGAGTCGTCGTCATGGCAATTTCTTGACTACGCTGTTGGGGATTGAGGTTTCGGAGCATCAGATCTCTTTCATTCATTTTACGATTTGCCATGACAATTTTAACGCGATGCTCGACTTTCGAGGTGAGTTGAAATGACATAGCCCTGCCTTTATAACCTTAAGTTGCGAAACAAAGAGCAATAAAGGAGCAAAAGGCTATGTCACAGCAGGATTTTATCATTTGGGTATTTTGTTGGGTAGATGAAAATTTAGCAGAATTACAGCAAGGTACACGATTCAGAAGCCGAGGATTTCCACCTAAGTTGAGCGATGCCGAAGCCATCACGATGGAAGTCGTGGGTGAATTTTTAGGATTTTCAACCGATAAAGGCATTTGGGCATACTTTAATAACCACTGGCGCGAGGGGTTTCCGGGGCGGGGTTCACGTGCTAATTTTGCTAAACAAGTTTCGAACCTTTGGGCTGTGAAACAACAACTGCAAGAGAAACTGGCGAGATTATTGGGTGCGTTCGACAGGCCAGTACATATTATTGATGGATTTCCTCTGCCTGTTTGCCTCTTTATGTAGCGGTCAAGAAGTTTCGGACACATTTCTAGCCTCTTCCCACAGTCTTTCATATTCAGCGGGAGAAATTCCCCCATTAAAGCGATGAGGACGGATGTCATTGTAATA
>NZ_JADEUG010000069.1 GCF_015163665.1 Xenorhabdus sp. BG5 | reverse complement strand
AGCTAAAGAGAAAGCATTTTTAACGCAGCTCCGGCGCGCTTGCAACACGCCGAAGTTGCTCACCACAACCAACTATTGAGGAGTTGAATGATGGCTAAGGCGCATTCTAAGTAAAACCGTGCCGTAAATAAAGCGACGAAAACAGAACGTTATTACACCGTGGGATACGTGCCGCAAAACGGCAGGCCGAACCCCAGACCCGCGATAAATTTAGCGGGAAGATGGCTTAAACAGGCTGGATTCGATATTGGCGGCACACTGACGGTTAAAATTATGGCGGGCTGTCTGGTGCTTATTCCTGACAGCGACGAGACCCGCACTATCCGGCAACAGTACCAGCGCCAGCAAGACCAGCTCAGTGAGATCAAACTGCGAATGCGGGAACTGCTTGGCGACTACAAAAGCAACTAAGGACAGGGAGTGAGCTGTTCTTAAAAAAAGAACAAAGCCGGAAGATCATGGAGATCTTTCCGGCTATTTTATTAAAATAAAGAAGAAAGTTTTTCTAAATAGTCAATATCATCAATGACCCAATACTTTTCGTTTTTAGGCAAAATACTTTCATCAAATTGACGCATAAAATCAACAAACTCACCATTCCAACCATCTGGAACATATCTTTCTACAGGTATTTTTCCTGGGTATGGATAACATGCACTTAATTTTTTTGAATCAAAATCAATGAATGCCATTGGAAACAGTTCGTGAGAGTCCCACCAAGAAGAAGAGTCTTGTATTTTTTCTTTGAATTCCTTTAGTTTTTTATTATCAACCTTAAAAGGCAAAATGCTTTCAAGAAATTTTTCTTTAGTATCATCATTAACAATTAAAATACCAAATCGATCATCGGCACTGTCTTCTGGACAAGCTATGCCATTGTCAACAAAATCTCTATGCCATTTTTGTCTATCCAGCACCCATATCTCTCTGTCGGCTTGATACCAAGTAATAATGTTATCCTTCTTTATTGCAACAACAACATTATCATCGGCTAATAAATCATCATCTTCCTCGAACATATAACCACCTTAATTTATTTTTTTACTTTTCCAGAACCGGGAACAGCATTTTCTTCTAACCACTTAGTCCACACTTTAGGGAATTCGTATGAGTCACCGGGGGTTGTTGGATCTACTATTTTAGGTGCCATTCCCTTCTGATTTAATGGATTTGTTTTATAACCTTTTTGCGGAATGGCATTTTCCTTAATAAATTCGTTAAGCCATTTAGGTATTTCAAATGAAACGATTTCAGCATCTCCCCCCCTAATATTCTTAAAGTGCTCAGCATGTTTAGTATCACCAATACTAATATTTAAAGTGGCATTTTGAATTTTAGGGTTTCCTGCGTCATCTACTCTTATTCGGTGATGACTTGCATTGGGAGGTATTCCTCCTTGAACCCTAAACACTGTGACGGTATCCCCAGCATCTCCTTTATTGCCGAATCCACCTGCCAACCCATAGGGGTCAATCCAATTAGAGGGGTTATGCACATATCCGTAAGGATTAAGGCCACCTTTCAGCCCTATGGGGTCTTAGGAACGATTCCGGTGCGGTCATACTTTTTTAAGCGATTTTTTCTTTGACTATCAGCTTGTTAAAGAACCATTTTTACCTGTTCCGCCCATCCCCGCGAACCTA
>NZ_JADEUG010000068.1 GCF_015163665.1 Xenorhabdus sp. BG5 | reverse complement strand
GTTACTTGATGGCAAACGGGTCTGGGCAGAAAAGAATCTGAACCAGATTTAACCTGACAGACACCTGTATAAATAACCGGTAGCTGTCAGATCAAGTCTAAGCCAATACAATTTATACAACAAAAAACTTCAAATCACTCAAAACCGCTTGACCTGATTCAGACCGTTAAAACCTCTGCTATGTATTTTTGGGCAAATTTATTGCCTGCCTGTGGCATTGATGTCCCCGCTAAAGGTAAACATGGTATTTGCCCCATCTGCGGCGGTACTGATCGTTTTCACTTTATCGACGATCATCATCACGGCAACTGGCATTGCCGCCAGTGTGATGCTCCGAACTATGGTGATGGGCTGGATTTAGTGGCAAAGATCAGAGGTGTCTCGATTGTTGAAGCAGCAAAAATTATTGCAGATGTGTTGGCATTGCCTTTGCCAGAATCCAAACCAGCCAGAGAAACTATCTATCCAGCTCAACCGATTGCTGAAAGAGTCGCGGCACTAATGGCGAAGACTGTTTCCGGACAATCGCCTTATTCGCTGATTATCCTGCCAGACCAGACTCGCTATGTAGGTGACGGCTCCGGCATCAAAGCCATTACAGGCGGGGATGAAGTTGCCATCGATCCGAAGCACAAACAACCTTATTCAACCCGTATTCCAGCGGTGGTGCTGGCTGTGAATAATAATGCTATGAGTTTCAGTGATCGCAGTGGTGGCGTGTCTCGGCGTCGGGTAATTTTCAACTTTTCCGAAGTCGTACCAGAAAACGAACGCGATCCACTTCTACGAGAGAAGATTGCAACAGAATTGCCTGTGATTATCCGGCATCTGCTGCATCGGTTCGCTGACCCACAATCCGCAAGGCGTTTACTGGCAGAGCAACAGAAATCAGAAGAAGCACTGGATATCAAACGTGGCACCGATCCACTGGTCGATTTCTGCGGTCACCTGATTGCATCCGATGAAGCTGACGGCCTGTTAATCGGTAATGCGGAAATTATGCCGTTCAATCCCCGCAAATACCTTTATCATGCCTACCTTGCTTACATGAAAGGCAATAACCTGAATAAACCCGTTTCCGTAACCCGCTTTGGCATGGATATGCCGGGCGCACTGGCAGAGTACAGTCAGCAATACCTGCGCAAGAAAAGCAAACAGGGTATTCGCAGCAATCTGAGACTGGATCTTGATACTGCCATCGAGTGGATGCCAAAACTGACAAGGAATAACCTGCCAGAAGAATAATTTTTTTCTTCATTGCTGATGGTTTTCAAAGAAATATAAAAAAGTGTTCACTACTGTTCACCCTGTAATTTAAATCAGATATATCAAATTATTATAAGGTGAAGAGTTATTTTTAAACTGTTCACAACTCTTCAACCCTGTTCACCTTTTTTCAGATTTGAGGTGAACGGTGGGGTGAAGAGTTCAATTTCAAGTCATCACCCTTTAACAATATGAATTTAAATAAAATATTTAAAGGTGAACAGGGTGAACAGTTTTATCCCTATTTCTTTAATACGGTGGGGTAAACAAAAAAGTTTTTTCTGGCAGGTGTTTTACAGCTCTCCGATTTGCCGGGTTAATGTATTAGCCCGGCAAATCGGAGAAGACAAGCGTAGCGCGTCAGTGTGGTTTAAATATGTTGCACTTTGTG
>NZ_JADEUG010000067.1 GCF_015163665.1 Xenorhabdus sp. BG5 | reverse complement strand
GAAAACATCATATGTGACCTCAACGTAGTATTTCTTATTGAGATCAGCTAGGTAGAAAAAGGTTCAAAAAAATCCCTCGATTCAATCGAGGGATTTGTGTAGAAGAGACAGATATGGATTGGGCTTGGCATAAGGTTAAAGGCTCTGCTGCACACCATATTGTGGCATGGGATGACCCTAGGGCATTGGGAGCAAGGAATATTTTAGATAAACATCAAATTCACATAGATTCTGCTGAAAACGGTATTTTCTTAAAACATATTGATCAATACTCTTCCCAACCTGGGGCATACCATAGAGTTATTCATACCAATAAATACTATGAAGATGTTGTTGAAAGAATTACCATTGCTGATCGGTTAGGAGGAAAGGATGCGGTTATTGCTGAATTAGCAAAAATAAGAGAAGATCTTTTCTTTAATACACTTATTTATTAATGAGTCAACTTAACATGAAAATATTTATTTTAAAACACAACATTAAGGAATTTAAGTTTTATCTTCAGAATGAAAATGATCCTCTGGCAATGGAAGCATTTTCTTTTGATGGGAAAGCATTAGGTAAAAACTGGAAGCCATTTAGTGTTAATTTATTTAAAGTAAAAACTAAAGCTGAAAAGTCATTAAGAGAAGACTTTAATTCATCATGTTTTGATATCGGTTTGCTTTTCGCAAATAATGATATATCTCAGCTGGTTACCGGTATAACAACTTATGTGGAAGTATTACCTATTAATACCGATGACCAGCGTGATTTTTATTTTATCAATGTGATAAGAAAAATACCTGCTCTTGATTTTAAAGATAAAAGTGAAATTATGGATATGTATCGTTCTGGAGATTATAAGTTTTCTAAAGATACTATTATTAATGAAATGCTATTTAGAGATGAAGTTCTCACATCTACTTATTTTGCCACTGAGAATTTTGTTAATAAAGTTGGAGAGGATCTAAAAGGTGTTTACTTTAAGTATGTAGGGAATATTTAATTTTATTTTTTAAACAAAAATGCCGGAGAGATCCCTGTTATCTTCCGGCTTTATTATTATTCTGCCTGATAATCCCCAATCAGCTCCCGCATCCGCAGCTTAATCTCACTGAGCTGATCCTGTTGGTGCTGGTACTGTTGCTTGATGGTGCGGGTGTCGTCGCTGTCAGGGATCAGCACCAAACAGCCCTCCATAATCTTCACGGTGAGGGTGCAACCCTTATCGAACCCGGCCGCCTTGAGCCACTGGCCTTTCAAATGGATCGCAGGCGGGGCGGTGGCCTTGTTATTTTGCGGCACGTATCCCACGGTGTAATAACGTTCTGTTTTGGCGGCTTTATTTACCGCGCGGTTTTGCTTAGAATGCGCCTTAGCCATCATTCAACTCCTAATCAGTTGGTTATGGTTAGCGGTTGTGACAGGTTGCCGCCTGTCTCATCCGCGATTATTTTATAGACTACTCTTTCTTTTTAGCGGCCTGCCTTGCTGAATCCCAGCGCCGTGACTGATACTTGATAATCAGGCTTTCCAATACTTCCCGCACAATACCTTGCTCATCTTCAGGAAGCTGGCTGATCGCTTCAAACTGCAAGGAAAGCTCACCGGTTGGCACACGTCCATGTGTATCAAATAACAAAAAGTCCGTGCTGACATTCAGCGATGTAGCAATCTTCTTCAATACCTCAAGGGACGGCTGCGCCTGCCCTGTCTCGTACTGTAGTGGTATAAGGCTCTCGGACACGTCAAAAGCCTGCTCATGTTATTAACATGACAATGAGGTGTAGCGATGAAATTGAAACCCAACAAACGCCACTATTCTACTGAATTTAAG
>NZ_JADEUG010000066.1 GCF_015163665.1 Xenorhabdus sp. BG5 | reverse complement strand
CGTAAATGTTGCCGCACGGTTTTCATATCAGCTTCGCTGTGGACGAAAATGCCCCACGGCGTTCTGCGATATTCCAGCCAGATTTTAACTTCTTCAGTAACCTGTACCAGATAGGGCGCGATTTTAACCAGTTCCGGCTGGAGCGGTTCACCATAAAGGCAGGCAGAAGGCGGATCGTAACGCTCTAAGGCTAAAAACAAGTCCGGTTCTGCTGCCCCATCAATAATGGCGTAGAGTTTTTCCTGACTCATTGCTGATTCTCCTTATCTTTCAGAGGACAGTGCGCGACGAACATTGAACCTTCACTGGCTGCCGCGAGCAAAATAGCCGGGTTGGCAGGAGCCAATAAATCGCCGGGGCTACCGCCGGAGTTCAGATTAATGGCTGCACCCTTAATATCGATGCCGCCAGCATGAAGCACGACAAAACTCCCACCGACACGCAAAGTCAGCTTACTGCCACTTTGTAATGTCAAATCTCCCTGCGCATCAATACTAACAATACCCTGAATTTTTTCAGATAAATCGCCTTTGATTTGTAACGCACGGTCGCCGTCAATCTGTTCCAGATGGTTGCCGGTAGTTTTATGTTCCTGTTGGCCTTCAACCGTGACTTTGCGGTTATTGGCGATAACCAATTCATCGTCATGCCCAATGCTGGTTGTGCGGTTATAGTTGATACGTTCGTCGCGTGAATTGAGCACCTTAATGGCGAGGTTTTTTTGCGCATGGATAAAAACCTCTTCACGATCTTTTTCATCCTCAAAACGCAGTTCGTTAAACCCTTGCCCCTTATGCGTCTTCGAGCGAATTGACATTTGTGTTTTTGTCATCGGCAGACGGTTCGGCGGAAGATTATTGGCGTGATATGCCCGACCAACAATAATTGGCTGGTCAGGGTCGCCGTGGATAAAATCCACCAAAACTTCGTGACCAATGCGGGGAATAGCGATCATGCCCATCAATGGCCCTGCCCATGCCTGACTGACACGCACCCAACAAGAACTGCTATCATCAAGTTTACCGTACCGATCCCAGTCAAATTGAATACGGACGCGCCCATATTCATCGCAAAAAATTTCTTCGCCTTCCGGCCCGACGACAGTAGCAATATGTGGCCCTTCCATTTTGGGTTTCGGATAGGGAGAAGGGCGATAGGAGTTTTTGCGGCTGGTGAAAGTAAACTGGTTGGAAAGCCACGTGCCACTACCGCTGTGCTGGGTTTCATCAGCTTGAGGCTGTTGGCCTGAGTGGGTTATCTGAATTAATTGCCATTGGTCATTCAAGGTTTCATTGGGATGATCTTCAAAATTAATCAGTTGCCCCGGCCACATAGCAAAACAGTCACCATTGCCGTTTCCTAGCTGCGTATCCCGGCGCAGGTATTCCAGACGATACTGGCTGACCTGTTGCCCCAAATTTTCATCTTTATAACGGCTGGGAAAATCGTAATAGTGGTAGTTTTTCAGCGTGCGCTGGTTGGCTAGATTACGCCCTTCATACCAGAACTCCCGGTTCATGCGTGGATTTTTGAATGTCCGGTCTTTGGTTGTCACGGTGGCAACACCCACCTGTTCTGACCAGCTAACGTGCTGAATGCTTGTTGTTGAGCCAGTCACATCAGCTTCAGGACGATAAGGAACCGTGATCACGTTATTAAGCGACAGGCAGGAATCATGAAAAACAATGCGTTGCTCATGCTGTTCCTGGTCGAACGTGAAATAATAGAAAATGCCCTCATCAGCCAGCAAACGCTGCATAAAAGCCAGATCACTTTCATCGTACTGAACGCAGAATTCCCGTGGCGGGTGTTTGTAACCCACCAAAAAAGTAGCATTGCGTACTCCATTTTCTTTGAGCAGGGTTTCCACAATATCCATCACGGACTGATTCTGGAAAATCCGGCTATTGACCCGCAGTGAGGCGCGCCATAACGGAGGCTGAATAGTGATATGGTAGTGGCTGGTATGTCGCCCGATAGACAGGTGTGAAAACTGCGTCACCATTCCGGTGATTTGTCGTTCAACCTGCCCATTGCGATGTACGGCAAAAGCGGCATTTTGGTCAAGAACGTCGGTAACGTTAATTCCCGATTTTTGGCTGACCAAATTCGTCGTTTTACAGGTCAATGTCGCTTCCAGACGGAAAAGGGAAGATAATGATTCGGTGAGGGAAAAATCAACAACGGCAAAGGTTTGTTCGGGTAGATTTTCTGTAATCAGCGTAAATACTAAACCAGAGCGTTCAAGTCGCTGACTGATTTTATCTATTACCCTGTTCATTTATACGCTCCATAATCTTTGGGTATATCAATCCTTAATGAGAGTCTGACTATCAAAAATAATTTAATGATGAAATCATTGTTGCAGACTTTAAGTGTTATTAGCAGAATACAGTAGAATTATTTACACATACAACGCTGAATAAAAGTACATCCGGTAAATTGTGATTAATCTCTCTTATTAAATAAAATCAGGAAATTACTTAGTGTTAATTTCACAAAGTGCAACATATTTAAACCACACTGACGCGCTACGCTTGTCTTCTCCGATTTGCCGGGCTAATACATTAACCCGGCAAATCGGAGAGCTGTAAAACACCTGCCAGA
>NZ_JADEUG010000065.1 GCF_015163665.1 Xenorhabdus sp. BG5 | reverse complement strand
CATCAGCATCACCGGGCCTTTGACGGTGTAGCTTTTGGTGACCAGGTTGCCGGTCGCTTCATCCTTGCCCGTGCTGGCCATCGTCAGTTCGCCGTCACTTTGCAACAACTTGAGCGCATAGGCCGCCTGCCGCACGCCTTCTTCTTCGGCAATGGCGAGGATTTTGTGTTGCAGGTTGGTTTCCCCCAGATAGAACAGGCTCTGGCCGGTCATGGCGCTGTACTGGATACGTTCTTCTTCGGGGATCAGGTTTAAGACGGCATCCATCAGGCTGCTCTTGCCGGCGGCGCTGCTGCTCTGGATCAGGACAGCTAAGGGTTTGGGTAACTTGCGGCTTACCGCCGCCAAAAAGCCCGCCAGTAAGTTAGTGGATTCACCGACCACACCACAGGCGGCTAAGTCAGTAGTAATACGGGCGGTCAGGTAGGGATCTTGCAGCAAGGCCAGTGCGGCTTCTTGCTCGGTGTCGCTCATTGTCGGCATATTGACCACGGATGCCGCACCGCCTTGTTGTTGCCATTGCTCAACCGCCAGTAACACCTGACCCAGTGCCCGCCGGATGTCGCCTTCGGTCAGGCCCAGCTCAGCGGCAGCCATGCGCGAATAGCTGTTGCGTGAGCGCCCGCTCATCAGATCAACCCCGTCAGCGAATAACACACCGCTTTGCCTGTCCAGCACCTGTGCATTGAGCTTCATGGCCGCAGCCCCGGCTTTTACTGTGCTCATGCCGCGCAGATACCATTGCAGTGTGCCAACTGAGATCAGCAGTTCGCCATTGTCGCCGGATTCACAGACCACATTCGGCGTCACGCGGGGCGCGGGTTCGGCAGCTAAAGGGGAAGCGGATTCTGACACCGTGTCCGGCTCAGGCGTCTGGCGCTCAAGGGCTACCATGTCCGCCGCCTCCTGCATCGGTACGGCACTCTCAAGCAGCAGGGCAAAGTCGGTTTCGGGTTCCGCCATCTGACACAGATATTCGTTTGCATCCATCTTTGGCGGGAACACCACGCGCAGCGGCGTGATCCCTTTAGCAACCAGTGCTGACGCCAGTTTCACCGCCGCTTCATTGCCTGCGCTGTCATTGTCGAATGCGATCAGTACCTGCTTAATGCTGTAGTGTTCGAACGCCTGCCAGTGATCTGCTGTGACCCCATGTACCCCGTAGGCCGCCGTGACATGGCGCTGACCGGCGACCCAGAATGACATCGCATCGATCAGCGATTCACACAGGATCAGCGTTTTGGACGCACCCAGCGCCGCGGCATTCCAGACGCCTTTGTGTGCGCCCGGTAGGTACAGATGGCGCACCACCGATGCCCGCAGATCATCGCTGATCATGCGCCCGTACAGTTCATGGATTTGCCCCTGCGCATCCATCACCGGCACAACCAGCGAACCGCGCAGGTGCTCCCGTCCGTTCTCCCGCAGCACACCGACTGCTTGCAGACGGCGGCGGATCTCTGCGCCGGCCTTGTATTTACTGGCTGGCAGTCGGTAAGCCAGTGTCCGGTTGGCAAAGCCCAGCTTAAAATGGCTGACCAGCTCAGGATGGTTGAGCCGCCGTTTGGACAGATACGCCTGGGCTTCTGGGGCATTGAGCAAGGTATGGTGATAAAACTCCACGACCCGTGACAGCAGCACCTGTTGCCCGATAGCATCACTGGCCAGCTCTTCCGGCTGCACCAGTGGCTCAACCGCCGGATTGTGCCCCAGCACGGCCTTTAAGCGTTCGGTGGCATGGCGCAGGCTCAGCCCTTCGGTTTGCATCACCCAGTCCAGCACCGACCCGCCGGCATTGCAGCCAAAGCAGTGATAGAGATTTTTCGACGGCGTGATCACCATCGAGGGCGTTTTTTCCTCATGGAACGGGCACAGCACCGTCATATCTTTGCCGCGCTTAAACAACTGCCGCCCCTGCTGTTCAATGATGGCCACTAAAGAGACGGCGGATTTTAGGTGCTGTAATTCTGCGTCGGGAATGCGAGCCATATCGATATTCCTTTAAAAACCTGTCAAGATTTATTTTGATTCGCCATGCGATATATTATATAATCGCAATACGATAGTAAAGCAAGTCATTTTAATAACACACCTTATACTCGGAGCACTTTATGGCTGATATGACAGAAGAGATTATGCAGACTGAAGAACAGCGCCGGGCATTTGGTCAACGGCTAAAAGCATTGCGTAACCAGCAGCGGCGGACACAGAAAGAAATCGCTGGCCTGATTGGGTTACAGCTTTCGCAGTACAACAAGTACGAGTCCGGGATGCACATCCCGCCTGCGGATAAACTGATACAACTGGCGGAGTTATTTACGACATCGATTGATTATTTGTTATTAGGTTCGTCTGACGAGCAGTTACCGCTGAGTAATACGCGGTTAATTGAGCGGCTTAAAGCCCTTGAAGAATGCCAGCCGGAAGAGCAAGAGACAGTGATTAAACTGATTGATGCGGTGATTATGAAGAGCCGGGTTGAATCAGCGATGCGTCCGGTTGAGCAGGAGAAAGGCAGCTAAAGAGAAAGCATTTTTAACGCAGCTCCGGCGCGCTTGCAACACGCCGAAGTTGCTCACCACAACCAACTATTGAGGAGTTGAATGATGGCTAAGGCGCATTCTAAG
>NZ_JADEUG010000064.1 GCF_015163665.1 Xenorhabdus sp. BG5 | reverse complement strand
TGCGCCTTGTTCCAGCGTCAGGGCCTGCTCATGGTAGCCGATGAAAGAGCACGAGACAGCAATCTCCGGCAGATTGTTTGCCGGGTTGCCGGTCAAATCAAAAAAGCACAGTCGGTGCCGGATTCTGCCCAGAAAATCAGACTCAGTCTGGAGCTGGTAGTAAAACGTGTCGGGCGGCGCATCGTCATCGAAAAAACGTCCGGCGGGAACAAACTGCTCAATCGGCAGCCAGTGATAAGGCGTGCCACGCTGCTCGCTGTCTTCGGGCTGCACCACCACCTGAACCGCCCGCAGCCGGTACAAGCACCCCGATTCCCCCAATGGCAGCGGATAGCGGTGATTACCGGCTTCCAACCGGACAGGCGGGGTGGTTTGGTTTTCCAGATGAATCGCCGGAACACAACCCAACAAAAATGCCCCCTCGACATCATCCAGCGGCAATTCGCCCCTGAAACGCAAAATCAGCTCAAACGTGCCATCATCATTCAGCGGGACTTTGGCGCAACTGTTGCTGATATCCAGCGTGACAAAGTTATAAAGCGCCGGCAACGCATAGTATTCCACCAACGGTTGCAGGCCGGAATAGGGACTTTTGGCGGTGGGCAGCAACGGTTCGTCAAGCAGGCCATGCCAGCCACAAGGAAAACATTTCATTGTTCGCCGTTCGCCCTGTGTGTTCAGGCTGACATCACAGATATGTTGATCCAGCCACAGGTTGAGCTGGGCGGCGCGCTCTGTGTCAGTGCCAAGGAAAAAAGATAAGGCTCCGCTTTGCCAGCAAGAAGACGCCGAACCGGTTTGGCATAGTGTCAGGATAATTTCACTGTGAGTGCCCGTTTTCCTGACGGCGCGCTCCTGCACAATCAAGGGTTCAATATGCAAAGGACGGCAGGTTTTAAAGTCGAGCAATTGCCCGTTAAGGCTGGCAGTCACTGACGTTCCCTGTGGGATATCAGCCGTGCCCTGATGTTCATCATCCGTGGGCGTAAACTGCACTAGCGTTGTCGGTGGGATTGGAGACAGGGCTAACGGCCAGATACGGGAGAGAAGACCGTGAACAATTTCGGGAAAATCATCCGCCAGCTTATCCCGCAGATTGGCAATTAAGAAGGCAAAGGCTTCGAAAACCCGTTGAATATCGGGATCATGAGAGGAAACCAGAAATTCAGCCAGATGCGGCGACTCTTTCGCGATGTACCCAGCCAGCTCTCGCAGGTAAGCGCGCTCTTTTAGGTAGAGCGATTCCTTGGCGTTTTTCATTGAATTTAACTTATGCTTTATTCACTAGGGTCGGTATTATGCTGAATATCAGCGAGATCAAATGCGTAATTGAACAGTAAAGCACATTTATTCTACACATTAATCCATCAAATTAATTAACGAATTAAATCCAATTTTTGACTGGTTTTGGCGGGATATAGGGGGATTATCGGAATATGCACGGTAATTCAGGCAAAAATCAGGCTGGCGGGAATCCTTAACGGCTTGACTCCCTCCTATCTGACCGTTAACATTTCATTCTACAAAAATGATCCCTCGCCTGTCAGGATCGCCTTCGGGTGGCGAACGAAAACTCCCGTAGCCTGCAAGGGAGAGCAAGCATTGCGGTACATCTGCGCACCTTTGGAAGCAGATATTGTCAGACATAAACTCCTTGTCTGGTAATGAAGGTTTCTTAAACTAAAAATACGCCAAAAAGGTGTTTTTATCTTGTCGCCGAAGTGTGTTGAACGTGGGTTCATACACTGACTTTTCAAATCAACATAAATCCTATTTATCTTCAATAAACAACAGGATGGTTTTTGCGCATCCGTTCATACTTTTATCTATCCCTGTTTGAATTATTCAGCGGATAAGTTTCCACACGCAAATAATTAACTCATAACTACCGTTTGACTCCGAACCTTGCGGCGTTTTGCTGTGCCTACGAGCATTTCAACTCTTGCATCATTCTTGTTGACCGTTCGCGGAACCCAAGGCGTCACTTTTTGCGGATTTATCGCTGAAAGTGACGCCGCAGCCAAAGAACAACCGAACCCTGATAGGATCACACCTGCTTCACCAAGCAGTGAATCTGAAACTGCATTTTTAGATTGAAAAAGGAGAAATTGACGATATCGAGGCTGGCTTTTAGCCGGTGGGGATGACCTGTTAACACAGGCGGCAGTACTGCGTACTCAACCGATGCCCCGCAATACCTCAACCTGCGTTCACTCTGGCGCACAGATATCGATCAAGGGCAAGGCAAGTATTTTCTGTTTTGCTCGAACGGTCGCGCGCCAGAGATCGCATGTTATTAGGTATAAGTAGCGGGAGAAACTGATGAGCCGATTGATTAAAGAATTAAAATTTTTTGCCTGACAGGGTGGCGGCAGCCATAAGACCTGCCATGACCGTATTCGGATTGCAGGTCGTTTTGGCGCGCTGTTATTGAGCCTGAATATTCAGATTAAAAGCCTCAATAATCTGAAAACCAAACATGTAGAGCATTACGTTGATGCCCGTTTATCTCAGGGGATCACCAAGCGCACAGTACAAAATGAAATGTCCGCACTGCGTAATATTTTTCGCATGGCTGGCAGGGAAAAACTGGAAACTTCTCCAAGACTGAGTAATCAGGCATTAGGGTTAAGTGGAACCAGCCGCGCCGGAACGAAACAAGCAATCCCTGATGCCACGTTTCAGATTATTTATCAAAAAGCCCTTGAACGTGATGTCGGATTTGCCGTCACACTGAAACTAGCCCGATTGCTGGGATTACGTTCTCAGGAAGCGGTGCAATGCAGTGCTTCGTTGAAAAGCTGGCGCAAACAATTAGAACAACCTGAGCCGAAACTGCATGTTGTCTTTGGAACAAAGGGTGGTCGACCCCGGCAAACCCACGTATTGAATATTGCAGCAGTAAAAGAAGCTGTAGAACAGGCAATTGTTGTTGCCGAGCAACAAGGTGGCAGGCTGATTGATAAACCAGACCTCAGGCAGGCCATGAATTACTGGCGGGCACATACCACAAAGATAGGTTTAACAGGCTGTCATTCTCCCCACAGTTTGCGCTATGCATGGGCGCAGGATGCTCTGGTGTTTTACCAACAAAATGGTTTTAGTCGTCAGGAAGCTCGAGCATTGGTTTCAATGGATTTAGGTCATGGTGATGGTCGCGGGCGGTATGTAGAACGAGTTTATAGCCGTTAAACTTAGTCGTTCAGTTATTGAGTAAACTAAAACAATCAGTTAAAGTATTCCCGCCATTGGCACAATCCAATGGTCAAGGCGTCGCGGCCTTGTGTAACTATACACTGGTAGGAAGTTTCTACCAGTGCGTCTGTTATCACCCTTTCAATGGTGGTTCAGGCAGGGAAGGCTTCGGCCTTGCCGGTCATAGTTACGCTGGATTAACGCAATAAGTGCAACATGCGCCCGGTATAGGCTTCCATTGGCGTCAGCCCATTTAAAATCTTTCTTGGTGTCATATTCAGCCTCAATTCCATATCGCTG
>NZ_JADEUG010000063.1 GCF_015163665.1 Xenorhabdus sp. BG5 | reverse complement strand
TTTACATAGGGATATATCTTTTACATATTTATTAGGGGCCATCCATGATGATTTATCACATGTAATGTAATTTTCGTTTTTTAATTTAAAATCAACATAAAAAGAAAGAAAAAAATTAAAAATAAATCCTATTACAGCGATAAAACCAAATATACTTCCTATTTTATTATTGAAATTCACCTGTTTTTTAGTTATAAGGTACTGGAATAGCAATAAAGAAAAATACATACATAATGGGCTGACCCAGATAAACCAAGCGCTTTTTGTTGAAAAGGTAATAATGTCATTTCTAGCTAAAAATCCTCTATAATCATTTATTGATACTAAACCAAGAGCACCAACGCACATAAATGCTACAGCGACTACAAATACTTTTAATCTACTCACATTATCCACGAGAATATCTACCCCACATACTAAAAAATTGGTCAGGGTGGTAAGGTGTAGGTGTTTTTATCTTATGTTCTTTAATTTTTTTAATGATAGTTTCACTAATTTTAAAGTGGTCATCTAACAAATATAAAACTGCAGCAATACCTATTCCAAGAGCGAAAACACCAATAGCTACAAGGGTAGCACTAGCCCCAATAGCAAAAATTGGTGAAGTTACTATTGCACCAACAGCAAGCTTAGCTATTGTTGTTGCTACAATTAATTTCGCCATATCCATTGATAAATTAACAAAAAAATCTGTTAGGCTATATTCATCCTCAAGCAGTAATTCAACAGCTCTATATCCAGCAGAAAATACAATGCCGAACCTGGCACCTGAAGAAATATTACTTTCCATAGCGACAGAACCGACGCCAACCTCCATTATTTTTTTATTATTGATAAGATATCTTGTAGCATTCAAATATCGTCTGACGCTTGGAGTGTCAGTGAGTTTTATATATCTTTCGCCATTTTTTCCTAAATACCCTATCGCTTTTATTCCTTTTCCTTTTAATTCATTTATTATATGTGTGGCTATTCCAATGTTTATAGGTTTGAAATGTTTTGCCACTTTAAAAACTCCTGGAGCATCTTTTATATTTCCGGCAAAATTTGATAAGACATCAGTGACTGGAAACACAGTATCATTTAGGAATGATTTAATATCACTCCCTAATTCTTTCAGAAAAATAACAGCTTCACTTTGATCTAATAAGGTATGGTAATCTACGTTTTCATTCAGTTGCTTTTCAAGATCTTTATAATTAATGTAATCCATTTGTTTTTTAAAATTTGCTTCATAGTCAAAATCATCTTCAACCCATGTTCTTAAGCGAAGATCATATTTCATTTAATAACTCCTTTTTATTTAAAGTTAATATTTTATCGGACTAAATTGTTTTTTCTTTAATTTTTATGAATTATTGTGAACCAGGTCAAGTTTTCCTATCGGAGCATTACATTGTGTTTTGAGTTGTTCAACGAGATGGTAAGTGCAGGCTATTGTGTTGTAATTTCTGTTCACGCCTTAAATCCGTGGTAATGTCTTGTAGACAGCATTGCACCGCCGATAATCAAATAAAAACTGCAAGTTAAATCGCAATTTTTATATATACTTAATAAAAATTATTAATAATAAATCTATTAAAAGGATATTTTTTTATATTTATATGTCTTTTTTTATTCTTATTTATATGTTAGGTTTTAAACTTAAGCTATCAGATTGAATGATAAAAACTAGGATGGTATTTGTATGTCATACATGATTTATTTATCTTTAAATGGTAAAAAACAAGGCCTAATTTCTGCGGGGTGTTCAACTCCAGACTCAATAGGAAACAGGTATCAAAATGGACACGAAGATCAAATACAGGTACTGAGTTTAAACCATACAATAACGCGACAACAGAATGTCAGCCATCAGCCAATACAGTTCATTAAACCAGTGGATAAATCATCACCATTATTAGCGATGGCAATAGATTCCAACGAATCTCTAAATGGTACTTTTGTTTTTTACAGAACGAGTCAAGCTGGGCAATTAGAATTATTCTATGAAGTCAAAATCACGGAAGCCACTATCACTGACATTTCCTGTGAATATCCACATTCTGTAAATAATTTCGATGCCATGCCACATGAAAGGATTTTTCTAAATTACAAATCAATTTCATGGAATCATATAACAGCCGGCACGTCAGCCTATAGTATATGGGAAGACAGAACCTATTAATAAAATAAGCATAGCAAAATGCTATGCTTATTGATTATTTGCATAAGGATATATTTTTTACATACTTATTAGTTGCCATCCATGATGATTTATCACATAGAAAATAATTTTCATTTTTTAGTTTAAAATTAACATAAAAAGAAAAAAACAAAGAAAAAACAAATCCAAATATCGCTATAAAGGTAACCAGCCCTCCAATTTTACTACTACTTAAATTTATCTTTTTTTTATTACTTAAAAACATCTTATTTTTATTTAAAAAAGACTTAAATAACAATATGGATATATACATACACAATGGGCTGCACCAAATAAACCAAGCACTTATGGTTGAAGATGTAATAATATCGCTTCTGGCTAAAAAACCTCGATAATCGATTGTAGACGCTAACACACCAATAACCGAAGCACTCATAAATATTAATGCAGAAATAAATATTTTCACTCTAGATGGAGTGTTTTTATTACCCACGATAATACCTTCCCCAAGCATTGAAAATTTGATCTGGATGATAAGTACTTATAGGAGTTTTTACCTTATGTTCTTTTAATCTCTTAATTATAGTTTCACTAATTTTAAATTCGTCATCTAACCACATTAACCCCCAAACAACAAGCGCCCCAATTATGAAAACGCCGATAGCTATAGCAGTAGTACTAAGAGCAGCAGTAACAACAAACGAAGTTGCTGCTGCAACTGTTGCTTTTGCTATTATAGTTGCAACAATAATCTTCGCTATATCCATCGATAAATTAACAAAAAAATTAGTTAAATCATACTCACTCTTAAACATCAATTCAATAGATCTATACGCAGCAGAATATATAACACCAAACCTAGCCCCTTTAACAATACTACTTTCCATAGCTACAGAACCGACCCCAACCTCCATTATTTTTTTATTATTGATAAGATATCTTGTAGCATTCAAATATCGTCTGACGCCTGGCGTGTCAGTGAGTTTTATATATCTTGTGCCATTTTTTCCCAAATATTCTATAGCTTTTATCCCCTTTCCTTTAAGTTCATTTATTATATTGCGTAAAAATCCCAATATTTATAGGCTTGAAATGTTTTGCCACTGTAAAAATCCCAGGCGTATCTTTTATATTTCCAGCAAAATTTGACAAGACATCAGTGACTGGAAATACATTATAATTTATAAATGATTTAATATTACCCCCTAATTCTTTCAGAAAAATAACAGCTTCACTTTGATCTAATAAGGCATGGTAATCTACGTTTTCATTCAGTTGCTTTTCAAGATCTTTATAATTAATGTAATCCATTTGTTTTTTAAAATTTGCTTCATGGTCAAAATTATCTTCAACCCATGTTTTTAAGCGAGGATCATATTTCATTTAATAACTCCTTTTTATTTAAAGTTAATATTTTATCGGACTAAAT
>NZ_JADEUG010000062.1 GCF_015163665.1 Xenorhabdus sp. BG5 | reverse complement strand
TGTGTAGTGAATAAATATATTTTCACCAGCTAATCCGAATGGATCTATAAGTCCCGTCGGATTATACACATAAGAATACGGGTTAAACCCGCCTGCCAGTCCCAACGGGTCTGGCGTCAGATAACAACTGGCAACCGGTGAAAAATATCTGTGACGATTGTAGACCAGCCCGCTCTCTTCATCCAGCCACTGGCCCGCATATTGTAAGCCCGGATTGAAGTCGGCATTTTCACCCCGCATGCCCAGCCGCAACCCATACAGGCTTTGCGGCGGCTGGCGCCAGACCCGGTGCCCCGCTTCATCAAACAGCGCCAGTGGCTCGCCGGTCGGGGCGCACACGGCATATTGCGTCTGCACTTTTCCGGCCCGCAGTTCGCTGCGGTTTTCCGGGTTCGGGGTGAAGAACTGCACCTGTTGCGCCAGCAACTGCCAGCCGTCGAACACCAGATGGCGGATGCAGTGCAAGCGGTTGTGCCGGTATTCCCGAATTTCGGCCGGCACATCGCCGTCCCACAGGTAAGTGGTACGCTCGCCCGACTGTTTACACACTTTCTCGGTGCGCCGCCCAAAGGCATCATAGCGATAGTCCCACTGCTGCCCGCCCGGTGTCTGTACCCCGATAAGCTGGTTCTGGCTGTTCCAGCGGAACTTGGTGAGCTGCGGACGGTGGTCTTCCTGCCACAACTGCATCGCGGTCATCCGCCCGGCATCATCATACTCAAACAGGTGCTGACCAACTTGCCGTAACCGGTGCCCCTGCTGGTAGAGCCGTTCCCCGTCAATGTCGTGCAAGCCATCAAAACGACGCGCAGGATAGCCCGAACTATCATATTGATAATGCTCCCGCAAACGATCCCGGTCACTGACCGAAGTGACCTGCCCGTTGCCATTGACCACATAACGCAGCCACTGCCGTTCATCATTGGCCACCACCAGATTGAGCGCCGCATCGTAACGATATTCCCGGTCCAGCCCCGCCAGGGTCGGCTGCGGAATATCCGCCACTTCATGGGCGGCAAAGAACTCGGTATTGCGCCCGGCCCGCTGAGCGGTCAGTTGTCCCATCAGGGAATGTTCCTGGCGCAGGATAAAGCCTTTATCCGACTGGCGGTGCCATTCATGCCCGTCTTCATCCCGTTCAAGCTGGAGGGTATGTTCCCCATTGATATTGAACCGCTTAAGCTCTCCGACGTTGTTGGCTTCGGTCTTCACCTGCCAGAGATGACCATCAATGGAATGAAGCGTTCTTGCAACGGTCGCGCTGTCCGGATAATCACGCTGAATATCACCGTGTGCCTGCGTTTCTTTGATGATGCGGTCTTTATCATCGTATTCGAACGTCAGCGGCGCACTGTCAGGGGCAACCACTGCCAGCAAACGTCCCAGAATATCGTAACCATAGGTGGTCGTGCCTTCCGGGGTGTGCATGGCCGTCATACGGCTGGCGGCATCATATTCAAAACGCGTGATGTTACCCAGCGCATCGCGTTTTTCGATACAGTTGCCGTTGCCGTCATAGGCATAGCGCCACTGCGTGCCGGCATAGTCGGTTTCGGTGATCACCCGCCCGTCCGCATCCAGTGTATAACGGTAGCTTTCGCCCTGCGGATTAATGACTTCAACCAGTTGCAGGCTGTCAGGATCATAACGGTACTGCCAGCGATGGCCTTCCCCATCCACACGTCCTACGGGCAGATCAAACGGGCCATATTCGATATACCATTGCACACCCCGCGCATCCGTCCACTCAGTCAGGTTACCGTGGCGGTCATGGCGAAAACGCTCCAGGCTGTTGTTCGGCCGATCGCTTAACGCCACCCGATGATGGCGATCGTATTCCCACAGCCACAGTGCGCCGCCCCCCGAGGCCAGTCGCTGTAAACGGTCATGGCTGTCGTAGCCCAATCGCAAGCTGCGGTTCTCTTCATCAAACAGTTTGCTCAGGCGATGATGGTGGTCATATTCCCATGTGCGTTTATGCCCTTCATCATCTTCCGCCGCGATAACCAAGCCGAATTCATTATGCGTCAGCGTGGTTTTGCTGCCATCGGGGGCAATAAAGCAGGCCGCATTGCCATTGTCATCGTATTGCTGCCACCAAACACGACCGAGGGGATCGGTCATGCTAATCAGGCGGTCAGTGTCATCATAGTGGTATTGCCATGTTGCACCGGTGGCATCGGTAAATGCCGTCACCAGCCCGGTATCCGCCAGATAATCTAACGTCAGGGTTTGTCCTTCCGGTAAAATCTGGTGGCGCAGGTTACCCCATTCATCATAATCATAGCGCGTAACGTGACCACAGGGTGTTTCAACCTGTGTTACCTGCTGCTGGTCGTTGTAATGCCAGGTGGTGGTATGGCCTTGCGGCGTGGTGGAACGGGTGATACCCGGCTCATAGGCCAGTTGCACCGGGTAGAACCCGCCACTGCCCACACTGTGGATGCAACGACCCTGCGCATCGTAGGTATAATCAACTGCCGTCTGGTCACCATCCGACCAGCGGCTAATCAGTCCCTGTTCGTTATAGTCATAGAACAGGTGAAATTGCTGGGTGCTGTCTGCTTCTGCCAGCCGGCTATTCTCGTGATAGCCATAGCGTGCCATCACGTCATTCAGGTCATTGTCAATGCGGCGAATGTCGGCCAGCAGGCCATCTTCACGGTAGCACAGCCGCAGTTCCGGCCCATCGCTGTGGGTGACTTTGTCCAGTTGATGTGTGTCGTTATAGCGAAAACGCACGGCATTGCCATTGCGATCACGGTGTTCAGTGAGTAACCAGCGTTGTACCGTCTTCTCTTCTGTGAGTGCTAACCGGGTGAAGTATTTGCGAACCGGATTATTGCGCTCGGTCAGGACAAAGCCCTGTTTTTGACGGCTCAGCGTAAATTCCGGGTGATCCGGGTTGATACTGTGGTCAACGCTCCGAGGCAGGGCGAAATACAGGGAAGCGCCTTCCAGCGTCAGGACTTCTACTCGGTCGCCGATGGCTATCACGGCCTCGGAGAAATTGTCCAGCCAGTTTTCGCCAGGCAGGCCCCGCAATCCCGGTGACCAGCTGCGGGTAAAGGTCAGCGGTATCGTTTGTCCCAATTCAAACTCGGTGCGCTGGTCAAACAGGCTGCCGGTGGTCACGTTTATCGGGTCGCCTGTGAAGAATTTTTTGGTGGCCTGAGTGAAACGTTTAACCCCTTTATTGGCCTTAAACGCGGCTTTGGCACAAATCAGCCTGCCCTTCAGGGCATGACCAGCTTTTTTAGCCCCCAGTTTTGCACCAACCAGCACCGCCTGCCGGCCGGTTTTGGTCAGCAGTTTACCCACGCCTTTGAGCAGCCCGCGTGTCGGCGGCACCAGAAATTCCACCGCCACCAGTAACGCCCGTTGCCAGCCGGAGAACTCTTCTTCAATCTCAAGGTAAGTCCCCTGACCGGAGCCGATAAAGACCTTGCTCGCGCCGCCTTTGATGGCAGCACCACAGACCAGCTTGTCGCCGACCCGCGCCGCAGGCTGACCGTTGATAAACACGGATTCACTGCCCTGGGCTATCAGGGGCGGTGCCGGGTGTTTGCTGCAAGCCGCCATATCAATGGTGGCGCGTGCCGCAGGTTTTCCTTCAATGATGACGTTACTGGAACCACGACTCAACACCCCGTCCGGTGAACCGAAGCTGTCGATAAAATCCGTGACGGCCGAGCTGGCTGCTGCG
>NZ_JADEUG010000061.1 GCF_015163665.1 Xenorhabdus sp. BG5 | reverse complement strand
ACAATCAATTATCGTTAAAAGGGATGTGAAGTGAAGGCTCTCAGAGTCTGAACTAATAGCGCCCCTCTGGGGCGAAATCAAAGCCGCCTTCTATGAAGGCGGTTTTTTACTTAAAAATAAATCCGGAAGATCCTTATGTTCTTCTGGTTTTATTATCACATCAAATTTTTTCATTAATATTTATCCATAAAAATAATCAGCTATAAATAGAGCGATAAGTGATTTGTCTAAAAAGGATCAAGCTGTTGCAAATGCATTTGACTCTATTAGAAATGGTTATGCATGGGAAGGTATTAAATCAACGGTAGCAAAAGCAGCCTAAGGTGATCAAAAATCTTTAGAGAATGTGGCAGCATTTTTAATTGGAGCCAAAGTACCTTTAGGAGTGGTACGTGGAGAGGGAATTCTTAATAAAATAGATATTAAACCTGTTACACCAAAAGCTGGTGCTGGTGGAAATTGGAACGTATTAGATGAAATAGCAGATCCTGATGTTGTAGGGCAAAAAACTCCAACAGGATGTGGGGGGCATGTGGTGAAATGTTACTTCATGATGGAAAAATTCCGGTCTCTCAAACAAAACTAGGTGGGGGATTGAAAAGTCCGAAGAGTTGGCTATGGATCTTAACAAACATGATATTGACTGGCGAGGCGGTTTTGTAGGATGGGAATCTTTTGATTCCTTAAATAAAATGGGTTCTTGGAGTGCTGTAATGTGGGATCAAGGTAGTAGAATTGGTCATTTTGTAGTTGTTATCGGTGTTGATGCTAAAACAGGACATGTTTTAATAAAAGACTCTTGGAAAGGTGGAACTAGATATAAAATGACCGAATCTGAATTTATGAATACTTGGAGCGGAAATGCCGTCTTTAAACAAAAGTAATTCATAGTATATAAATTTATAAAAAGCTACTTAATAAAGTGGCTTTTAAAAAAAGATAATTATCTTAAAATTTAAAAGGCTTTATAATGTTAAATATTACGAATATTAATTTGGTATCAATGAATTATAACAAAGATTCAAATGTGGTTACTTATTATTTGAATATAGATGGAATTAGCAAACATTTTCAGGCAAAACTTCATGGTGGAATAAGTTTTGATATTTTAAACGATTTAGAGGATTATAAATTATCTAGATTACCATATAAATCTAGTGAGTTAATTGAAATAACTTATAGATATGTTAGAGGTAAAAAAGTTATTTTTCCAATTCAGTTATTCCCTCATAATGATTATATAGTATCTGAAAATGAATATGAACAAATTATTATGTTGTCTGAGGGCAATTCTCTTGAAACATTATTTAGATATTCAAGACATTATCCAACCTCTATTGAAATTCCTCCTTATTTCACTTTCAAACATAGAAAAGAAATTTTCTTCTGGTTATTAGAAATATTAATTAAAGAAGGACGTTTTAAACTTGGTAAAAAAGGAAAATTTGGTCACGTATTCAAAATGTTGATTGGTCTTAAATATAATATTCTCTTTCGATAAAAGTCCCGATGACTTTGTCATGCATACATGGACGCCCCTTGTTTGCCAAACAATCGTTTGTCATGACCAGAACCAGGTTAAGATTGCAGCCATACATCCGGACTTTAGTTGAGGCCGTCGCCTCTGTCCCTGATGGAATTCGCTGACCAGGCTCTTATCATTTCGGCGCGCTATAAGCGCTTGCATGACACCAGAGTTTCCTGATCACGGTCCGACCTGTCTTGCCATCACTTCTCGATTGCCTGTGCAATCTTTAGAACCGACTTTTATATGGACTCCCTTATTTGCACCTTATGATTTTAGTTACCGGTTTCCGGGTTCCCATAATTCGCCTCAAATTCCCTGTCATGGACCAGCAATGCCCAGACAATCCTGGCATTTTTATTCGCCAGCGCCACTACAGCAATATTTGTATTACGCCTCGATAGCAGACTATTCAGCCAGTTTTCTGTTCGACCGGTTTTCTCTTTTACGTACCGTACTGCTGCCCTTGCGTCATGAATCAACAGGGTTCGCAAATAATTGTCACCCCGTTTGCTGATCCCTTGTAAGGTTGGCTTCCCCCCACTCGAGTGTTGGCGGGGGACCAGACCCAGCCATGCCGCCAACTGACGACCATTCGCGAAGTGTCTGGCATCCCCTATTGATGCAACCAGCGCGCTTGCCGTTATCGGGCCGATACCCGGTATTGCCGATAATCTTCGGCTTTCTGCATTGCCACGATGCCAGCGTTGAATTTCCTGTTCCAGTTCCGCAACCTGACGATCAAGCTCTTTCAGGTGTTCGCCCAACCGCTGGAGCAGTTGCCTGAAGGTCTCTGGCAGGCGATTACCGGCATCCTCCAGAATCTCGGGCAGTCGTACTGCAATCTGCTTTATTCCCTGAGCGATCACGATCCCAAACTCGCCCAGTAAACCACGAATGGCATTGGCCTGCGCGGTACGGGCTTTGACAAACCCCTCTCGTGCACGATGCACCGACAGGATGCTTTGCTGTTCTTCTGTTTTTACCGGGACAAAGCGCATATTCGGTCGTGTCACCGCTTCACAAATCGCTTCCGCATCGGCGGCATCGTTTTTATTGGTTTTGACATAGGGTTTAACAAACTGTGGCGCGATTAATTTTACTTCGTGACCAAAACCTTGCAGCTTACGTGCCCAATAATGTGCCCCACCACAGGCTTCCAGACCAATCAGACAAGGGGAAAGGTTGGCGAAAAACGTCAGCATTTTCGCGCGCGGTAGCTGTTTTTTGAGTACCGTTTTACCCTGTGCATCGACGCCGTGGATCTGAAAAACATTTTTTGCCAGATCGATACCCACTGTTGTAATCTTCATGGTGGACGCTCCCGTTATTAAATGGCTGTGTTGAATACACTTCCATTTTGGCACACTGATGCCGCTTAAATGGGGCGTCCATCCCATTATTTCCGGTGATTTTGAATAACCTAATGTTTTACGATTCAGCCGCTTAATTCGGTTTCTAAGGGTGAGGTTTTCACGTTCAATACGCTGCGTAAAACTTTTTCCGATGAGGTGTTTATCTGTGGGCAACAAGTTGTAAGCCTTGAATTTATCGGTACACCAAAAAGCGACGTTAAAGTGCGATAATTTTTTGAGCAGTTTCTTCAACGTCTTTTTGCTTCGTCGGCCGAAAGTATGGGCAATAATACGCTTCAGACGAGGCTCCCAAGCATACCATAACCAACGTTGTTGCTTTTTATTTCCAACAAATGACCACATCTCATCGACTTCACAGATGAGCTCAATTTCCACCTGTTTCAACGGTAATGTGGTTACACATCGTGGGGACAATTTTTTAAAGTGCGAACGACAGCATTAATACTGATATGTAGTGCCCGTGCAGTGTCACGGATGCCGGCATTATTCATTGCAAGAGCCACAAATACAAATCTATTAATTTGTCTTGGATACATCATGATAAAGATTCAGATATAATTACTTATTGTTTTGATGTAGATGGGAAAATTAAATTTTTTCAAGCAAAACTTGTTATTTATTTAGAGGTTTCAGAAAGTATTAAATGTATAGGAAATCTTGATAATTGGTTAATGTCTGTAATGCCTGTTCAACCAAGAATAACTGGAATGCTGGCTAAGCTAAGTTGGGATTGTGCTAAGGGTAGAGAAATTAGTTTTCCTATTCAGCTGATTAGTTAAATATTTAAAAGATCTCAGGTTCAATAAAAGTTCTAAGTATGCTTTAACAAAAAGTTTATGGAACTGAGATCTTTCTTAATTTATTGAATAGCTATTGAACTGATTATAACCTTATTCTTACTTCAACCTCAGTTAAGGTAAATGTAAAATGATTAAATATCCTGAAAATTCAATTATTGTCAATTATATGGCAACTAATACTTTGGAAATTATGATTACAAAGAATGAAACTAATCTCGTTAATAAAATGAAATTTTTAGGCTTTTCTTTAATAACCGATAGGATTAGAAGAGACTATCTAGATAGAGGTATATCTGTAGAT
>NZ_JADEUG010000060.1 GCF_015163665.1 Xenorhabdus sp. BG5 | reverse complement strand
TCAGCGATATGGAATTGAGGCTGAATATGACACCAAGAAAGATTTTAAATGGGCTGACGCCAATGGAAGCCTATACCGGGCGCATGTTGCACTTATTGCGTTAATCCAGCGATAGGCTTTATCTTTTTCTGAATACAAAGTGACATATTTTATATTTATTGGTTTTTCACCATATGAAGTAAAACACATAATCTCAGTAGACTTTTCAAAAGCTAACGCCTTAAAAGATAATAGCACCAACAAAAAAAGAGTATTTTTTTAATCATCTCCATTTCCTTTTAGATTAATAATTCTCTTGTTTATATAGGAAAGAACATCAGAATAGTATATTCCATATAAAGCGTACTTTTCGCCAGTGACAATCCTAATAATTCATTGATTATCTGAGTGATAAGTTCAATACTCCAGCGTGAACGCAAGCAGTTAAAATCCTGCGGGGAGTGTGATAACAAGAACGACAGCAAGCTAAAAATCGGGGCTAAATTCCATCAAGTGGGTCTGCCTCCCGGCAAGCTTTTTAATCCTTCCAGCCCATATAATGTTAACCCATTTATACAACGATGAACGGAAGAACGTGAACAATGAAGGGTTCTGGCGTCGTTCACTTCGGGGGATTGGTGCTATGATTCGCATGACTCAGTCCATTTTGGGATTTTTTTGATTTGGCGATTAATCAGATCGCAAAAATTGGACTGAGTTTCCTCCAAGTTATCTACTATTTTGAAAGCTTATTTAGTTCCTGATACTGAAATAACTTCAAGAATTCCCCTTAGCGGTATCTTTTCCCTTGATAAAGGTTTTTCTGCTCTCAGAATATTTCTCAGGATGGTTTGTTTTGTCCTGACATAAAGTCATTTTATCGCCATAAATCGATTCACCGGTGGCGACCAAGATAGGATCCTGATTATTTTTATCAATAATGTGTAACTTAGCGAGGGAGCTTCCCCATGATAACAACATAATATCAATATTATTTCGGTAATCAGATGATTGCGTTTCATCACTGGAATTGGTAACAGGGTTTCTAATAAATTCCTGGATTTGTTGTTTAAAAAGGAAGTTTGTTTGGATATCTCTCTTCTCAGCTATTGAATTCCAACAGATTATCAATGTGTAAGGCAAAATTTTATCATGATTTTTAATGGTAGTATCCCTTTCTACAGCCCTGTGATCTGCATAAAATTGAGTAGGTGTAAATGTCTGCACAATATGGTTATTTTCATCAAGAAAATGAATCAAGTTAATGCGAACAGGGAGTTCTTTGGCGGTGGTAAATTGAAATTCCCACATTTCATAAGGCAATAATTCATTGTTGTGTTCAATCGGTTTATAAGTCACAGTTTTAATGTTATGTGAACCAGTAGAAAAGGCGCGTGCAAAAGTTTTTATATACGCCCAACCGAAGTAGCCTAGCAGCAATATCACCAGACTTAACACTAGCAGTAAGGTTAATGACTTTCTTTTCATTTTTAGATCTCCTTACCGTTGATGTCAAAAATTACTCTGAGCCAATCATCACAAGGTCGGTTAGCGTAAAAAATCGCAGCGGGATAAGTATCCCCATGAATTTTATTATTTACTGTTTTTACGCCATTCCAGTGTGCTGAAAAATGGACGTATTTTGACTGTATTAAGGCAAGCTCTTCAGGTGTAAAAGGTATCAATGGTTGTCCCTGCCTAATGGCTCGTCCCTGTGTGATGGCTTTTTCTGACAGTGGTTGAAGTTCTGCTGGGAGTTGATAATTTTTATCATTATCATCAGGTTTGTCAAAAATTGCTCCAACTTCTTTGGCGAAATCAAGCATAACTAGCATCCCGACTTTAGACCAATCATTAAATATTGTACGGGAAAGTACGGCAGCAGCTGCGACATTTTTAATAGGTTTAGGATATTGGACATTAGGTTTATATTCACTCCATGTAACTAATTTGACATCTTTGTCTGTAAGTAATGAGCCAATCGTTGGAGATTTTTTCATTTTGGATAATTCATCCTGAGCATCTTTATAAACGTTAGTAGTGTGATCTGGGATTGAGGTTTCCACTATTGTGACCTTAGGGCGGGTAATACATAATGTTTCTATAGTCATTGGGTCATAGCCACCACCAACATCGGCGTGAGCACCTGGGAGTTCGAGTTCTGGCCACGAAGGTTTAACGCTATTTAAGGAAAAGTTATATCGGCATTCGTTTTTGGCAGTAATATGGAAAACATGTTTTGCAATATTATTCGATAAAAAGATATTGGCTGGACCTGTTACGGAAGAATCGTGGGGATTAAGAGCATTGTTTGGTTCAGCAATCGCGGTAACTGTATCATAAATGCCTAGAAGGCGGGTGTGCCCCGTGGGGTAGCGTGATTTTGCCAGATATCGATGATTGGAGAAACATTCATTAATTACGTTTAATAAATCTGCATCTTGCTTTAAGACACGGTTAGCAAAATGGCGGGATGATGCAGCACCTCGGCTAAAGCCAATAATATCGAACTGGAGAGATCTGATATTATCCTTTGTTCCTTTTAAGTATTCTGACAATGCGGTTTTTATTCTTTGGATAGCGATGTCAGTTTTGGTTATAACTCCGGTAAGCCATCTTCCTGTTCCATAACCCCAAACACTGTCAGATTCGCCTGATATTGTTCCAACTCCCTCAATATATACTTTAATCTGATGATTTCCCTCACTAATTTCATCTGTTGAATATATCTTATATAAAAAAAGCACATTGGTATAATAGTTGTCGTAACTCAGCCGTGAGACATCACCAGATTCACCATATTTGTTAAATGAACAGATAAATTTATCAAGTTGTTCTGGAGTGAGATCATTCTTTTCTTTGGCACAGAGACGTTCATCGGTATTATCCACATTATTTCCCGTCCCATCAAAAAAGACACCAATGGTCAAATTGATACCACTTTCTATTGCTTGGATCTCTAGTACATACCGCCGATTAAGGGGGTGAGCAGTGAATCCTTTTAATGTCGAGTTTTTAAAGTGTACAGATGTTTTTAGTTCCTCGTCTTGCCAGCCTTTTACTTTAGGAAAACTATCGCTGATCTCTCCTAACGTAATGTACTGATATTCATATTTATTGACGAAGCTATTCTTTCTAACATATAGATTACCTCTACGGCCAGTATCTCGGCGAGGAAGGCTTTGTGTCACTTTATCAGCAAGAGGCTGTGCTGAAACAGAGAGCGTTACAGGCATAGGTGGAAGATCTTCTTCACGCAATATTCCCTTTCCATCCGTAGTACCCGTCCGTATAATGCTTTTGTTTCCCCGACTTTTCAGCTTATAAGGTATCCCTGTCAGTGGCTTACCCTGTTCATCCACAAGCTGAAATTCAACCCAGTTTTTTAGTATCTTCTGGCAATCAATGCAATCTGTTGGATCTAACCGTTTCATTCTTGTCTTCCTTATATTTTATTTATCCGTCAATGCGTGCGTTGAGAGCAAGCTGTTGGTTATCGGTAATAAAATGATCAATTGTTAACTTGTCCAGTTTGCGTTTTTCATCTCTCGCCTGTTTCAGCCATGCTATAAGGCTGTGCTGCAATTTCCCTTCCGGCTCATCCAGTTTCAATGCTAATTCAGGATCTTCTTCCCAAAGTTGGCAACTTAACGCGTAAGCTAGATTTTTGAGAGTCGTATTAGTTGAGTAACGGGCTTCAATCAAATGATCACCCAACACAAACAAACTCGTACTCAGTTCCTGAGGGCAATTTTCTGGTCGGTAATAGCAACTCGGGTCAGGTGTATCGATCATCAGCTCATTAACCGGTGTTAACAGTTCACGCCAGTCCCCCGGTTTTAGAGCGGGCAACAACGGTGCGAAAATACGGTTATCCATCAGCCGCAGTACCACAATCTGACCACGCAGCAACACCTGCTGATGTAACCGCCAGTGTTCTAACTGAAACGACCACGGTAAGGTGCTGTGATACCCCCAGCCCCAACTGGCATCGCTGAATTCGTGCTTATCCAGCAACTGAGCC
>NZ_JADEUG010000006.1 GCF_015163665.1 Xenorhabdus sp. BG5 | reverse complement strand
CATCTAGGATAAAGTGAATTTTTTGTGAAAGCGGATAGGTCTCCCGAATGACACTCAAAAATACACCAATCTTCCGCGTTACATGTTGGCGACCTTCAAATCTTCAATGACGATTATCGCGTTATATTTCTGCAGGGCCCTAATTTGTGGTTACATCATTCCTGCGCTACCGCAAATGCGGATTTTAGTTTCGACCACCTTGCGCATTGCCTCTTTACCCGGTGTGATATATTTGCGCGGATCGTTTGCATCAGGGTGTTCAGCAAAATAGGCTTTGACCGCGTCAGCAAAAGCGATTTTCAGATCTGTCGCCACATTCACCTTACAGATCCCCAAATTAATCGCACGCCGAACCATCTCTTCAGGGATACCCGATGCACCATGCAGTACCAGTGGAATATCAACCTGTTGCCTGATGGCGTCCAGGCGATCAAAATCAAGGTGCGGCTCCCCGTGATACAGGCCATGCGCAGAACCTATCGCAACCGCCAGTGAATCAATGCCTGTCCGGGCAACATACTCTTTCGCAGCCATAGGATCGGTATAGAAGCTATCTTTGTTATCGACGATTAAGTCATCCTCCTGCCCGCCAAGCCTGCCTAATTCTGCCTCAACGCTGACATCATAGTTCTGGCAAAATCGAACCACCCAGGATACCGCCTCAATATTCTGCTCAAAAGGCAGATGTGAACCATCAATCATCACAGAACGGATACCGGACTGCACTTTATGACAGATATCATCGTACTCTTCATGGTGATCCAGATGCAGTGCCACTGGCAGATGGTTGATATACGCCGCTTCACGACAGATAGACACCATATATTCCAGCCCTGCGTAGGTAAAGGTGCCGGGTGTTCCCGCCAATATCACCGGTGATGACAGTGCGGCAGCGGTTTCTACCACCACCTGCACTGTTTCAAGATTATGGACATTAAAGGCAGGTACAGCGTATCTTCCCCGCTGCGCTTTTTTCAGCATTTCCCGATTAGAAATCAGATACATGTTAACTCCTCAGATACCATCAATACCCTGTGATGTCTGTTTTTCACGCTGCTGTTCATGCCACAGGCTGGTCAGCCCACGATGTCCACATTCCAGTGCCATGTCGCGAAACTCAAGGGCTGTCATACCGTCACGTTCAAGCATCATTTCCGCAACCATCTGCATATTAGTACCGGTAATGACTTGATATGCAGGATGATTTAATGCCAGTTGCGCAGACTGTCTGAACGGAGAACCACCGAGTAAATCGGTGAGAAAAACCAGCCCGTCCCCCTGATCACATTGACTGCACGCAGCCGCCAGTGCTTTTTTCAGTGTCTCAGTACACATTCCTTCTGGAAAATCCACGGCTATACACTGCGCCTGTGGGCCAATGACCTGCTCTACTGCCTGCAACAGGCCACTGGCAAAACTACCATGTCCGGTTATCACTACACCTAACATCTGCACTCCTTATAGAAAACCAACTAACTTACCGACAACCCCGAACACTACTGTGATACCAATCAGTTTCACCGGTGAACTTCCCTTCTTCATCAGCCAGTAAACCAGCAGAGTAAAAGCCAGAGGCAGCAGATTAGGCATCAGTTTATCCAGTACATCCGTCTGTAGAGCGACCTTCGCCTCACCAGCCTTCATGACTAACGGTGTGGAAAGATGAACGTAAGAAGCGACCAGCGCGCCTATCACTGTCATACCGACAATTGAAGCCGCATGAGAGATGTTCCTGGTGTGCGTTTTCAGCATGGCAATCGCTTTGGTACCGGCCTGGTAACCGTAATGTGCCAGCCCGAAACGCAAGGCAAAGTGCACGATGTTGAACATCAGCAGAAAAATAATTGGCCCGAATAAACTGCCCTGAAGTGCCAAAGAAGCACCAATGCCGGCACAAATAGGTAGTAGAGTCAACCAGAACAGAGCATCCCCGATCCCGCCTAAAGGTCCCATTAATGCAACTTTCACAGCACGGATGGTAGACACCTTCTCTTTACTCTTTTCCATCGCCAGCACAAGCCCAGACAGAAAAGTGACGTCAAAGGGATGAACATTGATAAACTCCATATGCATTTTCATGGAGTTGGATAAATCCTGTGGATTTTTATGGATCTTGCGCAGTGCGGGTATCAGGGTATATAACCAGCCTCCTGCCTGCATACGTTCATAGTTAAACGATGCCTGTAATAGTAGTGAGCGCAGCGCCATAACGTTAATATCGCGGGTTGTCAGTTCGGGACCGGGTTCTTTATCAATATAGTCGTCTCGATCAACCTGGCTGGTTGCTATATTAAATGCCATTGTTCATCTCCTGTGCGGTAGTCTGAGAACCTGCACCCTGATCGTCGTTGCTATCGTTATGGGTACGATTAAAGAAATCAATCAGTGCGATTGCGAATGCGCCGAGTGCGACTGCAATAATCGGCATGTTCAGGAAAGTTACGGAAATAAAACCCAGCATAAAGTAGGCCACATAAGTTTTTTTCATCATAAGCTTCATCAGTAATGAGAAACCGATGGCAGGCATCATTCCCCCAGCCACTGCAAGGCCATCAAGCAACCAGTGTGGCGCTTTTCTAACAATGGCACTCGCCGCATCTGCACCAAAATAGATAGGCAGGAAAGCCACAATAAAGTAGAACAAAAATAGAATGAACATACCGAAGTAGTTGACCCATTCAACACCACGCCAGTTCAGTTTTTTCACCATTTCATCGCACTTGTGCATCATCGGTGAATAGATAGTGAATAACAGTGTGATACAACCCTGTACGGCTATCGAAAATGGCACAGCTATCCCTATCGCCACTTTCGGATCGGTATGGGCCATGATCGCAAATGTTGTCCCAATCACCCCGCCAATAACCACATTAGGTGGCTGCGCTCCGGCCAGTGGTACCATCCCCATCCAGACCAGTTCCAGCGTTCCGCCAACCAACAAACCCGTCTGTACATCCCCTAAAATCAGTCCAACCAAAGGGCCAATCACGATGGGACGGTGAATATGAGTCAGTCCGTTAAACAGGTCAACACCGGCTATCCCTGCCAGTAAAGCGATAAGTAGTGCGCTAGTAAGCATACTGACCTCCTCAGCTAATCAGCTTAGAGACAGATTCACCTGCTTCATCCGGCACCCGACGGATTTCACAAGTGACTCCCAATTTATCCAACTCACGGAATGCATTGATATCAGCGTCATCAACAGAGACCGTTTTGTGGATCTGTTTTTTTCCTTCCGAGAAATGCATATTTCCAACATTGACAAATTTGATAGGAACACCTCCTTTAACCAGAGTAAGCACATCCTGAGGTGTTTTGCAGACAATAAAAATTTTCTGCCTGTCCGCCGCCTTGTGGATGACATCGATTGTTTTCTGCAATGTGAAATAGCGGGTCTGCACATCGTCAGAAACCACCATATCCATTAGAGATTGCGCAACAGGGTCGGCTGATGCGTCATCATTTGCCACCACCACCAAATTCGCGCCCAGTGAATTTGTCCAGGTCACGCCAACCTGACCATGAATCAGACGGTTATCGATTCGGGTCATCAATATGTTTGGGGTAGACATACTCACTCCTGTTATTATTTTGTATGTTAATAAGGGTATAGCTGGACACCTTGTACAACCCGATTTACTTCCCCTGTCGGGCAAGGATTATCGGGTGATAAGCTATGTGACAGCGAGGTATTGAATGCCAACAACTGGAAAAAGATAAGATACGGAAACATTAACCAGACATCAGAGAGCTCACTATTCAGTTCAACAGCTCCCGACAATGGCAGGCTGCTAAGCGGAATAATCTGTTTTGCCCGTTCATCATGTTTCAGTTCATTGAGCAGATCGATATCATAACGGCGGCAATACGCTTCTGCTGACAGCATCACGACAACTAAGGTATTTTGATCGATCATAAATTTAGGACCGTGACGTACACCGAGTGTAGAATCAAAACGGGTTGCCACTTTCCCGGCGGTCAATTCGAGCATCTTGAGGGCGCCTTCTTCCGCGATACCGGTAAAACAGCCGGAACCCAACGCTACCATTCTGTTGAAACCGGACTGTGATACTTTCTGAACCTGCGGCAACCATTCTGAAAAACACTTTTCACAGAGAGTGGCCATCTTTTCGACCGACCTATCTTCCCGTGCAAGATCCTGTTTGCCAAGCAGTAGCAATGTCGCCAACGTCATGCAGCTGAAGCTGGATGTCATTGCAAAACTACGATCATGGGAACCTTTAGGCATAATCAGCGAACAGACATTGTTCTTACCCTCAGCCCGCTTCTCCTTAACATAATGGGCAAGCGCGCCATCAGGATTACAGGTAAGTATCAAGTGATAAACATCACCTGCCAGTTGATCTGCCAGCGCAATTACACCAACACTTTCCGGGCTGTTACCAGAACGTGCATAGGAGACTAGTAAGGTCGGACGCTGTTTTTCAAGATACTGCCACGGTGTCGGCAGAATATCTGTCGACGCATAGGCGCAAACATCCAACCCGCAATGTTCACGTAACCACGGAGCCATCGCTTTACCGACAAAAGCGGAAGAACCGGCACCACAGAGGATAATCTGTAAATCAGGCTTAGCTAACAATGAAGACAAAAAAGGCTGCCACTGTGCCGAGCTGGACTCCAATTCACGATAGAGTTCACGCCATAAACGGGGTTGATGGGCAATTTCCTCTGCGGTAAGCAGCGCATTGTGCTCTTCCAGCCATGACTGTGAATATGACAATATCGTCTTCATGCGACAGCTCCTTCACACGCGAGTGCGTACTGAAGTAAAACGGTTCTCACTTTATCCATCACCCACACTTTCGGATCATGTTCCAGCCGCCCTGCTTTTACTGCTTCGGCCTGCTCAGGCAGGTATTGACTTAACATCGACAGAGGTATTGGGTTATTACGCAGGTTATCCAACAGCTTATTGACTGCCGCTTCTGCCTTTGGATCTGCCCAGTAATAACGGATGCGGTCACTAAAACTGTATTGGCGGTCGATATATTGCTGATGTGCATTGCCTTGGTAATAAGGATGCCAGTGCTGAGGCTGCTCATGCATGATTTGCTCCAGCGTACTGTGCAGGTGAGCCGCATTCAGCTCACCATTCCATTCACGATCTAGCTTATCGAGAGCAAACAACCCCTCGCGCAGGGCAAACGTCAGTGCAGGCCCCACCTTTAGGATGGCAAAATGGTCACGCACCAATTCACGGTAAGCACGCAAAGTTTGGTAATCCGTAGAATGCGCCTCATAAACCAAATGGGGGACGGTTTCGATAAACTGGCTTAGTGTTTGTGCTTTCGCTGACTAGTAATGTTCAACATTATGATGATCAAATTCGACGCCAGGCTGAACCACAAGGCCAATAACCCGCGGCCAGACATCCGCTAAACCATGCTCCTGCCATGCGTGTTGATGAATTTTCAGCGTCGTTTCTGCTGCCAGAGGTGAAGTGATCTGCATCCCTGCCATTGACGCTTTAGCACCTCCCGGAACAGGAACTTCAGTGCCAATCACATAAACAGGGCGTTCACCGCCGTGCGCTTTCCAACTGCGCTCAGCAACCTGACACAGCCTCGCTGCACGAGATGCTACGATTTCATCACAGAGCGGCACCGGATCGTCAGCACAGGACATTGAACAATCGAGATGAATTTTTCTGAAACCTGCCGCAACATAATCGTAAATCAGTGTTTCAGAGAGCTGCATAGCCTCTTGCGCGCTACGGTTCTGCCATGCATTAGGCCCCAGATGATCACCACCAAGCCAGACTTTTTCGTGAGGAAGCCCTATTTTGTCAGCAATATTCCAGATCATTGTGCGGAAATCTGTCGGTTGCATTCCGGTATATCCACCGAACTGATTAACCTGATTAGAAGTTGCCTCAATAAGTACCGAAGAGTCTCTCTCTTTGGCAAAACGAATTGCACTTTCCAGCACCCAAGGATGTGCCGAGCAAACAGAGTAAACTCCAACGTTCTCGCCTGATTTATGGCGGTGGATCAACTGCAATAATGGCTGCATAGTATCTCCAGACTATTCAGATATGGTTAAAACGTAACGTTTTTTATTAAAATAGATATTTCTTATTCATCAACCACAATGACGTCGGCACCAAAAACAATCAGTGCCTGATGACAATCCCAGCTTCAAGGTCAAAACCGCTCACATCAAAAAACAATTACAGCAGAGTGGGTCAATCGAAAATGTGATCTTTATTAAAGTTCATTTTTAGAGAAAAACCACCCCGAAAATATTTCATTTTTATTCAAATCGAAAGCATGATCTTTCATTCAGCTTATTCGTTCTTCTACTTAAAGGCAGCCAGGAACTGTAATTAAAGGAATTAAAAAACTAACAAACTTTAGTGTTTTTTACGGCAACAGCATCGCGGATAAATTCAACAGCAATCACCGCATTGATTTTGTGGGTCAAATGGCCTGTAGTCTCGACTATATGTGAGAAATTTGCTCAATGGTGTTAAAGAATGGACTTAATTTAACTATAATGAAATCAACTTTAAACGATAGAATTTTTAATTCTGACAATACCCTATGAAAATAGCCATACTACGTCGAAATGGACTAGGTGATCTCATTTGCACTCAACCGTTAATAAAGTTTTTACAGAAAACCTATCCCAACGCAGAAATCAGCTTATTTATAGATTCTGGCAATACTGAACTCGCTTATTATTTGTGTCCTGAAATCAAGGTCTACATCCTCCCTAGAGGCAATAAATACCTATCTATTATTAAAACTGCATTAGTATTTCGTCGAAAAAAATTTGATATTGCTATATCAGCCAAACCTACACCTATGAAGCTAAATAATCTATTCTTATGGCTATTAGGGGCTAAAAAACGCTATGCTGTTGTTACAGATAAGCACTGGCATGCAAAGTTAATTAACTATCCAATGAAGCAGGAGCAAGTCAATGGTTACCATCAAGCATTAAAAGTATTACGTACATTTTCACCTACTGAGAGCAAATTATCTCCTGAGCTTTTTCCTTGTATCAAATTTAAAAATACCTTCCAATCTATTGAACAGCCGATTCCCATGATTTTATTTTCTGTATCTAACAATAGAAAATACAGTCTCATTAATAATGAACGCCTCACTTTAATAGCAAATAAAATTCTAGAAAATCACCCAGATACAAAATTTTTTATTTCTTCATATAAGCATGACATTCCTTTAGCTGAGAATTTAAAATCACGGATAGGAAAAAATAGTGAAGTTGTAGTATCCGATTCTCTGGGTTCTTTTTTATCTTTATTGAGCAGCATGACACTCATTGTTGTCGGTGATGGGGGTATTTGTCATTTAGCAGCCGCATTACAGAAAAAGATTGTTGCCTTTTATGGTGTAACAAGACCTGAAAATTGGGCCCCACTGGCTACAAAAGATAAATTTATCACATTATATGATCCTGAAAATGTCAACAACATTGATTTAGATAAGGTTTATCCAGCTATATTTTCCTTACTAAGAAATAAAAAATAAGTGACATCTGGTATGAGTAAAACGTTAACTTCTCAATCTAAATTACAAGACAATCCCTGTATTAGCTGCGGTGCTTGCTGTGCATATTTTCGTGTTTCATTTTATTGGGCTGAGGATGGTAGCGGTACAGTTCCCGTATCTATGACTGAAAAATTAAATGATTTCATGCGCTACATGAAAGGCACAAACGAACCTCACCTCCAATGTATCAATTTATGCGGTGAAATTGGTAAACCTCAAACATAGTTGATACTCGTTTGATATTAGTCGAATAAAAAACAGAATATTTCACTCAAGAGGAATTCGTTAGTTCCATCACAGACACCTTACTTTTGCATATCTATAGTTAACAAATGTAAATTTCATTACAGTAGAATGAATTATCGCTGTGCAGTTTATGAACTTTCCTTCATGAAATTATCAGGATGAAAAATAATGTCTGCTCATCTTCCTATAGGATATATTCCACAAACTTGCGAATCTTTATCACATTATCTTGCTAAAAATTTACCAACAACCATTTCACCAGGCGGTTCCCCTGAAACCTGGCAAATTCAAGAAGTGGGTGATGGAAATCTTAATTTAGTATTTATCGTCTCTGGAAAAGAAAAAACGATTGTCGTAAAGCAAGCCTTGCCTTATGTACGAGCTGCGGGTGAATCATGGCCACTTTCCCTTGTTCGTGCGCATTTTGAATATCATGCCCTGATTGAAGAAAAAAAAGTCGCCAAAGAATATGTTCCTGATGTCTATTTTTATGATGAGAAAATGTCTCTCTTTGTCATGGAGTATTTATCTCAGCATATCATCCTGCGCAATCGCCTTATTGCCGGAGAAAAGCTCCCCCATCTCGCTGAAGATATTGGCATCTTTCTTGCGAATACACTGTTCCATACCTCCGATATGGGTATGGCTGGTAAAGATAAAAAAGATCTTACTGCTCTCTTCGCCAATAATCATGAACTTTGCAAGATCACTGAAGATCTGATTTTTACTGAGCCCTATTTTAACGCAGAGAGAAATAACTGGACTGCCCCCCAACTTGACGATGAGATCTATTCCATCTGGCAAGATCGCGCACTTATTCAGGCTGCCATGCAGTATAAGTATCAATTCATGACGCAAGCACAAGCTTTGCTGCATGGTGATCTCCATTCCGGCTCAATCATGGTGACGCCAGATTCCACCAAAGTTATTGATCCAGAATTTAGTTTTATGGGACCAATGGCGTTTGATATCGGTAACTATATTGGTAATTTATTAATGGCTTACTTCTCCCAGCCAGCCCTGCGGGAAAATAATGCGCAATGTGTTGATTACCAAACATGGCTTTTAGAGCAAATAGAAACAACCTGGTCAGTGTTTGAACGCCATTTTCGCCAATTATGGAATGAAAAAGACATCGGGGATGCCTATCCTGTCGTGCTTTATCAACAGGGCACATTCGATGCTTCCTTCTTAAAAACAGTGCAAAATGATTTTCTATCCACCTTATTTAAAGACACACTCGCCTATGCTGGCTTAGAGATTAATCGTCGTATTGTTGGGTTTGCCGGTGTTGCTGATTTTAAACAAATCGAAGATCAAAACCAGCGCGCTGTCTGTGAAAAACGAGCACTAAAACTGGCACGAGAATTGATAGTCAATGGAGAAAATTATCCCACTTTTTCGCTAATCAGACGTTATATTGCACAGTGTTAAGAGGTTGATATGAAAATTAATGGTATTCATTACCGTTCTGTTTGGCTTGCCGGCGATGGTTATACCGTCGAAATTTTCGACCAAACCAAACTTCCTTTTGAAATGCAGACTATTCAACTACGCACTATGCAAGATGCTGCAACAGCCATCAAAGAAATGTGGGTACGGGGAGCGCCTTTGATTGGTGCCGTCGCTGCATATGGTATGGCATTGGCAATGCATCAAGAAAGTAGCGATGAAAAACTGCAACAGGCTTACAATGTTTTGGTGAAAACCCGTCCTACTGCGATCAATTTAAAGTGGGCGTTGGATCGAACTTATTGCGCACTAGAAAATCTCGAACATTCACAACGTGAAGCAATGGCTTATCGTATCGCCAATGAAATTGCAGATGAAGATGTGGAACTCTGTCGCAAAATTGGTGAGCACGGACTAAAAATAATCCAGAATATCGCCGAAACCAAACCAACAGGCGAAGCGGTCAATATTTTGACTCACTGCAATGCCGGCTGGCTTGCGACGGTAGATTGGGGAACCGCTCTGGCGCCCATTTATATGGCACATGATGCCGGGATTAAGGTTCATGTCTGGGTTGATGAAACCCGCCCACGTAATCAAGGAGGGTTAACTGCTTTCGAATTGGGTTCACATGGTGTACCACATACTTTAGTTGCTGATAACGCCGGCGGGCATTTGATGCAACATGGCAAAGTGGATCTCTGTATTGTTGGCACAGATCGGACAACTGCCAGAGGCGATGTATGCAACAAAATTGGTACTTACCTCAAGGCATTAGCAGCCAAAGCCAATCAGGTGCCTTTTTACGTGGCCCTGCCATCTCCTACACTGGATTTTACAGTCTGGGATGGTGTCAAAGAAATTCCCATTGAACAACGTTCAGGTGAAGAGCAATCCCACGTATATGGCATCACACCTGAAGGTGTACGAAGCTGGGTCAACACAGCGCCACATGGAACCTCTTGCGGAAACTATGCTTTTGATGTTACACCTGCTGAACTTATCACCGGATTGATTACTGAACGTGGGATTTGTGATGCCAGTGCGGAAGGATTACGGGCGCTTTTCCCTGATCTGTGTGGGTAACCGTCATTATCATGCAAGGTAAAAATGATGAATAGAGAGCAAATCGCCCAAGAGATTGTTGAAACTTGTCTCAAAATGAATGCGCTTGGATTGAACCAAGGGACATCGGGCAATATCAGTGCCCGCTATCAAGACGGTTTTCTGATTACCCCCAGTGGTATAGCTTATGAAAAGCTAACGGCTGCTCAAATCGTATTTGTCAGTAATCGGGGAGAATATGAAGCCGATAAGGTGCCTTCAAGCGAATGGCATTTTCATCTCTCTTGCTATCAAGTACGCTCCAATCTCAATGCTGTTGTACATAACCATGCTGTTAATGCCACAGCAGTCTCTATTCTCAATCATGCTATACCCGCTATCCACTATATGGTTGCCGTTACAGGCACTGATCATGTTCCCTGCATTCCCTATGCCACTTTTGGCACGGCTGAATTAGCTGATAATGTAAAAAAAGGGATCGCATACAGTAAGGCATTGTTGGTGCAGCATCATGGCATGATTGCAATGGAAGTTAATCTGGAAAAAGCACTATGGCTGGCCAATGAAATTGAGATATTGGCACAACTTTATTTAAAAGTGCTGCCAATTATGGGAACCGTTCCAATACTTTCTCCAGCAGAAATGCAGCAAGTGCTGGAAAAATTCAAAAGTTATGGACTAAAGGTAAAATAGCCGCGAGATTCTGTATATCAGAAGAAAAAGTATTAAGAGAATATGACGCTAAGGTAAACAAGTGTCTGATAAGAAATGCGGGTATGAAGTGGTGGGCGATACCAGATTCGAACTGATGACCCCCTCCTTGTAAGGGAGATGCTCTACCAACTGAGCTAATCGCCCACTTCGTATCTTGATACCTGAATGGTGGGTCGTGCAGGATTCGAACCTGCGACCAATTGATTAAAAGTCAACTGCTCTACCGACTGAGCTAACGACCCAATTAGGTAATTCTGATTTTGGTATCTAAATGGTGGGTCGTGCAGGATTCGAACCTGCGACCAATTGATTAAAAGTCAACTGCTCTACCGACTGAGCTAACGACCCAATTAGATAATTTTGATTTTGATATTTAAATGGTGGGTCGTGCAGGATTCGAACCTGCGACCAATTGATTAAAAGTCAACTGCTCTACCGACTGAGCTAACGACCCATTCTAAATATCAATGTGATACTGTAGACGAAACAACCCGATGAAGTGGTGGGCGATACCAGATTCGAACTGATGACCCCCTCCTTGTAAGGGAGATGCTCTACCAACTGAGCTAATCGCCCACTTCACGATGACTATTAACGACATCAATACCACTGATTTATGATTGGTGGGCGATACCAGATTCGAACTGATGACCCCCTCCTTGTAAGGGAGATGCTCTACCAACTGAGCTAATCGCCCAATCATAAAATCATTTTTATCACTACGAGAAATATGGTGGGCGATACCAGATTCGAACTGATGACCCCCTCCTTGTAAGGGAGATGCTCTACCAACTGAGCTAATCGCCCCGTCGTGATGGAGTCGCATTATAGGGATAGTTCGAAGTGAGTCAACGCTTTTTATCACTAAAACAATCGTTCGTCGTAAAATTAAACAGAATGAAACAATGATCATCACGCAATGGTATCATTTAGATGGGTTATTTTAGCTTTTCTCAATAACCTGCCATTAACGCCATTGAGGAATTGAAGTGCAGTGATAAAATAACGCCCACTGTTGTTACTTCAATCATCCAACACGCTCTCTAATCAAGAGAAACGTAATTAAGGCAATTCCTGATGAGTAAAATTAAAACCCGTTTTGCACCAAGTCCTACTGGCTATCTGCATGTTGGTGGTGCGCGTACTGCTCTTTATTCCTGGTTATACAGTCGCCACAATCAAGGTGAATTTGTTCTTCGCATCGAAGATACCGATCTGGAACGTTCTACCCAAGAAGCCATCGACGCAATTATGGACGGGATGAACTGGTTAAATCTGAATTGGGATGAAGGCCCTTATTATCAGACCAAACGTTTCGACCGTTACAACCAGGTTATTGATGAAATGTTAGAGCAAGGTACTGCTTATCGCTGCTATTGCTCTAAAGAGCGTTTGGAACAATTGCGTGAAACTCAGATGACCAATGGTGAAAAACCACGTTATGACGGAAAATGCCGTGATAGCGAGTGCCAGCATAGTCACGATGAACCACATGTTGTGCGTTTCCGCAACCCACAAGAAGGTTCTGTCATTTTTAACGACAGTATCCGTGGCCCGATTGAATTCAGTAACCAAGAGCTGGACGATTTGATTATTCGCCGTACCGACGGCTCACCAACTTATAACTTCTGTGTAGTCATTGATGATTGGGATATGGAAATCACCCATGTTATTCGTGGTGAAGACCATATCAATAATACCCCTCGTCAGATCAATATCTTGAAAGCGCTTGGTGCACCTGTTCCAGAATATGCCCATGTTTCTATGATCCTCGGCGACGATGGTAAAAAACTGTCCAAACGCCACGGTGCAGTCAGCGTAATGCAATACCGTGATGATGGTTATCTGCCAGAAGCATTGTTGAACTATCTGGTTCGTCTGGGCTGGTCACATGGCGATCAGGAAATTTTCAGCGTTGAAGAAATGACTGAACTGTTTAGCCTTGATGCCATTAGCAAATCTGCCAGTGCATTCAATACGGAAAAACTGCAATGGTTGAACCATCATTACATTAATACCCTGCCAGCAGAAAGAGTTGCTGTACATCTAGCATGGCATATTGAACAGCAAGGTATTGATACTCGCACGGGGCCAGAACTGGTTGATTTGATCAAACTGTTAGGTGAACGCTGCAAGACGCTGAAAGAAATAGCTGAATCTTGCCGTTATTTCTATGAAGAATTTGCCGAATTTGATGCAGATGCGGCGAAAAAACATCTGCGTCCTGTTGCTCGCCAGCCATTGGAAGTTGCCCGTGCGAAACTGGCAGCCATGACTGAATGGACGCCTGAGAATATCCATCACGCCATTCAGGCGACAGCTGACGAACTGGAAGTTGGCATGGGTAAGGTAGGCATGCCACTGCGCGTTGCTGTAACAGGTGCGGGCCAGTCTCCGAGTGTTGATGTAACAATCCATGCGATTAACCAAGCTCGTTCATTAGCTCGTATTGATAAGGCTCTGGCATATATTGCTCAGCGTGAAGCGCAATAAATCGTCATCTATTGATGTTACGTCATAACGAGGCGTGAATAATGAAATGAAAGGCACTCAATAATTGAGTGCCTTTATTTTTTGCTCTCCCAATGGGTCATTGATGGCTTTTTCAGCGTTTACACGGGGAATATTAATGAATTCATTGACAGAATTCTCCGGTTTTCATATGATTCGCCCCGTTCTACAGGATTTTGATTTGGGGCTATAGCTCAGCTGGGAGAGCGCTTGCATGGCATGCAAGAGGTCAGCGGTTCGATCCCGCTTAGCTCCACCAAATACTTATCTTACTTACTCATCAGAGTAATCAGTGTTTGGTATTCAAAATCTAAACCACATTTGTGGGGCTATAGCTCAGCTGGGAGAGCGCTTGCATGGCATGCAAGAGGTCAGCGGTTCGATCCCGCTTAGCTCCACCAAAATTCTTAATCCCTGAAAGCGCAAGTTTTCAGGGATTTTCCTTATCTATCTGTATTAGCCATCCAATCAAGATATAAGGTCAATTATTAAAAAAATGGTTAAGCGATTAACATCACTGATTTGATATTAATGAACAAAAAAACTTTATCCATCAGGCGCCTTTCAACGGTTTTACCAGCGAGTCCAATCCTTCAATTTTTATTGCAAGCGTCATTTCCATCAATTCGCCCAGTTTTCCCTGTGGGAACTCCCCCTTGCGAGCAAACCAAAGTAAATATTCTTCCGGCAAATCAATCAACATTCGCCCTTTATATTTACCAAATGGCATAGCTGTATTGGCTATTTCCAACAAGTTTTCTTTGTTCATCATTTCAGACTCATTATCTCACTATGAATATAAAAAAAGTGGCATCTGTCAGAACGCCACTTTTGGTTGTTTTCTATCAAATCTAATGAAACAGATTAGATGCTCAAAATCAGTCCGGTCATTGCTGCGGACAGGAAACTCACCAGCGTTGAACCAAACAGCAATTTCAAGCCAAAGCGCGCAACAGCATTACCTTGTTGTTCATCCAGCCCTTTAACAGCGCCAGAAATAATTCCAATGGAACCGAAGTTAGCGAAAGAAACCAAAAATACGGACAGAATACCTTTCGAATGTTCACTGAGTTGAGCAGACATCTCTTGCAGGCTCTGCATCGCCACAAATTCGTTGGAAACCAACTTGGTTGCCATGATACTGCCGACTTTCAGCGCTTCATCACTTGGAATACCAATGATCCATGCAAACGGATAAAACACATATCCCATACACTCCTGGAAAGTAATACCAAATACCAGATGGAAAATTGCGTTAATTCCTGCAATCAAGGCAATAAAACCGATCAACATCGCAGTGACAATCAAAGCAACTTTGAAACCCGCCAGAATATAATCACCCAGCATTTCAAAGAAACTTTGCCCCTCGTGGAGGTTGCTCATATGGATATCTTCTTCATTCTCAACAGAGTAAGGATTGATGAGAGATAAGATGATAAAAGTGCTGAACATATTGAGGATCAGTGCCGCAACCACATATTTTGCATCCAGCATCGTCATGTAAGCGCCGACGATAGCCATAGATACGGTAGACATTGCCGTTGCCGCCATCGTATACATCCGGCGTTCAGACATTTTGCCAAGCACATTTTTATAAGCAATAAAATTCTCTGATTGCCCCAAAATCAATGAGCTAACCGCATTAAATGATTCCAGTTTACCCATACCGTTGATTTTAGACAGTATTGTACCTATTACACGAATAATAATTGGCAGTACTTTGATGTGTTGCAAAATACCAATCAGGGCGGAAATAAAAATGATAGGACACAATACATTCAGGAAGAAAAAGGCCAGTTTTGCTTCTATCATGCCACCGAAAACAAAGCTGGTCCCTTTCGCTGCATAAGACAATAGATGGACAAATAAATCGTCAAATCCTTTAACGACTCCCAAACCTACGTTAGAGTTCAGGAAGAACCAGGCCAGAAAGAGTTCAATTATAATTAACTGAATAATATAACGAATCTTAATATCCTTCCGGTTATTACTTGCCAAAACCGCCAGGCCGCCAATGACCACTAATGAGAGGAAAAAATGTAAAATATGAGAGATAGACATAAAGAAGAGCTCCAAACACGATTCTGTGCAAATTTACATCTGTATTTTATGCAACACATAATAGTAAATTTTGATTACTGTCACACTAATTTACTATTTAGGTGGTTACATGTCTCTATTTAGCTAACTCGATCACACTTTAATAATCGCCTCTCTAAGTGGAATGCACATTATTCACCCAATAAACGGAGCATTTCCTCTTCATCAATAACGTAGATTCCCAACTCATTGGCCTTAGCTAATTTGGAACCCGCAGCTTCACCTGCAATAACCATATCCGTTTTCTTAGACACACTTCCTGTCACTTTTGCGCCTAGGGCTGTCAGCTTATCTTTAGCTTCGTCTCGAGATAAACGGCGCAATGAGCCTGTCAATACGACTGTCTTGCCAGCAAATGGACTGACGACGTCATCAAAGTTCAGGTTTTCTGTCGATTCCCAATGAATACCCATATTGTTAACGAGATCATCAATCACCACCTGATTGTGTGGCTCATTAAAGAAATTCACAACATGGCGGGCAACAACACTTCCCACATCTTGCACCGCAATCAATGCCTCAATGTCCGCTGCACGTAATTTTTCTAACGTGCCAAAATGGGCAACCAAGTTGGCGGCTGTCGCTTCGCCAACTTCACGAATACCCAAAGAGTAAATAAAACGTGCAAAAGTGGTTTTCTTCGCTTTCTCCAAGGCATTAATGATATTTTGCGCAGACTTAGGCCCCATACGATCAAGACCCGTTAATTTCCCGGCTGTCAGTCGGAAAAGCTCAGCTGGCGTTTTGACATACTCTTTATCCACAAGCTGCTCAATAATTTTTTCGCCCATGCCATCAACATCCATAGCACGACGGGAAACAAAATGTTTTAATGCTTCTTTGCGCTGCGCTCCACAAAACAAGCCTCCTGTACAACGAGCGACTGCTTCACCTTCGACACGCTCTATATCTGAGCCACAAACCGGACAATGTGCGGGAAAAATCACTTCCTGAGTTTCTGCTGGTCTGTTTTCATAAACAACGCCCACGACTTGCGGGATAACATCTCCGGCACGACGAATAATCACCGTATCACCAATACGCAGCCCCAGACGCTCAATTTCATCTGCATTATGCAGCGTGGCATTACTCACTGTAACACCTGCCACCAATACCGGCTCCAGACGAGCAACCGGAGTAATGGCACCAGTACGTCCTACCTGAAACTCAACATCACGGATGATAGTTATCTGCTCTTGAGCCGGAAACTTGAAAGCCGTCGCCCAACGTGGCGCTCGGGCAACAAAGCCCAACCTTTCTTGTAATTCGAGGGAATCGACCTTGACAACAACTCCATCAATATCAAAGCCCAGTGTCGGCCGCTTCTGCTCAATGTCATGGTAAAAATCCATCACCCGTTGAGTTCCCTGGCATAACTTCACGTTGTTATTGACAGGCAGTCCCCACCGCTTGAATTGCATCAGGCGTTCATAGTGACTTGCTGGTAGCTCTCCGCCTTCCAGCACACCAACTCCATAGCAATAGAAAGTAAGTGGACGCTTGGCAGTAATGCGGGGATCAAGCTGACGCAATGAGCCAGCCGCCGCATTGCGGGGATTAGCGAAGACTTTATTGCCTGTGCGGCGCGCTTCTTCGTTGAATTTTTCAAACCCGGCTTGCTTCATAAAGACTTCACCACGGATTTCGACGCGAGCGGGAATATTATCTCCTTTCAAACGCAAGGGAATGGCACGAATAGTACGGACGTTGGCGGTAATATTCTCCCCCGTTGTCCCATCACCACGAGTCGCAGCCTGCACCAATTCCCCATTTTCATACAGCAAACTGACCGCCAAACCATCAAGTTTTAGCTCACAACAAAACACCAAATCCTGGCTGTCTTTCAGACGATCACGAACGCGTTTGTCAAATGCCAGGTAGCTTTCTTCATCAAATACGTTATCCAGAGATAGCATAGGGATCTCATGGCGTACCTGCTCAAACGTCGTTAACGGTGCAGCTCCCACTCGCTGGGTAGGAGAATCCGCAGTAACCATTTCTGGATACTGCTCTTCCAGCGCTTTTAATTCTCGCATCAAACGATCATATTCTGCATCAGGGATCTCTGGCGCATCCATAACATGATACAAATATTCGTGATGACGTAATGTTGTTCTTAATTCTTTGATTTTTTGGATGATATTTTCCATGACTTCTCACCAGAGATGAAAAAACCCCCGACTAGCGGGGGCTTGATACTAAAAAAGAAGGGTTATTCACTGACACTGAGCGTATCACGAATACGCGCCTTGTAGAGTTCGATCATCTGTGGTGTCAGCAACTTGCGCTCACCATCCAGAACGACGCCTCCCACATCAGCAGCGATGCGCTGTGCCGCCTGCAACATCAGTTTAAAATTCTGATTGGAATCACCATATGAAGGCACAAGCATAAATATGGAAACGCCGGGAGTAGTGAAATCTACCATTTGGTCCGGATCAAACGAACCCGGTTTTACCATGTTAGCTAAACTGAATAACACAGCACCGTTACCCGATGGGTTTAGATGGCGATGAAAAATATTCATCTCACCAAACCGGAAGCCTGACTGTAAAACGCTTTGGAACAGTACTTCGCCATTCAGTTCCTGCCCATGATGAGCGGCAACATGCAACACCAACACCGTCTCTTTTTTAGTCTGTTCAGGTTTAGACTGTGCTTCATTTTTCGCTGCCGTTGGCTGCCCTTCCACAATGTCAGAGTCTGACTCTGCTACCCCGGCTTCCTTAGATTCAGCGGGTTCAATCGGATCAAACAAGCCAAGTTGGGGTTCTTCCTGTTGATCATCGACACCTTTCACCTTGACTGTAGAAGCATCGGATTGATGCTTTGCAAGTAAAGGATCAGTACCATCATCAGATACTATGACTGACAATTCAGACGCATGACGTTCGATAACCAGCTCTGCACGATGTTCAGTCTGCGGTTTCGTCGACTCCTGAACATTCGATTTTGACGTATTATCAAACAGTTCATCGCCATTATCATTCTTTGGCTCTTCCTGACGCCCCTGTTTATGACGTTTAACTGGGCGATCACGAAAGAGTGATGAACGCTCTTTACGGCTGGTCCACAACCCATGTAATAGCAAAGCTATTATGGCTATCGCACCAACAACGATTAATATCAGACGCAAATCCTGCATCATTGCTATCTCTGTTGTTTAAATTAATTGCCATCACGGCAGAATATTCTTTAGATAAGAGTATTTGTCAAATAGGACAAGTGCAAGTCTCTACCTACTTTTCTTACCATAATGAGAGATTTCCTCTGTTTTTTCGACTGTTTTTTACTCATGGAACGACTAGTCAGTAGAAAATCCTACCTATATCATACCGTCTCAATCATCCAAGAGAGAATAAGAAAATATGACGAATTCGACAAGGTTGCCAAAACATGCGAATGGATTTCACTATATTGCCCAAGGTTGGCAACTAATAACCCGTCCTGGCATTAAGAGGTTCGTTCTATTACCTTTATTGGCTAATATCTTATTGCTAGGTGGTTCATTTTGGTGGCTATATCATAAACTGGGGGACTGGATACAATGGACTCTCGATAAAATACCAGATTGGATGCAATGGTTAAGCTATTTAATTTGGCCACTTGTAGTTATCTCTATCTTACTGGTTTTTACTTATTTTTTCAGTACACTCGCTAATTTTATCGCTTCACCATTCAATGGCTTGCTGGCAGAAAAACTGGAGGCTAACTTAACAGGCATTCCGGCACCCGATACTGGCGTTATCGACTTACTCAAAGACACGCCCCGTATTCTGAAACGTGAAGTAGTGAAAATTCTTTACTATATTCCGCGTGCACTCATCCTATTGTTACTTTACTTCATCCCAGGAATAGGCCAAACCGTCGCTCCTCTCCTTTGGTTTATTTTCAGTGCCTGGATGCTAACAATCCAATATTGTGATTACCCGTTTGATAACCATAAAGTCAGTTTTACCACTATGCGCAATACATTACGCCAAAATAAAATAGATAACCTGCAATTCGGCGCATCAGTAAGCATTCTAACCATGATCCCGATTGTGAACCTGTTTATCATGCCCGTTGCGGTTTGTGGCGCTACTGCGATGTGGGTTGATCGCTACCGTACTCAACATGCCCTGCATCGCACATCATCAAATTAATTTAATCTTCTGTTTATACGCGTTACCTTTCAAATTGCTCATTATCAGACAACATAACTCATTGTTTCTCCCCGCTTCGCGGGGAGAAACAATATGCATCTTGAAGTGAGATAGGTATACTGCGTTTTGCCTATTACAAGCCCCCTGACAAGTTATGAGCATGTCAGGGGGTTTTGTTTAAAAAATTCAGGCCAATCTTAAATAATCAGAAGAATATAAAATGACCATTCAAATATTCTTTTATATAATAAGAATAGATTGAAACCTTATTTCCATAAATAAGATGTTAGCGTATGGTTAATCAGTATTTACGGTATGTTAGGGGCAAACGAACAATGAGCAAAATTTATGAAGATAATTCGTTGACTATTGGTCACACTCCGCTAGTACGTTTAAAAAACTTCGCGAATGGTCGTATCCTGGCGAAAGTAGAATCCCGTAACCCCAGCTTCAGTGTCAAATGCCGCATTGGTGCCAATATGATTTGGGATGCTGAAAAACGGGGCATTCTGACCAAAGCTAAAGAACTTATCGAACCAACCAGTGGTAATACCGGGATTGCACTTGCCTATGTTGCAGCTGCCCGTGGTTATAAGCTGACATTGACCATGCCTGAAACAATGAGCCTTGAACGACGTAAGTTGCTAAAAGCACTCGGCGCAAATTTGGTGCTGACCGAAGGTGCAAAAGGCATGAAAGGCGCGATTGAGAAAGCTAACGAAATCCATGACAGCAATCCTGACCGTTATATACTCCTGCAACAATTCAGCAATCCTGCCAACCCAGAAATTCATGAAAAAACCACTGGCCCTGAAATTTGGGAAGATACTGACGGTAATGTAGACGTTTTTGTCGCTGGCGTAGGAACTGGCGGCACAATCACAGGTGTGGCCCGTTACTTAAAAAATACGCGAGGCAAACACGTTACCATCGTTGCGGTAGAACCAGAAAGTTCACCTGTTATCAGCCAAAAATTGGCGGGTGAAGAACTTAAACCAGGCCCACATAAAATTCAGGGAATTGGCGCTGGTTTCATTCCTGATAACTTAGATTTAACATTAGTTGACCGTGTATTTAAAATCAGCAATGAAGAAGCGATGCAAATTGCACGCGAACTCACTGAAAAAGAAGGTATTCTTGCCGGAATTTCTTCAGGTGCTGCTGTTGCGGCAGCCATCAAAATAGCGCAAGAAGATGCATACAAGGATAAAAATATCGTGGTGATTTTGCCTTCGTCTGCTGAACGTTATCTCAGTACAGCACTGTTTGCTGACTTACTCAGTGAGTAAAAATCACTCTATAGAATTTTTCACTACATTGATAAAAAGGCACCTCCAGGGTGCTTTTTTGTGCATCAGATCAAAGTTTAAAACTTTCCTAGATGATTTATTTAAGTAGCTTTAGTATTTAACCAGTAATTATTTTGATGCACAAAATTAATCGCCACCAGACGGTAAATAAGGTTGTTCAATTAAAACCTCCTTTGGATAGCGTGTATTAACACCAAATCAACAATTGAGTGCATCAAATATGTTAATTATTTGATAATGATTATTATAATCCCCCTAAATTTCAAGTTAAAATTAGCAACGCAAGAACTTGAAAAGCGAAGGGAGTACGCTTTACTTCATTATCATTTTAACGGTTGTATAAGCCGCAGGGAATTCAGCTATAGCCAATGGAATTCTCTTAGCTTATCAACGAATATTTAAGTTATTGAGGAAATACTATGTTCCAGCAAGAAGTTACTATTACTGCACCAAACGGCCTCCACACTCGCCCTGCGGCACAATTTGTCAAAGAAGCAAAAGGCTTTGCTTCTGACATTACTCTGACTTCTGGGGGCAAGTCTGCCAGCGCAAAAAGCCTGTTCAAATTACAAACGCTGGGATTGACTCAAGGTACAGTCGTAACGATTTCTGCTGAAGGCGAAGATGAACAACAGGCTGTTGAACATTTAGTTAAATTAATGGGTGAATTGGAATAATCGTCCGTTCAATCAAGCCGATCTATTTCATTCAGCTTATCCCCAGACCAATAAAATCTGGGGATATTTAGGGTTCCCCCTAAGTCTTAATGAAAGGTAATCACCCGTAGTAAGGTCATATAATATGATTTCAGGTATCTTAGTATCACCAGGAATTGCTTTCGGTAAAGCGTTATTACTGAAAGAAGATCCCATCATTATCAATCATAAAAAAATTATTCCTGAACAAGTCGAACAAGAAATTTCCCGCTTTAAGCAAGGCCGTGACAAATCTTCCGCACAATTAGAGATTATTAGAGAAACAGCCGAAAAAAATCTGGGTGCAGAAAAGGCCGAAATCTTCGAAGGCCATATTATGTTGCTGGAAGATGAAGAACTAGAGCAGGAAATTATCACACTTATTAAAAAAAATCTGTTAACAGCAGATGCAGCCGTTCACTCCGTTATTGAAGATCAGGCCAATGCGTTGGAAGAACTGGATGATGAATATTTAAAAGAGCGAGCCGCCGATGTCCGTGATATTGGTAAGCGCTTACTGAGAAATATCCTGGATATGCCAATTATTGACTTAGGTTCCATTGAAGAAGAAGTCATCCTGGTTGCCAGTGATCTGACGCCATCAGAAACCGCACAACTTAATCTGGACAAGGTACTAGGTTTCATCACTGATCTTGGTGGCAGAACTTCTCACACGTCCATTATGGCTCGCTCTCTGGAATTACCCGCGATTGTTGGTACAACCAATGCGACCAGGCAAATCCAAAATGGCAGTTACCTGATTCTGGATGCCGTCAATAATCACATTTATGTGAACCCATCTGATACCGAAATCGAGAAACTGAAAACCGCGAAAAGTGAGTATCTGACAGAAAAAACTGAACTGGCGAAACTGAAAGACTTACCGGCCATTACATTGGATGGTCATCAAGTTGAAGTTTGCGCCAATATCGGTACGGTACGCGACATCGCTGGTGCTGAACGCAATGGTGCCGAAGGTATTGGTTTATACCGTACTGAATTTCTGTTTATGGATCGTGATTCTCTGCCAACCGAAGATGAACAATTTGAAGCCTATAAAGCAGTTGCAGAGGCTGTAGGTAATCAAGCCGTTATTATTCGGACAATGGACATTGGTGGCGATAAAGACTTGCCTTACATGAATCTGCCAAAAGAAGAGAACCCATTCCTTGGCTGGCGCGCGATCCGTATTTGCCTTGACCGTAAAGAGATCTTACATTCTCAATTACGTGCTATCCTGAGAGCTTCCGCATTTGGTAAACTGCGCATTATGTTCCCAATGATTATTTCAGTTGAAGAAATTCGGGAATTGAAAACTGAGCTTGCGTTACTCAAAGAGCAATTACGCAATGAAAACAAAGCATTTGATGAATCGATTGAAGTTGGCATTATGATCGAAACGCCTGCTGCTGCAACCATTGCTCATCATCTTGCAAAAGAAGTTGACTTTTTTAGTATTGGGACAAACGATCTAACTCAGTATACTCTTGCGGTAGACCGTGGTAATGAGCTGATTTCTCATCTCTACAACCCAATGTCACCAGCAGTGTTGAGCTTAATCAAGCAGGTTATTGATGCCTCACACGCAGAAGGTAAATGGACGGGCATGTGTGGAGAGCTTGCCGGTGATGAGCGCGCCACGCTGTTGCTCTTAGGCATGGGATTGGATGAGTTCAGCATGAGTGCAATATCAATTCCACGCATTAAAAAAATCATCCGTAATACTAATTATGATGATGCAAAAGCACTGGCAGAGCAGGCTTTGACTCAGCCAACAGCAAAGGAATTGATGGATTTGGTTGACACCTTTACCAGAGAAAAAACACTCTGCTAAAAATTAGCCAGAATACGGTCCCATTAAACAATTAGGAGAAGATTCATGGGTCTGCTTGATAAATTGAAATCTCTGGTTTCAGACGATAAAAAAAATAGTGGCAGTATTGAAATTATCGCGCCATTGTCAGGTGAGATAGTCAACATCGAAGATGTTCCAGATGTTGTTTTTGCCGAAAAAATCGTTGGTGATGGTATTGCGATTAAACCAACCGGCAACAAAATTGTCGCTCCTGTTGATGGCACCATTGGTAAGATCTTCGAAACTAATCATGCTTTTTCTATCGAATCTGATAGTGGCATTGAGTTATTCGTCCATTTTGGCATTGATACCGTTGAACTGAAAGGTGAAGGTTTTAAACGCATTGCCGAAGAAGGTCAACGGGTACAAAAAGGTGATTTGGTTTTAGAGTTTGATCTGGTATTTCTGGAAGAAAGAGCTAAATCAACCTTAACTCCTGTTGTTATTTCTAACATGGATGAAATTAAAGAGTTAACGAAAGTCAATGGCTCCGTAGTCGTAGGTGAGTCAGTCATCATGCGAATCAAAAAGTAACAGAAAAATCATTGAGGGATATTTGCCTCTTTTTCTGTTAACCGATTCATTTTAATTGATGAACTGTTCATAAATCGTCACTGCTTTATCAGGCTAGTCAGTAGAGTGTCTGATAAAACAGGACGATTTTTTACGGATGATAAAAGATTAATTAAATACTCCTGTAGACAAATACCTGTCACCACGATCACAAATAATCGCTACAATGACTGCCCCAGGGTTTTCGGCTGCGATGCGTAACGCGCCAGAAACTGCGCCGCCAGAACTCACGCCACAGAAAATGCCTTCCTTTTGGGCCAACAAACGCATGGTATTTTCCGCTTCCATTTGGGTGATATCCAGGATCTGATCCACCAGCTCTTTCTGATAAATTCCGGGCATATAAGCTGGGGTCCAACGACGAATACCAGGAATTTGACTATCTTCCGTCGGTTGTAATCCGGTAACTTTTACTCTGTCTGACTGGGATTTCAAATAACGGCTCACCCCCGTAATCGTGCCTGTTGTTCCCATACTGGAAACAAAGTGCGTGATCCGTCCCTGTGTTTGCTGCCAAATTTCTGGGCCGGTAGTATTAAAATGTGCCAATGAATTATCTGTATTATTAAATTGATCCAGCACTTTTCCTTCCCCAGCCTTCTCCATTTCTTGCGCCAAATCCCGCGCACCTTCCATTCCCAATTCTTTACTGACTAAAATTAATTCAGCACCGTAAGCCCGCATTGATGCCTGTCTCTCAAGGCTCATATTTTCAGGCATCAATAATTTTAGGCGGTACCCTTTTACCGCCGCGATCATCGCCAGTGCAATACCGGTATTACCACTCGTTGCTTCAACCAAAACATCACCCGGAGCGATTTCCCCACGCAATTCCGCTTGCAAGATCATCGAAAGCGCAGCTCTGTCTTTTACGGAACCCGCCGGGTTATTGCCTTCCAGCTTTACCCAAATCTCAGCGTCAACATCTTCTGTAATTCGTTCTAATTTTACCAGTGGTGTATTACCTATAAATTCTTCCAAGCTTGCCACAGCATTACCTAGTTCATATGAGAATGGATAAACAAATAATCATATCAAGGAAACTGTAGCAAGACATTAAGCAAAAATCCCTACTTCCTCGCAGAGCAGGAAATAGGGATTCAATATAAAGATGAATTAAATCAGGCAGATTCAGCAAATCGCAACACTTTTAATGGCAAATCCCCCGCATACAAGCGAGCACCTATGCCACCAATAAAATAGTCATTTCCTCTAACCGGTATGGATGAATCATCCCGCCAAATCACTGACAGATATTCATCTCCCCATCCTAGCGGTTGAACAGATAGGAGGAAAAAATGACCGCGCGGGCTCACTTCCACAACCTGCACTGGCAAAGAGCAAGCAGGTGTTTGCTTGGCACTAAGCATCATATCCCAAGGGCGGAAAAATACATCAACATGTCCTTGATGCAACGGTGTGATATTCAATGGAAAAATTTTCCCGCCAATCCAGAGTTGGGAACCTTTAATTTCACCATGCAATTTGTTTATTTCCCCCATGAACTCAAGGACAAAGCGGCTCTCTGGTTCATGCCATACTTGCTGAGGAGTGCCGACCTGTTCAATGCGTCCTTGATTCATAAGTACCACCCTGTCAGCCACCTCCATTGCCTCTTCCTGATCATGGGTGACAAATACGCTGGTAAACTTCAATTCTTCATGCAGCTGACGCAACCAACGACGTAACTCCATGCGAACCTGAGCATCTAATGCACCAAAAGGTTCATCTAATAAGAGGATCTGTGGCTCAACCGCCAATGCCCTCGCTAATGCCACACGCTGTTTTTGTCCACCAGAAAGCTGCGATGGGTAACGTTCTGCCAAATGGGAAAGTTGCACCATATCCAGCAATGCCATGACCTTACTACGCAATGCCTCAGCACTGGGACGCTGACGGCGAGGTAGAACCGTCAGGCCAAAAGCTACGTTATCAAATACCGTCATATGGCGAAATAAGGCATAGTGCTGGAATACAAACCCAACACGCCGATCTTTTGCATGTAATCGGCTGACATCCTGTCCGTGAAATTTCAATTGGCCAGCACTCTGCTGCTCAAGCCCTGCGATAATCCTCAACAATGTCGTCTTGCCAGAACCCGACGGGCCAAGCAGGGCTACCATTTCACCAGATTCAATATCCAGTGAAATTTCATTCAGTATCTGAGATCGACCAAAAGATTTACTGATTTTACTGATTTCAATACTCATATCCCGCTCCTACCCTTGCTGGCGGCTTAAACGCCATTGCAATGCACTTTTGACAATCAGAGTAATAATCGCCATCACCGCCAATAAGGCCGCAGCCGTAAATGCGCCAACCGTATTGTAATCTTGATATAACAGCTCAACCTGCAAAGGCAGCGTATAGGTTTCACCGCGAATTGCTCCCGATACCACAGACACAGCACCAAATTCCCCAATTGCCCGCGCATTGGTCAAAACGACGCCATATAACAATGCCCAACGAATATTTGGCAATGTCACACGCCAAAACATCTTCCAGCCAGAGGCACCCAACAATATGGCGGCTTCATCCTCTTGATTGCCCTGACTCAACATCACCGGCACCAATTCACGGACAACAAACGGACATGTCACAAACACCGTCACCAATACCATACCAGGCCATGAGAACATCAATTGGATGTCATAACTCCCCAGCCAACTTCCTAACCAGCCATTCGCACCATAAAACAGCAAATAAAGTAATCCAGCCACAACCGGCGAAATCGCAAACGGAATATCAATTAATGTCAGCAACAATTGTCTACCGGGGAATTGGAAACGCGTCACTAACCAAGCCGTCATCACACCAAAAACCAAATTAAGGGGGACGGTGATCAGCGCAATCATCACTGTTAGCCAGATAGCGTGCAGCATATCGGGATCGAAAAGGTTCTGGGCAACCATGTCGATTCCTTTGGAAAACGCGGTCAAGAAAATCCATGCTATCGGTATGACCAACAGCAGAAGGGAAAAAAGTACACCAGTGCCAATCAGTAACCATTTTCCCCAATTTATAGCGGGACGTTGTGCCACTGTGTATGCAGAAAATTGAGTCATTAATGCCCCCCTATCCGTTTACCAAAGCGACTTTGCAATATATTGACGCTCAACAGCAGTAATAACGACGCTGCGAGGATGACTGAAGCGATCGCACTAGCTGCCGGATAATCAAATTCTTGCAGGCGAACAAAGATCATCAGGGAAGCGACTTCGGTTTGCCAGGCAATATTGCCTGCAATGAAAATCACGGCACCAAATTCTCCCAGGCTACGCGTAAAAGAGAGCACAGTTCCGGCAATTAATGCCGGTGAAACCTCCGGTAATATAACCCGCCGAAAAGTTTGCCAACGGCTTGCTCCCAATGTCTGCGCCGCTTCCTCATATTCAGGGCCTAGTTCTTCAAGCACAGGCTGAACAGTACGCACAACAAACGGCAGGCTAGTGAATGCCATTGCGACCGCAATCCCCAGCCAGGCATTGGCGACTTTGATATCGAAATTAACAAGCCAGGCTCCATACCACCCCGTTGCAGAAAAGAGTGTCGCTAGCGTTAAACCAGCAACTGCCGTCGGTAAAGCAAATGGCAAATCCATCAAACCATCTAATAAACTACGTCCAGGAAATTGATAGCGCGTTAATATCCAAGCCATCAACATGCCAAAAAGCATATTGAACAAACTAGCAACCGCTGCGGCCAATAATGTCACCTTATAAGCGGCAACAACCTGTGGGTTGGCGATGACTTGCCAATATTGCGCCCATGTCATACTAGAAAGCTGTACTACCAGAGCACTTAAAGGCAATAGCAGGATAAGGCAGACATAAAACAGGCTACAGCCTAAACTCAGCCCAAATCCGGGCAAGACACGTTTGCTAAATACCCACATTATTTGCGCCCTTCTTTCAATAACTGATCAAGCGTACCGCCAGTATTGAAGTGAGTCTTCATCACTTGAGGCCAGCTACCGAATTGTTCTTCGAGGCGAAACAGTTTGGTGACAGGAAAACGGGATTGCTGTGCTTTCATCACATTTTGATCAATCACACGATAATGAAAACTGGCTATGATTTGCTGAGCTGCCGGACTATACAGATAGTTTAAATACGCTTTGGCAACCGCTTCCGTACCATTTTTCTGAACACTCTTATCCACCCAAGTGACAGGGAATTCAGCCAAAATATTTACCGGAGGTACAATGACCTGGTAATTATCTTCCCCATACTGTTTGCGAATGTTATTGACCTCAGATTCGAAACTAATCAGTACATCCCCTATACCTCGTTCAATAAAGGTAGTTGTTGCCCCACGACCTCCGGTATCAAACACCGCTACATTCTGTAAAAAGTGCTGCATCAGTTGGCGAACCTTAGCGGGATCATGCGGATTTTTTTGCTGAAAAGCGCCCCATACGGCCAAATAGGTATAGCGTCCATTACCTGATGTTTTTGGGTTTGGAAAAACTAATTTCACATCATTTCGCACCAAGTCTTCCCAAGTTTGGACATGTTTGGGATTACCTTTGCGTACCAAAAACGCCATAGTGGAATAATATGGAGAACTATTATTCGGCAAACGCTGCTGCCAATTGGCGGGAATGAGATTGCCACGATCGTGCAAGATCTGAATATCTGTGACTTGGTTATAAGTGACGACATCCGCCCGCAATCCATGCAAAATGGCCAACGCTTGTTTAGATGAACCAGCATGGGACTGCTTGATGACCAATTTATCCTGCGGATTCTGTTCATTCCATTGTTTTTCAAATTTCGGATTCAAGCTCAAGAATAATTCTCGCCCAATATCGTAAGAACTATTCAGCAACTCAACAGCTAAGGCGTTAGAGCTATAAACGTTGAGACAGGCCAAAAACAACAAACTAGTCACTCCGTTTAATAATTTATTTTTTATTGCCACTATTTTCATCCAACACCTTATTCTTCACACTATTTGACAACAATTTCTCTACTGTATCCAGAATCTTTATAACAGGGTAGTTTACTGACTACTGTTTTATATACCGAATTTTTATGAGAAATGATGAAAAGCGATAAGATGCAGAAAATATCAGGTTACAGGTGCCAGCCGCTTTTCAAGTCACTGAAACGGTTTGAACTCTGGCACTCTGCCCTTATCATACAAGTGGATTAAAAGATTTTTTACTTGATATAAAGCTATTTGTAGGCTTTTATCAGGATTGCCAAATAATACGTGAAACTTTCCAGCCCTTCAAAACATCATCAGAAGGCATTAACCCTTCTGGGCCTTCCCAAGCTCCGGTAAAAACATAGCTGACATGCTGACTTTGCGGAGCAGTGCAAATAACTGTAGGCGATACAGTGAGATCATGGGAGCGCTGACATTTTCCAAATGCCTGGTTATAGAGATTGGAGAAAGGTGTCCCTATTTTCGTTCCCCAAACAGTTTTAACCTCATCATCCAACACGTCAATACGATTAACTTTACCATTGACCAGACCGTGAAATTCCAGTTTTACCTGACCTTCTTCCATGCCCTGAATAACACTCACTAGCTTGCCATTTCGCATTTCCATGCCACTACGCAGACGATATTTTCCCTCCAACCCTTTTTCGATCGCAGATTGAGACATATCCGTCTGTTTATTGATTTTTCCTATACCCTGCTCAGAAACGCTTAAGGAACTGCCAAACCAATTAAAAGGTGATAAAGCAGGCCATGACATTCTTAAAGTTCCAGCACAAGCCGTCAATAAGAATGAGCATCCGACTAAACTGCTGGCTACCAAAACCCGCTTCTGTTTAGAACAGACATTAAATGCAAAAAATTTATCCATCGCTGTTTTCTTACCTTTGGCTCTATGGCGTTGTCATTTGATATCTGTCAGACCACATTCTGAAAAAAACATTCAATTTTAAATATACAAACCATTCATCAACAGAAACATCAAAATCATGTTTAAAAGATGTTATTTATCAAGTATTGCACATCTATTTATAAAATAAACTGTATGGTCAATATTGTATTATAAATTTTCATCCGTATCTGCCTGCCAATGCGTATTTTTATATTTTCCTGTTATGGATCATTGGCTAGGTGATATAACTCAGGAGAGAAATGATGAATATTCCTTATCAGTATCATATTAATTATCAACAGATTGCTGACTGGACTGTATTAAAAGGAAAGTCCACCTATTCTATACCTGAGCATTATTTTCTATCTAAGGATGAAAATGGGAGTATTAAAGTGATGCTTTACATTGACAATGAAAAGCCGATAATGTCAAAAGATCTTCTTGTTATAAAAAACAAATATATGAGAAGATGGATACACTCTATTCATGCTTCATCAAAAAAGTAATAGTTGAAAAAGATAATGGCTAAATAGTGAGTATATAAATAGTACCATTCTATTCAGCCATTTCATGGCTTATATATTTATCTAACGATTCATTTAATCAATAATCAATCGCTTGCTAAACATAACATGTTCTTGGCCCAAATAATCATATTCCATCTTTTCACACATGCAAATTGTTGCATCATTTTCTTCTGGAACCACGATCAAAATACTGGGGCAACCTCTGGCCAATAATTTCTTTTCCAAGCGGGAGATCAATGCATTGGCTATTCCTCTGCCCCTGAATTCAGGGTGCACTCCCAGATAATAGGCATGACCACGATGTCCATCATAACCCCCCATAACTGTACCAACCACTTCTCCCGCAACTTCAGCAACCAGGAATAAATCAGCGTCATGAGTGAGTTTACGCTCAATATCTATTTCTGGATCATCACCAGAGTTGATCAAATCACAACGTTCCCAAAGTGTGATAACGGCTTCAAAGTCGTCTTGCCGAAATACCCGAATTTCCATAGTTAGCACGCCTGTTTAATAAGCAGTTCAATCAATGTTAATTATCACTGCTTTTATTTTGGAATCAATATGAAAATGCGTTTATTGGTACTAACAGGTATACTGCATATCATTATAAACTAGCCAAAATGAAAGCAGAAATGAATACACCTAATCTATATCAAGTTAAGGATTTTTTCCTCTCATTACAGGATCACCTTTGCAAGCAACTAGAACAAATTGATGGCCAATCAACCTTCATGGAAGATTGCTGGCAACGAGAAGATGGTGGTGGCGGGAGAAGCCGTGTGTTGACGGAAGGTAAGGTTTTTGAAAAAGCCGGTGTGAATTTTTCACATATTTCCGGGGCTTCAATGCCGGCTTCTGCTACGGCTCATCGTCCTGAGTTAGCAGGTCGCAGTTACCAAGCGATGGGCGTTTCTCTTGTCGTTCATCCACTTAATCCCTATGTTCCAACCAGCCATGCGAATGTGCGTTTCTTTATTGCTGAAAAAGAAGAAGAGCCTCCTGTATGGTGGTTTGGCGGTGGCTTTGATCTCACGCCTTATTATGGGTTCGAAGAAGATGCTATTCATTGGCACACCGTTGCCAAAAATTTATGTCAACCGTTTGGCGATGATATTTATCCCAAATATAAAAAATGGTGTGATGACTACTTTTTTATTAAGCACCGCAATGAACCACGTGGCATTGGTGGTTTGTTTTATGACGACCTGAATACACCTGATTTTGATACCTGCTTTAATTTCACACAAGCTGTCGGAAATGGATTCCTATCTGCCTATTTACCTATTGTAGAAAGAAGAAAAAATTTAACCTGGAGTGAGCATGAAAGACAATTCCAATTATATCGTCGAAGCCGCTATGTTGAATTCAATCTTGTTTGGGACAGGGGAACACTTTTTGGCCTGCAAAGCGGTGGAAGAACTGAATCTATATTAATGTCTATGCCTCCATTAGTGCGTTGGGAATATGGCTACACTCCAGAAAAAAACTCTCCTGAATCTGAATTATATACTTCATTTCTGATAAAAAAAGATTGGGTATGATAATTCAAAACAGGAATACAAGACAATTTCTTTATTCCTGTTTTACTCCTTGTTTATAAAAAATTGACCTAAAACAGATGGGTTATTTATCATAATACTGATAAAAACATTTATTATTTTTCATTAGCAATACCCTGCCATAAAAAGTCAATGCTCACACTAATGACTCGCCTATTAATTACAGCTAGTATTCAATCCGGGCCCAAAAAAACGAATACAACATCTAACAACAAAACAGGGTATTATTATGAGCAATAATCAAAACAACATATATAGCTTAATTCCTCCATTTGTTCTGGAACATATTTCTGATGATTGTGATACATATACTAATCAATATGTATTAAAGACATTAGGCCATGTTTATCAATTGATGAATACTCCTGCTGAAGAAACTATTTCTCAACAGGATAAACAAGAAGCTAAAAAAGAGGTGAACGATAAACTGCATCGCACTATCTATGATGCTAAAAATAAAGAGGAATTCCCAGGGGAAGAGTTATCTCGCAGTGAAGGTATGCCAGAGAGTTCAGATGATTCAGTTAATGAGGCTTATGAGTATATCGGTAAGACTCATGAATTCTATAAAAAAATTTTCGGCCGAAATTCCCTGGATAATAAAGGAATAAAGTTGGTTGCTACAGTACATTATGGAAAAAATTATCTGAATGCATTCTGGACCAGAAAACAAATGGTATTTGGTGATGGTGATGGAAAGTACTTCAATCGTTTTACCTCTGCCATTGATATTATCGCTCATGAGTTGACCCATGGTGTTATCGAAAGCGAAGCTGGGTTGGATTATATCTATCAGTCTGGTGCACTTAATGAATCCATCGCAGACGTATTTGGCATTATGGTAAAGCAATATGTTAATAACCAAAAAGTCGATGAATCCAATTGGCTATTAGGCCAAGGTTTACTGGGGCCAAAATTTAATCCAGAAAATAAATCTGATGTTAGCTTACGCACCTTTATTAACCCTGGAAGCGCATTTTCCGGAGATAAGCAAGTGGGTCATATGGATCTATATGAAGACCTTCCCTTCATAATTGATAATGGAGGCGTTCACATCCATTCAGGCATTCCTAACAGGGCATTTTATTTAGTGGCGATGGAGCTGGGAGGCTATGCCTGGGAAAAAGCAGGAAAAATTTGGTATGAAACGTTACGGGATAAACGTCTAACTTCAGATGCAGATTTCGAAGATTTTGCCAAACTGACGATTGATAATGCTGAAAAATTATTCAGCAAGAAAACGTCAGATATTGTTAGTCATGGTTGGAAAGAAGTTGGTGTTCTACTTTCCGAAGAATAATGAAATTACCATTAATAAAATACTAATTCATATTTTAAGCAGTAACGTTAAGATAATCCTAAAATAAATAATAAAGGGTTAAGGATAACCCTTTATGATATTTATAAATTAATATTTTAGATCCAAACAAAAACATCTTCCATTAGTAGCAAATACCATCACTTAGATTAATAATTAATTAAGGCCCTAGAGATAAAAATATGCATAACACCTAAAAAGCGGGGGTATCATTATGCGCAACCATCAAGATAAATTAAATAAATCTGGTATCATCCCACCATTTTTATTGGAATACGTTGTTAAAATTTGCGGCCAAATCGACAAAGCGTACATATTAAAAACATTAGATCATGTTTACAATCTAATGAATAGCTCTGCTGAAATGGATATATTAATTCATGGATATCAGCCAGGTTTTGACAATAAATTAAACAGAACTATCTACAATGCTGAATATAATGATCAATACCCAGGGGATAAATTAATTTTATGCGAGGGCATGGCTATGATTGATGATATTGCAGCCACTGAAGCTTATAACTACCTTGGTAAAACATATGAGTTTTACCATGAAATTTTTGGACGTAATTCAATTGATAACAAGGGTCTTAAATTAGTTTCTACTGTGCATTATCAAAAAAATTATATGAATGCATTTTGGAATAATAATCAAATGGTCTTCGGAGATGGTTATGCCCCTTATTTTAACTGTTTCACCTCCTGCATTGACATTACTGCACATGAACTAACTCATGGAGTAACTGAAAGTGAAGCAAATCTTGATTATGCTTATCAATCGGGTGCATTAAATGAATCGATCTCAGATGTATTCGGTATTATGGTAAAACAGTATGTAAATAACCAAAAGGCTAACGAATCTGATTGGTTGATAGGCCAGGGAATATTTGGCCCAGCACTTAATCCGGACAATGATCCTAATGTTGCCTTGCGGTCATTCAAAAATCCTGGAACAGCAAACCCGAAAGATAATCAAGTGGGTCATATGGACCAATATCAGGATTTATCCGTCAGAGATGATAACGGAGGTGTCCACAAATATTCTGGTATTCCTAATAAGGCATTCTATTTATTGGCAACAGAGTTGGGAGGGTATTCTTGGGAGCAAGCTGGAAAAATTTGGTATAACACCTTATTGGACAAACGATTATCCCACAAAGCCAGTTTTAATGATTTCGCACAGCTGACCATTGATAATGCTAACACATTATTTGGCAAGGAAATTTCAGATATAGTGATGCATTCATGGAAACAAGTCGGAACTTTACTCTAAAAGTTGTAATATCCCTCCAATCATTCAAGACCAGGGAAGGTCTTGATTACGTTTATATATTTATCCTTAATTTATTAAACTAATCATCTTATCCCGCCAAGCCATATCATAAAAAAATTTACATTTTTAGTAGTGACTAACATGGTTAGTTTGGCTACTATTCAGATTAGGCTAAATATACACCAACACGATAACATACATACAAAATAGGGCATTATCATGATTGACAATAGAACAAGAAAACAAAATATAATCCCCCCTTATTTATTAGAATATATTGCAAAAACCTGTGATGTTAACGATAAGAAGTATGTTTTGCAAACATTGGATCATGTTAATAAACTCATGAAGCAATCAACCAAAGAAGATGCCTTAAACTCTGGAGATAATTCTTTATTATATAAAAACAAAAAAAATACTGAACCAGAAGATAGCTATTAATTACCAGGAAAGTAGCGTTACTCTCTGATTTACATACTATTTAATACAATAAAAAAGAAAAGCCTAAATTATTAAAACTAAATTCGCAATAAACCTATTAATAAGTTTGACAGCTTTTCAAAGCTAATTAGATTAATTTTTAAAATTATTCCTATCTGTTCTGTTTTATGATGATTAAACTATTCTTTAAATGCAGAAATAATAAAGGGCTAATAATAGCCCTTCTATTTATATCAATATTTTTAAATAATTACCGTTTTTTCAGATGTTCCATTAAACGCTTACGTTTACGGAGCTGAGTTGCTGTTAATGTATTTTTCTTATCCGCATAAGGGTTAGCCCCTTCTTTAAATTGGATGCGGATAGGTGTTCCCATCACCTTTAAAGAACGACGGAAATAATTCATCAAATAACGCTTATAGGAATCAGGTAAATCTGTTACTTGATTACCGTGGATAACCACAATAGGTGGGTTATATCCACCAGCATGGGCATATTTCATTTTCACCCTACGACCACGGATCATTGGCGGCTGGTGATCATCTTCCGCCATGCGCATTATACGGGTCAATAAGGAAGTACTAACGCGACGGGTTGCACTTTCATAGGCTTCCAGAATTGATTCAAATAAATTCCCAACACCACTACCATGTAGCGCAGAAATAAAGTGAATACGGGCAAAATCAACAAATCCCAAACGCAGCTCAAGCATATCCTTAACGTGATCTTTATCTTCCTGACTCATGCCATCCCATTTGTTGATGGCGATAACCAGGGAACGACCACTGTTAAGAATAAAACCAAGCAGAGAGAGATCTTGATCAGAAATGCCTTCACGAGCATCCACTACCAGCAATACAACATTGGCATCTTCAATCGCCTGAAGCGTTTTAATCACAGAAAATTTTTCAACTGTTTCAGTGACTTTTCCACGCTTACGCACACCCGCGGTATCAATCAAAATATATTCACGGCCATCACGCTCCATGGGAATATAAATGCTGTCACGGGTTGTACCTGGCATATCAAAAACGACAACACGCTCTTCACCGAGAATACGATTGGTTAATGTGGATTTACCTACATTAGGACGACCAACAATCGCAAGTCTCAAAGGCAAAGTTGTGGGATCAAATGCCTCCTCTTCTTTTTCCTGTTCAGCAGAAGCATCTAATTCGGCTTGCTCCATCTCTGCCCAATAAGCTGCGTTAGCTTCTTCCTCAGTTAATTCGACTTCTTCCGTTTCTTCTTTATCAGAAAACGGCAATAACACACGTTCAATCAGTTGTGTCACACCACGACCGTGGGAAGCCGCGATGGAATAAACATCCCCTAAACCGAGTGAATAAAACTCAGCTATCGAAGTATCAATATCGATACCATCGGTTTTATTCGCCACCAGAAAAGTTGCTTTTTCACGGCTACGCAGATGCTTGGCAATCGCATGGTCAGCAGGCATCAATCCCGATCTGGCATCAACCATAAACAGAACAATGTCCGCCTCTTCTATGGCCATCAGAGATTGCGTAGCCATATGCGTTTCTACGCCTTCTTCCGTACCATCGATACCGCCCGTATCAATGATGATGAATTCCTGCCCTTCAACCTCTGCCCGTCCATACTTACGATCACGGGTTAAGCCAGGGAAATCCGCTACCAGCGCATCTCTGGTTCGGGTTAATCGGTTAAATAAGGTGGATTTTCCAACATTGGGGCGCCCAACCAGCGCAACGACAGGTATCATTTTCTTGATGCCTCATGACTAGATTTAAATCGATATCCTGCTGAAAATGGCTTCCCAATATCGTTCACCACAGCAAGATACAAAGATACTAAAAAGACGAAACGGCCCCTGTTATTGTCCAGGAGCCGTATAATTCCGTGTTATGTAAAACACGCTCTGAAATTAGCGGGTATACAGATAAACTGTCCCGTCCTTCGCTTGGAGCATCAGTTTATCGCTGGCAACAACCGGACGACTCAACAGGCCAGAACTATCAACCTTGTTCTGCGCCACAAATTTGCCATCAGCCATATTCAACCAATGCAAGTAACCTTCAACATCACCAACAACCAGATAACCATTGTACATTTCCGGTGCCGTCAGGTTACGGTGCAAGAGATCATTTTGCGACCATAATGTCACACCATCACTCTTACGCAGGGACAAGATACGGTCATCTTGATCAACAATGAAAATATTGCTATCAGTGACTACCATATCATGCACCGATCCCAGATCACGTTTCCAGATAATCTGGCCTGAACGCATATCCATTGCTACCAAATTGCCATTATAAGCAATCGCGTAAATCACATTGTCAGAAATAACCGGAGTCATATCAACATCATTCAGGCGATCTATTTCGGTAGAACCTGTTACCTGAGAAATACGCTGTTGCCAAATGAGTTGCCCCTCAGACAACAGCACCGCACTAATACGGCCATTGTCACCACCTACAATAGCTGCACCATAGGCTACGGCAGGCGCGGATTCACCACGAACGGATAACGAAGGCGTATCCATATTCACTGACCAAGCAATACTACCATCGGTTTCGTTTAATGCTTGCAACATACCATTGCCGGTATGAATCAAGACAAAACCATCACTCACGACAGGGCGGGACAACGCTTCGCCAGCAACCGTTGATTCCCATTCAACCTTACCGTTCGTTGCATCCAGTGCGATGACTTTGGCTTTTTCTGTTCCGACATACAGCCGATCACCGGATACAGTCAAACCACCAGAAAGCAGCGCTGGCAAACGGGATGACAATAAACCTGCTTTTTCTGACAGATCCGTTGCCCATATCTCTTTGCCGCTGTCTATATCAAATGCTTTGACAACACCATGACGGTCAGCAACGTAAGCTGTTGAACCCTGCCAGGTTGGTGATAAATGAGAGTAATACTCTCCCGTACCACTCCCAACGGACTTATCCCAAACGATACGAGGTTTGAATTGATTTTCAACCTTTGGCAACGGTGACATTGTTACCGTATCCTGTTCACTTGAACAACCTGCCAGCAGAACAGAAGCAACCAGCCCAACCAAGAGTGTTTTTCGCAGCTGCATTATGAAGTTGGCTCCCTTAGTTGGATAAATTATTAAGTTTGATTTTCATAAAATCCTTAATTACCTGCGGGCCCTCAAGTCCAAGCCCTGTGGAATAGGCTGCACGAGCGCCAGCAATATCCCCTTTTTTAGCCAGAATATCCCCACGAATATCCTCAACCATAACCTGCCAGCCTTTGCCTTTGACCAAATCCAGCGTTTTCAATGCAACATCTGTTTTATCTTCCGCCAATTGAACCCGGGCCAGACGAAGGTTAGACACTGCTTGCATGTTCCCATCTTTGGCTTTACCGGATGCGGCTAGCAAATTTTTCTCTGCCTGAGCCAAATCATTCTGAGCAGTAGCCTGTTTTGCCAGTTCCAGATCAGCCATAACACCGTAAACATTGTCCGTCTCATTAGCAAATTTTTCTACGGCAACAACATTTTCTTTCGACCCCGACGCCAGTGATTTGTTCAACTCTTCAAATACTGCTGCCGTATTATGCAATTGGTTGGTTTGATGAGTCTGCCAGTAACGCCAACCCAACAAAACACCAATGCCTAGCACCAGACCAACAGCAAGGTATTTACCGTTGGTAGAGAAAAAACGCTTGATCGCGTCAACTTGTTCAGTTTCTGTGGTATAGACTTGCACTAGAGTCTCTCTCCTTAGCCTAACAGTTCGCTCAAACGCGCTGCGACCGCTTGTTGTGACAACGTTTCTTGTTCACCGTTGCGTAAATCTTTCACTGTAATATTGCCTGTCTGAATTTCATCTTCTCCCAGAATCAAGGCAACTTTGGCACCGTGTTTACTCGCACGCGTCAACTGTTTCTTAAAGTTACCACCGCCATGATTGGTCATCAGACGTAATTCTGGCAGTTGATCACGGATTTTTTCGGCCAATATCAATGCCGCTTGCTGGCTACCTTCACCAAAGGAAGAGAAATAAACATCGGCAACGGACAGATCAGCAACAAAGTCAGGATTAACCTCCTGCACCAACAGGACCATACGTTCCATGCCCATGGCAAAACCAACCGCTGGTGTTGCCTTACCGCCCAATTGTTCAACCAAGCCATCGTAACGACCACCAGCACAGATGGTTCCCTGCGCACCCAACGCCGACGTCACCCATTCAAAAACCGTACGGTTGTAATAATCAAGGCCGCGAACCAGACGCTGGTTGATACGGTATTTGATCCCCGCACTATCAAGTAGCTGACACAGTCCATCAAAGTGTTCTTTTGACTCGCTATCAAGATAATCAAACAGCTCCGGTGCATCATTCAAAAGTTGCTGAATTTCAGGGTTTTTAGAGTCCAATACACGCAGTGGATTGGTATACATGCGGCGTTGACAATCCTCGTCCAATTTCTCTTTGTGTTGTTCAAGGAATGCCACCAGTGCCTCACGATAATTGGCGCGTGCCTCTAATGAACCAATGGAGTTCAATTCAAGTGTGACGTGATCCGCAATGCCGAGCTCGCGCCACCAACGTGCTGTCATTAAAATAAGTTCAGCATCAATATCTGGCCCTTGTAAGCCAAACACTTCAGCCCCTAACTGATGGAATTGACGGTAACGGCCTTTTTGTGGACGCTCATAACGGAACATAGGGCCGATATACCATAAGCGCTGTTCCTGATTGTACAGCAGACCATGCTGAATACCGGCACGGACACATCCTGCGGTATTTTCTGGGCGCAGGGTCAAGCTTTCACCATTGCGATCGTCAAAGGTATACATCTCTTTTTCGACAACATCAGTGACTTCCCCAATTGCACGTTTGAATAACGGGGTCTGCTCTACAATCGGTGTCCGAATTTCACTAAAACCGTAACCTGACAGCACACGCTTTACCGTAGATTCAACTCGTTGCCAGATGGACGTTTCAGCAGGAAGGCAGTCGTTCATGCCACGAATAGCTGGGATATTTTTTGTCACGTTTTATCTCTTATTAATATTTATACAATGCCACCGATTATAAAAGCGAATACTTGCAAGGTTCAATCTGCAAGCAAACCTATATGCTCATATCCCCAATAAATTACTCATCAAGCTGATTGATACTGATTCGGTTTTTAGCATCGAGGATAGTTGCCTTCGCCCGGATTTTCGCCTCAAGTTGATCAATCAAATTGTTATTGTCAAAACGCTCTTTTTGACGAATACCATCTTCATAAAAGCCACTTTTTGTTTTCGCACCCGTTACGCCAAGCGTTGAAACTTCTGCTTCCCCTGGGCCATTCACGACACAACCAATGATAGAAACGTCCATCGGGGTGATTAAGTCTTCAAGACGCTGTTCAAGCGCATTAACCGTACCGATAACATCAAATTCTTGGCGCGAACAAGTTGGACAGGCAATGAAATTAATGCCCCGTGAACGAATACGCAATGCTTTCAGAATATCAAAACCGACTTTAACTTCTTCCACTGGATCTGCGGCCAACGAAATACGTAACGTATCGCCAATTCCTTCTGACAACAAAATGCCAAGGCCAATTGAAGATTTCACCGCACCAGCACGGGCTCCACCTGCTTCCGTAATCCCCAAATGCAGCGGTTGATCAATTTTTTGTGCCAGTAAACGGTATGCCCCAACCGCCAGGAAAACGTCCGAGGCCTTGACGCTTACCTTAAATTGGTCGAAGTTCAGGCGATCAAGAATATCCACATGACGCATTGCCGATTCAACCAACGCTTCGGGTGTGGGTTCACCATATTTTTCCTGTAGATCTTTTTCCAGTGAACCACCATTAACCCCAATGCGAATCGGAATGTTATTGTGGCGAGCGCAATCGACAACTTGACGAATACGCTCTTCGTTACCGATATTGCCAGGATTGATGCGCAGACAGTCAACACCATATTCCGCAACTTTCAAGGCAATGCGGTAATCGAAATGAATATCGGCAACAAGAGGGACATTGACTTGCTGTTTGATCGACTTAAACGCTTCGGCTGCATCCATTGTTGGAACAGACACCCGAACGATATCAACACCGACACGCTCTAACGCCTTAATTTGATTGACTGTTGCTTCAACATCAGTTGTTCGTGTGTTAGTCATTGATTGCACTGCAATCGGTGCGCCATCCCCGATAGGCACATTACCGACATAAATACGTGTAGATTTACGTCTTTTTATCGGTGATTCATTATGCATTTTTACATTACTCCCCTACATCCCTGTATTTTTGTTTATAAGAATGACAACTATGCTGTGGTGAATAATTTGGCCAAAACAGTTAAGGCATTTATTTCAGAGTCAATTTAGCCGTGATGCCTTTCTTCACGAAGGAACTCAGATCCACGGGTTTCCCCTGGAACTGCACCTTAACCTTGGATGGTGCGCCAATATTTACCGAATAAGGTAAATTACCGGAAAGTTTTAGGCTATCCCCTTTCTTTTTTATGCCACTAAACAACACCTTACCTTTAGCATCTTCGACTGCCAGCCAACATTCACCGCTGAAATCTATCACTAACTCACCGTTGCTCGCAGTGCTGATACTGTTTACATCAGTCGATGATGGGCTCACAACAACACTATTCGCCTCTACATTAGCAGTCGTATTTTCTGGCGTTGCATTGTTTGCAGGCTGAGTAGTTGCTGTGGATACCGGCGCACTGGAAGATACGGGAGACTTGCTGTTTACTTCTGTGCCATTTGCCTCTGCCGACGATGTTTTTTCTTGGGAAACACCAGATTGAGCAGTCGTTGCGGATTGATTTTCTTTAAGAGGCGCTACATTATTTTCCCCAGCACTTGGAGCCAGTCGGTCATTTTCAGAGCCTGTTACCTGGCTATCCTGGGCATTTGATTGTGTAGCCATTGAAGACAGTTCTGTTTGTTGTACTTTATAATTCTGCCACCACCACAGGAATGTCATTCCCAGCAACACAATAATAACAGCCCATGTTATTTTCATTAACCAACCGTCACGTTTCTTGCGTTTTTTCCCCGCTGAAAAACTTTGCATAGGCGCCGTTTTTATGGCCTTGGAGGGGATCTGTTTATCCAGAGTACTCAAGATTTCAGATTCAGGCACCTGAACCAATTTTGCATAGGCGCGAATATAACCACGAAGGAATGTCGGTGAAATATTTGACGGGATATTATCTTCTTCAATATCACGAACAGTGGACAGTTTAAGACACAAGCGATCTGCCACAGTTTGCTGAGAAAGCTCATGTTTTTCACGAGCCTGACGCAGAATCTGACCTGTTGTCAGATTAGCTTCTTCTGGATAAGTTTCAGTCTTCATTAGCAAGGGATACTGGTACTGTTCTGGGTTAAAGAATTTACGCAAATTAAATGAATAGAACATATCACTTAATTTGTGTAGCGAAATCATCTAAATATTGCATGCTGCGTTGAACGCAAAAAATCATTTATCACAGCGATAGCGACCTGTGTCGCGTTTCATGCTTGCCATACTTTCCATGATCAATTGCTCAGCTTTTTCATACTGCTTTTGTTCACAAAGAAAAATATGGTAGTGATGTACTACGGTATCACTTTCAGCCGCATACTGCATAGCCATTCTATAATGCTGACTGGCGGTTTCAGGACGGCCTGCATATTGTTCATGCAGTGCCATACCCAGATGTGCCTCTGGATGACGAGGCTCCGCCAGCAAGACTTTTTGAAAATGATATTTAGCGGCCGGTAAATTTCGGTCCACCAAATAAGCCTTCCCTAGTTGCAATCGTGTCTCTATGGCAACAACCTGATGGGCGCGATGCGTTGATCGTTCCACACACCCCGTTAACAGGCCAAAACAAACTATAGACCAAATTATTGATTTCCGTATCATACCATCTTCATTTATAAGGATATGTTAAACTTTGCCAGATTTTTAGCCATTCATCGATTTTAAACAAAAAATTAGACTGTTTTTACCTGAATAGGTTCACCTGCAAGGCGTTTTTTCATGGTTCTCTTGGTTCTGTCAATGACATCACCGGCAAGCTGCCCACATGCTGCATCAATATCATCTCCCCTCGTTTTACGCACAATGGTTGTAAAACCGTATCCCATCAGGACCTTGGCAAAACGATCGATGCGGCTGTTTGAGCTGCGCCCATAAGGTGCACCTGGGAACGGGTTCCACGGGATCAGGTTAATCTTGCTGGGAGTATCTTTTAAGCATTCGGCCAATTGATGAGCCTGCTCAACGCTGTCATTGATATGATCAAGCATTACATACTCCACCGTAACACGTCCCTGGTTAGCATTAGATTTTGTCAGGTAACGACGTACTCCCGCCAAGAACTCTTCAATATTGTACTTGCGGTTAATGGGCACAATTTCGTCACGAACGTCGTCAGTGGGTGCATGTAAGGAAATTGCCAGTGCAACATCGATCATATCTCCCAGTTTATCCAGCGCAGGAACAACACCAGATGTTGACAATGTTACACGACGTTTTGACAAACCAAAGCCGAAATCATCCATCATGATTTCCATTGCTGGCACGACATTATTCAAATTGAGTAATGGTTCTCCCATTCCCATCATCACTACGTTGGTAATGGGACGACGACCACTGGATTTCAGTGACCCTATAATCTTAGCGGCGCGCCAGACCTGACCAATAATCTCAGAAACGCGCAGATTACGGTTAAAACCCTGCTGAGCCGTAGAACAAAATTTACACTCTAAAGCACATCCCACCTGAGATGAAACACACAGTGTCGCGCGATCATCTTCTGGGATATAAACCGTTTCAACCTGTTGATCACCGACGGTAATCGCCCATTTGATTGTGCCATCAGCAGAGCGTTGCTCTTCTGCAACTTCGGGTGCTCTGATTTCAGCAACTTGTTGCAATTTCGCCCTGAGCACTTTGTTGATATCGGTCATCTGCTCAAAATCGTCATAGCAATAATGGTAAATCCATTTCATGACCTGATCGGCACGAAAAGGCTTCTCTCCCATATCGACAAAAAATTGACGCATTTGTTTACGGTTAAGATCGAGCAAATTGACTTTACCGTTTTTCTTTTCAGGCGCGACAGATACGGCGGAAGTTGCAGGTGGTACGGTTTCGTTAAGTTGGGACATTGTTACATCGCCTCGTTGTTACACTTTCGGCTCTATGCTGATCTGATTTCAGCATTAAGTTTTCATGCGGTGACTGCCAATTCAATGATCATTCTCTCTTTTAATCAGAGCTATATTGAATGGATATTGAAATAAAATAATAAATGCCCCGCTGAACCAAATCAGTGGGGCGCATCATTGTACAAACTTTACTGTTTATATGCTACTTAAGTGAAAAGCTTTAGAAACGAGGGAAGATTTCATCATCACTGAAAAAGTAAGCAATTTCACGATTTGCAGATTCAATAGAGTCAGAACCGTGAACCGCATTTTCAGTAAAGCTGTCTGCATAATCTGCACGCAGAGTACCCGCCAAGGCATTATCAGGATTCGTGGCACCCATCAGATCGCGGTGACGTTGAACGGCATTTTCACCTTCCAGAACTTGTACCATAATTGGGCCAGAGGTCATGAACGCCACCAGACCATCAAAGAAAGGGCGGCCTTTGTGTTCAGCATAAAAACCTTCCGCTTGTTCACGCGTCAAATGCAACATTTTGGCTGCGATAATTTTAAACCCTGCACTTTCAAAGCGGGCATAGATAGAACCGATAACATCTTTCTTCACTGCATTGGGTTTAATAATGGAAAAAGTACGTTCAATTGTCATTGAGTAACCTCTTTGGCACTTTCAGCGATGATTCATTTTAATTTTTACGCCCCAAACAAAACTGGAGGGCTGCTCTACCCTGTATCTGACAGGGATAAAAATAGGCGTTGATTATAGGAGGAGAGTTTCTGCTTGCCTACAAAAAACATAACATTTTATTAAAACTTTCTTAGCGAAAATATCATTTTTTAGCATAAATCACATTTTCGCTTCGTTATACACGATGAAAATAATCATTTTATAAAATAATGCCCGCTCAGGCGATGAATTCCCAAACAGACATACTGACCAAGATCATTGAATTAGTATTTTTCACTCAATGTCAATTATAAAATCTTCTCTGTGACACATTGAATAAAAGGCTTAACTTCGTTAGCCCTTTCCTTGCTTATATCTTGTTGACTTTCATCAGAGACGATAAATTTTCCTGTGAACTTTTCTTTAGGATCTTGGGGGGTTTTATCTGACGTACCAATAATACTGATAGTATCAGATGTTGGAGTTCCTTACTCCGCGCGGCGCGCGGGATAAGGAATACTCCTGCCATTTTGAAACGCTATTTAGCGTTATCAAATTACATGAAAGTAGATCACAAGAAAGTCACAAGGCAGAATAGGTGAAACAGCAATGTTATGCGTTACGTTTAAAATAAATTCTATTGCTGTAGAGGCTGGTTTCATGACGAAGAAAATAGCGTCATAGTAAAGCAATCAAGTCGTTATTGATTAACAACAGGGATGGTATCACGCAACCAACTCCCTAATTTTCGCTGATAAAAGGGTTGGGTATGATGAATCAAGAAATGGCTGATCCCCCCTTCTTGTTCATCAAGCAGGCAAAAATCGACAGATTCCTCTTCATCAAGATATTTGCAAGCCAGTTCGCCAGCTTCTTGAATCAACAAATTAATCTCATTTTCTGTCAATGTCACACTGAATTCCAAGCCAATTAATACATTGGGTTTTTCATCCACATTTTTATCATGGGCCATAATTAAAAAAGCCTGTCGAACAGATTTATATTGTTTAAATAATTCAATGAGTGACTCAATAAGCTGAGTCGGCGGTTTTTCTGGCTGACTTAGAGTAATAAGGCTTCCGCCAGGAACCTCTATTTCAGTAGCGATAGATCCATTTAATAAGCTCATGAAAATCTCCGACGGTACTGTTTGAATGAAGTTAAGATCATCGATAAATTCAACAATAGCTCCTCCATAAGAGGAGCTATTAAGAAAAGTGTTTTCGCCTATTTCGCTTTTGTCAGCAATAAATTGGCAATGGTACGTACACCATATCCCGTTGCACCCGCAGCCCATTGTTCAACAGAGGATTTACGGTAAATTGCTGAACAGTCAATATGTATCCAACCTTTTTTGTAATTTTCGACAAAGTGCGACAAGAATGCGGCTGCGGTACTTGCTCCTGCCGAATGTGCCGGTGACGCAATGTTGTTCAAATCAGCAAAGTTAGATGGCAGCTGGCTACGATGGAATTCAGCCAGCGGCAAGCGCCAGAACAATTCATTTTCATTATTGGCCGCTGCCATTAAATCAGATACCAGTTGATCATCAAAACTTAATATTGAGTGGTAATCATTGCCTACTGCTGTTTTCGCTGCGCCAGTCAAGGTGGCAGCATCAATAATAAGTTGCGCTTTTTCTACACTGGCATCAATCAAACCATCAGCCAGAACCAGACGCCCTTCTGCATCTGTGTTCATCACTTCAACCGTTTTACCATTGCGGTAGTGAATGATATCGCCCAATTTGAACGCATTACCACTCACCATATTATCTGCGATACTCAGGAACAGTTTTACACGATGTTTTAAGCCACGACTGATTGCCAGAGCCAGTGCTCCCGTTAATGTCGCTGAACCGCCCATATCTGATTTCATAGAATCCATGAAATTAGAAGGCTTGAGGCTGTATCCACCGGAATCGAAGGTAATGCCTTTACCAACCAGGCAGGCAAAGACAGGTGCTTTTGCATCTTTTGTTGGATTGAAATCTAATGTCAGGAACACAGGATCACGAGAAGAGCCACGGCCAACGGTATATACCCCCGCATATCCCTGTTCACGCAACTCATTCCCTTTGATGATACGATAACTAACGGCATCACCCGCTACCCCGCGCAATAAATCAATAGCTCTCTGGGCAAGCTGTTCCGGTCCCAAATCTTCTGCCGGAAGGTTGATGGTATCACGCACCCAATCGACGAATTTGATCCGTCTTTCTAGCTCCTGTTTTTCCGTCGCAGGGAGTTGTGGCCATTCAATTGTGCGCAATCCTTTAGGTGAACGAAAGCCTAGCCAAAATGACCAACTTTTTTCCAGATCCCAGCCATCACCCACTAAAGCAATATTGCGAATTCCTTGCCCGTCAATTTTACGCCCGGCACGTTGAATTGCGCCCAGCTTGCCATTGCCTTTCAAATGGATCGTGATCCCTTGCTCATTTGAGCTAATTAGTGCTTTTTCACCCCAGCAAGCGTTAGCTGGCTCATAAGACAGTGTTATAGGCATGATTTGTTTTGTCATTTTTTCTCACTTCTTATCTTATTTGTTCACTGTTTCACAGTGAGGGTTTATAAAAAAACTGGCCATCGCCAGTTTTCCACTAAATACAGATTATGCCAAGCCATTGAGCAAGAATCGGTGAAATTGTGCTATTTTTTGCCTTGGGCAAATTGCACGTTATTCATATTCATCCAGCCACACCAACAAAATAGCTTCCAGTATTTTTTCGTTGGATTTCTGTGGATCGTCATCAAACCCCTCCAGCTCACAAATCCATTCATGCATGTCGGTGAAACGTACTGTTTTTGGATCTAAATCAGGAAATTTATCATACAGTGCTTCGCCAATATCACGACTGTCAGACCATTTCATTTTCTGTTCTCCTGTCAGTGTTCGCGCGCATGGTTAACGGTGTATTTGGGGATTTCAACGACTAAATCCTCATCGGCAACTTTGGCCTGGCAGCTTAAGCGGCTTTCTGGCTCCAATCCCCATGCCTTATCCAACATGTCATCTTCCAGTTCAGAGCTTTCTTCCAGTGAATCAAAGCCTTCCCTGACAATACAGTGACAAGTGGTACACGCACAGGATTTTTCACAGGCATGTTCAATTTCAATGCCATTACGTAATGCAACATCCAGAATGGATTCGCCTTCCTTCGCTTCCAATACTACCCCTTCAGGGCAAAGTTCGTTATGAGGTAAAAATACAATTTTAGGCATAATTAAATCTCATCCACAGAATGACCCGCCAAAGCCCGGCGGATTGATGTGTCCATACGGCGTGCTGCAAATTCTTGCGTTTGCTTGTCCAATTGTTTTATTGCACTTTCAATTGCCTCAGGGGAGATTCCCTGAGCACTTTCAATTAATACATGTGCAGCAGAATCAATAGCAGCCAACTCTTCTTGGCTCAGCAAATCCGCATCTTTTTCCAATGCACTGGTTAAACTTTCCAGCATTCGAGCCGCTTCTACTTTCTGTTCAGCTAATTTGCGTGCCTGAACATCTTCCTGTGCATTAGACATAGAATCTTTGAGCATATGGGCAATTTCTTCATCCGATAAACCATAGGAAGGTTTCACCTGAATGGAAGCTTCAACACCCGTGGATTTTTCTAATGCACTGACACTCAACAGGCCATCGGCATCAACCTGAAAGGTTACACGAATGTGTGCACCACCAGCCGGTAATGGCGGAAGACCACGCAGTGTGAAACGCGCCAGTGAACGGCAATCACTGACCAGTTCCCTCTCGCCCTGCACCACATGAATGCTCATCGCACTTTGACCATCTTTAAAAGTGGTAAATTCTTGCGCTTTGGCAACGGGAATGGTGGTATTACGTGGAATGACTTTTTCAACCAGCCCTCCCATTGTCTCCAAACCAAGTGACAGCGGGATAACATCAAGTAGCAGCATTTCGCTATCTGGTTTGTTACCCACCAGAATATCGGCCTGAATTGCAGCACCCACTGCGACAACCTTGTCTGGATCGATAGACGTTAATGGTTCGCGGTCAAAGAATTCTCCCACCATGCTGCGTACTAACGGCACGCGCGTTGAACCACCAACCATGACGACCTGCAAAACCTCGTCAATCGTTACACCTGCATCTTTCAGCGCCCGACGGCAGGAGAGTAATGTGCGTTTGACCAAAGCGGCAATCAATTCGTTAAATTCGCTACGGGTAATGCTGCCCTGCCAGTTAGCAATATCGATTTCCACTCTATCTGCCTCACTCAAGGCAATTTTGGTTTGGGTAGCAACATCCAGTAATTGACGCTGTAATCCGTGGCCGTTATCGCTGATCCCAGCCTGCTCACGTATCCAATTTGCTAACAACGAATCAAAATCGTCACCACCAAGAGCGGTATCTCCCCCCGTTGCCAGCACTTCAAACACGCCTCGGCTAAGGCGAAGAATAGAGACATCAAATGTTCCACCACCAAGATCGTAAACAGCGATTATCCCCTCCTGACCGGAATCAAGACCATAAGCAATGGCTGCCGCAGTAGGTTCATTCAAGAGACGCAGAACATGCAAGCCCGCTAAACGAGCTGCATCTTTAGTGCCCTGACGCTGAGCATCGTCGAAATAAGCAGGCACGGTGATCACAACACCATCAAGTTTACCATCCAAGGTTTCTTCTGCCCGTTGCACCAACGATTTCAATATCTCAGAAGAAACCTGAATAGGATCTACCAACCCCGCCACAGTATTGATCAATGGCAAACCATTTTCACTAGCCTGAAGTTGATATGGCAGGTTAGGGTAACGCTGTTGAACGTCAGCCAAAGAGCGTCCCATCATCCGCTTGACTGAACTGATTGTATTGGCAGGATCAGACGCAGCCTGTTGACGCGCCTGCCAACCAACTTGAATCTCTTCTTTACGATACTGTACAACAGAAGGAAGTAGGTGACGGTTATCACTGTCTGCCAATGTTTCCGCCTGACCGCTACGGACGGTCGCAACCAGAGAGTGAGTTGTACCAAGATCAATCCCCGCAGCCAGCCGGCGCTGGTGCGGTGCGGCAGATAAACCCGGTTCGCTGATTTGTAATAAAGCCATATGTGCCCCTATAAATCTATATCAGCCGAAATTTATTCAACTGAAATTCATTCAGCCAAAAATCATGCTAAAGAATACGATTCAGCTAAAAATCATCCAATAACCGCTCTTCCAGTTGTTCAACCTGCTGTTGCAATTTATCCAGAAAGCGTAACTTACGGACGGTATCAGCTGCAATTGACCATTCGGCAGCATTAATTTGCTGTTCCATCTGCTCACTGCGTGTTTTAATCATTGTATGTAAGCGAGAGGAAAAATCATTCAATGCTGTTTCTGAATCTACGCGATGTTCAATGGCCTCAAGCTCTTCACGCAATTCCAACTGCTGCATCAAAAAAACCGTATCCTGCATCGTGTGCTGTTCGTTGGACAGATCAAACCCTTGCTGAGATAGCATATATTCTGCGCGTTTCAGGGGGTGTTTTAGTGTCTGATAACCATCATTAATGGTAGCAGCTTGTTGGAGTGCCAGCGTTTTGTCACGTTCTGGCTGGTTGGCAAAACGATCAGGATGAAACTGGCGTTGCAATTCCTGATAACGGGTCGCCAACTGTTCGCAATCAATCGCATAACGTGCAGGCAGCCCAAATAAAGTAAAATAGTCCATAAGTTACTCTTAGTTTCGCAAAATGCGGGTCAAAAAATGGAGTTAAACGTGGAAACTTTCTCCACAACCGCATTCGCTGGAAACATTGGGGTTGTTGAATTTAAAGCCTTCATTCAGACCTTCTTTAACGAAATCCAACTCAGTACCATCAAGATAAATGACGCTTTTTCCGTCAACGATAACTTTCACGCCCTTATCTTCAAAAATCTGATCTTCTTCATTTATTGCATCAGCAAATTCAATCACATATGCCATACCAGAGCAGCCAGATGTTCTCACTCCCAAGCGCAACCCGACACCTTTTCCTCGATGGGTAAGAAAAGCCAAAATACGTTGGGCTGCACTTTCTGTCAGGGAAATTGACATACAACACCTCACTTTAAAACTAGTAAAGGTGGATATTGCTGCAATATCCACCAGAATTATGTTCTTTTTGCGAAAAAATTATTTGGACTGGCGCTTGCTCTTGTAATCAGCAATAGCCGCTTTGATAGCATCTTCTGCCAGAATCGAGCAATGGATTTTTACTGGCGGCAGCTCTAACTCTTCAGCAATTTGCGTGTTTTTAATTGCCTCAGCCTGTTCCAATGATTTACCTTTCATCCATTCTGTTACCAAAGAACTGGATGCAATGGCCGAACCGCAGCCATAGGTTTTGAAACGTGCGTCCTCAATGATACCTTCATCGTTGACTTTGATTTGCAGTCGCATGACGTCACCGCAAGCGGGTGCCCCTACCATGCCACTACCCACTGTCGGATCTTCGTTATCAAATGAACCAACATTACGTGGGTTTTCATAGTGATCAATTACTTTGTCGCTGTAAGCCATATCGTTACTCCTGAAACCGTCTGATTAATGATGAGACCATTCGATGGTGCTAAGATCCACACCCTGCTTGAACATTTCCCACAATGGAGAAAGATCACGCAAGTGACCAATCGCGTTGTGAATCAACTTGATTGCATAGTCTATTTCTTCTTCTGTGGTAAAACGCCCCAAAGAGAAACGAATAGAACTGTGCGCCAGTTCATCATTCATGCCCAGTGCACGCAGGACATAGGAAGGCTCCAGACTCGCTGAAGTACATGCCGAGCCAGAAGATACTGCCAGATCTTTCAATGACATCATCAATGATTCACCTTCAACATAGTTGAAGCTGACATTCAGAATGTGTGGCGCTCCCTGCTCCAAATCACCATTCAGGTAAACTTCTTCAATATCTTTGATACCGTTCCACAAACGCAGACGCAAACCACGCAGGCGTTCTGCTTCTGATTCCAGCTCTTCTTTCGCAATACGGTAAGCTTCACCCATGCCAACAATCTGGTGAACAGGTAATGTACCTGAACGCATACCGCGTTCATGACCACCACCATGCTGTTGGGCTTCAATACGTACGCGAGGCTTACGGCGAACATACAGTGCACCAATTCCCATCGGGCCATAAAGTTTATGGGCAGAAAAGGACATCAAGTCAACTTTAAGCAGGCTGAGATCGACAGGCAATTTACCAACACTTTGGGTGGCATCAACATGAAAAATAATGCCACGACTGCGGCATAATTCACCAATGGTCATGATATCCTGAACAATACCGATTTCGTTGTTGACGTGCATGATGGAAACCAGAATGGTGTCTGCACGTAGGGTCGCTTCCAACTCTTTCAGATCAATCAGGCCATTGCTCATTGGTGCCAGATATGTGATCTCAAAACCTTCGCGTTCCAGCTGACGACAAGTATCTAAAACCGCTTTATGCTCAGTTTTGCTGGTGATAATGTGCTTGCCTTTCTTCTGATAAAATTTTGCAGCACCTTTAATTGCCAGGTTATCGGATTCTGTCGCACCTGAAGTGAACACGATTTCACGTGGGTCCGCGCCAACTAAGTCAGCAATTTGATTGCGTGCGATATCAACCGCTTCTTCAGCCTGCCAACCGAAACGGTGTGAACGGGAAGCTGGGTTACCGAAGACGCCGTCAATAGTCAAATAGTTCATCATCTTTTCAGCAACACGTGGATCAACTGGTGTTGTTGCTGAATAGTCCAAATAAATGGGTAATTTCATTGCTCACATGCTCCGTAAGACACTTTTAATACTTTCATTGCCACACAAGTATTTGCCGCAAGTTACGCACGCAGATTAACGTTAATCGTCTCTTGAAGTCTGCCGTTAGGGCCAGGGGTACGGCGCTTATCGCCGTCTTGACGATCAGCAACATCCAATACTTCTTGGTTATTTACTAATTCTTCTAAACTGATGCTACTCAGGAAGCTGGTGATACGCTCACTGAGGTCACGCCACAAGGCATGGGTCAAACACCGATCGCCGCCTTGACAACCTTCTCGCCCCTGACAACGAGTGGCATCAACAGATTCATCAACGGCTGAAATCACTTCGGCAACGAAAATTTTACCGGCATTTCTGCCCAATAAATAGCCGCCACCTGGACCACGGACGCTAGAAACCAGACCATTTTTACGCAGGCGGGAAAACAACTGCTCAAGATAGGAAAGAGAAATACCCTGACGTTCAGAAATATCGGCTAATGGCACCGGCCCTTCTTGTGAATGCAACGCCACATCTAGCATGGCTGTTACCGCATAACGTCCTTTTGATGTCAGTCTCATAACAAAAACTCCGTGGTGAAATATGGGTGAAATTGTGGCATTCCTGAGTATTTTAGTCAACTATTTAACCGAGTAATTCACTCAACTATTATTTGACGCTCTTTCGCTTTTTCACTTGCCTATCCCCGCGGCTTTCCCAACTGTTTTCCGCTATTGTCCAGTTACCTGTTATCCCGTTACATTGTATTTTCTAACGGCACTTCCTATTACTTCCTGCCACAGTTTTAACTGTACATTTTTTAACTGCATCAATTTATTTTTTATCCCACTTCTCCATGGAAGTCAGTATACCACGCAGGATATTCAGCTCTTGGGTTTCTGGCCGGGCACGAGTATAAAGACGTCTTAATTTATTCATTATCTGGCCCGGATGCGCTTTGCGAATGAAACCAGACTCTTTTAATACCTGTTCAAGGTGCTGATAAAAACGCTCCATATCTTCGGCCGGTGGATATTCTACTTCGTGCTCTGGAGACGTTACCTCTTTTAATTGCTCTTGAGCCGCAAGGTATGCCATGCGAATTTCATAGCTAACCAACTGAACTGCCATCGCCAAATTCAACGAACCATATTCCGGGTTAGTTGGGATATAAAGGTGATAATTACACTTTTGCAACTCTTCGTTAGTTAAGCCAACACGTTCACGGCCAAAGACAATAGCAACGGGAGAGTGGCTGGCAGTTTCGACACAACGTTCACCACATTCACGTGGCTCAACCATCGGCCAGGATAGAGTTCGGGAACGGGCACTGGTGCCAATGACTAACTCACACCCGGCCAATGCTTCATCCAACGAATTCACAATCGTTGCATTGCCGATAACATCACTTGCACCGGCTGAAAGTGCGATAGCGTGAGAATCAGGTTGGGCAAGCGGATTCACCAGATACAGGTTGGTCAATCCCATTGTTTTCATGGCCCTGGCGGTTGATCCCATGTTCCCCGTATGGGAGGTTTCTACCAGAATAATGCGGATATTCTCTAACATGACGGCTTTTAAATTCAGTATAAGAGCCGAATATCTTAACACAGCATTAGTCATTTTGACGAACTACTGCTATAATGCGCGCCAATTTATTTCCCGTTCTTTAAAATTCTGGTGGAAGATACCCCATGCATCCGATGCTAAACATCGCTATACGCGCTGCGCGTAAGGCCGGCAACTACATTGCCAAAAGCTACGAAACTCCTGATGCTGTTGAAGCAAGCCAAAAAGGCAATAATGATTTCGTTACCAATGTTGATCGTGAAGCAGAAAAGCTGATCATTGACATCATCCGTAAATCTTACCCTAAACATACGATTATCACCGAAGAAAGTGGTGATCACATAGGAGAAGAAGATGACTTCCAATGGGTTATCGATCCACTGGATGGCACCACCAACTTTATTAAACGTCTTCCCCATTTTGCTGTTTCCATTGCCTTACGCATTAAAGGCCGCACAGAAGTGTCCGTGGTTTACGATCCGATGCGCAATGAACTGTTCACCGCAACGCGTGGTCAAGGCGCTCAATTGAACGGCTATCGCCTGCGTGGTACTAATGCCCGCGATCTGAATGGCACTATCCTTGCGACGGGTTTTCCATTCAAAGCTAAGCAGCACACTATCCCTTACATGAATGTACTGGGTAAATTATTTGATCGCTGCGCAGATTTCCGTCGCACGGGTTCTGCGGCACTGGATATGGCGTATGTCGCTGCCGGACGAGTAGATGGTTTCTTCGAAATTGGCTTAAAACCTTGGGATTTCCTGGGCGGTGAATTGTTGGTACGTGAATCAGGTTGTATTGTCACTGATTTCGTTGGTGGCCATAACTATGTCAACTCTGGCAATATCGTTGCAGGTAGCCCACGTATCGTTAAAGACATTCTGTCTGAAATGCGTGAAGAATTGACTGAAGCATTGAAACGTTAATGCGTTATTATTGAATAAATATAATTTGAGCAATGTTGTTTTTAGGGCACCTATCAGGTGCCCTTTTTCTTATCTTCGTTTTTTTATTAGCGCGAAAGTGAATGAGCTTCAACTTTGGGTCTCAGGAACAGGGCGGGCAACGCAACCAGCGCCATCACCCCAAATATGCCACTTCCTATCTGCTCATACATGAATCCAGCAATCATACTCATGACGGCAATACCGCCACCCATAGCTAAAGCAGAGTAAGTTGCCTGCAACCGGATGATTTCGTTTTCCTTTCTGGCGCCAATAAAACGCATCGCGGCCAAATGGCAAACGGTAAAAGTCCCACAATGCAGGATTTGAATAATAATCAACACCGGTAATTCGGTTGAAGTTCCCATGAGCCCCCAACGAACAACACCACAAATTCCTGACAATAAGAGTAAATTACGGGCACTCCAACGACGGAATAATTGCTTGCTAAAAGTAAAGATAACAACTTCAGCCACTACGCCCAAGGACCAGAGATGACCAATGGTTGATGAGGAATAACCCGCTTGCTCCCAATAAATGGAACCAAAACTGTAATATCCCGCATGGGCGGCCTGCAATAAAGTGACACAGAGTAAAAACCGCCACACTGATTTTTCAGATAAGAGTTCTTTAAAAGAAATAGCATTAGTATTGGCAGTTTTAATCTTACCTACTGGCATGATGGAAGGTTTCAACATCATTCCCAGTAACATGGCTATGACACTGAATAGCAAAAAAGCAAGAATGATATGGTGTGTACCAAATAACTCGTGACCGATCCAATGATTCAAACGATCAAACGATATATTCCAGCCAAAATTCAGACTGCTGATTGAGAAATTTATCCCATTGGCAGACATCAATATGCCCGCCAATGAAGAACTAATAACAAATGCAATCGAACCCCAAACCCTTACCTTGCCATAATCAAACGTAAACTGCTTTTGCCATGTTCCTGCCAAAGCATCTGATAAGGGGACTAGTGGTGAGAAGAATAGGTTGAAACCGACCATGATAAAGAAAAGCCATGCCCAATGGCTACCGAATACAAAGCCAATGGCAAAAAGCAATGCCAATAATGAGAGGAGACGCAATGCATTAATTAATTTAGCGGGGTTTTTTACCGTAGGAGAGATAACCAGACTGCCGACAAAGCGAGCTACCATTCCAACACCTAGCAAGATACCTATCATTGAGGCATCAATGCCTTCACCTTTTAACCAGACAGACCAAAAAGGCAAGAATATACCGTAAGAGAAAAAATAGGTGAAATAGCTCAGGCTTAACCAAAATGTCGATGGAACAACCATCCAAATGCCCCCGTTTTTAATATAAAAAAACCCGCTCAAAACTAACGTTATGAGTCGGGCTTATTACTAAACTACATTTTATTTAAATTATGCGTAAACCGGATATTTTGCGCAGATATCTAATACTTTTTGCTTAACACTTTCAATGGCTGCTTCATCATTGATGTTATCCATCACATCACACATCCAGCCAGCCAGTTCACGGGATTCTGCTTCCTTGAAGCCACGGCGGGTAATTGCAGGTGTTCCGATACGGATACCAGAGGTGACGAATGGGCTGCGTGGATCATTAGGTACGCTATTTTTGTTAACGGTGATATTGGCACGTCCCAAGGCCGCATCAGCATCTTTACCCGTAATGTCTTTGTCCACCAGATCCAGCAAGAACAAATGGTTTTCGGTTTCTCCAGAAACCACTTTGTAACCGCGTTGCAGGAATACTTCTACCATCACTTTCGCGTTCTTAGCAACTTGGTGTTGGTAAGCTTTGAATTCAGGCTCCATCGCTTCTTTCAATGCAACTGCCTTACCAGCAATAACGTGCATCAACGGACCACCCTGGGAACCAGGGAAAACAGAGGAATTCAGTTTCTTGTAAAACGCTTCATCGCCACCTTTCGCCAAAATCAAGCCGCCACGTGGGCCAGCCAATGTTTTGTGCGTTGTGGTTGTCACAACGTGTGCATGAGGTACTGGGTTTGGATAAACCCCTGCGGCAACCAGACCTGCTACGTGAGCCATGTCAACGAACAGATAGGCGCCGATTTCATCCGCAATTTCACGCATCTTCGCCCAATCGACAACGCCAGAATACGCAGAGAAGCCACCGATGATCATTTTAGGCTGATGTTTTTGCGCTTGATTACGAATATCGTCGTAATCAATTTTGCCATTTTCATCAATACCATAAGGCACGATGTTATAAAGTTTACCAGAGAAGTTAACTGGAGAGCCGTGAGTCAGATGGCCACCATGCGCCAGATTCATCCCTAAAACCGTATCGCCGGGTTTTAGCAGTGTCATATACACCGCAGCATTTGCCTGAGAACCAGAGTGTGGCTGGACATTAGCATAATCTGCACCAAACAGCGCTTTTGCGCGGTCAATTGCAAGCTGTTCAACTACATCGACATACTCACAGCCACCGTAGTAACGTTTACCCGGATAACCTTCCGCATACTTGTTAGTAAGCTGAGAGCCTTGTGCCTGCATGACTCTTGGGCTGGTGTAGTTTTCAGAAGCAATCAATTCAATGTGTTCTTCTTGACGACAAACTTCCTGTTCCATCGCTTGCCACAGTTCGGGATCGTAATTCGCAATATTCATTTCACGCTTTAACATTTGGTTCTCCTGACTCAGCTACATCTCTAAAAAAATACCCCTGAGGGCCAGAATGGCACACAGTGTAAACTCTTTTTATCGAATGAGATAGTCTTGACAAAATAAATTACGCAAACGTTTGCATTGCACCCTGACAGCCCATTAGCAGCTAAATAACCTACTGTTTCGCTAATGATTACGGATTTATTACTGATATTTGTGATCCTGGCCCCGATTCATTGTGATTAAAATTCTATTTTTTTGACTTAAGGTGAGATAATTTCCTTTTCTCAATGTGAGATATTCCCAAATCCTATAAGTTGCATTTAAAATACAACTTATAGATTTCAGCTTTATGTGAGAAAAATTCAGGAGATCCCCATGCTAGATAGCCAAGTTATCGCAACCATCAAATCGACCATTCCATTAATTGTTTCTACAGGCCCTAAGCTAACTGCGCATTTTTACGAACGTATGTTCAAGCATAATCCTGAATTAAAAGATATTTTTAATATGAGTCACCAGATCAACGGTGATCAGCGTGAAGCACTTTTCAATGCCCTTTGCGCTTATGCTGGCAATATCGATAATCTGTCAGCACTCTTACCTGCCGTAGAAAAAATCGCCCATAAACATGCCAGCCTCAGTATTCAACCTGAGCATTATCAAATTGTAGGTAAGCACCTGCTGGCAACGATTGATGAAATGTTTCATCCCGGTGACGAAGTTCTCAGCGCCTGGGGAAAAGCCTACAACGTATTAGCTAATGTCTTTATCAATCGTGAAGAGGAAATTTATCAAAGTGGTGAATCCCTGGAAGGTGGTTGGCGTGATCTGCGTCAGTTTCGTGTTAGCCGGAAACAACCACAAAGTGATGTCATCACTAGCTTTGAATTTGTACCTGTTGATGGTGGCAAGGTCATGGATTACAAACCAGGGCAATATTTGGCGATCTATATAGAAGATCCAGCACTTGAAAACCGTGAAATCCGCCAATATTCGCTGACCGCCGCCCCAAATGGAACCAGTTATCAAATTGCCATCAAGCGTGAACCTCAAGGCAAAATTTCAAACTACCTGCACGATAAGGTACAGGAAGGGGATATTGTGATGCTGGCAGCACCATACGGTGATTTCTTCCTTGATGTGCAATCTGATACGCCAGTTACGTTGATTTCTGCCGGGGTTGGTTTGACACCGATGATGAGTATGCTGCAATCGCTGCATAACCAGCATCATATTGGCTCAGTAAATTGGTTCCACGCCGCAGAACATGGCGGCTATCATGCTTTTGCAAATAAAGTGAATGAAATTTCCCAGTCTATGCCTAATTTGTATTCACAAGTTTGGTATCGTGAACCCAGAGAGAGAGATCAGAAAGGCATACATTACCAACACACCGAACTTATGGATCTCTCTCTCGTGAAGGATGCAATAGCGGTGGCAGGGATGCAATTCTATTTCTGTGGGCCAGTGGCTTTCATGCAACATATCGCCAAGCAGTTGCTGGCAATGGGCATTGATGAACAATATATCCATTACGAATGTTTTGGTCCACATAAAGTCATTTAGTACGGTTTACCCAATACACCCGAATTCTGGATAGGAAATTGAACTAAAAGCCTGTTCCAAGATCAGTATCTTAGACCAATAAAATACCGATCTAAAAAGGAGCAGGTTATGGACAAGTTATTTGAAATTTTCTTTTATATCAAAGACTTTTTCCGATTTTCCTTCCTCAATGGGAACAATTTTGTTTCGACAATGAGCGTCGTCGGTAAGAGAAAGCAAGCTGGCATTTTGAGAACTCATTTAAATAAACGAAAAGCCACTTTAGTAAAAAAAATTAAACTAAATTATTTTGTTTATGATTTAATTATTTTGTTTATGATTTAATTATTTTTAAAAAATGTTACCGCATTCACATAATCATAAATATTAGCGTTTATTCCTATTGTTATTTTTAGCAAAATTCATAGTCTTTTAACGCTTTTAAAAAACTATAGTTGCATGTATTGCAAAGGAAAAACAATATTATGAAAATTAAAGCTCTTGTTGCAGTCGCTGTTTCTGCTGCACTTCTGACAGGTTGTAAGAATATTGATCAGGGAATGCTGGCTCATTCTGGAATGCAATTATTCCAGGCGGCAACACTAAGTGATTCTGATGTCAAACAGTTATCTGACCAAGCATGTAAGGATATGGATGCACAGAATAAAATTGCACCAGCATCCAGCCAATATACTAAGCGTCTGAACAAAATCGCCAAAGCATTAGGTAACGAAGTTAACGGTACATCGGTTAACTATAAAGTTTATCTGACTAAGGATGTGAATGCATGGGCAATGGCTAACGGTTGTGTGCGTGTATACAGCGGCCTGATGGACATGATGAACAACAATGAAGTAGAAGGCGTTCTGGGCCATGAAATGGGGCACGTTGCACTGGGCCACACCCGTAAAGCAATGCAGGTTGCTTATGCTACAGTTGCTGCACGTACCGCAGCTGCATCAGCCGGTGGCGTAGCCGCGCAACTGAGCGATTCTCAGCTTGCAGCACTGGGTGAAAAACTGATCAGCTCGCAGTTCTCGCAGCATCAGGAAAGTCAGGCTGATGACTTCTCTTATGATCTGATGAAAAAACGTAATATCAAAACTGAAGGTTTAGCAACCGGCTTCGAGAAACTGGCTAAATTGGGCAGCGGTGAAACCAGCATGTTTGATTCACACCCCCCTTCACAGGAGCGTGCTCAACACGTTCGTGATCGTATCGCAGCAGATAAGAAATAATAAGTTCTGTACAATATAAGATAAGTGATAACGGATTGAAAATCGGACATCTCCGCACGTCATCTCCCATTATGGGTGTGGGCTAACCGATAATATTGCCGTTATCACTTTTTTCAGATGATTTTAGTGGCTTGATTAAATCGCTTCTTCGTCCTGCTCACCGGTACGGATACGCACAACACGGGCAACATCGAAAACAAAAATTTTGCCATCACCAATTTTGCCTGTTTGTGCAACCTGCATGATTGTTTCGACGCAGGTATCAACAATATCATCCGGTACGACAATTTCTATTTTTACCTTTGGCAGAAAATCCACCATATATTCTGCGCCGCGATACAGTTCAGTATGCCCTTTCTGACGGCCAAATCCTTTCACTTCTGTCACCGTCATACCAGTGATACCCACTTCTGCCAGAGCTTCACGCACATCATCCAGCTTGAAGGGTTTGATAATTGCATCAATCTTTTTCATGAAGTTTTCCTGTAATTACCAATTCTTACGTCCGAAACCGGAAGTAATCGGGTAGCGCCGATCTTTACCAAAATCACGCTGCGTAATGCGTGGGCCAATCGGTGCCTGACGACGTTTATATTCATTGATGTCAACCAGTCGGATCACCTTGCGCACAATGGCTTCATCGAAGCCTTCAAATACCAGATCAGCCACTGATTTATCTTTTTCAACATACCCTTCAAGAATCGCATCCAGAATGTCATAGGGAGGAAGGCTGTCCTGATCCAGTTGATTTGGTGCTAACTCCGCTGACGGTGGACGATCAATCACACGCTGAGGAATAGCCGGAGATACGGTATTACGATATTTAGCCAATGCAAATACCATCGTTTTAGGAACATCTTTCAAAGCATTAAAGCCACCCGCCATATCGCCGTACAGGGTTGAGTACCCCACTGCCGATTCACTTTTGTTACTGGTAGTCAATACCAGGCGACGACGCTTGTTAGACATTGCCATTAAAATCACTGCGCGGCAACGTGCCTGTAAATTCTCTTCTGTCGTATCTTTTTCTGTTCCCGCAAACATGGGTTCAAGCTGTGCCATAAACGCATCAAACATGGGTTCGATGGAAACAACGTCAAATTCAACCCCCAGCAATTTGGCTTGTTCTCTGGCATCGTGGATACTCATTTCTGAGGTATAGCGGAATGGCATCATGACCGCCTGCACGTGATCTTTACCTAAAGCATCCACGGCAATCGCCAATGTCAACCCTGAATCAATTCCGCCTGACAAACCAAGCAAAGCACCTTTAAAACCGTTTTTTTGCACATAATCACGTACAGACAGCACCAGCGCCTTATAAATTTGCGCCAGAGGTGGCAATTGAGGGATCGGATTTGCCATGGGTTCAATGTTCATCTCATTGAAACGACATTGCTCAACCTGTTCGTCAAATGCCGCCATGCGATGGGTGATTTCACCATTAGCATCAAAGACCTTAGAACAACCATCAAAGATGAGCTGATCTTGCCCACCCACCTGATTAAGATAAATAATTGGCAAATGAGTACGCTGGCAGTGGGACTTAATTAATGTACCACGGATATTCGGTTTTTCACGATTATAAGGAGAAGCATTAATCGACAAGACGATTTCTGCCCCCGCCTGTTTCAAGGCATCAATGGGGGCATCAAACCACAAATCTTCACAAATCAACAAACCAAGGTTATAACCCTTGAATGGGATAACACAGTTTTGATCACCCGCGTCGAAATAACGCTCTTCATCAAAAACGCCATAGTTTGGCAATAACTGTTTGAAGTAACGAGCCACAATTTCCCCTCGCCAAAACAGGGAAAGTGCGTTGTAAAGTTTGCCATCCTGTTGCCACGGATGCCCTACCAAGATACCAACCTGAGCGCTTGCTTGTTGCAAACGTACCAATTGTTCATGGCAACGCTGATGTAAATCAGAACGGAATAACAAATCTTCAGGAAAATAGCCAGACAGCGCCAGCTCAGAAAACATAACCAGATCAGCGCCTTTTGCCTGCTGCTCCCGAACTGTCTGCAACATACGTTCGCTGTTGCCTTCAATGTCTCCTACCAACCAATTTAACTGGGCAAGAGCGATATTAAGAGTACGACTCATAGAATGCGGCTCTCCTGGGCCATAAATCATCTATCTGCTTTACTGGGTTTTAGCAGCAAAGCAATTTATTTCTATCCAGTGTAAGAATTTTTGCGGTAGCAGAAAAGTTATTCCTTAAAATCGTTAGCATCCAGCTCGTGGCGTGCCAGCAATTTATAAAATTCGGTCCGGTTACGCCCTGCCATACGGGCAGCATGGGTCACATTACCTTTGGTTATCTGCAACAATTTACGCAGGTAATTCAGTTCAAACTGTCCACGGGCTTCCACGAACGTCGGCAATGCCGTATTTTCCCCTTCCAATGCCTGAGTAACCAGAGCATCACTAATGACCGGAGCCATCGTCAATGCCACACACTGTTCGATGACATTAACCAATTGACGAACATTGCCCGGCCAACTTGCTGCCATCAGGCATTTCATGGCCGTAGTGGAAAAACTGCGAACAAAAGGCTTATGGCGTTTGGCAGCGTCACGTAACAGATGATTAGCCAATAGAGGAATATCTTCAGCGCGTTCGTTTAAGGCAGGAATTTTCAAATTAACAACGTTCAATCGATAATAGAGATCTTCCCGAAACTCATTACGTTGCATGGCTTTAGGCAGATCACGGTGGGTTGCAGAAATAATTCTGACATCAATGTCGATATCCCGATTACTCCCCAATGGGCGAATCTTGCGTTCCTGTAGCACTCGCAAAAGCTTAACTTGCAGCGCCATCGGCATATCACCAATCTCATCAAGGAATAATGTTCCTCCTTGCGCCGCTAAAAATAACCCTTCCCGACTGCTGACGGCCCCCGTAAACGCGCCTTTGGCATGACCAAATAATTCAGATTCAAGTAATTGCTCAGGCAAAGCTCCACAGTTAATAGCAATAAAAGGCTTCTTCACTCTGGGACTTGCCCGATGAATAGCTTGAGCCAATACCTCTTTACCGGTTCCACTTTGCCCGTTAATCAGAACACGCACATCGGATTGAGCCACCATCTTTGCCTGTTCCAATAAACGCAACATCAAAGGGCTTCGGGTGACGATTTTTTCGCTCCATTGCCCATCAATGGCTGGCGTTGAGAGTTCCAGTGCATCATCAATGGCTTTATAAAGTGCGTCACGATCAACAGGCTTGGTCAGAAAACTAAATACCCCTTGCTGCGTTGCTGCCACCGCATCAGGAATAGAACCATGTGCAGTCAGAATAATGACAGGCATACCGGGATGCTGTTTCTGGATCTCGGCAAACAGTGCCATACCATCCATTTCATCCATGCGTAAGTCACTGATCACTAAATCTACTTTTTCTCTCGCCAGTATACGTAACGCTTCATGACCACTCTCTGCGGTCGTGACACGAAAGCCTTCACTGGTCAAACGCATTCCCAATAGTTTTAACAAGCCGGGATCATCATCAACTAAAAGAAGATGGGCGGAATTGCGTACTGTCATTATTATTCAGCTCCTTTTTCTTCTGATTTTTCTTCTGAAGGATTGGCTTCCGCGTTTGTGGCGGGTTTCTCTTTCAGTTCTGCTTTATCATCCGGTGACGTGTTCGTATTAGGAGTAGCAACACTACTTTGTTCTTGTTTACGGGAGGAAAGTTGGCGTTCAATATCGGTCAGATTTTCCAGTTTGCGGGACATTGAATGAAGCTCATATTCTAAACGTGCTCGTGTTTCTTTCAGATGATCAATTTTGTTATCACTGTCAGACTGGAAACGCTGGAATTTGGCTCTTTCTTCAGCAAGATTAATTTTCAGATATTGCTGCTCACGCCACAATTGGAGTAATGGCCGTAAAGCGATAGGGAATTGGGCGCTATACTGATTAAAATTTTCCACCGTTTTCCTGCGTTCAGCTAATACAGAAGTTGCCCTGCCAATTAAAATACTTTGCTTAAGCACTTGATGCCAATCAGTCGGCGTCTCTGGGGCAAAACGTTTCGCTGTCTCACGAGCTTCTGCCGAAGACAACCGATCCGTACAATCGATAAATCTCAACCAATAAAGCCCGTTTTCCATCGCCGCAGGCTTCGTGATATCCCAGATTGCATCACAATCCTTAAGACGATAATCGGTGACATTTTGTTCTGGCAGGATAGACTGCGCCAGGGTTGTCAAATTGTCTGATCCACCCGTTTTAACGCATCCTGCCAGCAAATAAGGAACGCACAATAACAATATCGCCCGCAAGCGCAGGGTCGAAGCACGTGCCAAGATAGATGGCCTGACAACCCTTTTTTTCATTGGGTTAGTCACAATATTTTGCTGTTCCGTCTCCGTCATAAAGCGGTAAGTAAACCTGTTATACATATTATTTAGTCATTCTCTGCGGTTAATGGCAGTTCAATTCGAAAACATACATCAGCAAATTCGGATTCTACCAGGCAAAGCTCCCCCTGCATTTGTTTAATGCAATCTTGCGCGATGCTCAAACCAAGGCCGCTTCCTTTAACTGCACCTTTTCGTTGAAGTTTTCCTTGGTAAAATGGTTCGAAGATCATACTTTTCTCTAACTCTGGGATAGGCGTTCCTGTATTGGCAATGTCAATTTGAAGGTTTTTCCCCACTTGCCGACTCGCAATCCAAATGTTACCGGATTCAGCGCCATAGTGCACTGCATTGGAATAGAGATTATCAATCACCCGTGTTAATAAACCAGGCTCTGCCCAACAATAATCCATATCTAATTGAATTTCAGTGTAAATATTTTTTGTCCGCGCCGGCAATTGGTGTGATAATACGACACCATCCACAATTTCTTTTAAAGAAACAATCTGATGTTCGGCAGCGCCATCCGCTAATTTACGGTTATATTCCAGTAATTGCTCAATGAGCTGCTGTAAATGCCTGCTACTGCTATCCAAAATACTGACAACCTCTCTTTGGTCTGCTGTCAGAGGCCCAGCAATTTCGTCAGCCAATAGCTCTGTTCCTTCACGCATACTTGCCAGAGGGGTTTTCAGTTCGTGGGAAATATGGCGTAAAAACTCATGACGCTGAGACTCAAGCCAGGATAAACGCTCACTCAGCCAAATAATGCGTTGGGCCAATGATCGCAATTCCCGTGGTCCTTTAAAGGAATCAATCTGATTTTCCAATGATTGCCCTTCTCCAAGCCGATTGATCATCCGTTCAATGCCTTTTACTGGCCCAATGATCATACGCGTAAACAAGGTTATCAAGAAAGCACTTAACAAGAATAAAATAAGGCTCTGCCAACCGAAAAATTGCCCTTTATCGGCGATATCTTTTTGCAGTTGTTCACCACGGCTAAAAATAATATTACGGGTTTCCTGTACCAACAGATTATTAGCCCTGGAGAATTCTTCAAGTAATTTAGACGAAGTTGCTTCTGGCACCCCATTACTACAAGTAATGTTGCTCAAGCCCGACAGTAATTCATTGAATTTCTTCGTATACTCCGCATTAGCTAACATCGCCATCTGATTACCAAGCATATTCATGTACTGCCGATATTGGCGTTGATAAAGCTTTTCTAGCCGACTATCGCCTAATACACAATATTGGCGGTAACTACGCTCCATCTCAAGGGCGACGCCAACCATCGCTTCGCTACGGCGGGCATCCACCAGCGTTGAACGATTAATCTCAGCAGCCTGGGTACTCAGCTGATCAAGACTTTGATAAGCCTGATAAGCCAAAACCAAGAGTGGCAATAACACCAACCAGAAAGCCATAACAACCAACTGGCGCAATGAACGTGGAAATAAACGCCATTTTTTCAAAGAAATCATCTCATAACCTGTAATGATATTGATGCTACAGTGACTTTTCTCTTATTGAAAATGGTCAAAATAATAGTTGAAAACGGCAGATAATTGAAACAATGAGTCATTGAAAGCGATGCGGATGCATACATAAACAGGGTGGGCTGCAATAATAATGATGGCGGGATAGTAATTTTTTTACCATCCCGCCAGCGAGGATCCTTCATGTGAACATGTAGGCGGTGCCTCACTCCACGTGTCGTCCTGTGTTTGATAAGGCCTGAAGGCGAGTATCATTAAGTTGGACGGTAGGCACCTTACTTTGGCGTCATTCCGGGCTTTATGTGGCATGTTTCCACCCAATTGCGGGCCGACATAAAAAAGTTGAATGAGCAACTGCCCTGTATTATGCACATTACATGCCAACTTACAAAATTATTTTTAATCATTTGATATTATTGAAAATAAATAAAAATATAGATTTATTGCATTTTCTTATCGGTATTTATTCATATTTGATCAGTATAAGTGTCGCCTATTTATGACACCTCACCATAAAAAATATTTTCCAAGTTATATCAACCAATTAAATGTCTCTTTTTTGAGACACCCAAAAACACCTTTGTCGCGGTATGGAGACACAGCAAAAGAAAAGGATTAATAACACCAAAGCGCCAGATAAAAAAACAAAGGCCCTGATGTATTTTCAGGGCCTTTACCGTTAACCTAACTGTTTGCGTGCATTACGGAAAATGCGCATCCACGGACTATCTTCTCCCCATTCCTTAGGATGCCAGGAGTTGCTAACTGTGCGGTATACTCTTTCAGGATGAGGCATCATCACGGTGACTCTGCCGTCGAGGCTGGTCACAGAAGTAATGCCTTTCACCGAACCATTCGGGTTTGCCGGATAGTTTTCTGTCACTGAACCGTAGTTATCCACAAAACGCAATGCGACTTGCTGATGCTTTTCAAGTTCCATCAAACTCAGGTCGTCTCTGAACTCCACCTGCCCTTCACCATGAGCCACTGCGATCGGCAAGCGAGAACCGGCCATATCTTTCAGGAACAATGAAGGGCTGTTTGCTACTTCCACTAAGCTAAAGCGGGCTTCATAGCGTTCTGAACGGTTACGGACAAAGCGCGGCCAGTGTTTTGTGCCAGGGATCAATTCATGCAAGTTAGACATCATTTGACACCCGTTACATACGCCAAGTGCTAAGGTATCCGGCCTTGCGAAGAAACTCGCAAAATCATCACGTACCCGTGGATTAAACAGAATGGACTTCGCCCAACCTTCACCCGCGCCAAGCACATCCCCATATGAGAAGCCACCACAGGCAACCAATGTTTGGAATTGATCTAATGTGATCCGCCCCGCCAATAAGTCACTCATATGAACATCCACCGCCTCAAAGCCTGCCCGGTGGAATGCCGCCGCCATCTCAACATGGGAGTTAACTCCCTGTTCACGCAATACAGCAACGCGCGGGCGCACTTGTTTTGCAATATAGCAAGCAGCGATATCTTCCGCAGGGTTGAAGGTTAATTTCACATTTAAGCCCGGATCATCCACATCCTGTTTTGTCTGATGTTCTTGATCTGCGCACTCTGGGTTATCACGCAGACGCTGCATTTGCCACGTTGTTTCTGCCCACCATAAGCGCAATGTGCTGCGCTTCTGACGATAAACTTCCATATTGCCACTGGAAATCACAAAATCATCGCCCGCCAGGGCCTTACCCAGATAGTGCACACATTCATTTAATCCATAATCTGCCAACAGGTTCTCAATCTGCTCTCTGTCAGTCTCACGAATTTGGATCACCGCACCCAGTTCTTCATTAAATAATGCGGCCAGGATATCTTCATCAAATGCACTGATATCGGCGTGTAAACCGCAGTGGCCGGCAAAAGCCATTTCAGCTAATGTCACTAATAGCCCACCATCCGAACGATCATGGTAAGCCAGTAATTTTTGTTCTGAAATCAAATGCTGGATCGCATTAAAGAAGCCCGCTAATTGCTCGACGTTGCGAACATCTGCGGTTTTATCCCCCAGTTGGCGATAAACCTGCGCCAATGCTGTTCCACCCAGCGCATTTTGCCCTTTACCCAGATCGATCAGCAGCAACGCATTGTCATCTTCAGTAGATAGCTCTGGCGTCACGGTACGGCGCACATCTTCTACTCGTGCGAAGGCACTGATAACCAATGAAAGTGGTGAAGTCATTTCACGCTCTTCCCCATTTTGACGCCAGCGGGTTTTCATTGACATCGAATCCTTGCCAACGGGAATGGTCAACCCCAATGCAGGGCACAACTCCTCACCCACTGCCTTGACGGCGGCATACAAACCCGCATCTTCACCAGTATGACCTGATGCCGACATCCAGTTAGCTGATAACTTCACGCGTTTCAGATCCTGGACATAGGCGCAGGCGATATTGGTCAGAGCTTCACCCACCGCCATACGCGCCGATGCCGCAAAGTCCAATAATGCAATCGGCGCTCGCTCACCCATTGACATGGCTTCGCCATAATAACTGTCCAAACTGGCGGTCGTAACAGCACAATCTGCGACTGGAATTTGCCAAGGGCCAACCATTTGGTCACGGGCAACCATACCAGTGATGGAGCGATCTCCAATCGTAATCAGGAATGTTTTTTCCGCTACGGCAGGCAAATGCAAGACACGTTTTACCGCTTCTGTGAGATCAATACCCTTGCGATCCACACTTTGCCCTTGAGCTTGCAAGACCTGCACATTTTTCACCATCTTTGGCGTCTTACCGAGCAAGATATCTAACGGCATATCGATTGGCTGATTATCAAAATGGTTGTCATTCAATAGCAAATGTCGCTCTTCCGTTGCTTCCCCAATCACGGCATAAGGAGCACGTTCACGACGGCATATTTCTTCAAACAGGGCTAACTGCTCTGGTGCTACCGCCAAAACATAACGTTCCTGGGATTCATTGCACCATAACTGCAATGGGCTCATGCCGGGTTCATCGTTAAGAATATTGCGTAACTCAAAACACCCGCCTCGACCGCCATCATTGACTAATTCAGGCATGGCATTTGACAAACCACCGGCGCCAACGTCATGGATAAATAAAATCGGATTCTTATCCCCCAATTGCCAGCAACTGTCGATAACTTCCTGGCAACGACGCTCCATCTCCGCATTGTCACGCTGCACAGAGGCAAAATCCAAGTCAGCATCAGACTGACCGGATGTCATTGAAGATGCCGCACCGCCCCCTAAACCGATATTCATGCTTGGTCCACCCAACACAATCAATTTTGCGCCGACCGAAATATCCCCTTTCTGGACATGTTCTTCACGGATATTGCCGATCCCGCCTGCCAACATGATGGGCTTGTGATAACCACGCAATTCTGTACCGTTATGGGAACAGACTTTTTCTTCATAGGTTCTGAAATACCCAGCCAATGCCGGACGCCCAAATTCATTATTAAACGCTGCACCGCCTAATGGGCCTTCCAGCATGATATCCAACGCACTGACAATGCGATCAGGTTTACCAAAATCTTCTTCCCACGGTTGTTCAAACCCAGGAATTCTCAAGTTTGAAACTGAAAAACCGACCAGCCCGGCTTTCGGTTTGGCTCCCCGTCCAGTTGCGCCTTCATCACGAATTTCACCACCTGAACCCGTCGCTGCACCAGGCCAAGGCGAAATCGCGGTTGGATGGTTATGAGTTTCCACTTTCATTAAGATATGGGCGGGCTCTTGATGGTAGTCATAAACACCGGTGGAGTCAGGGAAAAAGCGGCCAACATCAGAGCCTTCCATAACCGCTGCGTTATCTTTATAAGCAGAAAGCACGTAATCCGGCGTCTGCTCAAACGTGTTTTTGATCATTTTGAACAAAGACTTGGGTTGAGCCTGACCATCAATAACCCAATCTGCATTGAAAATTTTGTGGCGACAATGCTCAGAATTTGCCTGGGCAAACATATACAGCTCAACATCCGTTGGATTGCGTCCCAACGCCTGAAAAGCTTGCATCAGATAATCAATTTCATCGGTAGCCAGAGCCAGCCCTAATTCAATATTTGCCGATTCCAGTGCTGCCCGCCCTGATTGTAAGATATCAATCTGTTTTAACGGCGCAGGTTGCTGATGAGAAAACAGAACTTCGGCTTGTTCAAACTGAGTGAACACACTTTCCATCATACGATCGTGCAATAAGGCCGACAACGTTTGCCATTGCCCGTCATCCATGCCAATACTCTGAATATAATAGGCAATTCCTCTTTCTAAACGGACAATCTGCTTCAGTCCACAATTGTGGGCAATGTCTGTCGCTTTCGATGACCAAGGGGATATCGTGCCAGGACGCGGAGTGACTAATATGAGGTGTCCTTTAGGCTCAAGTTCAGCCAAAGAGGGGCCATATTTTAATAGCTGATTTAATTTCTCTCGCTCATCGTCCGTGATTGGGGCATTAACTTCTGCAAAATGCACATATTCTGCATAAATGTCGGTAACAGGGAGATGTTGATCTTGACACTGGGAAAGGAGCTTAGTGATACGAAATGCCGATAAAGCGGGTGAGCCACGCAGAATTTCCATAATAATAGGTTCTCTCATCTTAGAAGCAAAGCCTGACTGATGCCTCAGGGAAACTGCAAGCATTATAGAGGAATGTTTCCTCCGACGAAACCGTTTGCGTGGTGATTTATCCACCCAACAATACACTCAATAAAATACCAAAATAGGTTTAATAGGGTTGCACATCCCCCTTTTGTTACGCAAAATTCTCGATTACTGGAAATTTAACCATGCTATTATCTTGCACTTCACACGGTTTTCAATCGTTCGGAAAAGAGATAACTACTTGAATAAAATAAAGATAAATTATTTTGTTATCGTAATTATCGCGCTCCTCTCTGCTGCCATCATCGGCCTTAATATCAATTGGCCCAATAAACAGCAGGAGCAGATAAACAAAATTCTGGCACGAGGAGAGCTACGGGTTAGTACTATCAGCTCTCCTCTGCTCTCTCTTAACAGCAAAAATGAACCAACAGGATTCGACTATGAGTTAATCAAGCGGTTTGCCGATTATCTGGGAGTTAAACTTGTGATTAAGTTTCGTCCCAACATTAAGCAACTTTTTGACGACTTGGAAAACGATAAAGCCGATTTCCTGGCGGCTGGGCTTATCTACAATAAAGACAGGCTAGACCAAACACGTACTGGCCCTGCCTACGCTTCCGTCATACAACAACTGGTTTATCGCAAAGGGGAGGCACGACCACATTCGTTTAGCGATCTAAAAGGTAAACTCATTGTCACGGCAGGTTCAGCCCATGTAAGCGAACTGAAAAAGTGGAAAGAAAAGTCTTATCCTGAGCTAACCTGGGAAGAAACCTCGCGCAAAAATACCCAACAACTGCTTGAGCAACTCTCTGAGGGAAAAATAGACTACACCATCAGCGATTCTCTCAGTTTAGCCTTGCAACAGCGTATTCATCCCAATCTGGCCGTTGCTTTTGATGTCAGTGAAGAAAGTCCCCTGACCTGGTATCTAAAGCGCGATAGTGATTATAGTCTCTACTCTGCCATGCTCGATTTTTTCAGTATGTTGACTGAAAACGGCATTATGTCGCGGCTACAAGAAAAATATTTCAGTCATGTCGGTTCATTCGATTATTTCGACACTATTTCATTTATTCGTGCCATCAATAAGCTCTTACCAACTTATCAGCCAATTTTTCAACAATACGCGGGATCGCTTGATTGGCAATTGGTGGCGGCCATTGCATGGCAAGAATCACATTGGGACCCACAAGCCACTTCACCGACTGGTGTTCGTGGATTGATGATGCTCACCCGCCCAACAGCAGAATGGGCTGGAATTCATGATCGGCTGGATCCAGAAGAGAGTGTAAAAGGAGGAATGGCTTATCTGAACTACCTGATGGAGCGTTTGCCAAAAACCATTCCTGAAGATGAGCGCATTTGGTTTGCCCTTGCCGCTTACAACATGGGGTATGGGCACCTTCTTGATGCCCGTAAGTTAACAGCGGCGCAAAAAAGTAATCCAGACAGTTGGCTGGATGTTAAAACGCGTCTTCCCTTGCTCAGCAAGAAAAAATATTACGCCAATACAACATATGGTTATGCCCGTGGCTATGAAGCTTATCGCTACGTTGAAAATATTCGGCGTTACTATTTGAGCCTGGAGGGATACCTTAGGGCAAAAGCCAACCGCGAGAAAGTGGAAGGGAGTGAAGTGGCAACGGATACTACTATCACTCCTCCCCAAGCTGAAAATGACAAAATAACAGGCAATAACGTTGAATCTCACGAAAAAGCGTCGGAGAATAAAACACCGACGCAATCTGAAACAACCATTAAGCCCTAATTGATTAGGGCATTTCCTGTTGCTGAGCTTTCATTTTTTTCAACGCCTTATGCTGCTCCCTGCGTTGTTTAAAAAAAGCACTCAACATAGTGGAGCACTCTTCCGCCAAAACACCGCCGATAATGTCAATTTGGTGATTCATGCCTGGATGGCGCAAGATATCAATCAATGAGCCTGCCGCTCCCGTTTTCATATCGCTGGCACCATAAACTAACCGTTGTATCCGGCTGTGTACCATCGCACCTGCGCACATGACACAAGGCTCTAAGGTGACATACAGTGTCGTATTTAACAAACGATAATTCTGCAATTGCCTCCCGCCCTGCCGTAACGCAATAATTTCTGCATGGGCGGTAGGATCATGGTCAGTGATTGGGTGGTTAAATCCCTCAGCTATCACCTTATTATCAGCTACCAATACAGCACCAACAGGAATTTCTCCCTTGGCCTGTGCTTGCATGGCTAAATCTATTGCCCGACGCATCCAATATTCATCACTAAAATTTTCGGTCACTGTATCTATTTCTGTCACTGCCCATTCTCTTGCTTATAAAAATTCTGCCTATTATACCCAATGACCTCAATCTGCTAGTTCAATCTCATCAAGAAAAGCATCAAGGAACAATTTCGTCCGCGCTGTCCTTTCACTCACCGTTTTTCTACCGGATACCGTCTGAAACCTTGATTCAATTTTATCTTGCCAGTCAAAGCACCTGACAAGGAAGTTCGGATGGTATTAATATCCACTACTGGATTGCTGTTGCCATAAGTGCGCGCCCACCAACGCTTTCCAGGGAGAAAAATCTGCCAACCATTTTTCCGCCTGTTCCGCACTCACTTTGTTTTCCTGGCTGAGCAAATATTGGAGATTACGCCTGACGGCAACATCACCATGTAGTGAACCATCCAGATAATTGAATCCCCGTAGCAAAGCATAATTCACTGTCCATATGCCGATGCCCTTGATAGCAAGTAAACCCTCTGTCAGTCGTTTTATTTCATTTTCTCTTTCTGAAATATTGAGTTCCAACTCTCCTGAGTTAATCAATTGGCAAACATTCAATAAGGCATTGGCTTTACCCACAGACAAACCACACTGACGGAGATCATGCTGCGAATATTGCATAACCTGATTATAATTCGGGAAACACAGTAACCCAGAAGAGTGCTGACGCCCCACCGCCTGAATAAAACGCCGTCTAATGGAAATTGCAGCGCTTAAACTAATTTGTTGCCCAATAATCGCCCAACTAAGCGCTTCAAAAGCTGTCGCGGACTGATAAATGCGTAAGCCCGTTTGTCTGTTAACCAATTCTCCAATAACAGGATGATCTTGATAGATAGATTCAAATATATCGACAGATTGTTTTAAACCAAGCATATGGGAGGCTAACGTCGATAACGCTTCACGTTGTGAAGAACAATCTTTACCACCATCAATATCAAGCTGTATTTTCGCTCTATTCTTTTCTATTGTGATGGTTAAAAGAGACGGATTTTCATACCAAATAATCCCTTTTTTTATTTGATTATATTGTACTATTTCAGAAACGCCCATTTCATCCCGCTGATGAAAGGCCAAAAAATCGTTCGTGTGATAATTATTGGGTAATATAACTTCCGTTAAGCAGCTTGATTTCATTGGGATAGCTCCAGAAGACACGCGAAATGAATATCACTATCTAACAGACTTTAAGTTTAGATACAATGACAATTCAATAAATACCGTCTATAAAGAAACATCATCGATTTTATATTTAATTAATTCCTTATTTAATTTTTTTATTTGATATTTTGATGGGCTTAATATTGATAGATAAATACCAATCGCCATCAGTAAAATCATACTTAACATGACTAAAAAGAAATCTAAAGCATTACTAATGGTATTACTCAAGGCATCAACTTTGAACAAAAATGCTACCAATACAACGAATGCCAATGTAAAAAAATACGTTGAAAATACTCTTTCAAAACAATAAGTAAAATAATAATAAGGACCAATATTAACTTGTACCACGCCAGAATTTAATACAGTATATGCTTTCAACTTTTTAAGAACATCCATATATTCCGGGCTCAACCCATCTTGTTTTAGCTTAATAAATATCTTTCTAAATTTATCAGATTTTATCTTTGTAACATCAAACATTATTTCAGATGCAATTTGATGTTTAATATATTCTTTACTCAAATCATCTAAATAAACATTATATTCATTGAGATATTTGATATACTTTATGGCCTTTCTCTCTCTAAACACACACACATCGGCATAAAGCTTCTTTAATACAGACAGAATAATACCAATAAAAGTCCCAATAGATCCCAAGACTTTCACGATATCATTGCCATGTTTTACGATGTATTCAAGCATGTTTTTACTCTAACGTATTGAAAACATATTTAAGTATATACCATGATAAAAGTATTGGACTGCTTTCTAATGTGTTAATATCTACCCCAGATAGCTTTTCTTTGCACAATGCATTTAGTTGTAACCATGTTTTGTAAGATGTATTTTTTGTAAATATATTGTATGTAATAACAAAGGATGGTCTGGAGCAACAAATCAGGAAGAATTAAGTCTGCAACTTAAAAGACTTAATTGATGTAAGAGGTTGAAATGGCACTATTAATTACCAAACGCTGCATTAATTGTGATATGTGTGAACCCGAATGCCCTAATCAGGCCATCACAATGGGCGAAGAGATCTACGAAATTGAGCCTGAACGCTGTACCGAATGTATCGGGCATTACGAAAAGCCAACTTGCCAATCCGTCTGCCCCATCACGAACACCATTATCCTTGACCCTAACCATCAGGAAACTGAAGAGCAGTTATGGGATAAGTTTGTGCTCCTGCATCATGCTGATAAGATCTGAATTTAATTTTCCAATATCACCGTCGCACAGGCATAACGCCGTTCATCTGCCAGTGTGACATGCATGGATTTTACCCCCAGTTTGTTAGCCAGCACTTCGGCCTCTCCATGAAGTTTCAACGTGGGTTTTCCCAGTGGATCGTTAATCACTTCAAATTGATTAAAGGCCAGTCCATTGCGGATACCTGTTCCAAAAGCTTTAGCGGCCGCTTCCTTGACCGCAAACCGTTTTGCAAGGAAGCGGACAGGCTGGTTATGCTGTTGATATTGCTGCCATTCCCTATCACTCAGAACTCGCCTTGCCAGACGTTCGCCTGAACGCCCAACAATTTCTTCAATGCGGGATATTTCAACAATATCTGTGCCTAATCCAAGAATGGCCATTAACGGCGGGCTTCCCGTAACAAAGTTTTCATATCCGCAACAGCCGCAGATAAGCCACTGAATACAGCACGGCCAATAATGGCATGTCCTATATTCAATTCATAAATTTCAGGTAAGGCTGCAATACGCTGCACATTGTGATAGGTCAAACCGTGGCCTGCATTAACTTTAAGCCCTTTCGCGGCTGCATAGGTTACGGCTTCTTTGATACGCTGAAACTCTTTTTCCTGCTGTCTCTCATTCTCTGCATCTGCATACGCACCCGTGTGAATTTCAATAAATGGCGCCCCAACTTCGACAGCTGCATCAATTTGTTGGTGATCCGCATCAATGAACAAAGACACTAAAATCCCTGCTTCTGATAAAGTCTTCACAGCCGCAGCAATGTGTTCTTTTTGTCCAAACACATCCAGTCCACCTTCAGTTGTGACCTCTTGACGCTTTTCAGGCACTAAGCAACAGAAAGCAGGTTTGATTTGGCAAGCAATCCCCACCATCTCATCTGTCACCGCCATCTCAAGGTTCATCCGGGTTTGGATTGTGTTTTTTAATAATTGAACATCTCTGTCAGTAATATGGCGGCGATCTTCACGTAGGTGAACCGTTATACCATCTGCTCCCGCTTGCTCTGCAACAAATGCTGCCTGAACGGGATCGGGATACTGTGTCCCACGGGCATTACGCAAGGTTGCAATGTGATCAATGTTGATACCTAACAATACCTCAGCCATTTTTAGCTCCTGCAATAACATAAGATTCAATAAAGTCTACACTCTTCGTCATGAAAAGGTGGCTTACTTTAGTTTTCATTTTTCTTGTTGGGGTTATCAGTTTTTTTACGTACGAATTGACGAAATAGCTCACGGCTTTTTAACGGTTTTCCCCCCAGATAAGGTTTCAAGGCAATGCGAGTGAAACGCTTTGCCGCTTTCAAGGTCACCTGATCGGGAAATTCGCTATTTGCCAGTGCCTTGAGTTCATAACCTGTAAAACTGTAGTGATCCACAACCAAACTGGCGATAAACCCTTTTTCTTCACGATAACGGTAAGTCATAGTATCCGATACAGGTTCACCACTTCCTGCACAATGCAGATAATCGACTCCGTATCCCATATTGGTTAGTAGCGCTAATTCAAAACGACGCAATGCACATTCTGGTGTGTATTCACTCGCTGCAAGCGCTTGTAAACATTGGAGGTAATCAAAAAAAAGTGCGGGATATGCCGCTCCTTGCTCAAGGAGTCTGGACAAGAGTTCATTCACATACAAACCGCTATAGAGCACACTTCCCGTTAAGGGAAGAGCCAATGAGATAGGTTCTGCGTCTCTTAATGTCTTGATTTCACCCCGTCCACTCCAACGAATAAGCAGCGGGGTGAAAGGTTGCAAGCAACCTTTTAGGTTGGAGCGACGGCTGCGCGCCCCTTTCGCTAAAACACGTACCCGCCCTTCATGTTCAGTAAAAAAATCCAGCAATAAACTGGTTTCACTGTAAGGGCGCCCGTGAAGCACAAAGGCTCTCTGCCAGCCGTCCACAAATCAGCCTTATAAGTCGTCGACGTAACCGAGGCTACGCAGCGCCCGTTCGTCATCAGCCCAACCGGATTTCACTTTTACCCACAATTCCAAATGGACTTTCATATCAAACAGCTTTTCCATATCTTGACGAGCTTCTATGCCAATCTTCTTGATTTTGCTGCCTTTATTGCCAATCACCATTTTCTTCTGGCCATCACGCTCTACCAGAATCAAACCGTGGATGGTATAGCCTCCACGTTCATTGGTAACAAATTGCTCAATTTCCACTGTCACAGAATAGGGGAGTTCATCGCCCAAAAAACGCATCAGTTTTTCACGGATGATTTCTGATGCCATAAAACGCTGTGAGCGATCAGTAATGTAATCCTCAGGGAAGTGATGATCTGCCTGTGGCATATGATCATGTACGATGTTGGCAATAGTATCGACATTCATGCCTTTTTCGGCGCTAATCGGCACAACATCGAGAAAATTCATCTGTTGGCTAAGAAAACCGATATGTGGCAGAAGAAGGGTTTTATCCGTTACATTGTCCACTTTATTAATAGCCAGTAAGACAGGACAACGCAAATGACGTAACTTATTCACCACCATTTCATCATCGGGTGTCCAATGCGTACCTTCCACAACAAAAATAACCAGTTCGACATCACCAATAGAGCTGCTCGCCGCACGGTTCATCAGGCGGTTTATCGCCCGCTTTTCTTCAATATGCAGACCCGGTGTATCAACATAGATGGTTTGGTAAGCCCCTTCCGTATGGATCCCCATGATGCGATGCCGCGTCGTTTGAGGTTTACGGGAAGTGATGGATACTTTTTGGCCCAATAACTGATTCAATAACGTTGATTTACCAACATTAGGCCGACCGACTATTGCAACGAATCCGCAATAGTTTTTTTCTTCGCTCATTCAAGCTCCAGTTGTTTTAATGCTTGTTCCGCAGCCGCCTGCTCTGCCTTGCGGCGACTGGAACCGACTCCTCTGACCGGTTGTTCAAATCCACTGACCTGACAGTGAATTGTAAATTCCTGATCATGGGCTTCCCCACGAACCTGAACAACCAGATATGTAGGCAACGGCAGATGACGCCCTTGCAAATATTCTTGTAAACGTGTTTTCGGATCTTTTTGCTTATCGCCTGGGCTAATTTCATTCAAACGGGTTTCATACCAATTCAGGATAATCTTTTCGACTGTCTGAATATCGCTATCAAGAAAAATAGCGCCGATTAAGGCTTCAATGCTATCCGCTAAAATGGATTCGCGACGATGTCCTCCACTCTTTAACTCACCCGGCCCCAAACGCAGACATTCACCTAACTCAAATTCCCTGGCTAGCTCTGCCAGAGTATTACCACGCACCAATGTTGCCCGCATGCGGCTCATGTCCCCTTCATCAACACGGGGAAAACGATGGTAAAGGGCATTAGCAATGACAAAACTCAGGATTGAGTCACCAAGAAATTCCAAACGTTCATTATGCTTACTGCTGGCACTGCGGTGAGTCAATGCTTGAAGCAACAAATCGTGCTGTTTAAAGCTATATCCTAGCTTATGTTGTAACCGGTTCGTTATTATGGGGTTCATGTGCTACCAATTCAGTTAGAATTCATCAAATAAAAAGCACACGCAACAGACCTGTGAGGCGATATTAACCCGCAATTTCTCTTGGGGATATTTTTGCGGTATGCCTTACAAAACTGTTGCGTTTGCACTGGCTCCCAAAGTATTCATCCTCTTCAGGAGCCAGTCATCTCGTTTGAAAGAATATTCTACACTGTGAGATAAATTAATGCTGCGCTAATCTATAAATATTAGTGAATTCCACCAATTCGACTGAAACGCACGCCAGTAGGCCATTCACCTTCCTGTTTTTCAAAGCTCATCCAAATGGCGGTTGCACGGCCTACCAGATTTTTCTCCGGTACAAATCCCCATGAACGACTATCATCACTATTGTCACGGTTATCGCCCATGGCAAAATATTGTCCCTTAGGAACAACCCAAGTCCCCATTGGCAAGCCTTCTTGAGAGAAACCAGGGAAACGCTGTATGACAGGAATAGTCAAAATATGGTGTGGCACATTACCTAAAGTTTCGACTCTTTCGCCCTGGCGAAGAGCGTGTGGCCCTACTGGTTCATTAACAGGAACTTGATAAACACCACTTATACGAACGCCTTCTGGTGTCACATTTTCTTTTATTGTCCATTCACTTGGGAACACATTCCGGTAAGTAACCGGTAAATCGCCCTTACATTGCGTATTCCAGCCACAACCAGGGTAAACCTGAAGCTCTTTATTGACGTAATCGTAAACGATCTTATCCCCAGGCAAGCCAATAATTCGTTTTACAAAATCTATGCTTGGGTTCTTCGGATATTTGAAAACCGCAATATCTCCACGCTTAGGCTCGCCAGTCTTAATTAAGGTTGTTTGCGTAATGGGATCTTTTAAACCATAAGCAAATTTTTCAACCAGAATGAAATCCCCGATCAACAATGTCGGCATCATTGAACCAGAAGGGATCTGAAAAGGTTCATAAACGAAAGAGCGCAGAACCAACACAATGGCTAACACTGGAAAGACAGATGCAAGTGTTTCAAACCATGAAGGTTTGTTAAATCCTTTAGCCAAAGCTTCCTGAGCTTCTGCTCCTGTCGCCTGTTCCTGAATATGAGCAAGTTTTTTCTTACGTTCAGGTGCGAACTTAAATCGCTCTATGCACCAGAGAATACCGGTGATTAACGTTGCTAACGTTAATATCAAGGCAAAAGTGTTAGCCATTTGAACTCCTTACGACCTTGTGTTAATTATCTTTGCCAACATGCAGAATCGCTAAGAAGGCTTCCTGCGGCAGTTCAACATTTCCGACCTGCTTCATGCGTTTTTTACCTTCTTTCTGTTTCTGCAATAACTTTTTCTTACGACTGACGTCACCACCATAACATTTCGCCAATACGTTTTTACGTAATTGCTTAACGGTAGCACGCGCAATAATGTGAGTTCCTATGGCAGCCTGAATGGCAATGTCAAATTGCTGGCGTGGGATCAGCTCTTTCATTTTTTCCACCAGCTCACGTCCACGGTACTGGGAATTGTCACGGTGAGTAATCAACGCTAGGGCATCAACACGCTCACCGTTGATCAAAACATCCACACGGACCATGTCTGAGTCCTGGAAGCGGATAAAATTGTAATCCAACGAGGCGTAACCACGGGATGTTGATTTCAAGCGATCAAAGAAATCCAGAACCACTTCAGCCATTGGAATTTCATAAGTCAGCGCAACCTGATTACCGTGATAAACCATATTTGTCTGCACACCGCGTTTTTCTACGCAAAGTGTAATAACGTTACCAAGGTACTCTTTCGGCAACAACATGTGACATTCTGCAATCGGTTCACGCAGCTCCTCAATATTGTTTAATGGTGGCAACTTGGATGGACTATCAACATAGATAATATCACCACTGGTTGTCTCAACTTCATAAACAACTGTTGGCGCCGTTGTGATCAAATCGAGATCATATTCACGTTCCAGGCGTTCCTGAATGATTTCCATGTGCAGCAAGCCAAGGAAGCCACAGCGAAAACCAAAGCCCAACGCAGTCGAACTTTCTGGTTCGTAGAATAATGACGCATCATTTAAGCTCAGTTTGCCCAACGCATCACGGAATGCTTCATAGTCATCAGAGCTTACCGGGAACAGACCAGCATAAACTTGCGGTTTGACCTTTTTAAAACCAGGCAGGGCTTTTTCCGCAGGTTGACGAGCCGTTGTCAGCGTATCCCCAACGGGTGCCCCAAGAATATCTTTGATGGCGCAGACCAACCAGCCTACTTCACCACAATTCAACACATCACGATCAATACGTTTCGGTGTGAAGATACCCAGTCGGTCAGCGTTGTATACCTGTCCGGTGCTCATTACCTTAATTTTGTCACCTTTACGCAACGTACCGTTTTTAATACGGACAAGTGAAACAACACCAAGGTAATTATCAAACCATGAGTCAATAATCAGGGCCTGTAATGGCGCATCAGGATCGCCTTTTGGTGGCGGTATCTCTTCCACCAGACGTTCAATAACATCCTGTACGCCCACCCCCGTTTTTGCAGAACAACGAACTGCATTGGTTGCATCAATACCAACAATGTCTTCGATTTCTTCAGCGACACGCTCTGGTTCAGCCGCAGGAAGGTCAATTTTATTCAGAACTGGAACGACTTCCAGATCCATTTCAATGGCGGTATAGCAGTTAGCCAATGTCTGGGCTTCAACTCCCTGGCCTGCATCAACAACCAGCAAGGCACCTTCACAAGCAGCCAGTGAACGGGAAACTTCGTAAGAGAAGTCAACATGCCCTGGCGTATCGATAAAGTTTAATTGGTAGATTTGCCCGTCATTCGCCTTGTAATCAAGGGTTACACTTTGTGCTTTGATCGTGATCCCACGTTCACGCTCAAGATCCATTGAATCCAGTACTTGTGCTGCCATTTCGCGATCAGACAGACCACCACAGATTTGAATAATCCGATCAGAGAGCGTGGACTTACCATGGTCAATGTGGGCGATAATGGAGAAATTTCTTATTTGCTTCATTATTAAATCTTTTTTGCCTTAATATTTCTGAATCATTCGCCTATGGACACATTGATGGACATAAAGCGACAGTTTATTGGTTCGGCCACTGGCCTGAGGAGCTGTATTCTACATGTCAATCCCGTGAAAACCAAACCCGTGAAAACTTAGCTATGCCTGTCGTTTTCAGTATGACCCAGTCGTTTTCAGTAATGATAAATTAAAGTTGAAACTCATAAGGTAAAACAGATTATTCTTGCTGTAGAACCTTAATAGAATCAGGAGGTAAGCCAATTTGTAACACAACAGGCTGGTACGCTTGCAAATTATCCCAATACGCAGCAATCTTGCGGGCAATAAAGAAACCAGCAAACCCACCGCCAATTCCACCTAAACAGATCCACAATTGGTCAACCGTCCAAAATTGGAAAAGTGAGGCTGCCAAAAACAACCCCAGCAATGGCGTCAAATAAACCAACATCGCTGAACGTAGCAGGCTGCTTTCAGGAATACCGACTTCCACTTTCTGGCCTGGTTGGAGAGGTTGGGAAATTTCCAATTCCAACTGATGAATATTTTCTGGCCCTATTTTTTCCAGTAAATGAGAACCACAGCCCGCTTTGGCCTGACAGCTACCACAGCCTGAGGATGATCCATAACGTAATAATGCCCGGCCGTTATGCCAACGGACAACCGTTGCCCACTCTTTAACCATCAGTTTTCTCCCGTAAACATCACGCTTGCTGCAATTTGTTCAGCTGTTGCAAAAGGCAGCTCACCAATGACTGTTATGCTGTTTTTGCCTCTGGTCAAAGTATAAACCGTTCTTCTGCCTTGTCGAAATGGTTGTTCATCAACAACCTTTTTATCTGAGTTCACCACATTTACAGAAAAATTAAACAATCCATCACTATACATGATGGATTCTAACCATTCTGCCTCTGATAGCTTCCGGCTGTTACGTGAAATTTCTTTGAAGCCGTCAGGCATTTTTCCAACCAACCAATTGAATTTCAACTTATCAGCAGGAGGAATGAGTAACATAGGTGGTAATTTCAAATCAGTAATCACATTCAATTCCGTTTTAATATAGTCATTCACAGTTGATGACACGACACGGAATTGCTCAATGACTGTTTTATTGTCCTTATCTAATAGGTCAATCAGCAGAGGAAGATGGTTTTTCTCATCAATCAACAAGTTATAGTTATAGCGGGATTTATCTTTCGATATGATGCGTACAAAATTCACAGGATGATCGCCAACATTCGTGCTGCCTGCATCAATAAAACGATAAAATTTTTGCAATTGGGCAAAATCGGCAAAGATGATCGGTGGAAGATAATCGACGATATGGAAGCCACGGATGCTAAATGAGTCTAATCCAGGTTCGTAATAGCTGATTTGGTCACCGCGCTGGATAATTTCTCTACGTGAGCCATCCATTTGGATAATTTGAGCAATAACCTGCTCATCAATAATGGCATGACGGTAACGCAAGGGAACAAGAAATTGCTGCGCTAAGATGATGAAGCCAAGCTCATAATCCAGCGTTTGCACTGCCTTACTCATATCCTGTAACAAAGCCTCAGCGTTACTTTGTTGCGCTGAGGCTTTTAGAGGATTTATCAGGCTACTCGCCAATAAAAAAACGACAACCCAAATACGTTTCATCACTGTTGTTGTGACTGTTGAGGCGCTTGCTCTTCAGGAACCTGATTAGCCTGAGTGACACCATAATTTTTTTCAGAATGAATGCGCCGGGCGAGTTCATATTGCTGCAACATCGCATCAATTCGTTTATTGCTTTCCCGCACTTGCATGCTCAGATCACCACCGAAAGTTTCTTCTTCAACAGGGGTTGCTAAACCAACTGTTGAAGCTGTACCCATCACCGGCAATGTGTTAAAAGCTGGCGCCTCAAATTGGTTATCTATTTCAACACTGTTATCACTATTATACTGCTGGACACCGATAATCACGGTCAGCGATACACAGGCTGCAACACCAATTTGTGCAATTTGACTCTTCCATGCGCGAATTTTATGCCAGAATGGCATGTTAGCCCATGTTTCAGGTTTTGGCTGAGATTCCAGAACAGCCGCTGGATTAATATGAATGGGTTCTTTTTCAAGTGCCAACGCGACTTGACTTGCAATATCCAAATGCAATACATCCCCCACATCGCCACGCAGCACATCACGCACCAGGTGATAGCGTTCCCACTGTTTCTGCATGACCGCATCTTCAGAGACCAAATGAACTACTTCACTATCAAGAGCTTCTCCATCCATTAATGCGGAAAGTTTCTCTCTTTGCATGCCAAAGTACCCTTCAATATTGTTTTGTCCCACTGTTTTCCACTCGTTATTGTTGGATCAGTGGTTGAACTTTATTATCAATTGCTTCCCTTGCCCGAAAAATTCGTGAACGCACAGTGCCTACAGGACATTCCATGATGTCGGCTATCTCTTCATAGCTCAATCCATCCAACTCCCTCAACGTGATCGCTACTCTCAAATCTTCTGGAAGCGATTCAATAGTGCGGAAAACGACTTCCTTTAATTCTTCAGACAACATTAAGTTCTCAGGGTTCGAAATTTCTTTTAATGAACTTGACGTATCATAATTTTCTGCATCGTTGGCATCCAAATCATTGGATGGTGGGCGGCGCCCCTGAGCAACTAAATAATTTTTCGCAGTATTAACGGCAATACGGTACAACCATGTATAAAATGCACTATCACCCCGGAAAGAAGACAGTGCCCGATAAGTCTTAATGAAAACCTCCTGAGCAACATCGGGAACGTCGCCTTGAGGTACGTAACGAGCAATCAAGCTCGCTACTTTGTGCTGGTATCTCATCACCAGCAAATTAAATGCTTTTTGGTCGCCCTTCTGGACGCGTTCAATTAGCATTTGATCCGTTAACTGCTCGCTCATCCGAGGTTCACTCTCCTGAGGTAAAACTCCACATTTATACTTAAATTAAACCAATATGATGTTCTGATTTCCCGAACAAGCATGACTTTGAGTATCAGTTCACTGTGAAGTTCAACTTTAGTTGTAATTTTGATTACAACCACCTGTTATTTTCGTATTGCACTTTTCTAAATCATAGCCGCTATTTTACAGGACACGCGATTTTAAACTGAGAAAAAGAAAACCTTTGTTTTATTATACCGAAAAGTCCAATTTTCCATCCCAATAGTGCTAACATCATCAATAATAAAGATAAAAATCTGTTATTAACTGACGAAAGTCGTCTGAATACGTGTCATTTGAGGAGCGAATCGTTAATTCACTCACCTGGATGTCCTGTTCTTGCCGTGACAATCCTAGTAATAGACGATGCGACGGCTTATCTTGCCTGTCACGAACATTGACGCTGAAATGGGTAAACCATCCCAAATCTAACGCCATTTTTTCAAATTGTTTCCCAATTTCATACGGAAGTACCAGACAAAATAACCCTGTCGGCGTAATCAATGTCCGTACACACGTCAATAACCCCTGATGCGTCAATGACTCCGTATAGCGCGCCTGATTGCGAGCTGCGTTTCGACATGCAATAGCTGGCTCAAAATAGGGAGGATTGCTAACAATCAAATCGTATTGAGAATTAATTTTCCGCAACTCATTTTGTTGCATATGTTGTCGCACGAAATCATGAATATCCTGCTGATATACCGTAATGCGGGAAGGCCACGGTGATTGCTGTACATTATCCACTGCCTGCATTGCAGCAAGGCCATCCAGCTCCACCGCATCAATAATGGTTTCTGCTTTTGTACGTTGGGCTATCATCAACGCAATCAAACCACTGCCACATCCAATATCCAGGCATCTTTTCCTGTTATATACTGGCGCCCAGGCTCCCAACAACACACCATCCGTCCCGACTTTCATCGCACATTTATCATGTCCAACAAAAAACTGTTTAAATGTAAAACCACCGCGGCGAAAAGCGGGTTTCTGTATCGATGCCATAACCTATTCTGCTGAAATTAGAATTTGTCATAGCATAAATCTTATGGCCGGCGGATAAAAGTAACCTACTTATTGGATGCTTTTATAGGATGAAGAATACGCTTAACCTGTTTATAATCGGCGGCCCAAACAGAGGTATATGATGACTGCGACAAACTTTTCCGAATTCGAACTTGATGAATCCTTGCTTGAAGCACTGAACGACAAAGGCTACAAACTCCCAACCGCTATTCAGGCGGCAGCCATTCCTGCGGCTATGAACGGACGTGATGTATTAGGCTCAGCACCAACCGGTACCGGTAAGACCGCCGCTTACCTGCTACCGGCGCTACAGCATTTACTGGATTTCCCTCGCAAAAAATCGGGACCTCCACGCATCCTGATTTTGACGCCAACCCGTGAACTGGCAATGCAGGTGGCAGAACAGGCAAAAGAACTGGCGGCCCATACACATTTGGACATTGCCACAATCACGGGTGGTGTTGCTTACATGAATCATGCGGAAGTATTCAGTGAGAATCAGGATATTGTTGTCGCAACGACAGGGCGTTTGCTGCAATACATCAAAGAAGAAAATTTCGACTGCCGTGCAGTGGAAACGCTGATCCTTGATGAAGCTGATCGCATGTTGGATATGGGATTCGCCAATGATGTCGAAACGATTGCAGGTGAAACCCGCTGGCGTAAACAAACGTTATTATTCTCCGCAACGCTAGAAGGGGAATCCATCCGTGATTTTGCCGAGCGTCTATTAACCGATCCTGTTGAGATCGATGCCGAACCTTCTCGCCGTGAGCGCAAGAAAATTCAGCAATTTTACTATCGGGCTGATTCGTTAGAGCATAAAACAGCCCTGCTGTGCCACCTCCTCCAGCAACCTGAAGTGACTAAATCCATTGTTTTCGTGCGCAAACGAGAGCGTGTTCGCGAACTTGTCGATTGGCTGATCCAAGCAGGTATTCAAGCGTGTTTTCTTGAAGGTGAAATGGTGCAAGCCAAGCGCACAGATGCCGTAAAACGCTTGAATGATGGTAAAGTCAAAGTGTTGGTCGCAACCGACGTGGCTTCCCGTGGATTGGATATCGAGAATGTTAGCCATGTCTTTAACTTCGATTTGCCTCGTACCGCAGATGTTTACTTGCACCGAATTGGTCGTACTGCTCGCGCAGGCCGTAAAGGAACTGCCGTTGCTCTGGTTGAAGCACACGATCACCTACTTTTGGGTAAAATCAGCCGTTACCTCAAAGAACCTTTGAAAATACGAGTGGTTGATGAGCTTCGCCCGCAATCCAAAGCGCCAAGTGAGAAAAAGAGCAATAAACCATCCAAAAAAGTACTGGTAAAACGTAAAGAGAAGAAGAAAACAGAAGAGACAAAGAAAAACCGCGTGAAAGTTCGTCATCGCGATAGCAAAAATATCGGTAAACGCCGCGCTCCTTCTGGCAATCCCAGACCAGAATTAACTGAATCTAGCAATGATTAACTAATAGCCGATTGTAGAACATGGGCAAAGCCATACAGTGACTTCGCCCATGTTCCGGCAAACTGAGTGCTAAATATTACACAGCATAATGCTGCTCACTTTGCTGCGATGTGATATCTGTGTCTGTAACGTCCGTTGACGCCAACATAGTATTGTTATTGTTCAACCAAGGCTTTTGCTCCGCCATCAATTCGAGGACAGCTTCCAAAAAATGCGCCTTAAAGATATGTAAGCCATATCGATTAGGCAACATGACATCCCATATACTCTCTAATTCATATTCATACTTAAGCTCTATTTTGTGCCCCATCGGTTGACGAATTGGCAATGTTTTTTGCAAGTTACCCAGCCAATCGTGTTCAACGGTATAATGGCGTATTAAACCACTGTCAGCCAATTCACGAGCAACTTCAGGTGATACGCCCATATGTTTCAATGTAGCGTCAGAAACACTCACAGAATTGTAAATAACTGCTGGTTTTCCAGTTGCCAATGCAGCCACTGTTGCTAATCCACCCCCCAATGAATGCCCGGTGAAAATGACGTTTTCACCAAATACGCCTAACGCCTTATGGGCCAATTCTACGGCTTGATTATATTGCTTTTCATTGTAACCAAGCCCTTGACGAATACTTACCATAAAATCCTTTAATTCATTCGATCCTGTGAAAGAAACAATATATAGCCCCTTATTATGGTAAACACCGGCCTGAAACCCTGTTGAATAATCATTCAGAGTGTCAGGATCAATACCCAATTTTGATAAATCCTCATCAGACAGGCGCACATAATCGCCAATCCCTAAACTCGTTTGTCGATAAACATCGCGGGTAACCAACGTCAAGTTATAATCGACCCGTTTAGATTGTTTTCCCGCAATATCATTAGCTTTCAATTCAGGAGCTGCCATCGTGCTGGCATTTAAATTATTAACCAATGATTGATAGAGAGTATTAACCTGCTTGGTATTTTCTGAAAGTGAAATGCTCGAAGAAGAAATGTGATCAACTTTGTCAGGTGGTGATTGAGCTGAAGAATGAGGTTGAGGTTGTAGCGTATTTCCTTGTAATGAATAGATCCCTAGGCTACTGAAAAAATCGGTATTAACGGATAAAGTCATAAAATTCTCCTATAGATTAAATTTGGTGTGGTTTAAAAGCCCAAACTCTCTATCGGCAGAATTTTTAACAATATTAAAACAAATTTAATCTTTAATTAACAAAATTAATTTCCATAATTAAAACATGGAAATAAAAAAGGGAATATTGATTCTCCCTTTAGATTTTTTTGCTTGATGCTTGATACAAGATTTACAAGCTTTACAAGCTTTCTGTAAAAGTGCGCGCAATAACATCACGTTGCTGTTCTGGAGTCAGTGAGTTAAAACGTACAGCATAACCAGATACACGAATAGTGAGTTGAGGATACTTTTCCGGGTGTTTTACTGCATCTTCCAACGTTTCACGACGCAAAACATTAACATTTAGATGTTGCCCGCCTTCTACACGTACAGCCGGCTTGACCTCCAGCGGGATCTCGCGATATTCAAATTGCCCCAGCTCCTCTTTAGCAACAATCTGGCCTTCATCGTAATCTGCTTTGGCACAGATGCAACGTGCTTCATTTTTTTCATCATCCAACAGCCAAAAAGAATTCATCAATGCAGTGTTATCAGATTGGGTAATTTGAATCCCAGTAATCATTTATACCTCCAACATCATCAACTTAGTTATTCAGCCAAATCATTATTTAATCAACCATCGTTCTTGATTTCCTGTATACCAGCACAAATGAGAAGATTCTTTGATTGTAATCAACTAATTTCATAAGGTTATTGACAATAAATTAATAACATTATGTTTTAAATCGGTTTTTACAGCAGGATTGAATGAAATTATTTTCATATTTTTTCAAAAAAATTTATAAAAATAGATTTTCATCCTGATAATTAAGCTTAGATTGGGATCTGAGGGTTTCCCTATCCCAAGGGAATCGGTAAGCTTAAGTCATCTGATAATCATTTAGAAAGGGATTGGCTATGTCCGCACCTCTCACATGGCACGATGTCATCGGCAATGAAAAGAAACAGCCTTATTTTGTTGATACATTGGCTTATGTTGCCAATGAACGTCAGGCTGGAAAAACCATTTATCCGCCTCAAGCAGATGTTTTTAATGCATTTCGCTATACCGAATTAGCTGATGTAAAAGTCGTGATTTTAGGACAAGATCCTTACCACGGCCCGAATCAAGCCCACGGTTTGGCTTTCTCTGTACAGCCGGGTATTCCTGCACCACCTTCTCTCGTCAATATGTACAAAGAACTGGAATCGGATATTGCTGGATTTACTCGCCCAAATCACGGTTGCTTGATCAGCTGGGCAAAACAGGGGGTATTATTACTCAATACCGTACTCACTGTTGAACGTGGTAACGCACATTCTCATGCTCATTTGGGTTGGGAAACGTTCACTGACAAAGTCATTGCAGCAATCAATGAACATCGCAATGGAGTCATTTTCTTGCTTTGGGGATCTCATGCCCAGAAAAAAGGCCATTTTATTGATATCCAGCGCCATCATGTATTAAAAGCCCCCCATCCTTCACCTTTGTCTGCCCATCGTGGTTTCTTAGGCTGTAAACATTTTTCACAGGCCAACAACTTATTGAAAGAACAAGAATTATCTCCAATAGATTGGGAACCTCAATTACCCCAATAACCGATCTCTGCCTACAAAAATGCCGCCTTTCTAATGGCGGCATTGCATCACGAGAGACCGTAACATTTATTTAGAAACAGCAACCATTGCAGGACGCAATAGACGACCATTCAAGGTATAACCTTTCTGCATCACCAACATAACCTGATTAGGTTCATGCTGATCTGATTCCATCATGGTCATCGCCTGATGCACTTCTGGATTGAAAGGTACATTGGTGTCACAGACCACTTCAACACCAAACTTACCCACTGAATCGATAAAAGATTTCAGCGTCAGTTCAATACCTTCAATCATTGGCAGTAACGCTTCATTGGTACGATCAGCCGCATCTAATGCACGCTCCAGATTGTCGATGACCGGCAGAAGTTCATTGGCGAATTTTTCCAATGCAAATTTATGTGCCTTTTCTATATCCTGCTCAGTACGACGGCGAATGTTTTCGATTTCAGCACGTGTACGCAACAAAGCATCACGTTCATTAGTCTGAGCCTGTTTCAGTTGTTCTTCCAACTCAGCAACACGCGGATCAACAACGTTTTCAGTCTCTGGCGCATCTGCCTGTTCCGCATTTATTTGTTGTTCTAATACATTTTCTGTATTTTCTGCGACTTGCTCGTCAGGTACTTTTTGGTCTTTACTACTCATGAATATCTCCGCGTATTTTGTATTATCTTCGCCATTTGAGCTTATTATGGGGATCAAAACGCGGGATTCAAGGGAACAATCATTATTGTGAGGGCAAAACCATATGCTGAAGGAAATAACAGCAATGAATAATGAATTCAAATGCATCGGTATTGTCGGTCGTCCACGTCACCCGGAAGCGCTGGCCACCCACGAAATGCTGTATCACTGGCTGGTATCTAAAGGTTATTGTGTCATTGTGGACAGACAGGTCGCGAAAGACATTAATTTAAAAGACGCTCAGACTGGAGGATTGACAGAAATTGGTAAAATTGCCGATCTTGTGATTGTTGTCGGTGGTGATGGTAATATGCTCGGTGCAACCAGAGTATTATCACGTTATGACATTAAAGTCATTGGTATCAATCGAGGCAATTTGGGCTTTTTAACGGATTTGGATCCCGATAATGCTTTACAGCAGCTATCCGAAGTTTTGAATGGCAAATATCGAGACGAAAAACGTTTTCTGCTTGAGGCACAAGTGACAAAAACTGGGCATAAATCTCGCCGTAGTACTGCCTTAAATGAAGTTGTACTACATCCAGGCAAAGTTGCCCATATGATTGAATTCGAAGTATATATTGATGAACGTTTTGCTTTTTCTCAACGTTCAGATGGCTTAATCATAGCAACACCCACTGGCTCTACAGCCTATTCACTGTCTGCTGGAGGACCTATATTAACCCCAAACTTAGATGCTATCGTGCTAGTGCCGATGTTTCCACATACGCTCTCGGCACGCCCTCTCGTTATCAGCAGCGAAAGCAGTATTCGCCTGAAATTTGCCCAAAACAGCAATGACTACGAAGTCAGTTGTGACAGCCAGATCGTCCTGCCAATCCAAGATGGTGAAGAAGTGATCATCAAACGCAGTGACTATAATCTGCACTTAATTCACCCAAAAGATTACAACTACTTCAATACACTGAGCACAAAACTGGGCTGGTCGAAAAAAATGTTCTAAAAATGAGCCTCCCTACTTTACTGTATAAAAAACCAGTTTATACTGTATGGAAGCACAGGCATGTTTTTATGCACAGGAACATGTTCTTATACAGTAACGTGTTTATATACAGTAAAAAGAAGGAGGAGCACGATGCTGACTCAATTGACCATCAGTAACTTTGCTATCGTTCGCGAACTTGAAATTGATTTCCGCTCAGGAATGACGGCAATCACAGGTGAAACTGGAGCCGGTAAATCCATCGCAATTGATGCATTAGGTTTATGTCTTGGCAATCGTGGCGAAGCTAACATGGTTCGCCCAGGTGCTTCGCGTACCGATCTTTGTGCCTGTTTTTCGCTGTCTGATGCGCCTTCTGCCCGCAAATGGCTTATAGACCACCAGCTTGATGGAAGTTTTGATGATGACAATGAGTGCCTGCTGCGTCGTACAATTACCGCTGATGGGCGTTCTCGCGGTTTTATCAATGGCACTGCTGTACCACTTTCTCAATTACGTGAATTAGGTTCTCATCTAATTCAAATTCACGGGCAACATGCTCACCAATTATTGTTAGAAAATCGTCACCAAAGGCGCTTACTGGATATTTACACGGGTGATTTCGAACTTCACCAAAAAATGAAACAGGCTTACCAACAATGGCGTCAAAGCTGTCAAGCTCTCTCCCAATTCCAACAACAAGCTCTTGAGCGTCGCTCACGTCAGCAATTGCTGGAATACCACCTGAAAGAACTGGACGAATTGTCACCACAACCAGGTCATTATCAAGAACAGGATAGTGAATACAAACGGCTGGCAAATTGCGGGCAATTTTTATCCGTCAGTCAAAATATCCTCCAGATTTTAAGTGATAATGATGAACAGAACATTGTCAGTCTTCTTAGCTATGCCCGCAGTGAACTGACAGAGCTTGCCAGCATGGATCACAAACTCAGTGGCCTGCTTAACATGCTGGAAGAAGCTGCTATCCAAATCAATGAAGTTAGTGACGAGTTACGTCATTACAGCGACCAACTGGAACTGGATCCCAATCGTTTATTTGAACTGGAACAGAAAATCTCCCAACAAATCAGCATGGCCCGTAAACACCATGTTGCGCCAGAAGAGTTACCTGCATTACATCAACAGCTGTTGGAAGAGCAATATCAGTTATCCCAGCAGGAAAATGATTGTGCTCACCTTAGTGAGCTTGTCAGCTTGCATTATCAGCAAGCCCTGACTGTGGCAGAAAAATTGCACCATGTTCGCCAGAAATATGCCGCAGAATTGGGCCAACTGATAACAAACAGTATGCACCAACTTTCTATGCCTCATGGCCGTTTTACCATTGATGTTACCTTTGAAGCGGAGCATTTAAATATTGATGGAGCCAGCAAAGTTGAATTCAATGTCACAACCAACCCCGGCCAGCCTCATCAACCATTAGCAAAAGTAGCATCAGGTGGTGAACTTTCCCGTATTGCACTGGCAATCCAGGTCATTACGGCGAAAAAAATGGAAACCCCTGCGCTGATTTTCGATGAAGTTGATGTAGGTATCAGTGGTCCAACAGCGGCAATTGTTGGGCGTTTGCTACGTGAATTGGGGGAATCGACCCAAGTTATGTGTGTCACCCACTTACCTCAAGTCGCAGGATGCGGGCATCAGCATTTTTATGTCAGCAAGCAAACAGACGGTGAAGAAACAGAAACCCAAATGCAACTATTGGATAAAAAAGCACGACTTCAAGAACTCGCGCGGCTTCTGGCGGGGAGTGAGGTTACAAAAAATACTCTGGCTAACGCAAAAGAGCTGTTAGCGGCATAAATTGAGACAACTTTTTTGTATAATTGCAGTCATAGGTAAATGCGTAGAGGTTTTCAATCTCTTCAATGTTTATTATTATCGACGGCCTAACGCCTAAAGGAATGTAATTACTATGCGCTGTAAATTATTGACTGCCGCTACTGTATCACTTGTTATGCTGACTGCGGGTTGCTCCATGTTTGAGCGAATTGTTTATCGTCCTGATATTAATCAAGGGAACTACCTTACGCCGGCGGCGGTATCAAAAATCCATAAAGGAATGACTCAGCAGCAAGTTTCTTACACTTTGGGAACACCAATGCTGACTGATCCGTTTGGGAGTCAAACTTGGTATTACGTATTCCGCCAACAACCAGGCCATGGGAAAACAACTCAGGAAACCCTGACACTTACCTTTGATAGCAAAGGAGTGCTAACTGATATCAAAGATGAAAAATCACTGGCAGAGAATCAGTGAGATGTGTGTTTTATTTATTCGCCAGTAGAAAGCCTGGCGAATAAATAGACATTATCGTGCATTGTTTTTCGCGCGCTCTGCTCGTTTACGGCGCATTTCTTTTGGATCAGCAACCAGAGGGCGATAAATTTCTACACGATCTCCCTCTTCTAACGTATCAGTCAGTTTGGCAGGACGGCTATAAATACCAACTTTATTTTTAGCCAAATCGATATCATTACGTAATGTCAAAAGACCTGACGTTACAATCGCCTGTTCGACGGTTGCTCCTTGCGGTACTTTCACATTACGCAGATATTGCCGTTCAGGCAGAGCATAAACGACTTCGACATTAATTTCAGACACTATAGACCTCACGTGCACGTTGGGTAAAAGCCTGAACCATATTCCCCGCCAGCTCTTTAAATACCTTACCAAAAGCCAGTTCAATCAATTTGTTGGTAAATTCAAAATCGAGATGCAACTCAACTTTACAAGCATCTTCACTTAACGGAGTAAAATGCCACCCTCCCATCAACTTACGGAAAGGCCCATCAACGAGTTGCATACTAATGCGTTGATTATCAAATAGCGTATTGCGCGTTACGAACGTCTTACTGATCCCTGCCTTAGAGACCTCAACAGAAGCCGTCATTTCATTATTGCTACTGCTTATTACACGGCTACCTACACATCCTGGTAAAAAATCCGGATAAGATGTCACATCATTGACCAATTTATACATTTGTTCCACGCTGTAAGGCACTAGCGCAGAGCGACTAATCTGTGGCATATCATTTCCTGTAAAACATAACAGCGCTGAATAGTATCACTTAAACATGGTTAAATAAAAACCCGATGACATTTAGAACAATAAATACGCACTTATCGCTAAATATCATACAGAAGAGATTTCTTTCACTAACGCATACAGTATAATACAACGCACTATGACAAAGAAAAAAGCATACAAACCCGGTTCGGCAACAATTGCCATGAATAAGCGAGCCCGCCACGAATACTTCATTGAAGAAGAACTCGAAGCAGGCTTATCCCTACAAGGTTGGGAAGTTAAATCACTGCGCGCTGGCAAGGCTAACATCAGTGAGAGTTATGTTTTGCTCAAAGATGGTGATGCTTATCTTTTTGGTGCCACGATTACGCCATTAAACGTTGCTTCTTCCCACGTAGTTTGTGATCCGACACGGTCACGCAAACTACTACTTAACAAACGCGAGCTTGATTCACTGTATGGTCGAATCAATCGAGAAGGTTATACCATCGTCGCACTTTCCATGTATTGGAAAAACGCCTGGTGCAAAATCAAAATTGGCGTGGCAAAAGGTAAAAAGGCGCATGATAAGCGTTCAGATATCAAAGAACGTGAATGGAAATTAGACAAAGCGAGAATTATGAAGAATTCTGGGCGTTAATCACTGGCATTATCACTCAATATTCTGATATACTTGCTTTTAAATATACTTGGGGCTGATTCTGGATTCGACGGGATTTGCGAAACCCAAGGTGCATGCCGAGGGGCGGTTGGCCTCGTAAAAAGCCGCAAAACAATAGTCGCAAACGACGAAAACTACGCACTGGCAGCTTAATAACCTGCGCAGAGCCCTCTCTCCCTAGCCTCCGCTCTTAGGACGGGGATCAAGAGAGGTCAAACCCAAAAGAGATCGCGTGGATGCCTTGCCTGGGGTTGAAGCGTTAAATCCAATCAGGCTAGTTTGTTAGTGGCGTGTCTGTCCGCAGCTGGCAAGCGAATGTAAAGACCAGACTAAGCATGTAGTACCAAGGATGTAGGAATTTCGGACGCGGGTTCAACTCCCGCCAGCTCCACCAAAATTCTCCATCGGTGATTACCAGAGTCATCCGATGAAGTCCTAAGAGCCCGCACGGCGCAAGCCCTGCGGGCTTTTTTGTGCCCTCAATTTGTCCCGCGAAGTCCGAAGAGAACTAATTAAATCCGAACCTTTTAGGCCCATTGATAGGCCCAACGAAAAGCTCTATTGTTTTCGTTGGGCCTAAATGCATGGAGACTCCCATGGCAAGAAAAACCAAGCCGTTAACCGATACGGAAATCAAAGCCGCCAAACCTAAAGATGCCGATTACCAGCTGTATGATGGTGACGGGCTTACTCTGTTAATCAAGTCCAGCGGTAGTAAGCTCTGGCAGTTCCGTTACTACCGACCTCTGACCAAGCAGCGAACCAAACAGAGCTTCGGTGCCTACCCTGCCGTCTCACTCTCAGATGCACGTAAACTCAGAGCTGAATCTCGAGTTTTATTGGCGAAAGACATTGATCCTCAGGAACATCAGAAAGAACAGGTGAGAAATTCTCAAGAGGCCAAAACCAACACTTTCTTATTAGTTGCCGAGCGTTGGTGGAATGTGAAAAAAGCCAGCGTAACAGAGGACTATGCCGACGATATCTGGCGCTCGCTTGAGAGAGATGTTTTTCCAGCAATCGGTGATATCAGTGTCACTGAGATTAAGGCTCATACTCTGGTTAAAGCAGTTCAGCCGGTTCAGGCCAGAGGGGCATTAGAGACTGTTCGACGCCTTTGTCAGCGAATTAATGAAGTCATGATTTATGCGCAGAACACGGGCCTGATTGATGCGGTTCCCAGTGTAAATATCGGAAAAGCGTTCGAGAAACCGCAAAAGAAAAACATGCCGAGTATCCGTCCGGATCAGCTTCCACAGTTAATGCAAACAATGCGTACGGCAAGTATCAGTGTGTCAACGCGGTGCTTGTTCATGTGGCAACTTCTCACCATTACCCGCCCTGCCAAAGCAGCTGAGGCTCGATGGGATGAGATCGATTTCAATGCTAGCGAATGGAAAATTCCTGCAGCTCGAATGAAGATGAACCGGGACCATACGGTTCCACTATCTGATGGGGCTCTCGCTATTCTGGCAATGATGAAGTCTCTCAGTGGTGGCCGAGAATTTATCTTTCCCAGTCGCATCAAACCAACCCAGCCGATGAATAGCCAAACAGTGAATGCAGCACTCAAACGTGCTGGATTGGGAGGCGTTCTCGTTTCTCATGGCTTACGCTCTATCGCCAGCACTGCTCTCAATGAGCAGGGATTTCCGCCTGATGTTATTGAGGCTGCACTGGCCCATGTGGATAAGAATGAGGTTCGCCGAGCCTATAACCGCAGCGATTATCTTGAGCAGCGACGACCAATGATGCAATGGTGGGCTGACTTTGTGAAAAAGGCAGATAGTGGTAGCCTCGCTGAAGTTGAATTTACAACATTAAAGCTCACTGGATAAGACCAATTCTTAATCCACACAAGCAAAAAACAGGAGTGTGCGGTAATGGCGCAATCCTGTTTTATAAGATCTTACTCCTTGGGTTACACGCATGATCTAACCAGGCAAGCATTGGCTCATACTATCAGGAACAAATCTGAAGCAACCTACCATCGTAAAGGCCTGCTGAATGAGCGACGCCCGATGATGCAGGTATGGGAGGATTATGACATGTCACCAATCTCAAAAGCCTGAGCAAACCGTTTTCCTATCTGCAGAGACTTTCAACCACTCATATAATAATCAGGGAGATAAATTTGTTAACCGTCCAGGTAATACGCAAAGAGGCCATCAGATTTCGGGAACTGCTCGAAAAATGTGATCCATCGAAAACTTACCTTGTACCTGACAACTTTCCTGTTGAAAGCTGCAGGCTTGCTTCGATGCTACTTTCCTTCCACTTTCTGAAATTATGGCCTGAGTTGGAATTGAAAGGTATCTCAGGAGTAACAGGTAAAAATGATGCAATAACTCACTACTGGCTGGAGTTGGATGATATCGTTATTGATATCACAGGGGATCAATACAATGTCATCAGCACCAGCAAACTAAACGAAGCTATCGTAAAAAACAGGCCTTTTGTGCCTGTCCATATCGCATACAAAAAGAACAGCCATCTCTATGATTTATTTAGAATTCAAGGGGAATGGCGTTTAACCAGTGGATTTCCTACAATAGGTGATGATTTCATCGATGAGATGGAATGTGATTATCGCCAGCTTGTCAGGTGATGGTGGAAACAGAATCAAGAAATAGATGCAGACCTGCACTTTTATCGGCAAGTCTGCAACTGAAATTCTATTTGTCGCTCAAGGGCCGCTGTATTAGCTGGCTAGTGCCAAAATTGCGATAACCGTCATAGAAATCTTTACTGTAGTCTTTGCTCAGATAAGCTATTCGTAGAAGAAACTCATAGTAGTCATCACTTAACGTTAACGCGTCATCCCGAGTGAACCAGGCGGTATGATTCTTCGGGAAATGCGGGAGATAAGCATATTCAGGATAATCAAGCCCAATGGCGCTGCACCAGGCTTTCTGTATCCTGATTCCCATATTGTCAGCATCAGATTCAGTGTAATTCCCCAGATAGGCATAAACCTCTTTGTCAAACAGCAGAACCAGATGGTAGTGATGATGTTCCCCGGTAACACGCTCTCTGGCCCAGATATAGCCGAGTGGCCTAGACTCACCAGTCCTGCCAGAACGCTTGTGCTCTTCCCGTAACTGGCTTTTAAGGGATTCTATAGCCCGAGTTATGGCTTTCTCATCATCCTTCTGAAAGCAGAGCGGCAAGTCTGGCTCTCCAGGCACATGGGACTGAGCAAATCTCAGATCAGCACGTAATGCAAATACCCGGTTATAGTTTTCCACATAATTAGATATCACAGAAAGCGATCGACGAAGCATATAGCTTGATATTCTGGAATCATATTTGTCTTCAGCTTCCTGCAGCAGGAACTTAAACTGCTTTTCAGTTAATCCGTAAGGTGATTTCATAATATAAGTTCACTGGGTAATGGGTAGCCAGTAGCTACCCAGGTTATTGTGGGATGGTTTAAGTAATGGCCATGGTGCCCTATTGCAGTAGGATCACCTTGGTTCACTGGTATGTATTACTATGTTTTATATGCTTATTCCTAATTGAAATATATATCTATATCTATATCTATATCTATATATATGTCTATCTTATATATCTATATCTATATCTATATATATGTCTATCTTATATATCTATATCTATATATATATATAAGATAGACATATATTACATATACCGGGCTTTCCAAGTGACTTGGACAACTACGTGGTGATAAAGGAAGCCGCAGTACGCCTGGGTAAGAAATAGATTTAACTCAATGATATATAATCAAAATAACTCTGAAGTTATTCTGGTCGAGCTAACTTACTCAGTGTCAGCGGACCAGTCTGATGTATTGGCGTATTGGTCTTAGCTGCCAGTTCGACAGGGTTCATTGTTGAACCGATAAATTTGACATAATTGATACCTGCCTCTTCGAATAACTGCACCATTCCTTTCGATTTAAGCTTTTCCAATGCTGGTATAAGCCGCTCAGAGCATCTGATGGATCTTGGGCCCTTTTTGATAATGTCGTTTCTTCTGAAATCGTACGAGCCATTTTCGACAAGATGCGATTCCAGCCAGAATAATATTTTTTCTTCATCACTAAGCTCTCTTGTAGAATCAATTTTTGTGATAGCGTGATTGACAAACCAATCCATCAAATTCAAAGCTGATAACAAATTTTCCTTTGTTATTATTGTCGAATCGGGTTCACCAGAAACCTGAAAAATGCCTGCCATTCTGAGACCCTGCTCGATAATACGGGCACCTAAATCATCGTAGGGAAACAAGGAACCTCCAGGTTTCATCTTTTGCTGCAAACTTAACGATGTTGTATCCAATAGTTCCTGGGCATCTGGTGCCAGAGAAAGCTTTATTAGTTCATCACCATTTTCTCTTCGCTTCACACCTGCTTTTATATGCCGCGTTATCACTGAGTACAATTCAGAAAGCACTGCCTCACTATGAGTGTAATCACCGTTGATGATGCACGGTTCTATAATTTGCTCCATATCTATCATCTGTGTACGTGCCTGTAATCCAGTCTCTCTGATGTTTGCTTTTTTCTGTCTGCTGGTATTGTCATAGGGTTGAGGCTGCATCGCTAAAAAATATGAAAACACATAATTTTCAATGACAAAGCTTTCAGTGGCAGCCCTATCTATTGTAACTTTGTCTCCACACCAGTATGTATTGAGTAGCGCGGGATTGTTGAACACACTCCCCTTGTACACTGCGGTTGCCTCGTCATTAAAAAGCGCCTTATTTTGATACCCCAGTCCGATTGATTTTGCGAGTGCTTCGCTTGTCGGATTCGTTGTAATAATGACCTTTCGTACTGGCACTTTCGGCTGTCGGCCAATCCATTCTTCAAGTTTCTTACTCGTTTCGGTAGTATCTTCTCCCTTGCTCAGAGTCTTTTTATAAAGTCTTTTTAATACGTTAAACTCTGCCTCCCAAAGAATATTTATTCGCTCATATGCTTTAAGCTCTTCACGATAAACATCTTCAAACTCCCGCTCTTGTTGTGCAAAGGGGGTCTTCAACAATCTGAATATTGTTGATTTTCCACTGCCAGATCTTGAAAGCAGCAACAGGTACAAGGCCAGAAGGGATCGCTGCTTGTTCTTTAACTGAACACAGTACAAATCCTGACAGGCCAGCCCTAAAAAGGCTAATAACGTAACAACGATTATCTCGATAGCCACTCCAGTTATGTTGTGCAAATGCGAAGCCCAATGCCTGATGTGACGTGGCAGAATATCAAACTTCAGGTTAAGCTCATGATTAATTTTGTTTTTATTGTTCATTGCAACATCCTTTATTTTTTTACAAAAAAATTAAACGGTTCGGGAAGCGATCCACTTGTCAATAGCAGTAGATCGCCATCCTACGGAAGCAGCCCCTAGCCGGACCGGTTTAGGAAACTCGGCATCGTAATATCTGGATTTAGGATTCAGTTTTTCGTAGATGCTTGAGCGGGATATCCCCAGTATCACTGTCAACTCTGCCATGCGCAGGATGCGTAGCGGGTGTGCTTTTTGTTCACTAATGTTCGGCATTTTCACTTCTCCTGTTGGACCTCTTTAGCTGGATTCGACTTTCTCACACCATCTGAGATACTGTCCCCGTCAAAAAACGGAAACCAACCGGAGGGAACGTGGGGACTCATGCTTTTGCTGATATGATGTATCGTCTTTACCAGTGCTTTGGCTTGTTTGAAAAGCATGACGAACGGCGTGAAGTGCGTGGAAACAGCTGTTTTTCCTTTCATCAGAATTTTTTTAATCAAGGCTATAACGATATAATAAGAATAATTGACAGCAATGAAGTCTTCAGCCTCGAAGAAAGACGCGAAGTTTTTTACAAATACGAGCAACTATATAATGCGCTAATGCATATCCCGGTCTTTTCTCATCTAGATAATCGCCAAATCACAAAGCGATACCTTCAGGTCGCATTGCCTCCCATAGTAGCATTAGACGTCTATAATTCTCTTCCCCCCGATGATGAAATGCATTTCTATTACCACATTCATCGTTTTTTGATCAGCACACACTGCCCTCACAAAAGTGATGATAAAAGAAAACTTTATGTCAGCGTGAAAAATTATTTGCGGGAATACATTCGCTCATTTGATTTTCCGTACAAAGATCATCTGGCTCCCCTTTTTAACTTCATTAGCGATATCAAAGCAGGAAGTGGACAATGGGAAGAGACCATAAAAGAAATAATAAAAAATTGCCGTTCAGAATACGATGAAAGCTACATTCCGAAAAAAAACATAACATCCCACTCGCAGAATTTAGATAAAATTGAGCGGGCTTATCTGTCGCTTAATGTGTTACTCGCATTCGAACGTAAGACATCTGCAGTCACCGCGATATCCATGCATTATCGATACACCGTGAACAATGGCATTAATTACAAAAGTAGTTATGGCATTTTATGTCGATATCTCTATTCCAGAGGGTATGATGAACAACTGCTACATTACACTCCCCTTTTATAATGAGGCAGTTCGACCGATTTCGGTAACAATAGAAGAAAAACCATATCGCTATGCACACGAATTAAAATGGCTTATTTTTAACACTAGGAATAACACCAAATACTCTAAATGGGATTTAGCTGAAATAGCATTTTGTTTCAAATCTGCATCTAACTCAGATGTACTAATACCCTACTCCCAACTTTTGCAAACCATCATTTTTCTCAGTCAGGATAAAACAGATGAAGCATTCCGACTTGTAAACAAAATCCCATTAACTACCTTACCGATTGGTTACCTGCCCTCAGCCTTTTCAGTTATCAAACTGGCATTAAAAGTGAAACTGGAAAGAAAAAAAATAAGAAACAAAACATTACTGTCCGTAATAAACAGCACCTTGAGCAATCAAGGTGCTGTTACCGAACTTATTGCTGTGACTCAGGGAGAAACTGATAGTAATCTTGCATTATGCGCAGATAACATGACGATTATGCGAGCAATAAAAATGTACAACCACATGATAAGAAAGGTAAGTTATTCATCTGAAGATTCACTATATGATGTATGTCCGCAATCTATATTCGGTATTCTTGATGAAATAGAATGTGCGCTGGGCAAATTAAATATCCTTATTCGCGAAACAGGTGATAGCATTGACAGTAATGAACTCGCCAGGCTTATAGTGAAAAATAAAACACTAACAGCTTGTGAATTGAATGAAAACCTGGTTGGAATACTTGATAAATGCACACTTTATAATTTCCTGAGTAGCATCAATGTTTTTATTAGTTATTTGAGATGCCCTGGAGAAGAACTAGGACACATCAGGATATTTGCCGGGGTAACAGAGAATCCAAAACGTCTTCGGGAAAAGGCATGTGAGGCTTTGAAGATTGCATCTGAAAACCTTAGAAAAGGGGTTTAAGATGAAGGGAGAGGTGGCCAATTGCCTGCTGGAAAATCCTGCAAAATTTCGAATGACACTTATTACCCCTGCTACGGCTGCTACGTGTAGCAGCCGTAGCAGGCCTTTAAAGAACTGGATGAAGATTAGCCTCACCAGGAAACAGTAGATTGGAATGAAAAAATTTAATTATAACCAAATCAATACATGCCTGAGATGTATTAGCTAAAACTTGACCTAGCACATCTATTGCACAGATCCAAACCCAATCTACAGGCAACTCTGTGCCAAAAGCAGACATTGTTGGACTGTATATAGTTCATGCTACCTCTGCTTGCATTAACAGCTAATTTAGCCACTACAGAGCTAAAAATCTTGGTAAATGATGTAGCCAGTCATTCACTCATCGCACGCTTCTTGCACTACTTAGTTTGGTGTTAGAATAGTCCTCCTATTGAGGAGATGATCATGTTTAAGTATGCCGTAAACTCGCTAACAGATTATATTTCAACAGTTACAAAAATAGTAAATGAAGTCGATGACATATGGTTTAGAGGACATGCTTGCGCTTCATATAGATTAGAACCTTCGGTATTACGTGATACCGTTCCCTTAACTGATGCCAGAGGTAATAGGGTCGAAAATGGTCAGGTGGTACTTTCAGAGGGCGGTCATGTAACAGGTCTTAGTCCCGAAAATATGTTTTATGAATTTAAGTCGCGAGCGGTTCCTTTTTTGAATCGAGAGCCCTCAAATAATTTTGAGTGGATGTTCTTGATGCAGCACTATGGTGTACCAACAAGGCTGTTAGACTGGACGACAAACGCCTTAGTAGCATTATTCTTTGCTATCGAATCAAATCCTACCTTTGACGAAGAGAGGCATTACGACGAATCGCCTTCGCAAAATTTTATGGAAAGCGATGAGTTTTGCTCGGAAGGAGCTGCTGTTTTTGCCTTAAGTCCATCAAAATTGAATTATTTAACAGTCTCAAGCCGTTCGAAAATTTATATTTGCGAAGAAGCTGACAAATGGAGCCATTACTTTGACCCAATGAATAAAGAAGGTAGTTCTAATTTTCTTCCAATTGCAGTCCAATCAAGTCATATAGATACGAGGATAAGATCACAATCGGGTCACTTCACATTACATGGTTCAAATATATGGGCATTAGACTATTACGATGCTCTTCGTGAAATTATGCATAAAATATTTATACCGTATGAAGTGGTTCCCCAAATGCTTAAAGATTTGCAATCTCTAGGTATAACGAAGTCATTTATATATCCGGGGCTAGAATCATTGTCGCGAGATATCAAAAGAAGCGAAGCCTTCAGATTTAACGGCAAAAAGCTTTAGCATTGCAACCTGCTAGCCGCTGAACATGGAGTTAATGGCGGCTTATCGCTTGAAGCAGACTGTCAGATTTGTTCGTGTACTATCGGTGAAAATTGTTAGGTAAAGTTTAAGCCAATACACCTGAGAGTATGTCTGAAATGTGTACATCAAAAGGTGATAAGCAAACATCACCTTATCACCTCTTTATAAGAAACCAGTCAATCACGCCATGCCGCATTAGAGTACTCGCGTCCACCATCAATATCTGATGCAGCATCAGCAAGTAATTCACGACCTTTACGATCTGAGGCTAAGCTAACGAAGCTATTTACTGACCATTTATTATAAATATAAGCTTGAGCGATGGCTAATCGAAAACGATAACCTAAATCCCAGCCTCGTAACCACCCAATTTCTGGCAATTGTGAAAATAGCATATCACGAGCTTGTGGTGACAACCTAGATTTCAATATTTTCCGGTGCAAATTTGAGTAATTTTTTTCGATTATTTTAAGTCCTTTATCGCCACCAGATTTTATAGCCAAGACTATAGAGAAACAATCAAGCATATCTAATGCAGCGCCGTCAAGATCGTTTGTAACAGTCATAAAAGAGTTATACCAAGGCTCTAGACCTTCAGCAATTACTACATTCGATAGCCAACCAAACGCATCAGCAAAATCATAAAGTAAGCTTGCTCGAGTTACATTTCGAATTATCTCATCTTTAAGTAGATAATCATGGCGTGACCAAAGCTCTTTTCTCCATACAGTCGGCACCGGTTTTTTACTATTTAATTTCTGAACAACTTTAGCAACAGCGATATCAGGTAAATTATCAAAAATCGAACTTGCAATATCATTATTGTTACGCTCAATCATGTCGTTTATAAACTGCTCAAGGCCTTTGGTATCATTAGGGACCAAGTGTAACAAGTCCATGATATCGCTATCATCTAATATAGATTCATTTGCAAGTAAAAATTCAGGATTCTGCTTAACTACGAGTTTCCTAACAATTAAATTAGAACGACTGAGAGTCCAAAATTCAGATGTTTGAACAGTTCTAATTAAGTGTTTAAAAATAACCTCACCACTTTCAGATTTTGATTGTGATGCTAAATCCAAAAGATTTAACACGGACTCAGATTGCCTAGGCCAAAAACCCGTTAAATTATCAAATCCAGCAGTAGTGATTGGAGGGAATACTGCCCCTTCCTCTTCAAAGCTAAGAATCAAATTATTGAGTAATGTTATTTGCCCCTGACCTGCAAAACCACCATCGACTAAATCTTGTTTTAAATGATTAGCATCATTTAAAGTCGGAAATGCTTCAGCAACAATGTCAATAATACGGAGAATAGACTCAGTATCAGTTTCATAACTAAGCGAATATATTTCAGCTAAAGGCTTGAATGAACCACGTTGTTTACGAACATCTCGACCATATTCCCACAAGAAATTACGGAATGAATGTTGCATTTCGCTCTGAATATCAACGACAGCATCATTTAACCAACTTGATGAAATATCTTTAATTTCAGAATCAAAAAAATCTTCTTGAGAAAAAACAGCTATGATATCAAAACGGGCTGAACCTGTTGACCTTGGTTTACGCGAAACGGCGGTCTGAAATCGAAAATTACGTCTGAGGCGCGGCCATTGTTGAGACCAAACAGCAAATAATGGTCTATCTAGCAGATCTGAAGAAGGAACTTCAATGCTTGTTTTTACTTTGCCATACAGTGAATCAATTAATTTTTCTACAAGTAAAAGATCCAATGGCAATTGTGTGATTTTTTTTCTTGTTAAATCAACTTCCAAAGGCTGGCTATAATAATCTTTATTTACGAAATTACCAGGGCGGCTAATAACCCCCTGTAATATAGATAAATCTTTTATAGACTCCAACATTGATGGCTCTAGCAATAACGCATGAGTCCACACACATCCAGGTCTTGGCATCTCTGGGGCTGGCCAAGTAAACATTAACACATAACGACCAATTGTAGGTGCTGGTAAACCAGTCCAGTACCCCTTTGAACTTCCAAAAATAACACCTGGTGCAAGATCACTTAACTCCGTAAGATAAGCAATTTCGTCACCAAGAGGTAAGGATGATGCAATTAATCGATGACCATCATCATAACCAAATAAGCAATGATCTAATTTCATTCGCCCGCCGACATAAGCCATACAAGAGGTTCGGTCAAATCATTCCCTTCACTTTCCGGACCAACAATTTTAATTCTCCGACTTGCTAGCAAAGTAGCAATCTCATCAACTGCAGTATCATCAGAAAGACTAACTCCTTGCGCAGACACACCATAAATCTGATGATCAAAGTAATCACTATTAGTCTTCAAAAATTGTGCTACAAGCGGCATATTTACTTCTAACCAATCGTTAGGTGTTACTCCTGAATCATGAACTAAATCCCATGCAGATATTAATATAGCAATTCTTCGCAAACATGGCTCAAAGGGAGGCCTTATAATATCACTAAGTAGCTGCACAACTTTAACTTGAGCGGGCAATAATTTTGGTTCCCATTCAGTTATTATGTTTTCAGAATTCTCATCAGTAGAATCATTGTTCAAAGTCTCTTCAGACTCGATATTACTTGGCAATCTTGCATTGAGTTCAGTAACAGATAAAAAGTCTTCTCTGACATCTGCACTAATGAAAAATAAGATACCATCGTCATCCGAAAAATTTTTCATGAAATCTTTTCGGAATATTCTATCTTCTACTTGACGATCAAAAACCTCTCCAGCTAGATCAGGAAAAAATGCTGTTCCTTTTTCACCAGTTTCGCGATTTCGCAAATGAATCGCTACATTCATATCCCCAACCTGAGATGTTCTAGGAACAGCTTCAAAGTTTCGCCACGCTTCAGCTATGCGATTGAGATAAGTAAGATCACCCTCATAAGCGTCTAATTCTAAAAGACAAATTGTCTCATCAGATTCAACCAAATGCCAAAGTGCTGCTAAAAAGGTTGTCTTACCTGATGCTGGTAATCCCATAATTATAAAATTTGAATTCACTGAACAACTCTCCTTACTAACAGTTTATCAAATTCATCTGTCAACTCCGGAAGACAAGGATTATCAATAAGCTCAGGTGGTTTCGGTCTCAACCAAGTTTTCAGAAGTGGAGCTAATCCTTGCGCTGGTTCTGAATCTGGATGTAGCGAACGAGCGGCTGTATGAAAAGTTTCAAAATGGAACTGCCCCGATAGCATACTTTCAATAGCTTGTTCAAATGTAGCTAAAGCATCCCGAGCTTGAGATTTTTCATCCCCCTCAAGTAAATCAAATTTAGTAACAACCAATTGGATGTGTGTTTGAGATGAAATATTCCCTGAATTAGTCACAACACGAACTATATTTCTTATAGAAGAAAAAACCTCAGCGCGTTTTCTTGGTGCAGCTACGCGCTCACCATCAACGATAAACGCGATAGTCGTTGCCTTAAGAATCTCTATCATATCTACAGCACGATCTGGACGATCTCGGATCTCTCGATAAACTTCCCCAGCTCGCTCCGAAATAAGAAGGTCACGACGTAAAAGGTCTGTTTCATTTGACAATGCCAAATGAAAGAAACGTAGACCATCTTGAGCCGACGTTCTATCTGTGTCTGGATATGACCTTCCTGACTCCGCTCGAGAATGAAAACTTTTTCGTTCGAACCCCATTAATGTCAAGCTGTGGCAAAAATAGGAATTTGCAAAAGCACCTCGTAGAAAGCGACCATATATTTCGGTTACTAATGTTGTCTTACCACCATTGCGCTCCCCAACGATGGTTATTATAGAAGCATCCCGCCAACGCAAAAGCTGGTCTGCCTCTTCCAGAGTAAGCATCGTAGATGTGGGTAGTGATACCCAAGCTTGGGTGGTATCAACAGCTTGAACCTTAACAGATTCTGGTTGTTCAAAAACATCAACATCAGTTTCTTCTTCATTGAGCTGATTTGTCACAGCAGCCGCCCTAAAAGATATTCACGGTAAAGTTGCTCTGCCAGAGGTAGTGACTCTAACTGAATTGAAGATTCAAGCCCAGTTCTTGACTTAAATTGTGCATACCAAGAACCAATACCTATTACCTCTGCTAATTCAATCGCGGTTGAGATAGGGGTAAGTTTAGGAGGTAATGTTGATGGCGCTTTAAGACAACGAAGCTCCTCCACACTAAAACTATCAATAGCCGCAGATAGTTCTTTTGGCTGTGCCCCGCGCCCCTTCTTGGCGGTTAAAATTACACGTTCAAGCATCGCGGGTATAGCAACAGGGCCAAATTCGGAAGAATTAGTCAAAGCCCCCAAGTCTATTGCGGCGGCTAATGCTGCTTGTTGAGTTGAAAAGGTAGTGAAACTACGATTAAAAACTCTACTATAACCACCTGTAAGCCACCAAAGCATCTGGCTTTCTTCCCGTATCAATGCAGCCTGGCGATCAATTTTTTTCAGTATTCCCATGCTCTGAGTTGCAACTGCTTTTGCCGACGCCTGAGCTTCTGCCCGAATCTTTCCAAGCAGGGTGACAAGAGTTGCCCAATCATTTGTGGCGCCCAAGGCAGCAATCTCTTCGTCCAGTTTGGGGGTAACAGTGGGAACTATCTTGATCGGAATCTCTTGAAATGCTCTCCCTGCAATAGCCAGCTTCAAAAAACTCTCTTCAGCGTTTTTTAAAAGCCACAAAGATTGTAAAGGCTGACGAAGCCCTTTAACGCTCCCAGCACATATCGCTAAGATAGCAACCGCATTTTCTTGGTCGATAAGTTCCCCTAAAACTGATGCGGATAGAACACGTGCTTCTCTTTCGTTATTCAACAGGCTAAAACTTGCATCTTCTTCTGAAAACTCAGCCCGAAACCATTCTAAAGAAACATCAGTATCACCGTAGTAAAATGATGTTAAATCAAGTATTTGCTGTTCATTGATATTATCTACGAGCCGTTTGACCGGTTCTTGGCGAGAAATAATTGTTTCTGATGTAGGAGCTAAGCCCGCTTCAGCATAACGATCTGCGAATGTTAATATTGCCATACTTGTAGTCCCTTTATCGTTGTTCTGCTTCGCTCACAGCTTCTGCAAGCACATCAAGCATTCCCCTCTCATGAGCTCTGAGCAATACTTGTCTAAAACGTTCATAGTCAGGTAAACGCATGTCATCGTCTTCTAACAATTCTAAACGCCCAGCAATCACTAATTTTTGACTAAATGTAAGGCGGTAGAAGCGAAGGCCAAGATCACGAAGGACGTTCGTTGAATTTCCCTCTTTCACAGCCATTATCTCAGGAATATGTTCAGCAAGACGAGGCTGTGTTACTAAGCTTGAGAGGGGTCTAACCGATGAGTTCCAATTATCTAGCCGGATAGAGTGCTCAAACACGGAAGAGTGTCTATCCATCTTCGCCTGAAATCCTCCGGGTGCAGTTTGCCAGACTCTGATGTGAGCTCTAACATTAAGCATTCGCTCCGTTGGTCCTCCACTAACATCTAATTCAATTAGATTGTATCCAGGCTCCCAACCATCCTCATGCCGATCTGGATTTGCTGCACTAGCTGCAAGTCGCACATAATCGCGAACCATGTCGACGCGATTAGTGTGAATATGGCCAAAAATTTGTAATGGAGCTACATCGTTCAGATGATCTTCAAGCTCACGAGCATTACGCAACCAAGTAAGATGGTGATGAGTAAGCACGGCATTAACAACGCCATCTTCACGAGTAATTTGGAAACTTGCGGGGTCTACAAATAGATCTCCCTGACGATCATATCCACTTGATACAAATGCACTGTTCAATCCCCATAATCTCAGTGTTGAGCCATCATTCAATGCAACGTCTCGAACCACTCGTGTTCTATCTGGGGGAAGTAAACTACAGAAAAACTGCTGTGCGAATTGATTGTAGTTGTCCAGACTTTCATAAAGTAATCGCCGAGCATCTGGATCACTTAGCTGCCTCATGATTTCAGCATTGGGGTTGGGTGCTGTCTTAATTTTTTGATGGATCATCTGAACTAAGTTTCGGTCTGCTAAGTTCCGCACAACATCATGGTTGCCCGGTACAACAAAGACTGATTCCATTGAGCACCCACAAGCGCCACAAAGGCGCTCAAGCCAATCAGTAGCAAACGAAAATTCTTCTGGATCTCCTGAAAATGCAATATCCCCTGAGACAACCACTACATCAGGTGCACCTAAACGTGTGCACTGCTGTGCCGCATCACGAATCAACTCATTTCTTAAATGGAAGTTTGGATCCTGCGCAGTTTGAATTTCAGATTTCCGAAAATGGATATCTGATAAATGTAATATGAGCAAGGTACTACTCCTTCAGATTTAGCCAACCGTCAAAACTAATTAAATATTAGATATTCCATTCTATCAAAAACTTACCATTTTAACTGCTATGCCCTCCATCAACTTACAAGTCTGTTACTTCCTTCTCAAAATTTAAGCTCGTTCGCAAAGAAACCATCATCTAGATCCAAGTGGTAAGACTGCAAGTAAGGCCACCATAGCTCTTACTATAATCAGAAAAAATTTGAGATATATATCATTTTACTGAATGCACACAAAAACGGCGAAACCTAACGAATAATTCTGTTTTTATTATATTTTTCAAATAGGTAGGAATGAAGGACTCTCAAGACCTGAAACCGCTGCTGAACTCAATTCCCGGCCTGCCGCAGTGGGTATCAGAGCGTATTCTGCAGCAGATAAACCAGCTTGCTAACTACGAGCCAGTGATCGGCATTATGGGTAAAACTGGGGCGGGAAAATCGTCGCTGTGCAATGCCCTGTTTGCCAGTGAGGTTTCACCGGTTAGCGATGTAGCCGCCTGCACACGCGAACCGATGCGCTTTCGCCAGCAGGTGGGGGAACGTGTGATGAGCATCGTGGATTTACCCGGAGTAGGGGAAAGCAATGCGCGTGATTTGGAATATGCTGCACTTTACCGCAAGCAGCTTCCCCGACTTGACCTGGTACTGTGGCTGATTAAGGCCGATGATCGGGCACTAGCGGTGGATGAACATTTTTACCGTCAGGTGATCGGTGAGCCTTACCGGCATAAGGTGCTGTTTGTTATCTGCCAGTCGGATAAGGTCGAACCCACCAGCAGTGGCAATAAATTATCTACTGAACAGAAACAAAACATCAGCCGCAAAATCGGCCTGTTACATGAGCTGTTCCAGCCAGTAAATCCGGTCTGCGCGGTGTCAGTTCGTCTGCAATGGGGACTTCGGGTGATGGCTGAACGGATGATTCGTTGCCTGCCACGGGAGGCCAGTAGTCCGGTGACAGTACAGCTTAGTGCTCCACTTCGTACCGATGCCGTTAATAAAAAAGCCCGTGACGATTTTGGTGAAACGGTCGGCTCGGTGTTGGACACGATAAGCAGCTTGCCCCTGATACCGGCCCCGGTTCGGACAATTATCCAGGCTGTACGTGACACCGTGGTATCGGTCGCTCGTGCTGTCTGGAGTTTTTTCTTCTGAATACTTAACCCCTTACTCGTTGTTTCCTTAGCCCTGCCGCGACTATGTGACAGGGCTTTTTTGTCTTTATTTATCCATCCTTAGGAGTCTGTTTATGACCCGTCTGGCTTCGCGCTTTGGCGCAGCAAACCTTATTCGTCGTGATCGTCCACTAACCCGTGAAGAGCTGTATCGCGTGGTACCCAGTGTGTTCAGTGAGGACAAACACGAGTCACGTAGTGAAAAATACACCTACATACCCACCATATCCCTGCTGGACAGTCTGCAGCGCGAAGGCTTTCAGCCCTTCTTTGCCTGCCAGACCCGAGTGCGTGACCCAGGGCGTCGTGAGCATACAAAGCATATGCTGCGCCTGCGTCGGGAGGGGCAAATTACCGGCAAACAGGTGCCGGAAATTATTCTGCTCAACTCTCATGACGGCACCAGTTCGTACCAGATGTTGCCGGGATTATTCCGTGCGGTTTGCCAGAACGGGCTCGTCTGCGGTGAGTCGTTTGGCGAGGTGCGGGTGCCGCACAAAGGAGATGTCGTGAGTCAGGTGATTGAGGGAGCGTATGAAGTGCTAGGTATTTTTGACCGTGTGGAAGAGAAGCGGGATGCCATGCAGTCGCTGATGCTGCCGCCGCCTGCACAACAGGCTCTGGCACAGGCTGCACTGACGTACCGTTTCGGTGAGGACCACCAGCCGGTGACAGCACCTCAGATACTCTCCCCACGCCGCTGGCAGGATGAGAGCAATGATCTGTGGACCACATACCAGCGTATTCAGGAGAACCTGATTAAGGGCGGGCTCAGTGGTCGGAGTGCAAAAGGCGGGCGAACGCATACCCGCGCCGTGCGTGGTATCGACGGAGATGTGAAGCTCAACCGGGCTCTCTGGGTGATGGCTGAAGCGATGCTGGGTGGGTTTCAGTCCTGAGCTTGTTATCAGCATGTTAGGAAAGGACACTCCCTGTCCGTTTTGCCTCCATTAGATTGAGTGTTTTTTCATCGCATTTCACGGTGTGCCGCGTCGGGCCTGCTTCCGGAGGCAGATAAAAAATAGTTCATTCCATGTCCATACCCTGTCCGCCCCCCTCTTTAGAATCATTTCATATTCAGTCAGTTAACTATTACGGAGATTTAAGATGACACAGGCAGAGCGCCGTCATGACCGGCTGGCTGTCAGGCTGTCACTGATAATCAGCCGCCTGGTTGCAGGTGAAACGCTGAACATGGCGCGGCTGGCTGCAGAGTTTGGTGTGTCAGTCCGTACCCTGCGACGGGATTTTCGCGAACGGCTGATGTACCTCGACCTTGAGTATCGACGGGGGCAATGTCGCCTGCGCAGTGCCGGTGGAGGCGTACAGGGCGAGCTGGATGCGCTGACCTTTGCTCACCGGGCAGGACTGGCCGATATTTTTCCGGGGCTTGACCGGCGTCTGGCGGGCATGCTGCTCACTGCAGGAGGGATGCCGTGTCTGGTATGGCAACCGCCACAGTCTGCGTCCCCGGTCATCTCACTGGTGTTCTACCGTCTCGTCAGTGCAATAACCGCCTGTCAGCGGGTGCTGCTGTTGGCCGAGGGAGAGCGCTGTGACGGCCTGGCCCCGTACCGCCTGATATCACTCGACAGCTGCTGGTATCTCACCGGTGAACTTAATGGGCATATCACCGTGCATCCTCTGACGACTATCCATGCGGTGACAGTCCTGAACACCACTTTTACCCCGCGAAAACGTCTCAGCCAGTTAACCACACAGGCGGGCTTTATTCGGGCTCTTCCGCACTTCAGCTGTATTCGCGAAGTCCTGTCTCATGGGCCCTCTGAGGAGGAGCAGGGCAACACACTGATTTAATTACCTCTGTTAAGAAGGAAAAACAATGACCTGGCATTACGAGAAAAATGGCATACGTCACGACAATGTGACCGAAGACGACATCACTGGCCTGATTAAGCGCGGTGAACTCACCGCTGCCACGCTGGTGTGGCGACAGGGCATGCTGGACTGGCAACCGGTCTCCGCTACCCCGCTGGCTTCGGCGCTGCTCCACAGCACCACACCACCAGCGCTGCCGGGGAGTCGCATTCCGGGCGGAGTGGTATGGACGCTGGCATTTGCTCCCTTCATTGGTTATGCGCTCGAGCTGTGGACTGCAGGGCTGAACGGAATGTCTTTTGACGAGGCATATGAGGCTGTCTCGGGCGGGCAGTACTGGTTTATCACGCTGCTGCTCAATATCGCTCTGGGGTATCTCGATGAACGACGCCTGCGTGAGGCCGGAGTGGATACCACCATGTTCGGCAAACTGGCCTGGCTGGTGCCGTTCTATTTGTGGCGTCGGGCGAAAAACCTCGGTCAGAAACCGGCTTACTTCTGGGTATGGCTTGTGATGCTGGCCCTGACCGTATGGGCCTGAATCACCGCTACCTGATACTTTCTCTGTTAAGGACCAACGTAATGAAAACACTGATTAAAATACTGGGCATTACCGGCAGCCTTCTGCTTTGTGCAGGGGCTCAGGCCCAGCCCTATAACCGGACGCTACCTGCAGTCGTCAATGACAACAACGGGAATATTTTCTGGTGTGATGCGCATCGTCAGGTTACCGGAAAATGCGAAGCCATGTCTGTTGACCGTCAGGGCGGGATGGTCACGGTGCGTTCAGCACCTTTTAAAGACTGCGAAGGCGGCCTGTGGGGCTGGATAACTATCATGCGCAACGATGTGTCGAAGGGATTCACCATTACTCCGGATAAGAAATTCGGGCTCACCGTAAAAGATCTGTGCCGTCCGGGCACGGTAGTGACCTTTAAGCCCAACCAGAAGAAGCCGGAATATGACGACCTGGTGGCACTTTACCAGGGCAAAGAGCTGTTTCGCTACCGGCGCTTCTGATAACACCCGATATCAACCACTCTTATTTTGCCCAACTGCGGGCTGGATTAATTCAGGACGAAGACCATGCTGAAAATACTGACCTCTGCTGTACCCGCCCTCATTCTGTCACTTGCCGCATTCAGTGCCAGTGCCGCTCAGCTTCCGGCAAGCCTTATGGATAAAGACAATCCCGGCCAGGAATACTGGTGCCAGGGAAACGATATCAACACCTCCATGTGCTCACTGACAGGTGTCAGCGACGACCATAAATTTGCCCTGATTCACGACCTGCCGGGCCCGGCCTGTGAAGACTTAAGCTTCGGGGTTATCGACCTCGTGCGCCAGACCGGTGTCAACATTCCTTACGATGGTGGTGACTGTAAGGGCGATGTGCAGGCCGGTTTTGTGCGTGGCACGAAAGATAATGCCCTGTATGTGAAAATTGTACGGGGCAGCAAAACCCTGCGGCTGTATAAGGTGCAAACCGGTTACTGACAATCCCCCCACACATGCAAACTCCCACAGCCCCTGACGCATCTGCGTCAGGGGCTTTTGTTTTTAAGGTACACCGAATGCCTGAATCTCACATGCTGCCACCGGGACCTTTTACCCGACAGCAGGCCGAAGCGGTTACCCGCCGGTATCGCAACATCAGCATTGAAGACGACCAGGGTAGTCACTTCCGCCTAGTGGTTCGTGACTCTGAAGGTCGAATGGTCTGGCGGGCCTGGTGCTGGTGAAGGACATAACCGTTATATCCGACAGTACGGCATCCTCAGAGCATCCTCCTCCTGATTACACCCATCCATCATCCCTGCATGTCCTTTATTTCCCATACGCCAGCCATCGTCGCTGGCGTTTTTATTGACGGAGAATATCCATGACGACACAAACGCAATGCGAATTGATGTCCGCTAATGAACCTCAATTTGACCTTACTGCAACACCAGTACCTGACGAGCAGCGTCTCGATTTCTGGCCGCTGTACCTTGGCGATATCCCGCAGTGGATATCGCTGGAACCCCGTATTTTCGCCTGGATGGAGCGCTTTTGTGATGAGTACAGCGGTGGTATCTGGTCCTTTTACACGCTCAGTAATGGCGGCGCGTTTATGGCCCTTGATGCTGACGGGGACGATAAATGGCATCTGTTCAACGGCATGAACGGCAATGGTGCGGAAATGAGCGCGGAAGCCGCAGGTATCGCTGTCTGCCTGATTGAATACAGCCATCACGCCTGCCGCACCGAATACGATGCCATGACGGAGCACTATTACCGCCTGCGGGATTACGCCCGGCAGCACCCTGAATCCCACTCCATTTTTCGCATTATTGATTAAGGATACTCATGATGGAACAGTCACTTATCCCACAGACTCCGGTACTTCCACTGACCGCACAATGCACGGTAAAACGCGCTTTAAAACTGCTTGGCCGACACCTGCGCGAAACAGGTGTGGCATTCACCTCCACCCAGGCAGCCCGTGACTGGCTGAAACTCAAAATGGCGGGGCTGGAGCGCGAAGAGTTTATGGTGCTGTACCTGAACCAGCAGAACAAGTTGATTGCCCACGAAACCCTGTTTGCCGGTTCCATTAGCAGCACCGAGGTACATCCCCGTGAGGTGGTCAAACGCGCCCTATATTTCAATGCAGCAGCAGTGATTCTGGCGCATAACCACCCCTCCGGCGATACCACACCCAGCCAGGCAGATAAGGCCATCACGCAGCGCCTGGTACAGGCGCTTCAGCTCGTTGATATCCGTGTGCCTGACCATCTTATCGTAGGTGGTACGCAGATATTGTCGTTCGCTGAACACGGTCTGCTTTGAGGTATGACATGAGAATTATCAGTAAACGCCGGGCGATGACGATTTACCGTCAGCATCCGGCCTCCCGCATTTTTCGATACTGCACCGGCAGATACCAGTGGCATGGCAGTGTCTGTCATTACACCGGTCTGGCCGTTCCTGACATTCCCGGCGTGCTGGCGGTATACGCCGAACGCCGCCAGGACCGCAACGGGTCCTATGCCTGTCTGATGAGTATCACTCTAAACTGACAATAAAGGAGGTTATAAATGAGCAACATTACATGGGGCCTGCAGCGGGATACCACGCCGCGTCTGGGAGCCCGTCTGGTACAGTAGGGGAACCAACTGCATTATCTGGCTGACCGTGCCAGTATCACCGGTAAATTCAGTGACGCCGAATGCCGGAAGCTGGATGAAACATTCCCGCACTTTATCAGCCAGATGGAATCGATGCTGACCACTGGTGAAATGAATCCCCGCCATGCCCACTGCGTCATCCTGTATCACAACGGTTTCACCTGCGAAGCCGACACTCTTGGCAGTTGCGGCTATGTATACATCGCCGTCTATCCCACTCAACGCTAACGAATTTCACGAGAGCAAACATGAAAACTCTACCTGCTACAATTTCGCGGGCGACGAAGCCCTGTCTGTCGCCCGTGGCTGTCTGGCAAATGTTACTGACACGCCTGCTGGATCAACACTATGGCCTGACGCTAAACGACACGCCGTTCAGTGATAAAACAGTTATTCAGGAATATATTAATGCTGGAGTATCCCTCAGCGATGCGGTGAACTTTCTTGTCGAAAAATACGGGCTTGTCCGTATCGACCGAAAGGGATTTTCATGGCAAGAGCAGAGCCCGTATCTTTCCGTAGTGGATATTTTGCGAGCAAGACGCTCTACCGGCTTGCTAAAAACTGACGTGAAATAAACGCTTAAATACAGAGCAGACTAAAGGAAAGCAAAATGCTAATCTCGTAGACAAAGAGACTCCTGCTGTAATCTCCCCTCCCCTGCAAAAACCCTGACATTTTCTTTTAGGACCAACAATGGGACCAAAATGAAAATTGAATTGATTATTAGCACATATAAAACAAATAGTTATAAAACCAATTCAGACTCCGCCAGCCCACCAAATAAATCAAGGGGTTGCGTGAAAACGCAGCCCCTTTTTCTTTGTCCATGTCCACTTTACGTCCACCCATTTTATTTTTTCCATATCTCCATCATATGACAGGTGGCGTTTAAAACATAAGGATGGTAGCGGTAATGATTGACTACAAAGTTGCATCTGACTCTGATTTGGTGGCAGAACTGAATAAGCTATCTGGTGATAGCTCTGTTGGCATATCAAGCAAAAAGAAAGAGTTCCTATATATTATTAGAAACTTGAGTATTGGTGAACAACCTATCGCAGTTCTGGCAGGTGATTTAGATGGCAAGAAAGGCTCATTAATTTTACTAACCACCAAGAATCTGCATTTCATAAGAATTAGCCTGTTCAAAAAAGTACATCACGATAAATTCCCTATGGAATTGATAATGGGATGTAACGATAAGAAAGGGCTATTGTTTTCAAAAGTCACATTCAATATTAATCATGAGCAAGAATATATTTTCAGCAATATTGAGAAAAAAGCCCTGGATAGGTTTCTTACTCGCTTAAATGAAGCTATCACTGGTTATGAATCTGTATCATATGGACAGACTGAGCAACCACCTGCTACATCTCAATCTGAGATAAGCTCCCAGCTTTCAGAAGGACGTGCACCGTCTATTTTAGATACAAGCTCTTTAGTAGCAAAATTAGAACTCATTGAAGAGCTGAAAGATTATGAAACTATCAACAGCAAAGAATTTAACGTTCTTAAAAATTATATCTTGGAATCGAATCTTGATAACAAGTTAGCTACTGTCAATATAAAAAGGTTGTGTGAAGATTTAGATAGATTGAATGACTTTGTTAATGACGGCGTTATTACGAAAAAAGATTTTTCTACTCAAAAACAAGCCTTATTAGCGGCACTGCCAACTAACAAGCAATCTCAATAAATTTCAGTTTCTAGCCTCCCTCAAAGCCGCATAAACCTTGAGTTCTTTAACATGGTGCGGCTTTGCCTTGTGATCCAATAACCTAACGTAAAATAGAATTTTCCCTCTAATATCAATGCATTGATATTTTCGCCGCGATCCGCTTTTGATCCAAAAACTGAAATTGCCTGAAAATCTTTTCATTCCTTTCAGTGAGGGAATTTTCTCACGCCGCCCGTGCTGGCGCGGCCTGGCGATAGGGTTTGTCGGATTTTAAAACTGAAAAAACTTTTTGATCCAAAACGTGCAGGCGGGTGCGGTGTAGTCCGTTTTACGTGGGGTTTACGTTTATTTCGTGGGAATTACGCAGCTTGGGCGCAACGCAGAGACGTTGATCCAAATTAGCCGCGGTTGGGACTATGTCAGTGAGTGAATGCCCTAGCGGGCGTTTGGTTACGTTTTATAAGCACCTAAAAAAGACCACTCCGCGAAGAGTGGCCTTTGGTTGAAGGTGTTGAGTTCAAAAATGCAATCTATCACCGAAGCTAAGTTAAGCCGCGGTGAGTATTAATTCATAGCCTAAACTTGATAAGGCCTTTTCTACCGTGTCAATTTTTGTCGCGTGATACACATCCAGCAGTTGCTTGACGTTCTGCTTTTGAATGCCAACACGGCGCCCCAGTTCCGAACGGCTAACACCTGACCTTACCATAGCATTAAGCAACAAAATTTTAGCCGCAACACTCGCCGGAATATCAATATAGTGCTCCGTTACCGTATCGCTCGGTAACGGTATTTCCTTACTCTCATCGTCAAAATACATAGAAAAGGCAGTGAGTAGCGCATCATAGCCCATGGCTTTTGCATCGGCCAGGTCATCACCACAGGTCAACGCCTCTGGTATATCAGGGAACGAGACAAACAGGTTCGTTCCGTCTTCTTCAATATTTACTGGATATCGCATAATCAATAGTAGTGAGTCGAGTTAGCCCAAGAACCAGCCCCGAAGGGCTGGTTAGTTATTTAAGTTTTAACTGCTTAAGGATTGATAGCCTTAATTTTTCGTTAATCTCTTTACTCGGATGTCTTGGCATTGCACTTCTTGCGTCTCCGTTGAAGAGTATCAAGTGATTCTTTCCATTCTTGATTATGACTCCTTGAGACTCAAGCCACCGCCTGAACTCACTCTGCTTCACTCATCCTCCATTCTGTTTAACATGGTAAAATAGTAATATTTTTTTATTACCCTGTCAACGTGTTTGTAATATTTTTTTATTACCCCAGAAAAACAAAAACCCCGCAAGTGCGCTGAGGGCTCCCCACAAAACGGCGCTAATAAATCAAAACCATATTTTGGTAGATTTTGGCGAGGTATTTGAGGGTTTGATTAAGAACTATTTCAAATAATATTAGCGGGGAATGACGTAATACATTCTCCGCTAATGTCAGGTAAGAGATGACCCTTCTTGATTTGAGACTATTTGCCTGATAATGGAGGTGTAACCCTTTGTTTTCAGCATAAAATCCAATCAGCCAAAGGACAATTGAGCTGAGTGTAGCAAGCAGGCTCAATACGGATAAACGACCAGCGCCTTGGCTATAACTCGCTCTGAGTCCAAATCCAAAACGCTCGCTCTTTTCATCTCTAAAATTTTGCTCTATTTGCATTCTTCGGCTGTACAATTTCATGACCTGCCGAGGTTTAAAATCATCCATGCTGGTAAAAATTAGCCAAGGTTCTTTGGCTGACGAACGTCCATCTTTCACCTGCGACATTCGTTCCATTCGATAACGTGACTTTTTAAATTTTCTACCTTTATTGGGTCTCTTATGGAGATAGAAGAAACCATCACAACATGCATATTTTGCTTTTGATAATGTACCCATGCCCAGAGATTGGGGGGTTTCCGTGGCTTTTAACGCTTGTCGTTTAAACCAAAGCTCACCGTATTTCTCAAGCCTTAATTGCGTATTTCCCCGAATGCGTCCGACAAAATCCCAACCGAGTGTTTTTATATGCTTAAACCAGGCATTTTGAAAACCGGCATCGGTGATAATAAGGACTCTGGCTTTAGGGTTAACGGCTTGCGCTAAGCTGTCAAGAAACACCTTCTGTATCTTTGCATTTTGTTGCTCGCATGACGGAACTATTTGACTTAACAAAGGGATTGAGCGTCCATCACAAATCAAACTCGCGCGGAGTACATGATGTTCTTGTGATGGATATCCACTCCAATCAACAGCAATCACACACAGTGAGAGCGGTTCAGTCAACATGGCAATAATGTGACGAAAAATATCAGGAATATCTCTATGGAGTGCTTCATTACCGAGTAATCGGTCAACGCGTTTAATTTTATGTTTGACGTGGGCCTTTCCGGGTAAAAAACGTCCAATACGGGTTAACGTCAGAGAAGCCCCATTAATTAAAGCGGTAGTGGCATCGATTAATGCGTTCTGACGATATTGATGAAACGGCGCTAAGGCATCTTTGAAGAAGTTATGGCATACTTGACGTGCAGGCATAGCAGTGACCCTATTGACTTGGTGGAACAATCAGTAGATCACACAACGCTATGCTTGTCTATTTTCTGGGGATTCCTCAGCGCCGAAGCAGGGTTAATTTGATCAACAGGCAATCAAGTGGTGAGGTTGGTTACTCTGTTTTTATTTTGATGAGAGGGTGTTTAGGAGCAAACGGATGAAAAAGTTTGACACCACAATCATCGTGTTCAAAGCGTTAATAGCGCTTTTAGAATTGATTCGTGTATTTCTAACGTAGACTTCATTACTCTACTTCTTACCATTTCAAATAGCAACTCCACACATTAGTAAGATCCACAACACTCACCCAATCACAGGCGAATACTTCTGTTTTAGTCCATCGGATTTATAGGCTATGCTCCTCATGGCGCTGGCGTTCTCTGGGGTGCCGGTATTGTGATGGGTATGGGCGGCGGTCAGTTCTGCCAGCTCCCTGACCACATCCAGTGTCTCTAACATTAAGGTCATTACGTTAAGTTGCGGGCTACCGATCCAGACCACGGGGCCGACAATCTCCTGCCTGGTTCCGGCAATGCTTTGCTTAAGCAAACCGATTTTCTCAATCAGCGTTTTGCCGATCTCGATATTCGCGGCTTTCTCCACACAGGCAACCAGATTTGCTGACGTTGCCAGGCAATAATCCCCGTCTGCAATGTGCTGGACAGCGCCCGCCAGTAGGGTAGACGTGCCCAAAACGGTGGTTTTATCCGTGGCCTGTATTGTGGTTTCCCGTGCGACCACGGCGCGGGTTTCCGTATCAGCCTTGATTTCACGGTGCATGGACGATTCATTAATAGTCTGGTCGGTCTGCCTGATCCAACTGCCCTCCTGGGTGACCCGTTGTAACACTTCCACCCGTTGCTGCTGCAATTGTTCACCTGGCTTAAGGTCTATGAATTAAACGCTTAAAGCGTGTATCTTGTCCCCGGGAATTGTTTATCGATGTTACCTTTAACCACTTTATATGCCTGATGTCTGTCACCATTCACATATTTTATAAAAGGATTATTCCAGACCACGCGGTCGGTGGGACCTGCCATATAAGCGAAATCGATTCCTGCACTGATAAAGGCACTTCGCGCTCTTTCTAGCCAGTTTCCTCTCCCGATATAGCATGCTTGGAATTTAATCACACCAACTCGGTGAAGCGACATTTTTTTCAAATCATCAGCCAGGTCTTCCGGAGTATAACGGCCTAAGAAGTTCTCGTTGGCATGAGCAAAAATATCTACACGGTCATTTTCCGTCACCCATTGAAGATAATGGAAATTATTATAAAAATATCTTTGTTCCGGCTCCACCAGTTCAAGCATGTCCTTATATTTTGACTTTAAGTAGCTATACTCCTGTGGACTACGCTTTTTAAAGTCGTAAGCTAAGACGACTTCTATCTTGCCAAAAGGCCATTCATGAGACTTAATTAACGGTATTCTTCCTGCGGTTTTATATATTCTATTTTTGAAATTCATTGAATTACCCCTTTTGTTAAACACTGCTATATAAGTTAGGGTACCGCCCCGTAAGATAATGAGAAAGTGGTTACACCTTCTTTGGTTGTCGTTAGGCTAACAGTTTTCTGAAGTGTCCGGAATTATCATGCCATTTTAGTTAATTCTGTTTGCGAGTAAATAATAGTTACGCACAAACGGTTTTGTCCAAGTGAGCTGGTGGAGCCGTTCGCGTAGATAGCTGGGAAAGTGGTAAGCTTCAACGTGGGCACTTAATACTGAACTGTGCGTGTTTGCATACTGACTTCCAGCCTATGTTAACCCTGTCTTGCACTACCCACCCGCCCCAATGCGTTAATATCTTCTGCATATCTCTGTGCATGATTTTTTTATCCACCCTGAACGTATTAGTTATTTAGGTAGGAGTACTCATCTGATTGGCGAACGGGCAAGTGATGTTTCAAATTTGAGTCATGAGTAAAAACAGAGGGTTAGCTATCGTCCCTCAGTTCTGAGTCACCAACATAATCAAAGAGTTATCGGCAATTTAAGAACCAAGTGAATATTATTGACTTGGTTTTCTCTGTATACAGGTATATCGGTAGTTTCCCCGGCATAGAGCGCTTATCTCATTGATATTACCCGTAGAGCATATTTGCTTTACGGGTAAAACGGTGGAATAAGAAATATAGACTTACGAAAATTCCCAATTCCATTTAAAAATAAGTGTTTTGTTGTAACTTCCCATTGCGGAACGTCATTCTAATAATTTCTTACCTTGCACAAACAATTTTATTATTTCATAAACCATATTCACTTAATCCCTTATGTTCATCAGGACGACGCCCCAATGGCCAGTAAAAAAGCCTTTCCGTTTCCTTGATTGGCATATCATTGATACATGCGAAACGGCGTGTCATTAAACCTTGCCCATTAAACTCCCAGTTTTCATTACCGAAACTACGGAACCAATTACCTGAGTCATCATGCCATTCATAGGCAAAACGTACAGCAATACGATTTGCATCAAATACCCATAATTCTTTGATAAGACGGTAATCAAACTCTCTATTCCATTTGTGTGTCAAAAAATCGACAACGGCTTCACGCCCCTTCACAAATTCAGTTCGGTTACGCCAGAATGTATCTTTTGTATACACTTGCGAAATCTTCTCTGGATTTCGGGTGTTCCAAGCGTCTTCTGCCAGACGAACTTTCAGCTCAGCCGTTTCAAATGTAAACGGAGGTACAGGTTGCCTTATTTCCATGATAGTCTCCTTATCGAGGGTAGACAGATTTGTCTACTTAAGGTAATTTAAGTAGACGGAGTTGTCTACATAAATAATAATTGCATTAAGGAGAGGAGGGATTATGGATAAAAAAGTATCCAAAGCTCGTGAGCGCATACTAAAAACAGCCCACATGTTGTTTTATCGTGATGGTATACGAGCTACAGGCATTGACCGCATCATCAAGGAATCTGAGGTAACGAAAGTAACGTTCTATCGCCACTTTCCATCCAAAAATGACCTGATACTGGCTTTTCTTGATTATCGCCATGAACAGTGGATTCAGTGGTTTAAAGGATCTCTCCAAGCCAACATCAACCGTTATAGCTCACCGACTGAAGCTCTGACAGAAACGTTAGCTGAGTGGTTCAACTCTAATGAATTCAGAGGCTGTGCATTCATCAATACAGTCATAGAAATAGGAAAGGAGCAACCACAAGTTATTCCTCTTATTCAGGAGCATAAAAAACAAATGGAACAGGTCATTACGTCTTCTCTACCCCCAAAGCTTAACAGAAAACGTCTAGCGCAGAAATTTGCTTTGCTTGTCGAAGGTGCGATCATTATGGTTCAACGCACTGGGCACAGCGATGAAGTATTGTCACTGTTGCGGGAATGCCTATCGGATATTGTTACGTCTGAATGACTACGAATTAACATTACGGAATAACAATGTGGTCATGAACCCAAATTTCATATTCAGAAACTTGAGTGTTGTGCTTAAATTCAAGTTGCCTGATATAGACAATTTATGGGGCATCATTAGCTATGGCCTATAATTATTTCTGTATCTTTGTGTTGTAACATCCTAATCATAATTATCAGTGAGGAGTAAAAAATCATGAAAAAAGGCACTGTAATCAACGATTATGTTAGCGCTTATCCAAATCCGATCAAATTACAAGCTGGAGATATTGTTTTGATCAGCCATAGCGATATTGAGTACCCTTACTGGATCTGGACGACAAACTCTTTAAATATCAGTGGCTGGGTTCCTCAACAAATTCTGGATCTCATTTATCCTGATAACGCAATATGTAAGGAAGATTACACGGCTCATGAGTTAACAGTAAAAGCGGGAGAATATCTGTATCTGGACCGAGTATTAAATGGTTGGTGTCGGGCATATAAAGACTCAGGGGAAACAGGCTGGATACCTCTAGAATATGTTAAATTCTAAGATGTCATAGTGATACAGCCATCTCAGTATTAACCACAATATTGTGATTATACTGTCTTCTTATTATCAAGGCATTTAATAATATTAATGGGATACGTTACTGAGCAAAGGAGACTAAAGTAATGAAGTTTATTCCCGATTATAATCATATCCATGCAGCACATTCTCGTATTAAACCCTATATCAATAAGACGCCTGTATTCACATCAACAACTGTCAATGAACTCTTTGACGCTCAAGTCTATTTCAAGTGTGAAAACTATCAAAAAATGGGGGCATTCAAATTCCGCGGAGCCATGAATGCTCTATGCCAGTTTAGTGATGAACAGAAAAAAGCAGGGGTTATTGCTTTTTCATCAGGCAATCATGCACAAGCAATTGCGCTGGCAGCTAAGTTACTGAATATTTCTGCCACCATTGTCATGCCACACGATGCGCCCCAGGCTAAGATAACAGCAACAAAAGGTTATGGGGCTAAAGTCGTTTTTTATGACAGATATACTGAAGATCGCGAAGAAATTGGCCGACAACTGGCGGAAAAACACGGTATGACACTTATTCCGCCTTTCGATCATCCACATATTATTGCTGGTCAAGGCACTGCGGCTAAGGAGCTACTGGAAGAAATCGGCGAGTTGGATGCTCTGTTTATACCTCTTGGCGGTGGTGGTCTATTGTCTGGCTCTGCACTTGCCGCTGCTCACTTATCCCCTACATGTCAGGTTTTTGGAGTCGAGCCAGCAGCCGGTAATGACGGTCAGCAATCTTTTAAAAAAGGTGAAATAGTTCATATAGATACCCCAAAAACAATTGCAGATGGTGCTCAAACACAGCACTTGGGGCAACACACTTTTGCCATCATTCGCTACCTTGTCAAAGACATTCTTACTGCGTCGGATGATCAATTAATTGATGCTATGTACTTTTTGGCCGAGCGAATGAAAACCATTATCGAGCCTACCGGCTGTTTGGGGTTTGCGGCGGCAAAAGCAATGCGGGAACAATTGCAAGGGCAACGTATCGGAATTATCTTGAGTGGCGGAAATATTGATATAAAACAATATGCACATTTGTTAGCAAACAAGATCTAATTAGCATTCATTGTCTAACAATTAACATACTCGTTAGCATGATAAAAATGTGAAAATATTTCTACTTAACTTTTTCCTGCTCCTTCTTTAACTTCCGCCATAACGTCGTGCGGCTAATGCCCAGATATTCTGCTGCCGCACGCCGATTACCTGAAAACCGTGCCACAATCTCATGGACTGAAATATCGTGTACTGAAGGCGTATTTTCGATAAAAGAAGCTGTCTCAATCTGGGCTGTTTTCGTATTGTTGTTAATAACATTGGTGCCAGTCTGGCGTTCAGGTGAAAGCGATAATATCAATGCAGGGGTTAACGCCTGTTCTGGATGAGCACTTAAATAAAGTGCTATTCGTTCCATTAAGTTACGTAGTTCACGCACATTTCCCGGCCAATGGTAGGCGTGCAACACGTCATGACATCCAGCAAGCGCCTGTATCCTCAATGCAGAAACGGGGAAATTAAGTACCGCAAAAGCCCGTTGTAAGTATTCTAGCGCCAACAAACCAATATCATCCCCCCTCTCCCTTAATGCTGGTATGTTGATCCGCAATACACTCAAACGGTAGAACAAATCTGCCCGGAAACGCCCTTCCCTGACCCAAGTATCCAAATCACAATGCGTCGCACAGATGATCCGCACATCGACGGCAATCGGACGATATCCACCAACCCTGACAACCGATTTTTCTTCTAATACCCTTAATAACCGCGTTTGCAAAGGCAGCGGCATTTCACCGATTTCATCCAGAAATAGCGTCCCTCTATGTGCAATTTCAAATAACCCCGCACGCCCGCCACGTCGTGAACCAGTGAAAGCTCCTTCCTCATAACCAAACAGTTCAGCCTCCAACAAAGACTCCGTAATCGCGCCACAGTTAACCGCAACAAATGGCCGCGGATACTTGCCCACTAGCTGTCCATACCGCAAGGTATATTCATGATGAATAGCCTGCGCCACCAGCTCTTTTCCTGTCCCGCTTTCTCCCTGAATTAAAACCGTTGCTGTCGAGCGGGAGTACAGCATAATTGTATTGCGCACATGTTCTACCGCAACAGAATTACCTCTAATGTCGTTGATTGTGTGCCGTGTGCGTAGTTTATCTTCTGTAGGATAAGGAGAAATTACGGCCTGATTAAGTTTGCTCATTCGGGCCATCTCCAAGGCATCTCGAAAGGCCTGCCGAATCGAATCCGCTGAATAGACAAAAACCCCCACTAACTCAGCTTCATAAGCAAGATCGGTAATCAATCCTGCCCCGACAATCACTTTGATGCCCATCGCTTTCAAAGCATTGACCTGCGCCCTGGCATCTTCCTCTGTGACATAACTGCGTTGTTCAATGCGCAAATTGAAATGCTGCTGAAATTCTTCTAATGCAGGCAACGTATTCTGGTAGGTAATCACACCAATTCGGGTACTGATTTGTCGGGCACGAGCCAATGCCTGCATAAAATCAAAGCCGCTGGCTTTGGCAATAATCATCGGCACGGATAAACGGCTTTTTAAATAGGCTCCATTAGATCCTGCGCAAATCACCGCATCACAATGTTCAGTTTCCAGTCGTTTGCGAATATGTTGGACCGCACGTTCAAAACCCAACTGAATCGGCGTGATATTCGCTTGGTGATCAAATTCCGGTGTAATATCACGAAAAAGATCAAAAAGCCTGGAAACAGAGACTGTCCAGATAACGGGTTTATTGTTATCACGTTCCCCTGAGTGTGCTGATGCCATATCTTCTCCCTTGTTGCTTGTGTTCTGTTTCACCGCCAAAACATGAAACAAAAATGAAACAAAATTGATTCAAAATGAAACAACTATACATTATAGCCAATAGCTAAACAGTAGCTACTTATCAACCAAAATCTATCCCCCTAATTAATTTAGATAATAAAAACAATATAGTTGATACATCCCCATTAGCCCATCTGCCCACTTTTTAAATATTGGCATAGACCTTGCTAAAAACCTTTCTACAGTAACAACCAAATACAAATCGGTTTCATTTTAGTAACAACGGGGTTATGTATGGCATTTTCTTCCGCTGGTTTAGCTTTTCGTCAGGCAATAGAGAACGAATCTCCGTTACAAGTCGTCGGAACCCTCAATGCAAACCATGCATTACTGGCAAAACGGGCAGGCTACAAGGCGATTTACCTGTCCGGTGGTGGTGTTTCTGCGGGTTCACTGGGGCTACCCGATTTGGGGATCTCTACGCTGGACGACGTGTTGATTGATGTCCGCCGTATTACGGATGTCTGTGACTTACCGCTGCTTGTCGATGCCGATATTGGATTCGGTTCCTCTGCGTTTAATGTCGCTCGCACAATTCGTTCTATTATTAAAGCAGGAGCCGCGGGTGTTCATATTGAAGATCAGGTCGGTGCTAAACGTTGTGGTCATCGTCCAAATAAAGAAATTGTTTCCAAACAGGAGATGGTAGACCGTATCAAGGCTGCCGTTGATGCCCGCACCGATGAAAATTTTGTCATTATGGCCCGCACGGATGCACTGGCAGTAGAAGGGTTAGAGGCCGCACTGGACAGAGCCACAGCTTATATCGAAGCGGGCGCCGATATGCTGTTCCCTGAAGCCATCACCGAGCTGCCTATGTATCAGGCATTCGCGTCCAAGACGCAGGTTCCTGTTTTAGCAAACATTACCGAATTCGGTGCGACACCACTCTTTACAATCGAAGAATTAAGACGCGTCAACGTCGCCATTGCCCTTTACCCACTATCGGCATTTCGGGCGATGAATAAAGCGGCCGAACAGGTCTATACCACTTTGCGTCGAGATGGCACACAGAAAAACGTCATCAATATGATGCAAACCCGCAATGAACTTTATGAAAGCATCAACTACTACGATTTTGAACGAAAACTGGATGCCCTGTTTTCCCAGAAAAATAGCAGAGGTGATACTCATGAGTAAGCAGAATACGGCAACGGAACTCTCTAAATCTACATCATTTAAGCCCAAAAAATCAGTTGCACTGTCCGGTGTTACAGCAGGCAATACAGCGCTCTGTACCGTTGGCAAAAATGGCAATGATTTACATTACCGTGGTTATGATATTCTCGATTTGGCCGCCCATTGTGAATTTGAAGAAGTCGCTTATCTTCTCATCCACGGCAAACTTCCCTCCCACGCAGAATTGACATCCTACAAAAACAAATTGAAATCCTTACGTGGCCTGCCAAGCAATGTCAAAACCGCATTGGAGGCACTGCCTGCGGTGGCCCATCCTATGGATGTCATGCGTACCGGTGTTTCTGTACTGGGTTGTACTTTGCCGGAAAAAGAAGACCACAATCTGGCAGGTGCCCGCGATATTGCTGATCGCTTACTTGCCTCGCTCAGTTCAATACTGCTTTATTGGTATCACTACAGCCATAATGGCCGCCGCATTGAAGTTGAAACTGATGATGATTCCATTGGTGGACACTTCCTCCATCTCTTGCATGGTCAAAAACCGCAGGGATCATGGGAAAAAGCCATGCAAACTTCCCTGATCCTGTACGCTGAGCATGAATTTAATGCGTCTACCTTTACCAGCCGGGTCATTACCGGCACAGGATCGGATATTTACTCTGCCATTATCGGGGGGATTGGTGCCCTGCGCGGGCCAAAGCATGGTGGGGCCAATGAAGTCTCATTCGAAATTCAGCAACGCTATGACACTCTCGCGCAAGCCGAGGCCGATATTCTGGCTCGTTTGGAGAGAAAAGAAGTCATTATTGGTTTCGGCCATCCGGTTTATACCGTCTCCGATCCCCGCCATAAAATCATTAAAGAAATTGCCCTGCAACTTTCCCAGGAAGCAGGGACAACCCAGATGTATGATATTGCCGATCGGATTGAATCCGTGATGTGGGATAACAAAAAAATGTTCCCGAATCTTGATTGGTTCTCTGCGGTTTCCTATTACATGATGGGGGTTCCTACTGCCATGTTTACCCCGCTATTTGTGATTGCCCGCACTTGTGGTTGGTCAGCTCACATTATTGAACAACGTATTGATAACAAAATCATCCGTCCATCAGCTCACTATATTGGCCCCGAAAATTTGGCATTTATACCGATTGAACAACGTTAATAATTCGATTTAAGGATTAATTATGTCTACCTCTGTTGTTAACAACCGCCCTGATTACGATCAGGTGATTGTAGATATTGTGGATTATGTCATGGACTACACCATTATATCCCCAATTGCTTATGCCACAGCCCACCACTGCCTGATAGATACTTTGGGTTGTGGATTAGAAGCGCTGGAATACCCCGCCTGTACAAAACTATTAGGGCCCATTGTGCCGGGAACAACGGTGCTTAATGGCGCACGCGTACCAGGAACCCAATTCCAGCTTGATCCTGTTCAGGCTGCATTCAACATTGGTGCAATGATTCGCTGGCTCGATTTCAATGACACCTGGCTGGCGGCCGAATGGGGACATCCTTCTGATAATCTTGGCGGAATACTTGCCACCGCCGACTGGCTGTCCAGAAATGCCATTGCCCGCGGAGAAAAGCCACTCACCATGTGGGATGTTCTGGCTGCGATGATCAAAGCGCATGAAATTCAAGGCTGTCTGGCATTAGAAAATGCGTTCAATAAAGTCGGATTGGATCATGTCGTTTTAGTCAAAGTGGCTTCCACGGCGGTTGTCGCTCAACTGTTAGGGCTGAAACGTGAAGAAATATTAAGTGCGGTTTCATTGGCCTGGGTTGACGGACAATCCTTGAGAACCTATCGCCATGCCCCCAATACCGGCTCGCGCAAATCCTGGGCAGCGGGGGATGCAACTTCCCGTGCCGTGCGTCTGGCTCTGATAGCCCAAACAGGTGAAATGGGCTATCCCTCTGTATTATCTGCCAAAACCTGGGGATTTTATGACGTTCTGTTCAATGGTCAGCCATTCAAATTCCAGCGCCCTTATGGTTCTTATGTCATGGAAAATGTGCTGTTCAAAATCTCTTTTCCGGCAGAATTCCATTCACAAACTGCGGTGGAAGCGGCCATACTTCTGCATCAGCAACTGAAAGAGCACGGCAAGGGCATTGAAGATATTGCTCAAATCACTATACGTACCCACGAAGCTTGTATCAGAATCATTGATAAACAGGGGCCATTGAACAATCCCGCTGACCGGGATCACTGCATTCAATATATGGTGGCCGTTCCGCTGATTTTTGGTCGTCTGACGGCGGCGGATTATGAAGATGATATCGCTGCCGATCCACGCATTGACGTCTTGCGGGAAAAAATAGTCTGCCTCGAAGACCCCGATTTCACCCGTGACTATCATGATCCCGAAAAACGCTCCATTGCCAATGCGCTGACGTTGATATTCACCGATGGCACCCAATTGGATGAAGTTAAAGTCGAATTCCCGATTGGACACGCTCGTCGCCGTAAAGATGGCATTCCGCTATTAGAGGAGAAATTCAAAACCAATCTGGCGCGTCGCTTCCCGCAAGAGCAACAACAAAAAATTTTAGCAATATCTCTTGACCTGATGTCATTGAGAGACATCCCGGTAAACGAATACCTTGATTTATATGTCATATAATTTGTATACCCGTGAGAGATGAATGTAGGAGGGATTATGTCATTCCAAGATTTCTATCGGCATTCCATTGATGATCCCGATACTTTTTGGGCAGAACAGGCCAAACGCATACACTGGCAACAGCCTTTTGCACAAACCCTGGATCATAGTCATCCTCCGTTTGCCCATTGGTTTTGTGGCGGAAAAACTAATCTCTGCTACAACGCACTAGACCGCTGGCTGGAAATCCAACCCGATGCCAGCGCACTGATTGCCATATCAATGGAAACCAATAGCGAGCAAGTTTTCACCTATAAAGAACTGCATCGGGAAGTGAATCGCGCCGCCGCTATCATGTTGTCGCTCGGCGTAAAAAAAGGCGATCGTGTTGTTGTTTACATGCCAATGGTCGCCGAAGCGCTGTTTATTTTACTGGCCTGTGCCCGTATTGGGGCAATCCATTCGGTCGTATTTGGGGGATTTGCTTCCCACAGCCTCGCTACCCGATTAGATAACGCCGAACCGGTTTTAGTCGTCTCCGCGGATGCGGGTTCACGTGGGGGAAAAATCATTCCTTATAAGCCTCTGCTTGATGAGGCCATTGAATTAGCCAGGCACACGCCACGCCATGTTTTGATGGTGGATCGTGGGTTGTCCGATATTCATTGGGTGAATGGCAGGGATGTCGATTTTGCCACATTACGGCAGAAGCATCTTGATGCGGAAATCCCTGTCACATGGCTCGAATCCAATGAAACTTCTTGTGTTCTCTATACATCAGGCACAACCGGAACCCCGAAAGGGGTTCAACGCGATGTCGGCGGTTATGCCGTGGCGCTGGCGACATCAATGGGCGTTATTTTTGGCGGTAAGGCAGGCGGCGTTTTTTTCTGCACATCGGATATTGGCTGGATTGTCGGACACTCTTATATTGTCTATGCTCCCTTAATCGCCGGCATGGCAACGATCATGTATGAAGGTCTCCCGATACGCCCAGATGCGGGCATTTGGTGGCAAATTGTCGAAAAATATCGTGTCACCAGAATGTTTTCTGCCCCTACGGCAATCCGCGTTTTGAAAAAATACCCGACGGATTGTATCGCCAAATATGATATCTCATCGCTTGAAACACTCTATTTAGCGGGAGAGCCGCTTGATGAACATACTGCCCGTTGGATTGCCGAAACCATTAATGTGCCTGTCATTGATAACTACTGGCAAACTGAAACGGGCTGGCCCATTATGGCGATTGCCCGCAGTCTGGATGACAGGCCAGGCCGTTTTGGTAGCACCGGTTTTCCCATGTACGGTTTTAACGTCAAGCTGCTCAACGAACTGACTGGTCAGGAATGTGGTGATAATGAAAAGGGAATGCTGGTCATCAAAGGCCCTTTACCGCCAGGTTGCATCCAGACTATCTATGGCGACGATCCCCGTTTCATTAATACTTACTGGAGTCACTTTGACCAGCAAGTCTATTCGACGTTTGACTGGGGAATACGTGACAACGAGGGTTATTATTTTATTCTGGGACGTTCGGATGATGTGATTAACGTTTCCGGCCATCGTTTGGGAACGCGGGAGATTGAAGAGTGCATTGCCAGCCACGAAGATGTCGCCGAAGTTGCCGTCATTGGTATCAAGGATGAAGTGAAGGGGCAAGCCGCCGTGGCGTTTGCTGTCCTCAAAGAAGGACGAGAAATCCAGAATGCTGACCATTTTGCCACCTTAGAGAAAGCATTAATGGAATTGGTGGATAAAAAAATCGGCAGCGTTGGCCGTCCGGCACGCGTCTATTTTGTGACACAATTACCGAAAACGCGTTCAGGAAAAATGTTGCGCCGTACCATGCAGGCCATTTGTGAAGGACGTGAGCCAAGCGATATTGCCCTGATTGAGAACCCCGCTTCATTGGAAGCCATTCGGGATGCAATTTCCCATTAAGCAATCATATGCTCATCTCTTCTTTGTTTAATCCGCATTTAATGTTGCAGAGTTATTATACCTTTGTACTACATTTTCCCAGCTACTTTTACCCATTCCAGCTCCGTTCCTACACGGAGCTTTTTTTTCAGATGAACAGGTTAACGCTTTTATCTATTGATTTTTAAAGTGAAATGGTAGTTAGATTTGATGAGACAGCTGCTAACATGAATGAGGAAAATGTTAGCAGCTACAATGGATTGACTCTATTGAATAGTATATAGAGAAATCCTTTATATTCTATTGACTCTGACTCATCAAATAACGATATAAGCGAGCGGCTCTCTCTGGTGGTAATTCAATAAATCTTTTATTTATATCAATAAGTAGCTCACAGCTTTTCTCTTTATTCGTAGTAACACTCTGATAAGAGTCCAACAAGGTAATGTCTTCCCCATATTTATGCACCATATCAACCATAATTGTTTCCAGATCTTGTAAGGCAAGAACATCATCCTTGTCTGAGGATTGATACTGCTGCTCACTATAAGAGGAAATAATCAACTCCCTATCAGCTTTAATCCGTTGGTTATACAACTCTTTTGGAAACGATTTTGATATTTCCAAAAGATCATAAACATTTTTGTTCATCTCTGGAAAAACAAACCTGAGACATTTTTCAGCACTTACTTGCTGCAAAAACTCCATCTGTTTTATCACCAATTGCGCATGAGCGACAATATCTTTATCAAGAGCAAACAAAATACGCTTATTGACCAGAGAAATTAACTTATTCACCACTTCACCATAAATGACATCGTGGCTTTTTCCTTCTTTCTGCAAAGCCAGAATCTTTTGTTTAAACTCATCATAAAGTTTCGGATCTTTGTTTTTAATAGTCAGAAAAATGGGTTCATCTTCTTTTTCGATTACAAGATCCGTACCGTCAATAATACCCCCTTTAGTACTGCGCAATACTTTAAAATCAAACACATTCCAACCAATTGTGGCAATAATAAAGATCACAATGGATACGTTCTTACTCATTCTACCTTTTTTCTGTATAGTCCAGAGAATACCTCCAACTAATCCACTGAAAATCCCACTAAAAACAATATTTTCCCAATCCATCCGTTATCCTTTTTGCTCCATAGAATGAAGAACACATCATGTATATACTCAACAAACTTCAAGTTGCAATCCACAAGACGAGGCAAGGCCTTATATTTCCCCGCTGCGCGGGGAAATATAACACACATATTGCAGTTGGATTGGTATAAAAATGAATAAATAAACACGTACTTATTAAAGTGATTTAAAAATAATTTAAATAATCACCTAATTTATAATTTTGATAAATACAAAAAAAATATATATACGCATTAAACTTCAAGTTGCAATTTACAACACGCTATGAAACCTGATATCTCCCCGCTTCGCGGGGAGATATCACACGTATCTTGAAGTTAGGTTGGTATAATTAACTATAAAAATAGGTTATTAAATCAGGGTACACAAAGCACCCTGAATCATAACTTTTTTTTCATAAAATATGAATTAATGTGCTATCTTCGGTTCTTTTAACGCAGACTCTGTCCATTCCATAATAGCTGGATGCTTTAACATACGATTAACCCATCCCTGACTGATTGCAGAAAATTTCAATCCGTAGGTTTGAGCACGGAAAACCACAGGGGCATAAAATGCATCGACAGCCGTGAATTTATCTCCCGCCAGCCATTCACCACCAAACCGAGTTAGCCCTTCTGCCCAAAGTGCATCAATTCGTTCAATATCGCACTGCAATTCGGGAGTTATTTCATTAAACTCATTATGAATAGAACAATCCATCGGGCAAAGCTGGCGTAATGTCGCAAAACCAGAATGCATTTCCGCCGCAGCACTTCTCGCCCATGCTCTGGCTGTTTTATCTGATGGCCAAACTTGAGCATGATCCTCAGCAATATATTCGATAATTGCCAGAGAATCCCAAACAGTAATCTCTCCATCAATCAAACAAGGAACCAAACCCGTAGGTGAAAATGCCTGGAATTTCTCACGGCTGCTTTTACCATCTTCAAAATAGCTCAACTTCTCATTAAAAGGAATATTCAGCGCCCTGAGCAAAATCCACGGACGCAGTGACCAGGAAGAGTAATTTTTATTGGCTATCCACAATGTATACATTTCTTTCTCTCTAAATGGGTTTTCATCATACTGAGAGTATCACATGTTGGAGTTCCTTACCCCGCGCGGCGTAAGGAATACGCCTGCCATGTTGAAATGCTATTTAGAATAATAGAATAGTGTGATTATATCAAAATATTATATTTTCCTATGGAAATAATAAATTAGCTAATCCATTATAAAATGCCATATTATTAGAATAACACCCCATAAAAAAACAAAATAACACACAAAATAAAGAAATTAATTCACTATGCACTTTAAAAACTCTCGTCTATATTGTAGAAACATCTTTATATTAAAAATAAGGATATAATATGTCACTCAAAAACACTTCCACCAGCTTTGGTCATATTTCTATTTTAATTCATTGGCTAGTCGCGCTCGCTGTTTATGGAATGTTTGCACTTGGATTATGGATGGTTACATTAAGTTACTATGATAACTGGTATCATCGTGCTCCTGAACTGCATAAAAGTATAGGTAGTTTATTATTTATTATCATGATTATTCGGGTAATATGGCGATTCATTTCGCCGCCACCAAAACCTTTGGCAAGCTACAGTCTTTTTATACGCATCAGTTCACAACTAATGCAACTCACTCTCTATATCGCCTTATTTGGTATTCTATTTAGTGGATATCTCATTTCTACAGCCGATGGGCAGCCTATCAGCATTTTTGGCTGGTTTGAAATCCCTGCAACCATCACAGGCCAGGGCATACAGGCTGATACGGCGGGCGTTATTCATCTTTATCTTGCCTGGACTGTTGTCGTGCTCTCCCTATTACATGGGCTTGCGGCACTGAAACATCACTTTATTGATCGTGATACCACCCTAAAAAGAATATTTGGTTATAAACCAAATTAAAATGACTTTTGGAGAATTATTATGCTGAAAAAGACGCTAGTAGCCCTGACCGTAGGGGGATGGCTCATGAGTACAGGAAACGCACTCGCTGCTGATTATAAGTTCGATAAAATAGGCCAACATGCCTTTATTGAATTTCGTATTCAGCATTTAGGATTTAGCTGGCTTTATGGCGGTTTTAAAGATTTCGATGGTAACTTTACTTTTGATCCGCAAAACCCAGCAAATGATAAAGTGAATGTGGTTATCAAAACCGATAGTGTCGATACCAAACATGCCGAACGAGATAAGCATTTACGTGGACCTAACTTTTTGAACAGCAATAAATATCCTGAAGCTAAATTCACATCAACGAATGTTAAGAAAGAAGATGGACATTACTTTATTACCGGCGATCTCACATTAAATGGTGTGACTAAACCTGTCACACTGGACGCAAAATTGATCAATGCAGGAAACGACCCGTGGGGTGGCTACCGTGCTGGTTTTGAAGCGACAGCCAAACTCAAACTAAAAGACTTTAATATCAAAGAAGATCTGGGGCCAAAATCTCAGGAAGTCGAACTGATCATTTCCGTTGAAGGCGTGCGAGAAAAAGTCTAATCATAAAAGAACGCGGTAAGAAAAACGTACCGCGCTCCATTTACCCTGTTGTAGACAGACATAATATCTATACCAATCTAACTTCAAAATGCGTGTGATTTCTCCCCGCCAAGCGGGGAGAAATCAGGTTTCATAGCGTGTTGTAAATTGCAATTTGAAGTTTAATGCGTATATTGGGCAATCAATTCATTAACATGATGAGTTATTGATGCCAAAGCATTATGGGCAGCATAATCAGCCTTAATGATCTGTGACTGCTGGCGCCATATCGGGGAAGATAATATCCTTGTCACTGCCTGATATAACTGCTGTTCATTAGGTGTATCAGTATGCAAACTGATACCACAACGTGACCAGATAACACGAGCGACAGCTTCTAATTTACCATCTCCTGTTCCCGCGACCACCAAAGGTACGCCATGACGAATGGCTGAATTCAGAGAACCATAACCACCATTAGTAATAAAAATGGCTGCTTTGGGGAGCCAGTGTTCAAAATTGAGATACTCGACCACTCTGGCATTTTCTGGAAGGTCTTTTCCCAGGACATCGATAGAACGACCGCCTGTAATCGCTAATACCCGAACCGGCAACGTTGCTAACCCACGCAATGTGGGCAATATCAATTGGTTAAAATCAATATTAGCCAGTGTTCCCTGAGTCACCAAGATCAACGGCAGGCTTTCATCCGGCCAACTGATTTGCGTTTTATCATCTTTCACTTTCACCGGCAACGATCCGATAAAATTCACCGTTTCAGGTAAATCATCACGAGAAAATTCAAATGATTGCGTTGCCAGTTGTAAGAAACGATCAACCCCGCTCATCAAAACATCATTGTGATCCGTTGTCAGTGGGGGACAATCCACCGCCGCAAGCGACTGGTTGAATGCTGTCCTGACCTGCTCAATTAATTGGTGCGTTTCCTCATCGACTAATTGCTCGCGTGTCAAATCAGCAGGTAATAATTCAGGTGGTATCCGCGCGCCCCAGAATATGGCATCCTTTGCTGACCACGCCAGGGGCGTAACACCAATAGCAATGACAGGGATACGTTTTTCAGCCGGTTTCTGCAATAACGGCAACGCGGCATAAAAAGTATTATCGATAATCAGCAGGTCAGCTTGTCCCTCGTCAATAACTTGCAGTAATTGTTTCGACAACACAGGAATAGGTGCAGCAAAAAATTGCCTTAACGCCAGCGCCATCTGAGCATTTCCCGGCGGAAGTTCTGCCCGTTCAGGAAAATATTTTTCCAAACAACGGTAATCAATATCCACTTGCTCATCGAAAGGAACAAAAGTAGCCCCTAACGCTTCCGTTTGCTGTTGAAACAAGGAACCACTGAATATGGTGACATCATGTCCCTGCCCTATTAAATGTTCCGCAATAGTGAATATTGGAAAAACATGGCCAGGCGTTGCAATAGCCGCTAAAACAATACGAGACATTAATCGAGTCTCCTTCTACTCAATCAGCACTGGAAACAGTAATAGTGCGGAAGCTGTGATTCTTACACACAGGCACGCCGTGGATATGCACCCGCTGAATATGGCGAGGAGAACGGGAAATAAACGCTTCACGTCCATGTAATAAAGTGAAGTTATCGCAAATCGCAATATCACCAGACTGCCATTGATGAGCGTAGAAATAACGCGGATCATACAATCGGTTATACAGTGTTTCCTCAAGGGCTTGTTGCTCTTCCTGTGACATGCCATCTATCTTCAAAGCGTGATGATCAGCATACTTCACATCTTCTTTACCCATTGGCTCATTGTAACGCATCACCCATTTTTCGCCGTCGGGGTGAGAACAAACCAATGGTGAAACCACTTCACCACCATAATGGGTGACGCGGCTTGTACGGTAAGTAATGGTGGTATTTTTCCATCTATTACGCTCTTCATCACTGGCATCAATAATCAATTGTTCCGTGTTGACAAACGTGGTGCGCCCTCCTTGAGCCGCTTCGGGGGCAGAAACACAGTGAAATAGCTGAAATTCAGGAATTGTTTCTCTATACATTCCATCCCAATGCAACGGTAAATTACCACTGTCCATAACATGGTCAGACGGATCTGGATGCTCCATAACATCCAATACAGCACCAAATGGCCACATCATGATTTCACCCCAACGGCCAGAATATTCCGCCAATTTCTCTTTATCCGTAAAACCGGATTGAAAGCCACGCAATACAACCAGCAGATGAGTACGAGCTAATTCACGCAAAGCATCAACTGACAGAGTGGTAATATCCTGATCAGGGTAATTGGGAGTAATAAATACGCCAAAAGGTTTCATCCCCTCAATATGACAATCAAGTTCATAGGTATTCATGATTTTTCTCTCTAAAATACGGGTATACCACGTGGTTATGCTGCTTATACTGTCGCCGTTTGAAATTCTGTTTGTGGGTTTTCTTCAGATGGCGTTTCAATCACGTAATGGCTTGGAACCCCCCGAATTTCGATCAGCTTTCCATTCATCTTTTTCACTTCATCACTTTTCATCAGTACAAACTGACCGTTAATGTTGGCCGCCACACCGTGCCACGGTGTCAACCAATCATCCCGAGTCGGCATCATATGAATACCAATTTTGATACTGTCTACAGGTTGCGGGTGAATAGAAAGACGGATCGCTAGAGGGAATTGTTCTGCCAGCAAATTACCCCACGCCCAGCTGCGTTGGATAACCCCAGCCGAGCGCTGGCGTGCATCTTTTTGCAACGCATTTTTTGAACCTGTATATTCTGGCAATAAGCTATCTTCATAAAGAAAACGAGTAATCGCTCGATATAATTGAACACCTTCTTCGGTTTTTTTGAGTTCTTCCTTGATCTCCTCGATTGAAGAGGCATAACGACTGACCAATAATTCACGCAGTTGATCGTAATCATTAGTATATTGCGTTAGTGATTCAACGTTACCAAGATTAAAAACTGAAAGATGAGTCGCGCCCAGTTCATGCAGCAATTTTTCAATTTCTAATTGATAATGGGTAATTGTGTCATCATCGACAAGAATAAGATCACTAAAAACATGTCCATCAGAACAAATAACAATATTTGCCCCAGGTGGATAATAAAGTTGAATACGCTGGCAAAGGGAGTTTAGAAAAATCAGTGATAACTTTTCTGCCATATCCGGCATTTTACCCAATACTTTTCTAGGATTGGGGGATTTTGTTGGAAATGCAGGTAAAATACATTCGATAGGTTTCCCTTGTTCCACAAATGCACGGATACGTGACAATTGAACCTCAGAAACCTTTTTTTCTTCATATTGAAGTGTATGTTCAGACTCAGGGAAACGACGCCGATACTGCAATAATTCACGTAGAATTTTGTTAGACACTTCTTCTATGTCAAGACGTTCCATAATTCATTCCTAATTTATTACATTTACATCACAGCCAATTAATACAGTTAGCAATATGCAGATATTGCTGAGCATAAAACATTAACTCACATGCTTTTGAATATATAAATAACGAAATAAAACTTACAGCAGGAAAGTGACAATATACAACCAAACCTAACTGTAAATACACTGAGTTTTTTATTTTATCTTATTTTATTACACACACTACAAAACGCTAAGAAATCATGAACATAAATATATATCATCATAATCCCACAAATAAATTAAATTTTTTTAAAAAAATAATTCAATTTTTTTGATGATGTTACAAAACTGAAATAAAGTTCAAATTTTTTAGAAAACATTATTTTTAAAAGCTATATTATTTATATATCCAATATTATTTATTACAGGAGAGAAAAACAATGTATTGCGAATTTATAAATAGCGCAGAAAAAGAAACAACAGCAACTTCATATACTCAAAATCAACTCATTAAATCACGATCTGTTATTATTTCTAGTGAAATCCATCAATCGCTTGCTGAAAATGTAATGACACAACTGATAATTTTGCAGGGAAATCAGTAATGATCCAATAAAAATATTTATCTAAAGAAAACCGTTACTCCCTACCAAATACCCGTTTTATGATCCATCAGCTGATCAGGAAAGCAACCAATCAATCCCTTGATAAGGTCGCAAAAGATACCGATCGGAATTACTGGATGGAACCAAAAGAAGCCCGTAATTACGGTATTGTTGGGCAAATCATTCATCATTGGGATGAATTGCATGAATATTGATGAAATGATGAGCCTTATTGGCTAATAACACAGGCGGCATTATCCAAATACTAATAATAACCGCCTGCTTTCTTAGTGTTTATAAAGGTACTTCAAGTATTTTCAGTTTTGTCTAATGTCCATACAAAATCCTGCTCTACAACAGGTGAAAATCCCAGTTTCTTATAAAGCCAACCCGCATTAGATGTCACCAACATCACGTGTTTTACATGAGGAATAATCGGATGCTGTAAAACACATTCTACCAACCAACGCCCTAATCCCCTCTTCTGATAGTCATCGATAATAAACACATCTGAAAGATAAGAAAACATTGAAAAATCAGTTACTAACCTTGCAAACCCAATTGCTCTATCACGATGAAATAATGCAAAGCATAAACTATTTTCTATTGCAGTTTTGACCTTATCAAACTCAACACCACGCGCCCAAAATAATTGCGTTAATTCACTATGTACGAAATGAATATCAATCTTACTCTTATCCGTTGTAACCCAATATTCACCTCGTTCCCATGTTATATTTTGCTCCATCATTTTTCCTTTTAAGAAGAGATTGAAATGTGAATAAATCTACCATAAAAAGGAATCAAAAAAGCCATGCTATAACATGGCTTAATCAAAATATGAGAAATATTAATTAACGGATGAATCATCTTTCTGTAAGAGTGTCCGGTATATCAACCCACCGATAGCACCACCAATTAATGGAATCAACCAAAATACCCAAAGCTGCTCCAAGGCCCAGGTCCCCTGGAAAATAGCAACCGCAGTACTTCTTGCCGGGTTAACCGATGTATTTGTTACTGGGATACTGATTAAGTGAATAAGTGTCAATGCTAAACCGATAGCCAATGGTGCAAAACCTGCTGGTGCATTTTTATCTGTTGCTCCAAGAATGACAATCAAGAAAAATCCGGTTAATACTAATTCAATAATAATTGCAGCTCGTAATGAAAAACCACCAGGAGAATGTTCACCATAGCCATTAGATGCAAAACCACTTGCTGTTGCATCAAAACCACTTTTACCGCTAGCGATAAGGTACAGTACCGCGGCTGCCGCAATTCCTCCAATCACTTGGGCAATAACATAAGGAATAACCTCTTTAGCAGAAATACGCCCGCCCGCGAACAACCCCAATGTTACTGCCGGATTAAAGTGCCCTCCTGAAATATGCCCTACAGCATAGGCCATCGTTACCACAGTTAAACCAAAAGCCAGAGATACGCCCACAAAACCAATCCCCAGCTGTGGAAATGCCGCAGCTAAAACAGCACTACCACATCCACCAAACACCAACCAAAAAGTACCCAAAAACTCTGCCGATAACTTTTTAAACATTCGACGATTCCTTAATGATATTTGCATAAATGCAAAAGAATCCAAAAACAGTTTAGTTAGTGTTTTTAATTATGGGCAAGGAATCGCAGACAGAAAAATAAAGAAAAACCAATTTATATTGGTTTATTACAGATTGCTTTATTGTTAACTTAATAATAAGCAATGAAGAAATGCATGTTTAAACAACCTGAGTTTAATATAACAACTCAGGTTGTTTATTTATTTAATCAATAACTTATTTGATAACCGCTTTTTTTACTTCATCCGAAGCTTGCCAAATACGATATTTAACTGTCAACGATTTTGGCGTATATACTACGATAGGTAATTTGCTGTTATAACGGATAAAAGCATCCTTACCTAGCTGAACCTGAACAAAACGCACTGTTTTTTCTTCATTTGGACAAGCCATTTTTGTTGAAGCGGGACCAGTCACATTATTTAGCACATAATAGTCATATCCCCACCCTTCCAGCGTTTTAGTCTCCAACTTACCGCCAAACCAGTGATGATTACAATCCACTTTCATATCCTTGCCAATCACCAACTCGACCATATAGCCGTTTTCATGTTCTTTCTGAGGCAATTCAATCACGCTACGAGCCATTTTCTCAGAAGGCGCAGGATAAGGGGCGATATCTTCAAGTTTTTTGTCAGCAAAAACCGACGTTGATACCATCAATGCAGCTAAAGGGAATAGATATTTTTTCATATATCACCTCTGAATATGTTTAAAAAGGAGACTAGATAATAACAACAAAAAGACAGGGGTAAATTATGTTTTTTGGCAAAGCTCTGATTCTTAAAGGCATTAGATAAGGGAAAACTATTCACTCATGATCAATGTCAAATTTTATTTATCACCAATAGCCTAACAGGTTCTACCAGTTCTTTTTTATGTGATATTTCTCAAATCTGATATTAAAATGACCTGCTACACTCACGCAGTGTGGTAGTGAATTTCGTATAGGAGGTCTTATGTTTCCAGAATATCGTGAATTAGTATCCAACCTGAAAGAATCTCATCCCCGCTTCCAATCCCTGTTTGAAAAACATAACCGACTTGACCACGAGATAACCCAACTTGAAGGCCCAAATGGTGCGGGTTACAACGATAAAGTTGTGCGTCTGAAAAAAGAAAAACTACACATCAAAGATGAAATGCAAAGGATTTTGCAGGAACAATATCAGAACCAGAAGTAAATCAGCCAAATGGTTTTGACGCCCACTTTGTTGACGAGTGGGTGTCACAAAAAGATCTCGAATAGAGACCCTTACTTCAATCCAACATCCAAAAAAAGCCACCATAACGGTGGCAAAAAACTGGAGCAATAATTTTTTCGTTATTTATTGTACGGCAGCCGCTTTCTGGCGAGGTTGTCTCTTGGTTTTTGCCCTTGGATGTGGCGCCACATTCTGGACTTCACCTGGCTTAGAAATGAAACGGACAAAGGTTTCATGGCTGACAAACGTTGCTCCACAATTGATATTCTGACATTGGTTATAGCGCTCCTTTGTTTGGCTTGAGTGTTCAAAGCTGCTACGAGTATGCGCTGATTGATCACACAGAGGACACTTAATCATATTGTTCACCTTTCTGAAATCGTTATCTTGAAATAACTGTCTTGAAATAACTGTCTTGAAATAACATCATCTCGTCTGGTGAACAATATACCAAAGATCTCATATTGAGATCAAGTACTCATTTCAACTTCATCGATTTTTATTTCGAGATCTAATGATGTCGTAAAACCACTGTCATTGAGCGTGTGAGTGACTTTGACCAAAGTCCAGTCAGTTCCATCAATTTCTGGCTTAAACCCCTCTAACTGGACGGGAGTTTCAGGATAAATATCAGCGCGCCCCAATGCTAATGTGATAGAGAACTGCGCCGCTCCTCGTTGCATTTTTTTCCAAACGGCGATAGCGGCACGCTCTGCACTTTCTTTGTTAGAATAAATGCGCGAAAGCGTTAGAATATTCTCCTGAGTTCCCACCAAATAGCTTGCAGATTCTTGCTGTACCGTCGTTGTTTGATGGTGTTCAACCGTTGATTCACGCTGTTCTTCATAAGATAAGCTTGCTTCAATATCGAAATTTGCTTCTATCTCAATACTGCCGTGACCTTTATTTTTACTGTTCTTTTTATTCCCCTTTTTAATATAAGTCGGCTTTCCACGACCTTTAGTTTTTGGATTTTTCTTCGCCAAATTAACTTTGCCAGGTGATTTATTTTTAAGATCTTTTTCCTTTTTAGAGGATTGTGGTTGCTTTTTCCCGGAAGAAGCATCCCCTTTTTTAGTGGTTTTTTTGCCTGTTTGAGAAGAATTCTTGCCTGATGATTGGCTACTACTTTCATATTCAACGACAAGTTCCGCTTTTCCTTCCTCTGATTCCTTTCGCCTCAGTTTAACCGTCTGTTTAGTTGCTGTACGTGTATCCATCCATTGAGCAACAACACCAGTATAGGCCTCACGATCGGACAGAGAAAATCTGTGACTATCCCCCGAGTTACGCGTAATCAGTACAGGCGGAATAGGCTTACCACTCGCCGCTTTATTCTTCCCTTGCTGAACAAACAATAATTCGCCATTTTTGACTGAAGCGATTGCGCCTTCTTGTTTTGCTAGTCGAGTCAAAAAGCTGACGTCAGATTCATTTGTTTGATCGACATGCATAGAGATATTTTCCAACTCTGAACTTATCTTAAACGCCAATTTATTTCTGGCAGCGATAGTACTGACAATACTGCCTAAAGTGCATTTATGGTAAGAAATTTCCTTTTTCGTATTCAGATCACCACGAAAATCCGCACTACGGGCACGAATAGTTAATCGATCTGGTGCACCAACATGTTCAATTTCATCAACAACAAATTTTCCCTTCGGCGTTAAGGAGTGGCCATGCCACCCCAGTTCTAATCTAAGAATATCGCCACGACGAGGCAGCCTCAGCATGCCATCCGCATCATCCAACTCAATATCGAGCTGGTCTGATTCCAAACCACGATTATCCGTCAATGTTAATGACATCAGGCGTGATTGGATATTCCCACTGATATCCTTGTTATTGATTTCCAGACGAAAAGCGGGCTCACTGACTTTTCCAGTGACCAAATCAAATTGGGGAACCCAATCCGTGTCGGGTATCCACTTTTCAAAATCAATCATGAGAACACTCCTTTGACTTTATCAATAACATCATCTTTGAATGCAGAAAGTTTCTTTGGCAAATTAGGTAAATCTTTCTTGATATCAGAAAGCTGCTCCTGCAAATCGCCCAACATTTCGAGCAAATTATTGTCAACACGTCGCAAAGTCAGCGTGAAACTGATTTTTCTGGCCGCACCGCCTGACATAAACTCTGTTTTAGTCTCATCAATGCTTTCGATAACGAACATACCGTAAATGGCACCACTGCCATCAATAAAAGACCACGCCTTGCCACTATCTGCCATCAATTTCAATGCGGTCAATGAAAGTGAACCACCTGTCAGTTCAGGATAAAGTTCCCCTGATAGTGTGATCGTATCATTGTCTGAACCGACAAACTGCCAGGCAGGCCGCGCTCCCACGCGGCTGTTGAAGGCATGTCGCCAACTCTGTTTATATTGAAAAGTTTGATATGGCGTTGTTTTCAGCATAAAAACAAACAAACCAAGTGCAGCCATCATGAGAAATCTTCTCCTCTGTCTGAAAGTGAGCTACGCATACGCGCTTGGTGCATACGTTCCCTTTGTTCCAATTCCTGCCTGACCACACGGGCAATATCCTGCGCGGATTGTCCCTGAGCGCCATAGACATAGATGTTATATTGCGGTGCTGCGCCACCGTATTGCTGTGGCTGACTCCGTTCCCGTTTCGCCTGCACTTCCTCATAAGCGTGAGCAGGTAAACTCTGCGCGTGTAATGGTGCATCCTGCGCCGCAACCGGCAGTGACATTGAGCTAACAGCAAGACCCAAGGCAGCAAGTTTCGCGGTATTTTTTCGGCTGGTAACATTAGCTGGGCCATTGATAATTTCAGGCCCATATTCCCCTACAAGGCCTGGTTTCCCGGCAGGAATAAATCCGCCCTTATCATGTTGGGTAATCTGTTTTGCTTGCTGAGATGTGTCGCTCTTGGTAATTTCCTGTGATGTTTTTACGGTAACTTCCTGTTTATCATCACCAGACCACCACGATTTAAACCAATCAGTAATAGAGGCGAATTTACTTTTCAGGTTCTCCCATTTTTCTTGAATACCAATTAGCAAACTATCGATCATTGCTGAACCTGCCGATTTTAATTTTTCAGGAATAGCCTGAACATCAGCAACAATTTCATTCCATCTATCTGAAATTGATTTTTTAACGCTCTCCCAAATTTCTAAAGTATTCTGTTTAACGGATTCCCAAACTTCACCTATTTTAGCTTTAACTGACTCCCAAGCTTCTGAGGCGCTTTGTTTAATCGTGTCCCAATTTTGGTAGATAAGACCGATTAATCCACCATCCATGAAATAACTTTTAATACCTTCCCAGGCTGCACCAACTCGGTCTTTAATTCCCTGCCATGCATTGCTACAAAAATTTTTGATGTTTTCCCACAAAGCAGTGAATTTGGGGCCTAATGTTTCCCAATTCTGCCAAATATAAATAGCAGCCATTGCGATAACACCAATAATGGCAAGAATAGGGTTCGCCATCATAGCTCGGCCAATAAACAGCATTGCTTTACCTAATACACTAAAAGCACTACTTAAAAAAGACAGACCTTTTACACCAACACTTGCCAGAATATTTATGCCATTACCTAAAAAGCCAAAAACTTTTTGACCAATATTTCCTAATGCTCCTAAGCCTTTTCGCTGTCTTCCAAAAGTATCTTTACCTCCTTTATTAGACAGTAAATCAGCGCCATCATTAAGTGAGCCAAAAACCTTGTTTCCGGTTTTACCAAAAAAGTCCATGGCCGCTCTTAGCGCTTCCAAAGCCTCAGTTCCAAATTGTGCAAATGCCTTCAAGCCATCTCTTAAATTCTCCATAGCCTGAATCCCTACCTGCGCAAATCTATTCAGATTGGCTCTTAACTCTTCCAGTCCCTGAACCCCAATCTGAGTAAATATATCCAGACTGGATTTTAACTTGTCCAGTGCCTGAACACCCAACTGCGCAAAGAAATTTAGACTGGCTTTTAACTCTTCGAGAGCCTGCATACCCAATTTAGCAAATACATCCAGGGGAGATGTTAATTTATTAAGAGCCTGAACACCCAATTGCACAAACGCATCTAAGGTGGATTTTAATTTATCCAGCGCCTGCGTTCCCAGTTGAGCAAATATATCCAAAGGTGCCGTTAATTTATTCAGAGTCTGAACACCCAATTGCACAAACGCATCTAAGGTGGATTTTAATTTATCCAGCGCCTGCGTTCCCAGTTGAGCAAATATATCCAAAGGTGCTGTTAATTTATTCAGAGCCTG
>NZ_JADEUG010000059.1 GCF_015163665.1 Xenorhabdus sp. BG5 | reverse complement strand
GCGCGGTGGTCCCACCTGATCCCATGCCGAACTCAGCAGTGAAACGCCGTAGCGCCGATGGTAGTGTGGGGTCTCCCCATGTGAGAGTAGGACACTGCCAGACATTCAATTTATAAGTGTTGCCCATCTGGCAACACTTTTATTTTTAGCATTTGCTGATATGGCTCAGTTGGTAGAGCACACCCTTGGTAAGGGTGAGGTCCCCAGTTCGAATCTGGGTATCAGCACCATGAATAATATGTTCGGCAAATAAAACAGAATTTGCTTGGCGGTAATAGCGCGGCGGTCCCACCTGACCCCATGCCGAACTCAGTAGTGAAACGCCGTAGCGCCGATGGTAGTGTGGGGTCTCCCCATGTGAGAGTAGGGAACTGCCAAGCTTTAATATCCAGTCAAAAGGCCACTCATATTGGGTGGCCTTTCGCATTTCTAGTTCTTTTTTTATTTCCATCAATAGGTAGGTGTTAGGTAACTACTTACTTATCTTTCAAATATAGAGTCTGATAGACTACGTCTTAAATTACCCTATTGAGTTTGAAATGAATGTCTGTCTGTCAATCTACTCAACTAAAAGCCTTTAACACGTTTGGCATTTCAGCCAGTGCTGATCATATTGGAATGGCCACGTCTGTTGAATCGCTTCTGGCCTTATGGCAAGAAGCAATGGAAAAGAGTCATTCTATTTTATTATTGGGAGGAGGAAGTAACATCCTTTTCACCGAAAATTTTAAAGGTACTGTGATCTTAAATCGTATTCTTGGTATCAATATACAAGAGTCAGATACTGCATGGCACATTCATGTTGGTGCAGGTGAAAATTGGCATGAACTGATTACTTATTTATTTAAACAACGGATCTATGGTTTGGAGAATTTAGCCTTAATACCTGGAAATGTTGGTTCTGCTCCAATCCAGAATATTGGAGCATATGGCGTTGAATTTAAACATGTCTGTGAATATGTGGATTTTGTTGAGCTGAAAACCGGTAATTCAATTCGTCTAACGGCGAATGAGTGTCAATTTGCGTATAGAGACAGCATCTTTAAGCGTCAATATAAAGATGGTTATGCTATCACAGCAGTTGGTTTATGTTTGAATAAGAAGTGGGAACCCATTTTAACTTACGGTGCCTTAGCGCAGTTCTCACGAGAAGAGGTTACACCAGAGCAAATATTCGATGCTGTGTGTGAAATGCGCCAGAGTAAGTTGCCAGATCCTGCTTTGATGGGGAATGCAGGGAGTTTCTTCAAAAACCCTATTGTACCAATTGAGTTAGCAGACAGGATTAAGTCTGAATATCCCAATTGTCCTCAATACCCTCATGATGAGCATAGCGTAAAGATTGCAGCGGGTTGGCTTATCGAACAATGTCAATTGAAGGGTTATGCTATTGGTGGCGCTGCAGTACACCTGAAACAGTCATTGGTATTAATTAATAAAGGTAATGCAACGGGACAAGATGTCATTACCTTGGCTGCTTATGTACGTAATAAGGTTGCAGAAAAATTTAATATTTTCTTAGAGCCTGAAGTACGCTTCATTGGCAGTGCAGGTGAAATAGACGCAGTGGAATGTATTTCATGAAAGATCTTAGTATCCCATTAAAATTAATTAAAGTGTTATCTGATGGCGAAATTCATTCAGGCCAACAACTTGGCCAGGAATTGGGAATGAGCCGAGCAGGAATCAATAAACATATTCAAACTATTCGTGAATGGGGAGTAGAGGTTCTCACCCTTCCAGGCAAAGGTTACCGCTTTCCTGCCCCAATGAATCTTCTGGATAAAGAAGTTATTGAAAACTATCTTCCTAATGATCGCATTGAAGTAATACCTGTCATTGATTCCACGAATCAATATATTCTGGAAAAGTTAGCAGAATTCGATTCGGGAGATGCCTGTGTTGCAGAATATCAATATGCTGGTAGAGGGCGTCGTGGTAGAAAGTGGGTTTCTGCTTTTGGTCGTAACTTATATCTATCTATGTATTGGCGTTTGGAACAAGGGCCAGCAGCAGCGATAGGTTTAAGTCTAGTGGTTGGTATTGCCATTGCAGAAGTACTTAATCGCCAGGGAGCAGAAAGAGTAAAAGTAAAATGGCCAAATGACTTATACTTAGATGATAAAAAACTTGCTGGAATATTGGTTGAGTTGACGGGAAAAACGGGAGATGCAGCCCATGTTGTTATCGGAATAGGCATGAACGTTTCAATGAGTAGCGATCAACAGAGATCAATTAATCAAAATTGGACTAATTTACAGCAATCAGGAACGATTATTGAACGGAATAAGTTGGTTGCTGAAATCATAGTGAATCTTAAAAAAGCATTAATCCAGTTTGAAAATGAAGGGATAGCCTCTTTCATTCCTCGGTGGTTTGAGTTAGATAATTTTATTAATCGTCCAGTGAAATTAATTATTGGTGATCGGGAAGTTCATGGGATTGCTCGTGGAATAGATCAACAAGGGGCTTTGTTACTTGATATTAATGGAGTTGTTACGCCTTATATCGGTGGTGAAATTTCCTTGAGAGGTTGTTGAATGTAAAGCCGGAAATATTTCCGGCTTTTTGTTTTATTTTCTTAATCTGACGCTTTCAATCGTGTGATTTATGCCTTTCGTCATAATCAAGCTAGCCCGTTCTCTCGTTGGTAAGATGTTTTGTTGTAAGTTTAATCCATTAATTTCCCGCCAAATACTCGATGCTACTTTTATCGCTTCTTCTGTCGTGAGTTTAGAATAATTATGGAAATAAGAATCAGGATCGGAAAAAGCGCCTTGTCGAAACTTAAGAAAACGATTGACGTACCATTGTTCGAGTAATTCTTCCGGTGCATCTACATAAATAGAAAAATCAACAAAATCAGAGACAAATACATGATGTGGCTCATGTGGATAATCCATGCCACTTTGTAATACGTTTAAACCTTCGAGGATAAGAATATCTGGCTTTTCGATAATAAGTTGTTCATGAGGAACGATGTCATAGCTCAGGTGAGAATATACCGGCGCGATGACTTGGTCTGCACCTGATTTTATATCGGCGACAAATTTGACCAAGCTACGCATATCATAGGATTCAGGGAACCCCTTTTTTTTCATTAATCCACGTTCATTTAATATATTGTTGGAGTGCAAAAAGCCATCTGTTGTCACTAACTTGACACGACGATGTTCTGGCCAACGGCTTAGTAGCGCCTGTAATAAGCGCGCGGTTGTACTTTTTCCGACAGCAACGCTGCCTGCTATACCTATAACATAAGGTATTTTTTGTTCATCTGTCCCTAGGAACTGCTCAAGAACAGCTTGACGCCGTAAATTGGAGCTAATGTAAAAATTGAGTAGACGTGACAATGGAAGATAAATTTCAATCACTTCATCTATTGAGATTTCTTCATTGATCCCTTTTAAAGCAGCGACTTCTTCTTCTGTTAATGTTAAAGGCACCGAGTCACGCAATGTGGCCCAATGTTTACGATCAAATTGTAAATATGGAGTCGTCAAAAAAGATTCTTTCTTATTCATAAGCCAACATCTGCCTGTCTATGCAGGTTGGACAGGTTGTTGAGAACACCCGTATCCGACAAAAAAATAAATCTCATCATATCGGTTGCGCTATCGTAGGCGTAGAATTTTTTATGATTTTAGTCATTTTTTTGATGGCAAATGCAAAAATGTATTATTCCTGAGTCTATTATGTCCGTCAGTTTCTTTCTTTTATAAAGAGAAAAACACGTGTGATACAAATAATTTTTAAAAAATAATTGGCAGATGCATTTATTGGTTCTTCCTGTACAAGAGTTGTTTGTTGGATATTTAAGCTGAACCTATTGAAAAAAACACCAGAAACATAGAAAATGACTACTTTATGAGCGAAAGAGCAAAAAAAGCAATTTTTTTGTTGCATCGTGGGCCAACTCTTCCTAGAATGCGCAGCACTTGATGCCGGCATAGCTCAGTTGGTAGAGCAACTGACTTGTAATCAGTAGGTCCCGAGTTCGACTCTTGGTGCCGGCACCATTAAAAATTTGGAAAGGTGGGGTTCCCGAGCGGCCAAAGGGAGCAGACTGTAAATCTGCCGTCACAGACTTCGAAGGTTCGAATCCTTCCCCCACCACCATTAACCAGTTTCGATCTTGAGTGTTCTACTCGAGTTATACTCTAGAAAAAACACTTAAGATATAGTATACAGCTGATTAAAGTCAGGTAGCCGAGTTCACGCGGGCATCGTATAATGGCTATTACCTCAGCCTTCCAAGCTGATGATGCGGGTTCGATTCCCGCTGCCCGCTCCAAGATGTGCTGATATAGCTCAGTTGGTAGAGCACACCCTTGGTAAGGGTGAGGTCGGCAGTTCGAATCTGCCTATCAGCACCACTTCTCCTGTTCTTACCTCCTGATTTTCTTCCTGTAAATATCTCGCAAGCAATTGCTTGGTTGATGTGGTGAAACCACCGATTCCGTGTCTTAGAGGGACAACCTAATGTCTAAAGAAAAGTTTGAACGTTCAAAACCGCACGTTAACGTTGGTACTATCGGCCACGTTGACCACGGTAAAACTACCCTGACTGCTGCAATCACTACCGTTTTGGCAAAAACTTACGGCGGTAGCGCGCGTGCATTCGACCAGATCGATAACGCACCAGAAGAAAAAGCGCGTGGTATCACCATCTCTACTTCTCACGTAGAGTACGATACCCCAACTCGCCACTACGCACACGTTGACTGCCCAGGCCACGCCGACTAC
>NZ_JADEUG010000058.1 GCF_015163665.1 Xenorhabdus sp. BG5 | reverse complement strand
ATATAAAAACACCCATTTATTGATTAAATTTAATAATGCAAGATAACATTTTTATAAAAACTAAAAAAAACACTTCACTCTGCATTTTTTCATTTATAATTTATATAAGATAGTTTTGTTGCAAACATAACCATCTCATTATAAATATTTTCAAAACTCCCATGCATTACCTAAAATACTTTAACAATCAACCACACAAAATAATTTAGAATTTAAACCAAGATAGAAATAAAGTGTTCCATAAGGGACATATACATTTAAAAACATAACTTTAATTTCTTTACTAAATATTATAATTATCAGTTACTCCAAAAAATCAAAAAAAAAAATACCTGACAAACAATAACAAGCAACCCCAAAAATAGGATGACATAAACATGAAAAATGTAAAACCAATAACATTTATTTATATGTTTTTTATTATATTATTCTTCTCATCTTCTTTTGCCTTCGGTTCAGCCAGATCAACCCTCATTAGTTTAAAAAATAGCACAGACAATGTCTTAATACTCGATTCATCGTCCCTAAAACACGGCATATGGAGCACCAGACCACCCAAAGAAATATTAGCAAGTAGATTGGTAACTTTTATGTCTGAATCAAACAAATTTCTGACTGGAGTGGAAGAAACGACCACATACAAAGCACCGAATGTCTCCAGGATAACCATACATTGGGACAATCCTTATATAGGAAGTAATTCATATGATATAAATACCAATAACCCAGACAGTTACTTAACAGGATACTCTGGCGGAAAAGGGAATAATGCTGAAATAAAAGTCACTTTTTTCAAGAAGAATATAACCCGGGATTATAAAGTGATTGTGATGTCTGATCCGCAACCATGGAGACTGGAAACTGGAGATCCTAATTCCTCTGCAAATAAGAAACCTTGGGAAAACAGAAATCGAAATGTAGTACAAAGTATGAATGAATTACATTCACAAAGATTAGTAGACTTCGGCATCATAAATGGCGATATGACCGAATTTGGCCGTCAATCGACCAGGGATAGTTTTTATAAAATATATAATAAACTATTATTCCCATTTTACTTTGGCCTTGGTAATCATGATTATGCAAACAATGTTAATGATTGCACCGAAATAGGTAATTTTAATTTTAGTAGAAACGCTTGTGCAAGAGAGTCTGTAAACAATATGGCATCAGAAATAAGCAACCACTATCAAAAAGAATTACTTCAAAATTTTAGCAGTGATTATAATAAAAGTAACCTTAGTGGTAGCTTAGCTTATTCATGGGATTTTGGTTCTATTCACTATGTCCAACTACAGTTCCATCCAACTTATCAAGTTGAATTAGGGCACTATTTAGAACCAACAATACATATAAAACCATCATTGGAGTGGTTAAAGAACGACTTAGCAAAAGCCTATGCCAGAGGAAAAGCCAGTATTCTTAATTTCCATGACGGCACTGATCATTTCATCGAAACAAGTACTGATGAACAGAAAAAAGAATTCAAAGAATTAATTGAAAAATATAACGTCATGGCAGTATTTATTGGCCATACTCATCAGGTTGAAGAATCCAACCAAAGTGGAGGAGATCCTGTTTTTGGTAATGCCAGAATATATAACAGCGGTGCCTTATTCCAAGGTGATTTTTTACTAATGAATGTAAAAAACAAATGTATTGATGTTTCAGTTTATAATGGTCGTGATGGCACACCTAAAAAAATTCAAGATTTTCAAGGTACTTGTGGAAAATGAATGTTTTATCTGAATCAATAGAATTGAAAACCAGATGTATACACCAATCTCACTTCAAGATGTGTGTGATCTCTCCCCGCTTCGCGGGGAGAGATCAGGTTTCATATCGTGTTGTAAATTGCAACTTGAAGTTTAATGCGTATAAAGGCGCCTCAAATGCGCCTTTATACATTTCAATCAGGAATTAATACTTACTAAACATTTCCTGAATTTTTTCTACATCAGAAGTTTGCGTCAGTGCTAATTGCAGAAGAACGCGCGCTTTCTGCGGGTTCAAACGCTCTGAAGCCACAAAGCCATATTTGCTGTCGTTAACTTCCGCATTTTGGGTAGTGTAGCCGAAAGGAATACGGCTGGAACGAACAACAACAACACCTTCTTTAGCTGCTTTAGCCAATGTGTCAAGAATCGACTTATAGATGTTACCGTTACCTACACCTGCACTGATAATACCCTGATAGCCATTTTCAACGAAAGCTTTTGCTGGCAGATCAGAGGCGTTGGAGTAATTATAAATAATACCTACTTTCGGCAACTTATCCAGTTTGCTCACATCAAAAACGGTTTTGTTTGCCTTTACTGACGCCGCAGAATAATAGCGCACTTTGCCATTGTGAACGAAGCCCTGTGCACCAGCATTCACAGCCTGAAACGCCTGAACTTCAGTTGTGCTCAGTTTACCGATGTCACGGCCATGAATGACGGAATCATTCATGGCAAGCAGGACACCACGGTTTGCCGAGTTTTTATCCGCAGCAACAACCACAGCGTTGTACAAGTTCAATGGACCATCAGCACCCAGCGCTGTGGATGGACGCATTGCGCCAACCATCACAATAGGCTTCTGGCATTGGGTCGTCAGATCAAGGAAATAAGCTGTTTCTTCCATGGTATCAGTACCATGAGTGATAACAAAACCGTCGGTTTTGTCACAATCTGCATTGATTTTCTTCGCCAGAGTCAGCCACACCTGATCGTTCATGTCCTGAGAACCGATGCTGACGACCTGCTCGCCTTTCAAATCAGCAATATTTTTAATTGCCGGTACAGCATTCAGCAGAGCATCAATACCGACTTTACCCGCTGTATAATTAGATTGCGTTGCAGATTCACCACCCCCAGCAATCGTGCCCCCTGTTGCCAAAACAGTAACATTTGGCAAAGCGAAAGCAGAACCGCTAACTAAAGCCAGAAAACCGGCTATTGCTGTTATTTTAGTCTTTTTCATTATTCAACCTCTTGTAAAAAAAGCCATTTTATTATGTAAACCAAGAATAAATAAACTCTAATTAACAATAATTTTTGGGAATTGATAGAGCGGATAAAAAAAACGCCGTATGATATGCGCCTTTAACATAACTTGAAGTGAATCACGATGACGCAAACCTATATCCCAGGCAAAGACGCCGCGTTAGAGGACTCCATTAACCGTTTTCAGCACAAATTGAAGTCCCTTGGTTTTAATATTGAAGAAGCCTCATGGCTGAATCCTGTCCCGAATGTTTGGTCAGTACATATTCGCGATCGTGACTGCCCACTGTGCTTTACCAATGGCAAGGGAGCCAGCAAGAAAGCGGCATTGGCCTCTGCTTTGGGTGAATATTTTGAGCGTCTATCGACAAACTATTTCTTTGCTGATTTTTATCTGGGTAATACCATTGCCAATGGTGAATTTGTTCATTACCCAGATGAAAAATGGTTCCCGTTGCCAGAAGATGACTCTCTGCCAGAAGGGATCTTAGATGAACGTCTGCATCGTTTTTACAACCCAGATAACGCGCTCTGTGCTAGCCAGTTAGTGGACCTGCAATCTGGCAATGAAGCGCGGGGGATCTGCGCCCTGCCATTTACTCGCCAGTCAGATAATCAAACGATTTATATTCCAATGAATATTATTGGAAATCTGTACGTTTCAAACGGTATGTCAGCCGGCAATACCATGAACGAAGCCCGTGTGCAGGGATTATCTGAAGTCTTCGAGCGCTACGTGAAAAACCGTATTATCGCAGAGTGCATCAGCCTGCCTGAAATTCCACAAGATATAATGAACCGCTACCCAGGTATCGTTGAATCCGTCAATAAATTGCAGGCAGAAGGCTTCCCGCTCTATTGTTACGACGCTTCACTGGGTGGGCAGTTCCCGGTCATTTGCGTCGTACTGTTCAATCCCAATAATGGCACGTGTTTTGCCTCCTTTGGTGCCCATCCTGATTTCGGCGTTGCGTTAGAGCGTACAGTCACAGAACTGTTGCAAGGCCGGAGCCTGAAAGATCTGGATGTCTTCACGCCACCAAGCTTTGATAATGAAGAAGTTTCTGAACATACCAATCTGGAAACTCACTTTATTGATTCGAGCGGTGTAATCAGTTGGGATCTCTTCAAGCAGAATGCGGACTATGCATTTGTTGATTGGAATTTCAGCGGAACAACAGAAGAAGAGTTCACCACCTTGATGGGGATCTTCAATAAACTGGATGCTGAAGTTTATATCGCTGATTATGAGCATCTTGGCGTTTACGCCTGCCGCATTCTGGTTCCTGGTATGTCAGATATTTATCCGGTCGAAGATCTGCACATTGCCAATAACATAATGGGAACTCATCTGCGTGATACCATTCTGGCATTGCCAGAGAGCCAATGGCAGCCAGAAGAGTATCTGGCTCTTCTCGAACAGTTAGATGATGAAGGCTTGGATGACTTTACCCGTGTCCGTGAGTTATTAGGCATTGCTGTGGGTAAAGATAACGGTTGGAGCAACCTGCGTATCGGCGAATTGAAATCCATACTGGCACTGGCAGGCAAAGATTTAGAACAAGCCTTGATTTGGGTGGAATGGACACAGGATTTCAATGCCTCCGTTTTCACCGCTGAGCGAGCGAACTATTATCGCTGCCTGCAAACGCTGTTACTGTTAACCCAAGAAGAAGATCGCCAACCAGAGCAATATTATCAGGCGCTTGTAAAAATGTACGGTCAAGACACTGTCGATGCTGCTTCAGCTGCCATTGCTGGAGAAAACGGCTTCTATGGTCTATGGCCTATTGACTCAGAATTAAAAGCATTGCCTGCCCATCAAGCTTTATTAAATGCTTATGAAAAATTGCAAAAAGCCAAGCGTGAATTTTGGAGCAATAAATAAACTGTTATATACGCATTAAACTTCAAGTTGCAATTTACAACACGCTATGAAACCTGATTTCTCCCCCGCTTCGCGGGGAGAAATCATACTCATCTTAAAGTTAGATTGGTATATTAACGTTTATTAACCGTAAAAAGTAAAATACAGGTTAAATATAATTTATTTTGAAATAACAAATAAATGACAATTTAACCTGTTATTTTACTTTTATATAACTTTTCATAATCATGAGAGTTTCATATTTCCTATTCCTTTCCATGTGGTTGCTGAAGCGGCATTCAAAAAAATCTTAACTTTTTTGATTAGCTGCCACATATA
>NZ_JADEUG010000057.1 GCF_015163665.1 Xenorhabdus sp. BG5 | reverse complement strand
CTCTGTTATGGGGATAACAGTTCGGATTTTCCCATGAGTAGCATTATTGGCAGAGCCAATTTGCTGCTGACCACCTCCGCAGGAGGTGGTATTCAGTTATGAATAAAAATAATTATTATTAACAACCATGAAAAAAGTAACGAATTTAGAGAAGATAAAAATTTAAACCAACACTTCCATTTAAAATAATAACAAATGTTTTTATTTAACTTTGTATTGAAATAATAAAAACAAACTTAATAAATAAAGGGAATAAAATAAGACCCTGACTAAATAAACAGGGCCTTATTAACAATAAAACTTAAACTATCTATTTCCAAGTCACTATTCTTTGACTAAATGGTAACTTGCGATAGAGATAGATTAAACCTTATTCTGACGCCACCACTCCGCCAGCATAATACCTGTTGCAACAGAAACATTCAGACTTTCTACCCGCCCCGTTCCACCAATAGAAAGACGAATGTCACCATCTTCCCAAATGCTGTCACTTAGTCCGTCACTTTCCTGCCCTAATACCAAGACCATTTTTTCTGGCAATGTTGCTTGCGCCAGTGTTGTGCTGCCTTTATGACTTGATGTCGTCACAATTGTGTAGCCTTGGTTACGGAATTGATTTAGCGTAGTCGTGAACCCATCCGCATCAATGCCTTTGATGTGCTCAGCGCCGCCTTCTGCTGTACGAACAGCGGCACCTGATTCCAACAGCGCTGTATCCTGCAAAATCACACCCTGTACGCCAAAATGCGCACAACTACGCATAATTGCGCCAAGATTATGTGGGTTACCTACATTTTCCAATGCCAATACACAATCTTTTGTTGGTGCCTGCTGCAAATAGGTTTCCACATCCAAGCCATTGCGTTTCTTAATCAAGAAACATACACCACCGTGGTGCTCTGTACCTGATGCCTTGGATAGCTCTTCATCGTCAACGACATGGTAAGCTTTGCGATTTGCCGCCATCCATTTCAATGCATCGCGAAAACGCGGAGTGACCGATTGAACAAACCAGGCCCGAACAATCGCATCAGGACGGTTCTGGAACATTGCCTGACAAGCATTTTCCCCATAGATGCGAGTTTCTTCCAGACGCTGACGACGAAGCTGTTCAGGATCAATGTTGCTTTTGCCGCTAATACCCTGGTGCTCTGGACTAAGAGATTCGCCCTCTGGACGGGAGATGGTTCTCCACGGAGAACGATCGCCTGAGTGCACCGGGCGTTCATTGCCACGACGGCGGTCACCCTGCTCACGCCCTTTACCAAACGGACGGTTATCACTCTTACGGCTGTCACTGTTTTTACGACGATCTCCGCCTTTACGGTTATCGTTATTGTCCTCATTATTACGGACATACATTACTTTGACTTTGCCGTTCTTACCACTATAGGAATCGTTCATTTATTTCTCCAACTGCGTTATGGCGCGAAGATTACCCGATGTACGCGCCCGAAGCTACCTCTGGTAACGACAATCCATTAAAATATCCGCTAATTTTTTACTGGCTTTATCCACGAACATGTTTGAGTTCTTAAATGAGAAATAACAACGCCGTTTATCAGCTTCGCCAACACCGCCTTGCCCGTTCTACCCGCCCTTTTCTGGCAAGAGGGTGCCGAGTGCCGCGTTGCCTGCATTGTTTATTACCCCAAAAAAAATGTCTGTGTGAAATGATTTCACCTGTAAATGCGGAAAGCCGCTTCTGTCTCATCATGTTCGATACTGAGCCGATGAAACCCAGTAATACGGGAAAGTTGATTGCAGATATTCTGCCTGATACACGCGCTTTTCTCTGGTCTAGAACCGAGCCTGATCAACAACTGCTCGAAGTCGTGCGTGATCCAAGCCGACAGCCGTATCTGATCTTCCCAGACAGTTATGCTACGCCTCCTCGCACGGTGTATCAGAAGATCCCTGCTAACCAAAAACCACCGCTGTTCATTATATTGGATGGCACATGGCCTGAAGCAAGAAAAATGTTTCGCAAAAGCCCATATTTGGACGATATTCCCCTATTGTCTATTAATAATATTGCCAAAATGGACTATTTACTTCGGGTACCCTCCAGAACAGAACAACATTGTACCGCCGAAGTTGCGGCTGCGGCATTAGAATTAGCCGGGGATATTAAAGCGTCACAATCATTATTGAATCATTTCAATCACTTTCGTGAACAATACCTGGCAGGAAAATCTAATCATCTGTAGGAATAACTCACAGTAATGCTTGACAATCCGCGCTAAAGTCACTGATGGTGGCTAAAGTTATTCATGGTAATTGTTTAATCAACAGTGATTGTTTATTGATGTGATAACTGATAAGGAACCCCAGAAATGAGCCAGCGCGGACTTGAAGCATTATTACGCCCTAAATCTATCGCCGTTATTGGTGCTTCTGAAAAACCAGAAAAAGCCAGTTCAGTGTTGATGAGAAATTTGTTAATGGGTGGGTTTACAGGACCTATTCTCCCCGTAACACCACACAAATCTGCCGTTCTGGGTGTGTTAGCCTATCCTTCTATCGATAAATTACCATTAACGCCTGACCTGGCTGTGATCTGTACTCATCACAGTCGTAATTTGTCCTTACTAGAGCAACTGGCCCAACACGGATGCAAAACTGTCATTATTTTATCCTCTCCGCCATCACAATTTACTGAATTGAAACTGTGCAGCCAAAAACATCATCTTCGAATTCTGGGGCCAAATAGCCTTGGTATCTTAGCACCCTGGAGTGGGCTCAATGCCAGTTTTTCCCCGATCCCTATCCTTAAAGGTAAACTCGCCTTTATTTCACAATCAGCAGCAATATCCAACACAATTCTGGACTGGGCCAATCATCGTAATATTGGTTTTTCGTATTTTATTGCCTTGGGCGACAGTGTTGATATTGATATTGATGACCTGCTCGACTTTTTAGCAAGAGACAGTAAAACCAGTGCCATTTTGTTGCATCTCGAACATATCAGCGATGCCCGCCGTTTTCTTTCTGCTTCCCGAAGCGCTTCACGCAATAAACCGATTCTGGTCGTAAAAAGCAGTCGTACCCGGCAAGTCCAGAAATTACTGGGAGAACAACAAAATTTTGATGCGGCTTATGACGCAGCAATTCAACGAGCCGGATTACTGCGTGTACAGGATACACACGAAATGTTCTCCGCAGTGGAAACATTGAGTTTTATGCGGCCATTGCGCGGAGAACGTTTATTGATCGTCAGTAATGGAGCAGCACCAGCGGCAATGGCACTGGATGAGCTATTCAGGAGAACCGGTAAACTCGCTATATTAGGTGAGGAAACGATCAATGGGTTGTCTGGCCCACTTCCAGACACGTTGCTTTTACGTAATCCATTAGATATCGGTGATGATTCCTCTACCGAACGATATGTTTCTGCACTCAGGTTACTTTTGGATAGTCATGATTATGATGCCTTACTGTTAATCCACTCTCCTAGTGCCATATCCCACAGCCAAACTACAGCAGTTCAGGTTATACAAACCATTAAAGAACATCCTCGTGGGAAATGGCTCACTATTTTCACTAATTGGTGCGGAGAATATTCTTCATTGGAAGCCCGACGTCTGTTCAGTGAGGCTGGTATTCCAACTTATCGGACACCAGAAGGTGCCATTACCGCTTTTATGCATATGGTGGAATATCAGCGAAATCAAAAACAACTAAAAGAAACGCCATCCTTACCCATTGGTATTACATCGAATACGGCTCGAGCCCATGAGTGTATACAGAAAGCGCTTGATAACGGGAATGTTCGACTCGATACCCATGAAGTACAACCTATTCTTGATGCTTATGGCTTAAATACGTTACCGACCTGGATCGCTCATACCAGTGATAATGCGGTCGATATTGCAGAAAAAATTGGCTATCCCGTGGCATTAAAACTCCGCTCCCCTGATATTCCACATAAATCAGAGGTTCAGGGAGTGATGCTTTATTTACGCAATGCTGATGAAGTTAAAGCCGCAACACAAGCGATTATTGAACGTGTTAAACAAAACTTCCCGCAAGCCAGGATCCATGGATTATTAGTACAAAGCATGGCTAATCGGGCTGGCACACAAGAGCTGAGAATTGCTATTGAGCAAGATGAGATATTTGGTCCCTTAATCATGCTAGGCGAGGGAGATATTGATTGGGTGCATGAAACACAGGCGGCTGTCGCTCTTCCTCCCCTTAATATGGCATTAGCCCGCTATCTGGTTATTCAGGCAATTAAGAGTGGAAAAATAAAATCTGGCGGTTCACTTTTACCGCTGGATATTCTTGCTCTCAGCCAGTTATTAGTCAGAGTATCGAATCTTCTGATCGATTGTCCTCAAATTACTCGTATGAATATCCATCCACTGCTTGCATCAGGTAATGAGTTCACTCTATTGGATGTGACAATGGAGTTGATGCCTGTCACAGGCGATCCCCGCAATAGACTGGCTATTCGGCCTTATCCTAATGAACTGGAAGAAACTATCTATATCAAAGATGATGTTGAATGTTTGCTACGACCCATCTTACCGGAAGATGAACCTTTGCTGAAAGAATTTATCGGCCAAGTAACAAAGGAAGATCTTTATTATCGCTATTTCAGTGAAATTAACGAGTTTACTCATGATGATCTGGCAAACATGACCCAAATTGATTACGACCGAGAAATGGCATTCGTAGCGATCCGCCATCCAGCAACAACACCTGAAATTATTGGTGTCGCTCGTGCCATGGCTGATCCCGATAATATCGAGGCTGAATTTGCGATATTAGTCCGATCAGATCTGAAGGGGATTACGTTAGGCTATCAACTTATGATTAAACTGATTAACTATACAAGAGAACATGGTATTCAAGCACTAACAGCCATCACTATGCCTGAAAACCGTAACATGATCCAACTTGCAAAAAAACTTGGGTTTGCCATTGATATACAGTTAGAAGACGGCATTGTTAATCTTATGTTGAAACTCTAAGTAAAAAAATAAATTCAACATACAGCTCGTGATGAGCACTAAAAAATGCTGACTCCGTGATAGATCGCACAGTCTTAAAGCAATCAGCTCAAGAGAGTTAATTCATACTCACAATGGGCCAAACTAATGGTATCATCGCCAGATCATTTTGATTCATACACCTTATGATGGTATTTAACGCCATCTAGACTAAGAGAAAAACGCACTGTGATGTTGTCCAAATTTAAACAAGCAAAACACCAACAACACCTTGCACAACTGCCTAAGCTACCACAATCAGTTGCTGATATTGCGACACTTTATCAATCTAAAGTGTTTCGCAGCACCTTATTGGAGTGTATAGCAAATGCCCAAAAGCATATTTATATCGCCGCGTTATATTTAGAAAACGATGATGCAGGACAGGATATTTTGACTGCATTATATGTCGCTAAACAAAAACGCCCTGAGTTAGACATAAAAATTCTGGTTGATTGGCATCGTGCTCAACGTGGCCGTATTGGTGCAGAAGCTGCGGCAACAAATGCAGATTGGTACTGCTCCATGGCTGAAATCTACCCTGATGTCAACATTTCCATCCTGGGTGTTCCAGTGAATACACGTGAAGCACTGGGGGTTTTGCATCTGAAAGGCTTTATCTTTGATGATACGGTTATTTACAGTGGAGCGAGTATTAATGATGTCTATCTGCACCGCCATGAAAAATACCGTTACGATCGTTATCATTTACTGCATAATGCAAAACTTGCCTCGATCATGAAGCAATTTATTGACGATAGTATTATTAGCGCTGGAGCCGTAAAAAACTTAGCCTGCCACAATCGTCCTCGTAGCCTTGAAATTAAAAATTTAATCCGTCAATTTCGTGCTTCATTAAGGAATACCGAGTATCACATTGAAAATCAAGCATCCAATGAAGAATTGGCGGTAACTCCCCTTGTGGGATTGGGCAAAAAAAATCTGCTGAATAAAACAATTTGTCATCTCATGTCTTGCACTGAAAACAAGTTGATTATTTGTACACCATATTTCAATTTACCAGCAGTATTAGTACGTGCAATATCTCGCCTACTCCGCCAAGGAAAGCAAGTTGAGATCATCATCGGAGATAAAACAGCGAACGATTTTTATATTCCACCCGAAGAACCATTTAAGATCATTGGTGCATTGCCTTATCTGTATGAAATTAACTTGCGCCGATTCACTAGTCGGCTGCAAAAGTTTATCGATAGCCAGCAATTAACTATCCGGTTATGGAAAGATCAAGATAATACTTATCACTTAAAAGGGATCTGGGTTGATAATAAATGGCAATTAATTACGGGTAATAATCTTAATCCTCGTGCATGGGGATTGGATCTGGAAAATGCTATTCTTATTCATGATCCCCACCAAGAGATGCAAGAGCAACGTACAATGGAGTTGGATTGCATCCGTACCCATACAAAAATTATCCACAATTATCAGGAACTGGAAAGTATCCAGCTCTATCCTGTTAAAGTACGCAAACTGATACGACGCTTACGCCGTATTCGGGTAGACCGATTAATCAGCAGGATATTGTAAAATAGATAAATAATTATCGTTTTTTTGAATCCCCTCTCGCTATTAGCAGAGGGGATTTTTGTACCTTATTTATCAAACAGCTATGATTTAAAAAAATAAATCATGGCGTAAATTACGATGAGAAAAAACATTATCACTCTGATACGAAATATATTAATAATTTCTCCTATCCTAGTGAATGCTTCCTGCTCCAATATTCGTCAGGCAAATGACAACTGGACAGGAAAAGATAAAATGCAACATTTCTTATTTTCTGCCATTGTCGCTGCTGCGGGCAATGTTTATGGTGATCGTCTACATTGGAGGCATCGTGAAAGTGCACAATTTGGTGTATTACTATCCGTTAGTATTGGTGCAGCAAAAGAACTTTATGATAGCCGCCCATCAGGAACAGGCTGGAGTTGGCATGATATTGCTTATGATATAGCTGGAGCGATAGCAGGTTATAGTTTATATCAATCAGTGAAGTAATTTTTAACCGTCTATTTCTAATAGCATCCAAACGCAAAAAAGCCATCCGGGGACGGATGGCTTCTCTGGCTAATTGAATGTCTGGCAGTGTCCTACTCTCACATGGGGAGACCCCACACTACCATCGGCGCTACGGCGTTTCACTGCTGAGTTCGGCATGGGATCAGGTGGGACCACCGC
>NZ_JADEUG010000056.1 GCF_015163665.1 Xenorhabdus sp. BG5 | reverse complement strand
TTTTTTTCCTGTTATCAGCAACCCAACCCGGCGGCTTTTCAATATAGAAAGCCGTTAATCATTCCGTTAAAATTAATGACAAACTAAAATTGTTTCATTGTTAATATCATGGCGACTCATTCCCGGCAGGAGCAACATTTTCTGACGGCCTGCCTGTGCGTTTGCTTATTTTCAAATCGCTATCATTCTCATTTGCATTAACAAGCAATGAAACTTCATCATTGGATTGAAATAATGACAATAACGTCCGGGTATCATCCGCCGTCGATGGAGAGGGACTTTTCATTGCAGTTGCGGGAGCAGCTGATTGGGTTTCCGGCCTTGCGTCAGCTTCGGAAGTCTGGGCCGTTTCTGCTGCCGTTGGCAAAACCGCCTGTTTCACCCACGGTGAATGCACCTGCCCGGCCGCGTCCTGAAGCAACGCGTCAATCAGGGGGACGGAGGAAGGGCAACCATTGAGGTGCAACATCAGGCAGTGCCAGGCTTCCGGTACGGAAACCAGCCACATGATGGCTTTTTCCGGTAACAAACTGGCGGCCAGCAAGGCTTCCTGTGGCACCGTCAGGGCATTTTCCGGTGTGCGAAAACGGAAACGAAAAGGGTTACCGGGGTTACAGACACCCGGCTGCCAAAAATGCCCGTCATCCAGCTCCCCTTCCAGTTGCCGCAACAACGGCAGGTGATAAAACAACGCTGCCCAGAACACTACCGCCTGCCATAAGACACTCTGGGCAGCCTGCGTTTCCGGTGCCACCCCCGGCGGTAATAAATGCCCTTTCGCTAACCGCACGGCACAGGTGGTAAATTGCAGTGTCAGGTCAGCAAATCCCCCAGCCCCTGACCAGTCGCCTTCCGGTGTGGCGGGTACTTGCTGCACACTGCCCAGCAATTGTTTAATCGGTGCGAGATAAAAACGCTGATACAGCCCTTCGGGCAAGGCACTGTTTTGCCATAATTGTTGCAGGTACTGACGGCGCTGCGGGGTGGCCAACAACTCATCCACCGATTGCGGCTGGAAATAGCCCTGACAATCACGAATGGTCTCCGGTGGGAGTGCAGATGATTTTTTCTGTGCAGCAGACTGACGGATAAAATGCGATTTAAAACGCTGAAACATAGTTTTTCTCCTTCGGTTCAAATTGGACTCAGTGTCGGTGAATCCCAGTCTGGAACAAGGAAAAACTCTTTTTGCGGAAATGAAAATTAAACTGACTCGATTCATCCATGGATTCACTTACCGAATCACCTTAATTTTCATCATAAATTCAATAAATTAATGTGATTTGAAAATAGAAAAAGCGCCCCGAAAGGCGCCAAAGTGAAAAGGGAATTTATGCCACCTGGGGCTGTTGATACGCCTGTAACCGCTGAGACCAGTTACCCAGATAATGGGCGGGCGTGTAACGTGTCCGTTTGCTACCGGGATCATTCAATACATCCCCAATAGTCACCGCAGCCGGAATGCCGGTCAGGGCAAGCTGGATGTAAGCCATCACTGCGGCCAACGGGTCAATATCAATGGCACAGACCCACAGGCTTGATAACGGATCATGTCCCTGTTCTCTTAATACCTCAGCAGCAGCTAAAGTCATACAGCCCGCGCCACAGCAAGGCTCATGGAAGGTGACAAAGGGCTGGGTTTTCAATAATTCAGAGACATCCTGTAACTGCATCTCTGCCATCATTCTGGCCACGCTCCAGGGCGTAAAAAACTGATCGAGGGTTTTATCCCCCAATCCCAGCTGCATAAACACATTGCCCAGAAAATCACAGGGTGCCTGCGCCAACCCAAGAACGGTACAGGAAAACAGCTGCACAATCCGGTTAACATCTTCTTTTTCTTACTTTTTGATGGTTTTCAGGTAATACTGCTCCAGCGCCTCGCTGTAACAGTATTTATTGTGAATGGCGGCCATCGCACAATTACAAAAATCCTGAAAAACCTGATAACGACGGTGATAACGCGCCGTCTGGTTAAACAGAGAAATAAACTCTTTCTGATGATCGGGTCGAGATGCCATAACGTGTTTTCCTTGCAAAAAAATAAAGGGAAAACACGTTCCGAAAAGGGAAAATGTTTTCCCTTTCGGTTGAAGTGAAGATAAAACAATCAATGAATGATGAATTAAACAACGCGTTATTGCCCAACGGCGATGGCCGGCACGGGCAGGTTCAACTCCCGCTTTTCCTCGTTGACCAGATAAAGCGCCGGCCGGTTCTCCTGTCCTGACTGCCCGTTACCGCTGTCCACATGCTCGCCCTGGTCATAGCAATCGTAGCCATTAAGCTGGCCTGACGGTTCGCTGTACCCGTGGCGAATTTCACAGTCAAACACCGATGACAGCTCGCCCATCAGCTCAGCCGAAGGCGGTGCCCACGGGGAGTCAAAACGCACGGTTAAGCTGCTGACATTCCGGCGCTCCCAGCGAACATGGTGACCCAACGGCCATTCCATACCGTATTGTCCGTCGTAAAACTGCGCCGCAGTTGCAATCCCTTTCAGCAAGCCACTGTGACCGTTAATTTCAGTCGCCAGCCGAGTCGGCATTATCATCAGCATATCGCAGGGCTGCGCCGACTCTGGATAAACGTTCAGCTTATCCCAGCACGCGCCGATATCGGGTGTCTCAGACCAGCTCACCATCCCAAACCAGTCGGTATACTGGCGGGTCAGGAGACGGGCGATAATGTCACGCGCCGGCGCCGGAATGTTTTCCCAGCGCACCAGGCTCAGACTGGACTGGCGGTACAGATTATCTATCCGTTTAATGTTATCGCTGTTTAACGGCACATTATCCTGCAACAATGTCAGCCACTGGTCAAAAGCCAGATTCTGCGCCGTCGGTGCCGCTGTCCCACGGACTAACGCCGGATACGGTGTATAGGTTTGCGGTTTAGTGGGTTTCAGTATCCCCGCACAGCCGGCCAGAAACAGCCGCAGGCTTTGCAGCACGGCCTGACGGTAACGGGGGATTTCTTCACCGCAGACCCATTGTTGCATGACGTCAATACACACCGACTTGCCGGTGATTTCCAGTTGATTGGTAACCCATTCTGCCATGGTCAGGTTCCTCATTGGATTAATAAGCATAAACCGGAGGAACCGCGCCATCAGGGCACCATTCCCCCGAGGGGTGATTAAAAAAAGGGGTTATTCGGACAGTGTCTCGTTGTCCTGACTGAGCAGTGCCTCGGTAATCCCGCAGTCGAAAAGCACCCTCAGCTCATCATGAATACCCAGATACGGTGTACTGCTCATACCCTGCGCACTCAGCCGGGTTAAATCGTATTTATCCACTAACGCGTTAATGGCTTCAAAAGGCTGAACGCCATGGGCCATCAGTTCAGCCACCGTGTCCGCTTCACACAGTGCCGTATCAGCCAGGTTCAGGCCAAAATGCCGCTTCAGCAGCGTACCGGCAATCACCTGCCAGGCAGTTAAACGTAAAGGTGCCATCGTCATACCTCACGGGTTAAAGGCTAACTGCCGTGCCGTGCCGGAGAATATCCTGCACTTCACGGCACTGTTGATAACTGGGCGAAACCCCATGCAGCGACAGTAAATGCGCCTTATGCCACAATGCCCGGGCAGACTTTGTATTCTGCCAGCCCTGCTCAAGCACGGCTGACTGACACAATTGCTGCTGTTGCTTTTCCAGTGACAGGCGTTCTGAGGCCCGTGTCACCGGCTGCGCCCAGACAATCTCGTCATAGCATCGGCCACCGAGCACTTTTTCATCCCGGGCGTCATAAATCATGACGGTCAGCGGGAAAAAAATGCACTTAAACGGGTCAGATGAAGTCTCCGGCACCGGCCAGTCACCCAGCAGATGGATAACTTTCAGGCGCTGCACCGCTTCGGTTACCGAGGCCGCTTCGCACACGGTCAGGGTTTCTTCCCACAGTGATTGTCTCGCGTGCGGGGGCTGCATCAGGCCGGTGACCTGAACAGTAAACAGCTCTTCATGGCATACCGTACCGGTGTCATCCGGTGCCGGTAAAAAAATCGGGTTCATTTGTATTTCCTTGATTTGAGGTCAAATAAAGAAAACACCCGCCCGAGACCGGGAAGGTGTTTTCGGCTCCCTGGTCAGGCGCTTAAGAAAAGGGTTAACAGCATCATGGGCTGATAACGTCAGTTATGATTATTATTGACACTGCGGATTAATGAGGGACTCAGCACCTTATCTGGCGTGCTTAAATCCAGTACTGCACGTATCAGTTCAGTTTCCGGGTGTTGCCGCGCATATTCACGCAGTTCGCTGAACCGGTATGCATCCTCATTGGATTCATCCAGTACCGCGATACGGGCAAACACCGCTGTCGTCACCGCCAGCCCGAACGCATCGGCAGACAGCGTGAGGGTTAACGCACTGTTCGGCAAATAAACAGAATACGTGGCGGCGGATGTCGGCACCAGATAAGTCAGCTGTTCAGAAACATCCCGCCTGTCCCAGTATTCATACTGAGATTCACCACATAACTGTGAGGCGGTGTTGGCAATCAGAAACCCCAGAAACAACCGCTCCAGCGGTTTTTTGCTGGGAAATGCCGCAGACAGCGCGGGACTGTCCAGCAGGATAAGTTCACTTTTTTGCATCATGTTCTCCTGTCAATAAAAAAAGACGGAGAACACCCTGCCCGACGGGAAGCATGTTCCCCGTCCGGGTGACTGGCGTCATGCCAGAATGGATTAAATTATCGTCATGCCCCCGCTAAACCTAGAGCCGCCCGAATACACGGGGCCTGGGGATGTTGCAGCGCGTATGCCCGCAAATCACAAAACCGTTCAGCGACTTCATCCTGCTTCATCAGTACCGTCAGATAGCCCAGTACGCTCAGGGTGACCATCAGCCCGAACGTATCCGCTGATACTTCGCCGTTAAAGTCCGTAGTCTCAATTTTGACCCTATACGTGTCAGCGCGTGTCGGCACAGCATAGGCAATGTTGTCCGACACTTTCCGGCACTGCCATGTATCACACCGGTAATCCTCACACAGCGTGACCGCTGCTTTAATGATCGAGTGTTCCAGCAGCATCCGTTCCAGTGGGCTGGTTTGCGGAAAAACATCCTCAAAAGGGGACAATTCAGACGCCGGTGCAGCATGCACCGGTGTCCCGGTTTCGTTTTGTTGCATTGTGGACTCCTTAAAAACAACGGAGAACACATTGCCCAACGGGAAACGTGTTCCCCGTTGGGTGGCTGGCGTTATGCCAGGGTGGATAAAATAACCTTCATCATCAGCAACGATGATATCTGCTTCCAAAGGTGGGCAGATGTACCACACAGTGTGTACTCCCTTGCAGGCTACGGGAGTATGGTGTCGCTGCCCGAAGGCGATCCTCACAAGCGACCGGATCATCGATAAGTCTGACCACGCTAGTGAACGGAAATCATAAGGTCAATACGTAATTCATTTTCCGAGACAAAAAAATAATGTCAGAAGCGCGATGGCATTATTTGAATTGATTAGAATGCAATCTACCCGATCCAATTTTATGGTGTGACCAAATCAGGCAACTTGCACTAACTCACTTCTGGACAGAAGTGATTTGGGGCAATCTGCCAGACTTAATCACATTGTAGCAATGAAACTGACAGATTGTGTCCAGACTTATACATGACATAAAAGAGAAATCGTACGGTTCAAGGACATTGGCTTGCCCTCGACAGAACCCTTTTATCTGTTGGCTATCTAAAAAATCAACATAACTTTTGTTGATTTCACGTTATTTATGCAACAGAAGATCCCCTATGACTAATTCTGCTGCTTCTGCTGTTTGGGCCGGTACCTCTAATGGTTCTACCGGATCCCCACCGGGGTTAGATTCTGCGACATGTTCCTGAATCGTATCTTCATTATTACCTTCCATCACGACTTGCTGAGGCGTTTTTTTCATGACTGCACGTATCCGACCAGGCTGAGACGAGATAATCGCGGCATGTTCTTGTGCAGAGAGTCCCTCGAATCGTTGTAAGAAATCCTGTGGATTACGCAGCCATTCTTCTTTCATTTCGGGATATAGTGAAAGCTGTGCTAGCGCGTCGAACATACTAGATGTTGTTCGCGTGCGTTTATAATTCTCCGGAATGGTATGTCCGTCCAGTCCTGAAACAGCAGCAAGTTCGCGTTCGCTGTAAGGTTTGCCCGGAGTGTAGGGACCGGCATACCCCACATTACCGAGAACTTTCAAACCCAAAAGTTTACCGACGGCAGGATCAGACTCACGGATAGTTTTTGGTGGCAAATAAAACGTTGAGATCCCCGTTACCTGTTTTACAACCTCGGGTTTAAGAAAATCGGCGATTTTATATTTTTCAACCAGAGGCTTCGCTATTGCTATGCTTGGTGCGACATACAGATAAACGTCGTGTTGCGGCCCATATTCTTTTATCAGACGGTCAATCAGCACCTGAAAGTGTTGATTTTTAAAACCACTAAAATTGAAACCGAGATTGCCAACGGCACCAACCTGAAAAATCACAACATGCGAATCGGTAAGCAAGATGCGTTTACGTAGCAGCAAGTCGGTTGCTTCAAGGGTCTGACAACCATGAAGTGAGGGATCGATGCCAATATCGGCAAAGAGATTATCTTCGGCGGAAATCCCAGCGAGCATTTCTGCACGGAATCCTTCCTCTTTAGCTATCGCAATGGCCCGGTGCGAAGGGTTAACAAAAACACCAGGATGACCATAAAAAACCCCTACCACATATTTCCCCTGGCGCAAGGCACGCAACATGACCTCTGCCATCTGGACATACGTCTGGAGGCGCGGTTTGCCATCATCGTAAAGGGTATACATATCATGGGCTTTTTTGGCGTTCTTCTCGATAAAAGCTTCAGTCAAGGGATCCGCTACAGCATAAAACACTTCATCAGCTGCTTTAATATGGCCCACGGCCTCCATCGTCAGTTGCGCCAAACTTTTGATCCCTGAACCAACAATCACAAGATGACCGGGGCGAACCCCGAACGCATGCGCAATGCTGCTTGGTCTGGTGCTGGTAGCCCCTGAGCGCTCGGTCGCCAGAGTGCTCAGTCTGGCTCCACGGAGAGGCTGAGGACGGAAGGGCTGAAACTGTTTTGTGGTGTTGCTCGCGGCTGAGTCCACCTCAGGTGCATCAATTTCCAAGGCTACGACTACCACTTGCCACTGAGGATCGTCGCTCAGCTCCTGCTCCTCCAGGTAGAACTGTTTTTTGGTGTTGCTCGCGGCTGAACACGCCACTGAGTCAACAATTTCCACTTCTGCGGCTACCGCCAGTTCGGAAGGATTTTCGCCTTCAACTGGGAAATCTGTGTTAAACACATTGTTGCTCAGTTCCCGCAGGTGATTACCAATGATATCAGCAGCGGGGTTTTCATGTTGATTTACACTGACATTCTCCATACCGTTGAGCCAGACACGGCCTAATACTCCAGTGTGATGGAGATTTACACACAGGCGATACAGTTGACCATCGAAATACATTCCATCATTAAATACAAAAAGGGAGGTATCGCGGGTTCGTGTCGGTTCATATTGCAATTTCCCCTTAATGACGTTACGAACTTCATCAGGATTATTAAGGAGCCAGTCAATTAAGTCTTGTTTCGTTGGTAATGACATATATGTATCCTCACTAATGATCCTACTGTTCAAGTCCGATAACCAGCTTCAATAGCAACTGCGCCATTCTTTCCACATCGGCCTTCTCATTGCGTTTGATCGTGACCATATACATACTCCCTTTCCCACCGATCACCAACGACTTTGAACAGGTATTTTCCAACGCAAAGGTTTACAACTTCACAAAATCAATAAGTTACTAATAACGATATTGTTCCGCAGAATTTCGCTAGCGTTCGCCAGTTGACTTCGAGGCTTGTTTACCGCTGGACTGGCGACTTCATACACCGACCGTAACTCATCAGCTGCAGACAAAAATAGGGTATTAAACGACAATGGAGACCCACGACCGGACTATTGATATACATGTCGATGATTACACTATGAAACTTTATAAAATTAAATAATGCCACTACATTTACATTACTTTTAGAATAACCATGAATAAACACGTTTCTGTCGTATTAACAGAAAGCTAGAGAGCGAAAACAATATGATTATCTTTTACCTAACCATTAGGTTATATATAACTTTTCATAATCATGAGAGTTTCATATTTCCTATTCCTTTCCATGTGGTTGCTGAAGCGGCATTCAAAAAAATCTTAACTTTTTTGATTAGCTGCCACATAT
>NZ_JADEUG010000055.1 GCF_015163665.1 Xenorhabdus sp. BG5 | reverse complement strand
GGCTCAGTTGCTGGATAAGCACGAATTCAGCGATGCCAGTTGGGGCTGGGGGTATCACAGCACCTTACCGTGGTCGTTTCAGTTAGAACACTGGCGGTTACATCAGCAGGTTCTGTTGCGGGGGCAGGTTGTCGTTTTACGATTAATGGATAACCGGATTTTTGCGCCACTGCTCCCTGCCCTGAAACCCGGTGACTGGCGCGAACTGCTGACACCAGTCAATGAGTTAATGATCGATTCGCCTGATCCCGTTTGTTATTCCCGTCCAGAAAATTGCCCGCAGACGCTACATACCGACTTATTTGTGCTGGGTGATCATCTGATTGAGGCGCGTTATGCAACGGAGACAACCCTCAAGAATCTGGCTTACGCTTTAAGTTGTCAGCTCTGGGAAGAACAGCCTGAACTGGCGCTAAAACTGGATGAACCGGAAGGGCAATTGCAGAATCGGCTTGTTGCCAGGCTGAAACAGGCAAGAGAGGAAAAACAGAACCTGGATAAATTAACGCTCAAACATTTTATGACGGATAACCCGCAAACTTTGCTTGATAAACACATTTAACGTTAATTTTTTCACACACTATAATTAAGGAAGACGACATGGGTCAGTTACAACAAACAGACTGTATAAACTGTAAAAAGGCACTGAAACACTGGATTGAATTTCAACTTGTGGATGAACAGGGTGAGCCATTAACAGGTATACCTTATAAACTGACAAGCCGGAATAATAAAAGTCTTGTACGTACCGGAACTACAGATGGAAAGGGGCTATTACGTGAAGAAAATCTTCCCCCGATGCCTGTGACATTATCTGTTACAGCTCAGTCTCTTGCCGATGAAATAGTTAAACGGACACCTCGCCAGCAAACAGGCGAGGCCAATTCACCTGTTAAGCCAGCGGCTATTTTGGACGGTCATGAATACCAATATATGACATTGGGTATGCTCAGTGATGGATATCCCAAAATTAAAGGCTGGCAGGATGATGAGTTGAAATCATCGGAACACTTTAAAGATTCAACATTAAAAGGCTTCAGCACATCCCAACTTAACCGCAGGCATGTATTAGAAATACAGGTCATTGAAAGTGGTATTAATCTGACTATTGGCGTCTTTTTTGATGGAACGGGGAACAATGTCGATAATACCGATGAGCGCTTATGTGCGAAAGAAAAAAGCGACCCAACCCCAGAGCAATTTAATGACTTTATGTGTTCACTTAATAAGTACGGTAAACCCGGTGATGTTTGGCGACTCAGTTACGATAATTATTATACCAATGTAGTTTTCTTACATAAGTTATATAGGACAAATGAAATTAGTGCAGGAAATCATCAAATCAAAGTGTATATTAACGGGGTCGGCACCAAGTCAGGTGAATCCGATAGTGTCATTGGCTATGGAACAGGACGAGGAGATACTGGTGTTGTCACTAAAACGGATATTGGTATAGAGAAGATAAAAGAGGTACTTACAGAATTTTTGGACAAAACAAAGGATAATATCAGAACACTTCAGTTCGATATTATTGGTTTTAGTCGGGGAGCGGCCTCATCCCGTCATTTCGCTAACCGTGTTTTGAAACAAGATAAAGATTTGTTAAAGGCACTTAATGAGTGCTTTGTTGATCATCGTTATCTGGAGAACCCACGTTATCCTACAGGGAAAACCCGCTTTTTAGGTATCTATGATACGGTTACAGCCATTGCTGAAATGAACAATCTGCTCAATCCTCATAATTCGTCTGTGACAGGACGCGCTAATATATTTTTATCGCCTGATATTGCAAAAAGTGTTTTCCATATTACAGCGCAGAATGAGTGCCGCTATAATTTTTCCTTAAACAGTGTAAAACCTCACTGGCCTGAACTTGAACTCCCCGGTGCACATGCTGATGTTGGTGGCGGCTATGACCCTGTGAGTGATGAAAGTTTATGTATTACTCGACCGAAATCGATGGAAGTCTCAGGGTTTGGGATACCGTCAGATAATAAACTTTATGTTTATAAAAATACGCAAAAAGAACTGGAGCAGTTAAAAAAATCCCCGACCATTGGCTCATTAGTCACAGATGAAAATGTTGAGCTGATCACATGGCATGATGATAGTTCAGAATACGCTAGGCGAACAGGTTCGACCAAGATAATGGCCGCTGCAGTTCTGACTCGTACCATCCAGAATGATTGGTCTAAAGTGGGTATGTTAGTAATGCAAGACGCAGCCCAAGAAGCTGGACTGGTTTTTAATAAGCCAGACAATAAAGATGGGAATTATCAACTGCCGGAAGAGCTTCAGTCCATAGCCAAAAAAGCTATTGCTCAAGGGTTGTCTATCAGACAGGGACAAAAACCTGAGCCTTTTACTCAGGAAGAACTCAAACTGATATGGTCTAAATACACGCACTTTTCAGCGAATTGGAATAATTCTAAAACAAAAGATAATGAAAAGCAGGGTGATATTCTTCCGGCGGAAATTGCATATGCAAATCGTCCTAATAGTGATTGGCGTAGAACTATTTTTGATAATAATGGCAAGGATATTTCATAATGAGAAACAAAAGGAAATTAGCTTTGTTACTTAGCTTAGGCATAATATTCGGGTTAGCTGCCTGTCAGTCGTATCCATCAGGAAAGCGGGTAGTGACTTACAAGCCCATTGTACGCAACAGTGAACCGCTGCCTTACGATAAATGGAAATTCCAATTTATTACCCCAGAATATTTTTACGCCAGTATTAGTTTTGTTCAATTTTTGGATGAAGATAATTATATTGTGCAAAAATTTATGCCTGATGGAGCAGATCCAGATTATAACAGTGTAAATTCATGGAGTAATAAGTTAGGTGGAGGGACTAGCGGAATTAAGAATCATGGTGAAGCCTTACCCCAGGCATTATTAGTTTGCTGGGATTCTGTGGTTGATAAAAAAACCTACCAGACAAAATTTATTTTTACATCGGATGTTCGAAAGTTGATGAGGGAGCCTTCTGCCGGGCACTCAGTTAAAAATCGTGTTTTCTACCGAGATACCTTATTTATTGGTCTGGCTCCTGGTGGAATCACCAGAGCTTGGTTACGGGGATATGATAAAAACAACGGGGATAATATTTTAGTGGCCAAAGGTGAATCAGTTTCCGGAGATAACATGACTATTTGCCGGGATAAAACAAATCATCCTGATGGTTATGGTGAATATTCTGAGGAAATAAAATCTTTTATTAAAGAAAAAAAACACCCCTACGGTGAGTGGTAAATCGGTCACTCTGAAGTTATTTATTTTATAAGAATCAATCTGCTGAGGATGATAATAACAATGACAAACAAAGCCGTAATTTTATTAAACGACACCACCGATCACGGTGGAAACGTGATTACTACTGTCGGTGGCTATACCTATAAAGGTATTCCGGTTGCCGGGGAAACGGATTTAGTTGAATGCCCTAAATGTGAAGGTGTGTTTCCCATTGTTGAAGGCAGTGAAAATTTAAAGAGTCATGGCAAAGCAATTGCTGTAGAAGGTATGAGTACAGCTTGTGGCGCTAAATTGATTGCCAGCCAGAACGAGTTTCTTGCCTGACAATCCACACTGACGCGCCACGCTTGTCTTCTCCGCTTAACCGGGCTAATACATTAACCCGGTCAAGCGGAGAGCTGAAAAACACCTGCCGGAAAAATGATTTGTTATCTAACTCCCCCCTATAAAAGAATTAGGCATAAAACTGTTCACCTGTTCACTTTGATATATTTTCATTTAAATTCATTGTGTTAAATGGTGATAACTTGAAATTAAACTCATCATCACTCTTCATCCAAGCGTTCACCTGAAATTAGAAAAAGGGTGAACAGCGTTGAATAGTTTTGAACAGTTTAAAAATAACTGTTCACCCTATAATTGATTGATATATCTAATTTAAATTACAGGGTGAACAGTAGTGAACACTTTTTTATATTTCTTTGAAAATAATTGGAATCAGGAGAAATTACTCTTCCGGCGGGTTATCTCTTGTCAGTTTTGACATCCATTCATTGACGGTTTCAATATTCAGGCTCATATTGCTGCGAATACCGTATTTGCTTTTTTTACGCAGGTAATGCAGACCATACTCTGCCAGTGCGCCCGGCATATCTATGCCAAAACGAGTTACGGAAACAGGTTTATTCAGATTATTACCTTTCATATAAGCAAGGTAGGCGTGATAAAGGTACTTACGGGGATTGAACGGCACAATCTCCGCATTACCGATTAACAGGCCGTCAGCTTCACCAGATGCAATCAAGTGGCCGCAGAAATCGACCAGTGGATCGGTGCCGCGTTTGATATCCAGCGCTTCTTCTGATTTTTGTTGCTCTGCCAGCAAATGCCTTGCGGTTTGTGGATCAGCGAAGTGATGCAGCAAATGCCGGATAATCACGGGTAATTCTGTTGTGATTTTATCCCGAAGGAACGGATCACGTTCATTTTCCGGCACGACTTCAGAAAAGTTGAAAATCACCCGACGACGAGAAACACCACCACTGCGATCGCTGAAACTCATGGCATTATTGTTTACTGCCAGCACCACCGCAGGAATACGGGTTGAATAGAGCTGTTTATGTTTCGGATCGATAGCAACTTCATCGCCGCCAGTAATCGCCTTGATGCCGGAAACCAAAAGATCCGCAAGAAATATTGACTCGGTTTACTGCTCAAGCCAATGAAATGAATCCTGCTGAGTTAAAAACTGCCTATCAGTGGGCTGAAAAAGCGTTAGCTAACTATCCTGAGCATAAAGAAAAAATGACCGAAGTCTATAACATCAGAAAATCAGAATTGGAGACGCCAGCCCATGACCGCGGAACCGAGTAAATATTATTCTGGCAACCCGTGCCAGTTGGGACACACTCTACGATATGTGAAAAACAAAATGTGCGTTGAATGCCATAAACTCGACGCAAAAGAGAGACGCGAGGAAGGCAAACAAAAACCTACCGACTTCCAACACCGAGTGACCGTGCTCGGCAATCCAGATAGAACCCTCTAACCCACCCCTATCACTACGCTGCTATGCGGCGGGAGGATTATTGTGGAAAAAACGTCATGGAATCCAAGTATAAGAGCAATCAGGAAAGTCAAAGATCCGCTACCAGCACCTACCGAATGTCGTTACTGCAATGGGAATGTGGCAATAGTCAGTCATGAAGATGTATATGGCCGGAGTTATGGAAATTGGCCATGGTTGTATATGTGCACCACATGCCGAGCCTATGTGGGGATGCACCCATTTACGGATATTCCACTAGGGACATTGGCAAATAAAGAAGTTCGTGCGGCGCGGAATAACTGCAAACAGTATTTTGAACGGATATGGAAATCAGGGAGATTGACGCGCGCGGAGGCCTATCATTGGTTAGCAAAACAGCTAGAAATTAGTCCCAGCCAATGTCATTTCGGCTGGTTCGACACTGATATGTGCGAACGGGCAGCGAATATATGCAGGAGGTTTAAATGAAGCCGCTCAAATTTAACGGTGAGATGATAGACGCTATTTTGGCTGGCAGGAAAACACAGACGCGCAGGCCAATTTAAACCACAGCCAAAAGTAACGGAGCAGGAATTGCGGCAACTGGGCGCGTGGGATAACGATTACACGCTATCTCAACAGGTTAACGCGGCATGGCAGGCTGGGTTTATAGATGTTCCGTGTCCATATGGTGATATTGGTCATTTAGTTAAATTTTATGACCAGAATAGCAGCTCAATTGGTGAAATTTATCTGTGCAATATCAGGGTTGAACAGTTGCAGGATATCAGTGAAAAAGATGCGATAGCTGAGGGTGCCTCTGCGCGAGCTGCATTCGCCAATCTATGGATATCAATCTACGGCGAAAATAGCTGGAGAGTTAATCCGTGGGTTTGGGTTATTGAGTTTCGGAGAATTAATAATGAGCAATGATGTGATTGAGTTGGCAAAAGAAATAGAAAGCCTGCAAGTTAAGGCAGCAATGGAATTATCTAATTCGTGGATAATAGAAAGGCTGTTACTAGTAAATGCAGCTGCACTCTGCTTATTGGAAAAAGGAGACAAAGAGCAAGCCATGTTTTGGATGGAAGGCCTTTTTGATTGGTCAGATGAAGATTTACTATCTGAGGCAAAAAATAACTCAGAAGATTTAGATGGCTGGGTTAATAAAAGAATGGAAAGTGAAGTTAGCACAATAAAAGCACTAGAAATTATCCGCACAGAAATGCCTTCCGTCGAAAAAATAAAAAAAGTCATTGGAAGAGTCAGCAAAGAAACTCGCTGAATATGAAAATATGAAACCTGTGGCATATTACAATTTAGTGGATGGAAAAATATGTAAAAACATAGATGATTTTGATGAGGGCAAAACAATGTTTGCAGTTTGCCTCTATCCTCATCCAAACAAATAACGAGAAATAAACATGGATATTATCGACGCAGCGAATGAATTAAATAAGCTGAATATATCTCATGCTCTACGGAACCGGCCACCAGCATTAACCAGTATCAACGGAATGTGTCGATGGTGTGAGGCAGAACCAGCAATACACGGTGCATTCTGTAGTCGGGAATGTGGGGAGGATTATGAGCGGGATAGGAGGAAAATAAGGAATATAAACAATGAGTGATTTTGGAGGCAGTAACACGCCTAAAGAATTTAAAGACCTCTGGCAAACTCCACTCCCATTATTTCTGGCACTCGATATAGAATTCGGATTTTATTTAGATGCAGCCGCCGATGCTCAGAATACCCTGTATGCACATTATCTCACGGAACGAGATAATGCACTGGAATGTGACTGGGAGAGTTATGGTGCAATATATGTAAATCCACCCTATAGCAATATTTCGAAATGGGTAGAAAAAGCCGCTATCGAATGCCGGAAACAATTACAGCCTATTGTGATGTTAGTCCCCTCTGATACATCTGTGGGCTGGTTTAAATTGGCATTGGAAACGGTGGATGAGGTCAGATTAATAACGGGTGGCAGAATTTCATTTATTCCAGCGGATTTAAATATCAAAGGTAAGAGTAATACAAAAGGCTCAATGTTTTTAATTTGGCGGCCGTTTATTACTCCACGAAAATTATTAACCACAGTCGATAAAGAATATTTATTTAATATCGGTAACGAACAATTGAGGAAATAGCATGAATATACCAAAAGTAACAATTGAAATACCCCGTAAATCAGCAAAAGAGTTTTGTTATTTTCATGATGACGAAAAGTTAGCTGATGAAGATTTAATTTATTACATAAACGAAATTATCCGAGATGCATTAAACGACACTGAATTCCCAGTCTCAGAGATAAAAACCAATATTACGGATGATTAATATATTTAAGAGCGCAGGGAAAATAATGGCAAGGATTGCTTTAAATAATAACTAAAAATTTCAATCAAGCTCGATAAAAGGAGTTAGAAATGAATATTGAAGATGACATTTGGGATACAAAAGAGGCAGCCAAAGAGCTTAAAGTTTCATCAAGAACTGTTGCTAATCTAATAGCCACTGGTGCTATAGACGGCAAACGGATCGGCAAAGGATATAAAACAACTAAGTCTGCTGTTCTTGCTTATATTAAAAGCCCGATGCAAACTCATAGAGCGAGCAAGGGTGATCGTAATGGAGATAAATCATGTCAATCACCCAAAGAAACGGAATATGGCACTGTCATTTCTTTACATCGTCAGGAAAGAGAGTTAGGAAATCTCTTGGCACGAGGGACAAAAAGCAAGCGCAGGAGCTGTATGACAAATTAAAGGCTGAGGCTTGGCGGGTTGATCAACTGGACGATCTGCCAACTCGTACATTTGAAGAATGTTGCATTCGCTGGCTTAGGGAAAAAGAGCATAAAAGGTCACTTGATGACGACAAAACGAAAATTGAGTTTTTTCTACAACATTTTTCAGGTCGAGATATATCCAAAATAACGGCAGATGAAATCTACAATGTCGTGTCAAACATGAAGAATCGTAAACATTATCAAATTTGGGAGAGCAAAAGAGACGCAGCAATAAAATGTAGTAGTTCAGACTTGATCTGACAGTCACCCACTTTGAATTCAGTGCCTGTCAGATTAGCTCTGGGTTAGGTTTTTTTCCGCCCAGATGACTTTTCCTTCCAATAATGTCGCTATTGGTGTGCGACCACAACATCTTTTTCCCTGATGGGTACGATGATGGTTGTAGTGCTTTATCCATTCATCCAGATCCTTTTGCAACTCATCAAGTGAATTGTACAGTTTTTTTCTGAATGTTACTTGGTAAAACTCGTTCAAAATCGTCTTATGGAAGCGCTCACAGATACCGTTTGTTTGTGGCGATCTGGCTTTCGTTTTCGTGTGGTCTATATCATTTATCGCTAAATAAAGCTGATAATCGTGCTGTTCAACACGACCGCAATATTCTGTGCCCCGGTCGGTTAATATCCTCAGCAGGGGTAATTGATGCGACTCAAAGAAAGGAAGCACTTTGTCATTCAGTATATCCGCCGCCGTAATCGGTGTCTTGGTGGTATACAATTTGGCAAACGCTACCTTGCTGTAGGTATCGACAAAAGTCTGCTGGTAAATCCGCCCAACCCCTTTCAAATTACCCACATAAAACGTATCTTGTGAACCCAAATAACCGGGATGTGCTGTGTCGATTTCACCCCAGGCCTCATCATCCTGTTTCTTCCTCTCAAGTGCCACCACTTGGGCTTCCGTCAGAATTATTCCCTTCTCCGCCACGTGTTTTTCAAGCGCCAGTAAGCGCTTTTTAAAGTTTTCAAGGTTGTGCCTTAACCAAATAGATCTCACTCCACTGGGTGAGACAAATACCCCTGATTTACGCAGCTCGTTACTGGTTCTCACTGGCCCGTAGGCCGGGTAATCAAGGGCAGATTGAACAACCGCATGTTCTGTTTCCGAATCAACGCTGTTTTTAAGATTGGGAGTTCTTTTGCTCTGGTTTATTAGTGCATCAATACCCCCGGTTTCAACGAGTTCTTGATAACGGTAAAAAGTGTCTCGGGATACGCCCATGACTTTGCAGGCTCTGGAGACATTGCCCAGTTCTTCTGCCAGGTTGAGAAGACCCGCTTTGTGTTTAATAATTGGATTGTTAGTATGTAGCATGAGAGTTACCTTTTAGTTTCTTTGAGTTAAGATTCAGCACCTTTAATCAAAGCGGGTAACTCTCTTCTTTTCAAATCGAAGTGTCAGATCAAGTGATGACTAATACAAATAAAAAAAGGAGAAAAGCCCCTTGCATACACTGTCTCTTGATCACATCTCTAGCTCAAGAGACTGTGCAAGCAAGTAACCCTCCAGGATGGTTTGTAATATGAACCATCCTTCCCATAGCCTTTCCCATCCTACTCGACCATTACGTTTTGAATCGTACCAACCTGCAAGCTTGCCGAGGTTAATATAGGCCCAGTAGAGGCTTGGGGCTTTCTTCGGTGGTTTCGATTTGTTTTGCTTTGACCACAGTAAGTTCCACGCTAGCGGACTCAGGATCATTTCACAGCTCTGCTTTTCTGCTTCCTCTTTATTAAGCCCCAGATAGCGCAATTGA
>NZ_JADEUG010000054.1 GCF_015163665.1 Xenorhabdus sp. BG5 | reverse complement strand
ATATGTAATTGGTTAATAAATTATTTCTATTTTGGTTGGGTTGTAAATTGTCATTTACAATGAATTAACTTTAATAATTATTTATATATTTTGATATGAAAATAAAATTCAATGGCTTGTGAGTATCTCCACTATATCAACAGTCTTTGCATTATGTGTAAATTATTATTTACAGTTTGTAGATAATATTTACGTTTTTGGATTGTATTCTTTACGGATCATGGTATGTTATCCAGCAGACACTTAGACAAACATTAAACAGACAAGGCAGGTAGAAATGATCATGCAAAAAGACGCTCTGAATAACGTTAATATCCTTGATGAGCAAGTCCTTATCACACCGGAAGAGTTGAAACGGAAATATCCGCTAAATAGCCATGATCGACATGCCATCACAAACGCGCGTAATACTATCGCTGACATTATTCAGCATCGTGATCCTCGTTTATTAGTGGTATGTGGTCCATGTTCAATTCATGATGTGGATGCAGCCCTAGACTATGCCCGTCGTTTGAAAACGCTTTCTGCTGAATTGAGTGATTGTCTGTATATTGTTATGCGTGTCTATTTTGAAAAGCCTCGTACAACCGTCGGTTGGAAAGGATTAATTAGTGATCCTTATATGGATGGTTCATTTGATATGGATGCTGGGCTGCATATTGCCCGCCGCCTGTTGTTGAACCTGGTAGAAATGGGATTGCCATTGGCTAATGAGGCACTTGATCCCAATAATCCACAATACTTAGGGGATCTATTTAGCTGGTCAGCAATTGGTGCCAGAACAACAGAATCCCAAACTCATCGTGAAATGGCATCAGGGTTGTCTGTTCCAGTCGGATTTAAAAATGGTACAGATGGTAGTTTGAATACCGCAATTAATGCCATGAAAGCAGCAGCAATGCCCCATCGCTTTATGGGAATAAATCAGTCAGGTCAGGTTTGTTTGTTGCAAACTCAGGGTAATCCGAATGGACATGTGATATTGCGTGGTGGCGCAGTGCCGAATTACAGTGCAGAACACGTTGCTGATTGTGAACGCCAAATGGTTAAAGCAGGGCTGATACCATCACTGATGATTGATTGCAGTCACGGTAATTCCAATAAAGATTTTCGTCGCCAGAGTATCGTTGTAGATTCTGTTGTTGAACAAATAATGTCCAAAAATCAATCCATCATTGGGATTATGTTGGAAAGCCATATTAATGAGGGCAATCAATCCTCCGAACAGCCTCGCTCTGAGATGAAATATGGTGTTTCGGTGACAGACGCCTGTATTAACTGGCAGACTACAGAGCAAATATTGAGAAAACTGCACCAACAAATCGCTCCACATTTGGTTAATCGAAACATAATGATGGCAAAAGCAGGATAACCAATATGACAACAGAATTGTCACAGTTGAGAGCTCAAATTGATGAGGTAGATAAAACCTTATTAGCGTTGCTGGCAAAAAGAATGAATTTAGTCGCGCAAGTGGGTGAAGTTAAAAGTCAACTCGGCTTACCGATTTATGATCCTGATAGGGAGGCTGCTATGTTGGCCTCACGCCGTCAGGAGGCGGAAAATATGGGAATTCCGCCTGATTTGATTGAAGATATCTTACGCCGAATTATGCGAGAATCTTATGTCAGTGAAAATAACAAAGGCTTTAAAAAACTCAGTACTCATTTGGGACCTGTGGTCATTGTAGGTGGTTCAGGCAAAATGGGTCGATTATTCAGTCGATTGTTGACGTTGTCTGGCTATGAAGTCAGGGTGTTCGAAGCTGACGATTGGGATAACGCCAAACATATATTAGCCGGAGTAGGGATGGTAATCGTCAGTGTTCCCATTCATTTGACAGAGAAGATTATCCGTCGATTACCCCCTTTGCCAGAACAGTGCGTTTTAGTTGATTTGGCTTCAATCAAGCAAAGACCGTTAAATGCGATGCTTGAAGTACATAAAGGGCCGGTTTTAGGGTTGCATCCTATGTTTGGGCCAGATGTAGGTAGCTTTGCTAAGCAAGTGGTTGTGTATTGCGATGGACGCTATCCAGAATCATATCAATGGTTTTTGGAACAGATATCAGTATGGGGAGCGAGGTTACATCAAATCACCGCAGAGAAGCATGATAAAAATATGAGTTTCGTTCAGGCGTTGCGTCATTTCACTACCTTCTCTTACGGACGGCATCTTGCAAAGGAAGATATCGACTTACAGCAATTGCTTTTACTATCTTCACCGATATATCGATTGGAGTTAGCGATGGTGGGACGATTATTTGCACAAGATGCTCAACTGTATGCTGATATTATTATGTCTAGTCCTGAAAATATTGCACTTATACGTCGGTATTACCAAAGTTTTGGGCAGGCGCTGGAAATCTTGGAACATCAAGATAAGTCAGCTTTTATTGAGAGCTTTAACCAAGTGAGTGGTTGGTTTGGTGATGAAGCAGCTCGATTTATGAAGGAAAGTCGAATGCTTTTGCAGCAGGCTAGTGACAACCGATAGGGTCTTATTTTAAAACCGGATGTTTCTATCCGGTTTTGTTTTTTACTTTAGATAGGATCGATAGGAATGACATTTTCTGATGGGTAAGATCCTAACACTTTCAGAAAACGAGTAATTTCCGTCAATTCTTTCAATGCTTGTTGCATTTTCATGGAACGTAGATTGGCTTGTACATCAATATAAAACATCTCTTCCCACGGTTTGCCATTTATCGGGCGAGACTCCAATTTACTCATGGGGATATCATGTTTTTTTAGGATAATGAGAGCATCAACCAGTGCTCCTGCTTGCTGTCCAGTTGACATAATAAACGTGGTTTTGGCAGGAACTTGTTCGGATACGTCAATAGATTTGCGGGAGACAACAATAAAGCGAGTACTATTCTCTTGCTGATTTGCTAGGTTGTTTTCTAAAACATGTAATCCATAAAGAGTGCCGCCAGCCTCACTGCCTAATGCGGCTATTTCTGGTGAGTTGAGTTCAGCCACTTTTTGCATAGCCGCAGCAGTGCTTTCACAGTAGACAATATTCCAGTCAGGATATTTATTGAGATATTGGCTACATTGTTGAAAAGGTTGGGAATGGCTATAAACGGTTTTTATCCTTGAGATATCAGTTTGCCCGGCAATCAATAGACAGTGATTGATTGGCAAAGTTATCTCTCCAACAAGGGATAGAGGAGTATGTTGCAATAAATCATAAACCTCATTGATTGCCCCTGAGCTGGTATTTTCCAGTGGCAGGATGCCATAATCAGCCTGACCAATCTCAACTAGTGAGAAAATATCTGAGAATTTGTGACAACTGCACTCAACCAACTGATTAAAGTGACGAGCAGCAAATTGTCGAGCGGCAATATGAGAATATGAACCTTTTGGTCCTAAAAAAGTAATACGGGCAGAATCGTAAGGTGTCTGATTCAGATATTGTTGCAATAACGCCTGTTGGGTGAGAACAGAATCCTCAATGATCATCTGAAATAATCGCGTAATGTAAAATCCATCTAATCCACATGATTTTCCTTTATCAATCAATGCATTCAACAACTCTCGTTCACGATTTTTATCTCGAATAGGGCGATGATCGAGCAGTTTTGTCTGAGCGATGTCACTGGCTAATTGTCGGCGTTTAGCAAGTAGATCCAGCAATTCCGCATCAATATGACTAATTTCCTCTCGTAAACTCACTAAGTCTCGTTCCATAGTATGTTCCTGATATGCTTATTATGAGTGTAGCCTGTGTATCGTAGATATGTTTGTGATCAGTAAAACGAAAAACCTCCCTGTCGATGGGAGGCTTTTATTCGTCTTCTTAATTTTCTTTGAAACGAATCAACCTCCTTATGAGAAGGTGAAAAAAAAGAAAAATAACAAAGACGGTTTGATAATCATTTGACCTGTTAGCATGCTACTTTATGGTTTCAATAATGTATTTTAATTAACCTATTTAGCTTGGAGTGTCAACAGGCAGTAAAAACGCGCTCATTGAGCGCGTTAGGACAAGAATCAGGGAGGATTATACTTCTAAGTTGAGATTGGACTCTTTAACACTATTGTCTGTGCGGCGAGCTTCTGCTTTATGCTGCACTTTATTGAGTTGGCGCTCTAATTTTGTCAGCAGATCATTGATTGCTGCATACATATCTTCATGTTTAGCGCTGGCTACTAACGTGCCATTTGGTGTGCCGATTGTGGCGTCAACCAAGAATCCTTGCGGTTCTTTTGATAGCACGATATGTGGATTGATTAGATTAACTTGCCATTTGCTCAACTTACTTAGACGGTCTTCTACATGGCTACGAATTGCGGGGGTAATTTCCATTTGTTTGCTGGTAATGTTCACTAACATATAGTTACCTCTTTGATGTTACTCCGTCTCTGATGCATCCAGCATAGCGCCATTTTGCATAAAAAGAATGATCTAAATCACTTTTATTGAGTGATTTTGGCAGTAAGTGACGGAATTGTGATAGCTAACGAAGATATGGAGAATATTTGTTGCGAAGGAAAGAGTTATGCATCATTATTGGTCAGTTATGGGATTGTTAAATTGCGTTATAATTACAAAATTTGAATTATTTTCAAGGTGAAAATAATAAAGATATAGCTATAGCCAAACATGGCACAAAATGTGCCGATGCGTTCGGTTTGTTGGCTAAATAAGATATAGAACAAAAAGCAAGTCTTACAAAAATCACACTTCCACTTCCAGTAGTGATATTTCTGGCAACGACAACTTTACAACTTCAACCAGTAGATAAAAAAACAGCAGCTATTTAGCTACTGTTTTTGTTTACTTGTTCAAACCTGATGGAATAAGATTTTATACGGGGTTGGCAGCGATCAGTTGTGCTACTTTATTGGCTTCAGCCGTCAATCCTAATTCTTTATAAGCTAACTCCATATAAGGGAGTGCTTTCCGAGTTGCATTAGCATCAGGGTAGTCTCGTAGCATCTGTTCTGCCCGATTGATGACAGCTACGTAAGCACTGCGTTTAGTGTAATATTGAACAACTTCAAGTTCATATTTGGCTAAACGTTCTTTGAGGAAGATTAACCGCTTAGTAGCATCAGTGGAATATTGACTGTTAGGGTAATAGCGTACCAGTTGGTTGAAATCACGGAATGCAGCACGGGCATGTTCAGGATCACGATTTGATCGATCAATGCCGAAAAGGCCTTGTAATGGACTGTCATCCAGCGCTTGCGAAACTAAACCACGCATATAGAGTACATAATCGATATTAGGATGGGTTGGATTCAGGCGCATGAAACGGTCAATGGATGCGAGAGCCAGTGGGTATTCCGCTGATTTGTAATAGGCGTAGATCAGATCAAGTTGAACTTGCTGGGAGTAAGGGCCAAAAGGATATCGGTTATCAAGGGATTCCAATTGCTTGATAGCCGCTTTATAGTTACCTTCTTGCAGCTTTTCCTGTCCAATTGAATAAATTTGAGATGGCGGGATATCAGGAACAGCATCTTTATTGCTGGAGCATCCAGATAGAACCAGGCTCAATGTGGTCGCTGCCACCAGATATTTCATGCGAATCATCACGTGTTGATTATCCTCTGAGTGTTTTCTGGGAGACTGTCCGTGAAGCTCCCGGCGAAATATGGGGTTACAATAGCACACTATTTTAAATGAAACGGCCTCGCCGTCAAAACTCAACGTAAAATATAGAAACTATATATGGCACAACAAATCCGACTTAATGCAATAGTCGCTGAATCTCAGCTTGGTCAACGTTTAGATCAAGCTTTGGCTGAATTGTTCCCTGATTACTCCAGGTCACGTATAAAAGAGTGGATCCTGGATAATAAAGTTCAAGTTAATGGCAAATTAATTAGCAAACCAAAAGAAAAAGTCCTGGGCGGTGAAGAAATCTCCGTTGACGCTATCATTGAAGAAGATGCACGTTGGGAGCCTCAGGATATCGAACTGAATATTGTCTATGAGGATGACGATATTTTGGTCATCAATAAACCACGTGATTTGGTTGTTCATCCGGGAGCCGGTAATCCTGACGGTACTGTGTTGAATGCCTTGTTATATCATTACCCTGACATTGCAGATGTTCCCCGTGCAGGTATTGTTCATCGTCTTGACAAAGATACGACAGGGCTAATGGTTGTGGCAAAAAACGTTCCGGCACAAACTCGTTTGGTGGAATCTTTGCAATTACGTGAAATAACCCGTGAATATGAAGCGGTTGCTCTGGGGTGTATGACGGCTGGAGGAACGGTAGAAGAACCTATCTCCCGCCATCCAACAAAACGAACACACATGGCAGTACATCCTATGGGTAAACCTGCTGTTACCCATTATCGTGTTATGGAGCATTTCCGGGCACATACTCGATTACGTCTGCGTTTGGAGACAGGCAGAACACACCAAATTCGTGTGCACATGGCACATATAAAACATCCGTTGGTGGGAGATCCTCTGTACGGCGGGCGGCCTCGTCCTTTAAAAGGGGCTTCTGATGAATTTCGCGAAGCGATGCGCAATTTTGATCGCCAGGCATTGCATGCAACTATGTTACGTCTTTACCATCCGATCACTGGAATTGAGATGGAATGGCATGCTCCATTACCGGACGACATGGTTAAGTTGATTGAAGTGATGAAAGCAGATGCCGAGACTTTCAAAGATGAGATGGATTGGTAGGTAAATGACACCACTGATTTTTCCTGATTGGCCACAGCCTGATAATGTTGGCGCTTGCAGTACTATCCGTTTAGGCGGAGTAAGCCAACTTCCTTATGACAGTTTAAATCTGGGTAATCATGTTGGGGACGTTCCAGAATACGTGGAACGGAATAGAACGCTATTGGTTGAATATGCCCAATTACCGCAACAACCTACATGGTTGGAGCAAGTACACGGAACACGTGTCATCACACTTGATGGTCAGCCATTGGTGAATAATCAGGCCGATGCCGTTTACACGAATATCCCTGATCAGGTTTGTGCTGTGATGACAGCAGATTGTTTACCCGTTCTTTTTTGCAGTATTTCTGGTGATGAGGTTGCGGCGGCTCATGCAGGATGGCGCGGATTATGTGCCGGAGTGTTGGAGAATACTGTGTCTCGATTTAGCGCAAAACCTGACATGATCCGTGCGTGGTTGGGGCCTGCTATTGGCCCTGAAAAATTTGAGGTGGGAGGTGAGGTGAGAGAAGCTTTCATCGCAACTAATCCTGATCTGGAACAAGCTTTTACGCCTTATGGCGATAATTTTCTGGCAAATATTTACTTACTGGCTAAATTAAAGTTGCAGTTAGTAGGAATAACAGAAATTTTTGGTGGAGCCGCATGTACTGTCACGGAGGAAAAAAACTTTTTCTCCTATCGTCGTGATGGTAATACAGGGCGAATGGCAACTTTAATCTGGTTGCGATAACCTACTTTACAGGACGATCTTTGGCGTATAGCGGTAAGTTTCCAATTAACTTTTCAGAAGACCTTGAATATTTAAGGAATGACCTTATCTAGTCTCCAGTAGCAAATTCTGACCAGTATTGGAGGTGTTATGCGTCTGGATCGTCTTACCAATAAATTCCAGCTTGCTCTCGCTGACGCCCAATCCCTCGCATTAGGGCGTGATAATCAATTCATCGAACCTATCCACTTGATGAGTGCATTAATTAATCAAGAAGGCGGTTCAGTACGTCCTTTATTGGCCTCGGCAGGGGTGGATACAGGAAGCTTCAATGATCAACTGAATCGGGCTCTGAACCGATTGCCGAAAGTAGAAGGCAATGGTGGAGATGTGCAGGTATCCAACGAACTGGGACGTTACTTAAACCTGTGTGACAAACTTGCCCAAAAATCAGGTGATAACTTCATTTCTTCTGAACTCTTTGTTCTGGCAGCGATAGAAGAACGTGGAACATTAAGTGACATGTTGAAAGCGGCGGGAGCAACCAAAGATAAAATCACTAAGGCAATAGAACAAATGCGCGGTGGTGAAAAAGTGAATGAGCAAGGCGCAGAAGATCAGCGCCAAGCGTTAAAGAAATATACCATTGATCTGACTGAGCGTGCTGAACAAGGCAAATTAGATCCTGTAATTGGGCGTGATGAAGAAATTCGTCGAACTATTCAGGTGTTGCAGCGTAGAACCAAAAATAACCCTGTCCTCATTGGTGAGCCAGGGGTTGGGAAAACCGCGATTGTTGAAGGTTTGGCACAGCGTATTGTCAATGGTGAGGTTCCAGAAGGGCTGAAAAACAAACGTGTTTTGTCTCTCGATATGGGAACGTTATTAGCCGGTGCTAAATATCGTGGTGAATTCGAAGAGCGTTTGAAAGGTGTTTTGAATGATCTTGCCAAACAGGAAGGTTCAGCCATTCTGTTTATTGATGAATTGCATACCATGGTAGGTGCAGGCAAAGCCGAAGGCGCAATGGATGCTGGTAATATGCTAAAACCCGCTCTGGCTCGTGGAGAGCTGCATTGCGTTGGGGCAACAACACTTGATGAATATCGTCAATATATAGAAAAAGATGCGGCCTTAGAACGCCGTTTCCAGAAAGTTTATGTGGCAGAACCTACGGTTGAGGACACGATTGCTATTTTACGTGGATTGAAAGAGCGATATGAATTGCATCATCATGTCCAAATTACTGATCCGGCAATTGTGGCGGCTGCAACATTATCTCATCGTTATATTTCTGATCGCATGCTGCCTGATAAAGCAATTGATTTGATTGATGAAGCAGGGGCAAGTCTGCGTATGCAGATGGATTCTAAACCAGAAGCATTGGATCGCCTTGAGCGTCGTGTTATTCAATTAAAACTCGAGCAGCAAGCACTGAAAAAAGAGTCTGATGATGCTAGTAAAAAACGTTTAGAGATGCTGAATGAAGAATTGGCAGAAAAAGAACGTGAATATTCTGAATTGGAAGAAGAGTGGAAAGCGGAGAAAGCTGAACTTAGTGGTACTCAGAATATTAAGGCCGAATTAGAAAATGCCCGTATTGAATTAGAAAAAGCTCGCCGTAGTGGTGATTTGGCTAAAATGTCTGAAATTCAGTACGGAAAAATTCCTGAATTGGAAAAACGTCTGACAACAGCAACAACAGCAGAAAATCGTCATATGAAGCTGCTGCGTAACAAAGTCACAGATGCTGAAATCGCTGAAATACTCGCGCGCTGGACAGGGATTCCTGTATCTAGGATGCTGGAAAGCGAAAAAGATAAGTTACTGCGTATGGAGCAAGAATTGCATAAACGTGTGATAGGGCAGAATGAAGCTGTTGATGCCGTATCGAATGCAATTCGTCGTAGCAGAGCAGGATTATCTGATCCCAATCGTCCAATCGGTTCTTTCATGTTCTTGGGGCCGACAGGGGTGGGGAAAACAGAATTGTGTAAGGCGTTGGCTAATTTCTTATTCGACAGTGATGATGCTATGGTGCGCATTGATATGTCGGAGTTTATGGAAAAACACACCGTTTCAAGGTTGGTGGGAGCGCCTCCCGGATATGTTGGATATGAAGAAGGAGGGTATCTGACAGAAGCGGTGCGCCGTCGTCCTTATTCTGTCATTTTGCTGGATGAAGTAGAGAAAGCCCACCCAGATGTTTTCAATCTCTTATTGCAGGTATTGGATGATGGCCGTTTAACTGATGGTCAAGGAAGAACCGTTGATTTTCGTAACACCGTTGTGATTATGACCTCTAACTTAGGCTCCGATATGATTCAAGAACGTTTTGGTGCATTGGATTATATCGGTATGAAAAATATGGTGATGGAAGTAGTTGGTCATCATTTCAGGCCTGAGTTTATTAACCGGGTTGATGAAGTTGTTGTGTTCCACCCATTAGGGAAAGAGCATCTGAAATCTATTACGAATATTCAATTGCAGCGTTTATATAAGCGTTTGGAAGAGCGCGGCTATCAGGTAGAGATAACACCTCCAGTATTGGAAAAACTCAGCGAAGCAGGTTTCGATCCTGTATATGGAGCTCGTCCATTGAAACGGGCTATCCAGCAAGAGATTGAAAATCCTCTGGCTCAGCAAATTCTCTCTGGTAAATTGATACCAGGTAAGTTAGTAACTTTGGAATTAGAAGACAATCTTATTGTTGCAACACAATGATATTGATTGCTTAGAAAGTTCTTAAGAGGTGTTTTTGCACCTCTTTTTTCTTTTTCTAGATTGGGAAAACACCAAATTCGGGTATTTTGGGTGATAAATAATCGGTTGAAATGTTTTTTCAAAATAACTATTGCTAGTATCAAAAAACTCCCTATAATGCGCTTCCGTTATCACGACAAACACACAAACCGGTCGGGATGACACCGTGAAAGGCCCTGAAAAATAAGGCTTGACACGGTAAGAGGAAAGCGTAAGATACGCAGCCTCGCAACCCGGAAGACGCTTCCGGTTGCCAACGCTCTTTAACAAGTTAATCAGACAATCTGTGTGGGCACTCGCAAGAGACTATCGATACGCCGAAAGGCGAGCAAGATTCAAGTCTTAAAGAGTGACCAAGCAGTTAATTCATTATGAACTAACAGTGAAATTCTTTGAGCATCAAACTTTTAATTGAAGAGTTTGATCATGGCTCAGATTGAACGCTGGCGGCAGGCCTAACACATGC
>NZ_JADEUG010000053.1 GCF_015163665.1 Xenorhabdus sp. BG5 | reverse complement strand
GAAGAACCGCTGGGTTGAGGCACTGCTCTGTGGCGCGTTGTCATGGAGCGTATCCAGTGGGCTAGAACTGTTTGGCATTCCTATCAATTTTGCACCGGCTATCGGTGGCGCCGTTGGGTTTATTGGCGTAGAGAAAATACGAGAATTTGCGATTCGTGCGATTAATAAACGCTTGGGAGATAAGCAATGAGCAGAGGCATTCGCAATCATAATCCTGGCAACATTCGCCACGGGGACAAATGGCAGGGTTTGCGTAATACCCAGACTGATAAGTCATTTTGCCAGTTTATCGCGCCGGAATGGGGGATACGGGCGATGATCAAAATTCTGTGCAATTACGAGCTACTCTACGGCGCTAACACCATCCGCCAATTTATTTCTCGCTGGGCACCGGAGATAGAAAATGACACTGAAGGTTACATTGCCTATGTAAGCCGAGCAGTTGGTATCGATAGTCGTACAGTGATTGACAATAACCACAAGGTCATCATGACGGCATTGGTCAAGGCGATGATACAGATGGAGAACGGCCAGCAGCCTTATTCTGAGGCAACGTTTGAAAAAGCGTGGTCACTGTTATGAGCAATTACCAAAAATTAGTCCGGTGTAATAACTGCCACAAGATACGTACTGATGCTCCGTTTGGTGCTGGTTTTGAAAATCGCCGCCAGCTGGGTAAATTTTGTGGACATTGTGGCGAGTTTGCAGGGTATTACGATACGGTTGAAACATGGATATCTACTACTAAATGGTGGAACCCTCGATCGTGGGGAAATGGGTATTGGGTGAAGAAAGATGAAGCTCAATAGCCAATACCTCACTTTCGGTGTTATGGGGCTGCTCGCTGGCGCACTCTGGTTCTATTACGGTTCGTATCAGGACAAGGCCGAAGAATACCGTAGGTTAAACCTACAGTATAACGAACAGGTCGCCATCAACACCACCCAGCAAGCACGAATCCAACAACTCCATGAGCTGGACACTAAACACACGCAGGAACTTGCCCATGCCAAGACTGAAATCGATACTTTGCGCGCTGATGTTGCCGCTGGTCGTCGCAAGCTGCGCATCAAAGCCACTTGCCCTGTGTCTGAAACCACTTCCTCCTCCAGCGTGGGCGCTACAACCACCATCGAACTCTCTGGAGAAACTGGATCAACTGTTTTCGATATCCGAGAAGGCATCATCAATGACCGGGCAAAATTAAGGTATTTGCAGAATTATGTTAAAGCGGAGTGCAGGTAAATAACGATGCGTGAATTACCAAACGGTGTTTACAAAACTAATCGGAAAATACATAACCAGGCATTCAAATATCGGAAATTAAAATATTATCAATATTCAACGGTGGTCGTTGGTGATACCACTGCATTGAATATTCATGTGTACAAATGGTTTATATTGTTAATTGCCATTCCAATGTTGATTTATGGCTCAATTGTGATTGGCCTGATACCGGCATTCAGAGAACTGCGTGATGTATGGTGGGAGCCTGTAAAATTTGACACTCTACGTCAAATTCCTGATGGTTTATTGAGATATGGAAAATAACACCTCGCCACCTCAGAGCAAACGATACTGGGGTGGTGAATATCTTGAACTATCAGAAGTTATAATTTCCTGAACGCCCCAAATAAGTCATCACTCCTGCCGCTACAATATCGCTGTATTGGAGCTGGACAATCATAGCAAAATCCACGCTGACCCCATTGAGACCATTGACTATATAGGGAAGTATTGCTTGCTCGTAAATTCTCTGACTTATATCGCAGCGGTGGGGAAGTAAGGTTAATATATTTCGTTGGCTAAAGCCGGCAATAGTACGAAGTTGTGAAGATGCACCATCTGCAATCAACAAGTCTATATTACTGGAAACAAATCCTAATTCGTTGAGCAATGTATTTGCTCGACGGTAGTTACCACCAAAAACATTGGGATATTGAGCCCGTAAGTTATTGATTGCAACCGGTACACATAATGACGAGACACCAGCACGTTCAAACATGCGAATAGATTGTCTGAGTGTGTTATAAGCTGCTTGGTGTAACTGAGACATAATAATTCCCTCAAAGATTAGGTATAGCAACACATAAACCCATCTTCACCCAACAACAAGCGAATAATGCTTAACAATTAGTTACTCACTGAAACTCAATGAAATATTCCTCTATCCATTCCCTGAGTGGCTACAGAAATAACCCATGCTGCCACCCGTCCCCATCGTGTACCCAACGCACACGGGCTGGTGGCATTTTTTATATCTGCATTTCACTGCGCATTCACAGCGCCATTCTTTCAACGTCGAATCCAATCACTTTGATATGAGCCTTCGAGGAAGTCAGTTATAGCTGGCGAGCTTCGACGGACTGATTTCCTATGTGAACGAGGGTTCATTTCAAATGTAGGTAATACGTTATGCAATACCCAGCAATAGTAAACGGCATTGATTTTCGTGATTTGGTTTTTATGTCTGGTATGGAGACTGAAACTGACACTTTCAAAGTGGCGAAAGTATTTAAGAGAGAGCACAAAGATGTTCTGAGAAAAACTCGCTCTGTCATCAAATCATGCTCACCCGATTTCGCAGAGCGCAATTTTACGCTTTGCCATGAAAACAATGACTTACAAAATGGAAAACCCCAGCCGTTCTATCGAATGACAAAAGATGGCTGGATGATGTTAGTCATGGGTTTTACGGGTGCTGAGGCAATTCGATTTAAAGAGGCATTCATTGCGGCTTTTAACTGGATGGCGAATGTCATCAAGCAAAATATTCACTCAATGGAACAAGAGCGTAATGCCGTCATGCTGGAGTACATGAAGGAAAAAGATATTGCCAGCATGTCAGGCCGGTTGCTTCGTCGTTGGGGTAAAGAGAAAAAGCCGAAGTTACTCCATCGTATTGCGCAGATTGAAGAAAAAAGCCAAATGAAACTGGCATTCTCAAAGTAAAAGGAAAAACAAAAATGGCAGCGCCAAAGGGCAATCGGTTTTGGGAGGCGCGTAGCAGTCATGGGCGAAACCCGAAATTCGGTTCGCCTGATGCTCTGTGGCAGGCCTGTTGTGAATACTTCGCATGGGTAGACGATAACCCGTTACATGAAACCAAAGCGTTTCACAATCAGGGTGAAATTGTCTACGCGAAGATGGCAAAAATGCGCGCGATGACCTTATCCGGTCTGTGTATTTTTTTGGATATTTCACGCTCAACATGGACGGAATATACAAAGCGCGAAGATTTTTCGAATATCACTACGCGCGTGGAACAAATTATCTACGACCAGAAGTTTTCAGGCGCAGCAGCGGATTTACTTAATGCCAATATCATTGCGCGAGATTTGGGGCTGAAAGAGCAAACGGTGAATGATCACCTCTCCACTGACGGCTCAATGTCCCCCGCCAAGATAATACTGGTACCCGGAGGACAACGTGACAACAGCGAGGATTGAACTCCCGCCGAAGCTCATTCCGGTATTCAGTGGTGACTATCGTTATCGATGCTCATACGGCGGGCGAGGCTCAGCCAAGACAAGAACCTTTGCACTAATGACAGCCATTCGCGGTTACATGGCTGCTCAGAACGGGCAATCAGGCGTCATACTTTGTGCGCGTGAATATATGAACTCCCTTGAAGAGTCATCAATGGAAGAGGTTAAGCAGGCCATCAGGTCTGTACCTTGGCTGAATGATTTCTATGAGCTGGGCGAAAAGTTTATCCGCACCAAATGCAGGTCGGTTAACTATGTGTTTGCTGGGTTGCGCCACAATCTCGACAGCATCAAATCCAAGGCCCGTATTCTGATTGCATGGGTGGATGAAGCAGAGTCAGTGTCAGAAACTGCATGGACAAAACTGACACCGACTGTACGTGAGGCCGGTTCTGAAATATGGGTAACGTGGAACCCGGAAAGAGACGGCAGCGCAACTGACAAGCGGTTCAGAAAGCATCCGCCTGAAAACTCCATCGTTGTTGAAATGAACTACGATGATAATCCGTGGTTCCCCTCCGTGCTGGAAGAGGAAAGGCTAAGTGACCAAGCAAGGTTAGACCCGGCTACTTACTCATGGATTTGGGAAGGTGCCTATCTGGAAAACTCCGATAAGCAAGTGTTGGCGAATAAATACAAGATTGAAGCGTTTCCTGATGACCTGTGGCAGAAAGCTGACCGCTTGTTATTCGGGGGTGACTTTGGTTTTGCGAAAGACCCCAGTACGCTTATCAGGATGTTCATTCTGGATAACTGCCTGTATATCGACCGTGAGGCTTACGGTGTCGGGGTGGAACTCGACCACATGCCTGCGTTTTATGACCAGCTACTCGAGGCGCGTAAATGGCCTATTAAAGCCGATGCCGCCAGACCGGAAACGATCAGTTATCTCCGGCGACAAGGATTCAATATTGCGGCAGCCAAAAAGTGGCAAGGCAGCGTCGAGGACGGCATCACTTACCTGCGTGGCTTTAAGCAAATCTATATCCATCCTCGTTGTAAATACACAGCAAAAGAAGCCCGGTTGTATTCCTATAAAACGGATCGCATTACAGGTGAGGTACTGCCAGTCATTGAGGATGCCAATAATCACTGTTGGGATGGTATCCGGTACGGTTTGGATGGGTATATCAAGCAAAAGAGCAGTGGTGCATTTTTCTTTTAAGGAGCGTCTTTCGTGAGTGAAAAAACAGAATTTCTGGTTAATAGCCTGGCTGACACTATCGCCAAACGGATGATCTATGCGTCGGGTGGCATTAGCGGCAATACAAAACGAACCAATATCTATTCCGAATTCGGTTATCCAGAGCGCTTAACTTTTCATGAGTATTACAATGCTTATGAACGTAACCCGGTGGCACATGCGTCAGTTCATCGCCTGCTGGATGGTTGCTGGCAGGATAATCCTACCCTGATTGAAGGTGAGGAAAAGAAAGAGTCCACCGTAACCAGCGCATGGGAAAAGAATGTTACGAAATTATTAAAGCCGTTCTGGGCGAAGATTAAAGACGCTGACCGCCGCAACATGATTGGTCGTTACTCTGCCCTGCTGATTCAGGTCAGGGATAGTCAAGCATGGCATGAGCCGATTGATACGGTAGTGGTGGCACGATTAAAAGAAAACGCGTTAGTTAACCTGATACCTGTCTGGGAACCTCAGCTTACCGTGGCTGAGTGGAATACTGATATTAATTCAGAAAACTACGGACAACCGGCGATGTTCAATTTTGATGAACGTCCGGTCGGTCAGATTGAGATACGAGGGCCAGCAAAGCAACTAACTATTCATCCATCGCGGGTCATTATTTTGTGCGAAGGGGCTGAGGATGGGAATATTTTCTCAGGAACGCCATTGCTCAGGGCTGGGTATAACAAATTGTTGGACGTTGAAAAAGTCTCTGGCGGTAGTTCTGAGGGATTTTTGAAAAATGCCTCTCGTCAAATTGGGGTGGAGTTTGATAAAGAAACTGATTTACACAGCATTACCACTGCGGCAAAACAGGCAGGCTATCCAGATCTAGGGGCAGCACTGGAAGATAAAATCCATAAGCTGAACAGGGGGACGGACTCAGCCGCTGTTATGCAGGCCGGAAAGTTAAACGTATTGTCAGTCACACCGGGCGACCCAACGCCGACATGGGAAGTGACTACCCGTGAGTTTTGCGCGTCTGTGCAAGTTCCGTTCACCATCCTATTTGGCACCCAGACAGGGAAATTAGCCGGTGATAAAGATGATGCCACGTGGAAAGTGCGCCTGAACGGTCGCCGCTGGGGATTTCTGACGCAGTATGTCACTCAGCTAATACGGCGGTTTTGGGAAATTGGCATTATCGAACCGCCAAAATCAGGTGAAGTCACTATTGCATGGTCTGACATGCTCGCAGCCAGTGAGCAGGAGAAGATCGACAATATGATTAAGATGGCTGAGGCGGCACTGAAAACCCAGCAGGCATTCGGAACGCCAATATTTACACCGAATGAAATACGTACCGTGGGTGAACTGGAGCCATTGGAAGATGAACCCGAGCCACAGGGTACAACAGGAGATCCACTAACTGATGACCCAGACCAGAATCGGAACCCCGATAATACCCAGAAATAAACGCGACCCCACTCAGTCCTACCGCTCAGTTAATAAAATGTTCCGTGATATCGAGCAGCGGTATTACGACATCAAGACGGCTCTCAGGCAATTATTCGACCAACGATTAACAGGCAGGACGATAGAAAGCAACGCCAAACTATCCTATGTCATGCACGGCAATACGCTGTATCACGTCAATACAGGAACCTATATCTATGACATGACATCAACGCAACTTGCGGATCTGCTAGAGATTCTACAGGTCATCTTGGATGATTATTTACTGGCTGGTGGAAAGGATCAGCTATGGGCGTTTAGCTATGTGGCTGACGAATACCAGCGCGGAACGCTCAATGCCTACACTAATCTAGGGGCGCAGTCAGCCGTCTACGCACAGCAAACTACGCTTTCAGCACTGTTATCAACGCCAGCTTATCAAAATCAGATTGCTACGGCATTTGTAGCAGCCTACAGCGACTGGACGGGAATATCAGATGCGGCAAGAGCGGATTTATCCAATGTTATAGCTGATGCCATCGCTCGTGGGGTTAATCCCAGAGAGACAGCGGCTATTGTCAGCAAGCGCCTTGATGTGTCAATGAGTATGGCTAAAAACATCGCCCAGACGGAACAGGTTGGCGCATTGCGGCGTGCTAACTGGAATGAGACGGAGTGGGCGCGAGATCGGCTTGGATTAAATACTCAACTGCTTTGGTTGTCCGCCCTGAAACCAACCACCAGATCGTGGCACGCAGCAAGACACGGGAGGGTTTACACTAAGCAAGAAGTTGAAGAGTTTTACTCTAAAAACGGGAATCGCTATCGCTGCTATTGCACGCAACAGCCTGTTGTCCTTGATGATAACGACAAACTGTATAACACCGGGTTAACTGAACGCCTGACAGAAGAACGCAAGGCGTGGGAACCTGAACCTAAGTAACAATTCAATGAGGTCAAAACATGGGATTCTTTGGAATTCATGTTAAGTCACTGGCCTTAAACGCCTCCAATATCTCAACTGAAATTATTGATGGTGATGAGCATATCGTCATTCGTGGCGTGGTGCCTGTCGTTGATGATGTTGTGATGAACGGGGGATTATATCCCGCCAGTGAAATTAACAAGAGTTATCAGTCAATGGAGGGTAAACAGGTTCCTTACGGACACCCGAAAATTGACGGTCAGTATATTTCTGCTGACACACCAAGGGCAGTAAATCAATTCCATATCGGCGCATGGGCTGAAAACGTCCGCAAAGATGGTGACAAGGTTGTTATGGATGTGAAAGTTAATCGGCGCTTTGCTGATTCAACTGATAAGGGAAAGGAATTTTTATCCCGTATTGATGATGTACTAGCGGGTAATAGCTCCGAACCAATCCATGTTTCAACAGGGCTACTATTACAGCGCGAGCAGAACAAAGGCAAGTCTAAGGGTAAGGCGTATACATGGGTTGCCCGCAACATGCACTTTGACCATATTGCCGTATTGTCAGCCAGCGAACCGGGTGCAGCCACACCAGAAGAAGGTGTTGGAATGTTTGTTAATGCTGCGGGTGAAAAAATTGAAGTTGAACAGGTCAATTTGTCTGATGCGTCTAACTGCACCCAAGAAGGGTGGATAGGTAAGACCAAGTTCTTTTTCACCAATGCCTCCAACTTCTCTTTTGACGATATCTATTCCGCACTGAGAACGAAATTAAAAGCCACCTATACCGATGATGACTGGCCTTACCCTGAGACAGTCTGGCCGGACAAATTCATCTATTACCGATCCGGTAAAACCTACCGACAAAAATATCTCATGAACGATGACGGTACAGCCGAACTCGTTGGGGAGCCTATTGAAGTTGTGCGCAAGCCAACTGAATACGAAGAAGTAACCAATACGGAGCACGATTTAATGAAAGATATGATTGTTAATACACTGAAAGCAGCCAACAAAGAAACAGACGGTAAATCCGACGAGGAGTTGTTAGCTGCCTATAACGCCCTCAAGGAAGCAGAGAAAAAGGATCAGGAAAAGAAAGAAAAAGAAGAGAAGGACGAACAAGCTACCAATAACTCTCAGGCTCCAGAGTGGTTTAAGCCATTCGCAGAGAAACTTACCGCAATTGAATCTGGTCTGACGGCAAATGCTGACAAAGAAAAAACCGACAAACGCGCTGCGGTAAAAGCCAAGTTTGGTCTGGATGACACCGCCGTTAACGCACTGGATGGCGCAGCACTTGATGGCTTCTATGCACAATGCCAGTCCTCAATGGGACTGAATTCTGCATTTACTAATAACAATTCTGAATCATTCACCTCTATGCCGGAGTAATAGAAATGGCGAAAAACGGAAAACATGTAATTCATGCTGGCGGCGTGTTTATCAACCCCATGCTAAACCGAGAAGGTGCGGCGGCGGTAGATACTCTGCCCGGCGCGATTGGGTATTTTGAGAAAGGCAAGTTCAAAGCCTCAGTAGATGGCAAAGAAGCGGTGATCCTTTATGTTGCCAATATTGACTATCTGCGTTGTCAGACAGTAGATGACCCCATCACGGCGGGTGGTGTGGTGGTTGGCATTCACCCGATGGCGGGGGTGTTTCTGAATGCCCGCGCGGCAGAGGGAACGTACAAAAAGGGGCAGTCGGTAGAGGTTGCTAATGGTCAGATTAAAGCTGCCAGTGATGGAGCTGCGTTTGCCTATGTCGAAGAAGACCAAATCACAGTAAAAGCGGGCGATCTGGTTCGCATCGTTTTTAAATAAGGAGAACTGAATGTTTTATTTTTCAACCCAAAAGGCGACCGAGACCGGAAACCTTGAGGCTAACCAAGCTCAGTTTGGTGAGCTGACATTGGCACGTAACTCATCTGCTCAGGCGGTAGCTGATTTTATTTCTCGCGCTCGCTTTCGTGTTGAAGATGCACCGCGACTTGATGCGGTTAACGCTATTGATGATATCAAGCGCCTGTATCGGTCGTATGACCAGACAGTGCTGGCAGAGTTCGAGCCGAACACAGAGTTCACGCTTCTGAATGACCTGATGCCGCTCTCTCGTTCAGTGCGTCTGGAAGAGTCTGTGTATGAGTACGCTCGCACAGGTGGCAAAGGCTGGGCGCATACGTCCATGAGCGGTCAGATTGGCGCTGCATTGGATGCGCGTGCGTATTCATTCGATGGAACAATGGTGCCGATCCATGATTCCGGCTTCAAATTCCAGTGGCGTGACCCGATTTTCAACAAAGGCTCTGCACTGGCTTCGCTGGCAGATGCGCAACGCGGTTCAGTTGGTAATGTTCGCCGTCAGTACATGGATTACATTTTTAATGGCTTCAAGGACAGTGAAGGCAATTTTATCCAGTTTGACGGCAAAACATGGAAAGGTCTGAAGGCTGATGAGCGCGTTGGCATGGTGGATTTGAGGGCTGGTGGCCTGAATATCGACTTTACCAAGGCCGATGCAAAATCTATCCGCGAAGGTGCTATTGCACTGCGTGATACCCTGCGCCTGAAAAACAACATGTACGCCGAGCAAACTTGGTATGTCTCCGGTGACATTCTGTCCCATTGGGAGAAGATTTACTTCGATGTGAATTCAACCCGCACCGTACTGGAAGAAGTACAGAAGCTGACCGGCATCAAAGCTATCAAAGAGGATTTCGAGCTGAAAGGTAACGAGATTCTGGTTGTGCCTTTGGGGGCGGGTGTTATTGCGCCTGTCGTTGGTCAAGCATTCGGTACGGTTGCCGATCCGCGTCAGTACTACAACTCAGACTACGTGTGGCGCACATGGGGCGCGGCTGGCCTGATGGTCAAGACCGATATCAACAACAAACACGGCGTTCTGTTCGCTAAAGGGTAAGGAGGAAGTATGGCGCTGGTAAAAGTGATTGCAAGTAATCTATTCTCTGGCGCCAATCTCCAGAAATTGGAGGTTGGTGATGTGGTGGAAGTAGATCAGGAAACAGCGAAGCGATGGGCATTGATTGGGCTGGCGGAGCTAATTGAAGATAGTGTTTTCGAAGTAGCAACACCAACACACAATACTAATGAGCCTGAGCCTGAGCCTGAGCCTGAGCCTGAGCCTGAGCCTGAGCCTGAGCCTGAGCCTGAGCCTGAGCCTGAAAAACCACCCAAGGGAAAAGGTGGCAAGAAGGATAAATCAGATGGTGATAACGCTTAATGACATTAAGCCAATGATCGCCGAACTGGGTTTTGCTTTGCCTGATTCAGTCCTTGAGTTGTTATTGAATCAGGTGAATGAGAAATCTGAGTGTATGGCGTCTCATGACTATGATGAAAGTTTGCAAAAATTGCTGCTTATCTACTCTGCTGTCCGTCTAGCCTCTCTGTCAGGTGCAAGGAAAATTGCCTCACAAAGTGCGCCTTCCGGCGCTTCCCGTTCATTCGCTTATGATTCAGCCGGTACGGATTATTTACTCAAACAAATCAGGGTGTGGGATAAGCGCAATTGCCTGTCTGACTTGCCACTGGAGAGTAAATCTGTCGGCTTCTTTGATGTGGTGGGGTGATTATGTCCAGTATTTCGAATTGGGGCTTTACTGCCCCTTGCACCTATTGGAAATGGTTAGGCGCTGATGAGTATGGGAGGCCGCTTGGCTATGAGCTACCACAAATCATTATGTGCGAATACCAAGGTGGGCTGTCCAGCAAACTATCCGGTGTGGGTACTGAACTGGTTGCCAAAAATACCTTCTGGACGGAGTTCGCGGACGCGTCTATTGGGGATTATATCCTGATTGGCGAATCGTCAGATCCGACCCCTGTTGCTGCCGGTGCTGATGAAATCAAATTCACTACCCGCTATGCCGACACCTTTGAGCGCTTGGCTGATGATTACGCATTAGTGACAGGAGCGTGATATGGGTGCCAAGGTCAGGGGTATTCGTGAAGCTAAATCAAGGCTTCACGCTTTAATCGGTGATATACGTGGGCGAAAAGTGGTTCGAGCGATGTATAAGGCTCTGTATATCGGTAGTGCTCAGGCCGCGCTTTATACGCCGATTGATACTTCCACGCTGATTAACTCCCAATTTCGTGATGTTCGCTTTGAAGGAGTGCGGTTGACTGGGCGCGTGGGCTATTCTGCGAATTATGCCGTTTATGTCCACGATCCTAACGTGAAGCAGGATTTTCGCCGGGCGACCGCGAAGAAGGAGTTCCTAAAACAGGGTTTTGATGAGATGAGAAGTGAGATAGATAAAGCCGTCGCTCAGGAGCTGAAACTATGATGACCTTTGAGCAATTCCGCCATTATCTGGCAAAAGCGGGACTGATTGACGGGTTTAAGATCCAGATGCTCAACTGGATTGAGCAAAAAAGTGATGGTGGACAGGCTCAATACATGGTCTTTCAGCCTGCTGGTGGAACTGGTCGGCTGGATGATTTAGGGGCTGATGACAATGTACAGGTAATTTTGGTTAGCGGACAAAATAACCCACAGCCAGTCATTCAGCGAGCGCAAGAAATACTCGATTACGTGGCGGAGCATCCTGATGATGCCTGCTTAACGTCTGTTTTTAATCTTGGCGGCTTGACAACCCCCATTCCCACCCAAGAGAACCGGTACGTTATCCGGTTACTATTCCGCTGCACATCATAACAGGTCGCTACGGTGGCCTTTTTTATTTTTATCATAAGAGGTTATTCACATGGCAGATTGCCCGGTAGAAACCAACAAACTCATTGGTCGTAACGCTATTATTCGCATTGCGCAGGGTTGCCCCGATGCAGCACCAGACCAATCAAC
>NZ_JADEUG010000052.1 GCF_015163665.1 Xenorhabdus sp. BG5 | reverse complement strand
CGTTACTTGATGGCAAACGGGTCTGGGCAGAAAAGAATCTGAACCAGATTTAACCTGACAGACACCTGTATAAATAACCGGTAGCTGTCAGATCAAGTCTAAGCCAATACACGTTATTCTTCACAGATGACGTAATCATAGATTTTATCATTGATAACGTGTTCAAATCCTTCATCTATATTCACGGCGTAATGTTCATCTCTCCCTTTTTCATCTTTCCCTACTGTGTCAGAACGGTAGGAGCGATGTTCGGGCCAACCAAATTGGTTATGCATGGCATTGTTTGGATGGGCACGGTACAAAGCCATCAAATCTTCTTTTGTTGGCAACTTGCTATGTGTTTTCTTACAGTACCATGCGGCCCCTATTTCACGACGTCGCGGCCACATTTCGCCATTTTCGGAATAAGTGTCATTTGCGTTTAAATGATTAGCCATTAGCTCTGCTTGCACCCGTGGTCGCTTAAAGACAATGCCATTTTCAGCCACTACGGTATCAGGCATATGCCCCCAAAAATTGGCTACGGGAACGTCTGGGCTAGTCACTACAGTAAAAATGACGTCTTTAGTTTGTGGCGCAGCAGTACCATCCGCCGAGATAGACAACGTCGTCTTCACACCAGATCCGTTCGGATCGGTCACGGCAATAGACAAGACACCTTGATCATCCGTGAACCCCTGATATACACCTGATTTGCCGCTAAGTAAGGCTGTGATTTTATGACTGGCATTCTGGCGATTCAGCGCTTTAATAGCGTTAACTCTGACGGCTACATTTCGGGCTGTCTGTTCGTGATTTAGCGCTTTGATTGTCAGTATGATCGGTTCTTGTTTTTTTACCTTATCAGCACTGACCGTGATCATCATGTCATCGGCTAGCCCTCTGACAGTGCCTCCTTTTCCACCATCATGAGTGTGGTTCCCTTGATCGGCACTCATGCTAGTATCAACGCGCTGTGTATTACCGATCATATTCATTGTATTTTTTGCCTGGACAGCAATCTCTTTCACCCTACCGGCATCCGACAGTGTCAATGTATAGGCAGGGATCTTGCCCGATTCTGTTACTGTATGACCTTTGGTCAGGTCAATATCGCCCTTATTGCCCCATACATAGATCGATTTATCCGTTGGGTCACCATGATTAGGATTAAAGGTATAAGTTGCACTTAATTTCTGGCCCATCTCTAACTTGCCAACTATGGACAAATTTTTAATGAGTGGTGCATCAGGATGTACGAACATGATCTCGACGGGCTTGATGATAATACCTTCCACTTCCGGCGTAATTTTCAGTACCCCGATCTTTTCGCCAGCAGTGAGCTGGGATTCATAGACACCCGGCTGGACCTCTTTCATTTTATCGATCTTCGGATCGCTGCCATTTCCACTTAACCCACTTGAGACCAATTTGATGTCTGAGGCAACTCCACGGATGGATTTGTCATCCTTATCTTTCAAGATTAATGTCAAGAGGGTGGTGGAATGATCATCAGCCAATAGCTCTTTGTCTTTTGCTGAGAAGGTGGATTTATTAGCATTAACTGTAGCGGGAAGCACTTGTACTTTCATTGCAGCTCGTTTGGATGCATTACCGTGCTCATCGTAAGCAATGGCTCCCACCGTGTAGGTATTGTTGCTTTGGGCTTGATATTTTGGCAAGGTCAACAAATAGTGTGTACCACCTTGATGTTGGAGCTTGCCACCATTGGCAAAAAAATCTGCCGCATCCCACTCAATATTTTTAAACCCATATTTACTATTGACACTGATATGGAGAGGTTTGGTATCTCTGGCATGGCCAATAATCAGGTTATCTATTGCCAGAGAGATCACTTCACGTTTGCGGTATTCCAAAACGATCTTATTGTTGCGATCGACTAAATCATAGCGGCTGCCTTGCAGAGAACGCTTAAATGTTACGGTATCTGGATCAATCTGTTTGGCCCACGGTGTACCAATTTCATAATTTAGTTCGATATTGAACTGAGTTTCCCCACCACCAGACATATCTTGTTTGCGGTCGATACCGAAAGTCAGCAATGGGATAGGTGTATAATTAACCCCAAAAGTGAAGGCAGCAGGGTCTTTCTTGCGATGATCTTTACTAATAAGACCGACTTCATCCCCGAAATATTGCTCATACATCAACTTGCCACCGAGTTGTGGTAACGAAGGCAAATAACCTTGTGCTTTCAGATCGAAGCCATTGGCAGGGCGTTCATCATAATCAGTCAAAAGGCGGGATTCTTTCCAATTACTTAAGCGAATATAGCCGTTAGCCGCCAATTTCAGGTAATTGCGGGCATATTCTGCGCCAAGGCCGAGCCGGCTATTATCGCCAGTGATATCGTGGTCAAAGAAAGCATTGTAGCCCAGCATCCAGTCATCAAAAAAATGGCGTTGTCCAAATCCAATATTGGCGGTATTGCGTTGATCGATATGGCGCAGGCCGAACTGGGTAAAAAACATCTGATGATAGGTATCATACAACGGCAATAGCATATCAAATTGGCTGTCACTCAAATGGCCATGACTATCTATATTGAGTTGTACACGCGTTGTGCCGTAGCGTCCCAGCCAATTTTGAATTTTCTGATTGGCTTCTCCCACCGCCAAACTGCTTAATTGACTTGCGGCATTATTTTTAATGTCGTCACTGGCCAGCAACTGGCCAATGCGAGAGGAAATCTCAGCCAGAGGGTTAGAATTTTTGGTTGTATTGGCTGTCATAGACGTCTTGTCTTCTGTAGCAGTTTTGTCTAATGAAGATTGCTCTAATGAGGGGGGCTTTAATGAAGATTGTTTTAATACAGGCTGTTCTGATGAAGATATTTCCAATGAGGAATAGTTAAAAGGCAGAAATTTATTGTTACGGGGTTTTGGAACATCAATCTCACTACCCATTCCGAGTGCGGTAAAAGGTTTATCGAAGGTACGCAATTGGTTGATTTTTTTTAAATCGGAGACAGTTAAACCATAACGTTTGGCGATGATCCTGACTGTTTCCCCTGATTTCAGGACATAAAGCTCTGTTGGTAAAACCCATTTTTCATTTTGAAAAGTTGGGGGTGTTTTGGCAGCAACGATCGCGGGGGTGAATGCTCCAGCAATTGGGAACGCGAGTTGAGCAATAATGTTCACCCAAGCTACACGTTGCACCAAACTTTGTTGTTTATGTAACAACTGCGGCTGATCGGATTTTTTGTTCATATCTATAGACCTGTAACAATAAAAAATACCATACGATAGCCAACAGTAAACCTATCCATTTCAGGATATTATTTTCTGTTTACTGCCTGCCATGAGTCGTCTAATCAGGGTGAAAAATGCCATATAAGTGCACAATAAAGGGATGACAACACCGCATTACTTGATTTGGGATATCACAAAATAGTTAAAAAATTTAACTTATTAGTTAACAATCAGATTATTGATCTGCTGTTTTGTTTTTATATGGTTTTTTATTCCAGCATAAAATCATTTATTGATCAATATAACTTTCGTTATCAATACATTCTGAATTAGGTTGATATTTAACCCCTGTTTTACTTAAATAATTAAGTAAAAATAAATAGTTATCATTTTGTTTTGTATTATCTTGGTGCTTTTTCAGATTTAGAATAAAGACAGGGTAAATCATAAGGGAGCATGATGTATTTCGGCTTATTTTTTCTATTTTGTCATAGAATCAAATCAATAGTTCATTATTAAAATGAATATCTGTCGAGAATATTTGGAACGGAAAAATAGTATTTATTTTTTACTTTATTAATATATGAGAATTTATAGCGGTAATTATAGTATGCAATTTTATTGCACAATTGATTCCTATTTTCGCCGTTCTTTTATTCTCTTTTTTTATTATCAATATTTACCCTGGATGAAAAAGGATTATAGAGGCTAATTTATTCTGTTTATTAACTTAATTAATATAAAATTTATTCAACTAATTATTTTTATGATTACTATTCAGTTTTATATGATTATACCAATCTAACTTCAAGATGCGTGTGATTTCATAGCGTGTTGTAAATTGCAACTTGAAGTTTAATGCGTATATGTGCTAAATGTTTTGTTTTTGTTAAAAAACATCATGCTATTATCATAAGAATTTATAACGATATGGCCTTTATTTATTGGCGTTAATTGGTTTATGGCAAGATTTATAACTGACAAGGGCATTTTTCCCAGAGGTGCTAAGATTTAGTAGTGGAGAGTGTTTAGGCTGGATTAAAACCTCTGCTCAGCTTTTACTGATACGGTAACTGGTATTGAATTAGGATTTTGATTCTATTAAAAATTTGACCTGATAGTACGCTTAGGGCTTGCAGAACATAATGAAGAAAAGAACACTTTTCACAATCTTACTGATTATTTTTCTCATCGCAATGGCTGTGCTTTTCCGTTCCCATAGCCAGGAACTCTTGTTGCAGGGAGAGGTTGATGCGCCGGAAGTGATTATTGCGTCCAAGGCTATGGGGCGAGTTGTTCAAGTTCATGTTGAACGAGGAGAAAGTGTCAACGTCGGGCAACGGATGGTGAGTCTTGATAGCCCTGAACTGGCGGCTAAAGTTGCCGCGGCGCAAGCTGTACGTGATCAAGCTAAAGCAAAACTTGAATTATCCCTGCACGGGACTCGTGAGGAGAACATTCGAAATTTAGAAGCTATTCTTGCCCAGGCTCAATCAGGATATACCAATGCACAGCGTGAATTTAATCGTCTCAAAAATATGTCAGCCAACGGTTATGTATCTGCCAGCGTTTTGGATAATGCGCGCAACGCACGGGATATTGCCTATCAAAAAATGCTGGGAGCTAAAGCCGATCTGGATGCAGGAAAAAATGGCGACCGCATAGAGTTAAGACAGCAGTTCCAGGCGGCATTGGATGAAGCAGAAGAAAAACTGCGTGAACTGAAAATACAGCGTGATGATCTGCAAGTCAAAGCGCCTGTTGATGGCGAAATCGGGCCATTGCCAGCAGAAGTTGGTCAACTTTTTAATGCTAATAGCCCGTTGGCGACACTGGTACGTATTTCACAGGCTTATTTTGTCTATAACTTGCGTGAAGATATTTTGGCGCACGTTCGCAAGGGAGACAAAATTAAATTACGTGTACCTGCACTGGGTAATAAAGAGATAGAAGCTGAAATCCGTTATATCGCCCCGATGGGGGATTATGCGACGAAACGTGCAACCCGAGCGACGGGAGATTTTGACTTGAGAACGTTTGAGGTTCGGTTATATCCATTGCAACCCGTTGATGGCTTACGTCCGGGCATGAGTGCCTTATGGCTTTGGAATAAGTAAGGTATAAATAAGGGTGCCTGATGAATAGAAAAGCTGCGTGGAGCAGTTTTGAACAGGAATTTACGCGGGAATTTAGTACTGCACTGCACAGTCCGGTTTTTCACTGGTTAGGATGGCTGTTCCCTTTGCTGCTGTTTATCTTAATTAGTGCTAATTTTTCAGAAGGAACACTGTTTAATTTGCCTGTTTCGGTTGTGGATAATGACCAGAGTGTGCTGTCACGCACCTTTATCCGTAACCTGGATGCTGCCCCCCATGCAAATATTAAGTCTTATGACAATAGCTTGCCAGAATCTATAGAGCGTTTGCGCAGAGCGCAGGATTACTCCCTACTTTATATCCCAGAGGATTTTGAAAAAGATGCGCTAAGTGGAAAACAGCCGATGGTGAGTATGTATTACAATGCCCTGTTTTATGGTGCAGGTCGCTACTCGACTCAGGATTTCAGCGGATTGGTGGCGGAAACGAATGCAAAATACCGTGTAATCATTGCTTCTGAAATAGGCCGGCAGTTACCTCCATTAGCAAAAGCAAACATGTCCTATGACAGCTTGTTTAACGCCAGCGGCAGTTATATTTATTACCAGCAATTTGCGGCAACCATTCATCTATTACAACTTTTTGTCGTCACATGTACTATCTACACCATGGCCAGAGGAAGTCAGCTCTTGGAGGCCAAATATTTCGTCGGGGCATTGTTGGGAAAATTGGCACCTTATACCTTGATGTTCACACTGCTATTGATGGTAGAAATTACGATACTGGTTATTTCTTCGGGAGCAAAAGTCGCGGGTAATCCAGTGTACATGCCTATCGTAGGATTTTTTTATGTGATTGCCGCGCAAAGCATTGGTCTATTGCTGTTTTCCTTCACTAACAGTGTCATAACAGCCTACACCTTGATTGGGATGTTGGTCAGTATTGCGATGACATTTTCTGGCATGCTCGTACCCGTACTTTCTATGGTATGGCCCGCAAGAGTTATCGCTACTCTTGAGCCATTAACCTATGCTTTGCAGGCTATGTTTGACATCTTCCTGCGGGAAGTGTCACTACAGATTATTGTATCTGTTTGCCTGATATTGATGATCTATCCTGTGGTTTGTGGCCTTTTGATTCGCAATCGCTTGTGGAAGCGACTTAATCGATCAGAGGAAACCGTTAATGGCAAGTAATGGGCAAACAAATTGGACGTTGTATTGGCAAACACTGCGCGATGTATTTTTGGGAATGCTGGAAAAACCCATGTGGTTGCTATTGATGGTTTCGTTATGTGTAATGAGCCTGGTTTACATTCGTCCTTCTGTGTGGGATTTACCGATCGCAGTGATCGATAATGATCACAGCTATGCGAGCCGCACGCTAATCCGTAATATTAACGCCATGCCAAAAGTAGCCCCCAAAATCTACAATAATCTCGATAACGCCCGTCGTGACATGTTACAACGAACCATCTTTGCTATTATCATTGTGCCGGTGGATTTTGAAAAACGTCTACTGAGTGGACAGAATGTCACCGTGCCGGTTTATGGTGATGCGACAAATCGTCTCGCCAATGGGCAGATTCAGCACGATTTAGCGCTGGCTTATCAAGAACTTTTGTCAGAATACAATGGCAAATTACTTTTGCAATCGGGTTTCAGCATTGAGCAGGTGAAAACTTTGCTACAACCGATTCGAAGTGAAACTATTGGGTTATTTAATCCGGGTGTCAGCTATGCTGCAATCATATTTCCTGGTTTATTGGTCATGCTGTTGCAACACTCCCTATTAGTCGCTTGTGTTCGTGTCAGTATTACCCTACGGGAAACACCCAAAGGTAATCCACCGCTGCCAGTCTATTTAGGAACATTGTCCGCTTTGATCCCTATCTGGTTATTTCTGTCAGTGATCTTTTTTATTCTGTGGCCGTGGATATTGGGGTATCGGCAAGATGCACCGATTTATCTCGTGCTTTTACTGACATTCCCATTCCTGTTGACGGTATTGGGATTGGGAAAATTGGTGACAGAATGTCTGCGTAGCGTGGAAATGATTTATTTAACGCTGGCTTTTATTACCACGCCAATCTTCTATATTTCAGGCACAATTTGGCCGCCCCAGGCAATGCCTGAGTGGGTCAGAGTGATTTCATTGGCATTACCCTCGACATGGGCGACAAAAGCGATAGCAGGGGTTAACCAGATGGGATTACCGTTGCACAATGTGTACAAAGATATCGGCATGATGTTGTTGCTTGGCGTAATGTACATGGTGTTGGGTATTTTGGTTGGTATGCTGCGCAATAAAGAATTTCGTTGTATTATCCAGCGTATTAAGCAGTTCTTTTCATCATAATATTCACAAAATCATATCCATAAAGAAGCAAACAGGGATATTTGATCATTCAAATGCGACATGTCTGTAGGGTTGTTGCGATTCGTTCTGTAGACGTTTTTTAATAAGGGATTTATCATCGAATTTCCCATTGTAAGCAACGCCTTTTCTCTTTAATCTTTTTCCTGATACATTGCTTTTCAGCATCGTTTGGGTTGAAGGGAATACCAAATTGGGACTACATGTGAAAAATCAGATGGATTCCATTGAAGTGGGATCTATGCCATCCATCCTTCGCTTTGATCTATTGCGTCTGGTTGGATTGATCAAAGCGGGACAGAAAGAGGGCGCTGATCAGAACGATCGCGCGTTATCGTCATGTTAATCAGGGTCGAAATTCCTGTCGATGCTATGGGGATTGATCGTTTGCTGCGTCAATCTTTTGAAACATCGGCAGAAGCTGAGTTAATTCATCAACTAAGAGAAGATGGTTTATTGACACTAGGTATTGTTGCGACCGACGATGAAGGTCATGTGATTGGTTATGCCGGTTTCGCGCCTGTTGATATCAATGGTGAAGATCATCAATGGGTAGGTTTGGCGCCATTGGCTGTGGCGGAACAATATCGTAGTCATGGACTTGGCGAAAAATTGGTTTATGAAGGACTGGATAGTCTGAACGAGTTTGGCTATGGAGCGGTTGTTGTGTTGGGGGAGCCTGAATACTACTGCCGTTTTGGTTTTAAACTTGCTAATGAGTATCAAGTATATTGCCAATGGCCTGATTGCGAGAGTTACTTCTTGATCTATCCCCTGGCTGATATTTCGCAGGGAGACAGTCATGGTCTGGTTACTTACCCTGCCCATTTTGATCACCTGTGGGCATAATCTGAGTGAAAAATTTCTCAGGTGAACCGATTTTGGTTAAATAAGTCGTTATGCAGAGAGGCTGGTCAATAACTAGCCTTTCTTTTTGTTGTTTACTCAGTTTTTTCACGCGATATTCCATTTTCAATGCTACTCCTTTATTTCCTACCTGACTTTGATAGACCAACGTCAAGGGATCTTTCCCTCTTAGGCATTTTGCGCCTTTTCCGGCTGCATGTTGCATAAATCGACGAGATATATTGGTCGTTATTCCGGTATACAGACTGCCATCCCGTGTTCTGATCAGATAGATATGCCAGTTAGATACGTTAATATTCATTATTTATTTTTAATTATTTTAATAAGTTAATTTATGTGGGAAATTAATTCACATTTCAGTGATAAGTGTGATTATAAGCCAAGTTTTTGATGATTTCTAAATATAACTAAATGAATTTATTAAAATGTATGTCATTTGTTAACCAGTGTTAGTGTTTTTTATTCAAAAAAATTGAAAAAATATAGCAATAATTGCTAATTATAATATTTTGAACAAGCGTATAACATGCTCACAATTACAAGAAATTAATCCCATGTTAAAAATGAGTAGAGGATCAAAACATGAAAAATGTAAAAAATATTGTCGCTATTTTAGCATTAAGTGCGGCTTCTTTCGGTTCTTTTGCGGCCACTGAAGTTCAAGTTGCTAAGGGAGAAAAAATTGGGATTGTTTCAGTTAGTGGTGCAGCGACACTAGATAGTCTGACCGCAAAGTTATCCAAAAAAGCTGATGAAGCTGGCGCAACCTATTTCCGTATTGTGTCTGCAAATGGTCAGAATCAACTCAATGGAGTTGCCGAACTTTATAAATAATTTATAGTATTTCTATACAAACCTCAGGGTTGATTGAGTCAAATACAGAACACGTAGCTGGATAAGACGACTGCCGTGTTCTGTTATGACTTGAATAAAATAACGGTATGGAAATATATGGATTTAAATAAAGAAATTTTAATGATTTGTCAATATCTTGCCAGACAGCATGTATTCACTCTTTGCACTTCTTCAGATCAGGATTTATGGTGTGCGAACTGCTTTTATGTCTTTGATGCTGATAGCATGGCATTCTGGTTTATGACGGAATCTGATACCCGCCACGGTCAGATGATGCAAAATAATCCCAGCGTTGCAGGTACTGTTGCTGGCCAAACACGCAATATCGCCCAAATCAAAGGTGTTCAATTTCGTGGTGAAGTCATTTCATTGGCAGGTGAAGCCGAAACTATCGCCAGAGCACGTTATTGTCGCCGTTTTCCCATCGCTTTGACGGCCAAGTCCCCACTCTGGCAGCTCAATATCAATGAAATCAAAATGGTGAATAATACCCTCGGTTTTGGCAAGAAATTGCATTGGCAGCGTTAATTTTCCTATCATAAATAGTGGATAACCTGATTATGGCTGCCTCGCCAAATTAACGCGGGATCAGACAGCGCTTGTTCAAACTTCCCATCCACAACCGCATGAACGTAACTGATCACTTCTTGTTGAATTCCACTTAATTCATTGAGGACATAACCTGTCCATAGCCAGATATCCTTATCTGGGCATTCTTCCCGTACACGTTTAACCAGTTGCAGTATGCGGCGAACATTATGAGGATGCAGCGGATCGCCGCCAGACAGTGACAGACCTTGCCGTTTAATGCGGTGATCTTTTAGGTCGGCGATGATCTGATCTTCGGTTGCTTGCGTAAAAGGCTGCCCTGAATCGACTCGCCATGTACTTTGATTGTAGCAGCCACGGCATTGATGCAAACAACCTGACACGAACAGCGTACAGCGGGTTCCGGGGCCATTCACCACATCAATTGGATAATATTGATGATAATTCATGCTATTAACCTATCTGCCCATTGGCGAGATGTTTCACGCGGCGTTTCACTTCTTCCTGTTTACCTGCATTGAATGGACGGGCATCCGGGCTACCAAGGTAACCACAAACACGACGAATAACTGAAACATGGGCTGGATCATGGTTACCACATTGGGGGCAAGTAAATCCTTTGCTGGTACAGGCAAATTCTCCGGTAAAGCCGCATTGGTAACATTCATCAATGGGCGTATTGGTGCCATAGTAAGGCACCCGTGAATAACTGTAGTCCCAGACATCTTCCAATGCTTTCAAATTATGTTGCAGGTTGGGATACTCGCCGTAGCAAATAAAACCACCGTTTGCCAATGGCGGATAGGGCGCTTCAAAGTCCAGCTTATCGTAGGGATTGACCTTCTTTTCCACATCCAGATGAAAGCTGTTGGTGTAATAGCCCTTATCGGTGACACCCTGGATGATACCAAACTCAGCGGTATCCAAACGGCAGAAGCGGTCACATAAATTCTCGCTTGGTGTACTGTACAAACTAAACCCATAACCCGTCTCCAGCTTCCACTGATCGACGGCCTTACGTAAGCGTTTAACCATCGCAATGGCTTTCTGCTGGCGCTGTTCATCATCAAACAGATGAATATGATTGCCATATAACGCATTTATCGTTTCATGAATGCCGATATAGCCCAATGAGATAGAAGCACGACCCTGTTTGAAAATATCGGCAATATTGTCACCCGCTTTCAGGCGTACACCACAGGCACCTTCCATATAGAGGATCGGGGCAACGCGAGCTTTAGTCTTTTCGAGGCGAGAAATTCGGGTCATCAGTGCTTTTTTAGCGAGTGACAAGCGTTGATCTAAAATTTGCCAAAAATCAGCTTCATTACCCTTGGCTTCGAGCGCAATGCGGGGAAGATTCAGGCTGATAACACCTAAATTGTTACGCCCTTCGTGAATTTGCTGACCGTTTTCCTCATAAACGCTGAGAAAACTGCGGCAACCCATTGGCGTTTTAAATGATCCTGTTACCTTAATCACTTGATCATAATTGAGAATATCGGGATACATGCGTTTACTGGCACATTCCAGGGCCAATAATTTAATGTCATAGTGGGGATCACCAAATCGGTGATTCAATCCATCACGAATGGTAAAAACCAGTTTGGGAAAAACGGCGGTCTTGCGGTTTTTTCCTAAACCCGCAATGCGGTTGCGCAAAATTGAGATTTGGATCAAACGGGCTTCTTTGGTTGTTCCCAAGCCGAAGCCGAAAGTGACAAACGGCGTTTGTCCATTAGCGGTATGCAGCGTATTGACTTCATATTCCAGGGACTGGAAAGCGTCATAACACTCTTTTTCTGTGCGGGCTTCTGCATAGGCAACTTGATCAGCAATATTCCACTCTTTGGCAATGGCCAGATGCTTGTCATAACTGGCTTTCACAAAAGGAGCGAGGACTTCATCAATGCGATTAATGGTTGTACCGCCATAAATGTGGCTAGCAACTTGCGCGATAATCTGGGCAGTGACCGCGGTGGCGGTAGAAATGGATTTGGGCGGTTCAATTTCCGCATTGCCCATTTTAAAACCGTTAGTCAGCATGCCCTGCAAATCGATCAGCATACAGTTGAACATAGGAAAAAACGGGGCGTAATCCAGATCATGATAGTGAATTTCTCCTCTATCGTGTGCCTGCACCACATCATGTGGCAGCATATGCTGCTTGGCATATTGTCGGGCGACAATTCCTGCCAATAAATCGCGCTGGGTTGGAATGACCTTACTGTCTTTGTTGGCATTTTCATTGAGAAGAGAGAAATTGCTTTGCTCGATCAGGCCCCGAATTTCTTGATCCAATCGATCATGCCATGCATGGGAATCCTGTTCGCAGGTATTGTCCTTATTCATGTCATCCTGTTGCGTTACAACCATTTTCACAATATGGCACCTCAATATGTTATCCACAGCAAAAATGAGATGAAGTTTCACTTTTTGTTTTGATGTGGATAATTTCGTGTATAAATACTATATGTAGTGTATTTATTATATTAAAGCACAATATATAGATTTTATAAGTCAATATACAACCGAAGAAGTTGATCTAAGACAAAGAAAAAGAGGAAAACCGGATGGGAATATCAACCCTGATACCGACGTTATCAGGGCTGAGAAAACGACAAATTAGCGACGAACGGCGATAGCTTCGATTTCGATTTTTACGTCTTTTGGCAGACGGGCAACTTCAACGCATGAACGGGCAGGGAATGGCGCATTGTGTTCAGCGAAGAACGCTTCGTAAGTTGCGTTCACGGCAGCAAAGTCATTCAGATCCTTAACAAACACCGTGGTTTTTACAATATCAGCCACTTTCAAGCCAGATTGTTCAATAATTGCTTTAACATTTTCCAAGGATTGGCGGGCTTGAGCAGTCACTTCTTCAGGGATGGCACCGGTTTTTGGATCAACAGGGATCTGGCCGGAAGTGATAACCATGCTGCCCAGATCAACACCCTGAACATAAGGTCCGATGGCTGCTGGTGCATTTTCGGTATGGATAGAACGTGACATTAGAAACTCCTGTTTAACGTCTAAATGGAAAAAAATTTCTGGATCGCCATTATAGTGATCCTCTGCCCCTCATCAATTGATACAGGACATTCTTAAACGGCCTGGCGATCAAACTCTTTCTCACAGTACTTACAGCGCAACACTACATCGTCTTTTTCTGACATAACATAGAAGCTGCTGTTGACCGGTTCATTATGGCTGATGCAATTGCTATTTGGGCAGACAAGAACACTGTCGATCCGGTCTGGCAAGTTGATTTGCATCTTTTTGACCACAACGTAATTCTCAATATTATTGATTGTGGCATTGGGCGCATACATGGCGAGCTGGTTTGCCTGTTGTTCTGTCAGAAAGGTGTTTTCAATCTTGATCAGATCCTTTTTACCTAAATGGTTGGAAGGCAGATTCAGGCCAATAGTAATGCGCTGGTCTGTTTCGGTGAGTTTGAACAATGACAATAACTTAAAGCCGACATGGGCGGGGATATGATCGATAACCGTGCCACATTTAATAGCTTCTACTTGTAGTTGATGGTCTTGGGTCATGTTATGTCATGAATACCGTTTTGGTATTCCTCCTTCAGATAAATAACTTTTCAAAATGGTAGGAGTGTCGAAGAAACTCAGTCCAATTTTTGCGAATTTTGATTTTCCACAAACAAAAAAGCAAAAGAGAGGACTGAGTCATGCTTATC
>NZ_JADEUG010000051.1 GCF_015163665.1 Xenorhabdus sp. BG5 | reverse complement strand
TTTTTTTCCTGTTATCAGCAACCCAACCCGGCGGCTTTTCAATATAGAAAGCCGTTAATCATTCCGTTAAAATTAATGACAAACTAAAATTGTTTCATTGTTAATATCATGACGATTCATTCCCGGCAGGCGCAACATTTTCTGACGGCCTGTCTGTGCGTTTGCTTATTTTCAAATCGTTATCATTCTCATTTGCAGTAATAGACAATGAAACTTCATCATTGGATTGAAATAATGACAATAACGTCCGGGTATCATCCGCCGTCGATGGAGGGGAACTTTTCATTTCATTTGCGGAAGCGGCTGATTGGGTTTCCGGCATTGTACCAGCTTCGGAAGCCAGGGCCGTTTCGACTGTCGTTGGCAAAACCCCCTGCTTCACCAGCGGGGAATGAACCTGCCCGGCCGCGTCCTGAAGCAACGCGTCAATCAGGGGGACGGAGGAGGGACGACCATTGAGGTGCAACATCAGGCAGTGCCAGGCTTCCGGTACGGTAACCAGCCACATAATGGCTTTTTCCGGTAACAAACTGGCGGCCAGCAAGGCTTCCTGTGGCACCGTCAGGGCATTTTCCAGGGTGCGAAAACGGAAACGAAAAGGGTTACCGGGGATACAGACACCCGGCTGCCAGAAATGCCCGTCATCCAGCTCCCCTTCCAGTTGCCGCAACAGGGGCAGGTGATAAAACAACGCTGCCCAGAACACCACCGCCTGCCATAAGACACTCTGGGCGGCCTGCGTTTCCGGTGCGGCCCCTGGGGGTAACAAATGCCCTTTTGCCAGCCGCACGGCGCAGGTGGTAAATTGCAGTGTCAGGTCAGCAAATCCCCCGGTTCCTGACCAGTCGCCTTCCGGTGTGGCGGGCACCTGTTGGACACTGCCCAACAATTGCTTCACCGGCGCGAGATAAAAACGCTGATACAGCCCTTCCGGTAACGCACTGTTTTGCCATAATTGCTGAAGGCACTGACGGCGCTGCGGGGTGGCTAACAATTCATCCGCCGATTGCGGCCGGAAATAGCACCGGCTGTCACGAATGGCTTCCGGTTGGTGTTCGGATGATTTTTGTGGTGTGGCAGATTGGCGGGCAAAATGCGATTTAAAACGCTGAAACATGTTTTTTCTCCTTCGGTTCAAATTGGGCCCAGTGTCGGTCAATCCCAGTCTGAAACAAGGAAAAACTCTTTTTGCGGAAATGAAAATTAAACTGACACGATCCATCCATTGACTCGCTTACTCAGTCAGTTTAATTTTCACTATAAATCAATCCATTAATATGATTTAAAAATAAAAAGCGCCCCGAAAGGCGCATTAGAACAATAGAATAGATACTGAAAAAATTCAGGCTGCCTGTGGTTGTTGATGCTCGCGTAAACGGCTCGCCCAGTTGCCCAGATAATGCGCCGGCGTATAACGTGTCCGTTTACTGCCGCCATCATGCAGGGCATTCCTGATGGTCACGGCGGCCGGAATGCCGGCCAGGGAAAGCTGGATGTAAGCCATCACTGCGGCCAGCGGGTCAATATCAATCGCTGACACCCACAGGCTGCATAACGGATCATGCCCCTGCTCTCTTAATACTTCGGCGGCGGCCAGTGTCATACAGCCCGCCCCACAAGCCGGCTCGTACAGGGTCACAAAAGGTTGCTCCTGCAAGCGTGCAGAGACATCCTGTAACTGCATCTCTGCCATCATTCTGGCCACGCTCCAGGGCGTAAAAAACTGATCGAGGGTTTTATCCCCCAATCCCAGCTGCATAAACACATTGCCCAGAAAATCACAGGGTGCCTGCGCCAACCCAAGAACGGTACAGGAAAACAGCTGCACAATCCGGTTAACATCTTCTTTTTCTTACTTTTTGATGGTTTTCAGGTAATACTGCTCCAGCGCCTCGCTGTAACAGTATTTATTGTGAATGGCGGCCATCGCACAATTACAAAAATCCTGAAAAACCTGATAACGACGGTGATAACGCGCCGTCTGGTTAAACAGAGAAATAAACTCTTTCTGATGATCGGGTCGAGATGCCATAACGTGTTTTCCTTGCAAAAAAATAAAGGGAAAACACGCCCGAAAAGGGAAAATGTTTTCCCTTTCGGTTGAAGTGAAGATAAAAAATAAATTAATGATGGATTAAACGAATGGCTATTGCCCAACGGCGATGGCCGGCACGGGCAGGCTCACCGCCCGCTTTTCCTCGTTGACCAGATAAAGCGCCGGCCGGCTCTCCCGTCCTGACTGCCCGTTGCCACTGTCCACATGCTCGCCCTGGTCATAGCAATCGTAGCCTTTGAGCTGGCCTGACAATCCGCTGTACCCGTGGCGAATTTCACAGTCAAACACCAGTGACAGTTCCCCCATCAGTTCGGCTGAAGGCGGAGCCCAGGGAGAATCAAAGCGCACAGTTAAGCAGCTGACATGGCAACGCTCCCAGCGGACATGGTGACCCAACGGCCATTCCATACCGTATTGCGCGTCGTAAAACTGCGCCGCAGTTGCAATCCCTTTCAGCAAGCCACTGTGACCGTTAATCTCAGTCGCCAGCCGGGTTGGCATTATCATCAGCATATCGCAGGGCTGCGCCGACGCCGGGTAAGTGTTCAGCTTATCCCAGCACGCGCCGATATCGGGCGTCTCAGACCAGCTCACCATCCCAAACCAGTCGGTATACTGGCGGGTCAGGAGACGGGCGATACTGTCACGCGCCGGCGCCGGGATGTTTTCCCAGCGCACCAGGCTCAGACTGGACTGGCGGTACAGATTATCTGTCCGTTTAATGTTATCGCTGTTTAACGGCACATTATCCTGCAACAATGTCAGCCACTGGTCAAAAGCCAGATTCTGCGCCGTCGGTGCCGCTGTACCACGGGCTAACGCCGGATACGGTGTATAGGTTTGCGGTTTAGTGGGTTTCAGTATCCCCGCACAGCCGGCCAGAAACAGCCGCAGGCTTTGCAGCACCGCCTGGCGGTAACGGGGAATTTCTTCACCGCAGACCCATTGTTGCATCACGTCAATACACACCGATTTGCCGGTAATGTCCAGTTGATTGGTAACCCATTCTGCCATGGTGAGGTTCCTCATTGGATTAATAAGAATAAACCGGAGGAACCGCGCCATCAGGGCACCATTCCCCCGAGGGGTGATTAAAAAAAGGGGTTATTCGGACGGTGACTCGTTGTCCTGACTGAGCAGTGCCTCGGTAATCCCGCAGTCGAAAAGCACCCTCAGCTCATCATGAATACCCAGATACGGTGTACTGCTCATATCCTGCGCACTCAGCCGGGTTAAATCGTATTTATCCACTAACTCGTTGATAGCTTCAAAGGGCTGAACGCCATGAGCCATCAGTTCAGCCACGGTGTCCGCTTCACACAGTGCCGTATCAGCCAGGTTCAGGCCAAAATGCCGCTTCAGCAACGAGCCGGCAATCACCTGCCAGGCAGTTAAACGTAAAGGTGCCATCGTCATCCCTCACGGGTTAAATACTGACTGTCGTGCCGTGCCGGAGAATATCCTGCACTTCACGACACTGTTGGTAACCGGATGAAACCACATGCAGCGCCAACAAATGCGCCTTATGCCACAATACCCGGGCCGCCTCTGTATTCTGCCAGCCCTGCTCAAACACGGCTGACTGGCACAACTGCTGCTGTTGCTTTTCCAGTGACAGGCGTTCTGAGGCCAGTGTCACCGGCTGTGCCCAGACAATCTCGTCATAGCATCGGCCGCCGAGCACTTTTTCATCCCGGGCGTCATAAATCATGACGGTCAGCGGGAAAAAAATGCACTTCGCTTGATGAGATAACGTTTCCGGCACCGGCCAGTCACCCAGCAGATGGATAACTTTCAGGCGCTGCACGGCTTCTGTGACCGAGGCCGCTTCACACACGGTCAGGGTATCTTCCCGCAGAAGCTGCGGCATTTGCGGGTGCTGCATCAGGCCGGTGACCTGTACGGTAAAAATGTCTTCACGTAATGCCGGACCGGTGTCATCCGGTGCCGGTAAAAAAATGGGGTTCATCGGTATTTCCTTGATTTGAGGTCAAATAAAGAAAACACCCGCCCGAGACCGGGAAGGTGTTTTCGGCTCCCTGGTCAGGCGCTTAAGAAAAGGGTTAACAGCATCATGGGCTGATAACGTCAGTTATGATTATTATTGACACTGCGGATTAATGAGGGACTCAGCACCTTATCTGGCATTCTTAAATCCAGTACTGCACGTATCAGTTCGGTTTCCGGGTGTTGCCGCGCATATTCCCGCAATTCGCGGAACCGACAGGCATCCTCATTGGGTTCATCCAGTACCGCGATACGGGCAAACACCGCTGTCGTCACCGCCAGCCCGAACGCATCAGCAGACAGCGTGACGGTTAACGCACTATCCGGCAAACAAACAGAATACGTGCCGGCGGATGTTGGCACCAGATAAGTCAGCTGTTCAGAGGCATCCCGCCTGTCCCAGCATTCATACCGGTATTCACCACATAAATGCGCAGCGGTATTGGCAATCAGAAACCCCAAAAACAACCGCTCCAGCGGTTTTTTGCCGGGAAATGCCGCAGACAGCGCGGGACTGTCCAGCATGATAAGTTCACTTTTTTGCATCATGTTCTCCTTAAATAAAAAAGACGGAGAACACCCTGCCCGACGGGAAGCATGTTCCCCGTCCGGGTAGCTGGCGTAATGCCAGGGTGGATTAAATTATCGTCATGACCCCGCTAAACCTAAAGCCTCCCGAATACACGGGGCCTGGGGATGTTGCAGCGCGTATTCCCGCAAATCACACAACCGTTCAGCGATTTCATCCTGCTTTATCAGTGCCGTCAGATAGCCCAGTACGCTCAGGGTGACCATCAGCCCGAACGTATCCGCTGACACCTCGCCGTTAAAGTCGGTGGTCTCGTTTTTGACCACATACGTGTCAGCGCGTGTCGGCACGGCATAGGCAATTTTGTCCGACACTTTCCGGCACTGCCATGTATCACACCGGTAATCCACACACAGCGCGACCGCCGCTTTAATGACCGTGTGCTCCAGCAATATCAATTCCAGTGAATTGGTTCGCGGAAAAACTGCCTCAAAAGGGGACAATTCAGACACCGGTACAGAATGCACCGTTGTCCTGATTTCGTTTTGTTGCATTGTGGACTCCCTGAAAACAACGGAGAACACATTGCCCGACGGGAAACGTATTCCCCGTTGGGTGGCTGGCGTCATGCCAGAGTGGATTAAATAACCTTCATCATCAACAACAAAGACGATATCTGCTTCCAAAGGTGGGCAGATGTACCACACAGTGTGTACTCCCTTGCAGGCTACGGGCGTGTGGGTGTCGCTGCCCGAAGGCGATCCTGACAAGCGACCGGATCATCGATAAGCCTGACCACGCTAATGAACGGAAATCATAAGGTCAATGCGTAATTCATTTTCCGAGACAAAAAAATAATGTCAGAAGCGCTATGGCGTTATTTGAATTGATGAGATTGCAATCTACCCGTTCCAATTTTAGGTCATAAACTCAATAGTTAGATCGCCTAAAGAAAGTAGTATTCACGCTCAATAAACGTTCCTATCACTTTGTCATGCATTTGTTCTGATTTGGAATAACCTATCGTTTTTCGATTTAGCCTTTTGATGCGGATACGCAAGGTGAGGTTAGTCCTTTCGATACGTTGGGTAAATTTCTTTCCTCTGAGGTGCTTTTCCTCCGGAAGGCAATCGTAAACGGCATAATCATCTGTACAGTAGAACTGGATATCGAAAGGAGACAGGAGTGCTAACAGTTTTTCCAGCGTTTTTCTGCTGCGATCACCGAATACATGTTCCACTATCTGTTTCATATTTCTAAGCATACCAGAACCAGCGCTGATTTTTTTGTTATCGACAAATGCTCATTGCTCGTCTATTTCGCAGATAATTTGGATGTGACTTTCCGCAAGCGGCAGCGTGGTTACGTGTCTTGGCTCGAGTTTAATGGAGGGATCCATCGGACTACATGAACCTTGCCAAACCCATAATTATTTATTCTATACGGGTTTCAAGATACAAGATGGTTCCCCTCACTCTAACGGCAGTATATTAGTAGGGTGATTATCTTTGATAAGAGGCTTCCATCATGAACACCATCGCACTTATTGGCATCGATCTGGGCAAGCATTCTTTCCATGTTCATTGCCAAGATCAATCGGGAAAAGGCCTTCTACGTAAAAAATTCACCCGAACTAAATTGATGGAATTCTTAGCCGACTGCTCTCCGGCAACGGTAGTGATGGAAGCCTGTGCTGGCGCACATTTCATGGCAAGGCAGATCGCTGATTTGGGGCATGAGGCAAAGCTGATTTCTCCGCAATTTGTCCGTCCCTTCGTCAAAAGTAACAAGAATGATTTTATTGACGCTGAAGCCATCTGTGAAGCCGCCTCACGGCCCTCAATGCGGTTTGTTCAGCCCAGAACAGAAGCCCAACAAGCCATGCGGGCCCTGCACCGTGTCCGGGAATCGCTGGTCCGGGATAAAGTTAAAACGACCAATCAGATGCAGGCCTTCCTGCTTGAGTTTGGTATCCGCATGCCCAAAGGGATTGCCGTGATAAAACGTCTCGCCACTGTACTGGCTGAACATGAACTTCCCCCTTATCTGATTGGGTATCAGTAAACGGGGCAACAAGATGCTGCGACAATTGTTGGTGCTCTGTGCCCGGTCGTTTATGCTACACTTGGAACATTATTCAGGAAAACTGGCTGACTGGGTTAGAGGGCAACTTGAACGAAAGCATTCCAATGTTGTGGCCTGTGCGTTAGCTAATAAATTGGCTCGGATAGCCTGGGCTATCACAACCCAACACACGGTATTTAACACCTAAAGCTGGCATCTGTGAACAGGTTTAAACGTTACCCTCACTGGTTTTGCGAAGACTGATAATTGATGACATGAACGGCCTATCGGCCTGATGAGAAACCTGGCATTAAAAATGGCTCTTGAAGCCGAGAGTTTTTTCAGGTCCATCAGGTGCGAAACTCATCGAGGCGCAGGCATTATGGCCTATCATGACGCCGGATAGATTTAAGCAAGCCAAAATTCATCAAAAATGAGTGTTGCAAAAAGGAGGGGAACCATAGATTTTAAAGTGCGGATGACCGTGTTAATACCGACTTTCAGGACGCGAGCTATGTCCCTAACGCCAGCGTTATTCAGCGCCATATCGACAATCTGCTCTTTCATACCGGGCCTACAGGCTTGATAGGTGTAGTTCAGCTGAAAGGTTTTGCGGTAGGCATAGCAGTGATAACGAGGATGACCACGACTTCCTTTTCCATGTCCTTTAACATCCTCTGCTTTGTGACAGTAACGACAAACCACATCAACTTTAGCCATATCTCACCAATAATAAAAAATGGGAAGTTTATCACAATATCTAATTATTGGGAGCATGACCTAGGTCGTTCTCTTCGGCATCTGATTGGGTTAGTGAATCAGCTAATGGAAAAAGGCGTTGATCTGAAAAGTCTTCAAGATCCCGTAAACACAACCCATGCACAAGGTCGGCTGGTATTTAATCTATTTGCCCCATTAGCTGAGTTTGAACGGGATCTGATTGTTGAGCGAACACCGGCAGGTTTGGCTTCAGCGAGAGCACGGGGACGTTCGGGTGGCCGTCCACAAGGGCTAAATGCAGTGGCAAAAAAGAAAGCAATTGCAGCTGAGGATCTGTATATACAAGGCGAGTTAAGCGTAAACGAAATAGCGGAAAATTTGGGGATCAGCAAAGTTACTCTTTATCAATATCTTCGATACCGGGGTGTACAGATAGGATGTAAAAATACCCATCCATAACTACTTACCTCTCTATGCCAACATTTTGCCCGTATTATGAACAGACCCGCTCGTACTTAAGCGAGCGGTATTACGCCTACAGTCCAGAGTTGAATTTGATTGAAATCGTCTGGAGACAGGCAAAATCCCACTGGTGGCGGGTTATGGCGACCAATTTGAAATTAATTTTTCTTGATGACTTATTGGATTTGTAACACCAACCTTACACCGCGCATAAGTTAAAATTTAAAAAATAAAAGTCTAATATTATAAGTGATGAATGAGATTAATTTATGATCTTATTTTTGATAAAATGTATTTTAAAATTAATAAATTTTAAAACTTATAAAAGAGGTTTTATGTTTAGTATTAATTCTGGTTCCATTCTTAATGGAATGACATTTTCTCCAGGCAGTGTGGTTGATCTCGGTAATAGATGGACAACAAGCACTGATCTAGATGGATGGAGTCTTACTCATTATACAGAAATTTATTTCCCAAATATTAAAATTCCCAATAACCATTGGACTCCACCAGATTTTCCATTACTACCTATTAATAATCCACATAATCTTGGCAATGTTGGTGATCTTTACTCTCTTAATATGCGATTAGAGTAAGCATTAGAAGAATTGAATGCTTAAATTCATAATCTTGCAATATTTGCTCGCTATTTTATTGGGTTTTATATAATAAATAATTCTACTTTAAAATTAAAAATAAATTTATCAAAAAATAATCTCATACTTACTTTTATAATTTGTATTTATTGATTTTAAAATTAGAGTTGATATAAATTTTTCTTGCCCTTTCAATCAAGGGATTAATTTTATCTTGAAAATAAATAAGTTAAGGATATAGATATGTCATATAATTTAATTGCATACTATGAAAATGGTATTCCATATACTGCGGATGGAAAGAGAATTCTTAAAATTATCCCGGCGACAATCAGCGGGAGAGACGTTTTAAACAGATTGAAATCTAGTTTTATGCCATCTACTCCTAACATTTTTCCTGGTATTGGGTATGGTGGATATGCGAAGTCGATTTACACTCTAACGGATGGTGCCCTTTACGCACCAGATGGAGGAATGAGCGTTCATGATATAACTAAGCGTTGGGGAGATAATGGAAAGGAAGGAATATGTCCAGTTTGTTCAAGAAAACAGTGTCCTTTTATAGAACGTGAAATAAAGAAGGCATTAGGACTATTGGACAAATATCGTAATAGGCCGGGTGGTGAGGCTCTCGCGATAGCGAAAAGTAGTCTGTTTTTGACTCGACCATTATTAAGTATCAAAAATATGTTTAACTCTACAGCGCCTGTTGTGATGAGCCATTTATCTATGCTTGAAGGTAAGCGGTTTTATTCAACCATGGATAATCTAAAAGGGCTTTTTGAAGATAGATTTTTACTAGATAATAGAATAGGTTCATTTAAGAGCTTATCATCTAATGCTCAAACTACATTACAAATATTTGCTTATGGAAATGAATCCAGGAAATCAAAATATGATAACTTTTACCACCATATGGGTAGTGTGGAAGGTACTGGAAGGAGTTCCCAATGGGGTAAAAGGGATTTTAATTCAGCTATTAAAGAATTATATAACAATATGGCTCCAACATTAAAAAATATTTTCGTACTAGATGAACTTGTCAAAGAGTTCGATAAATCTGGTCAAATGAGTACATATGTAAAACATATTGGTAAGTTAACTACAGATTTTCTTAAAAGTGAATATAGCGATAGCGACCATAAAGATATTGTTAAAAACCAATATGATTTCTTCTCGGGAAAGAAAACTAATTTGCAGCGAGACATACAACAATACATGTTTGGCGTTAGTAACCTAGACAAGGTCTTCAATATAGGGGGGATTTCTCAAGGCAGTACGAATATTACAACTAGCGCACTGCGTTTTTCAACGCAGGGATCGCGTGAGACAAACCCTCACGGAATACTCCAGGACAATGATCGCAGGGAGGGTAGTCAGGTTAATGCCTTTCGACATACACTATGGCAATCTGCAATTACCGCTAAATACGGTAAGGAAATAGCCTCTCGTGAGGCTGATGCACATGAACGATATGACACGTTAGATTTGAGTGTTCGCCATTTCCAAACGTCCGCAGATGCTGATGAAACGATTGATATGCTGAATAACCGAACAGGCCGCCAAATTGGCATGGCAAACGCCAATACGTCAATGAAAGAGCAGGCTAAAGCAGTATTAAACCACTTTCATAAAGAAGGTCTCTATGTTGCCAAAGAAAATGCCTCTGGATTTTCAGTGGTGAAAGAGAAAATTTCAGATGAACAGTTTTCTTATATGAAGAGTCAATTTGATAGAGGTGATAATGAAGGTTTTTCACCCGAACAGTTAGCGGCCGGGAAGCGAAAAGAACCCTTTGTCGATTATCAATGATAACGACTTAAAAATAATGTAAATTTAAGCTCGGCTTTTTCGGTTGTCATGGATATGCCATTAAGCGCGGTACTCCCGCCGACAAAAAGCCGACTTTTTTATATGAATGGGCAACGTAGAGAGAGGCGATGATGATAGTTTTTAACCCAGACAATTATTTGCTAGGGCGAAAAAGTCAATTAGTTACTTTGTTTATTATTTTTTTCTCTGTATTTTATTTATCCAGTTGCAGGGAGATTAATATAGCTGAAGGTATATTTGATTATACTGATAAATATTGCCATGTTAATGATGAATGTATTGTCAATATGAAAAACATCACACCGTTTAAGTGGGATTACATGTATATAATAGACAATGGATTTGAGCGTAAAGCTGTTGAAAGTTTTATCAACTTAAAAATTGACGTGGATTTGGATATATTTTCAAAAATCATCTTTGTTAAAGACAACAGAATTGTTCATCTTGAGCATTATATTTATATTTCTGACTCCGAAAAAACATTAGCATTAAATTTTGATGTTAGAAAAAAGGGGAAAAAATATATTAAGCATTACGTCATATCAAAAGATAATGCAGACGTTTTTATTAAAAAGGAAGAAATGCCTGATAATAGAGCTTATTATTGGCTTTCATACTCGAATGAAAATCAAGTGGCAAGGGTGGATTAGATAACCAACATACTGTTTAAGCTGTCAAACATAGAAAATACGGTCATCCGCACTTTAAAAAACGTTATATTGATATATATCAATTAATTTTAATAGAAAAGATTATAATTTATTTCCATACTCTGAAGGATTTTTTTCTTAATAAAATAAATACCTTGTTTATTATTTTTTGTAATCGCTACTTACGATTAGATCGTGGCAGTCCAAGCGGTCACCAAATTCAATCATAAAACGACTTATCGCAAGACGCCAATTTTGGATCAACACGGTCTATTTTTTAGATGCCACTTGGGTCTCCAACCAAATGTAACAGTGTTTAAAACTCACCATGAGGCAGAAACGGGTTAGGGCTAACATGTGAATAATCGGCTAAGTGTCAAGGTTGGTTTGCTCGTATTCCAATGCAGGGCGGGATTCCACTTTGTATAAAAAGCAATCTTTTTACGTAGAAGTGTCTTTTTTGATTAAAAGGCAATCAATTTCAAGGGGAGATCCCACCCTGTATTCCAATGACCAAAGCAGCAGACCGTGTATGATCCAATACAGCTTATTCACCCTCAATATTCCGGTAATACACCTGCCTGATATATCGTCCTCGCTCATCGCCATGCCCTAAATCCATCGACACCAGTGCCTGTGCTTCCTGCTCGCTGAAACCCTGCGCTTTGTAATGTTCACCAGATTGCTGAGCAAAATGATAGCGCATACTGTGTGGGGCTTTCTTGCCGCTCAGACCTGCCCTTCTGACAATATACCGGTAACGATCTATGGCCTGAATAACCGTCGGTTTATCAATCAGTTTGCCGCTGCGACCCGCCTGCTCGCATTCGGCGTAGGCAATAGCGTGTTGTAAGGCTTCCCTATCCAATATCAGCGTCTGTCTGGGCCGCCCGCCTTTGGTGCCGAAGACCACCCGCACAGAGGTATGTCCGTTTTCCAGCGCTTTAACGGCGGCGCGCGAGGCGACATTCATGGTACAGGCGGGGATGCGTTTTCCGATTACCGAACTGGTGGAACATGTTGACCCCTTCACTCAGCGAGGTCTTAATAACGCGTTTACGTCCTATTTCCTCTACCAGAACTTTAAAAAGCCGTCGAAGTGGAAAGGTATTGAATATGAAATAGGTGAGCCGGAAGACGACACGGAAAATTCAGACTTGATTCCTTTCGTGAGCAAAGAGGAAATATTAATGCGTCATCTTGAGCTGATCGTCTTTGAGCGCGACGACGGTAGCCTTTCTCTCAATCTTTGGGGACGAAAGAGCCTGTATTCGTCAGCCTGGCTGCAGGCCATGCTGGAGCGGTACAGGTGGCTTGCTGACGAGTAATATGCTAGCTTGAAATATATATATTAATTGAGTAAAGGAGAAAACATGACCTCTGTGCTTTTGGCGTCGCAAATGGGGATCCGTGTGGCGCGAGAGATGCCTGCCGGTGTCGATTCAATTTCTCACGCTTGGTTGCTTCGAGGCGGTTATCTTTTCCAGCATGCGGCAGGTATTTTTTACTTTTCTCCCCTGATGTATCGCGTCGAGCAAAAAGTTTCCACGCTGATTGCCGAAGAGATCACCAAGGAAGGGGGCAGCCAGGTCCGGCTGCCAATTCTTCAAAACGCCGAGCTTTGGAAGCAGTCGGGCCGTTGGGACGTGTATCGCCACGAAAAATTGATGTTCCAACTGACCGATCGCAAAGAAAGGGAGTTCGGTTTATCGCCTACGGCGGAGGAAGCGGTATGCGACGTGGCGAAGAAAATGATCGTGTCTTCAGCGCAGCTGCCGCTTATTTTGTTCCAGCAAAATATGAAGTTTCGCGATGAACTGCGTCCGCGCTCCGGCCTGCTGCGAACCCGTGAATTCATCATGATGGATGCCTATAGTTTCGACATCGACGAAGCGGGGTTGGACGTTTCTTATCAGAAGATGCGTCAAGCGTACCAGGCTATTTTTGAGCGGTTAGGCCTCAATTACATTACCGTTCAGGCGGACAGCGGCGCGATAGGCGGGGCCAGTTCGGAAGAGTTCATGTCGATCAGCGAAGCCGGCGAAGATACGCTGCTGTTCAATGATACCTATGCGGCCAATTTGGAAAAGGCAGCCTCCCTGCCGGCTGAACCGATCCGAGTGCCTGAGGCGGAAAAACGCATTGTTGAAGCGAATCATCGCACGCTGGAAGCAGTCTCGGCGGAGTATGGATTTTCTCCGTCATCGACGATGAAAACGGCGTTGTATGACATTCACCATGCGGGCAGCAAAGAGCGCGTCGCCGTATTGATGCGAGGGGATGGCGATGTGAATCTTGTCAAACTAGCGAACGCGTTTGGCGGTCTGGATGCGGGGCTGGTCGACGATGCTGAAATCAATAGCCTCATTGCGGCTAAACCTGCTTTTCTTGGACCATTCGGCGCTGTCGCGGATCTGAAAATGGTGGCCGATAAAAGTCTTGAGGGGCTGACGTCGTTACTGACCGGAGCCGGTGAGCCAAACAAATTCGCGCTGTCAGTTAAGCCGGGCCGAGATTTTCCTTTACCCGAGTACATTGATATTCGCGAGGCGAAAGTGGGAGAACTGGGGCCGGACGGCATCCCGCTTAAACAGTGCCGCGGCGTTGAAATCGGACATATTTTCAAACTGGGCGACAAGTACTCCAGGGCGCTTAACGCCGGCGTCAATGACAGCACGCAGACTTTCCGTCCTTTCCAGATGGGGTGCTATGGCATTGGCACTACGCGGGTCATCGCCGCATTGGTCGATCAGAACAGCGATCCGCAAACGGGGCTGATTTGGCCATTGCAAGTTGCGCCGTTCCATGTTCATTTGGTCGCGCTGAAAGCCGCGTTGCAGCCTGAGGCATTGAAACTTGCGGCGTCACTCGCCGAAAAAGGCGTAGAAGTACTGGTTGATGACCGCAAAGGCTCGGCTGGAGAGCTGCTGAAAGATTCGGATATCCTCGGTTTGCCTTTGCGGATCGTTATAGGCCGTGATTTTTCTAAGGGTAAAGTAGAGTTTCTCAATCGGCTGAATGATGAGCGCATATTGGTGGAGGTTGATGCGCTGCTTGAGAAAGTTTCGACGATTGTATCCGCAGCGTTGCTTCCGTCGCATTGACCTTGTTTTCGATTTTGGTAATCACCTAAACGATCACCTTTGAAAATGAAATGGGAGAATGTAATGAATGCATCCCAACCACTTAGTACTAACCTGAATTCTGGATAAGGTGTATTAGTCCAGATTAGATCTGACAACTACCGGTTATTTATACAGGTGTCTGTCAGGTTAAATCTGGGTTAAATTCTTTTCTGCCCAGAGTCGTTTTCCATCCAATAACG
>NZ_JADEUG010000050.1 GCF_015163665.1 Xenorhabdus sp. BG5 | reverse complement strand
CCCTGCATCAACATTGATGGTATGAAAAGATTATTGATACCGATCTGGCATCCCGTGTAGTTTACACCTGACTTGACATCAGAATCAATTACTGAAATCATTACCTTAAACGAGAAAAGGGCAACTGTTAAAACAGCTACCCTGTCATCTTGTCTTAAATGTTCTAATTAACCTTAACAGTACAAATTGAACTGATTAGGCTTTAACATTTAATTAACGATTGATTCTTTTTTGCGCTTTTGTCAGGAAATTTAACAACCTACGACAAACCCGCATGGAAACTTGGTGCCGGAGGCGGAATCGAAAAACATTATAACTTGTTGAATAATCAAAGTCTATAACCTCACTTTTCTTTTATGCCCCTTTTAATGCCCCCAGATTTTTTTGCTTGCTTTTTATTTCATATATGAATGATTTTTATTATTTATATCACTAATTGTGTGCTTTTTAAGCATCTTAAAGCAAAAAAGCCGTGATGGTTAAAAATGGTCAAATTTGTCTGCCATTTCACGCTCAGGGCTTAAGATAAAAAATGTTCATTTTTAAGACATCGATCACAAATTACAGCGGGTTATTCCTGTGGCTTACTGCGAACTTTACGCTCAATAAGCTGACCATGCCGATCAAAATAACGGCTCGGCCAGATTTCTGAAGGATGGGTTTCAAGATAGTTAGCGATGATCCATTCGCCTTTAGGCCACTGTCTGCTGAGTGCATTTGCGAGTGTTGATGAACTGAGTCCAGCTTCACGAGAGAGCGCGGCTAAGGTTGTACCGCGCTTACGTAATGCTGCAATGATATCGGCCTGATGCCAGTCGTTTTGAACATTGTTGTTATTCATTCCTGCTATCCCTTCCATTAATTAATATTGATGGTGGCGATTCAAGCAGGGTTTGCACTACCGGAGATCAACCGATCCGGCGAGGCCGAAGCCTCCCCTGCCTGAACCGCCATAGAAAAGGCGAACGCAGGCGCACTGGCAGAAACATCCTACCAGTGGGTTGATCATTACAGGGGTGCAAATCCCTCACCATTGGATTTTGCCAATGGCGGGAATACTTTAAATGATTGTTTTACCTAATACAATAACCGAGCGACTAAGTTTAACGGCTATAACTCCTCTCAAGAGCGCATAAACTCAGGGAAGAATACAGACGGCGAAATCAATCTTTGTTGTTTGTTCTCGTTCGTAATCGCTTCGCTATCCGTATTTTCCCTTTGTTTTTCAGACTTATTTTACTCATTTCGAAACATTTTCCCTGCGTGTCGGTTAGGTTTACCGTTCCGTGGTACGTCAGATAATGTGTATACAGGGCGAGAGGTTGCGGTGAGTTTTTGCAGGAGTTCGCTACGTGCTCAGCACGGCGGTGGAATACTCCCCGTTCAGTGCCTGAACTCAGTCAGGATGAACGCCTCATTATTCGTGACGTGTGATACTCCTTTCTTTACTGCATCGGCCTGTTACAAGGCAGTGGGTGAAAAATAAGCGAAATAAGTGAATTAAGGCAAAAAAAAATGCCAATGAAAAGTGGTGACACTGAGTAAAGTATGGTTCAGATCGTTCGTAAAGCCAGACCGGACGTGCTCTGGACGTTGACGCTTGGCAGCGTCACTTGGTCATCGCTCCGCTCAAACACAAGTGACGCCGCGCCGTTTTCAGGACGTTTATCGTGATAGATACAAAACGTGGGTGAATGTTGTATCGGTTAACACTGTATCGATTAGCTTGAGGTGGGGCATATTCTGCCCGGTTATGTCGGTAGCCGGTGGTGAATCACACCGGGAAACTTTCATCACCAACCGGGGTTATTGGTCTGATGATATCTGCTTCCAAAAGTGCGCAGATGTACCGCATGGTATGCACTCCCTTGCAGGCTACGGGAGTTTTTACTTCGCCGCTTAGCGCTGATCCTTGCAGGCGAGGGATCATAAGTAACAGTTAATACCTTATCGGTTGGACTGAGCAAGGTCAAACTTTTGTTCGATATTAAGGTGAGAAATTCAGCGAAAAAGTCCCAACGTCAGGGTAAATACGGTCTTAAACTCATAGTCCGTAACCTATCGGGAACACCATTCCCTTATCCTTTAATCTCTAAAGGATGTTTATATTTAATGCCGGTTAATTCTGACAAATCGACCTCTTTTCCTGTCGTGAGAAAAAGGTTTCTGCGCCTCAGGTTGTACAGATGAAGGCAATGCTCACACATATCAGCCACATTCGCCGGATTTTTGATTGCCTTGAGTGTCCTGACTGCGTATTTACCACATCGGCACCGCACGACATAGATGGCACTGTTTTTATGGTTACCCCGTTGCGATAAAGGACGAACCCCTAACACGGTAAAAAAGCCATATTCATAACCCTGGATCTGCATCAGTATGTTGATTAAATTGAGTTCTCTTTTATTTAAACGCAAATCATACGTCGTTTTGTAAGGAATAAAATGACTGGATCGTTTTTGAATTTTCTTTCTCTTATCATTTTTATCGGCATCACTCATCACTTTTCCTTATTCATTTGAGAATAGATTAAATTTTTTCAATTTAACTCTTTTTATTATTAATTCAATAGCGAAAAAACTAAATGTAATAGGTAGATCAGATCCGGAGCTGTGTATTCCCATCACCATAAACGGCGAAGCCTCAATGGCTTCGACCATTGAGGCTTCTATAAATTGTCTACTACCATAAACAAGAAAGTTTAATATAATAGAACATGACAAGTATAGCACTTTTAGTGTAAGTCACCTTGAGTGAAATGGCATTAAGTCATTTAGCTTTTTGTGATACAGCTCATGAACATTAAGCTAATGCAATTCCAACATGAAATATAAAAAGACAGAAAATGGATATCCCCCCTGGATTAAGAAAAGTCATAAATCAATTCAATAATACATTTTCGTTAAATAACTGTAACCGTCCGGTGATCTCACCTTGCATTGCCAGATAAGCACAAAGTGGGATCTAGCTAAACGGGTTTTCAGGCCAGGGCAGAAGTTCATTCAATCGGTTGTTCGGCCAGCTGGGTAACCGACGGAGGACATCACGTAACCAGACCCTGGGTTCATGGCTATTCGCGTGGGCCGTTTCCAGCAAACTCATCACCATGGTGGCCCGCTGCCCGGCGGCTAATGAGCCCGCAAACAGCCAGTTTTTTCGCCCCACAGCCACACCCCTGATCGCATTTTCCGCCCGGTTGTTATCTATCGGCACGTGGCCATCATTCAGGTAGCACACCAGGGGCGCCTCTTCCATGAGATGCAGGCGTGAGAGCGGGGTTTCCAGTACCGTAATATCCGTTGCCGCATCTTCTTCAAACTGGTCGCGTTGGAGACTGGCCGGGAGGGTTACCACCAGGTAACCAATATTGATTAGCTCCATTTTCATTACCAGATGGTATATTCAAATTCTTAAATTCACTCCTTGGTATATAAAAAACCCCTGTATCTGAATTGGATAAATATCCTTTAGTTAACCCTAATTTCTCTTCAACTATAGATAAGTTTCCTTTTGATTCAGCCATCAGTTTATCCGATGAGGAGCAAAAAGCGTTGATTATGGTGATTGACAGTTTTGTTACCAAGTCAATGATGGAAAAAGTTGTTATGAAGAGCGCCAAGCGCTGAGATGACGCGGCTACCATGAGTTCGCACCTCATGATAGCCGCTGACCACACAACCAACTATGTAGGAGTTGATTTATGGCTGAACGCGATTGTAATGTAAATTCAGGCGGTTCGAAAGCGCAACGCCGCTATAAAGTCGGCTATATCAGCCGATGTCACGCCGACCGACACACTGGCATGACCCGTTATTACAGCCAGCATCCCAGCCTGCACCTTAAAGGCAACTGGCTGGAAGAAGCGGGCTTTGCCACCGGGCAGCCGGTGAACATCACCGTTGAACGGGGGCAGCTGATTATCCGGCTGGTTGAGAATGATTGACCGCTAAAAGGAGATCCCAGAGCTTAGCTGGGATCAGTATTTATTGATTACCACCACTTAGGATAATCATTAAATGCCTCGTACAATGCACATTTCGACTCATCGGTCAGCTTTTCTCTTCCTTTTGCTGATGTGATATAACCATCTAGATTTTCTTTGGCACATGACCATTCAAGTGAGTCCTGAACAGGGTTTAATAGCAATTCAAAAACCCCATTCATATCTTTAAGACGAGCTATATCATTTCTACGTAAGTTGTCGATAAATGAGTCAAAACATTGACATTCTATCCATAGCTGCATGTCCACGTCTAAACTATATCCAAACTTATCTACTCGGATTGTAAGATTAAATTTCATTGACGGTACATGCTCATCAAGCTCTATTACATCTAATGTAATGTTTATAGGGTTTTTAATTTCTATATCCATTTAATGTGCTCCTACATAACGGGCATGGATGATCGTTGGCAACTCAGTTGCTGTTCGTGGTGGTTTAATTTCTAGTTGCCAGCCATCTACAGTAATTCTCTCACCATATGGCATTTTGTTTTTTGTGGCAGTATTTACAGCAGATTGGAAACTTCTTAGTTCTTGTTGACTAGCCAGTCTCACAGCTTCAGGCGTATGCGTAACAGCTTTTGATGCTGCGTACTCCACCATATGTTCGGTAGCATTTCCATGTACCCAGACTTTCTTCCCGTTCGGTAATGACATTTCAAAAGATTTAGGAATTACGGAGCCAGGATACATTGGCTGGGTGCCTTTAATGGAATCGAAAACAGTCCCTGTTGACAACTCACTATTCTTCGCAACATTTTCTGTTTTTCCATTCGACAATGACTTCCCATCAAACTTACCAACCGGATGCTCAACATTCGTCACTGTGTCCTTATCCTTCGGACTAAACTTCCCTTCCCCTACTTTCCATTGCGGTGATGAACCTTCTGCTTTACTACCCGAAATAGGATTTTTAGCCAGAGTCAAGAATGCCTTAGCCGCCACATACTGCATCACCTTCGCTTCACTGGTCGGGATGCCGCTGGCCACAATTTCAGCGGTTTTCTCCGGTGTCATTTTCTCATTGGACATCACCACATCCAACGGGACACCGAAGAACATTCCAGCATTATCAAGTTTGAGCTAATACAAATTATGGCAACATTAAACTACCGCCACATAATAAACCATCTTGATTAAATTGAAGATGCAACGCATATTTTTGATACTCGTATTTTATCCAGCTGTTAATGAAACCAAGGAGCATGTCCATTTTGCCTCCCCCTTTCATTAACGGCTCTCCTAATACCTGTACTACTTTCTCTACACTCCATCCTTCACTAATATTAGATAATAGGCACCCTGTAAAACAGGCATAATCTTCATTACCATCAAAATAAAAGTGAATATGGTTTAGTACACCCTGTCGGAAGCCTATTTCTATTCCAGAATGAACAAAACTGTAATAAGTCGTTTGCCCAACTGGATCGTTATATTCTGAAGGATCTTGTGATATTTCAGCCTGTTCTCCTATCGCTAGACAGAGTTCATTAAACTCTTTAGATGATTCTGTTGTGCCAAGGGCACTAGTAAATCTGCTCCAATCAATCATCACTTAGTCACTCCCATCTGACGATTACGTTCTATGATTTTTTTGACTGCATCATCAACCAATTTAGGATCATAACCACGCTCTATCATATTCTTTCTTAATGATTCGGTATCACGACACACTGCTCCACAGAGATTCACTGCATCTTGCTGAACTTGTTGTGGGGTATTTTTCCCCTTATAAGTTGGCCCCGCAGCATGAACGTCTTTAGGAACTTCTACAGCTGTAGCATTTTGATAAAGAGATTTTGTTTCGTCTTTTGTAAGAGGACGGCCCAGTTCATTTTCTTTTGCTTTTTTCAGTGCTGCAAACGATGGAATATGATCATGCTCTAACCTGTCCCCCACGACTGCTCGAGATTTTAATTCCTTATAGGAGCCAACGTCGAGCGCTTTAACAGCCTGGATCTCATCACTGGCTTTGTTTATTAACTTAGAGGCTTCAGCAACATTCCCTTTCGCCAGCGCTTTTTCTGCCGCTTTGATGGCTTTACCCGCAGCATCACCTGCAACTGGTACCAAACCGACAACTGCTGCCAGATACTCTACCGCACTCTGGGCTTCCGCAAAGCTCTTGATATCACCTGCAATCGGAACGAAGTCAATTCCGAAAGAAGTCGCTCCTTTAAACAGTTCTGTCCGGTAGGCATCTATTTTGGCCGAACAAGCATCAGGACTAAGTCCAGTACAGTGTTGTACCTTAAGCTCAGTTTCTGCCACTTCAATCTGTTTTAACGCCTTTTGGTATTTGTCAGCCTGTGATTCGCCAGATAACTGACGTTCGACAATATCACTCAGGGCATTATTTTCGACTGCATTTTTCGCCGTCTGTGCTCCGTCCACCCCCCCTGCTGTAGAGTTAGTCGCCAGTCCTGCGGCAATCCCACCGGCCAGCATGGACAGGTTACTGACGGTTTCCTTCTCCGCCGGTGACAGTTCGCTTTGTTTCTTATTCGGGTACAATGCACTAATAATAGCAGACGCGGCCAATTCCCCACCCACCGCGCCCGTTGCCCCGGCAGTGGCCGAGCCGCCTTTCATTTCTGCAATAACCCCGCCCAAAATCGCATGCGCCATCAGGTTGGTGGCTTTTTCTTCCGGCGTCAGATCATCATAGTGGTCTTTACCATTATAAGTCAGCGCCTTCACACCATTGGCAAGATACGGCGCTGCACCGCTGGCAATGGCTGATTGGATATCACCGCCCGCCAGACCCTGCAATGCCCCGATGACTGCCGTCACCGCCTGACGCTGACTGCTGCCGATATCGGCGCCCTGCTCTCTGATGGCACCGTCATAGGCTATCTTATACGCCCGGTCAGCAAGGCTTTTCGCATTGATTTCCTGACCTTCAGCCTTCAGTTGTTTTTCGGCATCCTTCTTCAGATCCAACTGTGTTTGCGGGTCTTTCAGTTTTTCCGTCGCGGCTTTCGTCGCCTTAATCGCTTCATGCGTATTGTAGATATCCATCACCTGGGTGCCGATTTCAGCGATAGCCTGCGCCTGAGCCAGACGTTGCTGCTCTTTTTCCTTGTCAAAAATCGGACTCAGGCCATTGGCGGCGTTATCGGTATCCCGGCTTAAGGTAAAAACATCCTGTTTCTGCTTATCCACATCCCGCACCACAATCGTGCCGTCACTGACCGCCGCATGCGTGGTCGACGACTGGCTGTCACTCTTATTGGTGCCGGCCAGTATATTTGACGCCATATTGGTGCCCAACTGACTGCCCACCGCACCGCCGGTACTGATACCGACACTTTGGTGCTCCGTTTTGTACTCCGCCTTGTTCTGGATATCACTAAAGCCCAGTGTGCCGGTGTCAAGTCGGTTTTTATCCTTATCCGCCGTGCTGGCAATCACGGCACCGTCAAGCTGGGTGTGTTCCCGGACCTTGATATCAAACCCGCCTTTGCCGGCAAAAATGCCTGTCTGCTCGTTCACCGAATCAAACGTGCTGTGCAGCTTGTCACGGCTGGCATTCACACTGGCCGAACCGCTCATCGAGCCATAGGTGAAGCTGGCTCCGGCGCTGACATTTTCCTGCTTGCTGTCGTAATTGTCCTTATCCTGTTCACTTTGCAGGTGCAGGTTGCGGCCAACATCGGCTGTCACTGTCTCCCCGCTGACCTGTGCCCCTTTCAGCGTCGTATCCTGCCCCGATTTCAGGTTGACCTGATGACCGGCATCAACCCCCGTTTCGGTATGGGTCACCCCGTCGCCGGTTTCATGGCCTTTTCCCTTGTTAACACTGGCCGAGAATTTAATGCCGTAACCGCCCTGTCCGGCGGTCAGCCCCACGCCGACACTGCCGCCTTTGCTGCTGTTCTCACCCCGGGTAGTCTGGGTATTTTCAGCCGATTCCAGCACGATATCGCGTTTCGCCGCCATATCAATATCATGCCCGGCTTTCAGGCTGCTGCCTTTGACCAGAATATCGCCACTGTCAGAAACCGAATTGTCTCCGGTGGCTTTAATGCGAATATCCTGCCCGGCACTCAGGCTGCTGCCCTGTGACTGCATCTGTTCCGTGCGGGTTTCTGATTTCGCCGACTGGCTGCCATAAGCAAGCTGGATACCAATGGTGTCGGTCGGTTTTTTAGCCTCCCCGCCCGCCTGGTTAATCGCATCGGCTTTTGCGGATTCAGCCTCACTGAGCTGCCACGCCTGGTAGCCCTGCACCCCGGACAGCGTCGCCTGCGTGCCTTTCAGCGCCTGCAAGCGGCTGTCTTTTGTGTCTTTGGCTTCATTGGCCGTTTTGACGGCAGTGTCAACGGCACTGCCCACCGCCCCGGAGAGTGCCAGCGTCAAACCTGACTGCTTCTGCTCGGTTTGGCTCAGTTCGGTATGGCTGTTTTTCGCGGCCGTCATCACCACGTCTTTGGCTTCAATATCTATATCTTTGCCGGCAATGATATCGCTGCCATGCACAGTGGCCTGTTCGCCGGCACGCAAGGTGACCTGGCCGTCACTGCTGCCCACGGTGCTGCCTTTTTGCACAGTCGCATCACTGTCATGGGCTTGTTTGAACGCCGAACTGCCCATCGTAAAGCCCACGCCCCCAGTGCCCATCAGGCCGGATTTTTTCTCTTCTTTCTGGGTGAACTGATGATTACTCTCTTCGGCCGTGGTGATGTTCAGATGCTGGCCGGCATGGAGTGCCACATCCCGGGTGCCCACCACATTGCTGCCCTGAACGGTGGTATCCTGGCCGGACTGGATGTTTACCGTATCGCCGCTCAGGGTGCTGCTGACTGCCTGGGTGCGGTCATATTGCTCCCGGGTGGTAGTTGTGGTGGAGGAAACCCAACTGTTGCTGCCTTTTACCTTCCGGTATTCGTCATGGGTTTGCTGCTGCTCACCCGCCACGATAGCCACATCCCGTCCCGCAGCCACTTGCAGCGTTCTGCCCGCCGTGATACCGGTTGCCCGGAGATGAATATCACTGCCGGCGCGCAGGCTGACCTGCCCGGCACTGTTGATGTCCGTGCCGGTTTCCCCCGATCCCGCATGAGTCAGGTAATTGTCCCGGCGCCATTCAAGGTGTTCACCCTGCGCGGTTTTGGCGGTCCCGAACTGAATATCCCGTCCCGCGTCTAACTGGATCTCACTGTGTTGACCCTGTGACATCAGTTGGGCGGCCGACGTATAAATATCCTTGCCTGCCCGCAGGTGCAGTTTGCCATCCGCCCCCTGCACATACACCCGGGCGACGTTATCCACGTAAGTGGTGCTGAACCGGTTATTGCCGGCCTGATTTTCACCGCTGCGGGTGGTACTGGCGATATCAATCGTATTCCCTGCCCCTATCGTCAGGGACTGACCGGCGCCAATCGCCCCGCCCCGCTGGACCATATCGGTCCGGGCCTGCAAATCAATCTGGTTGCCTTGCAGCAGACCACCCTGATTGCGGATATTCTCTGCCAGGATGTTGATATCCTGGCCGATAATCCGGCCCTGGTTAAGCAGGTCGCCACGCAGTTGCACATGGACCTGGCTGCCACTGAGCAGGGCGCCGGCGCCATCCAGTGAACTGGCCTGCGTGCGTACATATACCTGGGGAACCAGCACAGTTTGCCGGCGGCCGTCCGGTAAGGTAACGGTGGCATTGACCAGCCAGACCATGTCTTCGGTGAGATGGGCCATCTGTTCCGCATTCAGGGCAATCCCCGGCGCCAGATTAAAGGCGTGCTGAGCACGCACACCGGCATTCATCAGAGTCTTAAATTGTTCCTCGTCATTCTGGTGCCCCGGCAGATAACGTTTGCCGGTCAGGTTAATCACCTGCTCACGGATCAGGCGCTGTTCATAGAAACCATCTCCCAGACGTTTATGCATGTTATTGTGATCCCAGCGCAGCTGCTGTTGCATATAGTCCGTTCCCAGCCATTTTTTCAGCTGGGTAAACTGCGGATCGGTTTCAACCAGAGGCAGGTTGTCAATCACAGAAGCCACTGATTTGGGTTGCGTATTTTCGGGCGGCAGGTTCAGTTTAAATAAGCTGTTGTCCGGTAACTGATAATTCGGCACTTCCGTGCGAACGATAAGGGGTTTTTCGCCCACATTTGTGATTTTTTCCGCCACACCGGTGGGTTTCTCGCCTACACTGGTGATTTTTTCCGCCACACCGGTGGGTTTCTCGCCCACGTTGGTGATTCTTTCCGCCCCGCCAAGGGATTTCTCGCCCACATTGGTGATTCTTTCCGCCCCACCAAGGGATTTCTCGCCCACATGGGTGATCCTTTCATCCCATCCGGTGTTTTTTTCACCGGCGCTGGTCAGCTTTTCACCCACCGTGAAGGTTTTACCCGGTTCGGTCAGTTTTTCCCCCGCAATAACCGGCGTCTCTGCTGCGCCACCGGTCATTGTCGGCCTTTGACCTGTCACTGCCGCGGGCGGGATAATCACTTCCAGCCGCTGTCCCGGCCGTAAGGCGACTTCACGCGGCGGGGTGGCCGCTTCCGTCAAACCGGCATTAATTTGCCCGCCCTGGACGGGCGTTATCTGTGTCACGGTGCCCTGATAATCCGCCGGCCGCTGACCATCCAGCGTGACCATACCCTGTGATGACCGGACCGTCCCGGGGGTCAGGGTGATAGTCTGGATTTGTTCTGGGGGTTCATAGTGCGATGACCCCCAGCCTTGCCGGTCACGCCCTTTTTTCTTAATACGCCAAAAATTCTCCACCTGGCCTTTATCGGTGATATAGCGCTCACCCGGCATATCCAGGTTATTGATCTCCCCGCCCGTGACCGTCAGCAATCCCCCGGTCACCACCTGGCTCTTGTCGTTCGTCAGTGTCGTGGTATCGATAACCAGGTTTTTACCGGCCAGTATCTTCGCCGGATCGGTTTCTTTCACCCGGGTTTCGTCTGTCGTGCGGGTGTACCGGTAAATCTGGAAGTTATCCCGGCATCCCAGGTCATCCACACAGACGTGATCCACTTCATCATTATCAATCGTGATACGGTGGTTTTTCGTATCATAACGTTGCCCCCAGACCTGATATTCTTCCATGGGTGCCTGCGAAATGCGCTCAAGTTGGGTCTCAAAATGATCATTGACGTTATTGATGGTGTCGGCCGCCAGCCGCATCTCCCCCATGGCTTCCATATAGGCGCTGTGGTTATTGATAATGTTCCCTTTCCCGCTGGCCTGATAGCGGTCATCCAGCTGGCCGCCAAAGGCAAAATCCCCGTCACTGTAAATCAGGCTGTGGCTTTGGTTATTTAATGCTCCCACACCCAGATCAAGACGTTGGCGGGCCGCAATCACCGCCGATTGACCCTGAGACATGATGTCGTTGTAATGGCCCGATTTTGTCGCAAGCCACTGTTCCAGTTTTGCCTTTGTTTCAGCATCCACCCAGTTATTCAGCGTCCCCGCTTCAATGGCGATATGATCACCGTAAATCCGCCCGCTGCCCTGGTTGGTCAGTTCGGCGGCACGCAGGTAAGTTTGGCCACCATCCAACAACCCGGTGTTAACGAGGGCATTGTTGACGATCCATTGATGGTGATCTGCCAGGATTTTCCCGGTGGCCTCGTTGGTCAGGTTATCCGCTTCCCCCGCCAAGGTGCCGGCACTGATCAGGCCGTGATTGATGACATGGCCCTGACTGCTCAGCCGTAAACGCCCATTGGCCATGATTTCACCGGTATGAATAAAATCTTTCAGCAGCGTCAGCTGGATATCGCCCAGTGAGCGCAGTTTGCCGTCACCGGTGGCCGCGTCGGCATCCACTGTCAATGTCTTCCCGGCTTTGATCTCACCGTCCGTATTGGTGACCACCAGTTGACGGCCCTGCACGGTCAGTTGCTGGTTGGCCTGTAACTGTCCCTGTGTGTTATCGAGCGCCGAAACCAGTTTTAGCGTGGCATTTTCGGTGCCGAATAGTTGCCCCTGGGCATTGTGCAGTGTGTCCGCTGTGATAAGGACATTTTTACCCTCAATCCCGTTATCCTGCTGTTGCGTGTCCTGATTGTGGATGGCCTGCGCACGCAATTCGGCATCACCGCCACTGCGGATTAAACCGGCTGTATTATCCATGTGGTGAGTGACGCGCGCGGTCAAATCGCCCAGCGCCAGTATCTGTCCCCGGGTATTGAGCAGCTCACCCGTCTCAATACGCAGCCCGGCCTCGCTCAGGATCTTACCCTGTTGACGGTTATCCAGTTGTTTCGCGGTGAGCGTGGCCGATTTACCATGCAGGGTGCCGCGCTGGTTTTTCAGATCTCCGCTCTTCACCTCCAGGGCGCCCTGACTGTCAATCACGCCCCCGGTGTTATCGAGGGTCTGCCCCTGCGTATCGACAGATAAATTCTGACGGGCGATGATCCGCCCGGATTGGTTATCCAGCCTTTGGCCTGTCAAGGCAAACTGGGTCTGCGCGGCCAATAATCCCAGCCGGTTATGGATATTACCCGCCGTGATAGCCAGGCTGCCTAATGAGGCCACGACCCCACTTTCGTTATCCAGCTTCCCGGTATTCAGCACCATAGCCTGTTTGCTGGTGATCCCGTGATGTTCTCCACTGTTGTGGTTCATTAAGGATTTGGCGTTAAGTGTCAGTTTGCCGCCACTTTGTAACAAACCCTGATCATTATTCAGCATATCCACATGCAATTGGGTGTCTTTTCCGCCCAGAAGCTGACCGTGCCAGTTAAGGAGCGTGTTTCCGCTCACATTCAGTCCGCCATGGCTTTCAATATGGCCGGACTGGTTATTCAGATCCGCGACCGTCAGGCGCAAAGCCCCCTGGCTGAACACACCGCCGTGCTGGCCACTGTCCCGGTTATCCAGCTGCTGACCGTGAGTATCGATGGTCAGGTTTTGGCCGCTGTGTATCGACCCGTAGCGGTTCAGTAATTCACCGGTTCGCAACGTCATCTGCCGTTCTGCGGCTATAAGACCCGCGGTATTATTCAGTTGCTGCTGGTGCGTATCGATATCCGCCGTACCCGCACGGATTTGACCTTTTTCGTTGTTGATTGTTTGAGCCGTCAGTTTCAGGTTGTGCTGACCGGCAATTTTCCCTTCAGTATTGGTGAGCTGCCCGGTGGTCAGGGCAATATCCCCGTTCGACGCCGCCATCTTCCCCTGCCGGTTATCGATTTCGTCAGCCACCACGCTCATCCCGGCTGAGGCGACTAACTGGCCTTGCTGGTTATTCAGCCGGTTTTTTACCGTGACCTGAAGCTGACCGTCTTCTGCTGCAATGAGTTGGCCCGACAGGTTATTCAGCGCCGCTGCCTTGACCTTCACCGTACCATTAGCCGACATCGTTCCGCTGCCATTATCCAGTTCCTGCTGAATATCCAGCGTCATTACACCGGTGCCCCGTTGGGTCATCGTCCCTGAACGGTGATCCAGTGACTGAATATGAGCCGTGATGCGTTGTGCCGACGTCTCGCTGTTCACCAGATGGTAATCCCCCCCATCCAGTTTCAGTTCACCGTCAGAAATCAGGAGACCGGCGTTGCCCTGAAAGTGGCCCGTGTCAATGGCCATCACGCCGGTTCCGGCATGGATCAGTTTGCCGTTATCATTCGTAATGCGCTGCGCCTTCAACGTCAAATCCTGCCCGCGGGATTCAATTATCCCGGCCGTATTGTCAATCCCACCTTGATGATCCAGGATAAGCGACTGCGGCCCGGTCTGGGTGATTTTACCCTGCTGGTTGTTCAGTGTCTGGCTGCGGAGGGTCAGCGTTTCCGCCCGTAACCGGCCCCGCGTGTTATCAATCCGTTCCGGTGCCGATAACGTAAGATGTTGACGGGCGCTGACGCTGGCATCCTGTAAATGTAACTGTGTGTCAGACGTCAGGGTCAGATCGCCGGCCTCCGTTTGACTGCCCGCCAGTGAGAGTTCTTTGGCGTTCACCGATAACCGGTCATGGGCCATATTCTGCCCGTGAAGCCGGGCTTCCTCGGTGGTTTTCAGGGTCAGGTTACCGTACCGGGTCAGCCTGAGCGTGTTATCCATACCGGCCGCCACGGTACTGCCCTGATGGCTATACAATGACGTGCTTTGGCTTTCAAGGTGGCGCCCGGCCAGTATGCGCCCCTGGTTGTCGAGGTGCCCGCGGGTGGTGATGGTCATGTCCTGCCCGGCGGTGATGTCTCCCCCATTGTTCAGGTTGCCCTGATCAGGCAGGGTTACATCACCGAATGCCCTTATCACGCCGTGGTTGGTCAGCTCACCCGGGCTATGGAGCGTCAGGTCTCCCGGTTGGGATAAATGGCCTGCCTGATTATCGACACCTGCGGCCAGCACCCCTTTTTCCTGATTGGATAAAGAAGCACTGTGGATATTCAGGTGACGGCCAGCCAACATTTTGCCCAGGTTAACCAGGTGTCCGGGCGTTTTAAGCCGGATATCGCGGCCAGTACTCATCTCCCCCGCATTTTCCAGCGCCGCCTGATTGTCGATAATGATATCATCCGATGCCGCCATGACCCCCTGATTGGTCAATTGACCACGACTGTCGAGGGTCAGATTACCCGGCTGAGTCGGTTTGCCATGCGGGTCAGTGCCTGCCGCCAGTTCCCCTTTTTTCTGGTTTTCTAATGCCGCACTGTGGATATCAAGGTGATGACCGGCCAACACCCTGCCCTGATTGATCAGATTGCCCGGGGTGTTGAGCTTGATATCACGACCCGAACTTATCTCTCCCTGATTTTTCAACTCAGCCTGATTCTGGATATCGATATCATCCGAGGCCATCATCACGCCCTGATGGGTCAGTTGACCGCGACTGTTGATGATAAGATTGCCCGGCCGGGTCAGTTTGCCCTGATCATCCGTACCGGCCGCCAGCACCCCGTTCTGATGACTGACGAATGAGGCACTGTGGAGATTAAGATGACGGCCTGCCCGTACTTTTCCGGCATTATCGAAAGCATCACGGGCTTTGAGCGTGATATTGCCACCCGAAGTGATATCGCCTGAGTGATTAAACGCGCCTTCATGCTCAATATGGACAGACTCGGAAGCCGTGATAGTGCCCTGGTTGTCCAGTTTGCCCTGGCTCTGGATCTTCAACGTTCCTGACGGCTTTTTATCACTCCCCGCGACCAGCTTACCCGCTTTCTGGTTGTCTACATCGGCACTGTGGATATCAAGGAGATGGCCGGCCAGTACCTTGCCCTGATTGGTCAGATTGCCCGGGGTGGTGATCCTGATATCATGGTCAGCGCTTATCTCCCCCCGGTTCTCCAGCGCGGCCTGATTATCAAGGGTGATATCATCCGACGCCGTCATCACCCCCTGATTGACCAGTTGACCGCGACTGTCGATGATAAGATTGCCCGGCCGGGTCAGGTTGCCCTGAGCATCCGTACCCGCCGCAAGCATCCCCTTCTGATGACTGACTAATGAGGCACTGTGGATAGTAAGGTGACGGCCTGCCAGTACTTTTCCGGCATTATCGAAAGCATCACGGGTTTTGAGCGTAATATCGCCTGAGTGATTAAACGCGCCTTCATGCTCAATATGGACAGACTCGGAGGCGGTGGTGGTGATAATGCCCTGGTTGTCCAGTTTGCCCTGGCTCTGGATCTTCAACGTCCCCGGCAGCTTTTTATCTATACCCGCGGCCAGCTTACCCGTTGTCTGGTTGTCTAAATCGGCACTGTGGATATCGAGGTCATGGCCGGCCAGCACCTTGCCCTGATTGGTCAGCTTGCCCGGGGTGGTGATCCTGATATCATGGTCAGCGCTTATCTCCCCCTGATTCTCCAGCGCGGCCTGATTATCGATAGTGATATCATCCGACGCCGTCATTACCCCCTGATTGACCAGCTTGCCGTGACTGTCGATGATAAGATTGCCCGGCCGGGTCAGG
>NZ_JADEUG010000005.1 GCF_015163665.1 Xenorhabdus sp. BG5 | reverse complement strand
CAACAATATAAAATCACATAAAGTTTATTTAAAGGAATTAATGTTTGACTTAAGTTTTTGGATAAATAAGGAAAATAATAATTTTATGAATTTTATTGTCAAGAAATAAAAAAGTTAAGTGATTATGTCCTGAAGTTATATTTAATAAACACTCAATTAAGGAGTAATTCATGAAAGGTTTAGATAGTATAACTCTCTCTCCACCTACATTTCCACAGGCACATGGAACCGATACCATTAACATACACGATTTGCGTATAATGAATACTGAATATATATTAATGGAAGTGCCAAGATATGATGATGCTAAGACTGGTGATGAAATAGATGGATATCTTTATTTAAGTGATAATAATAGTGTGGTTATAAAAAACAGACCATACTCTGTTAGCCCAAGTACATTGCATACATCCCCATATACATTACTATTTCCTGTGGATGAAATTTCTAAATATGGTGCCTATCAAGCTAAGTATAAGATAATAAGTCATGGTAATGAACGTGAGTCACCAACAGTGAATATAAATCTTATATTTTTTGATTCATCTAGATTATCTGATTATATTCCTAGTGTTCCAGAAGCTACAGGCAAACAAGGCACCTTGCTGACAAAAGATGATTATTATCGGTTAGATCAGTTGAAAGTCATTGTGCCGGTTTATGAGGGCATGGCTCCTGGGCATACAGTCAAGGTCTTATGGAAAGGGCGTCGTAGTGATATTACATACGTGCCACCTGTTCAGACAGTAAATAATGTAGCACCGATGACATTCTATATTCCTCGTATGGAGTTTATTGACACTATTGGTGATACTGCTACGTTGCATTTTTCAGTAACAAGAACACCTGGTGATGTTGTTGAGTACTCAGGAGATTTACAGCTTGAGATTGAAGGGCAAACACTTAATTTACCTGCACCCAACCTTGAATACAATGATGATTCTATTCAAGTCATAATACGTTATCCTGATATGAGATTAAATCAGACAGTAAACATCCGGTTGGTAGGTCAGACAATGTGGCAAACTAATTATCAAGTACTTGACAATGTAGAACGGATAGCAATAGATATCCCTTATGATTGGGCACAAGAAAATAGCGGAAGACTGGTTCTGGTTGACTACGCTGTAGGTGATATATATGGAAGCAGAGATAGTTTCTCCCATATATTAAGACGAGTTTTATAACATATTAATTAAAATATAAAGAGTTATTCTAATCTCTAACAAGCCTCGTTTAAATTAACGAGGCTTGCTCTTGTTTTTGACTTGTTAAATATTTGGTAATAATCATTAGTGTTTCAATTGGTTATGTTATTAAAAATAGTTATCGAGTGATAACTATTTTTAATAACGCAAAAATAAAATAGACAACTAGTATCATAATAGGAGTAGATTCTAACCATTTGATGGATACGTATGAGCGTAACTAAAAAGCTGGGTTGATATCAAAATTTATAAGGTGTTTTTATTATGTTATCATATATTGGCAAGGGCACAGTCTTCTTCTTTTTTCTTTACTCATTATTGGTACCCTATACGATAACGCACACCTTTGCAGAGGGTAATCTAACCTATGCAAAAATATACACGCAAAAAAAAGATGACCAACATAATATAAATGTTCGGATTAACGAATCAAGTAAAAATTTTTTGAATTCGAATACGAGTAAAGAAACTAGATTTGAAAAAAACAGTCACCCCTCGAATTCCAGTACACCCAATGTTATTGCTAAAAACATCCAGATGGCAGGAAATATCCTATCATCCTCGCCTTCAGAACTGGCAGAGCAAGCCAAATCTTACGCGATAGGGCAGTTTAATAACACGGTATCTTCCGGTGCACAAAAATGGTTATCACAATTTGGTACTGTCAGAATTAATTTTGGATTCGATAAAAAGGGAGCGCTAAAAAACAATTCATTCGATCTGTTACTGCCACTTTATGATAATAAAGTAGATTGGTTGTTCTTTTCCCAACTGGGTTATCGCAACAAAGATAGCCGGGATACCATGAATGTAGGATTAGGTGGGCGTTATTTTTCTCAAAACTGGATGTATGGCCTGAATACCTTTTATGATTACGACCTGACAGGTAAAAATCAGCGTCTTGGTTTGGGCGGAGAAATAGGGGGAGACTACATTAAACTTTCCGCTAATACCTATTATCGTTTAACTAACTGGAAAGACTCACGGAATTTTGTCGGTTATTATGAACGTCCGGCTAACGGTTATGACATTAATGGGGAGTTTTTCTTACCTGTTTACCCTCATCTGGGGGCCAAACTGACCTATGAGCAGTATTTTGGCGATAACGTAACTTTATTCAATCGTGACACAAAACAGAAAAATCCTAACTTGGCTAAATTGGGGCTGACTTATACCCCAGTTCCGCTATTTACCCTGGGTGTAGATTATAAACGAGGAGGAAGTGGGCACAGCGAAACGCAGTTTTTGGCGAATTTTAACTATAAACTGGGTGTACCCCTGAGTGTGCAATTGTCGCCAGAAAATGTAGCGGCGGCGAGAACTTTAGCGGGAAGCCGTTATGATCTGGTAGAAAGAAATAATCATATTGTGCTTGAACACCAGAAAAAGCCGATTGCCCAATTATCGTTACCGGAAACGATTGTTGGATACAGTCAGGAGCAGCACGAGATTACGGTTAAATTATCGTCTAATGACTTTGTTAAGCAGATTCATTGGACAACGAACGAAGATTTTGAAAAAAACGGAGGGAAGTTCTCTTCTCACGTCGGTCACACTATAAAAATCACTCTGCCAACCTATTTATCCGGTGATAACCAGAATAACAATTACCCCATTTATGCCCTGGCTGAATTGGAAGATGGTCTAAAATCAGCGCCTGTTGCGATGCGCGTGATTGTCAGGCCCTTTATGCTGAAAAAACAGGAAGGGGATTATTTTACTCCTGCTGGGCCATTGCTTGCAACGGGGGATAAAAAGGATGGCTATACGTTTAATCCGGTGATTACCTTTGATACGGCTCATGGGACACCGATAAAAAATACCACTATCAGCCACGTTCAGTGGATAACCGATCCTAAAATCGGTACAGATACGGGATTGCAATTGCTTGACTGGGAAACATCAGACGCTGTAGCACTGGATGAAAAGGGTCATTTCAAACGCAAACCTGTCTTAATAAGTAGCCGGCCACATAAAGACGTCAAAGTATACCTGCAACTGAATAGCCAACCACCGCAGTTAGTGGGGGAGGTCAGTTTTGATAAAAATCCTGCCAGTTTCCACGTGGATAAAGTTGAAGTTTTACCGGCAGTACCGTCACAGGTAGCCAATGGTTCCCAGACTTATACCTACAGCGCTGTGGTATTAGATAGTGATAACCATCCAGTGAAAAATCAGAAAATCGCCAATGTGAATTGGAGTAAGGACAAAAACCATGATGGGCTTATTTGGAATCCATTAAATGGTGAAGCCCAAACAAATGGAGATGGAAAATTAACGGCAACCTTGGCCAGTACAGTGGAAATAAAAGATATTACGGTTTCACTCGCTATTGGCAGTCACAAACCTGTGCTGGCAGAACAGACAGTCTCTTTTACTGCGAGTACAGCGAAATATCATATTCATAACAGTACCGTAAATATAGACCAGGCGGGTTCTTTGATTGCGAATGGCAAGAATACTTATACCTATACGGCTGTCATCATTGATAGTCAGGGGAATAAAGCGAAGAATCAAAATATTGCTAATGTGAAGTGGAGCATTACGCGAAATGGTCAGGATGAGAGCCATAATAAAAATCTCATTTTTAATCATAGTGGGGATACAACGAATGGTGCGGGGCAATTGACCGCAACGTTAGCCAGTACAGTGGAGATAAAGGATGTCACGGTTTCACTGTCCATTGAAGGCCAACCGTCTATACCTGCACAACCACCGGTGACCTTTACTAAGGATACCCAAGATTATCGGATTAGCGGGGATATTCAGGTCAGCCCGTCAGGGACGTTAACGGCAGATGGTGCCCAAAAATATACCTATACGGCGGCTATTGTAGGTATTGGTGGAAAACTAGTTCGAGGAGGGGAAATTATTCATAATGCAACGTGGAAGATAGAGCATCCAGCTAACTCTAACGCTTATGGACTCGTGCTCGATCAATCAGATAAGACAATAGATGGCAAGGGGCAATTAACGGCAACCTTAACCAGCATTAAGGCAGTCAAGGGGGTTGTCGTTTCACTCACGGTGGGAAAACAACCGCCGGTTAAGGCAAAGCCACCAGTAGATTTCAAATCGGAACAAGTGTCAATAACACCGACACCACCAAGCCCAATATTGGTGGGTGAAAATTATACCCTGACCGTTAACGTTAAAGATGCTACGGGTAACAATCCGGAGCCTAATAAGCAAGTTAACTGGATCTTAAAAAATCCCAATCAAAAAGGAGTAACACTGAGTCCAACAAGCAGCACAACTCGGAGTGATGGGCGTGCTACCACAACATTGACCAGTACGCAGGCGCAAACAGTGACGGTAGAGGCTTCTGTCGAAGGCGTTGAAACAGCGGCGTCGGTGGATGTGGAATTCAAATGGCCAACTATTCATAAACCCACCGTTGCCGAAAAAACCGGCACCGTTCCGGCGGATGGAGATAAAGAGCCGCAACACGCTTATCACTATACTGCGCATGTGGTTGGTGCTGATGGTAAAACACCTTATACCGGGCAAGAGATTAAATTTAAGTGGCGGTTAAAATCGCAGGCGGGTGGTACTCCACAAAATACCTGGCTATCAGAGAAGGGAGAAGTGACTGCTCAATCTGATGGCACATTAAAAGTTCAACTGCTTAGCAGTGAGAAAAATCCGGTAGTGACAGGTGCCATCGTGTGTCTTGCTGCTGTTGATGAAAAATCTGTTGAGATCTCTGAAACAGAACAGTGTGCTGATCCTGTGGATTTTGAAGCGGAAAATTTAAAGATAGTCAGTCTTGATGTTGCGTTTGATCCTAAGCATCCCATAAAGGGGGGAAGTAGTGGACATTATACCTATACGGCGAAAGTGGTTAAGGCTGACGGTAAAACATTACCTGATGGGTATAAGGTAGATGCTAACTGGATTCTGGATCCTGCCCCTGAAAACTATAATGGGCAGAAAGAATGGAAAATTGAACCTAACAATATAGTAAAAAATGGTCAAATTACGGCCATCCTAAGCAGCCAGGTGGGTATTGGTGATATTAATAATGGTCAAGTCACTGACGGTCTGAACGTAAAATTAGAAGTACCAGCAGGAAGGGGGAAAACGACTTCTAATCCGGCAAATCAACAAGTTGCATTTGACGTAGTATCGCAACCCGCGGGAATTGTTGTCTATACCAAAGAAGCTGATAATGTAACAATTAAGAAGAGTAAAATATTTGAAGATCAACTCAGACCTAGTAATGCATTTGGAAATATGTATGCACAATTGTATGACTTGTCGATAAAGGAAAAGATTCTGGATAAAGGAGGAGAAATAATTTCTACCGAAGGCTTTGGTAGTGGTATTAATGACATTGGGTCCATAGATCTGACTACAGGAGAGATAACTCTGGGCACTTTTCATAAGGCTAAGGTGGATACATCTATAACGATTAAAAGAACCAATAAGGCTAAATATGCTTATAATTATTCTTTTTTTATTAAAAAATACATACAGCCTGCATCTAGGTACCCAGGAGTTATGAAACAGGATAGTGAGCAAGAGGATATTTCATGTCAGGATCCGCGTTTACCAACTTTGCGTAATATTAATGAACTTGATGTAGGTATCAACGGAACTGATAGTTACTCCTTGCAAAATGAATTTTCAGACAGCTATTCTTGGGGGCTTCTTGATTATATTACATCACCACCTCCAGTGACTCCAAACATCCTTGGGAAATATTCGAATAACAGTCTGAGCAATAGTGGGAATTTTATCTATAATACCCAAGAAAACAAACAGGTGGTTAGTGCTAATGATTCTAAGGGTTATGTGCTTTGTGTTGGGAGTTATTTTTCTTATTAGTTTAAAAGTGCAGGACTTCGATATATTCTAAAAATATTTTCCATATTTGTGTCGGGGTATTCTCAGATAACAGTATTTTAAATGTTCTGTAAATATAGGTGGCCGCAATGTGCAGTTGCGGCTTGGTTATCTTCTTTTTAATTGTCTTTTTTTATTTTGCGCTATTAAAAATGCAATCCCTCCTTTTGTATCGGTGTTAAATAATTTCATGAGGAGAAAACTTTTAATCTAAATGTTTCTTGAGTAAATATAATTTAGTTATCAGGTGATAACTATTTTTCATTATCTAAATTTGGATTGATTATTTAATCTGTTTTCGATTATTATTCTATTGTTAAGCATAAAACAATATACTTAATTAAAATCATTTGGCTGAACTAATTTTAGTTGATATTATCAGTTGTTTTAGTGCTTTATTGAAATAATAACAAAATATAATAAATTTAATTAATGAGGTTCCAAAATGAAAATTGAAGAAGACCTTGTAGTAAAAACTCTTCCCCAGAATGATTATACTGTTACTGCAACAATACCTGACCAATCTGATATTATTGTGGGACAAACTAGTTATATATCAATAATTGCATCAGGAGTACCAGGTAAAATAAGAAATATTAAGAATGTAACAATAGAACTTGATCGGGATATAGTTAATTTAGTTAAATGGAAGACTGAGAAATCATGGTTGGCATCAGGTAATGTTGGGGATGTAATGATCCGTTTGACGGTTGATAATAATCTAAATGAACTGCAGCATAAAGAGATTATTTATACTGTTAAACTTTGGGCTGACGAGAAAGGGACTCAAGCAGTATCGAATTACACGCCGCTGAAATTCACATATAATGTAAAGAGAGTTGATCGCGATACTGTTATTGTATTAAATACTGATAATGAATATATTCAACCTCCGGAAAAGGATAATCCGGTAAAAGCTGGGAATGAAAATATTATATATTCTGGTTTACTTGTTGATAATAAAAAAAAGATTCTTAAAAATACCCAAGTTATAGTCGTATCTTCATTAACGGATCAAATATACTCTGACAACCCTGATCAGGTTCTTATTAATATAGGAACAGTGCCAGATAGTAGTAACCCTACACCTAAACCAATACCAACTAGTAGAGACAATGGGGTCGACTATTTTGTTATTAATAGTGATGATGGTGGTAATATAAAATTTAGTGTATATCCCAAAAAAAATATAGCTGGAAGGATTGATTTTAAAACAGGAATATTAGGTGTAACTACTTTGAGTTATTCTGCATCTGTATATATCTTTAGTAACACGAATACAAGTGATGATCCATTTGGCCCATCATCACCAAATATATATAATGTAGATCAACTTGGAAAACTTCAAAAAATTCCAGGCTCTAAAGCTATGCAGGTCGGAATTTCTCCGTATATTGGACATCAAAAGACGGATGCTTTGATATTTTTTATGCAAGGGTATGAATCAAACGATGAACCAATTCAACTGAAACCTATATATAAGCTTGATAATATAGACAGTCTGGATGGAAATCCTTTTAATTTTACATATGACCAGCTACCATTTGATAAGCCTATGCAGCTTTATTACCTGATAGCTCCTGCCAGCCAGGATTCTCTCTATTCCATGTCATCAAACTTTATGTATGTTGGTGAGCTATCCGATGGTGATGATAACAATGATAATGATGGGGTTTATACACCCGTTGAGGTATACTCCAGTTATTCACTATCACCGTTTGATCTCAAAAATAAAAATGATAATGATCGTATGTATGACAATCGTCTGGTCACTCTAGATACGATAAATCAATATGTAAAAGAAAGTAGTACTATAACAAAAACTGATCCAGTTGGTTTGTATGTCGTGATAAAAATAGCTAAAGATATGACTGAGTATGCGAAGGGATTTCCTATGTTAAACTCTATTTGTACTTTAACGATTAATATCAATTCTGCCACAAGACAGGAGAATAAATCTTATCCACCAATCACACTGACAGATAATACTAATTACTATCAAGTTGTGAAGATTCCATATTGTGATTTAACTCGGGCTCGGGGATGGGAAGACGGTATGCTGGCAAAACTGTCGTTTGTCTACTCAATTACATACGAAGGAGTAACAACGAAAAGCAAAGAATGGAAAGCTACAATAGGCACGGCAAATACGGGTTCTGATATAAATGATGATGGTTGTCCCTGCGACGATAATGGCAGTTAAAATTCAAACTATCTCAATATATACTGATAAAAAATATTAATTTAACAGAGATATCTACATTATCCATTCATATAGATGATGTAGATATTATCTTTAATTTAAAATATAAAGGTAAATAATAATGATTATAATAAATAATACAGAGGTAATAGATAATTCATGTACATCTGGTGAACTTTGTGTATCTATACCGAACGGAGCTGATGTTATTATTGGGCAAACTTGTTACTTAACCGTATCACTTACTGCTGATTCAAATTTGATTTCTAGTATTGATAGCATTTCAATCGAGGCCGACAAAAATTATCTAACTGTAGAAAATAAGAATAATTGGACGGTATCAGAAAATAAAAATTCTGGTAGTGCTGTAGTTTTATTGCATATAAATAGCAATTTACCATCAGATATGTCAATTAAATATACAGTTCATGCAATGTCAAGTACTGGTTATATTAATGAAATTAAATCATTAGAAATAGAGTATACAACTAAGAAAGTGGATCCGACAAGCCTTATTGCCTTAACTGCTAATAATGAATACATTGAGCCACCAACAGAAGATAACCCTGTTGGCACTGGTAATTCGTATGTTACATATACTGGTAAGTTATTGGATCATAACAATAATCCATTAAGAAATACACAAATTTTGGTATCATCAGAACAACCGGGTAAAATTTTTTCTCATGATCAAAATAAGACACTTGTGAATATAGGTACAGAACCCAAAGATGGAGAACTGTCTCAAAAAATCATAACACACAGTCAGAGTAGTCTTGATTTTTTTGCTATTAATAGTGATATTCATGGAAATATAAAATTTCGCGTTTATCCAGTACGGGATACTTCTGTCAGGATTGATTTTGATACTCAAATATTGAATTTAACTCCTGTTAATTATGCAGCATCTATATATGTTTTTAATGCTATACGTAGCTCATTATTTGGTCCAAATGCGCCAAGAATATCAGGAATAAAAAATGGGAAGATTGAAAAAATATCTGATGCTAAAGGCATAGAGGTACATGTAGCTTCTTATCCTGGTGGTAAGGATACCGATTCTTTAATATTTTTTATGCAAGGGTTTAATCAAAATGATAAACCAATTCAACTTAAACCTATATATAGGATTGATAACATAGCCAGCCTGGATACAATTCCTTTTTATTTTACATATGATCAGTTACCACTTAATAAACCTATGAAGCTTTATTATTTGATTGCTCCTGAAAATCAAGAATACAGCTATTCTATGACCGAAATGTTCACATATATTGGTGAACAAAAAGACTCATCTAACAACGAAGTCTACGATAAAGTTAAAGTATATACCAGCCATGCAACACTTCCCATTGATGTATATAGTGAAGTAAATGAAACCGTTGAGTGGCATGGCATTATCCTAAGTATGATAAATCGTAACAAAAAACCGGGTCAAAGTGCCAAGGGGGTGACAGGGTTATATGTAGTGATTATGGGAACGAATGATCAAAATAATAAAAATCTACCACAACTCGGTAGCACGGGATATTTGAATGTTTATATCAAAACACCAACATCCAGAAATACTCATAAAAGTTATCAGTTTTCGTTATCTACTGCTGATTCTGGAAAACAAACCGGTCATGTTGTAGTTAATATCCCATACTGTGACATTAACCGCGCTGGGCCTTCATTCTCCAAAGGGTTAGGGACACTTTCTTTTGATTACTATATCGAAAATAGCGATGGTTCTAAAACGTATAGTAAAAAATGGACTACTCAAATTAATACCGTATTACCAAACCAGGCTCATGATGATAATGATGGATGTGATCCTTTATAAAAAAACTGTCAACTATTGTATTTTGATATAATAAAAAATCTTTGAGATAAGGAAATGATATGAAAAATAATCTATCAATCGATGAAAGATCTATATCAATATATTTTGAAAAAGAATTCTTGCAAATATTAGATTATGATAGTACTCCACCTAATGGTGATTGTATTAAGGCAATTGCATTAGTCAGAAATAAAGAAGGAAAACCATTACCGAATGTTTCCGTTGATATCCTTGAGAAAAAAGGTGCTTATTTTGGATTGGTTAGTATTTATCATTCCGATAAAGAAAAACCTGTCGAAATTAAAAGCCTTTCTTCTGATCAGAAATACTTTTCTATCACTTCAGATAAAAATGGAGAGTTAATTTTTTATATTTATCCTAAAAAATCAACTTCAGTAATATTTCAAGTTGATTCTATAATATTGGATATAACAGAGCGTATATCTTCAAAAAATAAAGTATATATTATAGATAACAATAAAGAAGACTTGAATCTCTCTCCTCTTGTCATAAGCGAGGATAATAGCAGTCTTTTGGTAGATCCTAATTCGAATGTCTTTAACGTTTTAATTCAGAATTATCCTGGTGCTAAGAGAAATGATACAATACTATTTTTCATTAACAAACAATATGTGCAAAAATCATTTCTTGTTCAAGAGGTTAATGAATTAGGCAATAATAGCTATGTGATATTCCCTTATAATATGCTTAGAGTGAATGAACTTGCTAATTTTTCTTATACTGTTGTGGACAGATTGAGAACAGTACGATCTTCATATCCACAAGGTATAATATATCCTGGAGGAGGGTATAATCAGCCAATTGACAATTTAGCAAGAATATATGATGGTTGTATAGTTTACAATAGTTATGGTTATCATGATGATAAAAACATTATTCATGATACAATTCACGAAAAAGATATAGATAATAAATGTAATAATTCACATCATGAAGCGTTATTCGTTAAAATAATTGGAACGAGTGATTATAAAGATAAAACAAAAGTTCCACTTGGTGCTGAAGTGAAATTAAACTTATATGTTAATAATTATCCCAATACCATTTACCAGTCTAAAGTAAAGATAATGCCAACTCAACCAGATAATGGTAATACAGCAACATTATTGTTTGGTATTCCTTTTAGTTATGTTAGCCATATAGAAAATGGAGATATTTATCTTGATTTTCAAGTTAATTATTATGGCGATATTTCTTATGGCAAGATTTGGCAAGCCAATGTTTATACAGTAAGGCCGGGAGGAGAAGTTAGCGGAGATGCTTGTCCTGACGGTAAAACTTGGTCTGGTATATACTAACTTCATCAAGAAAGAATTATAAAAGAGGTGAAATATGTTGGAAAGTGATAAAGATCTGATTTTGTCAAATGACGATTTAATTTTATCTGTTAAAAATGGAGCTGATGTTGCTATTGGTCAAAAATTTTACCTTGATATCGGAATACCAAAAGGAAAAATTTCTCAATCCCTTAATATAGGAATAAAGGATTCTAAGGGTTTTGAAAGTATAAAGATAATTAAAACAATTAATACCCAACAAAATCGTGAATCATATAACATGGTCCTTTCATGTACTGTTAAAGGAAGCGATTCAATAACAATGGGAGAAGAAATACATTTTACACTCACAGGTATTGATAAGGTAATAAAATATTATGCAAAGGATTTAGTTCAAAGTTCAATCCAATTGAAGAAAAATAAAAGTATTTGTGCAACACCAAATAACAACGATGTAGATGATAATGAGGAACATTATATAAGTTACGATACGATGTTATTTGATACTAATGGTCAATTACTTAAAAATACTCCCATCAATATTTATTCTGAAATTAATGAGGATATAGAAAGAAAAATCATAATTACTTCCGAGCCTGATGGAGTAGGTCAAAAATACCAAATTATCAAACCAACGAAATATGAGGGGAAAACTCAATTAATTATTAATAGTGATAAAGATGGGAAAGTCAATTTCCGTGTTTATCCTGTTATGGATACACCTGTTATTATAGATTTAATTAGTCAAGTCGAAGGAGTTGCTGAATATCATTCTGGTAGCATATATATGATTTCTGTTGTCCCGCCTAGTCGTGATAACTCACTTAATCCGCCAGATATCCCTGAACTAGAAGGAGATTCATTAGAAGGCGATGGACGTCAATTATTTGAAGCGGAGATTGATTCCTATCCTAATGCATCCAGGACCGATAATATTTTATTTTTCAACAAAAAAAAGAAAGATGGTTCTTTTGATCCAGAAGGATTAATATTTCCAGTCAAAAAGATTTCCGATGTTTTGGGGGATATGGATTCAGAAGATTATAATTATACATTTTTGATGCGAAGAGATATTTTCCCATATGGGAAAGATTCAATGCTTTATTATATAATAGCACCAAGTTTTGGTAATAGCATGTATTCAGATGTTAGAGGTGTTACATATATAGGTGGTGAGCTCACCAGGCCTAATGAGAATGTCAAAAGAATATATAATATGCCGATGATTTTCTCAAGTTTTGCTGATATAAAGCAAGATCCTAAACTTGAACATTCAGATGATGAAGAAAAGCCAAATAATGAGGATATCATTCAAAGAGATGTATCTAATTATGCTGTAAGTGGGTGTCAGTTATATGTGAAAATTTTGTGTACTAATGATGAAAATGATCTCTCTTATCCTCTTTGGGGAAAAGAAATATATTTAAGAATGTATGTTGAATCAGCGAATCAGAATTTTAATAAGATATTTCCAGTTGTTGCTCCTCATATTCCAGATAAACCAGGAGGAAAATTATCGACGGTCATTGTTAAAATTGATTCACCAGAACTTAATGATGTGAAAGGATATGTGACTGGTGGGGCCGGAAAGATTTGCTTTGAATATTATATCATTGATCCAGTGACTCATGAAAAGATACATAGTAATTATTGGGAAAATGAAATCATAACAACTGATTAATATTCACAATTATAATTAGGCTGCCTCTATATTGAAAAAATTTAGTATAATATATAGATATAGCCTTTTTGTTTATTATTTATTGCAGTTTCCAATTTACGTTAAGGAATATATTTACATGGAGGTAGTTTAAATATATTCCCACAGAGCTATTTTAGCACCGACTCTGTGTGCTAGTATGTCGAGCGAGTTAGGGCAAATGTACAGGATACATTTCGAAAATGTGACCTTAAATCTGTACACATCTTGCGGAGTGAAGCAAGGATTTGTTCCTAACGTATTGATTAATAATAAATTTTGTTTAATACAAGTGATCTTTCGTGTGGGTCACCACTGTACATAAGGATTTTAAATGCCTGTAATTACTCTTCCTGACGGTAGTCAACGTCAATTTGAGCATGCTGTTTCCGTAATGGATGTGGCTCGTGATATCGGTGCTGGTTTGGCAAAAGCGTGTATTGCTGGCCGTGTTAATGGAGAATTGGTTGATGCTTGCGAATTAATCGAGACCGATTCCAATCTTGCCATTATTACCAGTAAGAATGAAGAAGGTTTGGAAATTATCCGTCATTCATGTGCACATTTGTTGGGCCATGCAATCAAGCAGTTGTGGCCCGATACGAAAATGGCTATCGGTCCTGTTATTGACAATGGTTTCTACTATGACGTCGATTTAGATCGCTCTTTGACACAGGAAGATATCGAGCTGCTTGAGAAACGCATGCTGGAACTTGCGAAAAAAGACTACGATGTCATCAAGAAAAGGGTTGGCTGGCAAGAAGCGCGTGACACATTTGCAGCTCGCGGTGAAGAGTATAAGATCCAGATTCTGGACGAAAACATTAGTCGTGATGATAGCCCAGGTCTGTATCACCATGAAGAATACGTTGATATGTGCCGTGGGCCGCATGTTCCTAACATGCGTTTCTGTCATCATTTTAAACTGCAAAAAGTTGCAGGGGCATACTGGCGCGGCAATAGTGACAACAAAATGTTGCAGCGTATTTATGGTACTGCATGGGCTGATAAGAAACAGCTTAATGCCTACTTACAGCGTTTGGAAGAAGCAGCAAAACGCGATCACCGTAAAATTGGTAAGCAGCTTGACCTGTATCATATGCAAGAAGAAGCACCAGGTATGGCGTTTTGGCATAATGACGGCTGGACAATTTTCCGTGAATTAGAAACTTTCGTTCGCACAAAGCTCAAAGAGTACCAATACCAGGAAGTAAAAGGCCCCTTCATGATGGACCGTATTCTGTGGGAAAAAACCGGGCACTGGGAAAACTATAAAGAAAACATGTTCACAACTTCATCGGAAAACCGCGAATATTGCGTAAAACCGATGAACTGCCCAGGCCATGTTCAGATTTTCAACCAAGGGTTGAAATCTTATCGTGACTTGCCGTTGCGTATGGCTGAATTTGGTAGCTGTCATCGTAACGAACCCTCTGGCGCTTTACATGGTTTGATGCGTGTACGTGGTTTTACTCAAGATGATGCGCATATTTTCTGTACTGAAGATCAGATCCTTCAAGAAGTCAGTAGCTGTATCAACATGATTTATGATGTGTACGGTACATTTGGCTTTGAGAAGATTGTTGTTAAATTATCAACTCGCCCGGAAAAACGTATTGGTACGGAAAAACAGTGGGATGAAGCAGAAGCGGATCTTGCTGAAGCATTAACTCAAAACGGCATTGAATTTGAATATCAGCCGGGTGAAGGGGCATTTTATGGCCCTAAAATTGAATTTACTCTATATGATTGTTTGGATCGTGCGTGGCAATGTGGTACTGTGCAACTCGATTTTTCACTGCCAGCACGCCTGAGCGCGTCATATGTAGGGGAAAATAACGAACGTAAGGTTCCTGTCATGATTCACCGTGCAGTTCTGGGATCGCTGGAACGGTTTATCGGTATCCTGACAGAAGAGTATGCTGGGTTTTTCCCAACATGGTTGGCACCTCAGCAGGTCGTCGTTATGAATATTACTGATGGCCAGTCAGATTATGTACAGGAATTGGTTAAAAAACTTCAAGATGCAGGCATTCGTGCAAAAGCAGACTTGAGAAATGAGAAGATTGGTTTTAAAATCCGTGAACATACTCTGCGTCGTGTGCCTTATATGCTTGTATGTGGCGACAAAGAAGTCGAATCAGGAAAAGTATCCGTTCGTACTCGCCGCGGCAAAGATTTAGGTAGCATTGAGGTCAGTGAGTTTACAGAAAAACTGCTGACAGAAATACGCAGTCGCAATCTTCACCAATTGGAGGAATAAGGTATTAAAGGCGGAAAAAGAATTCAACCGGCGCGCCCAAATCGCATTAATGAAGAGATTCGCGCCTCTGAAGTTCGTTTAACTGGATTAGATGGCGAACAGATTGGTATTGTCAGTCTGAGAGAAGCTCTCGAAAAAGCTGAGGAAGCTGGTGTTGATTTAGTTGAAATCAGCCCAAATGCCGAACCGCCGGTTTGTCGTATTATGGATTACGGCAAGTTCCTCTATGAAAAGAGTAAGTCAGTCAAAGAACAGAAAAAGAAACAAAAGGTTATTCAGGTTAAGGAAATTAAATTCCGTCCTGGTACAGATGAAGGCGACTATCAGGTCAAACTACGCAACCTGATTCGTTTTCTGGAAGATGGCGATAAAGCCAAAATCACCCTGCGTTTCCGTGGGCGTGAAATGGCACACCAGCAGATTGGTATTGAGATGCTTAACCGTATCCGTGACGATCTGAGTGAACTGGCTGTGGTTGAATCCTTCCCATCGAAGGTTGAAGGCCGCCAGATGATCATGGTGCTTGCTCCTAAGAAGAAATAGTCAGGCAAACAAGTAATGGGCTCCAGTCAATTCTGGCTGGAGTCTATTCGCCTTACTAGTTCGTTGTAATTAACAATGCGAAGTGGAAATTAAAATGCCAAAGATTAAAACAGTACGCGGCGCAGCTAAACGCTTCAAAAAAACCGCAAGCGGCGGTTTCAAGCGTAAGCACGCTAACCTTCGTCACATTCTGACTAAAAAATCAACCAAGCGTAAGCGTCATTTACGTCCAAAAGGCATGGTCTCCAAAGGTGATCTGGGCCTGGTTGTTGCTTGTCTGCCATACGCATAAGCAAATTTTTTAGATTAGAACTCAGAGACGATAGGAGAAGTATATGGCTCGCGTAAAACGTGGTGTTATTGCCCGTGCACGTCACAAAAAAATTCTGAAACAAGCGAAAGGTTACTACGGTGCTCGTTCGCGCGTTTACCGTGTTGCTTTCCAGGCTGTTATTAAAGCTGGTCAGTACGCTTACCGTGACCGCCGTCAGCGTAAACGTCAATTCCGTCAACTGTGGATTGCACGTATCAACGCTGCTGCACGTCAGAACGGCATGTCTTACAGCCGTTTCATCAATGGCCTGAAAAAGGCTTCGATTGAAATCGACCGTAAGATCCTGGCTGATATCGCTGTATTCGACAAAGTAGCATTTGCTGCTCTGGTTGAAAAAGCGAAGGGCGCTCTGGCATAAGTCAGTTTAAAAGAGGGAGCTTGCTCCCTCTTTTACTTTTTTCCAAAAGATTATTAGATACTATCTGCGATCAGTAAATGCAAGAAGGGTACAGGAGAAAGAACGCAAATGATAAAGTTAGCCTTTTTTCGTTTCTTTTTTTACTTTAGCACCTGAAATCAGGGGGCTTCGCGCGTAAGAAAAGAAACGAAAAATAGCGCTTGAGCCTCCAGTGTGGAGGCTTTTTTATTTTTATGGCCTCATTCATCGATATCATGAGGACATAGTCGATAACAACTAAAGGGCCATCAGGCCAAAGGAAGAGGAAAACGATGTCACATCTTACTGAGCTGGTTGCAAAGGCAAAAACAGCCGTGGAAGAAGCCCAGGATGTTGCCGCGTTGGATTTGGTGCGAGTTGAATACCTGGGAAAAAAAGGCCATTTAACCCTCCAGATGTCATCGCTGCGTGACTTACCAGCCGAAGAACGTCCAGCGGCAGGGGCTGTTATTAATCAGGCGAAACAAGAAGTTCAAGAAGCTTTGAGTGCGCGTAAGGCAAAGCTGGAAGCTGACATTCTGAATGCGCGTTTGTCAGCAGAAAAAATCGATGTGTCATTGCCAGGCCGTCGTATGGAAAATGGTGGCTTGCACCCTGTTACCCGCACGATTGAACGTATTGAAACTTTCTTTGGCGAGTTGGGCTTTTCTGTTGAATCAGGCCCGGAAATCGAAGACGACTATCATAATTTTGATGCTCTGAACATTCCTGCACACCATCCTGCGCGTGCTGATCACGATACTTTCTGGTTTGATGCGACGCGTTTGTTGCGTACCCAGACTTCTGGGGTACAGATCCGCACCATGAAAGAGCGTCAGCCGCCAATCCGTATCATTGCGCCAGGTCGTGTATACCGTAACGATTATGATCAGACACATACTCCAATGTTCCATCAGGTAGAAGGGCTGATCGTTGATAAAAATATCAGCTTTACCAACCTGAAAGGCACATTGCATGACTTTTTGAATAACTTCTTTGAAGAAGATATGCAGATACGTTTCCGTCCTTCTTATTTTCCGTTTACAGAACCTTCCGCAGAAGTTGATGTGATGGGTAAAAATGGGAAATGGTTAGAAGTTTTGGGTTGCGGTATGGTGCATCCTAACGTATTACGCAATGTTGGTATTGATCCTGAAATCTATTCTGGTTTTGCCTTTGGCATGGGAATGGAGCGTCTGACCATGCTGCGTTATGGTGTTACAGATTTGCGTGCATTCTTCGAAAATGATTTACGTTTCCTCAAACAATTTAAATAAGGCGGGTATATCTCATGAAATTCAGTGAACTCTGGTTACGCGAGTGGGCAAACCCAGCCATTAATAGTGAAGCATTGTCTGATCAAATCACCATGGCGGGTTTGGAAGTTGATGGTGTTGAAAAAGTGGCAGGTCAATTCCACGGTGTATTTGTTGGTGAAGTTGTTGAATGTGGGCAACATCCAAATGCAGATAAGTTACGTGTCACAAAAGTTAATGTTGGTGGCGAACGCCTGTTGGATATTGTCTGTGGTGCACCTAATTGCCGTCAAGGGCTGCGTGTCGCTGTTGCTACAGTAGGTGCTGTGCTGCCAGGTGATTTTAAAATTAAGCCAGCGAAATTGCGTGGCGAGTCGTCAGAAGGCATGCTGTGTTCATTTGCTGAACTAGGTATTGCAGACGATCATGATGGCATTATTGAACTGCCAGCAGATGCTCAGATTGGTGTTGATCTGCGTGATTACATGAAATTGGACGATAATGCGATTGAAATCAGCATTACACCAAACCGCGCTGACTGCCTGAGCATCATGGGGGTTGCTCGTGATGTTGCGGTTATCAATAAATTGTCCATGACAGAGCCAAAAATCGAAGCAGTTAAACCAACTACAGATGCAACATTCCCTATTCGTGTTGATGCTCCTGAAGCCTGTCCGCGCTATTTGGGGCGTGTGATCAAGAATGTGAACGTCAAGGCAATCACTCCGCTGTGGATGCGCGAAAAACTGCGTCGTGGTGGAGTTCGTTCCATTGATCCGGTTGTTGATATTACCAACTATGTTTTGCTTGAATTGGGCCAACCATTGCACGCGTTCGATTTAGCACGTTTGAATGGTTCAATTATTGTGCGTTTTGCAGAGCAAGGTGAAAAACTCACTCTGCTAGATGGTAATGAAACCGAACTTTCTGCTGAAACACTCATTATTTCTGATGAAAAACAACCAGTTGCCATGGCGGGAATTTTTGGCGGTGAATATTCTGGTGTTAATGCAGAAACACAGCATATTATGCTAGAATGTGCATTCTTTGCACCACTGGCAATTACTGGCCGTGCTCGTCGTTATGGTTTGCACACCGATGCTTCTCACCGTTTTGAACGTGGTGTTGATCCACAGCTTCAGCATAAAGCGATGGAATATGCCACTCAATTGTTGATCGACATTTGTGGGGGAGAAGCTGGTGAAATTGTTGATGTTACTAGCGAATCTTACTTACCAAAACCCGCGATGATTACGCTTAATCGCAATAAATTGGATCGCTTGATTGGTCATCATGTTGCTGATGAACAAGTCACAGATATCCTGACGCGTTTAGGTTGCCAGGTCACTGTCCAGAATGGAAGCTGGCAAGCTGTTGCACCTGGCTGGCGTTTTGATATGCAAATTGAGGAAGATCTTGTTGAAGAGGTCGCCCGTATTTACGGTTATAACAACATTCCTGACGTTCCAGTGCGTGCAGATCTGATTATGACTTCACATCGTGAAGCTGATTTGCCACTGAAAAGGGTTAAAACCATGTTGGTGGACAGAGGTTACCAAGAAGCGATTACTTACAGCTTCGTTGATCCTAAGATTCAGAAATATCTTCATCCGCAGGAAGAAGCGTTAATTTTGCCTAATCCAATTTCGGTGGATATGTCTGCAATGCGTTTGTCCTTGTTGACAGGATTATTGACTACTGTTGCCTATAACCAGAACCGTCAGCAAAACCGTGTCCGTTTATTCGAAACAGGGTTGCGTTTTGTGCCGGATGAAAATGCGGAACATGGAATTCGGCAGGAATTAATGCTTGGTGGCGTTATTGCAGGAAACCGTTTCGAAGAGCACTGGTCGATTGAAAAACAAGCAGTTGATTTTTTTGATTTGAAGGGTGATTTAGAATCTGTTTTAGAATTGACAGGTAAACTGTCTAACATTTCCTTTAAGGCAGAAGAACATCCTGCTTTACATCCTGGACAAAGTGCTGGGATTTATCTGGAAAATAAATACATTGGTTATATCGGTGTTGTTCATCCAGAACTGGAGCGTAAACTTGACTTAAACGGCCGTACCGTGGTATTCGAGTTATTATGGACTGGTCTGGTAGACTGCGTGATCCCTGAGATGAAGGAAGTTTCTCGCTTCCCATCTAACCGTCGTGATATCGCCATTGTTGTGCCTGAAAATGTAGCCGCAGAAGATGTTCTGGTTGAATGTAAGAAAGTTGGCGTAAATCATATAGTTGGCATAAACTTATTTGACGTGTATTGTGGTAAAGGTGTCGCGGAAGGCTACAAGAGCCTTGCTATTAGCTTAATCTTGCAGGATACCATGCGTACACTGGAAGAAGAAGAAATTGCTGCGACCGTCAACAAATGCGTTGCTGCACTAGAACAGCGATTCCAAGCATCCTTGAGGGACTGAACTTATGGCGCTTACTAAAGCTGAAATGTCAGAAAATCTGTTTGAGAAACTGGGTATTAGCAAGCGTGACGCTAAAGATCTGGTAGAAATGTTCTTTGAAGAAGTTCGTCGTTCTTTGGAGAATGGGGAGCAAGTGAAACTATCTGGATTTGGCAACTTTGATTTGCGAGACAAAAATCAACGTCCAGGCCGTAATCCAAAAACAGGTGAAGATATTCCGATTACGGCTCGCCGTGTTGTCACTTTTCGCCCTGGTCAAAAACTGAAAAACAGAGTGGAAAAAGCGTTACCCAAAGAATAAATACATAAAAAGGCCGCATCTTGCGGTCTTTTTCTTATCTTCTCTTTCCATTGAGTGCAATGGAAAGAATGCTTATTTCCTAAATGGCCTCACACATGCGCTCTGTTTATGAGTTGATCACTTATCAGAGAAAACGGAACTATCGGGTGATAGCGGTTTTGTCTGTTTTATTCGTTATTCTGTTTATTTTGTCATTATGTGCCGGTGAAATCTGGTTTTGGCCTGATCAATGGTTATCGGAGTCAGCCCAGTTGTTTATTTGGCAGTTGAGATTGCCTAGGGTGATTGCTGTGATGGTGATTGGTGCGAGCTTAGCCCTGTCAGGAGCAATTATGCAGGCGCTGTTCGAAAACCCATTGGCGGAGCCGGGATTGCTTGGGATCAGTAATGGTGCTGGTGTTGTAGTGGTATGTTTAATACTTATCTTTCATGGCATTGCGCCATTGTGGCTATTAAGTGTTGGCGCGGTATTTGGGGCATTTTTCATGACTGCTATTTTGCTGGGATTTTCCAGAAAGCACCAAGTGACTAATACCCGCCTGTTATTGATTGGCGTTGCTTTTGGGGTGATCTTTGGTGCCTTGATGACATGGATGGTCTATTTCAGTACTAGTTTAGATCTCCGGCAGTTGATGTATTGGATGATGGGAAGTTTCAGTGGCGTTGATTGGCGTCAAAAATGGCTGATTGTTGCACTGCTTCCCGCTGTCTTATGGTTAAGCAGCAAAGGTAACATTTTGAATTACCTCTCTCTTGGGGAGTTACAGGCTCGGCAACTGGGTGTGTCTCACCATAAATGGCGTAATGTATTTGTATCGGTCATTGGATTATTAGTTGGTTTGAGTGTTGCCCTTGCGGGAGCAATCAGTTTTATCGGTTTGGTTATTCCCCATATCTTGAGATTGATTGGTTTGACTGATCATAAGGCATTACTTCCGGCCAGTGCATTGGCTGGAAGCAGTGGTTTACTGCTGGCAGATTTAGTTTCCCGTCTGTCATTATCCCATGCAGAAGTGCCAATAGGCGTTGTCACCGTAACTTTAGGCTCCCCCATTTTTATATGGCTGTTATTAAGAACACGTCACTAATAATAAATATCGAACTTGCCTGTTAATGTAAGATAAGGAGATGAGGGTAACAACATGATCGGTCAGCCGATTTTGGAACTGGATAATGTTACTGTTAACAACAGATTGAGTTCATTGTCTGGGGCTGTTACAGCAGGAAAGCAAATTCACCTGGTAGGACTAAATGGCTCAGGAAAGAGCACACTACTTTCAGTGATCGCAGGAGTTTTATCTTATAGTGGCACCATTTGCTTTCATGGCCGAAACTTGCAGGATTACCGCCAGCACGAGTTGGCAAAATGCCGGGCCTGGTTCTCGCAATCTTCTTCTGTTCCTATTATGCCGGTTTTTCAGTATTTAGATATGTTCCGCCCTGGATGTGTACCCCTGGCACAAAGTGAACATGTGTTGTATGAACTTTGCCAGCAAATGAAACTCCTGCCATTGCTTTCTTCATCGATTAGTCAACTCTCCGGCGGAGAGTGGCAGCGTGTCAGATTGGCGGGCACGTTTTTTCAGATATGGCCGGATCTGAATCCTGATGGGCGTTTACTCTTACTTGATGAGCCGACAAATAACCTTGATATCACCCAACAAGCCGTTTTAGATAAGTTAATAAAAAGATTTTGTGCATTGGGGGGAACAGTATTATTGAGTAGCCATGATCTTAACCACACATATGAACAAGCGACAGAAGTATGGCTGCTCTCACATGGAAAATTGTTAGCATCAGGCATGCCACAGAATGTCATGACAGAACGAAATTTATCAGAGATTTTTGAGGTAAATATTGGACATATCAGAAATGCCAGCTATAAATTATGGAGGGTCAGCCACGTGTAATTCTTGTGAGCGAAATCCACCATAATCATTGCTTGCTATCTGTTTTTGGTGCTTGGTTGACCACAATTTGTTTTTCGTTGATGTTTCGTTAAAAAATCATCATCTAGAATCGATTAATTATAAAACAATTTGGGATAGACAAGGCACAAGGCGATTATGGATAGTTTTTTGCCATTTTCTCGTCCTGCAATTGGCAGCGAAGAGATAGAAGCGATAGAGAAAGTTTTACACTCAGGTTGGATTACTACAGGCCCACAAAACCATCAGTTAGAGCAAGATTTTTCTCTCATGTTTGGCTGCAAACATGCTATTGCTCTATGTTCCGCGACAGCGGGAATGCATTTGGCTTTGTTGGCTCTCGGCATAGGCCCAGGTGATGAAGTCATTACGCCTTCCCAAACTTGGGTTTCCACTATTAATATGATTTGTTTGTTGGGTGCTGAGCCTGTCATGGTTGATGTTGACCGTGATACATTAATGGTCAGCGCAGAAACAATCGAAAAAGCGATTACTCCCAAAACCAAAGCGATTATTCCTGTCCACTATGCGGGAGCACCTTGTGATCTTGATGCTCTCCGTGTTGTAGCTCAAAAAGCTAAAATTCCCTTAATTGAAGATGCAGCCCATGCTGTCGGCACCCGTTATAAAAATGAATGGGTCGGAGAGCGGGGTAACGCAATCTTTTCTTTTCATGCAATTAAAAACATGACCAGCGCCGAAGGTGGCATGTTCGTTACAGATGATGATGAACTTGCCCAACGGATCCGTTGTTTAAAATTTCATGGCTTAGCTGTTGACGCTTTTGATAGACAAATTCAGGGTAGGAAACCGCAAGCGGAAGTGATTGAGCCGGGTTTTAAATACAACTTATCAGATATTCATGCGGCGATGGCAGTTGTGCAACTAGGTAAATTGCCATCGATGAATGTGCGTCGTCGGCAATTGGTGGCTCGCTATTCTGCCGCTCTTATTGATTCACCGTTGCAAATGTTGAGCGCTCCCGAATATGCGCATTTGCATTCCCACCATCTTTTTATGGTACGCGTTGACAAAAATATCTGTGGCATTGACCGCGATACGTTTATGGCACGCCTAAAGGATAGAAATATTGGCACGGGTTTGCACTTCAGAGCCGCGCATACACAAAAATATTATCGTGAGCGTTATCCACAACTCTCTCTGCCTGTATCTGAGTGGAATTCGTCAACACTTTGTTCATTACCTCTTTTTCCAGATATGAGCAATGACGATGTAGATCGTGTCGTGAATGTGATAACTGAAATTCTTTCGGAGCATAAATAAGTGACATTTGAGAAGATCAAAAAAGTTTCAGTCGTTATTCCTGTTTACAACGAAGAAGAAAGTTTACCCCAGTTACTGGAAAGAACTCTCGCAGCGTGCCAAAAATTAGAACAGAAATACGAATTAATCTTGGTCGATGATGGCAGCCATGATAGTTCTGCCGAAATCTTAATTCAGGCAGCTGAATCTCCAGAAAACCATGTGATTGCAATTTTGCTTAACCGTAATTATGGGCAACATTCAGCAATTATGGCCGGTTTCCATCAAGCTGACGGTGATCTGGTTATTACACTTGATGCTGATTTGCAAAACCCGCCAGAAGAAATTCCGCGTTTAGTTAAAACGGCGGAAGAGGGATATGACGTTGTGGGGACACGTCGTATTCATCGGCAGGACTCTTGGTTCCGTAAAACCGCTTCTAAAATAATCAATGCAATGATAACTAAGGCGACGGGGCGTTCAATGGGGGATTATGGCTGCATGTTGCGCGCCTATCGACGTCACATTATACACGCAATGCTTCAATGCCATGAACGCAGTACGTTTATTCCTATCCTTGCCAACACTTTTGCGCGTAGAACAATAGAAATTGATGTAGCCCATGCAGAGCGTGAGTTTGGGGATTCTAAGTACAGTTTTATGAAACTGATAAACCTGATGTATGACCTTCTGACGTGCTTAACAACTGCACCATTGCGGTTACTGAGTGTCGCGGGAAGTATCATTGCTATAACAGGTTTCTTGTTGGCGGTGTTATTGATTGTTCTACGCCTTATATTTGGCTCAATATGGGCTGCTGAAGGGGTGTTTACCCTGTTTGCTATTCTTTTCATGTTCATTGGCGCACAGTTCGTCGCCATGGGACTATTGGGTGAATACATTGGTCGAATATATAACGATGTTCGTGCTCGCCCGCGCTATTTTATTCAAAAAGTGGTCGGAGTTAAGAAGACTAACGACAATCAGGAAGAAAGCTAATGAAAGCAGTTATTTTTGCCTATCACGATATTGGTTGTGTCGGACTTAATGCATTAGTCAACGCTGGTTTTGAAGTTCAGGCTGTATTCACTCACACTGATGATCCAAATGAAAATCACTTTTTCTCTTCTGTTGCACGTATCGGCGCTGATTTGGGTTTACCTGTGTTTGCGCCAGAAAATGTGAATCACCCGCTTTGGGTTGAACGCATTCGTGAGATGAAACCAGATGTTATTTTCTCTTTTTACTATCGCAACATGCTTAGCCAGGAAATTCTGTCACTGGCTGAAAAAGGTGCATTTAACCTTCACGGCTCCTTGTTGCCGAAATATCGTGGCCGTGCTCCAATTAACTGGGCAGTACTCCATGGAGAGACCGAAACCGGTGTCACATTACATAAAATGTTGGAGAAGCCGGATGCGGGAGATATTATCGCGCAACAGGTTGTACAGATTGATGAAAATGATACTTCGCTGATAATACACGGAAAAATACGCGAAGCGACAGTTGAATTATTGGATCGCACTCTGCCTCAAATAAAATCAGGTCATTATCCATCAATTCCACAGGATGAAAGCCAAGCTACTTATTTTGGCCGTCGCACCGCTGAAGATGGTGAAATAGTATGGAATAAGTCTGCCAAAGAGATTAATAACTTAGTTCGGGCAGTGACAGAGCCTTACCCAGGGGCATTTACTTTTCTTAGTGAACGTAAGATTACGATTTGGCGTTCACGGCCACATAATCAGCCCCACGGAAAACGCCCAGGAACCGTAATCTCGACGGATCCCTTTGTGATTGCTTGTGGTAAGGGTGCGCTGGAAATTATTAGCGGCCAAGGGGAATCAGGGCTTTATGTTCAAGGTAATCGATTAGCTCTTGAGATGGGCATTGTAGCAGGGGTTCATGTTGGTCCTAAAGCAACAACCCAAGTCAGTCGTCGTAAACGAGTACTCATTTTGGGCGTCAATGGATTCATTGGTAACCATCTGACTGAACGATTGTTGAGTGATGGCAATTATGACATTTACGGGATGGATATTGGTTCTTCTGCGATTGAACGATTTATTGGTAATCCTCGCTTTCACTTTATTGAAGGTGATATCAGCATTCATACTGAATGGATTGAATATCACATCAAAAAATGTGATGTCATCCTGCCATTAGTGGCAATTGCGACGCCAATTGAATATACCCGTAATCCTTTGCGAGTCTTTGAACTGGATTTTGAAGAGAATCTTAAAATTGTTCGTTATTGTGTTAAATACAATAAACGGATTATTTTCCCATCCACATCCGAAGTTTACGGTATGTGTGATGATAAAGAGTTTGATGAAGATACTTCGCGTCTGATTGTTGGACCTATCAATAAACAGCGTTGGATCTATTCAGTTTCAAAACAATTACTTGATCGAGTCATTTGGGCATATGGTACACAAGAAGGCCTGAAATTTACTTTATTCCGTCCATTTAACTGGATGGGGCCAAGGCTGGATAACCTAAATTCAGCACGTATTGGGAGTTCAAGGGCGATTACCCAATTGATTTTGAACCTGGTGGAAGGTTCTCCGATTAAACTGGTGGATGGGGGAGAGCAAAAACGCTGTTTCACGGATATCCATGATGGTATTGAAGCATTGTTCAGGATCATTGAAAACCGGGATGGGCTATGCGATAGCCAAATAATTAATATCGGTAATCCAACCAATGAAGCGAGCATTCGCCAACTGGCCGAAATGTTATTAGATAGCTTTGAGCAGCATGAATTGCGAGGGCACTTCCCCCCATTTGCTGGGTTCAAGAAGATCGAAAGCAGCAGTTATTATGGGCAAGGCTATCAGGATGTTGCACACCGTAAACCCAGTATTAAAAATGCAGAGCGTCTGTTAGGTTGGAAACCCACTATCGATATGAAGCAAACCATTGATGAAACATTGGATTTCTTTCTGCGTGGCGCAGTTGAAGAACCCAAAGGGAAAAACTAAAAAGCCAATTGGAAAACGAGGAAGAGAGTGGGAATAACGTAATGAAAAAAGTTGGTTTGAGAATTGATGTGGACACTTATCAAGGCACTAAGGAGGGTGTACCACGGTTGCTTGAAGTTTTACAAAAGCACCATATTCAAGCCAGTTTTTTCTTCAGTGTTGGTCCGGATAATATGGGGCGTCATTTATGGCGCCTGTTGCGTCCGAAGTTTCTCTGGAAGATGCTGAGATCAAATGCTGTGTCTCTTTATGGCCTGGATATTTTATTGGCGGGTACAGCCTGGCCGGGGAAAAAAATCGCAAAAGATTTAGGGCAGTTGATGAAGCAAACAATGGAAGCAGGCCATGAAGTTGGTTTACATGCATGGGATCATCAAGGTTGGCAGGCAAAAGTAGGGCGTTGGTCGGAGAATGAATTAACAGAACAAGTGAAGTTAGGTGTTGATGCTTTGAAAAAGGCAACAGGAAAAGCCGTTACATGTTCAGCCGTTGCGGGTTGGCGAGCTGATGAACGTGTACTGGCTGTTAAACAACATTTTGGTTTTGATTACAATAGTGATTGCCGTGGAACACATCCATTCAGGCCACTCTTGCCCAATGGACAAGTGGGAACTGTACAAATTCCTGTCACATTACCTACCTATGATGAAGTTGTTGGAACACAAGTCAGCGATGCAGATTTTAATCACTTTATCCTTGAAGCGATTAAAAATGATCATGGAGTTCCTGTTTATACGATCCATACCGAAGTCGAAGGGATGTCGAAATCTTCACAATTTGAGACATTGCTGGACATGCTTCATCAACAAGATATTCAGTTCTGTAAGTTAAGCCATTTGTTACCAGAAAATAGGAATACACTCCCTGTAGGAAAAATTGTTCGTTCGGATTTTCCTGGTCGTGAAGGCTGGTTAGGCTGCCAACAAGAGGTATAACACAGATGTTGAACACCCGAACGAGTAAAGCAGGAGCCGTTCTGATGGCTCTTTTTTTTGTTCTTACTTACTTATTGCCGCTGAATAGTCGTTTATTATGGCAGCCGGATGAAACGCGGTATGCTGAAATTAGCCGGGAAATGCTGCAACGTGGGGACTGGATCGTACCTTACTTCTTGGATATTCGCTATTTTGAAAAACCAGTAGCAGGATATTGGATCAACAACATTAGCCAGTGGATTTTTGGTGACAATAATTTTGCTGTCCGTTTTGGTTCCGTGCTTAGTATCCTAATCAGCGCGTTTCTTCTTTATCGTTTAGCAATGATGATGTGGCAATGTCGCCAGACTGCTTTTGTTTCCAGCCTGATTTACATTTCCATGTTTATTGTTTTTTCCATTGGCTCCTACAGTGTGCTTGATCCTATGTTTTCTTTATGGATTACAGCGGGGATCGTGAGCTGTTATTGGGCGCTTAAGGCGGTGGCGATCCGAGAACGAATTTTGGCATGGTCTGTTTTGGGGCTGACCTGTGGGATGGCTTTTATGACGAAAGGATTTCTGGCATTGGCGCTACCTGTGATTGCCATGCTACCCATTACGATATACCAGAAACGCTTTGGGGAAATGGTTCGTTTTGGGTCTTTTGCCGTGATTTTTGCTGTTTTGATCAGCCTGCCGTGGGTGATTGCGATTGCCGTGCGTGAGCCGGATTACTGGCATTATTTCTTTTGGGTAGAGCATATACAGCGTTTTGCTTCTGAGAAAGCTCAGCATATTGCACCTATTTGGTATTACTTACCCATATTGATCTTAGGCGTGATCCCGTGGTTAGGATTATTACCAGGTGCTTTAATCAAAAGCTGGAAAGAGAAAAAAAGTCACCCAGAAATGTTTTTCTTGTTTTGCTGGTTTGTTGTTCCATTTGTATTTTTCAGCATTGCAAAGGGGAAACTGCCAACTTACGTTTTACCCTTTATCGGCCCCTTAGCAATGATGATGGCAAAATATGCTGTCGATTGTGTCAAAAATGGCAATATGAACGTTTTGAAAATAAATGGATTGGTGAATATCTTCATCGGATTGCTTGCCATTTTGGTCCTTTTTATTCTGGAAACCTTAAAAGATCCCCCACTTTATCAACCCGACGAGTGGCTAAAATGGATTATGGGAATCATTGCCTTTGGTGTTTGGGGAGGCATTGGTTATCTTTGTTTTATTCGCGATGGTCAATATTGGTTATGGGCTGCCGCTTGTTCAATTATGCTCAACTTATCGATAGGTAGTGCTTTGCCTGATAAGACGATAAATTCCAAACTTCCCCAGCATTTCATTCAGCAAAACGAAAAAGAGTTGGCTGGCAGTAAATATATCTTGTCTCAATCTGTTGGCGTGGGGGCAGCGATTGCATGGGAATTGAAACGCAGTGATATTTATCTGTTTGATCGTCAGGGGGAATTAGAATATGGCCTTGCTTATCTTGATAGCCAATATCGATATATCACGGAGCAAGAATTTCCTGCGTGGCTAGCGAAAGCACGTAAAAAAGGTCAAGTTGCGGTTGTTTTTCTATTACCCTCAGAAGGTGAGTTGTCTGAATTACCTGAGCCGGATTTTGTGCGCCGTAATCATAGATTTGTGCTTGTGATTTATAAGAAACAGCCATGAGCAGTAATATAATATTATTGATTTTGGTTAGTCTGCTTACTTGTGCGGGGCAATTGTGCCAGAAGCAAGCGGTTATTTGTTGGCAGAAAAAAAATAACCCGCATAAAGTGGTATTGATGGTGATATGGCTGTCCAGTGCTATTCTTCTGTTGGGTATAGGAATGATATTTTGGTTGCGATTATTGCAATTTTTTCCACTGAGCATTGCTTACCCTATGCTTAGTATAAATTTTGTCATAGTGACTTTGATTGGGCAATTTTTGTATCAAGAAAAGGTGGGATTAAAGCACTGGATGGGGGTTTTTGCCATTATGTTCGGGATCTTATTGATGAGTTTAAGTCAATGAAAGGTTATCTTTGGGGGATGGCGAGTGTCCTGCTGATCACTGTAGCGCAATTGTTATTGAAGTGGGGAGTGGCTCATTTACCGGAACTTTCGTTATCAATGCACTGGCTGGATATCAACTGGCTTTGGGCAAATCACAATCCTTTGCTGATGATTATGGCAGGATTGGCGGGCTATATACTATCCATGTTATGTTGGTTTTTCACATTGAAATATCTGCCATTGAATAAAGCGTACCCTATTATTAGCTTGAGTTATGCCTTTGTTTATTTAATGGTGGCTTTATTACCTTGGTTTAGTGAAACTGTCTCACTGTTAAAAACGTTGGGCGTTTTTTTCATCTTATTGGGTGTTTGGTTAATCAGCAGACCGGAAACAAAATAGTTAAAGTTTGTTGTTTCTATGTAGTGATTGAGGAAAAAATGATGATTGAGGGAAAGCGGATGGTAATAAGAATAAGGCATTTATGCTTGTTATTGAGTTTCTTTCTTATTGGTTGTACCAACCCTAATTTGTCTCCGCTGAAGGTGGCTCTCTCTGATCCAATAATGGTCATTGCTCAGTTAAAAGATCAACTTGAGCAATGGCAGAATACGCCGTATCGCTATGGTGGTATGGATAGGCATGGTATTGATTGTTCCGGATTTGTGTACCGAACTTTTTCTGATCGCTTTAATATCCAGCTTCCTCGCACAACAAGTGAACAAACCCGAATAGGCACATGGATAAGCCAAGATGATCTGATGCCGGGCGATCTGGTTTTTTTCAAAACCGGCAGTGGAAAGAGTGGGTTGCATGTGGGTATTTACGATACTAACAATGAATTCATTCATGCATCCACAAGTAAAGGCGTAATACGTTCTTCTCTTGAGAATGTGTATTGGCGTCGTGTTTTTTGGCAAGCTCGTAGGATTTAACGTCACTTCTATCTGATTGTTCTGGCAGTGTTTTATAATATCTTAAAGTTTTATAATTTTTGCCAGAGTCAAAAATGTCCTCATTACGTCTGTTATTTTCAGATTCGAATGATCCCGTATTTATTATTCACAGTATTTATACTCTGGGATATATTCCTCACAATACAAAAATGCTTTGAACTCAGGCAGATGTCCATTTTCCCGGAATTTAGCGGGCGTAGTATTAAAATGTTTTTTAAATATTCGAGTAAATGTAGCTTGAGAACTAAAGCCATATTGAAGAGCAATGTCAAGAATGGGTAAATTGTCTTCACGCAAAGATCTGGCTGCTTCATGGAGGCGACGGCGGCGCACATATTGACCTAACGTACAGCCTTTCAATTCCTTAAAAATTCGTTGCAAATGCCATTTTGAATAACCACTTTTATGGGCTATAGCATCTATTTTTATACCTTCAGTTTGTTGAAGTTGGCTTTCTAACCATCTTACAATATCGTTGATAACATTTTCTAACATGTTTACCTTCCACATGGGTGGGGTTTTGCTAAAAATATACTGATAAATAATTAGTTACGTTATTATGTGAGCCATTTTAAGAATTTCTTTTTTATCGTATACGCAAAATGTGCTGTTGAGGATGTAATGCAATCGGATATATCTATTTACTCAGAAAGCTGGTTTTTTATTTTTTACGCGTTAGTGATAGCGGGAGTCACAGGATTTGAAGCAAATTTTGCCGCTCACAGCAAAATTTGCCTTTCTTATTCTGCTTCTCATCATTAAACGGGAACAAACGATAACCTTTTATTGGCGGAGATAGATCTGTGGCTGATGAGTTTCAGGGTGCTGCATAACGCCCAAGTCGGCTTGATACCATTGCTTAAGAATATCATCACGCAGCACATCTTGTGGAGTGCCGGATGCAACTAATTGGCCTTTGTGCAACAAGATAATTTTATCGGCATAAAGTGAAGCCAGGTTCAAATCATGCAATACACAACAGGCAGCAATGGGATGCTGTCGTGTCAGGCGGTGAACCAATCGCAATGTATGTTGTTGGTGATAAAGATCCAGTGCCGACGTGGGTTCATCCAAAAACAGACACGATTCGATAGGTTCAGGGTGCCAAAGTTGAGCTAACACTCTTGCTAGTTGAACCCGCTGTTGTTCTCCCCCCGATAATTGCTGATAATTCCTGTTTCTCAGTTCTTCACACTCTGTCAACGCAATCGCTTCATCAATGGCGATTTTTTTATGAGCATTTTCATGGGGAACGCGTCCCATAGCAATAACTTCCTCTACACTAAATGGAAAGGAGAGGGCGCTATATTGCCGCATGACTGCACGAATACGAGCCAGTTGCTGAGTTGGCCAGCGAGAAATGGGCGTACCTTTTAACAGACAATCTCCCGAATTGGGTAGAATATAGCCGGTCAATAGACGTAACAGTGTTGATTTCCCCGCCCCGTTTGGGCCAATAATTGCTACAACTTCCCCTTGACGCAGGGAAAGGGAAACATCCTTGATGATCTGACGCTGCCCGATGAAATAATTTAAATTTCGTGCTTCAAGTAAATTATTTGACATGATCGGTTCCATTATGAACGGTTTCTTGATGGCTTAAGAATAAGCCATAAAAAATAGGGAGCCCCGATCAAACCAGTGATAAGGCCTACGGGCATTTCAGCAGGAGAAACTAATGTTCTGGCTAATGTGTCGGCTTTTAACAGAAGACAGGCACCACCCAGGGCAGATATCGGCAATAGCCAAGTATGATCTCCCCCAAATCGCTGCCTGGCAAGGTGTGGGATAACTAAGCCAATGAAGCCAATGACACCGGTCAAAGCAACGGCACATCCAACTAACAAGGCACTTAACAGCAATAATTGATATTTGGTGCGTTGGACATTAATGCCTAAATAGTGTGCTTCCTCATCACCCAGTTGCAGCAAATTGAGTTTGCGTGACTGACTGATTGTCAGCATACAAACAGGAATAATGAGTGATGCAGCAATTGCTAGTGTTGGCCACTCTATTTGACTGAGTGACCCCATCATCCAAATGGAAAATTGGCGTAACTGTTGGTCGTTACTGATATAGCTCAATACACCAATAAATGACGAACATAGTGCATTAATGGCGATGCCTGCAAGGAGTAGCTTTGACAGGTTGCCGTGGTTATATTTGTTGAGAATGAATATCAGGGATGATACCAACAAACTGCCGATAAAAGCAGCAATAATATGCCCGTACAACGCAATGCTGGCAGGTAGGGCGAAAGGCAACACAATAAACATTGCGACGGTAAGTGCTGCACCACTGCTGATCCCTAATAATCCGGGATCGGCCAGAGGATTACGAAATAACCCTTGCATTACGGCACCGGATATAGCCAACGCTCCTCCAACGAGGATTGCCAGCAAAATACGTGGGAGACGAATGTTTAACCAGATTTGCCACTGTGGGTCATCCAAAGAGGATTCCCACAGTGTTTTAAAAGAAAGTGGCAATGCCCCCATATTTGCTGAGCTAATTGCCAGAAGGAACAACAATAAACTCAGCACTATCACACCGAAACTAGGGGAGCGGGAATGGCTCATTGCGCTTTCTCCGCAGCATCACGGACTTGTTTCATCACAGCGGGTGTTTGCAGGCCGAAACCAAGCAGGCCCATTTCATCAACAACCACGACCTGTTTTTTCTTTCCTGCTGGTGTGAAGCTTAGCCCAGGAAGCTGCCAAACTTTATCCATCCCACCTAACGTTTTTAGCCCTTCGGTGCTGACTAGCAGTAAGTCCGGCTTGCTGGCAATAACCCCTTCCTGAGATAAAGGGCGGTATCCCTGGAAACCTTGCATCGCATTTTTTGCCCCAATGGCACGGATAATTTGATCGGCTGCGGTTTTTTGACCAGCCGCCATTGGCATGATGCCACCGTGACTCATGACAAAGACTATTTTGGTGGAAATATCTGACGTGGCGATAGTTGCGAGTTGTTGCCGATATTGAGCAATCAAGGCCTCACCCCGTTTTTCCTGGTTGACCGCCTTGGCGACGGTCATGATTTTTGCAGGAACGGCTTCTAACGAGGTTTCGTTGGTCACTTTAATGACTTTTACACCAGAATCTTCGACTTGCTTGAGTGCCAGGGAAGGTTGCGCCGACTCACTTGCAATCACCAGTGAGGGGCGCATGGATAGAATCCCTTCTGAATTCAACATCCTCATATACCCGATATCGGGTAAGGAAAGCAGTTCCTTGGGATTTTGGCTGGTACTGTCCCTTGCGACAACGTGCTGTCCTTCACCAAGTGCAAAAACAATTTCAGACACATCGCCACCAATGGTAACAATGCGTTCAGCAGAGAACACATTGAAAGAGATGGCAAGCATAAATGTTAGAAGCCATTTTTTCATGCTACACAAGTTTCCTGTTCTGGTTGCAGTTTAGGTAAAGCAGCAATTTGTTCACGCCATTGGGCTTGCTCAGGCGTACCTTCAGTGCGTTGGCCGTACAACTGTGCGATTTGGTTGCCATCGGCATCAAACAACTCAAGGCTGGTGACGAAGCCACAATCGGTGGGCTTACGGGTAACCCAGCTTTCTGTGACGGCACTTTCAATCAGGTGCAAAGTGAAATTGCGGTTGAAAATGTTGAGCCATTTTTGGGAAGAGTTTTCTTCCTGATACGGCATCAAACGTTCCAATTTCCCCGTGAAAATTTGGACACAACCCCGGTTTCCGACAAAGATCATGATTTCGTTTTGATCTTTATAAGCAACTTCAACAAGTTGAGTGAGTGCTGAATTATCCACGCGATAAGCCAAATCATCTTTAACGGCATTAAAAATCTGCTGGCGGTTAAGATTGTGGCGTTTCATCATGATGAAGAATTGATGAACATCCGTCATGGCACGCCATTCTTTATCTAACTGTACTTTCAGTTGTTCCGTAACTTCTGCATGTTCAGGCACTTCTTCTGGCTGAATTTCCAGCGCTGGATTTTCACTAGCTTGGTATTTTTCGATCAGTGCATCCCATGCAGCCATATCGGTGTTGCTGGTGGCATAGACTTTATGCAACGCATCGCCTTGGCGATCAAAGAATTGAATGCTATGACGCACACTATTCTTGGCGGGTTCAACCAAAGAGAAAACACTGCTCCAGTGTTCGAAGAATAGACGCAAGTCAAGCTCACGTGGGTTAAGGATCAAACCAACATGTGGGCTAAATTTGGTATTTTCGTAGCGTCCAATATGTTCATGAACGGCAAAGTCATTACGGGTAATCGCCTTAGTTTCGCCAACTGTTGCCAGTTCTTGAAGCAGGGTAGGAGCGTCAATATTCAAACGTTTTGCATCGATACCGACACGGCTATGCAATAACTCGCCTTCGCTGACATTAAGGTAAGCAGCCAAATCGCGTGCATATTTAGCTTTGTTTTCTGCCTTGGCTTGTAGGTAACGTTCATAAAGTGACTGATTCACAGTTGCTAGCTCCTTAAAAAAACGGTGTTTAAACAGTGTTATTCTAAAATCGAGATAATAATTTGTTTGTTCTTCTACCACTGGTAGCTGACAAGCAGTTTGGCATTACGGCCATGCTGTGGTGCTCCCACTGATGAGTAATAGGCTTTATCAAAAGCGTTACCCAATACAACGGAGGTAGTTAGCCCTTTTAATGTTCCAGTGCCATGATAGCTAACGTAGAAGTCATTAACGCCATAACCTGCGTATTGAGAAATTTTCCGGCTTTGTTCACTCCTATTGGTGCCATGTACCCCTTTAATTTTGGTATGCTGGGTGAATTTACCGATCCATCCAATAGAGAAATCTGTGTCAGATAATGGAATATCTAAGGTACTGGTTAGGGTATCAGGGGTCAGTGCTTCTATAGATGCCCCTGTTTCTTCGTTCTTACCCGTTGTCCGGTTGTAAGCGAGATCCCAACTGAACCAATCAGAATCATACGTCATAGAAACATCCCAACCCCAAATTTTAGCTTTTGGGATATTGGAAGATGTCGTAAACCTCATATCAGGTGTCATAGTGAGAGATATGTAATCTTTCGCTTGAGTATCAAAATAACTGGCTTTAAATTTCAGTCCATCATTGTTGGCAAACAGTTCATCGAAACGCAACCCGAAACCGTATTCCTGAGTTTCATTACTTTCAGGACGTAGGTTTGGATTGGGTTTCCAGTAGTTTCCAGGAAAATGCATGGAATCGTTATACATTTCACCCATGGTCGGAGAACGGAATGCTTGAGAATAAGAGGCAAATAGCATTGACCAATCTGTAGGGGTAATACTAACGGCGCCTTTTGATGACCATTTGTCGGCACTAATATCATCATATTTGCTATTTGTGGCTTTGTAATTGTCGTAACGTGTACCCACAATAAATGAGACAGGTAAATCACGCAGGGTCATTTCATCTTGAACCCAGCCAGATGCAAAACGGATATCGGCATTGGGAAAGCCCATTACAATACTGCTACTTGGCTTTTGTTTTTGTTTATAGGCTTCACCACCATAAGTAAATTGGTGGGCAGCAAAGGCAGTACTTCCCAAATGGGAACGGTTTTCAAGTTTTATACCATAAGTTTCTTGTTTACGACCTTCAAAAACCTTGTCTTTGCTTCTGTTATTAATATTGATATCGGAATAATAAATATCTGCTTTGGCGTTTAACCAACTATATTGGGCTGGGTTTAATTGATAAGACAATTGAGCATCACGTTGTGCTGTGGTGCGGTCTACTCGTTTGTTTCTCCCGTCATAGGTACCTTGTGGATTTTTAGGCTCATGTGCCTCATTGCGGTAATAACGCAAGTTGCCACTGAGCTTTTGGTTGTCATCTATTTTCCAGGAGCCTTTTACCAACGCATTGCCACTGAATTCATCGTTATTTTCTGTTATGCCTTTACCGAAACGGATATTACCCGCGTCACGGGTGCCAAATGCAACTAAACCATCAAACTGTTCGGTTTTACCGAATGCAGCGCCCCCAAATCCCAGACTGTGGTCACCGCTCCCTGCGCGGCTAAAAACACGAAAACCCGTATTTTTGCCTTCTTCCAGTAAATCAGCAGCATCTACTGTTTGATAGGCAATAACACCCCCCAAAGCCCCACTGCCATAAAGGAGTGCTGATGGGCCACGGACAACTTCCACTTGCTTAATCAAAGCGGGATCGAGGAAGACACCATTAAGGTGTCCGGTATCAGTTCCTTGTCGAATACCATCAACAAGGGTCAAAACCCCTTTTTGGGTATAACCCCGAATGCTGATATCTTGTCCATTGGCGCGGCCAATACCCGCGACACTAACGCCCGGAATATTGCGTAGTAAATCATTTGCGTTGCCTGCAACCTGATTGCTGGCCGAATTGCCTTCAATGACTGTCACCATCATAGGGGCTTCAAAACTGTCACGTTGGTTGCCAGTGGCATAGACAGTTACCGTGTCTTTGGAAGATTTCTCTTGCTTGGAATGTACTGTTTCCGAAGGTACTGCTGTGGCATACGCAGAAGATAAACTCGTGAAGATGAGTACACTTAATGTAGACAATTTCAGGCTTGGTGATTTAATTAAAGTCATGCAAGTCAATTTCCATAGTGAAATAGTGCGTTCTTATGAACACAATTAACTGATATATCACTGTTATTTAGCAGTGAGTTTGTTAGATTTTTTATTGTGTCAGAGTTGACCATCAATGCATTTGATTTTATTGAACAATAATTATTCTGATATTGAGAATAATTATCGTTTCAATAGTGGTTAACTTCAAGCTATTTTTTCTATACCTGAAATTTTAAGTTAATATTTTGATTCTAAAGGATTTAAATTTATAGCGATTGGCTCCCGATAGTCAGTGGGAGCCAAAATAAGGAAAGGATTCAGGAACGATTTCTCATGGCTTCATCAAGAATATTGATAAATTCTTCCGTGTCTTGCCAGCCAAGACATGGATCGGTAATAGATTGGCCGTAGGTCAAAGATCCTCCCTTAATAACTTTTTGCGTTCCCTCAATTAAAAAGCTTTCAGCCATAACACCAGCAATCGCTGTTGAGCCAAATTGGATCTGTTCACCAATATTTCTTGCTATATCCAATTGGCGACGATGAATTTTCTGGCAATTAGCATGGCTACAATCCACAATTAAGCGTTCAGGTAAGTGAAATTCATGTAATTTGTGGCAAGTTGCTGCAATATCTTCAGCACTGTAATTCGGTTTTTTCCCACCACGCATAATAATATGTCCATAGGGGTTGCCGCTGGTTTGATAAATCGTCATCTGACCGTTTTTATCTGGGGACAAAAACAGATGCCTGGCTCGTACTGCACGTATTGCATCAATAGCGATAAGCGTATTGCCATCTGTCCCGTTTTTAAAACCTACTGGACATGACAAGGCAGAAGCCATTTCTCGGTGAATTTGGCTCTCTGTTGTTCTGGCGCCGATTGCCCCCCAACTGATTAAATCGGCAATGTATTGACCCGTAACCATATCCAGAAATTCTGTGGCTGTCGGAACACCTAATTCATTGATATCAATTAACAGTTTGCGGGCAAGAGAGAGCCCTTTATTAATCTGGCAAGAGCCGTCTAACAGGGGATCTGAAATCAAGCCTTTCCAGCCAACAACGGTTCTTGGTTTCTCGAAATAAGTTCGCATCACAATTTCGAGATTTTGCTGGTATTTTTCGCGCAGGATGCGTAAGCGAGAGGCATAATCAAGAGCTGCATCAACATCATGAATGGAGCAAGGGCCAATAATAACCAATAGACGTTGATCTTCGCCTGTCAGGATGGATTCAATACGCTTTCGTGACAATGTCACATTTTGTAAGATTTTGTCTGATATAGGATATTGTTCTGCAAGTGCTTTAGGTGTGATCAGGCTATCAATGCGGTGGGTTCTTAACTCATCTGTTTTGTACATATACTTTCTTTCTCGGATTTTACTTTATATTGTGACAGAGTCTGGAATAACTGGGGAATCACAATAACTCAACCCCCAGCAAATTCAACAGACAATCATGATAATTACGCGAGAAAGTGTCGTGAGTAAATATTGTTAAGTATGTTGCGTTTTGAAATCAGAACATACGGCGTTTTAATCCCATGCTGTCAATAATTTTGGCCGAAATTTCTTCGACAGAATAATTAGTGGTATTCAGGTAATTGATCTTATTTTTTCGGAATAAAGCCTCAACTTCAGCAATTTCAACCCGACATTGTCGTAACGAAGCATAACGGCTATTTTCACGCCGCTCTTCACGGATAGCAGCAAGCCTTTCTGGGCTAATTGTCAGACCAAATAATTTATGCTGAAAGGATTTTAAAGCGGCGGGTAACTGCAAATTATCCATATCATCTGCGGTAAAAGGATAGTTTGCAGCCTGAATACCAAATTGCATGGCAAGATAGAGGCTGGTTGGTGTTTTTCCACACCGTGATACGCCAAGAATAATGACTTGAGCCTGATCAAGATTACGTAATGAAATACCATCATCGTGGGCGAGAGTGTAATCAATGGCAGCAATACGTGCATCATATTGCCCCAGATTTTTTTTCGATAAGCCGTGAGTTCGGTGTAATTCTGGTTTGGGTTTCAGGCCAATTTCTTGCTGTAATGGTGCCACTAATGTTTGAACAATATCCTGACAAAATCCGTTACTGCGGGTAATAATGCTTTTAACTTCATCTGAAATGATGGAATAAAAAACTAATGGTTTGATTTGGGTTTGCTGATATATCGCGTTTATTTGATCTTTGACTTCCTCTGCTCTGGTTTTGCTCGTCACGAAAGGTAAGGTATAGGAAGTAATCGTAATTGGAAATTGGGATAACACAGCATGGCCTAATACTTCAGCTGTGATTGCCGTTCCATCAGAAATAAAAAATACGCTGCGTTGTAGTATTTCATTTTCCGCTGTTTGGGAAGGGTGGATTTCTACCATTGTCTCTCTTCTTTTATCGTTATACGCATTAAACTCCAAGTTGCAACTGACACAACTCTATAAAATCACACGCATCTTGCAGTCAGATTGGTATATGCCCTTAAGATCCTTTCCAAATTATACCTGTAATAAAATAATATTGTTGGGTTGATCGATTCACCTTTCTATATTTGGCAAGACAATGTGCTAGGCTATTTCTTGCTGTGAAGTGCAGCTTTCATTTTCCGATTTGTACCTCCGAATGTAAAAAGGATAGTTTCTAATGTCCAATAGTGGCCTCACCTCAAGCAATGTACTCTGGTATAACCAATTAGGCATGAATGACGTTAATCGGGTTGGTGGTAAAAACGCCTCGCTTGGCGAGATGATCACCAATCTGGCTGAGCTTGGTGTGTCTGTTCCCAATGGTTTTGCTACAACTGCACAGGCATTTAATGATTTTCTGGAACAAAGTGGTGTGAACCAGCGTATTTATCAATTGCTGGATGAAACCAATGTTGATGATATCAATCAGTTGGCTAAAACTGGCGCGCAAATTCGTCAGTGGGTGATTGATACGCCATTTACGGCTCAACTTGAAAAAGATATCCGTGATGCCTATCTGCAATTGTCTGAAGGCGAGCCTGATGCTTCTTTCGCCGTGCGTTCTTCTGCCACCGCGGAAGATATGCCGGATGCTTCTTTTGCTGGACAGCAAGAAACTTTCTTGAATGTGCAAGGCATTGATGCGGTGATGGTGGCTATCAAGCACGTCTTTGCATCACTTTTTAATGATCGTGCTATTTCTTATCGTGTCCATCAGGGGTATGACCACCGTGGTGTGGCACTTTCTGCGGGTATACAACGCATGGTGCGTTCTGATTTGGCTTCCTCTGGCGTGATGTTTACGATTGATACTGAATCAGGTTTTGATCAGGTTGTGTTCATTACATCAGCTTATGGTCTGGGGGAGATGGTTGTGCAGGGAGCAGTAAACCCTGATGAATTTTATGTCCACAAACCAACGTTGAAGAACAATCGCCCTGCAATCGTGCGCCGTAATCTTGGCTCTAAAAAAATACGTATGGTTTATGCAGATAGCAAAGAGCATGGGAAGCAAGTGCGTATAGAAACGGTATCAGAGGAATTGCGCAATCGTTTCTCTTTGGCTGACAGTGAAGTGGAAGCGCTGGCCAGACAAGCTTTGCTAATTGAGAAACATTATGGCCGTCCGATGGATATCGAGTGGGCGAAAGATGGACATAATGGCAAGTTATATATTGTTCAAGCCCGTCCTGAAACTGTCCGCTCAAATCAGCAGGTAATGGAACGTTACCAACTCAATGAGCAAGGTAATGTATTGGTGGAAGGTCGAGCAATTGGGCATCGTATCGGCGTTGGAACAGTCAAGGTTATCCACAATCTAAGTGAAATGGATCGCATTCAAGTGGGAGATGTATTGGTCACTGACATGACTGATCCGGATTGGGAACCGATCATGAAAAGAGCAGCAGCGATTGTCACTAATCGTGGAGGACGTACCTGTCATGCCGCCATTATTGCTCGTGAGTTGGGTATTCCTGCCGTTGTGGGTTGTGGCGATGCGACTGAACGTTTACAAGAAGGTCAACAGGTAACGATTTCTTGTTCGGAAGGTGATACGGGTTACGTTTATCAGCATAAACTAGATTTCAGTGTTCAGAGTTCCCAAATTGATAAACTGCCGGAATTGGATGTGAAGATCATGATGAATGTAGGCAATCCTGATCGTGCATTTGATTTCGCCTGTTTGCCAAATGAAGGGATAGGCTTGGCTCGACTGGAGTTTATTATTAACCGAATGATCGGTGTGCATCCTCGTGCTCTGCTTGAATACGCCAAACAATCTCCTGAGCTGCAAGAGCAAATTAGATCGTTGATGGTGGGTTATGATGATCCTATTGAGTTTTATGTAGGGAAATTAACCGAAGGGATTGCAACGCTCGCGGCAGCATTCTGGCCCAAACGTGTGATCGTTCGCTTATCAGATTTTAAATCCAATGAATATGCGAACTTAGTGGGTGGAGACAGGTATGAACCACGGGAAGAAAACCCAATGCTGGGCTTCCGTGGGGCAGGGCGTTACATTTCTGACAGCTTCCGCCAATGTTTTGCTTTGGAGTGCGAGGCGATCAAACGGGTGCGTAATGTGATGGGATTAACTAACGTTGAGGTGATGATCCCGTTTGTGCGTACCGTTGCTCAAGCGGAAGCGGTGATAGCGGAGTTGGCCTCTCAGGATTTGAAACGCGGTGAGAATGGTTTGAAAGTCATCATGATGTGTGAAATTCCATCGAATGCGTTGTTGGCAGAGCAATTCCTTGAATATTTTGACGGCTTCTCAATTGGTTCAAATGATATGACGCAATTAGCTCTGGGATTAGATCGCGATTCTGGTGTGGTATCCGAATTATTTGATGAACGTAATGAAGCGGTGAAACAATTACTTTCCATGGCAATTCAAGCGGCTAAACGGCAGGGGAAATATGTTGGCATCTGTGGACAAGGGCCTTCGGATCATGAAGATTTTGCTCAGTGGTTAATGAAAGAAGGAATTGACAGTTTATCATTGAATCCTGATACAGTCGTGAAAACGTGGATTGCTTTGGCCGAAAATAATTAATAGCATTTAATTCAAATATAAAAGTCTGTTAAGATACTTTCAGGCTTTTATATTCTATGTTACATGATTTGGAATGCCAAAAAAAAGCCTATCATGGGCTGACAGGCAAAGACTACACACAGCAATATATATACTTCGTTGAACCCAGCTTATGGCGTTATAAGCTGAGGTGGCAATACTCTGGGAAACATTTGTTTCGATGAAGTGAATACTAATTTAATAGGTGAGTTTATTCATTAAGAATTCTCTTAATAAACAGAGATTAGAAAATAAACTTTATGAAAATAACTTTTTTGCAACAATTTTCTTGGTGGGTTTTATTTTTTACGAAAAATAACTTTATATTTTAGATGGGGTTCTGATGATATATTCACCATTTTTATAATTGCGCGAAATACTATTTTTTCGCGCAATTATTTAATTATTTGACGTGCTTTTTCCCGAAATGTTTTTCCATATCTGCCATTTTTCCTTCGGGTTTAGGAACTTCGTTCATCCATGCCAATAGTAAACTGTAAGAAACAGCCAATACAACAGGCCCAATAAATAGCCCAATAACACCCAATGAAAGGATCCCGCCGATGACACCAGTAAGAATTAATACCATCGGCAAGTCAGCGCCAAGACGGATCAGGAAAGGGCGTAGGACACCATCCATGGTGGTTAATATCAGGCTCCAGATAATTAAAATTGTTCCCCAAGTTGTTTCCCCCGTCCAATAAAGCCATGCGATAGAGGGAATGAGAACAAGCAGAGGCCCTAGCTGGGCAACACAGCATACAAACATGAATACTGTCAATATCATTGGATACGGAATGCCAGCAATTGCCAGCCCAATTCCGCCCGCAATAGCTTGAACCAACGCCGTTACCACCACGCCAAGAGCTACGGCTCGGATCGATTGGGCAGCCAGCAATACGACGGCATCACCGCGTTTATCTGCCAGTCGGATAGCAAAATGGCGGATACTCAGCATAACCTGATCACCCTTCCAATAAAGTAATACACTGAACATGACCATCAGTGCCAGATGGAAAAGAAAACGTCCTGCATTAGCGGCTTGGGTAAAAAACCATGTTGCTGCTTTACCGATGTAAGGGGGAATTTTGTTGAGCAGTATGTTACTGCCATCAGCAATTAAGTCCTGCCATTTAAGATATAAATCTTCGCCAATGACAGGGACTCGATTGAGCCATTCCAGTTGTGGAAGTTGGAAAGAGGAAGGAGATCTTGCCCATTCAATCAATGGCGCACTGTTTTCTACCAAGCTGCTGACAAGTAACGCAATCGGGATAACAAATAACAAAACCAACAGTAACGTCATGATAGAAACTGCAATCCAGCGTTTTCCCCATAATCGTTGTTGTAATTTCTCCAATAATGGCCAGGTTGCGATAACTACCATTCCTGACCAAATAAATCCCAAAATAAAGGGACTTAAGACCCAAAAGCTGGTGGTAATGAGCAATAAAATGAAGAATAGAGCGAATAACAACTTAGGTAAATCTTGGTGTGATTGTGATTTTTCCATGAAATCATTTCTCAGGTAATTAAATAGTGTTGGCAGTAACAACGGTAACTAAATATAACGTTATTTCATTGGTTACTCAAAATCGATAAATATTGTGATATGGTTGAAAGCCTGCCTGCTCAGAAGTAGAAAATTGTCTGAGTGACGTTATCCAAGATAGTATATAGATAAAGCAATGTGGATATTTATTAGAATAAGGGGCAATTAGCCAATGATCCCACGTATATCACAAGCCCCCCATGTCAGTGAACTGGCACAGAACTATTTGACTGCACTGAAAGAAGCGGGTTTTACTGGAGACACCGCTAGTAGCTATGCTGATAGGCTGACTATGGCGACAGATAACAGTATTTATCAACTGTTACCACAAGCTGTTGTATTTCCTCGTTCCAGCGCCGATGTCGTACTGCTGACAAGAATAGCAGAAGAGGAGCGTTTTAAGGCTCTGACATTTACCCCACGCGGCGGGGGAACTGGCACGAATGGGCAATCACTTAACAATGGTATTGTAGTGGACATGTCCCGCTATATGAACCGCATTCTGGAAATCAACCCAGAGCAAGGATGGGTAAGGGTAGAAGCCGGTGTTATCAAAGATCAGCTTAATCAATATCTAAAACCTTTCGGTTATTTTTTCTCTCCAGAACTTTCAACCAGTAACCGTGCTACGTTGGGTGGCATGATCAATACAGATGCTTCCGGTCAGGGATCGTTGGTTTATGGCAAAACCTCGGATCATGTACTGGGTGTACGTGCTGTTTTATTGGGAGGGGAAATGTTAGATACCCGTCCTATGAGCACAGCATTGGCGGAATCGATTGCCCAAGAAGAGAGTATAGCTGGTCGTGTTTATAAAACGGTATTGGAACGTTGCCGTGAACAACGGAAACTAATCATTGAGAAGTTCCCTAAACTCAATCGATTTCTGACGGGATACGATTTACGCCATGTATTCAGCGATGATATGCAGTCTTTTGATCTCACCCGTATTTTGACGGGATCTGAAGGTACTCTGGCCTTCATTACCGAGGCGACACTGGATATCACGCTGTTACCTAAAGTCAGGCGACTGGTAAATGTCAAATATGACTCCTTTGATTCTGCCCTACGTAATGCTCCTTTTATGGTCGAAGCCAAGGCGCTCTCAGTGGAGACGGTAGACTCTAAGGTACTTAATCTGGCGCGCGAAGATATCATCTGGCATTCCGTGAAGGAACTGATTACCGATGTGCCTGATAAGGATATGCAAGGCCTGAATATTGTCGAATTCAGTGGTAATGATGAACAGGAAATTGATCAACAATTGCAGGAACTTTGCTTACGCCTTGATGAATTGATGGAAAAAAATCAGGCGGGCATTATTGGCTATCAGATATGCCATGATTTGAGGGATATTGAGCTCATTTATGCCATGCGGAAAAAATCCGTCGGGCTGTTAGGCAACAGTAAAGGTCCAGCTAAACCCATTCCATTTGTCGAAGATACCTGTGTTCCTCCTCAACATCTTGCCGATTACATTGCTGAATTTCGCCAGCTTTTGGATAATCATAAACTGAATTATGGCATGTTTGGTCATGTAGATGCAGGTGTTTTGCACGTGCGTCCTGCGTTGGATATGTGTGATCCTCAGCAGGAAATCTTGATGAAGCAGATTTCTGATGAAGTTGTTCATTTGACGGCCAAATATGGCGGTTTGTTATGGGGAGAACATGGAAAGGGTTTTCGAGCAGAATATAGCCCTGCCTTTTTTGGTGAGGCCTTGTATAACGAACTGCGCCGAATAAAAGCGGTGTTTGATCCACTCAATCGACTCAATCCGGGGAAAATTTGTCCACCAATTGGCGTCGATGCGCCAATGATGAAAGTTGATGCAGCCAAGCGCGGGACTTACGACCGTACTATTCCTGTCAATGTAAGGACTGCATTCCGCGGCGCGATGGAATGTAATGGTAACGGATTATGCTTCAATTTTGATGTCAGAAGCCCAATGTGTCCATCAATGAAAATCAGTCAGCATCGCATACATTCCCCCAAAGGCAGGGCGACCCTGGTGAGAGAGTGGTTGCGGCTTTTGACAGAACAAGGGGTTGAACCCAAATTACTGGAGCATGGGCTGGATCAAGCGCGCCCCAGTTTGCGGGGATTGATTGAAAAGACACGTCATAGTTGGCTGGCATGGCGAGGTGAATATGATTTTTCGCATGAAGTTAAAGAGGCGATGTCAGGTTGTTTAGCCTGTAAAGCGTGTTCAACACAATGTCCGATCAAGATTGATGTCCCTTCGTTTCGTTCACGCTTTTTAGCGTTGTATCACAGCCGTTACTTGCGCCCATTGCGTGATCATATTGTGGCTAATGTTGAACACAGTACGCCATTGATGGCAAAAGCGCCGCGAGTATTTAATTTTTTCCTGAAACAACCGTGGGTACAAAAAATCAGCCAGCATACCATTGGCATGGCTGATCTGCCGTTACTCTCTTACCCGACATTGCAACAGCAGCTTGCTGGTCATTATGCAGCAAGGACAACGCTGGAACAGTTGGAAAGCTTGTCATCATTACAGCGTGACCAACATGTGCTGATTGTCCAGGATCCTTTTACAAGTTATTACGATGCGAAAGTGGTCACTGATTTTGTATTGCTGGCAGAAAAGTTGGGGTATAAGCCTGTCTTATTGCCATTTTCACCCAATGGAAAAGCACAGCACGTCAAAGGGTTCTTGAATCGATTTGCCAAAACTGCGGGAAAAACGGCTGACTTCCTTAATCGGATAGCGCGCCTGAATATTCCTATGGTCGGTGTCGATCCTGCTTTAGTTCTGTGTTATCGGGATGAATACAACGCTATTCTCGGTGAACGGAGGGGAAATTTTAAAGTTCAGTTGGTACATGAATGGCTAATCAGCATTCTGCCGGAAAAAATGTCACAAGCGAAAAACGATGATTCAATGTCCAGAGATGCCTGGTATCTGCTTGGGCACTGTACCGAAGTGACAGCATTACCTAATAGTGGCAAACAGTGGGCTGATATTTTCTGCCATTTTGGTCATCAATTGAATCATGTCAATGTCGGGTGTTGTGGCATGGCAGGTACATATGGTCACGAAAAGAAAAACCTGGAGAGATCCATTGGCATCTACAAACTTTCATGGGCTCCGACACTGAAAAATCTATCCTTAGAACATTGCCTAAGTACTGGGTATTCGTGTCGCAGTCAGGTGAAACGTATAGAAGGAAAACTGCTTAAACATCCATTACAAGCCCTATTGGAGATAATGTCGTGATTTGGAAACGTAATATAGATGTAAATACACTTAATCAATTGAATGGTGAGTGTATGGTAAAACATGTAGGGATCGAATTTACCCAGCTTGGCGATGATTTTATCGAAGGAACAATGCCAGTCGATCAACGAACTAAACAGCCATTCGGGATCTTGCATGGTGGGGCATCTGTGGTATTGGCTGAAACACTTGGCTCGATTGCAGGCTATCTCTGCTCGGAAGGAGAACAGAAAGTGGTGGGAGTAGAGATTAATGCTAACCACCTTAAATCTGTTCATGAAGGCATGGTTAAAGGGATTTGTAAACCTGTTTATCTTGGCCGTTCACATCAGGTCTGGCAGATTGATATCTATAATGATCAACAACAATTATGCTGCACGTCTCGCCTGACAACGGCAGTTTTATCTTAATATCCTACCTGTTATGTTTTTGTTCCTGTCAGTATTTTGGCTGGCGGGAACAGCCGGACGATATAAATCCCGCTTTGATTACAACGAATGAGATAGAATAGTTCTGCAAAGTAGGCTATTAATTAACCACAAACATTCAAAGCATCATTTTCAGGAAGCACGTATGAAGCGATTTTTAACTGTTATCGGCATGTTCTTGATTGGCATGTTGTCGTTAAGTGGATTGACTAATATCGCCCATGCTATCGAGTACCCATTGCCTCCTGCTAATAGCCGTCTGATTGGCGAAAATTCCGCCTATATTGTGCCTGATGATGGACGTCCGCTAGAATCCATTGCAGCCAAATACCAAATAGGATTATTGGCGATGTTGGAAGCAAATCCTGGCGTTGATCCCTATTTACCTAAACCTGGCACTGAGTTAATTATTCCATCGCAGATGTTGTTGCCGGACACTCCCCGCCAGGGAATTATTATCAATCTGGCCGAACTTAGGCTCTATTATTTCCCTGAGGGAAAAAATGTTGTCGTTGTATACCCTATTGGGATAGGTCAACTTGGACGTAACACGCCGACAATGACAACGTCAGTCAGCCAATTGATCAAGAACCCGACATGGACACCAACCGTTAATATTCGCAAGGATTACGCTAGTCGGGGAATTATTTTGCCTGCTGTAATCCCCGCAGGTCCAGATAATCCAATGGGGGATTTTGCCTTACGTTTGGCCGCTGGGCGTGGTGAATATCTGATCCATGGCACAAATGCGGATTTTGGCATTGGTATGCGTGTCAGTTCAGGATGTATTCGTTTGCGGCCTGACGATATTGAAAATTTGTTTCGGACTGTTCCACGAGGAACGCGTGTTCAGGTCATTAATGAACCAGTGAAATATGCTATAGAGCCAGATGGTAAGCGCTATGTGGAAGTTCATCAGCCACTTTCTAATAAAGAGGCTGATGATCCGCAAACAATGCCAGTTCCACGTTCTGAAGGCTTAGTGAAGTTCATTAATAATCGTGAAACAGATGAATTCCTTGTTGATCAAGCCATTATTCGTCGTTCAGGCATGCCAGTGCGGGTAAATACAGGACGGGTTACAAATAGCCAAGAGGAAAAGACGATTTTAAGACCAATTGAGGATACGATCGGCCTCGAAATTAAACCCGCTAAGATACCGCCATTACATCAACCAGGGCCAATTTATCAACCTGACGCTTAAGAAATTGGGAAAGATAGGGTGGTAAGCAAAAATAGAAATGGCGTACCACTGTACGCCATTTGTTATCAAACAATTTCTACCTACTATAAAGATTATTTCTTGTATGAACGAACTTGGTTATCAAGGCGCTGATTCGCACGAGCAGCTTCGTCTCTGGCCGATTGTACATCAGAACGAATAGAACTGAGATCACTGCTCAACTGGTCAACTTTGGAACCGAGAGTTTGAACTTGAGAAGCGAGTTGTTCAACTTTAGTTGCGCTTGAGCAACCCGCTAACAGAGTAGAAGCCAGAATTACTGCACCAAATACCACTTTAGTACGATTCATCACATTACCCTCTAGATTAAGTTAATCTCCAAGTAGCCATCTAAGTATTACACAAACTATTTTAGAAAGAGAATAAATTTTTGCTACGAAAAAAATTCAGCGTAAACAAAGTGTGAATTATCTGTTTAATTGTTTTGATAATAAAAGGATAATTGAATCAATATTGTTAAATTAATATGAATTATTGTTATGTAAAAGATCAGCAGATCTAAACATAATTGAATGAAAATAGTAAAATATTCTTGTACTGAATAACATTTTGAAAGAAGAATATTAATAGTTCACCATGATGATGGTGCACGGTAGAAATATAAAAAGCCCAATTTGCATAATACAAATATGGGCTTCTTTATGATCTCAGTACTGACCAAATTTAAACAGTGCTGTTGTTTAGCTTATTTAAGCTTACAGCACGTGAACAGAGGAAGTGTTTGTGGTGCCACTTGGCACTAATGCACCGGAAACCATGACAACGATATCTCCTTTGTGTGCCATACCACTTGCCAATGCAGCTTCTTTACCAATACGATAAAAATCATCGGTAGAGGCGATTTCTTTGACAATCTGAGTGGAAACACCTTTGACCAACAGCAATTGACGAGCAGTGATTTCATTCGTTGTCAACGCAAGGATTGAGGCATTGGGGAAATATTTGCGGATAGATCTTGCAGACTTACCACCATATGTTGCCACGACAATTAATGGAGCTTCCAATTTTTCTGCAATTTCAACCGCACCACGGCACACGGCTTCGGTAACGCGCAGCTTCTGAGTCCTGGTATGCTCAATTTTGCTGCCCATAACGCGATCTGTACGTTCACAGATTGTTGCCATGATGGAAACGGCTTCAACAGGGTATTTTCCTTTCGCACTTTCACCAGAAAGCATTACCGCATCAGTACCATCTAAAATAGCGTTAGCAACGTCGCCGGCTTCAGCGCGGGTAGGGCGTGGGTTTTTGATCATTGAATCCAGCATCTGGGTGGCAGTGATAACAACTTTACGAGCTGCATTACATTTTTCGATCATCATTTTTTGCGCGAAGATAACTTCTTCTACAGGAATCTCAACACCCAGATCACCACGGGCAACCATGATACCGTCAGACGCTTCGAGAATTTCATCGAAGTTATTCAGGCCTTCCTGGTTTTCGATTTTAGAAATGATTTGGATGTGTTCGCCGCCATGAGCTTTCAGGTGCTCACGGATTTCCAGTACATCGGAACGCTTACGGATAAAAGACGCTGCAACGAAATCCACGCCTTGCTCACAACCAAAGATCAAATCCTGTTTATCTTTTTCTGCCAGTGCAGGCAGGTTGATAGAAACATTTGGCAGGTTAACGCCTTTGTTTTCACCCAAATCACCGTTATTCAATACCTCACAGATGACTTCAGTTGCGGTAGTTTCTTTAACTGTCATGGCGATCAAACCATCATCAACCAATATGGTGTTTCCTGGTTTCAGATCTTCTGGCAGGCCGACATAAGTCACGGCGACACGCTCTCGATTGCCAATCACAGATTTATCTGTTGTAAAGGTGAAAGTTTGGCCCGCTGTAAGGGAGACGTCATTGCCATCTTCCAGCTTCATGGTGCGGATTTCAGGACCCTTAGTATCCAGTAAGATTGCGGCTTTTTTGCCAGTTTTTGCTACGACCGCGCGAATGTTTTTAATACGCTGACCATGCTCTTCGTAGTCACCGTGAGAAAAGTTCAGGCGCATCACATTCATACCAGCATTAAGCAATTCGGTCAATTTCTCTTCGGATTCTGTTTTTGGCCCGATAGTACAAACAATTTTGGTTTTTTTCATGACAATCTATCTACTGATTTAATGGATTAAAAGAGTGAATCGCTAGCTATTCACATTTATGCCCGCATCATCTGGTGTTTTGAGTTGCGCAACATAGTGAAAAACGGGTAGCAATCGAAAGTGAATAGTAGTAAGCGTCAAATGGTTTTTCAGCATGAAGTTCGGTATGTGCAGATATGCGGATTTAGTTCGACTAATCATCTGTAATTTTTTCTGGATTCGGTAAATTAATTAGCTGAAACCATTCAACTCATGACATAGGCGTATTATAGAGACTAATTTCTGTGAAATGAATCAAAAAATAGCGCTTGAACGGATTTCTATACAGAAAAGAGGAGATAGCCATGGTTCATGATTAAAGAAATCAGAGAGTTGTTGCGCAAATAAAACATCATTGAGTTTTTAGTACACAGATAGATTGGGTAACAATCAAGTTCATGAGTATAAAAGGGGATTGGAATGAAAAAAATCGGAAAAAGGTGACTCGTATAAGAAAGGCGTGAAGTGATGAATTAGATATGGTGCGTCCGAGTGGACTCGAACCACCGACCCCCACCATGTCAAGGTGGTGCTCTAACCAACTGAGCTACGGACGCACATCAAGATTCTATTTTCTGTCAACCAGATATTTGGTGCGTCCGAGTGGACTCGAACCACCGACCCCCACCATGTCAAGGTGGTGCTCTAACCAACTGAGCTACGGACGCAATCTAAATTTCTGTGGTTGACAACGGGGACGAATATTAACGAGCACTGAGCCTTCTGGCAAGGGGAAAAATGCAAATTCTTGTTCAACTGCTCGCATTTACATCTTTTAGCATGAATTCGCAGCTTTTTCCCCTTGTATTGGTAACTTAATATACTGAATTAACGAGTGGAACGTTTCAGAACATAATGGGCTGGCTGTTTTTGTGTCCATAAAATACGGTAACCCATCATGAATGCTGATGCGGTTAAACCGATAATAAACCCAATCCAAAAACCCTGTGGCCCCATCGGCTTAGTGACATAATCAGTCAATGCCAGAATATAGCCACTAGGCAGTCCTAAGAGCCAATAAGCAATAAAAGTGATAAAGAAAATAGAACGTGTATCCTTGTATCCGCGCAATACCCCTGATCCAATGACCTGAATTGCATCAGAAAGCTGGTAAATAGCAGCAAACAGCATTAAGTGGGAGGCAAGAGTAACGACCTCAGGGTTATCGTTGTACATAAACGCAATGTGTTTGCTAAACAATACCGTGAAGGTCGCTGTCATGCAGGCAGTCATTAAGCCAACAATAATACTCGTATATGCGGATATCTTAGCGCCTTCTGTTGATTGTTGTCCCAGGTTGTAGCCAACGCGAATGGTGGCGGCTATCCCCAATGACAGTGGAAACATAAACATCATGGAGCTGAAGTTGAGTGATATCTGATGCCCTGCAACGGCCACGACACCGAGTGGAGAGACCAACAGCGAGACGACAGCAAACAGAGTAACCTCAAAAAACATCGCTAAAGCGATAGGCAGGCCAAGCAGTGCAATACGTTTTTGCGTATGCCATTCAGGTCCCACAAATTTGTTGAATGTTTGGATATCTTTTTGGGAAGGAGAATGCTTCACATAGACAAGCAGCAACAGGAACATAATCCAGTAAACGGTTGCTGTTGCAACACCACAACCGACACCACCTAATGCAGGCGCACCAAATTTACCGTAAATAAAAATATAGTTAACGGGAATATTGACCAGTAGTCCAGCAAGGCCTATGACCATTGCTGGTTTGGTTTTCGATAATCCTTCACATTGACCACGTAAAACTTGATAAAACAAATAACCTGGCGCTCCCCACATGATGGCATGGATAAATTCCGTGGCTTTTTGTGCCAATATAGGATCGATGTTATGTTGTGCTTCTATAATAAATCGGCTGTTATACAGTATTGCGATGGTCAAGATAGAGAGAAATGTTGCAAGCCAAAATCCTTGCTGAATTTGGCCTGCAACATTTTTTCTCTGACCAGATCCATTCATGTGTGCCACGATTGGCGTCAAGGCGAGCAATAAACCTTGGCCAAACAGAATGGTTGGCAGCCAAATTGATGTACCAACAGCAACAGCTGACATTTCAACAGCACCAGCTTTACCTGCCATGACGGTATCGACGAAACCCATCGCAGTTTGTGAAAACTGTGCAATGACGACGGGGATCCCTAAAGCGAGCAAACTACGCGCTTCATTTAAATATTTCTGCACGTACTACACCTTTTTTGATTGAAAATTAACGAGAAAAACAAGAAATATTTTTGCGAGCAAACGATGTTAATAAAAATATATCGCTTATAAGCTGCCATATTGTATAGGACTCATTTTATTAATCCAATCATTGCACGATGTTTATAGTCAATATGATTGAAGCAACGCTCAACTGAAACTAAACTCAACCAAAATAATGCATTAAATAAAATGGTATTTAAACAGAGTCATGTTTAAACGAAATGCTGTTTAAAAGTGGTGAGTAGGTTAAACTAATCCGCTAGATGAAATTATTAAAGAGGTTCCCATGTTTACAGGTATCGTTCAGGGAAAAGCACCGATAGTTGCTATTGATGAAAAAATGCATTTTCGGACCCATGTTGTTAAATTTCCGGCTGAATTATTACCCGGAATTGAAACGGGAGCTTCTGTTTCCCACAACGGTTGTTGTCTGACTATAACTAAGATCGACGGTGATTTAATCAGTTTTGATTTAATGAAAGAAACATTACGTCTGACCAATCTTGGTGAGCTTAGGGTCGGTGACGTAGTTAATCTGGAAAGGGCCGCTAAATTTGGTGATGAAATTGGTGGGCATTTGATGTCCGGTCATGTTATTACAACAGCAGAAATTGCCAAGATCTTCACGTCTGAAAATAACCATGAAATATGGTTTCGAATTCACGATAAACAGTTAATGAAATATATCCTGCATAAAGGATTTGTGGGTATTGACGGTATTAGCCTAACAATTGGAGATGTAGTCAATAATCGCTTCTGCGTTCATTTAATTCCAGAAACATTGGAACGCACAACTTTGGGCAAAAAACGTCTTGGTGAAAAGGTTAATATTGAAATTGATCCACAAACCCAAGCGATTGTAGATACCGTTGAACGGGTGATGGCTCAGAAAGAGCAAGAAAAATTATTGTCACAGACTGAAGAACAATAAAAAATCTTTCTAGATTCGATAAAATACGAAAGCTACAGAAAAACGATTTCTGTAGCTTCAAGTATTCCGTTATGGGGAGCTATCTAGGTACTCTTAATCCTTTTTCAATGCCTCGCGGACTAAAGACTATCTGCCATAACTGTATATCTCTTGCACGGAATGCACCTGCACAGGCGTTCAGATAATAACTGAACATCCGTTTGAAGCGTGGGCTATAGTTATGCTCTATTTCATGCCAACTGGCGATAAATCGCTCATACCATGCCATCAATGTCCGGTCATAATCAGCCCCAAAATTGTGCCAATCTTCCATGACAAACTTTCCGGTAGTTGCTTTGGCAATTTTGGCGCTCGATGGTAAGCAGCCGTTGGGAAAAATATATTTGCTTATCCATGCATCGGAGCCTAATTTATCAATATTGGAACCGATGGTATGAAGAAGGAACAGACCATCAGGTTTTAAGTTATTTTTCACTATATTGAAATAATTGTCATAATTTTTAGGGCCTACGTGCTCGAACATGCCGACAGATACAACGCGATCAAACTGAAGGTTAAGGTTTCGGTAATCTTCAAGGATAATTTTTACATTTAGATCTTTGCAGCGTTCCTGTGCATACTTTTGTTGCTCGGCTGAAATTGTTACCCCTGTGACAGATACACCGTAGTTTTCTGCCGCGTAGGCGCCCAAACCTCCCCATCCACAACCGATATCCAATAAAGTCATGCCTGGAGACAGTTGTAGTTTTTCGCAAATCAGGCGCAGCTTATGAGATTGTGCTTCTTCCAGTGTGTTGGCATCTTTCCAATAACCGCAAGAATATTGCATGTGAGGATCAAGCATTCGAGTAAACAGGTCATTACCTAAATTATAATGTTCCTCACCTACAATCCAGGCACGTTTGGGAGATTGTAAATTAAATATACGAGAGATGATTATCTTGAAGATATCTTTGACATTTTTAGGAATACGATGTTCTAAACCTGCCCGCAATACTTTGTAAAAGAAAATATCAAGGCGATCACATTCCCACCAGCCATCCATATAACTCTCACCCAGCCCCAAGGAGCCTTCTTTCAATACGCGCTTATAAAAGTCAGGATTTTTAATACGTATGTCGAAAGGGCGCTTGCCATTGATATCAATATCAGTTTCCTGAAGCAATTCATGGGCGATCCTATGCCAAGGATCAGTGATTGTTTTTTTACCTTCAACGAAAGACGAACTCATATACTCTCCAACATTTGTGTGATGGAATTTTGAGGTGTCACTTTGTAGCTGATTTTTATTATATAAAACCTCGAAGGTTTATTGGAAAATAACATAGAAATTGCATTGAAAAGCACATATTGCCTATTCATCCTGAAATTAAATAGAGCGTCAATGCTCTGAAGGACCTCAAATTCCGAGTTTTTAGAATAATGAATCCGTATGAGTATATGAGTGAAATGATATTTAAACAATCACCTAAAGGTCACATAATGGCGTAACCTTTAGATAATAATGTTCTTAACTATTATTTTTTTGGAAAATCATTGTATTTATGCTTGGTGGCTTTTTTCAACATCTTGTTTTTGCAGCCAATAACCGACAGCCATTGGAACAACTGTAAGCGCCATTATTGTTGTCGTCGATAAAAGAGGGTATTCCATAAATACAGAAACGAGCATACTCGCAACAAAACAGAGGCCCAATTGCAGGGCATTTTGTAATGCAGCCGCTTTACCACTATCCTGGGGATAAACAGACAGAGCATTTGCTACTGCAATTGGATAGGATGCACCATTCATTGCTGCCATCACACAAAAAGGAATAAGAATGGCGATAAATGAAGGTTCACTTAATATGGAAATCAAACAAATAATGATCATGCTTACAGCATAGCCCACCAACAGAAATGGGAATACCGTTTCACTTTTTACTTTTTCCAGTAAGATACGGCAACCATACCCGCCAATCATAAATGCCAGAGTTTGGGGAATATAACTTAAGCCAATATCGGTAGGATCATAACCCATATCTTTCAAAATTGTGGGTGAACCCGTTAGCCAGGCAAAAAAACCGGCACTGCAAGATGCGTAGATCAATACATTTCCGTTAAAAACTGGGGAAGTTAATAACGTAAAGAAAGACACTGCCTTTTTATCAGCGTGGGTTTCGATATTAGTACGTTTATTAGTCAAGAAAAATGTTGGTATTAACAGCAATATCGTTACGATCATTAAAACAAGGAAAATGACTCTCCAGCCATTATGCGTTAATAACCATGCGCCCAACAAAGGAGCAAGAGCAGGGGAAAGAGCAACCAAGGGCATGATCATGGCAAAAACCCGTTTGGTACGTTCTGCATCATATCTGTCGACGACTAAAGCTTGCCAAGTCACCGCAGCGGAACAAACGCCAACCGCTTGCATAAATCTCAATACCAGTAACTGAATCGGACCCGTTATCCAAAGCATACCTAAACAGCTAATGGAAAACAGGGATAGGCCGATAATAAGAACGGGTTTTCTGCCTAAACGGTCAGACAATTGACCCCATAAAAGTTGTGCAAATGCAAATCCGGCAAGAAAAATGCTAAGGCTCGCACTGATAGCACTAGTTGATGTACCTAATTCTGCTTTCATTGCATCAAAAGCGGGCAGATACATATCAATGGCCAAATAGCCTAACATGCTTAAGCCCGCGAGATAAGACATAAATGGCATGGCGTTTTTATTTGTTGTCATTGTGTTAATAATTAGGTTTTGTAGTGGATAAGGAATTATTCGGCTTATTTTATATAGCATGATTTTTACTTGTGAAACGGTAATATTTGCACCATGCTGTGAAAAAAATTGAAAGGAAGATATATGTGGTCTGAATACTCTCTGGAAGTCGTTGATGCTGTTGCCAGAACAGGAAGTTTCAGCGCGGCTGCATCAGAACTTCATCGTGTGCCTTCTGCTGTCAGCTATACGGTAAAACAGCTTGAAGAATGGCTGGCAGTACCTCTGTTTGAACGTCGTCATCGTGATGTCGATTTAACGGAAGCGGGGGTAATTTTTGTCAAAGAAGCGCGTTCTGTTATCAAAAAAATGAATCACACTCGGCACCAGTGTCAACAGGTTGCCAATGGTTGGCGAGGGCAATTTAGTATTGCGGTTGATCAGGTCGTAAAACCAGAGCGAACGCTTCGGCTAATTTTGGATTTTTATCGCCATTTTCCAGATATTGAGTTACTTATCTATCCTGAAGTTTTCAATGGCGTATGGGATGCTCTGGTGGATGGACGAGTGGATATCGCCATCGGCGCGACACGAGCTTCCCCTGTTGGTGAGCGATATAGCTTCAGGGATATGGGGTTCATGCCTTGGCTGTGTGTAGCCAGTCCTGAACACGAACTGGCAGTAATATCGGGAAAATTGAATGATGACCAAATGCGACCTTATCCCAGTTTATGCCTTGAAGACACCTCACGCAGCTTACCTAAGCGTGATACATGGGCTTTGGATAATCAGCGGCGATTGATTGTTCCTGATTGGGATGTTGGATTAAGTTGCTTGATGGATGGATTGTGTGTAGGTATGGTGCCCAAACACCGTGCGCAACCGCTGATCCGTAAAGGCAAGCTGATTACACTTGAACTCGAACAACCATTGCCTGACAGCCCATGCTGCTTAACATGGTCGCAAAAAAGCCATTCACCGGCATTAAGCTGGTTACTTGATTATCTGGGGGATAGCGAAACGCTTAATGCTGAATGGCTGCAAGAAAATTAACTGTCAGCGGCGATAATCGATAAAAGGTCCATCTGCAACAGAGCGCCGTTCAACAAGGCGTGGGTGGACTTCGATAGTTTGTGCATCCTCACGTTTATTGATGATCCTGTCCAGTAACATTGAAAAGGCCATTTGCCCTAAACGCTCTTTGGGTTGATGGATAGTTGTCAATGCTGGCGTAAAATAGCGAGCATTGCGAATATTATCATAACCGATGATTGAAATGTCTTGTGGAACGCGCAATCCCAACTCATCAGCTGCACAAATCGCTCCCATAGCCATGACATCTCCACCACAAAAAACAGCAGTTGGACGATGTTTTTGATTCAGGATCTTGTACATAGCTTGATAACCGGACTCAGGTTCAAAATCACCTTGTACAATCCACTCATCCCGAATAGCGATATTGGCCTCTTTTAGTGCTTTGAGGAAACCTTGGTGGCGCCCCCCTCCTGTATTTCTTGCCAATGGCCCAGGAATAGATGCAATATCACGATGACCACGTTCAATGAGATAACGGCCAGCCAGGTAACCACCATGAAAGGCATTATCAATAATTGCATCGGTAAAATCGCCTCTGGATTCTCCCCAATCCATGACCACCATAGGAATATTACGATAGCCTTCCAACATGCTCAAAAGTTGCTCAGGGTATTCTGAACACATTACCAGCAAACCATCTACTCGCTTTTGCGCGAGCATTGCGAGATACGCTTTCTGTTTATCAAGGTTGTTATGAGAATTACATAAAATCAGGGTATAACCTTTGCTATAGCAGCTATTTTCAACCGATTCTATGATCTCAGCAAAGTATGGCGCTTCACTTGATGTTGCCAGCAATCCAATGGATTTGGTGTGGTTAACCTTTAAGCTGCGAGCAACCGCACTGGGAGAATAGTGCAATTCTTTAATAGCGACCCAAACTGCGGCCTTTGTATCTTCGGCGACGAAACGGGTTTTATTGATAACATGGGATACGGTTGTGGTTGAAACACCAGCGCGTTTGGCCACATCTTTAATCGTTGCCATGAAAAAAGGACTCCTGACCTTCTGGTCTAATTTATATACCCTTTATCTTTCTTGTCGGGTATAGCTATTTGTTAATCGTTTACCAATATATTTATATACAGGGTGATGATTGGTAATAATTTAGCGGTAAACCTTGAATTTTGTCTGATCTAGCTCAAAAGTGAAAGTAATAATCGATGCTATAAAGAGTATGGATTAAATCTTGCGGTATGATTTTTAGATAGTATGGCAAATAACCGCTTAAAATTTAGGATGTTGAGGTGTCTTAATTTTCACATTGAGGATGTTCTATGGATACAGATCTGAAATTGGGATTATTGGCCGCTAGTAGTGCATTAATCATGATTGTTTTTCTGGGGAGTCTCTGCCTGATCTGATCAAGATCTAAAAGAATTTGTAGCCCCACTTATCTTAAGGGCGGGTTTTCCAACATGCGCAATACCGCAAATAAAGGAAAAGCCCGCCCTTATTATTTCAAACTAGTATAAGAATTAATCTTATTAAGCTAAGTTTTCTTCAACAAAGTTCCAGTTGACCAGAGCCCAGAAGTGCTCCAAATATTGAGGGCGAGCATTGCGGTAATCGATATAATATGCGTGCTCCCAAACATCAACAGTCAGCACTGGCTTATCTTCGCCAGTCAATGGCGTTGCTGCATTAGAAGTGTTAACGATAGCCAGAGTACCATCAGCTTTCTTGACTAACCAAGTCCAACCAGAACCAAAGTTTTTCAGGGCTGCATCAGTGAATTGCTGTTTAAATTCAGCAAAAGAGCCGAAAGCATTGTTGATAGCCTCTGCTATTTTTCCGGTGGGTTCGCCTCCCCCATTTGGTGACAGGCTATGCCAGTAGAAAGTATGATTCCAAACTTGTGCTGCGTTATTGAAGATGCCACCTTCAGATGTTTTGATAATTTCTTCCAGAGATTTGCCAGCAAATTCAGTCTCTTTAATCAGATTATTCAGGTTTACAACATAAGCGTTGTGATGTTTGCCGTAGTGATATTCCAGAGTTTCTGCAGAAATGTGTGGTTCCAGGGCATCTTTGGCATAAGGTAATGCTGGTAATTCAAAAGACATTGCATGCTCCTTTTTAATATCGGGTTTTTGGCTCTGCAAACCATGGCTTAGACACTCACCATGGAACAGGGCAAATTTAAGCTTATTATCGTGTTACTATTTTGATAATTATCTTAACAACTTTTCTGCTAAATAACAGGGAAAAAGATGCTATAAAGCTGCGAACTGGTGCAGAACTGAACTTAACATGGATTGGATACAGTCAGTTGGAATGAAAATATCTAATGCTCATTTGTGGCAAGTCATGGCAAAAATTTGCCATATAAAGTTCACGGTAGAAAAATTAGCGTAGAAAGTGGTATTCTGAATCAATCTTTATCTTATGCTGATAAATAGCGCGTGCAGTTTTTAAGGAAGCAAAAATGACTAATATTAATACAAACACTAATACGGTTACTGATACAACGGCTGATGCAGTCATTGAAAAAATCGAACGCCAGATCAGAGAAAACCCAATTCTGTTGTACATGAAAGGTTCGCCGAAATTGCCAAGCTGTGGCTTCTCTGCACAGGCAGTTCAGGCTTTATCCGCTTGTGGTGAACGTTTTGCTTATGTGGATATTCTGCAAAATCCAGATATCCGTGCTCAATTACCTAAATATGCAAATTGGCCGACTTTTCCTCAGCTTTGGATTGATGGTGAGTTGGTGGGAGGGTGTGACATTCTTGTTGAGATGTATCAACGCGGTGAACTACAAACACTGATTAAAGAGACTGCCGATAAATATCGTGAGCAGGAATAAAGTCAGTCATTCATCTGAATAATGGTTACCTTTCATAGCCCCATACCAATTAAAGTATGGGGCTTGCTTTTTTAGGATTCGCAGCTGGCTGTATCAGCAGATGATAGCGGCCAACCACCTAGCCGTTTCCAGCGATTAACCAGTTCACAGAAAAGCAGGGCAGTTCGATCAGTATCATAAAGAGCGCTATGGGCCTGATTGCTGTCAAACGGAATTTCCGCTGTGATGCAGGCTTTGGCAAGAATTGTCTGACCAAGAACCAAGCCACTGAGTGCAGCGGTATCAAAAGTAGCGAACGGATGGAATGGATTGCGTTTCAAACCAGCACGTTCAGCAGCGGCCATGACAAAACTGTGATCAAAATTGGCATTATGAGCGACTATAATTGCACGGTTACAATTCGTGTCTTTCATGCCCTTGCGGATCATTTTAAAAATTGCGTGTAAGGCAGTATATTCACTGACAGCTCCTCGCAAGGGGTTTGTAGGATCAATGCCAGTGAAAGCGAGAGCGGCAGGATCAAGATTAGCCCCTTCAAAAGGCTCGATATGAAAATGCAGCGTATTGGCAGGTGTTAGCCAACCATCTTCATCCATTTTTAAAGTAGTTGCAGCAATTTCAAGTAAAGCGTCTGTACGCGCATTAAAACCAGCGGTTTCGACATCAATAACAACGGGATAGTAGCCACGAAAGCGCCCACTTAGCATATTTTGATTAGACATCTGATTTTCAGTTCTTAGCTTCAGGATTCTATTTTTTAACTTTGGAATAGTGGGTATTATGACAAAATTTGGTGTGTCTTGCAGAAGTAATGCATATTCGATGGGGAATTAAAGGGCAAGATGCCCTTATTTAGGTATTTAAATAATTTCTAACTATAACTCGATAGTTATTAATAGCGTTAGTTGCCTAATGCATTGCTGGCACATGAATTTTCGATGAGTTCAATCTTATAGCCATCAGGATCTTCAACGAATGCAATAACGGTTGTTCCACCTTTAACTGGCCCTGCTTCGCGAACTACTTTTCCTCCAGCAAGTTTGATGCGTTCACAAGTTGCCGCAACATCATCAACCCCTAAGGCGATATGTCCAAATGCGGTTCCCATTTCATAGTTTACAACATCCCAATTATAGGTTAGCTCAATGACTGCGCCTTGACTTTCATCGGTATAACCAACAAACGCGAGAGAATACTTATACTCTGGATTTTCGCTGGTGCGAAGTAAACGCATACCCATTACCTGGGTATAGAAATCAATCGAGCGCTGCATGTTGCCAACACGGATCATAGTGTGGAGTAAACGCATGATTACCTCTTGATCTTTATAGTTTTATTGCGAAACATAGCTTTATTACAAGAACTTAGCTCATATATGCATATGCTTGGTTAATATAACGTATATAGATCAAATAATTCAAATTATCCGGTTTGTTTACCTTTAGGTTGTTACCCTTTTATTTTGAAATGACATGGGCGAAGTTTATACTGATTAATAAATGGCCTCATAGTGGGAATGCTTGATAAGCTTGGGTGTAGGGGGATGAGATGGCTGAACAATTAGAATTTTTTGCTATTCCGAACCCTTGTCGGGGAGTTTGTGAATCTGATCCCCGTGGTTTTTGCCGAGGATGTTATCGTAGTAGGGAAGAGCGATTTATATGGATGAAATTATCGGATAGTGAAAAAAGAGAAATATTGCGGTTATGTCATCAGAGAAAACTAAGAAGTCTGAGAAAGAAGGAAGAGGAAAGCCATATTATTCCAAGACAACCCGATTTATTTTAATTCCATTCTGAATTGGCTAAAAAATATCTTTTATATGAATTATAGTTTAGGATGATCGTAAAAATAAGGAATATTACTAGCAATAAATGATATATCATTTATATTACATTTCTTTTATTTGACATAAGTCATTTCAAAATATCACTTCTGTTGTTTATCTTAATCATTTCAGTAAAAATTTCTTATTAAAGAATTACTTATTGAACAAAAAAGAAACCACTTTGTTATCTTATTGTTTTTTATGTTATTTATTTTGGTGTTATCAATTTCTGTAAGAGAAAAATGATATTAATGTAAAAATATATAGATTAGTATTTGGATGGCGGTTATTCTTATAGAACTTTAACCGAGTGGAAATGTATATATTTTGGGGGGTTGTACTTTTTTTGTTGATATTTAAACTTACAATAGTTTAGTTGAAGGATTATTTTATACAGTTTATATCGTTGGTGGATTAATGCGCGATTTTATTCGGTGCGCCGTACAATTTCGCTCTTTAGGGCGACGAAGATGTCAACTTTGAGTAACAAGCCAACGCGATACTAATTAGGTAATTAGCGAAATTGCTGACTATGCTAATGCAAGCATGATATAGAGTGCGTATCCATTATTCATATGAATAAACTGATTGGATAATTCATTGATGTTATATGAGTCTCTAATTATAAGGAGGGGTAATTGGAATTGACATTGGGATCAGATCTGGCACGTTTAGTCCGTATCTGGCGCGCTTTAATTGATCATCGTTTGAAACCGTTGAAATTAACTCAGACGCATTGGGTTACTCTATACAATATTAGTCAACTACCACCAGAGCAGTCCCAGATACAGCTCGCAAAAGCTATTGGTATTGAGCAACCCTCTTTGGTGAGAACGCTTGATCAATTAGAAGAAAAGAAACTGATTACACGCCACACATGTGCCAATGATCGACGTGCAAAAAGAATCAAATTAACCAAAGAATCGGAAAACTTTATTAGAGAAGTGGATAGTGTTATTGGTTCGACAAGAAAAGAAATTTTGGAGGGAATTACTCATGATGAGTTAATTCTGCTTGCTTCTGTAATAAAGAAAATTGAAAAAAATATTAACCAATTGCACAAACAGGTAATATAAAAACTAATCTATAATAATAAAATCGCGGCCCAGATCTTGTTACTGGTAAACCGCGATTTTTTGTCTTGCGTTATTTAAACATTTTAGAGTGGTGATACAGTCAAAGAATCTCCGCTGTTTGCGATCCTGACACGTTGCCCTCTGCTGAATACGATGCTGTCTAACTTTTGTACTATGATGATATTTTTTCCGCTGTCCATACGAATTTCTAGCTCAATACCTTTCGTTTGGTCTAAAGCACCTTCGATTCTTTGGCCAGCCATGCCGCCAGCAATAGCACCTGCAGCTGTGGCAAGCCTTTGACCGGAACCATCACCAACTGTATTACCTAGCAGTCCTCCTAAAACAGCACCACCAATGAGGCCTAACATATTAGGATCACCAGCTTGCTTACCTTTAATCGTGATGGGGCGTACAGATAGAATGGTGCCATAAGTCACAGTTTGAGCTTGCTTGGCTTGACCAATAGAGTAAGTATCACTAGACAGTGCTCCCATGTCTGCACAGCCAGACAACGTGGTTACTGCAACTGCGCCAACCAGGAAACGTTTTAACATAATCACTCCTAATTTTAATGCCCGATAGGGAAGCTTGAGAATAAACTTATCACCAAGTGTTCGGCTACTATTCTCAGTAGTAGATACTATTCTCAGTAGTAGATACTATTGTTAGCAGTAGAACTAATAAATTTGCCGGCTACTAATCATGCATATTTACATATAATAAATGTTCACGATGAACTCTGAAAGGAATAATTCCTGACCAAAAGTTTAGCATGTTTTGTGAAGAGCTTTCCAAAACTCAGATTTTATCTCTGATAATGCTTATTAAACATATATAGTCCGAATAGATGTGTTTTATAGTTTACGCAAGATTAAATGTAATCCACATGTTAAATGTTATCCATTATTTAATAGAGGAATATTTATGAAGTCAGGACGTTATATTGGTGTGATGTCTGGCACCAGCATGGATGGGGTTGATGTTATTTTGGCGGAGATTAGTGATAAAATTGTTACTCAACAAGTGAGTTATAGCCATCCTTTTCCGCAAGAGCTTAAGCAAAAATTGCTATCCATTTGTCAAGGACAGCAGACGACATTATCAATGGTCGGAAGATTTGACTATGAGCTTGGCACTCTCTTTGCGGAAGCTGTTCAAGGGCTACTGAATAAAGCAGGGCTGACTGCAAATGATATTATAGCAGTCGGATGTCATGGGCAGACCGTATGGCATGAGCCGGATGGTGAAAAACCTTTTACTATGCAAATCGGTGACAATAACCGTGTAGCAGCACTTACCAATATTACAACGGTCGGTGATTTCAGACGGCGTGACATGGCTTATGGTGGGCAAGGCGCGCCTTTAGTACCCGCATTCCATATGGCTGTATTGGGTCATCCGACAGAAAGGCGTATTATTTTAAACATTGGCGGAATAGCAAATATTTCAGCACTTCTGCCTAATTCAGCCGTTAAGGGATATGACACCGGGCCGGGCAACATGTTGATGGATGCTTGGACATGGCGGCATAATCAATTGCCTTATGATAAAGATGCACAATGGGCCAGTGAAGGAACTGTTAATGCATCTTTACTCCAGAAAATGCTTTCTGATCCTTATTTCGCACGTACGGCACCGAAGAGTACAGGGCGTGAATATTTTAATATGGCATGGTTGGAAAAACAGTTGGCTGATTTCCCTGATGTTGCACCAGTGGATGTTCAAGCCACATTAGCTGAACTAACGGCTGTAAGCATTGCTCAACAAGTGATGCTAAGTGGTGGATGTGATCGCCTTCTGGTATGTGGCGGCGGGGCGCGTAATCCATTCGTAATGAATCGGCTATCGGCTTTATTGCCGGGTACTGAAGTGACCACAACAGACAAATATGGTTTGAGTGGGGATGACATGGAAGCACTGGCATTTGCCTGGCTGGCATTCCGAACAATGTCTGGGCTGTCTGGTAATTTACCATCAGTCACAGGTGCGGATAGAGAAACGATATTAGGGGCAATTTACCCGGTTGTCAGATAATTGGTTGGATAATGGTCAGTTAACAGATGATCATTATTAGAAGACAGTTGGCTAACAGATAACAATGGTATGCTAATACTCATTAATAAATCGAGAGTTAGAAATGTCAGAAAATAATGAAACCGACATCGCAGAACTGCGCCGTGAATATATACGTGGTGGGTTAAGGCGAAAAGATCTTACCGAAGAACCGATTGAACTTTTTGAACGTTGGTTAAAACAGGCTTGTGAAGCAAAGCTTAGCGATCCGACGGCAATGTGTATTGCGACAGTCGATGAGCATGGGCAACCTTATCAACGCATCGTTTTATTAAAACATTTTGATGCTAATAACTTGATATTCTACACTAATCTTAGCAGTCGTAAGGCAAAACATCTGGCCCAGAATAATCGGATCAGTCTCCACTTTCCCTGGTATCAATTGGAACGACAGGTCAGTTTTCTCGGCAGAGCTGAGCGTTTATCTCCGGTTGAGGTTGTAAAATATTTTCATAGCCGTCCGAGGGATAGCCAAATTGCAGCCTGGGCTTCCCAACAATCCTCAAAGGTTTCAGCCAGAAGCATTTTGGAAGGGAAGTTTTTGGAGTTGAAACAGAAATTCCAAAATGGTGAAGTCCCTCTTCCTAGTTTTTGGGGCGGATTCAAGGTCAAATTTGACTCAGTTGAATTTTGGCAGGGCGGTGCCCATCGTCTTCATGATCGTTTCCTGTATCAACGTGATGGTGATAAGTGGAATGTTGACCGTTTGGCTCCTTAAATTGCAAATTACAGCCAATCAGGCAGTGATTTGCAAAGTAGGGGAAATAATTACTGTTTTTAATACTGGCACTTATATGACTGGCGTTTTATGCTATAGCACTTGATTTATCACGAGATGCTTATATACCCAATAGGTTTCAAGTTGCAGCGTAGCTAATAAGCCGGCAACGTGAAAGAAGAGTATAGAAATATAAGCAAAGTATACAAACTGATGGAGTCATTAATGTCTAGCAATAACCTGATTAAACAACTGCAAGAGCGGGGCCTTGTTGCCCAGGTAACGGATGAAGACGCGTTAGCTGAGAGACTGGCGCAAGGTCCGGTTTCTCTCTATTGTGGCTTTGATCCTACCGCTGACAGCTTGCATTTGGGCCATCTGGTTCCCTTGCTGTGTTTAAAACGATTCCAACTTGCTGGGCATAAACCTATTGCGTTGGTTGGTGGGGCAACAGGTTTGATTGGTGATCCAAGCTTTAAAGCAACCGAACGCAAATTAAATACAGGGGAAACGGTCAAAGAGTGGGTTGAGAAAATTCGTAACCAAGTTTCCCCGTTCCTTAGCTTTGATGGTGAAAATGGTGCAGAGTTAGCCAATAACTACGATTGGTTTGGTCAAATGGATGTGCTGACCTTCCTGCGTGATATCGGTAAGCATTTTTCCGTAAACCAGATGATCAACAAAGAAGCAGTAAAACAACGCCTTAATCGTGATGATGTTGGTATTTCCTACACTGAGTTTTCTTATAACCTATTGCAGTCTTATGACTTTGCAAATTTGAATGGAAAATATGGTGTTGAATTACAGATTGGTGGTTCAGATCAATGGGGTAACATTACTTCAGGTATTGATTTGACGCGTCGCTTAAACCAGAAACAAGTGTTTGGCATGACTGTGCCACTGATCACCAAGTCAGACGGAACTAAATTTGGTAAGACTGAAGGTGGAGCGGTTTGGTTGGATCCGAAGAAAACGAGTCCGTACAAATTTTACCAGTTCTGGATTAACACAGCAGATGCAGATGTTTACCGTTTCTTGAAATTCTTTACTTTCATGACCATTGAAGAAATTAATGCGCTGGAGGAAGAAGATAAGAACAGCGGTAAAGCTCCACGTGCCCAATATGTACTGGCAGAACAAGTTACTGGTCTGGTGCATGGCGAAGCAGGTCTTGCAGCAGCGAAACGTATCACTGAGAGTTTATTCTCAGGAGCGATTGCTGATTTGACCGAAGACGATTTCGCTCAATTGGCACAAGATGGAATGCCGACAATAGAACTTGAAAAAGGTGCGGATCTGCAACAAGCACTGGTCACCGCCGAATTTGTTCCTTCCCGTGGGCAGGCTCGTACCATGATCAGCTCTAATGCGGTTTCCATCAACGGTGAAAAACAATCCGAACCTATGTATGTATTTACGGATAATGATTGTTTATTTGGGCGTTATAGTTTATTACGCCGTGGTAAGAAACATTATTGCCTCATCAATTGGAAATAATTAACTGATATTATTAAGGGCAACGATAATGTTGCCCTTAATATATCTGGTGTCTTTATAAATATTATCTATTCATAAATTAAAAATAATAAACCAGGCCTTATCATGAATAATGTTCTTTCAATTCAGTCTCATGTTGTCTTTGGTCATGCCGGAAACAGTGCGGCTGTTTTTCCGATGCGTCGTATGGGAATGAACGTATGGGCATTAAATACGGTTCAATTTTCAAACCATACCCAATATCCTCAATGGCGTGGTTGTGTCATGCCGCCGGAACATTTGACTGAAATCGTACAGGGAATTGGTGAAATTAATAAACTCGCATCCTGTAATGCAGTCCTGAGTGGTTATATTGGTTCTGCGGAGCAGGGAAATTATATCCTTGATATCGTGAAGCAGGTTAAAGAAGCCAACCCTGATGCATGGTATTTCTGTGACCCTGTCATGGGACATCCAGAAAAAGGATGCATAGTTGCTCCAGGCGTTGCAGAATTTTTATGTGATAAAGCTCTGCCAGCCAGTGATGTTATTGCACCTAATTTGTTGGAGCTTGAAACATTGACGATGCGGAAAATTAGCAGCGTAGAACAAGCGATATCTGCTGCGCGTGAGTTATGTGAAAAAGGTCCCAGGATTGTATTGGTTAAGCATTTGAGTCGTGCAGGTTATCAGGCCGATTGTTTTGAAATGCTTTTGGTAACTAAAGAACATAGTTGGCACGTTAGTCGCCCATTAATTGATACAGGAGCACGTCAACCCGTTGGTGTTGGTGACTTAACGAGTGGTTTGTTTCTCGCTGATCTATTAAAAAGCCCTTCTTTGACAAATGAAGCATTACAAGCGGCCTTAGAACATGTTGCCGCTGCGGTCTACGAAGTGATGCTGGAAACGCAGAAGAGTGAGGAATATGAATTACAGATTGTTGCTGCGCAAGATAAGATAGTCACTCCAGAACATCAATTTCATGCTGTCAGAATAGACTAATAATTAAAAAACAGTCCCACCCATAATTTTATGGATGGAACTGTTTTTAACATACTATTACTTTAACTCTAACTCATTCATGGCCGCAATGCTGAAGCCACCATCAACATGCAAGATCTCACCGCTAATACCACCAGCCAGATCTGAACACAAGAAGGCAGCCGCATTACCGACATCCTCTGTTGTCACAGTGCGGCGAATAGGTGTAACCGCTTCACAGTGCGCCAGCATCTTACGGAAATCTTTGATACCAGAAGCCGCCAGAGTACGGATTGGGCCAGCAGAGATACCATTAACACGAACACCTTCAGTACCCATTGCATTTGCCATATAACGCACGTTTGCTTCCAGAGAAGCTTTCGCCAGACCCATTACGTTATAGTTAGGAATTGCACGCTCAGCACCCAAATAACTCAAGGTGAGCAGGGCAGAACCTGGATTCAGCATATTACGGCAGACTTTTGCCATTGCGACAAAACTGTATGCACTGATGTCGTGGGCAATTTTGAAACCTTCACGGTTAACAGCGTTAACATAGTCACCATCAAGCTGGTCAGCCGGCGCATAACCGATAGAGTGCACAAAACCATCGAATTTAGGCCATACTTTGCCTAATTCAACGAACAATGCGTCGATACTTTCATCTTCAGCCACGTCACATGGTAGAACGATATCTGAATTCAGTGATGCGGCGAATTCTTCGACACGAGGTTTCAACTTGTCATTTTGGTAAGTGAAAGCCAGCTCAGCTCCTTGATCGTGCATTGCCTTGGCAATTCCATAAGCAATAGACAGTTTGCTGGCGACGCCAGTAATGAGAATGCGCTTGCCGGTCATGAAACCCATAGCAGTATCCTTATTGTTCTTTAATGATCAAAATTGTTCTTTGTGATCAAACACCAAAAGTCATGGATAAACAGAAATAATAAATCTCTAACCATAACTGCGGTATTTATGGTGAATAAACGGGGATGATTCTACCATGCCGGAGGAAAATGTGGTGAGTTTCCCATTCTGTTCCGATCAGTGATTAAAATACATCCCATAAAAACATCAGGTGATATCCTGTCGCCATGCTTCAGCAGACAGGGCTTCACCAAAATGGCTGGCTATCAATTTGCGTGTAATATCATGCAGCGGAGAAGCCAGTACTTCCGCTGTATTGCCACGTTCGACAACTTCCCCTTGATGCATGACCAGAACTTGATCACTGATATGTTTCATCATACCGAGATGTTGGGTGACATAGATATATGAAATACCGTGTTTTTCCTGTAATTCCAGCATCAAGTTGATGATTTGGGAACGCATCGATACATCAAGGGACGCCAGGGCTTCGTCTGCAACAATGATTTGTGGCTGCAATATTAAAGCCCGTGCCAAAGCCACCCGCTGTTTCTGCCCTGATGCGAGCATATGTGGGTAATAATTGGCATGATCTGGCAATAAACCAACCTGGCGTAATGTTTGGTTGATACGTTTTTCCCGTTCGGAGGGAGATAACTTCGTATTCAAAATTAATGGCATATCCAGAATCTGACCAATGCGTTGACGAGGATTCAGTGAGGTGCTGGGATCTTGAAAAATCATACGAATGCGCTGGCTGCGGTAGCTATAATCCCCGTAAGACAGCTTATGACCGTTAATCAGAATTTCACCTGAACTTGGTTCAATAACCCCTGATAACATTCTCGCGAGTGTAGATTTACCTGAGCCATTTGCGCCAAGGATAGCGAGGGTTTTTTTCGGTTGCAGGGTAAAACTCACCGGTTTTACGGCGTTGAGTTGATGACGGCGAAATAATCCGGTTCGATAGCGAAATGTTTTAGTCAGGTTTTTAACTTCCAGCAATGACTCAACCACTTACGATTCCTCCATATTCAAAGGGAAATGGCAGGCGAATGCATGGCTCTTAATCACCCGTAGCCGTGGGGTTGCAATACAGGTTTTTTGTGCATAAGGGCAACGTGGCCCCAAACGGCAACCTACCGGCAAATGTTCCAGTGATGGAATAACGCCAGACAGTGTGTTTAGCCGACTTTTGTGTGGTAACGGACTGCCGAAATCAGGAATTGAACGGATCAGCGCTTGCGTATAGGGATGGTAAGGTTTTACCAGCAACTCATCCGGTGTAGCGCTTTCCACTGTCTGACCGCAATACAACACATTGATGCGTTTGACCAGTTTACTCATCATTTGCAGGTCATGACTGATTAACAGGATAGTCATGTTGTTGTTCTGATTGAGGCTCGACAGCAAACGGAATATTTGTGCCTGTGTCGTTGGTTCCATTGCATTGGTCGGTTCATCCGCAATCAGCAATCGTGGCTGGTTGGCAAGTGCAATGGCAATCATCACTTTTTGACATTCACCTTCTGTTAATTCATAAGGGTAACTGTGCATAATGTCGGAGTGATCTTTAATACCAACACGGTGCAACAACTCAATTGCACGACGTTTTCGCCAATTAACTCTCCGCCACCAACGGCCTTTATAAGTCCATCTAGGAATAGATTGAATAATCTGTTTACCAATATTTTCTGATGGATCGAGACATGACTGTGGCTCCTGAAAAATCATTGAAATATTGTGCCCAATCACCTTACGGCGTTGTCGTGGTGTCAGGCGCAATAAATCAATGTCGTTAAAACGGAAACGATCTGCGGTTACTTTGAGGTTATCTTTTGTGACGCCACAAATCGCTTTGGCAATCAAACTCTTGCCGGAGCCTGATTCGCCAGCCAAACCCAGTATTTCACCTTCTGTCAGTGAAATACTCATTCGGTCAACAGCTTTGACGGGGCCTTCCGCTGTCATGAATTCAATGGTGAGGTTTCGAATATCAAGTAATGGCATCATTCGACTCCTGCGTTAATAGCGTGGTGAAGACCATCACCCAGTAAGTTAACCAGCAAAACGCTGAGCATAATTGCTGCTCCGGGTAACATAACAGTCCAGGGGGCAGCATAGATCAATTCTAATGAATCTCCCAGCATGGTTCCCCATTCGGGAGAGGGTAGTTGTGCTCCAAGGTTGAGAAATCCCAGTGCGGCAATATCAAGAATAGCGATGGAGAGGGTTCGGGTTAATTCACTGACTATCACCGCAGTAATATTGGGGAGAACGGCATAACGTAAAATATGGTAGTTTGAAGCGCCATCCAGACGCGCTGCAATAATATATTCTTTATCCAGTTCGTCATGCACAGCAGTATAAACGGTACGTACTATTCTTGGCAGCAATGCCAGAAAAACGGCAATCATGGCATGGTGCAGGCTGGCACCAACAAAAGCAACCACAATGATAGCCAGTAGCAATGAGGGAATAGAGAGCAAGGTATCAAGAATATGGTTCATCACCGCCGATCTCAAACCATGAGTCATGCCTGCAATGCTACCGATGATTAACCCTACAATGGCTGCTGCCGCAGTAACCACCAATGCTCCCCCAAATGTGGAAGACGTGCCAATCAATAGACGGCTGAAAATATCACGACCGAGATCGTCAGTTCCAAGGAAGAAGGCGACATTACCGTGATGTGACCATGAAGGTGGCATAAGTTGGGACATGAATTGTTGGTCAAGCCGATATGGGGCGAAAATATCGCCCAACAGGCACAGTGCAATTAAAATTAACACCCCATAAAAACCTGTCATTGCTAATATATCAGCATAGAAAAACCGCCAGATAACTCTCAATGGCGACGGCATTTTTTTTTCACGGTAAAAATTATCTAACGGCATACCATTCCTTATGCTTCAAGGGATTAGCCATTGCACCAATAATATCTGTCAGAATATTAACGGAAATAACCAGTGTGCCTACCACCATGACACCCGCCGAGATTGCGGAATAATCCTGCTGGCGGATAGCGCTGATGAGCCAGCGCCCTAAACCTGGCCAGTTAAAGACTTGCTCTGTCACCATAGCTAATGTGAGCATGGTTGAAAATTGTAACCCTAATTTAGGGATGATAGGCGGCAAGGCATTATGCAATAAATGGCGACGAATGATAGTAAACCGTGATAAACCACGTGTTGCTGCCGACTTGATATAATTTTCACCTGAAACTTCTTCTGCACTATTGCGCATCAAACGGATAACTTCGGTCGTAGGCGCAACGGCCAGTGTTATAACGGGCAGAATCATATGCAGAATAACACTCATGATCATTTCATTGCGATAGGGTGACTTTGATAGCCAGGCATCAATCAGTGCAGAGCCAGTGACAGGCTCCATCCGATAGAGTAAATCAAAACGTCCTGAGACAGGCAGCCAGCCTAAATAAAGTGAAAAAAACAGAGTCAGTAACAACGCCAGCCAGAAAACAGGAATGGAAAAACCGCATAGGGAAAATGTACTGATAATGATATCGACTTTTTTATTGCGCCAGACACCCGCAATAATCCCAAGGGGGATGCCAATTAGCAATGCCATGGAAAAAGAGAGGACACACAGCTCCATCGTGGCCGGGAGAACAGTATACAGTTGTTCGATAATCCGTTCCCCATTAATTCTGGAAATACCAAAATCCCATTGGAGTAAGCTACGGAAATAGTATACGTAAGCGTCTGACAGTGATGCACCGCTCAAAGCACCATGAGGTGTGAAATACATCAGGCTGAAACTGATTAATGAAAGAAAAAACAACGTCACAACCAGAAGCAACAAACGACGCAGGATATAAATAATCATTGGCTTCCCTTTTTATTTTCATCAGGAACGGTGGCTTCCTGTTCGCGGTAAACGTTGTCAAAGGAACTATTACCAAACGGGCTGAGCACCAATCCTTGAATGTTATAACGAGAGATTTGTAAACGCATCGAATAAGCCAGAGGTAACACAGGTAATTGCTGCGCGAGAATTTCTTGTGCAACATGATAATTTTTGATGCGTGAAGCAAGTTGTTGATTTAATAAAGCCTCATGCAGGGCTTCATCAAAAGCTGAGTTACACCAACGGCTCAGATTCGTTTGCGACGCAATGGCGGCACAGCTCAATAATGGGCGGAAAAAACTATCGGGATCGTTGCTATCAGTAGACCAACCTGCCAGCGTCATATCATGGGTTTTATCCATGAGTTGGTTTTCCTGAAAACGGCCTTCGACGGGACGGATAGACATCTTAATACCCACTTGTGCCAAATCGGCCTGAATCAGCTCCGCCATTTTTAGAGGGCTTGGGTTATAGGATTGTGAAGCCGTTGGCACCCATAAAGTTAATTCCAGCCCACTTAATCCCAGCTCATTTAACATCTTGCGGGATTTTTCAGGATTGTATTCGGTGATTTCAGCACGATTATCATACGCCCATGATGCACGAGGTAAAATAGAAGCCGCCGTCTCTGCCGTACCATAGTAAATGGATTTCATCAGGCGTTGGTTATTGATGGCGTAAGCAATGGCTTGACGAACGGCTAACTGGTTCAATGGTGGTTTACTGGTATTAAAAGCGAGATAAGCGATATTCATGCCTGAACGTAATGTCTGACGCAGATTGGGATCATCATGCAAAATGTTCCACTGATTAGCATCGGGATAAGCCAGTACATCGCATTCACCCGTGAGCAATTTTGAGATCCTGCCAGTGCCGCCCGCGCCAGTGTCTATCACAACCTGTTCCATGTGCGGTTTACCTTTCCAATACTTATCATGGCGAACAAGGCGGATAAATTGGTCCATTTGATAATCTTCCAGAATGAAGGGACCCGTTCCGACAGGTTTCCAATCTATTTGCCCTTGTCGATTTATTTGCTGTAATTTTTCAGCATATTCCTGGGACAGTATAGGAGCATAGTAGGTTGCCAGGTGCCAGAGAAAAGAAGCATCGGGTGCATTAAGGCGAAATTCGACAGTATATTGGTTGATTTTCCGAATATCCTTAACTGAATCACCAAATTGCAAACTGTCAAAATAGGGATAATGGCCACCATTAACGTCATGATAATCATGTGTTTTATCGAAGACACGACGGAAACTGAAAACGACATCATCAGCATTCATTGTGCGGGTTGGTGTAAACCAATCGGTTGATTGGAAAGCAACATTATGACGCAAATAGAGGCGATAAGTTGCCCCGTTATCCCGCACTTTCCAATCAGTAGCCAGTTCAGGAATCAGACGATAGGTAAGAGGATCAACGCCCAGCAGGCGATTATAAATCTGCGCTGCAAGCGTATCTACAGTCAAGCCGCTGATAGCCATTTGTGGATTAAACGTATTCAAATTGCCATTAACGCAATAAATAAAACCGTTCTGCCGTAAGGATGCTGAAATATGAGACAGACTCTCTGAGGTACTGTTTGGCCTCGACTCTGGAATCATATGAGTCGGTTCTGGAATGGGTTCCGCAGCAGTTTCTGGAGTCGCATTCTTGGCCGCCAGAGTAGGGGCGGAAATCAATAACATAATCCAGTAAATCAAATAACGCATATAAAATGTCAGTCATAAAAAAGAGTTTGGCCATTGTAACTTAATTAACGCTTTCTGCTCAAAAACAACGGGCAGATCACGATAATGAGAAAAATTCTCAATAAAATGCTTTACAAATGTAATTGATAAGTATTATCATTCGCATGTGCTTTCAGGGAGACACCTTGCAATAGCAAGTATATCTCTCAGAAAAGGCACGACATTGCTCACATTGCTTCCAGTATTTTTATTAGCCGGCTCGGGTGCCGGCTACTTTTTTATCTGTCTACTCTATCTTGCCATTAACATCAATACGGTGTTTCTTGATTAACCCGCGGAACTGGTGGTAAGTCAAATGAAGTTTGTCAGCGGCCTTTTTCTGATTGAATTGACTTTCTGTCAGAGCCTGTATGATTAAACCCTTTTCGCTGTCATTTTGCCACTGCCTTAAATCGAGTGGTAATTTGAGAAGGGAGTCATTGCTAATCTCACTCTCAGCGGATGAGGAGGCAGATCGCTGTGATGGTGAAAAGGGATTGATGATGATCGTGTTTAATTCATTTTTACTATTACCATGCCGGTAAATAGAGCGTTCGATGACATTCTTTAATTCTCGAACATTTCCAGGCCAGTGGTAGGAAAGTAACTGTTGTTTAGCTTCGTCAGTAAATCCGGGGAAGAATGGCAATTCCAACTCACGGCACATCTGAATCGCAAAATTTTGTGCCAGTAACATAATATCCTGTTGCCGTTGGCGTAGTGGGGGGATATGAACCACGTCGAACGCGAGTCTGTCAAGCAAATCAGCCCTGAATTTCCCACGAGCAGCCATGGCAGGTAAATCTTCGTTGGTGGCACAGATCAAACGCACATCAACTTGTAATGACTGAGTACCGCCAACACGCTCCAGGTGACCATATTCAATGACACGCAGTAATTTCTCTTGTACTTGCATGGGAGCAGTAGCGAGTTCGTCAAGAAACAAGGTTCCTCCGTCGGCTCGCTCAAAGCGCCCTTGGTGTTTTGAACGGGCACCCGTGAATGCCCCCGCCTCATGACCAAATAGTTCTGAGTCAAGCAGATTTTCATTGAGTGCGGCACAGTTCAGGGAAATGAAAGGACCTTGCCAACGTGGAGAAAGATAGTGTAAACGGCGGGCAATTAACTCCTTACCTGTTCCTCGTTCCCCCAGAACTAAAACAGGTTTGTTCAACTTCGCTAATGCGGAGACTTGTTCCAAAACTTCAATAAAACAGTTTGCTTCACCTAATAGATTATCAATGAACTGGGACATGGTATTTTTCGCCAGAAATGGGTTAATTTGACTAAGCTAGCTAATTGCGATAAAAAAGCAAACAAAAATTATTTCAATAATTTCAATTAGATAATAAAAATAAAAAAGTTGGCATGTATCTTGTAATTAGTTAAATGCCTTACCGTGTATCTTATATCCGTATTTAACAATACACAGGCATAACATATTACATTCTAATGAAAGAGGTTTATAACTATGGGTATTTTTTCTCGTTTTGCTGATATCGTGAATGCCAATATCTCTTCTCTGCTGGATAAAGCAGAAGATCCACAGAAAATGATCCGCTTGATGATTCAGGAAATGGAAGACACACTGGTAGAAATCCGCTCGACCTCCGCCCGTACCCTGGCAGAGAAAAAGCAGCTTTTGCGCCGTATCAACATAGGTGAAAACCAAATTGATGGCTGGCAAGAAAAAGCTGAACTGGCACTGAGCAAGGGTAAAGAAGATTTAGCGCGTGCAGCGTTGATTGAAAAACAGAAAGTCAGTAGCTTAGTTGAAACACTAACACACGAATTATCTATTCTGGATGAGACGCTGGAACGTATTAAAGGTGAAGTGACTGAGCTGGAAAATAAATTGACAGAAGCGCGTGCGAGACAACAATCATTGGCACTGCGTCATCAGGCCGCGGCATCTTCGCGCCAGGTACGCCGTCAGTTGGATAGTGGTAAAATCGATGAGGCAATGGCGCGCTTCGAACAGTTTGAACGTCGGATAGACCATATGGAAGCGGAAGCAGAAGCTTTTGGGTTGGGTAAACAGAAATCACTCGATCAGCAATTTGCAGAATTGAAGGCAGATGATGAAATCAGTGCACAACTAGCGGCCTTGAAAGCTAAAATGAATATCAAAGATTCTCAATGATGACATATGTCATACATAACTAAGGAAAGATAATGGGCTATATATTTCTTGGGATCCCGCTGATCATTTTTGTGCTTTTTGTCTTACCCATCTGGTTGTGGCTGCATTACAGCAACCGCAGCAGCAATCGGGATCAGTTAGGGAACAGTGAAATTCAGTGTTTGGAACAGTTGACGGAGAACGCCAGACGTATGCAAGAACGGATCAAAACGTTAGAAGATATCCTTGACGCAGAGCATCCAAATTGGAGGCAGTCATAATGTCAAATCAATACCGTCGAAAACTTTACCGTCTGCCAGAGCAGGGGGTAGTTAAAGGAGTTTGTGCCGGTCTGGCAGACTATTTTGACGTACCCGCTCCGCTTATTCGTACTATCGCGGTATTATCGCTGTTCTTTGGTCTATTTGGCATAACGGTATTGGCCTATATTATCTTGACCTTTGTCATGGATCCCGCACCTGCGGGCTATTCAGCAGAGGAAAAGTATAGAGGGCCATCAGCACAGAAAATGTTGGACAAAATAGATGACCAATTGAAAGCAAGTGAAGCACGCTTACGCCAAATGGAACGCTATGTGACTTCTGATACTTACAGTGTGCGCAGCCGTTTCCGCCAGCTTTGAGCGTGTAACCAGGCAGTGGATAGCATGGGATCTGGTTTGTAACAGCGGAAATAATATGAGATTTGCCGATGTTACAGACCAGATGAGACTGATTCACGGTATTCCCATTTAGGAGAAACATGAAACGGTTGCAAAACGAACTGACAGCACTCGTTAATCGTGGAATGGACCGTCATTTGCGACTGGCGGTAACCGGATTAAGCCGCAGTGGAAAAACCGCATTTATTACTTCCTTGGTAAACCAACTTTTGCATGTTCACAGTGGAGCCAGATTACCGCTGTTTTCTGCCGTGCGTGATGGGCGTTTGCTTGGTGTGAAGCGAGTGCCACAGCGAGATTTTGGGGTGCCTCGTTTTACCTATGATGAAAACATCGCAGAATTATATGACACACTCCCTAACTGGCCGACGCCAACCCGTGGTGTAAGTGAAATACGTTTAGCGTTGCGCTATCGTTCTGAAGATTCCCTATTTCGCTACCTCAAAGAAACTTCTACCCTTTATTTAGAAATTGTCGATTATCCGGGCGAATGGTTATTGGATTTATCCATGCTGGAACAAAATTATCTGGCGTGGTCACGGCATATGCATGGATTACTGAAAGGAGAAAGAGCGAATTGGGCTAAGCCATGGTTAGCGTTATGCCAGCAATGTGATCCACTGGCGCCTGCTGATGAAAATTTACTGGACAAAATCGCTCAGGCTTATACGGACTACCTGCATCAATGTAAACAGCAAGGTTTGCATTTTATCCAACCTGGCCGTTTTATCTTACCGGGTGATCTGGCGGGAGCACCCGTGTTGCAATTTTTCCCGTGGCCGGATATTGACAGAATCGGAGAGCCACAACTGGCAAAGGCGGATAAACACACCAACATCGGTATGTTGCGTGAGCGTTTTGCTTATTACTGTGATCATATCGTTAAGGCGTTCTATAAAGAGCATTTTCTGCGTTTTGATCGGCAAATTGTGCTGGTGGATTGCTTGCAACCATTAAATAGTGGCCCGCAAGCTTTCAATGATATGCGACTTGCATTAACACAACTTATGCAGAGTTTTCATTATGGTAAACGAACACTGTTTCGTCGTTTATTTTCGCCTTGCATCGATAAATTGCTGTTTGCTGCCAGCAAAGCAGATCATATTACGTCAGATCAACATGCTAATCTCGTTTCACTCTTACAGCATTTGGTACAGGAAGCATGGCAAAATGCGGCGTTTGAAGGGATCAGTATGGATTGTGTGGGGCTTGCGTCTGTTCAGGCAACGGAGAGCGGCATTGTCATGCATAAAGGTGAAAAAATCCCTGCCATTAAAGGCAATCGCTTGTCAGATGATAAATTATTGACATTTTTTCCGGGCGAAGTGCCACAGCGCTTGCCGAATAGTGAATTCTGGCAAAAACAGGGATTTAATTTTGAATCATTTCGGCCAAAACAAACTAATATCAACACGCCGTTACCCCACATACGCATGGATAGCGTGATGGAATTTTTATTGGGAGACAAATTAACATGACCGAACCGTTGAAACCGCGAATGGATTTTGACGATCTTGCACAAACTTCGTCCGAACCATTACTAAAAGCAAAAAAAGAATTCGCTGGGCAGGAAAAAGAATTCTATCCGGTTAGGTCGGAGCGGGAAGCGGAAGAGCAGGAAAGCGAATTTGAAGGTGCAGTGAATGCTGCGCTGAAACCGAAACGCAGTTTTTGGCGAAAAGTTTTTATCAGTGCTGTCCTGTTGTTGGGGATGAGTGTTGTTGCCCAATGTGTTCAGTGGATATACCAGGCATGGCAGCAACATGACTGGATTGCACTGGGGATCGCAGCGGCAGGCAGCATGATTGTATTTGCGGGAATAGGCAGCGTGATAAAGGAATGGCGGCGCCTTTACCATTTGCGGCAGCGTACAGAAGAACGAGACACTGCGAAAACGCTATTGCAAAGTCACGGCATTGGCAAGGGAAGGCAATTTTGTGAAAAATTAGCAGAACAAGCTGGTATTGGGCGGCAACATCCGGCATTACAGCGCTGGCAGGCTGCCGTGCATGAGACTCACAATGATCGTGAAATTGTCATGCTATACAGTCAATTAGTTCAGCCTGTCTTGGATACACAAGCCAGGCAAGAAATCAGTCGCTCAGCCGCGGAATCGGCTTTGATGATCGCTGTCAGTCCATTGGCTATCGTGGATATGGCTTTTATTGCGTGGAGAAACATTCGACTCATTAATCGTATTGCAGCGCTTTATGGCATCGAGTTAGGTTATTTCAGCCGCATTCGCTTATTTCGGTTAGTATTGCTGAATATTGCCTTTGCCGGAGCCTCAGAATTAGTCAGGGAAGTGGGTATGGACTGGTTGTCACAGGACATTGCGGCTCGTCTTTCTGCACGTGCCGCACAAGGGATTGGCGCAGGATTATTGACAGCCCGTTTAGGCATCAAGGCAATGGAATTATGTCGGCCTTTACCGTGGATTGATGGAGATAAACCGAAGTTAGGGGATTTTCGTCACCAATTATTTGTTCAGCTTAAAAGTACGTTACCAATGAAAAACAAAAGTATGGCCAAAGAGACAACAGCAAAGTAACCCATTAATTGATAACTAGTCAATTAATAACAACTGTCATACCAGATTGACATCTTGTTTTTTTGTAAACTTTTGCTGACAAGGGCTTCATCTATTGGAGAGTAACGGGTAACATTCAGACAGTTAAGAACATCGTGTCAATAAGGTCAGAAAAATGCGATTGGAAGTGACTTGTCAGGATCGAATTGGGTTAACCCGCGAATTACTTGATTTACTGGTTTTACGAAATATTGACCTGAAAGGAATTGAAATTTCTCCTGCATGTCGTATTTACCTTAATTTCACTCAAATTGATTTCAATATCTTCCGTGAGTTGATGGCAGAAATTCGTCGTATCAATGGCGTCATTGATGTCAGGACGGTTGCCTTTATGCCATCAGAGAAAGAGCATAGGGCGATGTGGACACTGTTGGAATCGGTTCCTGACCCCATCTTTTCTATTGACATGAAAGGCAATGTTGAACTGGTTAACTCTGCGGCTTTGGCGTTGTTTGGTGTCAGCAAAGAAAAAATTAGCCAAAAAAACATTGGTCATCTGATTAACAATTACAATTTCCTTCGCTGGCTTGAAAGTGAGCATCATCAACACCATACAGCCCAATTATCCATCAAAGGGCAAGATTATGGGATGGATATTATTCCCATGCAATTAATGGATGAAAATCAGGGTATTAGATGTGCAGGGGCGGTAATTATGTTGCGTTTTGGTGAACACCGCTCCACATCGTCACGCAAAAAATTAACCGAAAATGGTGATAACGCTTTTGAACAGATTATTGCCGTCAGTCCTAAAATGGTTCATGTTGTTGAGCAGGCACGTAAAATGGCGATGCTTGATGTTCCTTTACTGCTTGTCGGTGAGACAGGAACGGGAAAAGATGAATTTGCTAAGGCCTGTCACTTGCGCAGTGCAAGGGGAAAACAGCCTTTTCTTGGGCTAAATTGTGCTTCCATGCCGGATGATGTTGTAGAAAGTGAGCTGTTTGGTTATGCAGCGGGAGCTTACCCCAATGCATTGGAAGGCAAAAAAGGATTCTTTGAACAGGCTAATGGCGGTACGGTTTTGTTAGATGAAATCGGTGAAATGTCGCCACAGATGCAGACTAAATTACTGCGTTTCTTGAATGATGGAACATTTCGTCGTGTAGGTGAAGAGAATGAAGTTAAGGTAAACGTCCGAATCATTTGTGCCACTCAGAAAAACTTAATTGAGTTGGTACAAAAAGGGGCGTTTCGGGAAGATCTTTATTATCGGCTGAATGTTTTAACCATCACATTACCGCCTTTGCGGGAGCGTCAGGCGGATATCATGCCATTGACGGACTATTTTGCAACACGTTTTGCGCAAGAACAGGGCTTACATAAACCTAAGTTCTCTGCTGAGTTAGAGCAATTTTTGTGTGGTTATCATTGGCCGGGTAATGTCAGACAGCTTCGCAATGCGATATATCAGGCATTGACTCAACTTGAGAGTAACAAACTCAGTCCGCAGGATATCCGGTTACCTGAACCAGAGGCTGAGGTAACATTTAATGAAGATATTCTGGTGGGTTCTTTGGATGAAATCAGCAAGCGTTTTGAACGCGCTGTGTTGACACGTCTTTATTGTCATTATCCCAGTACGCGTAAGCTGGCAAAACGGCTTGGCGTTTCTCACACGGCAATCGCTAATAAATTACGTGAATATGGCCTGAGTGGTAAGAAACACTTAGTTGAACATGAAGACGATGAATAATCGCTGAAATATTACTGCTTTTAACAATATCTTATACGCATTAAACTTCAAGTTGCAATTTACAACACGCTATGAAACTTGATTTCTCCCCGCGAAGCGGGGATAAATCACGCGCATCTTCAATTACGATTGGTATATATAAAATAAGCTGGCGACGATAAAATAATTAATTATGATTTTATCGTCGCTAGGAAATAAGTTTTAAAGACTAAGTCTTAAAAAATGCGTTGCTGTGTTAAAAAACCAAGCAATAATAAAATAATTATTTCAATGCGGTTAATGCGCTGTCATAATCAGGTTCACTGGTGATTTCATCGACCAATTGACTATAAATAACTTGGTTATTTTCATCCAAAATAACAACTGCGCGTGCAGTCAGTCCACCTAATGGACCTTCGCTTATTGCAACGCCATAATCTTCCTGAAATTTCCCGCCACGCAGTGTAGAAAGAGTGACAACATTAGACAGACCTTCAGAACCACAGAAACGAGACTGAGCAAAAGGCAAATCAGCTGAAATGCACAGCACAACAGTATTATCCAATTCGCTGGCAAGTTGGTTAAATTTACGGACAGATGTGGCACAAACACCGGTGTCAATGCTTGGGAAGATATTAAGCACCTTACGCTTACCTGCGTAATGGCTCAATGCTACATCAGCGAGATCTTTAGCGACTAGCGTGAATTCTTTTGCTGCCTGACCTGTTTGTGGAAAATCTCCGTTAACGGTGATATTACCACCTTGAAACTTGACTGTTTGTGTCATGATTTAATCCCTCTATAAAGTAAACTACGCCGCCAGTGTAAAGGAATAGTGCGATCTTGCCCACAAAAATAGATAAAATATTCAGAAATATTCATCCTTCTTTTAATTAACAATATCTTATAATTTATTTATCACAAAAATACCGTATTGAAAAAAGTCACTATACCAATCTAACTTGAAGATGCGTGTGATTTCTCCCCGCGAAGCGGGGAGAAATCAAGTTTCATAGCGTGTTGTAAATTGCAACTTGAAGTTTAATGCGTATATACCGATGGTCGATTGATCAAACCGTGGTTAAAAGGATATCCGTTCACCAATCCTGAAGGTGTCGCCTATAGTCATGAAGAGTAAGCACGAAATTTAAGTACAAACAAGGAGCAGATGTGGAAACGATCTATGGCTCGGTATTTAAAGGTTCAAATGCAATTTATGCTTGTCAATTAAATGGCAAGGGAGGCGTTACGGCGTTTGGGGAAGATTCACTCGTAACCGCAGAGCAACCAGTGTGGCAACATCTTGATTATAAAAATCCGGCTAGCCATCAATGGATTATGAATACAACCTTGCTACCGTTCCCAGTAAAGGAGGGGTTAGTGAGTGATAATATTCGTCCAAAGGTCGTGCGCACAGGTGAAGGAACTTTGATTACCTTGAGATCGGTGAACCGTAATGATAATGCGCGTCCCGATCATCTGGTTTCATTTCGCATCTATATTAATGACAAAATTATTATCTCCAGCCGGCATCGAAAAATTCATTCCATCGATCAGGTCTTGGCTGATTTGCATAACGGTGTTGGTGCGAAAAGTACAGGGAATTGGTTTGTAGAAATAGCGGGGGCCATTACTGATGAAGCCAATGACTTTATTGAAGAGCTACATGACAACCTGATTGAGTTTGAAGATGATATTTTGGAGCAGAAAGTTCCTGGTCGCGGAGAATTAGTATTATTGCGTAAACAGCTAATCGTTCTGCGCCGATATATGGCACCACAGCGAGATATTTTTATCCGTTTGGCCAGTGAAAAATTGCCTTGGATGAATGATGAAGAGCGCCGTTTAATGCAGGAGATTGCTGACCGGTTGGGCAGGGGAATCGATGATCTTGATGGTTGTATTGCCCGCACCGCAATTCTTGCTGATGAGATCACGTCCATGATGGCGGATGCCATGAACCGCCGTACTTACATGATGTCTCTATTGGCGATGGTATTCTTGCCAACTACCTTTTTGACGGGGTTATTCGGTGTTAACCTGGGGGGAATACCCGGTAATGAATATCGGTTTGGGTTCGGCTTCTTCACGCTTTTGTTGTCACTATTAATGGTGGCTTTTGCGTGGTGGCTAAGGCGAAGCAAATGGCTATAGGGTTTGAGATAAATCAATAATCGATAGCCATAATTAAGGCATCATAGGTTCCGCAGGTGAATACAACGTTGAACGTTGTACTCCATAATTGTAGTTTTTCTCATATTGAGTTTTACACAGAATAATTGCTCATTAATTATGCCGATACTTGTTTTAGTATCGGCTATTTTTTTGACAGAATTTAAACAGCCTGTATAAAAACGGCTTATTTTTAAATGTTTGTCACATCGATAAACAGTGATTCATTAATATTCGTTGACGATACCACTGCTTCGTTAAAAGCATACTCTTCCCTTTCCCCCTCACGATGCAATGGCAAGTTGACAAAATCGAAAATCGTTTTGTCTGCCAATTGGCTTGGGCTAACATTCTGAATAGACTTAAAAATATTCTCTACCCGGCCTGGTGTTTTCTTATCCCAATCTACTAACATTGCTTTGATCGCCTGTCGCTGTAAGTTTTCTTGGGAACCACATAAGTTGCAAGGAATGATTGGGAATTTTTTGCTTTCCGCATACTCAATCAGGTCTGTTTCCCTGCAATATGCCAGCGGCCTTATAACGACATTACGGCCATCGTCAGAGCGTAATTTTGGCGGCATCGCTTTCATACGTGCGCCATGGAACATATTCAGGAACAGTGTTTCAACGATGTCATCAAGATGATGTCCCAGTGCAATTTTTGTTGCCCCGATTTTTTCTGCGAAAGAATAGAGAGTACCGCGACGTAGCCTTGAGCACAATCCACAGGTAGTTTTGCCTTCAGGGATTTTTTCTTTAACTACTGAATAGGTATCTTTATCGACAATGTAGTATGGAATATCCAGGCTTTCAAAATATTGGGGTAAAATGTGCTCAGGAAAGCCAGGCTGTTTCTGATCAAGGTTCACGGCAACGACTTTGAATTTTATTGGCGCTGCTTTTTGCAGATTCAACAGAATATCTAACATCGCGAATGAATCTTTGCCACCACTGATACATGCCATTACAACATCGTTGTCTTCAATCATATTGTAATCAATAATGGCATTACCAACGTTTCTCCGCAGGCGTTTTTGGAGTTTGTTGAATTCAAGTGTTTCTTTTCTCGTATCTTTTTGATTCATTGCGACTTCTCACATTGCCGATTATATCGGCTGTAGATTTCCTATACGGATCCTTTGCAGGGGCTGGATTATACGGATTTTTCTTTTTGTTTGAAACCTGTCTGTGTCCAACAGATTTTAGCCATATGTTGAGCATTGTTGTAAAAGAGTATGGTTACCGTAGTTGTTAGCGATGAAGGCATCATTAATGGCGACTGGAAAAATACGCCATTTCTAATAATAAAGACGTAAGAAAAGATGAGGCCAGCGGCACTGGCCTCGTTAAGTTACTCTATATTGATATATCATCCTTAATTGACAATGTGTTAATTATTTCTGCACTGATACTGGAAACAGACTCAATAATATTTTCGTGATAACAATCATCAATCAACTTAATGACTAATGGTTTGATTGACCATTGTGAAATATTGTTATCTGGTGTTTTGATTATCAGTTGACTCATGGTAAGTCCTGCTTCTTCTTTATGATGTGGGTTTGCCTGACCAGCCTTAAATAAAGTGATATTTGTATGTGCTAATTTTCCGCTTAAATGACAGTTCGCTATTTCAGACTCAAAGGGTATTGCTTCTAATACTTTATTGATATAAGTTTCGTTTGCTCCCATTTCCTGTAACTTTCTGACAACCTTGTTATATGCATTTGATATATCTAATTTATTTCTGAGTTCTTTTATCTCATCATTATTAATGACGGTATCTAATAAAAACAACTGAATCTCTTTTGCACCAAGTTGTTCCAATTGAAATGCAATCTCTATCGCTAATTGTCCTCCTAATGACCAGCCTAGAATACGGATAGGTTTATCAATGGAAGTTTCGGTTAAGATTAATTGCATGTAGATCTGTGCTATCTGTCGTAATGAATCGATTTTATGCTCTGTGGAAAGATTGTAATTATCGATACCGATGCAGTTATACGTATCAGATAAAACATTTGCCAGAGGCTCATAGACTTCACTACCGCAATTAACTGCATGGATCATAAACAGTTTATTGCTTGCGGTTGATTCTGGTGTTAAAAAATTAAGTAAATTAGATGTAGCGCTACCGGCTTCCAACCATTGGGATAACAAGGAAATGCATTTGTAGCTAAATAGAATATTTAAAGGAATATCAACGTTTATTTCATTACGCATTGCTGTAGTTAATTTAATCGCTATGAGGGAATTACCACCAATGCGGAAGAAGTTATCTTCAATGCTTACCCGTTCCAAACCTAACACATCCTGCCAAATAGCACATAACTGGGCTTCCAGTGCATTACGGGGAACAATATAGTTGTCACTCTTGCCCCATACCGGTGTTGGCAGGGCGCGGCGATCCAGCTTGCCGTTGAGAGTTAACGGTACGGATTCGATACGGGTAAAGTTGGCGGGCAGCATATAGTCTGGCAAGCGGGTGGAAAGATACCGAACCAAGGTATCATCGTGCAGTACACCGTCGGTGACCAGATACGCCACCAGTATTTGATCCCCTTTGTGCTCATGGTCAATCACCACCGCCTGTTTGACCTGTGAGTGTGAAGTCAGGGCGTTTTCGATTTCTCCCAACTCAATGCGATAGCCACGGATTTTAACCTGAAAATCATTACGCCCCAGATATTCCAGCTCCCCGTTCGGCCGCCAGCGGACTAAGTCGCCGGTTTTGTACAATCGGGTATAACCACAGGCTTTATCTGCTTCTGACGCAAACGGGTTCTCAACAAAACGTTCAGCGGTGAGTTCAGGTCGGTTTAAATACCCCCGTGCCAGTCCGGCACCGCCAATATACAATTCGCCTGGTGTGCCAATAGGAGATGGATGACCTTGTTGGTCAATAACATATAGACGAACATTATTGATGGCCTTACCGATATTGTTGGCCATTTCCCCGGATTGGTAGTGCTTGCCGCTGGCACAAACGGTCACTTCGGTCGGGCCGTACGCATTCAGTACCTCGCAGTGATGACTGAAATAGTCAAGAAAATCTAAAGACGGGGCTTCTCCCGCGGTCACCAGTAACTGTAAAGAGGGCAATTCAGTGCCAATTAACATTTTTAATATGGCTGGGGGTAAGGTGGCTAATTCAATGCCTTCACGCTGGATCAGTTGTGCAATGGCCGGTGCATTGCGCTCTGTTTCGCTGCACAGATAGACCGTCAGGCCATGCAGTAAACTGACAAACAGTTCAGAAACCGAGGCATCAAAGACATAAGCCGCAAACATTAGGGCTTTTTTGCGCTTTGCGATATCAAACAATGTTGCCTGTGCTGCCACCAGATGAGCCACATTTTTATGCTCAATCATGACGCCTTTGGGCTGCCCCGTGGTGCCCGAGGTGTAGATAATATAGGCCAGATCGGCAGGATTATTGACGGATGCCAAATTTTCCACTGACTGATTTCTGGTGAGGGTTTGATCATCTGCCGCTATCCGTATCGGCGGCTCTGCCCGTGCCTGAGCATATTCCGCCAGTGCTGTCAGATACCGTTGCTGGGTGAGGAGGCACGGGCTTTGGGTATCTTGCAGAATAAACTGTACCCGCTCTGGTGGATATGCCGGGGAAATCGGTACATACGCGCCACCGGCTTTCAGCACTGCCAGAATACTGATGACCATCTCCAGACTGCGGTCAAGATAGAGGGCGATGGGGGTATTTGCTGGCATGGGGGCACAATGTTCACGAATAATCCGGGCTAACTGATTGGCCCGTTGGTTTAATTGCCGGTAGGTCAGGGTTTCCCCTTCAAATACCAGCGCTATATTATCCGGCGTCTTTGCTGCCTGTACTTCAAAGAGCTGCTGCAAGGTTTTCTCTTGCGGGTAAGGGGCATCGGTCTGGTTCCAGGTGTGCAGCAGGGTATGGCGCTCCGGGGCCGACAGGATATCAATCCCCGCCAGCGATTGTTGCGGGTCTGTCACGAAGGCGGCCAGCACCCGTTGGTAGATAGCGGCCAGCCGTGCCATGGTGGTGTCGTTAAACAGGCTGACCGCGTAATTCAGGTTGCCTGTAATAGCGGGTTGTCCCTCGGACAGAAACAGGCTCAGGTCAAACTTGGCGGGGCTGTACAGGGATTCATCTAATGTCACCGGCTGAAACGGCAGTCTGGCTTCATCTGGCCGGTGTTCCCCAACACGGTGTAAGCCAAACATAACCTGAAAAATCGGATGACGGGCGGGGTCACGCTCAATTGCCAGAGCGTCAAGCAGTTGTTCAAACGGCATGTCCTGATGCGCTTTGGCATCGGCAAGCAACTGATGAATTTGTTGAATCAGGGTGGCGACATTGTCTGTCAGCACAAGCTGTGCCCGCAAGACCAGAGAGTTGACAAACATCCCTATCAGGGATTGAGTTTGGGCGTGATGCCGGTTATCAGTTGGTGTGCCCAGTACGATATCGTTTTGGCCGGATAGTTTTGCCAGCGTGACATAAAAGCCGCTGAGCAGCACGGTATACAGGGTGGTTTCCTGATTTTTTGCCAGCATTCTGAGCTGGTCAGAGAGGGGGGCATCCAGCGTAAAATTGAAGTCCCGTCCCTGATAACTGACCTGAGCGGGTCTGGGGGCGTCTGTTGGCAAGGCCAGGGTTTCGTAGTGGGCTAAGGTCTGTCGCCAGTAAGCGAGCTGGCGTTCACGCACATCGCCCTGTAAATATTCCCGCTGCCAGGCGGCATAATCGCCATAGGTGATATCCAGAACGGGCAACCGGCTGTCACGGCCGGCTAACAAGGCTGGGTAAATCTCGGCCAGTTCACGCATAAAAATGTCGATGGCCCAGCCATCAATGGCGATATGGTGCCATAACATCAGGAAGTAATGCTTATCGGCCAGGGCATAGTGACAGAGGCGCAGACCGGGTTCGGTGGTCAAATCAAATGGCGTGGCTGTCTCAGTGCGTATGGTATCCAGAAGCGTGTCAATATCATCACAGGGCGGTATTGCCCTGATAACCAACGGCCTGTCCAGTATCTGCTGGTAATGCTGTCCACCATCATGATGGGGGTATACCGTTCTTATCACGGCATGGCGCTGCGCTAATCGGTTAATGGCGGTTTCTAACACGGGCAGACAGGCGGCATTATCCAGTTGCACCAGATAAGGGATATGGTAGGCATCGGTGCCCTGTTCAAACTGCTCGATAAATAGCATTCGCTCCTGAGCAAAGGATAAGGGATAGTGCTCCTGTTCACGGTGAGGGATAACCGTATTGACGGGTTGTCCCCTCTGGGTCACCAGACCGGCAATGGTTTTGCGTTCAAAGAGTTGTGTCAGTGAAACCTCAAGCCCAAGGGTGTGGTGAATCGCTGCCGTCAGCTTAATCGCAGTCAGGGAATTACCACCAATGCGGAAGAAGTTATCTTCAATCCCCACCCGCTCCAAACCTAACACTTCCTGCCAAATAGCACATAATTGGGCTTCCAGTGCATTACGGGGCACTATATAACTGTCCCGATTATCCCATACCGGTGCTGGCAGGGCACGGCGGTCCAGTTTACCGTTGAGGGTTAAGGGTACAGATTCAATACGGGTAAAACTGGCGGGCAGCATATAGTCCGGCAGGCGGGTGGAAAGATACCGAATCAGAGTATCATCCGACAGCTCGCCCTCGGTGACCAGATATGCCACCAGCACTTGATTCCCGTTGTGTTCATGGTCAGTCACCACCGCCTGTTTGACCTGTGGGTGTGAAGTCAGGGCGTTTTCGATTTCCCCTAATTCGATACGGTAGCCCCGGATCTTAACCTGAAAATCATTGCGTCCCAGATATTCCAGCTCCCCGTTCGGCAGCCAGCGGACTAAGTCACCGGTTTTGTACAAACGGGTATAGCCACGGGCTTTATCTGCTGCTGAGGCAAACGGATTCTCAACAAAACGCTCAGCGGTGAGTTCAGGCCGGTTTAAATACCCCCGTGCCAGTCCGGCACCGCCGATATATAACTCCCCCGTCGCACCGATAGGAGATAAGTTACCCTGTTTGTCAACGACATACAGACGGGCGTTATTAATGGCTCTGCCAATATTGCGGGCAATCTCCCCGGATTGGTAGTGCTTGCCGCTGGCACAAACGGTCACTTCGGTCGGGCCGTAAGAGTTGAATACATCGCTGTGATGGCTGAAATAGTCAAGGAAATCTAGGGATGGGGCTTCTCCTGCGGTCACCAATAACTGCAAAGAGGGGAACTCAGTGCCGATTAATAACTTCAGTATGGCAGGAGGCAGGGCGGCGATTTCAATACCTTCGCGCTGGATCAGTTGTGCAACGGCCGGGGCATTGCGCTCTGTTTCGCTGCACAGATAGACCGTCAGGCCATGCAGTAAACTGGAAAACAGTTCGAAAACGGAACCATCAAAGACATAAGCCGCAAACATTAAGGCTTTTTTTCGCTTTGTGATATCAAACAGTGCTGCCTGTGCTGCCACCAGATGGGCCACATTTTTATGTTCGATCATGACGCCTTTAGGCTGCCCCGTGGTGCCTGAGGTGTAGATAATATAGGCCAGGTCGGCAGGATTATTGACGGATGCCAAATTTTCTACTGACTGATCTCTGGTGAGAGTTTGGTCATCTGCCGCTATCCGTATCGGCGGCTTTCTCAGCGCTTGAGTATATTCTGCCAGTGCTGTCAGATAGTGTTGCTGGGTAAGGACACACGGGCTTTGGGTATCTTGCAGAATAAACTGCACCCTCTCCGGCGGATATGCCGGGGAAATAGGCACATAAGCGCCACCGGCTTTCAGTACCGCCAGAATACTGATGACCATCTCCAGACTGCGGTCAAGATAGAGGGCGATAGGGGTGTCTGCTGGCAGAGGGGCCTCTTTATATTGCTGATAATGTTCACGAATAACACGGGCTAACTGATTTGCCCGTTGATTTAACTGCCGGTAGGTCAGGGTTTCCCCTTCAAACACCAGTACCACATTATCTGGCGTCCTTTCTGCCTGTACTTCAAAAAGTTGCTGTAAGGTTTTATCTTGCGGGTAAGGGGCATCGGTCTGGTTCCAGGTGTGCAGCAGGGTATAACGCTCTGCTTCACTGAGGAACAAGATGGTGGTATGAAGCTGGTGTGGATCACCGGCCACAGCGTGTAGAATGCGTTCAAGCTGATGCAACAAGCGCTGTGCTTGTTTGTCGGTCAGCCAATCTTCACCATAACCCAATTTAACCGTAAGACAGTTATTCTGCTCATAGGCCATTAACGACACCGGATAGTCCACTTTTTCGATGGCCTGGCGGAATATCAGGGTATTCTCAATACCTCCTTCATTTTCGTTTGCCACGGGGATGGGGTAGTTTTCAAAGACAAACAGGCTATGGAATAACCGTTCTCCGTCGGATTGCAAACTGGCAAGTGAGACGGCACTGTGGCTGTTGAGTGCAGCGATATCTTTCTGTATAGCTTGTAAAACACTAATAACCCTATGGGTATTATCCCACTGCACCATTAATGGCAACGTATTAATATACAGGCCGACGCTGGATTCAATACCGTCTACCGGTATATCGCGTCCGGATACGGTGGTGCCGACAATAGTCTGCTCATCTCCAGTGTAACTGTGCAGTAATTTATGCCAGGCAAATTGCAAGACTACGTTCAGGGTAATGCCTTGTTCACGACACATTTTCTTAAGTTGTTGATATACGTTTTCCTGGACGGAAATAGTTTGCCTCGCGGGTTTTTCAATCGCTCTTATCAGGTTTAAATCAACGTGATGACTTAACAGAGCAGAAAGATTGTTGGTTCCCTGAAATTGTGCTTTGCGCTTCTCCCAATAGATTTCAGATCCGGCTTTGTGTTCCAGATAATATTGCTGGGTTGCCAGATAGGCTTTATCTGCCACTATTTGGGGAACGCGTTTTTGTGCGAGTTGGTTGTAATATTCATGCACATTTTGCAATAAAATGGGGTTACTCCAACCGTCAGTAATACTGTGGTGTTGTGTGATCAGCACCGTTACCCGTTGTTCACGCTGTTTAATTAAGGTAAAGCGGATTAAACCGGGCTGACGTAAATCAAAGGGTAAGGTGCGATCATGTTGTTGGATCGCTTTAATTGCCCTGACTTTCTCTTCTGACGGTAAGTGACTGATATCTTTGGTAATAAAATTTGTCGAATCAAGGCTTGCCCCGTCAGTCACAATCTGCAAAACCTCTTCTTCCCAATTAAATGCTGTTCTGAGGATGGGAAAGCGCAGTGAGGTTAGAACCCAGGCCTGTTGGTAGGCGGCAAGGTCGAGTTGAGTGTGATAATCCAATAGCAGTTGCACGCGATAAGCATCATCCTGTGGTTGAGCCAGATGATGATAAATAAACCCCTGCTGCAAGCTGGTTGCGGGGTACAGTGCTTCAATTTGATATGTCTGTTGAAGATGACGCAAAAGTTTGATTGAGATCCCTTCAATACCGTAGTCACTGGGCGTTTTTATTCCGCCCAATTGAGCCTGTTTTTGACCCGCGGTGATAACAGAATTAAGTGCCTGCTCAAAGGCTGTGATAAATTTCTGTGTCTGAGTTTGTGATAAGGACGAACTGAGACTAAATTGCAACCTGCCCGTTTGAATTAAGCCATTAATATTCAATAACAAATGACTATGGTTATCATCTGCCACGACGGTTCCACAGTCGTCGCTGATCAGTGACCAGTTTTGTTCAGTTCCTGTGCCTAACTGCCCGAGATAATTGAAGCCAATTATCGGTAAATCTTCCGACAGATATCCGGCCTGACGTAATGCGCCATAACCGATACCTTTGTTTGGCACGGCACGCAGCATCTCTTTTGTGTGAATAATCGTCTCAGCAATATTGTCCTGCATTACCAGACGAACAGGATAGGTGGTTGTAAACCAGCCGACGGTTTCTGAAACATCCAGTGTGTTATCAATCGCTTCCCGTCCATGACCTTCAAGCATAATGTGGTTAACTGGATGTGAGAAAATAGTCTGTAATGCTAATGTGAGGGCGCTAAGCAATAAGTCGTTAATTTCGGTATGGTAACCGGCATTGGCTTCACGTAGCAGAATGTCGGTTAATTCGGCGGAAACACTCAACCTGTGTTGGCTCATTTCATGCGAAGCAGAGTAGACATGGTTTTCAGCCATGGCTTGCTGCCAATAGAGAATTTCCTGTTGATGGTGCTCTGCATAGCGATGGACTGCATTAACCCATTGCCGATAGCTACTGGTTTTCGCTGGCAGCGTTTCGCCTTGCAGCAATCTGCGCATATCTTCCGCAATAATTCGCCAGGACACGACATCAATAATCAGATGATGAAAGGCGAAGAATACGCGGGCGCTGCCATCGGAATATCCGGTCAGATGAGCGGCTTGCCACAAAGGGCCAGTGCAATAATTGAAGCCACTTTGCCATTGGGTCAGTTGTTGTTGATCCAATTCATTAAAATCACAATGCGGTAATGTGGGCAACCAGGGGGGAATTCCTGTGGGATAACACTGGCGATAACCCTGTTCGGTATTAATAAAATGAGCGCGTAGCATATCATGCCGCTCAGTCAGTGCGATTAACGTCTGTTCAATAGCAGCATGACTGATATTGCCTGGCAGACGGATCATAAATGCCTGATTCCAATGATGCGGGCTTGATAAATTCCAGTTGAAAAAATCTTGCTGGATAGGCAATAGACCAAATTCCCCATTCAATAATCCCTGTTCAGCCACTACAGATACATGGGATGAAGTTTGTGTCAGCAGTTGCGCTAACCGCTCTACCGTTGGTGCTTCAAAGATCGATTTGACTTGCAGGGAAAAGCCAGCCCGTCGCAGCCTGGAAACCAGTTTGATGCTGATTATGGAATCGCCACCAACACGGAAAAAATTGTCTTCAATGCCAATTCTCTCCAGCCCTAACACTTCCCGCCAAATGGCACACAACTGGGTTTCTAAGTCATTACGGGGCGCTATATAACTGTCGCGGTTTTCCCATTTCGGCTCTGGCAGGGCGCGGCGATCCAGCTTGCCGTTGAGGGTTAAAGGTATGGATTCAATGCGGGTAAAGTTGGCAGGCAGCATATAGTTTGGCAAGCGGGTAGAAAGATATCTAATCAGGGTGTCATCGGATAGCGTGCTATCTGTGACCAAGTACGTGATCAGTACCTTATTTCCTTTATGCTCGCGATCAATGACCACTGCCTGTTTTATCTGTGGGTGTGAGGTCAGGGCACTTTCGATTTCCCCCAGTTCAATGCGATAGCCGCGAATTTTAACCTGAAAATCATTGCGCCCCAGATATTCCAGCTCCCCATTCGGTAGCCAGCGAACTAAGTCGCCGGTTTTGTACAGGTGGGTATAGCCGTTGGCTTTGTCTTCTGGGGTGGCAAAGGGATTTGGCACGAAACGTTCGGCAGTGAGTTCTGGATGATTTAAATAACCGCGTGCTAATCCGGCACCGCCGATGTATAACTCGCCTGATGCACCGATGGGGGACAGGTTGTCCTGTTTGTCAAAAACATACAGACGAACGTTATTAACTGCTTTACCAATATTGCTGGCAATGTCTCCATGTTGATAGCGCTTTCCAGTCGCACAAACGGTGATTTCGGTCGGACCGTACGCATTCACTACATCACAGTGATGGCTGAAATAATCAAGAAAATTTAAGGACGGTGATTCACCGGCCGTCACTAATAACTGTAAGGAAGATAACTTAGTACCAACTAATAATTTCAATATAGCCGGGGGTAAGGTAACGATTTCAATACCTTCGCGTTGGATCAGTTGTGCAACGGCCGGTGCATTGCGTTCTGTTTCGCTGCACAGATAGACCGTCAGGCCATGCAGTAAACTGAGAAACAGTTCGGAAACCGAGGCATCAAAGACATAGGCCGCAAACATTAAGGCTTTTTTTCGCTTTGTGATATCAAACAGTTCTGCCTGTGCCGCCACCAGATGAGCCACATTTTTATGCTCAATCATGACGCCTTTAGGCTGTCCTGTGGTGCCTGATGTATAGATGATATAGGCCAAATCAGTAGGTTTATTGACCGGAACCAAATTTTCCACGGACTGATCCCTGATGATTGTTTGGTCATCTGCCGCTATCGATATCGGTGATCCCGCGAGTGTTGCCAGATGTCGTTTTTGGGTGAGTACGCACAGGCTTCCGGTATCTTGCAGAATAAACTGCACCCGTTCCGGGGGATATTCGGGGGATATAGGCACATAAGCGCCGCCGGCTTTCAGCACTGCTAAGATACTAATCACCATTTCCAGACTGCGGTCAAGGTAGAGGGCGATGGGGGTGTCTGCTTGCAAAGGGGCATCATTGTACTGCTGAAAACGTTCACGAATAACACGGGCTAACTGATTGGCCCGTTGATTTAATTGCCGGTAGGTTAGGATTTCCCCTTCAAATACCAGTGCCACATTATCCGGTGTCTTTTCAGCCTGTACTTCAAAGCGTTGCTGTAAGGTTTTATCTTGCGGGTAAGGCGCATCAGTCTGATTCCAGGTGTGCAGTAGGGTATGACGCTCTTCTTCACTAAGGAACAAGATAGAAGTATGAAGCTGGTGTGGATCACAGGCTACAGCGTGTAGAATACGTTCAAGCTGATAAAGTAAGCGTTGCGCTTGTTTATCTGTCAGCCAGTCTTCACCGTAGCCTAACTTGACGATCAGGCTGTTATCCTGTTCATAAGCCTTCAGCGATACCGGATAATCCACTTTTTCGAAAACCTGACGGAATGTCAGGGTGTTTTCAATGCCGTCCTCGTTTTCGTTCGCTACAGGCTCAGGGTAGTTTTCAAAAACCAGCAGGCTGTGGAATAACCGTTTCCCATCGGATTGTAAGCCGGCAAGCGATATCGCACTGTGGCTGTTGAGTGCGGCGATATCCTGTTGTATCTCTTGCAATATAGCAGCTACGCTGTCAGCCTGGTTCCATTGCACTGTTAACGGTAACGTATTGATATACAAGCCGACACTAGACTCAACACCCTTTACCGGTACATCGCGTCCGGATACAGTAGTACCGACAATGGTCTGTTCATCTCCGGTGTAACTGTGCAGTAATTTATGCCAGGCAAATTGCAGTACCACATTCAGGGTAACACCTTGCATTCGGCACATATCCTTAAGTTGCGTATAGGCGTCTCCTCGCACAATAAGCGCTTGTTCGGCTGGCTTTTCAACGGTTTTTATCAGCGTTAAATCAACATGCTGACTTAGCAGCGCAGAAAGATCGTTGGCTCCCTGAAAGTGAGTTTTGCGCTGCGCCCAATAGGCTTCTGTTTCAACTTTATGATCCAGATGATATTGCTGGGTTGCCAGATAAGCCTGTTCTACGTCAACCTGCGGTACTTGTCGCTTTATCAGTTGATTGTAATATTCATGTACAGCCTGTAATAAAATCGAGTTACTCCAGCCATCGGCAATACAGTGATGTTGGGTGATCAGCACGGTTACCCATTGTTCATTTTGCTTGATGAAAGTGAAGCGGATTAATCCGGGCTGGCTTAAATCAAAAGGCAAGGTACGGTCATGTTGTTGGATTGCTTCAATCGCCTTGTTTCGCTCTGTTTCTGGTAATTGGCTGATATCTTTACTCTTGAAATTCGCTGAATTGATACTGGCACCCGCAGTGATAATCTGCAAAATTTCCCCTTCCCAATCAAATGCGGTTCTGAGGATAGGGAAACGCAGGGAGGCCAGCGACCAGGCTTGTTGATAGGCGGTAAAGTCGATATTGGTGTGATAATCCAACAGCAATTGCATGCGATAGGCATCATCCTGTGGTTGAGTCAGATGATGATAAATAAACCCCTGTTGTAAACTGGTGGCAGGAAATATCACTTCAATGCCATTAAAGGTAAAACGTTTGAAATCCTCTTCGGAGAAAATGTTCTCTTCATGTAAGAAAGTTAATATGTTTTCCCTTTTCTTCTTAACCTTATCAATAAGCTGGACAGGGGGTGTTTCCCCTGTAAATGCCAGTTTTAATTTATTCTCATAAGCCCATATCGATACATGATTTTTTTTAAGTTCTTTAAATAGCATCAACATTTTTTACACGTCCAAGATGGTTTTCTTTTCTGGATAGAGAGGTGAATTTTCGTTATCCACATAGTCAAAACGATGAGTAAGCTGGTTGAGCTGCTCAATTGAAACGCCTTTAATTCCGTAATCGCTGGGCGTTTTTATTCCTCCCGCATGGGCCTGTTTTTGACTTTCGCTGATAACACTATTGAGTGCTTGCTCAAATGCCGTGATAAATACCGCTGTCTGAGCGTGTGGCAAGCGGGAGTCCACACTAAATTGCAGTTTTCCCGTCTGAACTGCGCCATTGATATTCAGCAATAAAGCGTTGTGATCCCCGCTGGCTATCACTGCGCCACAATTATCGCTACTCAGTGACCAGTCTTGATGGCAACTTCCGCCTAACTGACCGAGATAATTGAAGCTGATAGCTGGTAAATCTCCTGACAAATAGCCAGCCTGACGTAACGCACCATAGCCAATACCTTTGTTTGGTACGGCGCGAAGCATCTCTTTGATGTGAATAATGGTTTCTGCAATAGTGGTCTGCATTGCCAGCCTGACGGGATATTGTGTTGTAAACCAGCCGACGGTTTCAGCAATATCTAGCGTGTTATCGATGGTTTCACGCCCATGTCCTTCCAGAACGATGTAGTTTACTGATCGGGAGAAAGTCCCCTGTAATGCCAAGGTTAGGGCACTCAATAATAAGTCGTTAATTTCAGTGGAATAACCGGCGTTGGCTTCATGCAGCAGGATATCAGTCATCTCGGCAGAGATGTTTAATTGGTGATAAGTGGTTTTATCCAGTGCAGGATATAAGTCGTTGTCTGTTATGACTTGTTGCCAGTAGGACACTTCATCTTGATGCTGTTGAGCATAATGATGGACTGCGGCCACCCACTGCCGATAACTGCTGGTTTTCGGTGGTAAGGTCATGCCTTGCAATAACAAACGCATATCCTCTGTAATAATGCGCCAGGAGACAGCGTCAATGATCAGATGGTGGAATGCGAAGAATAATCGGGCGCTGCCATTGGCGTATCCGGTCAGATGAGCGGCTTGCCATAAGGGGCCGTTACTGTAATCAAATCCACTTTGCCATTGGGTGAGTTGTTGGTGTAATTCCGTTTCTGTAAGTTCACTGATATTACAGTGCTGTAATGCAGACAACCAGGGTGGCATTTCCGGCGAATAGCACTGACGGTAGCCGTTTTCAGTATATATAAAATGGACACGTAATATGTCGTGCCGCTCAGTCAGTGCGATCAGCGCCTGTTCAATAGCAGTATGACTGATATTGCCTGGCAGTCGGATCATAAATGCCTGATTCCAATGGTGTGGATTTGGCAGATTGAGGTCAAAGAAACTTTGCTGGATAGGCAATAAATCAAACTCTCCGCTTAGTAACCCTTGTTCAGCACTGGCTTTTACTGTGTGTGATATCAGTGTTGGCAGTTGAGCTAATCGAGCCACCGTTGGTGCTTCAAATATTGATTTGACCTGGAGATAAAAGCCCGCCTGACGCAGTTTGGAAACTAGCTGGATACTGACAATGGAGTCGCCGCCGATACGGAAGAAGTTATCTTCAATGCCAATTCTCTCCAGCCCCAACACCTCTTGCCAGATGGCACACAACTGAGTTTCTAAGGCATTACGGGGCGCTATATAGTTGTCACTATTGCCCCATACCGGTGTTGGCAGGGCGCGGCGATCCAGCTTGCCGTTGAGGGTTAAGGGTATGGATTCGATACGGGTAAAGTTGGCGGGCAGCATATAGTCTGGCAAGCGGGTGGAAATATACCGAACCAAGGTATCATCGGGCAGCACACCATCGGTGACCAGATACGCCACCAGTATTTGATCCCCTTTGTGCTTATGGTCGATCACCACCGCCTGTTTGACCTGTGGGTGTGAAGTCAGGGCGTTTTCGATTTCCCCTAATTCGATACGGTAGCCCCGGATCTTAACCTGAAAATCATTACGCCCCAGATATTCCAGCTCCCCGTTCGGCCGCCAGCGGACTAAGTCGCCGGTTTTGTACAAACGGGTATAGCCACAGGCTTTATCTGCTTCTGACGCAAACGGGTTCTCAACAAAACGTTCAGCGGTGAGTTCAGGCCGGTTTAAATACCCCCGTGCCAGTCCGGCACCGCCAATATATAACTCACCCGACACACCGATAGGGGACAAGTTGTTGTGACTATCAAGGACGTAAAGACGGACATTATTGATGGATTTACCAATATTGTTGGCGATTTCCCCGGATTGGTAGTGCTTGCCGCTGGCACAAACGGTCACTTCGGTGGGGCCGTACGCATTCAGTACCTCGCAGTGATGACTGAAATAGTCAAGAAAATCTAAAGACGGGGCTTCTCCCGCGGTTACCAATAACTGTAAAGAGGGTAACTCAGTGCCAATTAACACTTTTAATATGGCTGGGGGTAAGGTGGCTAATTCAATGCCTTCACGCTGGATCAGTTGTGCAATGGCCGGCGCATTGCGCTCTGTTTCGCTGCACAGGTAAACCGTCAGGCCATGCAGTAAACTGACAAACAGTTCAGAAACCGAGGCATCAAAGACATAAGCCGCAAACATTAAGGCTTTTTTTCGCCTGGTGATATCAAACAGTGCTGCCTGTGCTGACACCAGATGGGCCACATTTTTATGTTCAATCATGACGCCTTTAGGCTGCCCCGTGGTGCCTGAGGTGTAGATGATATAGGCCAAATCGTCTGGGTTATTGACAGGTGCCAGATTTTCCACGGGCTGGCTTATCGTGATGGTTTGGTCATCTGCCGCTATCCGAATTGGCGGTTCCGCCCGTGCCTGAGCATATTCCGCCAGTGCTGTCAGATAGCGTTGCTGGGTGAGGAGGCACGGGCTTTGGGTATCTTGCAGAATAAACTGTACCCGCTCTGGTGGATATGCCGGGGAAATCGGTACATACGCGCCACCGGCTTTGAGCACTGCCAGAATACTGATGACCATCTCCAGACTGCGGTCAAGATAGAGGGCGATGGGGGTGTCTGCTGGAAGGGGAACATTCTTATGTTGCTGGTAACGCTCACGAATAACACCGGCTAACTGATTGGCCCGTTGGTTTAACTGCCGGTAGGTCAGGGTTTCCCCTTCAAATACCAGCGCTATATTATCCGGCGTCTTTTCTGCCTGTACTTCAAAGAGCTGCTGCAAGGTTTTCTCTTGCGGGTAAGGGGCGTCAGTCTGGTTCCAGGTGTGCAGCAGGGTATGGCGCTCCGGGGCCGACAGGATATCAATCCCCGCCAGCGATTGTTGCGGGTCTGTCACGAAGGCGGCCAGCACCCGTTGGTAGATAGCGGCCAGCCGTGCCATGGTGGTGTCGTTAAACAGGCTGACCGCGTAATTCAGGTTGCCTGTAATAGCGGGTTGTCCCTCGGACAGAAACAGGCTCAGGTCAAACTTGGCGGGGCTGTACAGGGATTCATCTAATGTCACCGGCTGAAACGGCAGTCTGGCTTCATCTGGCCGGTGTTCCCCAACACGGTGTAAGCCAAACATAACCTGAAAAATCGGATGACGGGCGGGGTCACGTTCAATTGCCAGAGCGTCAAGCAGTTGTTCAAACGGCATGTCCTGATGCGCTTTGGCATCGGCCAGTAATTGATGGGTTTGTTTAATCAGGGTGGCTACGCTGTCTGTCAGCACAAGCTGTGCCCGCAAGACCAGAGAGTTGACAAACATCCCTACTAGCGTTTGGGTCTGGGCGTGGTGTCGGTTATCAGTTGGTGTGCCCAGTACGATATCGTTTTGGCCGGATAGTTTTGCCAGCGTGACATAAAAGCCACTGAGCAGCACGGTATACAGGGTGGTTTCCTGATTTTTTGCCAGCATTCTGAGCTGGTCAGAGAGGGGGGCATCCAGCGTAAAATTGAAGTCCCGTCCCTGATAACTGACCTGAGCGGGTCTGGGGGCGTCTGTTGGCAAGGCCAGGGTTTCGTAGTGGGCTAAGGTCTGTCGCCAGTAAGCGAGCTGGCGTTCACGCACATCGCCCTGTAAATATTCCCGCTGCCAGGCGGCATAATCGCCATAGGTGATATCCAGAACGGGCAACCGGCTGTCACGGCCGGCTAACAAGGCTGGGTAAATCTCGGCCAGTTCACGCATAAAAATGTCGATGGCCCAGCCATCAATGGCGATATGGTGCCATAACATCAGGAAGTAATGCTTATCGGCCAGGGCATAGTGACAGAGGCGCAGACCGGGTTCGGTGGTCAAATCAAATGGCGTGGCTGTCTCAGTGCGTATGGTATCCAGAAGCGTGTCAATACCATCACAGGGCGCGACTGACCGGATAACCAACGGCCTGTCCAGTACCTGCTGGTAATGCTGTCCACCATCATAATGGGGGTATACCGTTCTTATCACGGCATGGCGCTGCGCTAATCGGTTAATGGCGGTTTCTAACACGGGCAGACAGGCGGCATTATCCAGTTGCACCAGACAGGGGATATGGTAGGCATCGGTGCCCTGTTCAAACTGCTCGATAAACAGCATTCGCTCCTGAGCAAACGATAAGGGGTAGTGCGCCAATTCGCGGTGAGGAATAACCGTGTTGGCGGGTTGCCCCATCTGGTTCGTCAGGCTGGCAATGGTTTTGCGTTCAAAGAGTTGTGTCAGTGAAACCTCAAGCCCAAGGGTTTGGTGAATCGCTGCCGTCAGCTTAATCGCAGTCAGGGAATTACCACCAATGCGGAAGAAGTTATCTTCAATCCCAATTTTCTCTAGCCCCAATACCTCCTGCCAGATAGCGCATAACTGAGTTTCTAAGGCATTACGGGGCGCAATATAGTTGTCACTATTACCCCATACCGGTGTTGGCAGGGCACGGCGGTCCAGTTTACCGTTGAGGGTTAAGGGTATGAATTCAATACGGGTAAAACTGGCCGGCAGCATATAGTCTGGCAGGCGAAGAGAAAGGTGTGTCATTAGGGCATCATCCGATACCTCACCCGCCGTGACCAGATACGCTACCAGTACTTGATTGCCTTGATGCTTATAGTCAGTCACCACCGCCTGTTTAACTTGTGGATGGGTGGCAAGGGCCGTTTCAATTTCTCCCAATTCGATACGGTAGCCCCGGATCTTAACCTGAAAATCATTGCGCCCCAGATATTCCAGCTCCCCGTTCGGCAGCCAGCGGACTAAGTCACCGGTTTTGTACAAACGGGTATAGCCACGGGCTTTATCTGCTGCTGACGCAAACGGATTCTCAACAAAACGTTCAGCGGTGAGTTCAGGCCGATTTAAATACCCCCGTGCCAGTCCGGCACCGCCGATATATAACTCCCCCGTCGCACCGATAGGGGACAAGTTACCGTGACTATCAAGCACGTAAAGACGGGCGTTATTGATGGCTTGACCAATATTGCGGGCAATCTCCCCGGATTGGTAGTGCTTGCCACTGGCACAAACGGTCACTTCGGTGGGGCCGTAAGCATTCAGTACCCCGCTGTGATGGCTGAAATAGTCAAGAAAATCTAAGGACGGGGCTTCTCCCGCTGTCACCAAGAGCTGTAAGGAAGGGAATGCCGTGCCGACTAATACTTTCAGTATGGCGGGCGGTAAGGTGGCTAATTCAATGCTTTCTCGTTGAATCAGTTGTGCAACGGCCGGTGCATTGCGCTCTGTTTCGCTGCACAGATAGACCGTCAGGCCATGCAGTAAACTGACAAACAGTTCGGAAACCGAGGCATCAAAGACATAAGCTGCAAACATTAAGGCTTTTTTGTGCTTTGTGATATCAAACAGTGCTGCCTGCGCCGCCACCATATGAGCCACATTTTTATGTTCGATCATGACGCCTTTAGGCTGCCCTGTGGTGCCTGAGGTGTAGATGATATAGGCCAGGTCGGTAGGTTTATTGACTATAGCCAGATTTTCTACGGGCTGGTTTATGGTGATGGTCCGGTCATCTGACGCTATCCGTATCGGCGGCGCTGCCCGTGCCTGAGTATATTCCGCCAGTGCTGTCAGATAGTGTTGCTGGGTGAGGATACAGGGGCTTTGGGTATCTTGCAGAATAAACTGCACCCGCTCTGGCGGATATGCCGGGGAGATCGGTACATACGCACCACCGGCTTTCAGTACCGCCAGAATACTGATGACCATCTCCAGACTGCGGTCAAGATAGAGGGCGATGGGGGTGTCTGCGGGCAGAGGGGCATTTTTATGTTGCTGATAATGTTCACGAATAACCCAGGCTAACTGATTTGCCCGTTGATTTAACTGCCGGTAAGTTAGGGTTTCCCCTTCAAACACCAGTGCCACATTATCTGGCGTTTTTTCTGCCTGTACTTCAAAGCGTTGCTGTAAGGTTTTATCTTGTGGGTAAGGGGCATCGGTCTGGTTCCAGGTGTGCAGTAAGGTATAACGCTCTGCTTCACTGAGAAACAAGATGGCGGTATGAAGCTGGTGTGGATCACCGGCCACAGCGTGTAGAATGCGTTCAAACTGATGCAACAAGCGCTGTGCTTGTTTGTCGGTCAGCCAGTCTTCACCATAACTCAATTTAACCGTAAGACAGTTATTCTGTTCATAGGCCATCAGTGATAATGGATAATCGGTTTTTTCGATGGCCTGGCGGAATATCAGGGTATTTTCAACACCCGTCTCATTTTCGCTTGCCACGGGGACGGGGTAGTTTTCAAAGACAAACAGGCTATGGAATAACCGTTCTCCGTCGGATTGCAAACTGGCAAGTGAGACAGCACTGTGGCTGTTGAGTATGGCGATATCTTTCTGTATAGCTTGTAAGATACTAATAACACTTCGGTTATTATCCCACTGCACCATCAATGGCAAGGTATTAATATACAGGCCGACACTGGACTCAATGCCGTCTACTGGTACATCGCGCCCGGATACGGTGGTGCCAACAATAGTCTGTTTATCCCCGGTGTAACTGTGCAGTAATTTATGCCAGGCAAATTGCAATACCACATTCAGGGTAATACCTTGTGTCCGGCACATATCCTTAAGCTGCGCATAATCGCTCCCCTGCACAGTGAGTGCCTGTTCAGCCGGTTTTTCGATGGTTTTTATCTGCGTCAAGTTAACATGACGATTTAACAGGTTTGACAGATCATTAGTTGCCTGGAAATGTGTTTTACGTTCCGCCCAATACATCTCAGATTCGGCCAGATGTTCCAGATAGTATTGCTGGGTTGCCAGATAAGCTTTCTCCACTACGATCTGAGGCATCTGCCCTTGCACCAGCATGTCGTAATACCCGTGCACAGTCTGCAATAAAATCGGACCACTCCAGCCATCAGTAATCGTGTGGTGTTGGGAGATCAGCACCGTTACCCGTTGTTCACGCTGTTTAATTAGGGTAAAGCGGATTAAACCAGGCTGACGTAAATTAAAAGGCAGAGTACGGTCATGTTGTTGAATTGTTTCAATCGCCTTGTTTCGTTCTTCTGCGGGTAATTGGCTGATATCTTTGATCTTGAAGTTCGCCGAATTAATACTGGCACCCGTGGTTACAATCTGCAAAATTTCCCCTTCCCAATTAAATGCCGTTCTGAGGATGGGAAAGCGCAGTGAAGCCAGCGACCAGGCTTGCTGATAGGCGGCAAGGTTGAGTTGGGTGTGATAATCCAGCAACAATTGCACACGATAGGCATCATCTTGTGGTTGAGCCAGATGATGATAAATAAATCCTTGCTGCAAGCTGGTGGCGGGATACAGGGTTTCCATCTGATAGTTTTGTTGCAAGTGCTTTAAGCGTTCGATTGAAACCGCTTTAAATTCGTAATCACTGGGTGTTTTCACACTACCCAATTGGGCCTGTTTTTGGCCGGCGGCGATGACACTATTGAGTGCTTGCTCAAAGGCTGTGATAAATATGTGTGTTTGGGCTGACGGTAAACGAGACAATACACTGAATTGCAGTTTTCCTGCCTGAACTGCGCCATTGATATCTAGCAGTAAATGGCTCATGTTTTCGCGGGCGATCATTGCACCACAGTCTTCATCGGTCAGCGCCCAATCCTGATGGTTTTCACCTCCTAATTGACCAAGGTAGTTAAAACTGATGGCTGGTAAATCCTCTGACAAGTATCCAACCTGACGTAGCGCCCCATAACCGATACCTTTGTTTGGCACGGCACGCAGCATCTCTTTCGTGTGAATAATCGTCTCAGCAATATTGCCCTGCGTTATCAGACGAACAGGGTAGGTAGTTGTAAACCAGCCCACAGTTTCGGCGATATCCACAGCACTGTCGATAGCTTCCCGCCCATGCCCCTCAAGAGTAATGAAGTTTACCGCACGGGAGAACGTTGTCTGCAATGCCAGTGTGAGAGCACTAAGCAGCAAGTCGTTAATTTCCGTGTGATAACCTAGATTAGTCTCATGTAGCAGAGTGTTCGTCAGTTCAGTTGATAAGCTCAGTTGATGCGTGTTGCGTTCTCCCATCAGCGGGTAAGTTTTTTCACCCGCCATGACTCCCTGCCAGTAGGGCACTTCATCTTGATGCTGTATGGCATAGTGATAGACAGCAGCAACCCATTGTCGGTAGCTGCTGGTCTTTGGTGGTAGCGCTGTTCCCTGTAGTAGCAGGCGTATATCTTCCGCAATAATCCGCCAGGACACGACATCAATAATCAAGTGATGAAATGCGAAGAATAAGCGGGCGCTGCCATCGGCATATCCGGTCAGATGGGCGGCTTGCCACAAAGGGCCCGTACAATAATTAAAGCCACTTTGCCATTGTGTCAGCTGTTGATGATTTAATTCATTGAAATCACAATGCTGTAATGTGGGTAACCAGGGCGGTATTTCTGCGGAGTAGCACTGACGATAACCCTGTTCAGTTTTAACAAAATGGACGCGTAACATATCATGTCGCTCAGTCAGTGCGATCAGCGCCTGTTCAATAGCTGCGTGACTGATATTGCCTGGCAGCCGGATCATAAATGCCTGATTCCAATGGTGCGGGCATGGCAAGTTCAGATTGAAGAAATCCTGTTGGATAGGCAATAAACCAAATTCTCCATGCAATAATCCCTGTTCAGCCACTACAGATACATGGGATGAAATTTGCGTCAGCAATTGCGCCAACCGCGCTACCGTTGGTGCTTCAAAAATCGATTTGGCTTGCAGGGAGAAACCGATTTGCCGCAGTTTGGAGACTAACTGGATGCTGACAATCGAGTCGCCACCGATACGGAAGAAATTATCCTCAATACCGATCCGTTCTAATCCTAAGACATCTTGCCAGAGCACACACAATTGGGTTTCCAACTCAGTGCGTGGCGCTATATAACGCTCCCAATCTTCCCATACCGGCGCTGGCAAAGCATGGCGGTCGAGCTTGCCGTTGATAGTCAAGGGGATGGCATCAATGCGGGTAAAACTGGCGGGTGTCATATATTCCGGCAGGTGGGTTGAGAGATGCGCTATCAAAGTGTCATTGGCCAAGGCTTCGTCTGTGACCAGATAAGCTGCCAGTGCTTTGTGGCCTGCATGATCTCGGTCGATCACCACTGCCTGTTTTACTTGCGGATGAGAGGATAAGGTAGTTTCGATTTCACCCAATTCAATGCGGTAACCACGAATTTTGACCTGAAAATCATGGCGTCCCAGATATTCCAGGTTACCGTCCGGCAGCCAGCGCACCCGATCACCGGTTTTGTACAAACGAGTATAACCACGGGCTTTGTCTTCATCTGTGGCAAACGGATTTTCCACAAAACGCTCAGCAGTCAGATCTGGACGATTACGATATCCCCGCGCCAGCCCAGCACCGCCGATATACAACTCTCCAGGGGCGCCAATGGGAGAGAGTTTGCCGTTATGATTAAGGACATACAGGCGGGTGTTGTTATGAGCCTTGCCAATCGGAATAATGCCACCAATCTCATTGGTTACCTCAAAGTGAGTGACATCATTTGTCGTTTCTGTGGGGCCATAGAGGTTAATTAAAGTGCTTGAATGACTATTTATAAATCTAAACGCGTTGACATGGGACATCGTCAGCGTTTCCCCGCCACATAGAACGTAACGGATAGTGCGGGGTAACTGATGCCCTAAGTCCCGTACTGTCTGGCAGAAAGCGCCTAACATGGACGGGACAAATTGCACCACCGTTACGCCAGTTTTCTCTATCAGTTGATACAAGTCCTCTGGCTGTTTATGGGTATCCGGTGAGGGCAGTACGATAGTGCCACCAAAACAGTTAGCTGCAATTAACTCCCAGACTGAAGCATCAAAGGTATAAGGGATTTGTTGCAGGACCTTATCCGAGGCACTTAATGGGTATTGGGATTGCATCCAACATAAGTGATTGATGACGTTTTGATGGGTTAACTCAACGCCTTTCGGCTGTCCGGTCGTCCCGGAAGTGTAGATAATGTAGGCCAAATCAGAACTTTTGTTCACTGGCACTAAATTTTCTACCGACTGGCCTTGGGTGACTGTACGGTCATCTGCGGCTATCAGCGTCGGCTGAATTGGCAAAGCGTAAGTATACTGTTCCAGTGTTGTCAGATAGCGTTGTTGGGTGAGTACACATGGGCTTCCGGTGTCTTCCAGAATAAACTGAACTCGTTCCGGTGGATATTCAGGGGAGATCGGTACATAAGCGCCACCGGCTTTCAGTACCGCCAGGATACTGACTACCATTTCCAGACTGCGATCGAGGTAGAGAGCGATAGGGGTATCTGCTTGCATCGGTGTATTGCATTGCCGCCGGATGACAACGGCGAGCTGGTTTGCCTGTTCGTTGAGTTGACGATAGGTCAGGGTTTTCTCTTCAAACACCAGCGCCACGTTATTCGGTGTTCTTTCTGTCTGTGCCTCGAACAGTTGTTGTAAAATTTTATCCTGCGGGTAGGATGCATCAGTTTGGTTCCAACTGTGCAGCAGGGTATGACGCTCCTGTTCTAATAAAATAGGTAATTCATGGACGAATAAAGAAGGGGTATTAAGCAAAGCAGTCAATAAGTTCTGCAATCGCGTAAGTATTTGTTTTACATCTTGCTCACTAAAATATTCCCGTAAATAATCTATCGCTATTGTTAGTCCTTGATCATATCCAAAGTCTTGCAAGCGAAAAACGATAGGATCAGTGTTAAATCCCCCATCTACAATATAATGCTGCGCCTGGTTGATTTCAGATGCTGATTCTGAAAGCCTTTCATAGAATATAAATATATTAGGTAAAGCAATGCCATGGTTATTAGCCATGCGAATCAAGTGAGAACGGGGGAATTGGCTGTGGTGATAACTCTCTTTTAGCGCTAATTCCATTAGCTTAATCTGTTCAATGGCACTGATTGTGTGAGAAACATGGCAATGTACCGGATAAATATTGGTTTGCATCCCTACGACATATTTCTCTGATTTTGTCCTTCTGCCATGAGTGATGGTATTAAATGTTAATTCCTGTTGCCCTGTTAGTTCTGACATCATAATGATGACTAAGCTCGAAAAGACAGCAAGAAGGTTCGTTTTATTTTTTTCACAAAAAGCAAGCAAATCAGCTTTAATTGAAAACGGTAATGCCAACATATCGTTACGGAAACCCCTATTTTGATAACAAGGGATTAATTGATGTATATCGTTTTTTGTTAAAAAATCATACCAGTATTTTTTGTCTTTTTCGTAACAGGAGGAAGTTAGATATTTTTTTGCTTTTTCTATCGTATTTAAATATTGTGGAATTTCTGCTAACCAGGTGGTTGAAGTTCTATTTTTCAGGCATGCATATAACTTATGGGTATATTCATGGAGCCGGAATAAACCAACCCCATCAATCATAATATGATGGAACTTAGTGAAGAAGTAATATTTCTCGTTGGTAATACGAAGCAATGCGGCTTGGAATAAGGACTCATTTGGAAATTTAATGGGAATATCTATCTGTTGCTGCATCCAAATTTTTGCTTTTTTTTCAGGATCAGGCTGCATTGTAAAATCATGGAGTATGACTAATTCAGTATCACTTTGATTCTGAATATATTGGGTTGCTTCATTATCCGAATTAACGGATATGCGTAACCTCAACATATCAACATGTTGGTATAGTAATAGCCAGGCTTGTTGCAAGATGACTATATCAACTTCACCTTCCATCAAGGTATACCAGCCCAGGTTGTGTAATGGGTTGTTTTCGTGAAAGGTTTGCTCATAAAACACATCCTCTTGAGCGGGATGAAGGTTATACAAGTTCGAATTCAACGAACCTTCAAGTGTTCTCATAGTCAATTATACGAATGCATTCCGTTTACAAGTTATTTGTCATTCATGATACAAATGAATAGATTTCAGTGCTTGCCTAACCTTAATTTATTTATGTTTTGGCATTAACATAATTTATTACGTTATATCTGATTTTTTATGATTTTTAACATCAGGTTATTATTTTATTTAATAGGTATTAGCATGAACTATCATGGTATCACTACAGCTAATCTCGCAATCTTTCAGCATTCCCCCTCATTTGAAATAGTTAATATTGTTTGTCCAAGGTTTAAAATTTATTTTTTGTCTATTTAAGTGTATATCTTCGTCACTTATCCTGTTTCGCGCAGTTTGTTTTTATTCTCGAGAATAGTCATTATTTTCACCTATTATTCCATGATCATGATTTTATAGTCGTAGTTCTTCAGGTTTCAATAGTGATAGTCATTTGTATTTAAGTCTATAATATTTTTATTTGTTGTGATTATATTTTTTAATTGCCTATGGATATAATGTGATCTAGTTTGGTTTCTTTATGGTTACCTGTCGGTATTTAACTTGCTGTTATAGTGTTTTTTAGCGCAAAAAATAATTCACTGTTCTTTTCTATATTGAAGTGAATAATTTCTTCGGGTCATTTTCATGATAAATTATTTAAGGTAGTTCTTATAGGTAAAAATAATATTGATGCATATATACCCATCCAACTTCAAGATGCGTGTTATATTTCCCCGTGTGGCGGGGAAATATAAGGCCTCGCTTCGTCTTGCGGATTGCAACTTGAAGTTTATTGAGTATAGATAGATTAATGGAATAATCATTTTTATTTTATTGCATAATTTTCTGCCAAATTTATACTTGATTTTTTTCTTCATTATTATTCTTTTCATAAAGAAAAAACACTTCATTTCGTTAAGGTATTGTATTTTAAGTTATGGTAGATTAAGCAGTTTTTTTGAAATTTGATCTGTCTTATAACTTTGTCTTGGTGAGCAATATGAATGTATGGGGTTATTTGTTTATCGCGATTTTGTCTGAAGTGATAGCGACAACAATGTTAAAAATGGCCGATGGCTTCACTCGCTTAGTGCCATCTGTTGTTGTGGTGATGGGATATTGCTTATCATTTTGGGCGTTATCACAAGTTGTAAAAGTGATGCCTTTGGGGATTGCTTATGCTGTTTGGTCTTGCCTTGGTATAGTTTTAGTCTCTATTGCGGGTATATTTTTATACCAGCAAAAATTGGATTTACCGGCAATTATCGGTATTCTTCTTATTATTGTCGGTGTTTTAGTCATCAATTTGTTTTCTAAAAGTACAGGTCATTGATCTATACCCTGTTCAGATAGTTAAACTGGAGAAAATATGTTGTTAAAGCGGGGAATTATCCTTGTCAGGTTGTTGCTGGTAGGCGCTATATTAGCAGGTTGCAGCGGGCATCAATCAAGCCAGTACAAACATTATCAATCTTCTGATCTGGGTATTTATCTGAGTAAAGATGCCAGTGAAAGTTGCTCTGATGCAGGGGGAATGCCGGCATTAACCAAGCAATTGAATGGTCATCAAGTTCCTGTTTGCCAGTTGGCGAATGGTCGTCGTTGTAATGAACAGGCGTTGTTGGATGGTGGGTGTACATCCTTTTAATTTAGGGAAAACCAGATATCACTCTGGTTTTCCCCGGAAGTATTATCCCAATAAACGTTTAGTCTTCTTTGGCGGAATAAGGACGAACATATTTCATAATGCACTCAAGTTTTTCACAGGTTTCCTGCCATTCTCTTTCTGGTCTTGAATCTCTGACCAAACCAGCACCAGCCTGAAGCCAACAGCGTTCTTTATGCTGGTAGAGGGAGCGTAATACCAATGCGGCATCCAGTTTACCTGCACTATCCAAGAGCATGACACAACCACTATAAAGCTGGCGAGGTTCACCTTCATAACGAGAAATGGCTTGTAAAGCCGGTTTTTTCGGTATCCCTGAAGCAGTGACTGCCGGGAATAAGGCAATAAAGGCATCCCAGCGGTTTTTGTCTGTGTGTAGCAACCCTTTTACTCGTGATGCCAAATGTTGTACCGAACCACGTTCACGAATAGCCATAAATTCTGATACACAAAGCGTTTCTGGCTGACAAATCGAGGCTAATTCTTCTAAGGCAAGTTTGACCGAAACAGCGTGTTCGGAAATTTCTTTCGGATCAGAAAGTAAATCGGCTCGCAGTTTTTGATCTTGCTCCTTGTCATGTGTTAATGCTCTGGTGCCAGCCAACGGTTGGGTATTAACCCAACCCGAACTATCTGCCTCAACGACGGTTTCTGGACTGAAACCGTAAGCAGTGAAATCTCCATCACGTAAGAAGAAAGAGCGGGCGGGGGTGTTAGCCCGACGGCCCAGCCAGTAACTGTGTGTAACATCAATATTTGTACCAAGATCAACCCGGCGTGACAGGATCACTTTTTGGTAGTGATCTGCGGCAATATCCTTAACTGCATTGGCAACGTTGTCTTGATAATGTTTTGTCGCGTCTGCTGTGTTGATAATGTCCATCTCTTTTGTCTGTGGGAAAGCCGGAGTGCCTAATTGATCAGCGCGTTTGACTTTCTCACTCAATAGGGATATTTGCGCTTCTTCCAGTGTTCGTATCAGCACCTGTCCTTGAGTTATGCGTAATTCATGTTGTGGAATGGTAATTTTTATTAATGCTTCATTTTGTTGTTCTAATGATGGTTCTAATGGTAAGCCATACGTCATATGGGAAAACTCAAATAATGTTCTGCCATAAGCACGCCAGTCTTTAATCGGAAGCGCGTTGAGCGCTTGCTCAAGTTTTTGGCTGAGTGTGTTGATATCGTATGGATGACAATTACCTTGTGAATCAATCAATTGTCCCGATGCATCTGCACTTATGGTTGCAGCACAGCCTATTCCCAATGACCATTCACCTTTCATTTCATAGAGCGTATAAGGTTGGGCATCATTATCGGTAAGCAAGTGGGTAACCAGATCTAACGGTGTGCTGGTAATAGCAATAGTGTGTTCATGATATTGTTGCATCAGGCGGTTATTTTCTGCTTTTTCTGTATTTTCTGCTTGCGCCATTTGTACTAACTGGCGTTTGTTGATTTTTCCTACCGCGGTTAATGGCCAGTACGCCACAAATAACCATTGGTCAGGGATTTTATGACGCTGAACGCCTTTCTGATGCAAGAATGCTTGCATTTGTGCGGGATCGGGTTGGTTGACACTCTTTGGCAGGCAAGCACAAATGCGTTCACCCAATAGTTCATCTGGGACAGCGATAACAACGACGTCATCAATATCTGGGTGTTGCAGCAGCAATGTTTCAACTTCTAGCGTTGAAATTTTTTCACCGCTGCGGTTGATCTGTTCTTTAATCCGTCCCTCAACGATCAGGTTGCCATCTGGTCTGATGCGGACCAAATCGCCTGTGCGGTAGAAGCCATCCGTGGTAAAAGCGACGGTATTGTGCTGTTCAGCACGGTAATACCCTGTAATGGTGTAAGGACCGCGTGTAATCAGTTCACCGACTTCCCCAGATGCAACGGGTTGCAGATTGTTATCAACAAGTTTGATCTCATCTTCTTCTGACAATGGGCGCCCTTGGGTGTTAATGATAACCTCATAAGGATCGTCTAATCGGGTATAGCAAAGTAACCCTTCCGCTGTACCAAAGACTTGTTGTAAAGGGCCAAGGCGTGCCATAACTTGTGCTGCCAGTTCCGGTGTGAGTCTGCCACCACCCACTTGTAAGCAGCGCAGGGATGAAAGGTCGCTTTGTTCCCAGTCTCGCGCTTGTTCCCAGAGCCGCGCAAGAGCCGGAACTAATGCTAAGTGTGTTACCTTATGCTCTTCGATCAATGGCATAGCTTCATCACAACTCGCTGTATCACTGAGGAGTACACATCCTCCCTGAGAAAGCGTGCCCAGAATACCGGGGCTGCCTAACGTGAAGTTATGTGCAACAGGCAATACCGCTAAATAAACGCTTTCAGTATTGATTGCGCACAGACGGGCGGAGAGCACAAAATCATAGGTATAGGCATCGTGAGTACGTGGGATTAGCTTTGGTGTACCTGTTGTTCCGCCAGAAAGCAGAAGTACGGCGATATCACCATAACTTGGGCCAATAATATTGAGCGGTTCATTTTCAATGGCGGTGAATGGGATAAATTCTTCTGCCTCTCCATCAACGATAATATGTTGCAGTTCGGGGCAAGATGCGGCAACTTCCCGTGCCATTTCCCGATAATCAAAGCCGTGGATACAATCAGGGATAATATAAGCCACCGGACGTGCAATCTGGCAAAGCGCATGAACATCATGTGCCCGTTGGGTAGGCATTAATAATACTGGATGAGCACCTAGCCTAAACAGAGCAAAACAGGTGACAACAAAGGAGATACGGTTAGGCAGTTGTACCATAACGTTATCACCACGGCGTATTCCACGATGATACAAACCGCTCGCCAGCCTTTCCGCAGATTGATGGAGTTCATGGTAAGTGAGCCGCTGTTCTTGGTAGATTAGCGCTGTTTTATTCCCCCAGATACTGGACCATCCGGCAAGCTGTTGATCCAGGGTCTTGCCATTCCAAAGATAATTTGGCGTCATCGTCAGTGTGTTCTCTGGGATAGAAAAAGGTGCCATTATGCGAACTCCTTTGAATAAACATATTGCATAAATTGGGTAACGTGAAGAATAAAATTCTGTGGTTTTTGCGTAATGTAAAAATGATCGCCGGCAATCTCTTGGCAGCAATCCGTAAGATTTTGTTTGTCACTGGCAAGCCAATGGTGCCACTGCTGAACTTCCAGAGCAGAAGCTTCTTTGTCCTCAGTGCCATAAAGCAACAATGTGGGGGTTTGTAGTTTTACTGAATCCAGCTGAATAGCGTGGTAATAGTGTTCTGTAGCAAAAAAATCAGCCCGTAACATGGGTAAGAACAGGGCAAGTAGTTCAGGATCTTCCCGTAAAATCGGGCTGCAACCGCCAATATCAATCAGTTGTTCAATGAATTCATGATCAGGCAATCCACTCAGTTGGCGGCGGGATTGAAGATGAGGCGCATGACATCCCGAAAGTACCAATGCCTTGGGGGCACAGTGATGTTGTTCAAGGTATCGGCAGGTTTCAAATGCGACTTGCGCTCCCATGCTATGGCCGACCAGTATCAGGTTTTCTCTCTGTGCGGGAGTCAATGCTCTGATCACATCAGAAAGCGACTGAGCCAATGGCGTAATGCGGGTAACAGCATGTTCATTCATACGGCTGTCACGTCCGGGATAAATCACCAGTGAAACCGCAATATCGGAATCTTCCAATGTGGACCAATTCCGAAATGCACTGGTACTGCCCCCGGCAAAGGGGCAGATGAGCAGCGTATATTTAGGTTTGCTATGCGTCGTCAGGCATGGACGGATCATCGGATGGACAGGAAGTTTCCACGTCATCAGTTTTCTTCCTTAATTAGCATCAATTGGGTTGGATCAATCCAGACGGGTGGCTGTAGCTCCTGAGTAACCGGTTCTCCCATCATGCGTAAAATTTGTTGCCACAAGCCTGCCAGCCGCAATTGGTAGTCGTAGCGAAAAGCAGGGGGGCAGAGTGCCCCATTCAATACTGAATTCAAGGTATTGAGGAGGCGTGCCACACCTTCGGCACCATCACATTCAAATGCAGTCATCCAATTTTGCGTTGCCGGACAAAGAATTTGTGATGTTGTCTGGTGCAGATAAGCGCCTTCCGGCTGGCCGGCATGCAGGTAAAGACTCTGTCCATTATTCAGATGGTTTGGTGCATGAAGAACCGGTGTCCAGATAACCGGCCCATAGCTGGCTTCCTGCGTCAGATAACCGGCCGACCAAATTAGCGTCATTTTATGCATGACCAGGTTGTGCATATCGGGATCTCTGGGGTCCAGATAGGATTGAACATCTAACGTTATTGTGGTTCCCGCTATGCTAAGTTCAAAGCGATGAAATACGTTACTCCGTTGACCTACATAAGCTATCTCAATCTGTTCCGGGCAATGACAGCCCTGTAACAACAGATCAAGGGCGGAAAAGAGTAACTGGCGGCTGGTTGTCAGATAGCCACTGACCGGACGTTGCTGTGATAATTGATCGATTTGATGAGCCGCATGTAACCAACTTCTGCCAGCCTGGCATTGGCTGTAAAAGCTGTTTACCCAAAACATAGCATTATACTGGTTAGCTGTTGATTGGTGTCTTTTGATCGCTTCTGCATCAAGAGGATGTTCCTGAATGACCGAAATGCCCCGTGCCAATAACGCCTGAGTTAATTGGTCGCCTTTGCCACCAATAACTTCTGCGCGAATGACCACACAGGCAATATCGATATCATCCGGTAATTCATCCAATGAGCGGAATACGGTCACATTGAAATCGCGGGCAAGTTGCTGTGAACGAGGGCTTCCTTGCGCCAAGATCCCGGCCAGTTCCAGACCTGGCTGGGGCTGTAGAAACGCATTAAGATACAGTTCACCAAATTTTGAACCGACAATCAGAACCCGCCGTGGCTTTATCATATGTTCTCCTTAACAGGCTCAACAGTTGGGACTGAACTCAGGATGTTTTTCAGACACGCAACCAGAGAGCCGACATGTTTGTGGAATAGGCTGTAATGATCACCATCAAGCAGTGTCACATTGACTGGCCCGAAAGCCTGCCAACCAAGATCAGTTGAGGTGATGGTTGTTGAATCGAGGTAATCCATAAAATCAGGCAATGCCTGCTTTGCCCGGATAAGGCTGAAAGGTTGTGAAGTTTGTGGTGGACAATAGTCAAGCAATGCCCGCAGATTATGCTGCCAGATGGCGTAAAGCTCAGCCAGTGAGTTATCCATCTGTGCAGATTGCGGTAAGGCTTGGTGCAATGCTTGCAGGAAGGTTTCCGTGTTTGCTGTGATAGCGCTGTTATCCAGCTCCAGCCCAGGGAATTGTCCCTGCAAATCGAGCAGGAAATGACGATGGCAGAGCACATTATCTAGCGTTAAATCCGTGCGCACATTCGGCGCGAAACTATCAATCAGGATGCAATGGGAAACACTTTCACCGGCAGCACGTAATTGATGGGCTATTTCATAAGCCACTAATCCACCGAAAGACCAACCCGCCAGTGCATAAGGTCCTTTAGGCTGGAATTTACGGATTTGACTGATGTAATCCGTGGCCAGCGCAACGACAGAAGGTTTATCGGTATTCATGCTTTCTGGCGCAAATGCCAGGCCAATCATGCGTTGGACGTCAAAATTGGCAGCCAAATGACGGTATCCTAACAGGTGCCCACCAATTGGATGGACGATAAACAAGGTAGCGTCTTCTAAGGTGGAGTGTTCTAAGGTGGATCGTTCTAAGGTAGATCGTGCAATGTTCCCCTTGTTCAATATCACGCCCTGACACGTATTTTTTGGTTGATGCTCAATAAATTCCGCCAGTGAATGTACGGTATCGTAAGTTTGCAACAGGCTGAGGGGGTATTGGCGATTAAATGTCTGATTGATTCGCACCATTAACCGTACTGCTGCCAGAGAATCCCCACCAAGAGTAAAGAAACTTTCATGTACGTTAATATCTTGTTGCTCTAACACGGTCCCCCAAAGGTTTAATACCGTTTGTCCTGTCGCGCTGAGAGTCACTGATGGTGCTGAGTCACTTTCTTGCACTTTTTCAACCAGAGTCATTAATGTACGTCTGTCGATTTTACCGTTGTCGGATACGGGTATCGTATCGAGAATGATAAAGCGCTGTGGACACATCCAAACTGGCAAGGTTTGCTGCAACCAGTGCGGCAGTATCGGTAACAGTTCGGCAGATACTGGCGCAGTATCGGTTAAACGTAAGCCGGCGACGAGCTGCAATGCACCGTTTGATGTCGTATGCGCAAAGACTATCGCTTGTTGTATGTCAGGGTGTTCACATAAGCGATACTCGATTTCGCCCAGTTCAATCCGGTAACCCCGAATTTTAATCTGGTGATCATTGCGTCCCAGAAATTCGATATTACCGTCTGGCCGCCAGCGACCTAAATCACCGGTACGGTAGAGCCGCTCACCTGTTTGGGGATGAATGATAAAAGCTTGTTGCGTTTTTTCTGTATCATTCCAATAACCCAAGGCAAGTCCACGTCCACCAATATAAAGCTCGCCGGTTACCCAGACCGGACAAGGTGATAATGCTGAATTAAGCACATAGAAAGTCTGATTAGCCAAAGGCTTGCCATAGGGAATGCTGCTCCAATGAGGCTCGACGTGTGCGATAGGATAAGCAATAGACCATATTGATGCTTCGGTTGCGCCGCCCAAACTGAGCAGGTTAAGCGCAGGGTGAAGGGCAGACAATTTTGCCGGCAAATGGGTGGGTATCCAGTCACCACTCATCAATATCCAACGCAGGCTATTTAGAGAATGAGAATAGCTTCGGGCATATTCCTCAAGCAGTTGCACAAATGCCGGCACGGAATTCCAAACAGTGACCGATTCTTGTTGTAACCATGTCAGCAGTTTGTCAGGTTGTTTAGTGTCTCCAGGAGCAGGAATAACCAGTTTTGCCCCACGGCTTAATGTGCCAAAGAGGTCATAAACGGAAAGATCGAAGGTTAACTCTGATATTGCCAATACGCTATCGTGCTCATTGAGTGCAATGCGTTGATTAATATCCAGGATCGTGTTGACAGCACCCTGATGATCTATCATTACGCCCTTTGGTTTTCCGGTCGAGCCGGAAGTGAAGATGACATAAGCCAAATCTTCGGGGTGTACAGCTAAACGTTGTGCTTCGGTGGCAGGTAAGTGATTGAGCCATGTTTCATCCAGAGAGATGACGTGGGTATGCTCAGGCCAATTCAGCTGTTGAGCAAACTTAGGTTGCGTCAGTACAGTATCAACTTTCCCTGATGCCAATAGCTGATGGATCCGCTGTTGCGGATAACTGGCATCAATAGGCAGATAAGCCCGTCCTGCGAATAAAATTGCAAGAACGGCGACAACCTGTTCCCAGCCTTTTTTCATGACCACACCAATCAGGGATGAAGCCTGATTTTCCTGCGCTTGCAGATGGGCTGCCAGTGTCAGGCTTTGTGACCACAAAGTGCGATAGTCAATCTGACGAGAGGTATCGACCACAGCAGTACGTTGTGGGTAACGATTGACTGCCTGTTCAATGAGCGAGCAGAGCGTGTGTGATGGAAACACGTTTTTTGTCGCATTACTGTTCTGGCACAAAGCGCGATCACTTGCTGGCAGCCAGTCAGGAAGCGGGCTATTCCATGAGTAATCCGGTTCGAGCAAGGCAGTGATACACGCTTGATAATGGGCAAACATGTTTTCCGCAACTTGAGGCTGGAACAGTTGTGGCAAGATCGCCCATTGTATGGTGACACCACCTTCTGTGCCGGAAATTAACATACAGTCGAGATAAACATGCGGCGTTTGCGCACCAAAGAGATTGAGTGTTCCCAACCCTGCTGGTCCTTTACCCGCTGTGCCGGTTGTATCGTTGAATACAATTGGCATACCTGCGTTGAGGTTGTGGCGGTGTTGGTTTTTCTCCCTGAGTACCCGTTGCCCGTCAAACAGCGCGTGTTGAAGATCGGCCAGCCATTGCCGCTGTATCCGGCTTACAGCCTCACTGAACCCTGTGATATTACGCAGATCCACTTCCAGCAATGATGTGGTAGACAGATTGCCGACTAACATATCGCAATGCTGAGGCATTAACAGGCGGTTACCATGCAGGACATTGATTGTAAAATGCTCGTTGCTGCTCCATACGGATAAAACATGGGTAAATAGCGTCAGCATCACTTGTGACGGTGATACGCGGTATTCTGCTGCACGCTGTTGCAAACACTGCCATTGTTGTGGGCTGATATGTCCGGTCAGGCACTGTTGATTGAGTTGCTGTGACTGGTGATCTTGTAGTGGTAACACTGGAGCATCCGGCAACGAAGGTAAGCGATCAAGCCAGTATTGCCGGCTTTGTTGCCAGGTTTCTCCGGTTTCTTCATTCTCCAGTGCCTGAATATAGTCGCCAATTGTTGCTGCTGGTGGCGCTGGCTGCCAGTCAGGTTCCTGATACCAATGGTGTAAATCGCGCAGGATTAACGCCAGGCTTTTACCATCCGCAACCAACAGGTCAATGGTCAAATGCAATAAATATGCCTGATCATCGGTATGGTACAGGGTTAAATCAAACAGCGGCCAGTTGTCGCTGGGAACACCTTGAGTACGTAGCGTGTCGCGGGCATGATGCAGTTGCGCTTCGCGTTCATTTGGCATCATGGCACGGCAATCAATAACGGTTGGTGTATAGCGGGGCACTTGCGGCAAAATACGATATTGCCCATCCTTCACATAGCCGCGTAATTGCGCATGATGGTTTATCACACGGTTCCAGGCGGCGGTGAAACGAGGCAGGTCAAGCCCGTTGATAGCCAGTTCAGCATAGAAATGCGCGATACCGTTACCAAATTGGAACAGTTGGCTCTCTCCCAGCCAATAAGCGTATTGCAGTGCGGTCAGTGGCAAAATTTGCTCAGATACAGGTTCAGTTTGCTGCGATATCGCAAGTGTCTCTGAACGGGGTTCAGTTACCCGCAGAGTACGGCAAAATTCACTCAACTTAGGGTGTTCGAATAGCTGTTGCAGATTGGCTTGTTCGTAACCCTGACGACGTAGTTGCACGACCATTCGGGTGGCAATCAGGCTGTCACCGCCACTTTGGAAAAAGTCACTGTGGCGCTGTATTGACTGAGGCAGTAGTGAACGCCAGAGCGTAATGACGTGTTGTTCAATCTCATGAAGCTGATCATCTTCTGTGTCTGGTTGTCCGGTTTCCGCGATTAACGGTTGTACCATGCTCTCTTTCGCTGTCACTATCAACGGCAATTGCTCTTGCTGTTGAATATGCAATGAGTAAGGCAAGGTAGAAAATTGGGTGGTTATTTCACTGATATTAAGCCGTGCTTGTTGTTCAGCTCGTGCCAGGATCAGTTGTTGGTGCAGTTCTGGCCCGTTTTGACCCGGCCATTCCAATGAAACCCGATAACCGGACTGCGTCAGGCAGTTACGCCAACCCGCAAGTTCCATCAATGCACTATTACCATGATCATCACCGCGATCATCAACCCAGGCGTTAATCCCTTCAATAAATCCGACACTGGTGAGTTGCATGGCGCTTTCGCGTTTGGTTGATTCAATAATTAGCAACCATCCACCGGCCTTCAATAATCGGGAGAGGCGTCGCAGGGTATTTCTCAGATGGAGCGCGTCATGTAATACGTTAACCGCCATAATCAGATCATAACCGGATGCTGGGTGCTGGCTAAAATCAATACGCTGATTAATATCAAACAGGGCAAATTTTACCGTTTCGCCGTAGTGATTGAGTAACTGGCGGGCATCATCCAGGAATAGGGGTGAAACATCAGTGAAGTGGTAGTTTTGAATGGCGTGTGCATTGTGTGCCAGTACCTTCTCTGAGGTTGCCCCGGTTCCTGCTCCGACTTCCAGTACAGTGAAATGTTCGGATGTCTGGCTCAATTGCCGGACAATTTCAGCGGCAGCCTGGTTCAGGCAACGTAATGCGGGGTTCTCACTGTAGAGGCTGGCGGTGATTTGTTTATCGGCGAACAGCAGTTCCAATGCATTGCCACGTCCGGCAAGCAGGCTGTCATGTTGTTCGATGCAGGTTGCTATATATCGGCTGATGGTTTGACACCACACTGCGTCATCCAGTTTTGCTGTAGGGGCCGGAACATGGCTAAGTGGTTGCAGACAACGGTATCCGTCAGCGATTTTTTCAATAAATCCCTGGCTATTGAACAATGCCAGCCATTGAGTCAGCAGGCGTTGATACTGTGGTGCCAGTTGTAAGCGTTGTTCAATCTCTTCACGAGAGTGATATTGTTGTACCGCAGTGAATAAGTTATGGCGCAGTAAAGTTTGGCTCAGGCCAAATAATGCTTGTTGTTCAATATGTTGCCAGGAGCGTTCAAACGCGTGTTGTTCTGCCAACGTCGGTAGCGGTAAGGTATCGGTGTTGATAACCCGTGGTTCTGGCAGTGGTAATGGCAAATGATCTTCTGCAACCAACCACAGGTTGTAACCTTGAGTATCGTCCTGACGTGGCTGAATTTCTGCCAACCGTATTTCAGGCTGAGCACGCAGATAGTGTTCGGCTTGGCGCAATTCAGGATGTTGCGGCCAGAAGTCATAACGCGTATGACCAGACGGTGGCGTATGCAGGTCATCATACGCCATGTGTTCAGGCTGGCGGCAAATTTGCGCTAACAGTGCATGATAAGCGGCAAACAGCGACTCAATAACACCCGCCTCTAGCACATCATCCATGCAATACCAGTTAAACAGCAGATCACCATCGACTTCCATGACCTGATGATCTAACCAGACTTGTGGCGTCTGGCTCAGAACAAAGACCGGGTCACCCAGTAATTGAGTGATGGATTGTTTGATAGCGACACCTTCTTGTGCCATCCCTAACATACTGGTGAAAACGACCGGTGTCAGCGGCTGCCTATTTTGGGTTTCACCATTTTGTTGGCGGCCAAGTTCCCGTAATACTTCAACACCATTGACATGATTATGGCTCAACCGTTGCCAGAGCAAAGCTTGGGTTTTTTCCATGCTGGCTCGTAGGGACATTGTCTTGCGTAAATCAAAATCCATCAACATCACCGAGGTAAAATCACCAATCAGCTCTTGCACCTCTGGATGGAAAGGTTGCCGGTTAAAGAATGTCAGGTTGAGCGTAAACAGCGGATGACGGCTGTACCATTCAAGGGTATGGGCAAACAGCGTCAGCAGACCCGCAGAAGGGGTGACTCCCCATTTTTTCCAGCTTTGTTTAAGACGTTGCCAGTCAGATTGTGCCAATCGACCTTCATAAGTTGTGAATTGTGGTTGGCTACGTTGAGGCAATTGTGGCGCTAACGGTAATCGTGGCGCCGGTGGCAATGAAAGCAGTTGTTCCTGCCAGTATGCCCATGATGCCCGCCACGCTTTACTTTCACGTTGCGCTTGTTCTGCCATCACATAATCGCGGAAAGTAAATGCTTGTGGAGCCAGAGATTGTTGATGATAAGCGAGTTGTAGATCATCCATCATGATCCTGAAACTCTGTACATCAAACTGCAACAGATCCAGGTTCATATGTAAGCGACAACGTTCATTCGGTAGCAGTGATACAGAGACATCAAACAGTGGCCACTGTTCTGCCGGTGGTACTTGGTAGGAGAGAATATGGCGACGCTGGGCTAACACCTGTTCGCAGGCGGTATCATCCAGTGTACGCAAATCAGCCTGAGACAGAACATACCACGGCGTTTCTGGCAAGATCCTTTGTTGCCCGTCTTCATCGACTATCATGCGCAACATGCCATGACGCTGAATCAACGCATTCCATGCCTGTTCAAAACGCAAAATATCAAAGCTATCCAGTGCCAGATCCCATTCAAATAAGACGTGACAAGCAACACCCCCAAAATCAATGGCCTGTGTACGACCAATCCAGTAGGCGTGCTGAATGGGGGTCAGAGGAAAGGGGGCGTGGCGCTGGGCGCTGTCAACAATAACCGCTGGCTGGGAAGAGATGACCGGCTGTTCAGGCAGGGCATCGCCAATGAGCGTATTAAGCCCCGCCAGTGTCATATTTTGGTAAGCCAAACCAGCGGTCAACCTAAAGCCAAATTGCTGGTGGATCGCCGCGTTTAACTCCAGGAATAGCAGGGAATCCAAACCGAATTGCAATAAATCTTGTTGTGGCTCTAAATGTTCAATCTGTTCCAGACGTAATAATGTTGCAACACGCTGACGCAGCCAGTTAAGCCGTTGTTCATTGTCCTGATACAACGTGTTATCGGCAGAAAGTGACGAGGTCGTATCGGAAACGTCAGCCTGTAAGCGCCGCAAAATATCAGGGTGATGTTCATCTAACCGCATTGCCAGATAGCAAGCTGATGAAGTATGCAAAGATTGGTTGAGATGCCAGATACCTTCATTTGTGCTGAACGGTAACATGCCATCTTGCGCCAGTTTTTCTACCAACCGTCGGTCGCTGGCCATACCAATGCCACCCCAAACGCCCCAAACCAACGTTTTAACCATCAATTGATTTGGTGCTGTCAGCGCTAAAGATTCCAGACAAGCGTTGGCGATTGCATAAGCACCTTGTCCTTGGGCACCTAGCATTGATGCAGCAGATGCGTGCAACAGCAGGTACTGTGCATGATGTTGTTGGAGTGCAGTTTGCAGTGCCGATGCGCTGTGAGCTTTGACGGATAATATTTGTGACAGGTGTTGACGCTCAAGTTTTGCCAGCGGGGTGTGGTCAGCAATGCCTGCGGCATGGATCGCGCCAGCAATACGATCTTCTTGTGCCAGAGTTTGCACCGCATTTAGCAAGGCTGACGTATCAGTGACATCAAGGTTAACCCAACGTATTTCACATTCGTTATTCAATGACAATTCTTGCACAAAATCATCCCAATCCGCCTGTTTGCGGCGGGCAAACACGGCAATCTTGCGTGCGCCCTGGGCCAGCAACCAACGGATGGAAATGCGACCGATACCGCCCATTCCACCCGTAATAATGTGCCAACCCTGATGAGGAATGGATATCGGCTGCGGTGATAACGGTAGTGACTGGCGTTGTAAAACAGGCACAGCGATTTGGTTTCCACGTACTCGCAGCCAGCGATTGTGCACTTGATGGCCTTCATCCAGATAGCCAAGTGCGAATGACAAAGCGTCAGCGTCGTTGGCATCAGCGATATCAATCGCCTGAATGCGACGATGGGGGTATTCTTCAACGGCAACACGCAGCAAGGCCCAAATAGCATATTGGGCGGGATTGATATCCTCTTTTAACAAGGTGGATTCTGGTTGAGCGCAGCAGGTTATAACGGTTAACGATGCTGTTTCGTCGCGTTTTAGTTCATTAATAACCTGATCACATAATTCTGCAACATCGTTGCCTGCGAGCAGTAATAACGTATTGCCACTTTCAGGTTGTAACTGAATACCCGCCTGACGCCAATGATTTATCGTCTCGCTATTTGCTGTTGAAGAGCGAAGCGTATAGGGCGTTGAAGATTTCTGTCTATCCGCGGTGTTTATTGGGTGCCAATGCAAGACATAGTGAGTATCAGGGCATGGTTGGGGGGCAGGAAGCCAGGCTTTTGCCATCGTTTGGGATGCCACTGATTGACGAGGCAGATCAGCACGATCACTTAACAGAGCGAATAGACGCTCACCAGCATAAATCAGTGCCGGGAAAGACGCGAATAAACGCGCCTCCAATAACCGGCGTCTGGCATAAGGCAAAGCACGGTAAGGACGATATATTTTACTTGCCGCTGGAACGGAAATTTCCTGGTAATAGCCTTGCTGTACACAGTGGGTTAATAGCTGCTCCAGCAACGGACGCCAGCAGGGTTGTAGCCGTCCAGCCCGAATGGTGTCGATGGCACTGAAACCTTGTTCAGCGTCACGCCCATGGCACTGATATATCAATGCATCGGTATACAACGCCCGCAATATTGCTGCATCAGGGCTTTGCTCAATGGCAGGATCAAGCAGGGAATTGACATCAAGCTCAATAGGGCTATTGGCTAAAGATGGTCTGGTTTTATTGGCAGGTAATTCGGTTGCAGAGAAGCTGTAATGCTGCTCATCAAATGGATAGAGTGGCGCATGGCATTTTACTCCGGTAAATGGGAAAAGATGCGACCAGTCAAGATGCGCACCGGCACAGTAAAGCTGCATAAGTGCCGTTTGTTGAGTTGCCTCTGAGGAGCGTTGACGATATGCACTCGCAATCCAGGTTTCCTGCGGCAGGCTGACACGTCGTCCGATCCCTGTTAGTTGTGCATCAGCCCCAAATTCCATGAACAGTGCAACACCTTGCTGGCGGGCGAACTCGATGGCCTGGTGATAACGTACCGTGTGGCGCATATGGTTACACCAGTAATCTGGTGAGCCTAATTGCTCATCACTTGCCAGATTAGCTGTCAAGGTAGAAATGAGCGGAATTTCTCCCGATGCAGGTTGTAACCGACTGCAATACAGGGAAAAGTCTGCCAGAACAGGATCAAGCATGGCTGAATGTGCGGCACAGGCAACATTAAGCCGTTGGCAGCGGATCTGCTGCTGTTCCAGACGTTGTGCCAGAAGCTCAATTTCTGTCTCAGTACCGGCCCAAACCCAGTGTTGTGGGCCATTGCAAACCGCCAGATCCAAAGATAATGAATCAGTAACAGGACAAATATCTTCTTCGTTGGCAAAGACTGCCAGCATTGCTCCTCCTTGGGAGCAGTTTTGCATCAGTTTGCCGCGAGCGGCGACCAGCGGCATGATTTGTTCAGGCGTAAAAATGCCGGCAACAACGGCAGCTGCGAATTCACCAACGGAATGCCCCAGTACATAATCCGGTTTGAGCCCAAGTGCATGCCAATGGGCTGCCAACGCAATTTGATGTGCCACAATAGCCGGTTGTGCATATTCGGTAGTCGCTAATGCAGCATCATGCTCGCCGAACATAACGGCTTTTAATGGCAGCGCTAACTCGCAAGCACAGGCCGCACAGCAACGATCTAACATGGCGGAGAAAACCGGAGAGCTGGCATACATGGCTTTTCCCATGCCAGGCCATTGGCATCCCTGACCGCTGAATTGCCACAGTTGCTTGTTTTCACTCTTAGCTTGCCCGCTAAAAATGTTCGGTGTTGGCATATTGCCTGCGAAAGCGGATAAGTTGGCCGCATTTTTCTCTATATCGTGTGGCGATATTGTCAGCGCTAAACGCCAGGGCAGTGAAATATCGCGCCCTTGTAATGCAGTCCAGGCCAGATCGGCATAACGTTCCGGGGTACTATTGAGCGCGGTCGCGTAGCGTTGTGCCAATTGACGCAATGAAGATTCAGAAGCCGCGGAGAGCAGCAACGGCGCTGTTGGTGAATGATTGATACGGCGACGGTGTAATTCTGTTGGTAATGATTGCACCACAATATGACAGTTGGTGCCGCCAATACCGAATGAAGAAACGCCGGCGGTACGCAATTCTTGTGTCCAATGTTGCCCTTGTGTTGCTAGCTTGAATGGGCTTTCTTGCAACCGTAATGCCGGATTGGGTTGCTGTACATTGAGCGTTGGAGGAATGTAACCATGCCAGACGGACAGAACCGCTTTGATCAAACTGGCAATACCTGCGGCAGTATCGAGATGGCCGATGTTGCTTTTCACGGAGCCAAGGTAACAAGGCGGTACTGATCCACTGCGGTCAGAGAATACCGTGCGTAATGCATCAACTTCTATGGGATCACCAAGGGGTGTTCCTGTGCCATGCGCTTCAATCATGCCGATGTCATCAATGCCGACATCAGCCAGTTGTAATGCTTCGCTAATCACACGGCGTTGGCCATTCACTGAAGGTGCAGTAAAGCCTACTTTTTCGTTGCCATCGTTATTAATAGCACTGCCACGCAACACGGCCATGATGGGATCGCCGTCGCGTAAGGCATCACTCAGACGTTTCAATGCAACAACACCAACACCATTGCCGCCGTAGGTGCCATTTGCCTGGCTATCAAAAGGGCGACAATGCCCGTCAGGTGAGAAGATCATCCCTGGTTGATACAAGTAACCACTTTCTTGTGGGAAAGAAACCGCCACACCCCCGGCCAGAGCCATGTCACACTCACCGGAACGCAGGTTCTCGCAAGCCATATGTACGGCAACCAGTGAACTTGAGCAGGCTGTTTGTACGGTGAGAGCAGGACCTTTCAGATTTAATTTATAGGCAGTACGAGTCGCAAGATAATCTTTATCATTACTCATTAATGCCTGTAACCCTTTCACTTTGCCAACATCGGTCATTGCAAACTGTGACCATGAAGGCCAGGTACTGATCCGGCTGCTACCAAAGACACCGGTTTTCAGGGCGATATTCCGTGGCGCATAACCGGCATGTTCAAGCGCATGCCAGGCTGTTTGCAGAAATAAACGCTGTTGAGGATCGAGCATTTCTGCTTCCTGACGCGAATAGCCAAACAGTGTGGCATCAAATTGTTCCGCGTTCTCCAGTATTGCCGCCTGATTGACAAAGTTTTCACTATCAATGACGTCAGGAGGAATACCTGCATCCAATAATGTTTGACGGGAAAGTGTCGTCGTACACTCAACCCCCTGTTGCAGGTTATGCCAAAAAGTCTCGCTATCTGGTGCCTGCGGAAAACGGCAGGCAAGGCCAATCACTGCGATGGGATCGCAATTATCGTAGTGAGGCGTTAAGTTAGTCATTGTACAGCTCCTTTATGACGTTTTTCCCGTTGTTGCAGACGCTTTTGTTGTTGACGTTGACGAAGGGTGATCGACGGGTGGTTTCCGTCTGGTGTCTCTTTACGGCAACGTAAACTGAGCGTTTCTGGTGTCGGATAAGCAAATAAATCAGTAACAGCAAGATGCTGGAAGCCCGCATGTTGTAATTTGTTATGCAGTTGAATGAGCTGTAACGAGCTGGCTCCTGCCTCAAAAAAGTTCTGTTGTGCATTTATCGGACAATGGGTTACAGATAAAAACAGGCGTTGAATTTCACTGCATATTTGTGGTTCGGCGCCTTCTAAGCGTGATGGTGCCATCGCCACAACAGGATTATCTGTAACGACCGTGTCTTGCTGGCGTGGCAGCAATTGCTCCAAAGCTGAATGCCAACTTGCCGGTTGTGCTGCGAGGGTGCGCAATAGCGTCATATAGCTGTTAAACATGTTTTGTAACTGGTGTGTCTCAAATAATTCTTCGACTGCGTCCCAGTTCAGGCAAAGTTCATTGTCAGATTCGTAAACCTGGTGATCCAGCCAGATTTGTGGCGTTTGCGAGATCCCCCAAACCGGTTTCATCCATGATGAACGTGACAGGAACTGCCCTTCGTGAGTTCCCAACGCACTGGTGAAAACGACGGGCATAACGGCAGCGTCGGGACCACGGCGCTGTGCCAGTTCGCGCATCACTTTGATCGCTGAAATATGGCGGTGATCCAGATCTTGCCATAGCTGTTGTTGCAGCCGACGCGCACTTGATAACCAGTTTTTCTCTGGATGCCAGGCCAGTAGTGACAATGAGGTGAAATCACCCAGAATATGTTTGATATCCTCATGCCAGTGTGGGCGATCAAACAGCGTCAGATTAAGAGTTAGCTCCGGTCTGGCACTGAATGCGGACAGAACGGCTGCATAAGCGGCAAGCAGGAGCGCAGAAGGTGTTATTTGGTGGGAGGCCGCCTGTTGTTTTAACTGCTCCCATTCCTGTGCAGATAACCGATCGCTATAGCGCACAAAATGCGGGGATTGGACATCTTCTGGTGCAATACGCAATGGTAATTGCGGGGCCAATGGCAATGTTTTCACTTGCTCTCGCCAGTATTGCAGTGAACGCTGATGTACTGGCATTTGTTGCTGGCGTAATACACAATCACGGAATGTCACTTTCAGTGGCGGTAATGTGTGCTGTTCGTTGAGATATAGCTGCTCTAATTCAGCCAGTAATATCTGCATACTTAACCCGTCTAATAGCAGGTTATCCAGACTAACAAAGAGTCGGGAGGCTGGACTGTTGTCTTGTGCAAGTTGGAAATCGAACACCGGCCAGCGACTGACATCTAATACTTGATGTGACAGGTGGTCGCGTAAGGTGTCTGCCTCAGTCATATCAGCAAATCGGTGTTGTTTAACGGAGAAAAGCGGGACATTTTGCAATATCTGTTGTTGTCCATTAATCACAACTGTCCTGAGCATCGGATGACGTTGGATCAGGCGATTTAACACGCGATTTAGGCGCTGAACATCTAACTGTTCTATCCGGTATTCGATAAAGAAATGTGCACCAATGCCGCTCAGAGCAAAACCAGGGTAGCGCCCGACCAGATAAGCTTGCTGAACTTCGGTCAATGGGAAAGGCTGGTATTCATCTTGCTCTTCGGGTATTGCATAGGCTTCTGATGCAGTTTCAGATAAATAAGTCAGTGTTGAGGCAAACGCCGCCAATTGCGGGTGACGGAACAGGTGACTGAGTTCGCCTTTGAAGCCAAGTTGTGCCAGGTCACCAATCAAACGGGTAGCTAAAAGGCTGTCACCGCCAAGTTGGAAAAAGTCGCTGTTACGGCCCAATTGCTCTGTATTTAGCAGGCGTTGCCAACTATCGGCAACGGTTTGCTCCACCGCATTTAGTAAGGTTATTTCAGGCTGAGGCGTCGCTGTATCTGTTTTTGTGGCGGATGTTGTGGCGCATTGAAGAGATTGTGCCAGCGCCTTGCGGTCGATTTTGCCGTTAGGAGTCAGGGGCAGGTGCGGGATAACATGCAAGCGCTGTGGGATCATATACCCTGGCAAATGTTGTGCCAAAGCGGATTTAATTTTTTCCCGATCAGGTATGGTGACGTTGTCACTTGTTTGCATCAACAACACACTCAAATTGCCGATAGTAATCGGTGTTTCCGCATGCAATGGAAGAAGAGATAACCACTCTGACGCAGAACGTAACCGAATACCTTGGGGTGAAAGTAACTCAGCGGTAATCAGGGAAATAGGGGAGGCTTGTTGCAACTCCATTGCCAATACCAGCGCTCCCGGCTGTGCCAGTGGAAGCAACGCTTTGATGCAACGTGTTGGGTCTTCCTCACGGTGTAATACATTGTTTAGCAGGATGATATCTGCCTGATGTTGTTGCGATTCGGGCCGGTTTTTCTCAGACCAATATTGTGCTGATGCGTGAGTATAGCCACTTAATCTTGTCTGCATCTGGTTAATCAGAGCCTGAGAACGTTCAAAGCCGATATAAGACAGATGTTGGTCAGTGATATGTTCTGCCAGCCACTGAGCACAGAGGCCGCTGCGGGCATCGAACTCCATCAAAGTAACGGGGCGTTGTAACCGCTGGGACAGATCAATGATGACGTGTTTCAACCCTGCCAGCCATTGCTGGGTTTCTGGTTGGACAAAGAGCAGTTGCTCCGGTGCAAATTGCGGATCATCAAGTAATGTGACGGCTGCCTGTTGTCCGGTAAGAATATTACGCAGCGTAGAATGCCAGCGTGCAGGAATGCATTTTGCTTCATGACTGAATGAGGTGGCTGGTAATCCAGCTTGATAGATATGATGTGCAGGTTCAGTCAATAAATTGCATCGGCAAAGGTACGTCAGCATACGGGCAAACCAGTGATGGTATTCCGGCTGAGGTTGATAGTGTTTCAGACAATCGGTGAGCGATTGCGGTGAAGTCAATGTAATGCCGTGACGAGACAGGTGTTCAAGCAGGAATGGTGCAACTTCGTCGTGATTATCATCATCGGTTATTGCCTGCATTGCAGGGAACAGATCACGATAGTGTGTTGGTAATTGTGAGGCACGATTTATGCGTTGGCATAAAGTATCACCTTCCAATTCCAGGAATGCCACCAGAGACTTTTCTTTTTCACCACGGGCTAAGGCAACACCTTTACTGATACCGGTTACTTGACTGAGGGCGGCATCAATTTCTCCCAGTTCAATCCGGTAACCTCCAATTTTCACCTGGCTATCACGGCGCCCCATAAATTCAAGCCAGCCTTCGGGGTGATAACAACCCAGATCGCCAGTACGATACCAGCGTTCTCCCTGATCAATAACAAATTGGGTAGTCGTGCGTTCTTTATCATTAAAATAGCCTAGTGCTACACCGGCACCCCCAATCCACAGTTCACCGACAACCCAGTCAGGGCAATCACGGCCATCTTCACCTACTACGCGGTAACGCTGGTTAGTGAGAGGATACCCATAAGGGATAGAACGCCACTGTGGGTCAATTTCCTTGACGATATATTCATTTGACCAGATAGCCGCTTCCGTTGCGCCGCCCATTGCACTTAATACACCATCAGGATTGAACGCACGGTAACGCTCAGGCAGTGACAAACCGATCCAATCCCCGGACAACATCACAGTACGAAGTGTTTTCGGGGCATCAACCTCCATCCCTTCACAATAGGTCAGCAACATATCAAACAGTGCTGGCACACTGTTCCACAATGTAATGTGATGGCGCTCGATCAGCATTTCCCAGGTTGATGGATCGCGGCGTTGTGCTTCATCAATTAAGACCAACGCGCCTCCTGCACTGAGAATGCCAAAAATGTCATACACAGAGAGGTCGAAATGCAGGGCAGAGAGTGCCAGCAAACGGTCATGGCTTTGCACTTGATGACGACGATTGATATCCAGACAGGTATTCAGTGCGCTTTGATGGCTAATCACCACACCTTTTGGCATCCCAGTTGAACCAGAGGTATAAATGATATAAGCCGGATCAGTCACCGCGCACTTAGCCATGTGAGTTAAGGGCAGTAACGGCTCATTTTGATGCCAGGAAATGCAATGTATATCCTGTGACCAGGCATTATTCTGCTGCTTAGGATCAATAATAACGACATGGATTCCGGCACTTTCACAGATAGTGCGACGTCGGCTTAGTGGCTGATCCACGGGAACCGGAACATAAACACCGCCGGCATAAAGTACAGCGAGCACAGCGACAATTTGTCCGATGCCTTTTTCCATGCTAATGGCAATGCGATCTCCCGGTATAACCGACATTTTTTGCAGTACGGCGGCTAATCGGCGGGCGGCCAGGCTGAGGTCGCCATAACTTATTTGTTCATGATGGGCTATTAAAGCGACAGCATTTGGTGTGCGTTCTGCTTGGGTAAACACCGCCTCATGCAACAAGGCATTGGGTAACGGTTCAGCCGTGTTATTAATTTGGTGTCGCAGACGGTATTGCGACTCAGGCATCAGATCCGGTAACTTTTCGTTCCATTGTGTCGCGTTTTCCGTCAGATTCTTAATCAACCCTTGATAGGTTGTGAATAGCGTATCCATCAGGCCGTCAGGGAAAAGTTCATCGTTGCTATCCCACTGGATGTTTAGGGCGTTTTCATGTTCAAAGGCAACAAAATCCAGCCATACCTGGGGGGTTTGTGATATTCCCCAATTCGGTTTTCCCAGGACATCATGGGTATTCTCACCATATAAAGGGCGACCTAAATTGCTGGTAAACACAACCGGTGCACCATGTGGGTGGTTACCTCGCTTCTTGAGTTCACGCAGAACTTCGACACCAGACCAATGGCGATGTTCGTAAGCTTCGGTAAATGTTGCTTGTGCATCCTGAGCCAGTTGGCAGAACGGTAAATTATCGCCGGGGATGTCCAACAGCAAAATATTGGTAAAATCGGCCAGAATGTTGTCAACCGCGTTATGCAGCGGAGCTCTGTCAAATAGCGTCAGGTTGAACAACAAGCGTGTTGCATTGCTCCAACGGCACAATAAAGCGGCAAATGCCGTCGCTAATGCCATCGTTGGCGTCACGCCATTTTGTTGCGCGAGTTGTTTAAAACGTTCCCAATGTTCAGGCGATAAACGAAAACATCTGCGCTGGATACGAACATTTTTTATCAGGGAAGGCTCTCTGGCCAGAGGAAGTTGGGGGGCAAGTGGCAAGGTGTCTAATCGGTGACGCCAGAATACCTCTGCTTCCTGTCGGGCTTGCTTAAATTGAGTCTGATATTGTGTCAGGTAACTGCAAAAATCATAGTCAGAAGAAATAGCAGGCAGGTTGCGTTTGGCAATTAATGCCGCCAGTTCGGTAAAGAACAGGCTAAAACTGGCGGCATCCATGATCAGCAGATCGATATTGGCATGCAGCCGATGTTGTTTATCACCAAACAGGCTAAGCTGAATATCAAACGTTTCCCCTTCTTCAACCCGTAATACACGATGGCTTAATTGGTTGCGTATGTTATCCAGCGCTTGTTGCTGTTCATCAATTGACTGATGGCGGAGATCGTGAACCGTTAATTTTTTCCAGTAAGCGCGGGGCATACCTTGCTGGCGACCATCCGGCAAAAAACGCACACGTAACATCGGATGGCGCTGGATCAGTAGGTGAATAGCCGCTTCCAGTCGTTCAGGCTCCAGCCCGATACCATCAAACTCATGATACAAATGACAACCCACGCCTCCCAACGTTTGCTCCGGTGAACGCCCAACAAAATAAGCATGTTGTACTGCCGTCAATGGGAATGGGTTAGCATCAACAATCCGTGGCTGTGGCGCAGTATCTTGGGGGACTGTGTGGATGACAGGGGCATAGCGTTGCAGGAGCTGGCTCCAGGCATACAGCGTTGGCTTTTGGTAAAGTTCGCGCAGAGTGACACGATGGCCCTGGCGTCTAAACTGGTTTAGCAATGCCATGATTTGCATTGAATCCAGTCCATTGCGAATTAAATCGTCATGATCGCCCACCAAAATATTTTTTTGATTAAACAGGCCAGCGATAAGCTGGCGCAGTGAATCAGGAGAGAGAAGGTCCGTGTGCATGAGTAAATCCTATAAAATGACAGTACCTGATAAATCAAATGGGTGGGTTACACCTTATTTAAGTGCGTACCGGGATGTAAGTGCCAATGCTCTTCCGAGCCAAGATGATTTTTCCAAAGTGATTGGTAAAGCGGGCAACGCTCCAGTAATTCATCATGTGTACCGCTATCACAGAGGGTTCCATGATCCATTACCAATATTTGGTCAGCACGGGTTATCGTGCTCAGACGATGAGCGATAACAAAAACGGTTTTATCCTGAGTGAGAGAATCAAAGGCTTCTTGTATTAACTGCTCATTTTCGGGATCCAGCGACGCCGTTGCTTCGTCCAGGAACAGCACCGGGGATTGTTTTAGGATCGCGCGAGCAATGGCAAGCCGTTGGCGTTCCCCGCCAGACAACGTACCGCCATCCACACCTAAAGGTGTATCGTACCCTTGCGGTAATGCCATAATCGTATCGTGAATATTGGCGAGACGGGCAGCCTGTTCCAACTCTGACTGCGTCGCATTCGGATCTCCCAGACGGAGATTGTTGGCGACAGTATCCTGAAATAGTGCGGTTTCCTGGAACATCATTGTGACGGTGTCATACAGTGCTTGAGTCTGGTAATGATGAATAGGGTTCCCACCTAAACGGATTTCACCTTTATCCAGTTGATAGAAAGCGAGTAATAAGTAGGCCAGCGTGGATTTACCACTGCCACTTGGTCCCACAATAGCGGTCATACTGCCTTGTGGGGCATAAAATGACACGTCCCGGATAGCGGGCTGGTGAGTCCCTGGGTAGCTAAATGAAATATTATTAACTTCAACATCATATTTGTTTGGTGCAGCTAATGGCCCGGAAGTTTGCGTTGCAATCGCTTCTATCTCTGCAATATGTGTTTCACCGACTTGTGTCAATGCGGTCACGTTGAGCAGGGGAATGATCCCGCGTAAAGGGGTAATAGTGGCAAATAACAATAGAATAGTGATCAGCATCTCAGGGAGAGTGAGTGCTTCATGAAAGCGTAAGGCACCGGCCAGAATGCCAACAACCACGCTGGTATCAATAATGATGTAGAACAGACTCAGCAACGGTATGCTTTTGAATATTCCGCGGCGGAATGCGGCACGTAGTTGTTCAATTTCCTGGTCAAAACGTTGTTCTACCGTTGTGGTCGCAGCCGCCGCGCGAATAAACGCCATGCCCTGGGCATATTCTACGATTGCTTCGGATACATCAGCCATCATCGCTGCCCGACGGCGCAGTATTTCATTGAGTTTTTGCCGGATCCCACCTAGGATCAGTAATCCAACCAGCAATACTAATAGGGCACAGCCAGCAACAACCCAGTCGAACCAGAATAAAGCCAGATAGATAAGCGTCAGCATCATAATCTGGCAGGTGATTTGTGGAGTGGTATAGGCTGATTGGTTTTCCTGCCATTGCACATCTTCGGATAACGTCAGGGCTATTTTTCCGGCACTTAATCCGCGAATTGTCGCTATGGACATACTGACAAGCCGTTGTAGCAAAGAGCGACGGATTTCTATCCCCAACCCATAAGCGGCAATGGTGAGTTTACGTAATGCGCGAGACATAAAAGTGAATCGCAGCAACAGTAAAATAACCAATAATGTCAGTGTGATAAGTGGCAGCATAGCGCTGTCACTTTCTTTCGGATGAGTTCCCTCCAGATGAGTGATGGCCCAGGCAGCGATAGCCAGTTGCGCCATAATTGCAATGGTATCAAGCTGCTTATATAACAATCCACCCAACCAAACCCGTTGTAGTTTTGCGGACAGATGTTGTTGGAGACGATTAAATAATCCCATGATCAATTTACTCCTGTTCCGGTATTTTCTCCCCGCCAGGCTGCCCACTGTTTGGCATACGCGCCTTGCTGTGCGAGTAGTTCATCATGGGTGCCTTGCTCAATGATTTGTCCTTTATCCAGGACCAGTATTTGATCAAGGTGACGGACAGTTGGCAGGCGATGGGCGATAACAATCACTGTCTTATTGCGGCATAACGCATTGAGTGCTTGTTGCATCTCTTTTTCACATTCTGGATCGGCATAGGCGGTGGCTTCATCCAATACAAGAATGGGCGCGTTTTTCAGGATAGCGGCGGCAACGGCGATACGCTGTTTTTCTCCTACAGACAAGCTAATACCGTTATTGATTACGGTGTTGTAACCTTGTGGTAACTGTTGGATAAATTGATGTGCTTGTGCTGCGATGGCCGCTGCTTCAACTTCTGCTGGTGAAGCGTCAGGACGAGCCAGGCGGATATTATTGGCTATCGTATCGTTGAACAGAAACACCCGCTGGAACACGAAAGAGATGTTATTCCGCAGTGTGGTTTCATCCATGTTGCGGATATCAACACCACCAACAGTAATTTTGCCCTGTTGAGGATCCCAAAGACGGGCAATCAGGCTGGCTATCGTGGATTTACCAGAGCCGCTGGCGCCGACCAGTGCGAGTGAACTGCCGGCAGGGACGGAAAACGAGATGTTATTTAACACATTGTCCTGCTCATCTTGATAGGAAAAGCTGACACTATGTAAAGTCACAGTATGATCGGCAGGAACCTGGCTTTGGGTACATGGTGCTAATTCAGGTTGATTCATGAGCCAACGATAACGTGTGACTAACGCCTCTTGCTGCTGCAAACGTGTCATCACAGAGAACATGGATGAAGCAATATTGCCGAATGCCATAGCAGACAGAATAAAGAAGGTGAATTCAAATAAAGTGATCTCTTGTCGGTTAAATAACCAGACTGCTAAAGGGAGGACAAACAGCAAATTAGCACTGGATAGCACAAAAAATCGACTGGATTTAACCTGCACTTTCTCAACCCAAACATCAATAATACGTGTCAGGGCGGTAAAGGCTTCTTCCGCTCGCTGTAGTGCAATATTGCCGCCTGAATAGGTTTTTACTACAGGAATTGCATTGATAACTTCACCCATTGTCGAAGCAATACGATTTTGGGCGGCGTAAAAACGCTGAGTAGTGGTTTGAACTTTCATCTGAATATAGATGAATAATAAACAAGCACCCAAAGTTGGAACAAAAGCCGCTAATGCTAATCGCCAGTCAATGGCTAACATCACACCCAATGCGATTAATGGGCCGAACACGGTTGCTGACATCTCTGGAATAATGTGGGCGATACCATCCTCAAGCTGTTCGACATCATCTAACATCATCTTCTTGATTTCGGTGCTGTCAGTCTGCATAAAGAAGCCCAAGGGAACAGACTTCAACTTATTGCTGATATTACGACGAACATCAGCCTGAACATCGGCAGCGATCAAATGAGCAACAAACGTTGAACCACTGAAAGTCAGCATCGCGGCAAAGGTGAAACTTAATAACATGACGCCGTAATTCAGCAAGGTGTCATATTGCCCGTCATAGAGTGATTGGGTAATAAGGCCCGCAACCGCTGCCGGCAGTATTTGCAGGCCAGCAGAAACAATGGCAAGTGCGATAGCAACGTAACTCAGTGGACGGTATGGGCGCATCATATCCCACAATGTCTTAAGGACACCGGCGTCAGCGGCACGTTGCTCTGGAGCATTCTGAACAGAAGGATCATTACTGAGCATAGGTGTTTTCCTTTTGGAAATCATGGCGCTTATATAATGTCCAGAACAAGCCAGCAAGGGTGAAGAGTGATGCAAGCGCGAAAAGGGAGGCGTAGCTTGCTTTGGTCACAATCAATCCACCCAGCATTGAACAGATGATCGCAATGCTCATATCTGCGGATTGCATCAACGCAAAATCCACACCAGATTGTATGCCTGCCGCCAGAGACATCATTTGGGTATACAAGGCAACAAATTTGGTCGCGGTGATTAACGTGATAAAAACGTATGCTGCTGAAAGCAGGGATAGGGGAGTTTCTGGTTGTTGGGCAAGCCAAAAAATACTCACTAATACCAGACACTCAAGCAGCATTACCGCCAATAATGTCTGGACGGCACCTAACTTACGGACCACGATGCCACCAAGCAGGACGCCAGATAATCCGGCTAATGCACCACCACTGGCAGCAATGATGCCTAATTGGGTTAAGTCTACGCCGCGATCGACTAAAAATGGGGAGAGCATACCGAGTGACAGGCGTGTCCCAATCATACATAGCAGTATTAAAATCAGTGCCTGTTTAACCGGAGTACGACGTAATGCGCTCTTTAGGGAGGGTCTTGGAGAAGGTGTGATCGATGTTTTTGACGCATTCGATTCTCCCTGTCCCTGCGTTTTTCGGATGAACAAAATAGGCAGTGACATTAATAGCATCACTATCACCAACATGCCTGCACCAATGTGCCAACCATAGAGTGAAATAAGATATAAAAACAGACCGCTGCCAATAATGGCGCCCAGATAACTACCCCCTACCTGCATAACATTGCTCCAGGGGCGATGCTGTGGTGGTAATCGATCGATAGCATGGCCGTCTGTGGTGGTATCTACCACGGTCAGACAAAGCGTAATCAAAAACAGGGCCGCTATGATAAGCGGCATATGTTCGGCAGGGTTCGCTAAGGAGATTAAACTAAAAAGCAGTGCAATTAACAGGTTGCCGCAGAGCATGATGCGGCGGGGGTTATTATCCCCCGAACCTGATTTGCGATAGCGTTCTACAACGGGAGCCCAGAGGAATTTTAATGCCCAAGGTAACATTAATAGATAGAGTAACCCTATCTTATCTGGGGTAACGCCGTGGTTGCGCAGAAATGCCGGCATGCTTTGTAACGTTAACATACCAATGGTACTTTGGATGGTGTAAACACCAGCCAAAGTCAAAAGTAGTAACGAGATGTGACGGCGATGTGAGGTGCTGTGCATCATAGTGCAACGCTCACATCCAGCCCAACATTCAAGCCTTTATTTATCATGCTATACGTATTTCCCATTTGGAAACTGGATACGCGGTACTGTTTGTTACCTAAATTTTCCCCATAAAGTTTGACATTGATACCATGATCCATTTCTAAACTAAGTGATGCGTCATAGAGAGTATATCCCCCTTGTTCAAGGGTATTCGCTTCATCAAAGTAGCTTTTTGAATAGTAGCGAGTGCCAGCATTGAAATAGAGGTTACCTGGTAACAATGTTTGATCAATCAGATAATCGAAACTTGCATTAAGCATGACATCTGGTGCATAAGGCAGGCGTTTGCCTTTATAATTTACGCCACTTGTTGTCTCAGTGAAATTTGACTTACCTACGCTACCACCCAGAGAAAGTCTAAGCCCTTGTATGGGCTTAATCTGGCTGCTCAGCTCAATACCTTTACTTTCTGCTTTTCCGGCGTTACGAATAAATTGTCCACCCATAGGTCCGACGTAGATCTGTTTATCTTTGGAACGAATGTAATAAACTGCGCTGTTTAATGTCATTGCGTCATTAAAGAATGAGGTATGCCAACCAAACTCATAATTGTCTGAAGTTTCGGTATCGTAAGGCTTTTTATCATTGATAGAAGAAACAATGTTATTGAATCCGCCCGGCTTGTATCCTTTGGTGGCAGAGAGATAGAAACGGGTATCCGGTGTCAGTTGCCAGCCCAGAGCTGCCTTAGGTATAAATTCATTGTTGGAAACCTGGTTATCAAAAGCACTTTCAGGTCCTGAATAATTGATCTGAGATTTTTCATGTGACAGACGGCCGCCAAGGGTAAGATCCCATTGAGACGCAATAGGTAATTTAACCTCGCCGAACAGGGCTAGCGATTTTCCTTTGATTTTATTATGTGCATCATTATAGCTAGTATAATGCCTGCTAGTTTCATCTGAGAACCAGCCGCCGAGAACACTGGTAATCCCATTTGAGTAGTTGGAATTTAAACGCAGCTCTTGGGTGGTGGCGTGGTGTTTTTCTTTCCATTTACCCCCGATAAAATCACGGAAAATATCGCGATCCTGATAGGCGGTGATACTGGTTAATACGTTGTTACCAAAATCATAGCCCGCTTTGAGTGCATAACTGTTGACGCGCCGTGTTAAATCTGGGATCGGGCCATCATATTCTTTCCGACGGAACTGTTCGTCGGTTAAATACAGCTCTTCATGTGAATTGAGATCTTCATGAGCAAAGCTAAGTTCAGCGCTGAAAGGGGAGTTTTCTGGCGCAAATGTCAGTTTTCCTTTACCAAGCCAGGTTTTGCTGGAGTCAATATTTTTATCACCGCGATTTGGCGCATCAATTTGTCCTGGCTCTTTTACCCAGCGTAGACTCATGCTGCCATAAAGCATGTCTTCAATAAGCGGCATTGATCCGCTGAAGGAACCGCCTTGTTTTAACTTGGAATAATGACCGGAAAGGTTAAGCCAGGGGCCTTCTTTTGGCGAACGGGTGATAATATTGATAACACCCGCCTGAGCGTTCCCGCCATATAAAGTGCCTTGGGGACCACGTAATAATTCTACACGTTCTACATTGATTAACTCTTGTGTCAGAAACTGGTGATCCTGAGGAACACCATCAACATAAATGCGAATGGAGGGTGAATAGTAATCGGGTGAACTGATACCCCGAATGGTGGTTGCCGAATAGGTTCGGTTACCGCGAGAGCGGATTTGTAAGCCAGGGAAAGCACGCTCAAGATCCTGTACCTGAGTGATACCCGCTTGCTCAAGTTCCTCGCCAGTTTTTACCAAAATGCTGCCATTAACTTTATTTAATGCTTCTGCCCGTTTGTTAGCTGTCACAATCAAAACATCTTCTGTGGCTTCGGGTGAATGCTCCGCCCAGGTCACAACAGGTGTCATCAGACAACATAAGACAGACGCTTTAGCATATTTTTTTTTCATAAGTACTCTTTATGCCTTTCCAAATCATGTTTTAAAAAGATCAAATGTGGTAAACCAAACAAATGTGGTAAACCCGGAAACATATTTGGTGAAATTAACTGGAATAGAAAAGAAGAGCTAACGGGATAGGGACAAAAATAGCGCGATACGTACTATTGATAATGATTCTCATTAATGATAAATTGCGTGATATTCACGTTGGTATATAAATATATAAAATAAAAGTATAATGTCTTTAATACGCACAACATGCTGTTTTTATTGTGGAAAGCGTTTTTTTGAAATGATTGGTGTCTGATGCTAATTATACAGGGGATTTCATGAAGACGATCTATAGCGAGACATTGGGGATTTTCGCTGCGGGCCATGGCAATAATAGGCATTCACCAGTAGAGGAAAATAACACAACGCCTTCTTTGCTAACAGAGGAGCTATCTGATGGAATTCACATCAACCGTATCCATCTTGAGTTAAGTCAAGATTTTACAGAATATTGTGAAGGGCCGCCAACAGTGTCAATAGCCTTTGTTCTCAGTGGAAAGGGGAAAATGGCAATTGAGAATGGTGAGGCTTTAGATATTAATCCGGGAACGATGGTATTTTTCTATTCGCCTACGATGACACGGGGTATGAATTTCTTTGGCTGCGGAACCTGGCGTATTCTCGATATCCGTTTTTCTCTGAACGAAATTGAAGCTCAGGAGTTGCCATCGTTTACCAAGTTAACGGCTGGTTTTGAGAAAAACGCGAGTTATAGTGATGCCTTGATGATGGCTTGCCCTATCTATCCACCCTTTATGCAGATAGTGAATCAAATAGAAGAATGTCAATTAAATGGTAGTGTCAGAAAGGTCTATTTAAAGGCAAAGGCGTTAGAAATACTCGCTTGTGTGACAGCTCAAATTTATGATTGCCAATATAATGTGATTAGCGGATTACAGCGCCGTGCTGTTTACAATGCGATAAAGATAATTAATAACGATTATCATTACCCTTGGACAATAAAATCGTTATCAAGAGCAGTGGGTTTGAATGAGAGGAAATTAAAAGAAGGATTCCGTGCGGTTGTTTTCCGTACTTTCCATCAATATCTGGAAAACGTCCGTATGACCACAGCGGAGGATTTATTGAAGAAAGGGATGAATGTCATTGAGGTCGCTGCCGCAGTGGGTTATTCCAGCCCAAGTCATTTTTCTAAACGTTTCCGGCAACATTATTTAATCAACCCTAAAGCATGGCAGGCAAAATATGCCGTGAATCACACATTACTGAAAGAAAATATTACAGCGGAAAGTCAGTAGAGATTTCGTATGTGCATGACGTTGTTAATTGGTATTTAGCCAGTTAAATAGAACCTTTCCTGACATTCTGGTTTATCCCCGTGCTTACGGGGAACACTTTTAGCTGCATTATTGAGTGGATAGGAATTGCGGTTTATCCCCGTGCCTACGGGGAACACTCACGCCAGCTATCAACCAACACCTTGAGGACCGGTTTATCCCCGTGCTTACGGGGAACACATAAAGGGATCGGCGGTGCCATCGGCGGCGTTCGGTTTATCCCCGTGCTTACGGGGAACACGATTAAGCGTCCCAGATTTATTTTGGAAATCGCGGTTTATCCCCGTGCTTACGGGGAACACCCAGTACGGCATTACCGTCCTCTTGTGAGGTGGTTTATCCCCGTGCTTACGGGGAACACTTCAGGTCAGTTTCGTTGCCGCCTTTGCTGTACGGTTTATCCCCGTGCTTACGGGGAACACCGGAGGGGTTTATTGCTGGCTGCCTAGATATGCGGTTTATCCCCGTGCTTACGGGGAACACCCATTTGCGACAAATAACCTTTATTACCCGATCGGTTTATCCCCGTGCTTACGGGGAACACCACAGTTGAGTATTAAGCGTGGTAGCTAAGCTCGGTTTATCCCCGTGCTTACGGGGAACACAAAACAGACCAATACGCCCGCTGCGCCCACACCGGTTTATCCCCGTGCTTACGGGGAACACTGCTCTAGCAAAACACAGAAAAAAATAATCGCCGGTTTATCCCCGTGCTTACGGGGAACACGACAAAATAGATTGTGAAATAGTTACGTTGTGCGGTTTATCCCCGTGCTTACGGGGAACACCGTATCAAACACAATGTGCTCTTCAGCCACCACGGTTTATCCCCGTGCTTACGGGGAACACCTGAACCGCCAACATCCCCGCCCTGTTTAGCGCGGTTTATCCCCGTGCTTACGGGGAACACGAATCAAAATAGTGTTTAGGGGCACTACGCCCCGGTTACTACAAACCGCCGGTTTATCCCCGTGCTTACGGGGAACACGCGCTGATATTCATTGTTGCGCTGCCTCACTCCGGTTTATCCCCGTGCTTACGGGGAACACTTTACTACTGTTGTGGTTTTACCTACTCCACCCGGTTTATCCCCGTGCTTACGGGGAACACTGCTTTCACTGGAAACACTGTTATCCTGTCTGCGGTTTATCCCCGTGCTTACGGGGAACACTAATATTGATAATATTTTCACAACACCAGAATCGGTTTATCCCCGTGCTTACGGGGAACACGCTTAATATTACAAAGGGTGCTCGCAAGCACCCGGTTTATCCCCGTGCTTACGGGGAACACTAAGTCGCAGTTGGATGATATTGCAAAGAGTCCGGTTTATCCCCGTGCTTACGGGGAACACTAAAAACGGCGGGCCAGTCAGCCCGAATGGTGGTTTATCCCCGTGCTTACGGGGAACACTGACATTGCAAAATGATCGTTATGTGCATGTGCGGTTTATCCCCGTGCTTACGGGGAACACCGAAGCCCCCAACTACTGGTAATAGTCAGGGGCGGTTTATCCCCGTGCTTACGGGGAACACAGTTTTTCCACGTCGGCACGGTGCAGTCCATTCGGTTTATCCCCGTGCTTACGGGGAACACGCGGGACTGGGCACGTCTTTATTTGAAGTCATTCGGTTTATCCCCGTGCTTACGGGGAACACTCGTCCAGTTTGGGGGTAACAGTGGGAACTATCGGTTTATCCCCGTGCTTACGGGGAACACGTGTTGGGTCATCTGCAAATAAATATTCAGGTCGGTTTATCCCCGTGCTTACGGGGAACACGTCACAAGCGACCCTACTGGCCAAAGAGAAAGGCGGTTTATCCCCGTGCTTACGGGGAACACCCGCTAAGGCAATCCTGTTGCTGGGGCGTGATCGGTTTATCCCCGTGCTTACGGGGAACACAGCACGCCGTATGGACACATCAATCCGCCGGGCGGTTTATCCCCGTGCTTACGGGGAACACCACTATTTAGCCATTATCTTTTTCAACTATTACGGTTTATCCCCGTGCTTACGGGGAACACTACAGGGATGCTCATATAGAGCCTGATTGGATTCGGTTTATCCCCGTGCTTACGGGGAACACTCATTCCAGGACAAACAAAGGAAAAGAAATGTCGGTTTATCCCCGTGCTTACGGGGAACACGTGTTGGTAAGCTTTGAATTCAGGCTCCATCGCGGTTTATCCCCGTGCTTACGGGGAACACTTCTTATAGAAGAAAAAACCTCAGCGCGTTTTCGGTTTATCCCCGTGCTTACGGGGAACACTAAATAAATCAATATGCCTGTTCATTAAATGACGGTTTATCCCCGTGCTTACGGGGAACACTGTTTTATCCTGTTTGGCGTCGGTGGTTTACTGCGGTTTATCCCCGTGCTTACGGGGAACACTTTCTGCCAGCTTTAATTATCGGTATCGTTACCGGTTTATCCCCGTGCTTACGGGGAACACTCAACTGAATGAATATGAATATTTTTCTGATACGGTTTATCCCCGTGCTTACGGGGAACACCAGAAAACATTACCCATGTTATCACCAGTGACCGGTTTATCCCCGTGCTTACGGGGAACACTCCGTTACCGTATCGCTCGGTAACGGTATTTCCGGTTTATCCCCGTGCTTACGGGGAACACCGGTTTTTGCGCATGATGAATTTACGGATTTACGGTTTATCCCCGTGCTTACGGGGAACACTTAATTTTTCGTTAATCTCTTTACTCGGATGTCGGTTTATCCCCGTGCTTACGGGGAACACCAGATGATTACGCTATCAGCTTAAAATATGGCCGGTTTATCCCCGTGCTTACGGGGAACACAGATTTATATGGAAAAGCCGATGTACAAAGAACGGTTTATCCCCGTGCTTACGGGGAACACGATCCATCGAAAACTTACCTTGTACCTGACAACGGTTTATCCCCGTGCTTACGGGGAACACCTAAATGGCGTATCTTAAAAAGCCCCGAATGTCGGTTTATCCCCGTGCTTACGGGGAACACTTTTGCCACTTTGTACTCCCTCAATATAATGACGGTTTATCCCCGTGCTTACGGGGAACACTTCGCATTCCGGCCTCTTTCCAACCCGAAAATCGGTTTATCCCCGTGCTTACGGGGAACACTAACGCATCGGCCAGCTTTTTGACGCCAAATACGGTTTATCCCCGTGCTTACGGGGAACACAGTCTTAATTAAGGTTGTTTGCGTAATGGGATCGGTTTATCCCCGTGCTTACGGGGAACACGGCGCGAGCTCGGCATTGCGGATCACGTCACACGGTTTATCCCCGTGCTTACGGGGAACACTGACGGCGTTTCTCAGACTGTACGGCGCGTTTCGGTTTATCCCCGTGCTTACGGGGAACACCAGCACCGCTATATTTGGCTAAATATCCACCACGGTTTATCCCCGTGCTTACGGGGAACACCGATGGAATTGTCTTATTTCGGTGCGAAAGTCCGGTTTATCCCCGTGCTTACGGGGAACACTGCCACAACATCCGTATTCCTCGCCATAAGGTCGGTTTATCCCCGTGCTTACGGGGAACACTAAATAAATAAAATTTTGATTTTGTTATGATGCGGTTTATCCCCGTGCTTACGGGGAACACTGCGGGATGTTGACCTAACGCCAATGGCATAACGGTTTATCCCCGTGCTTACGGGGAACACATGATGGATAGGCACCAGAGCCAGTATCAGAGCGGTTTATCCCCGTGCTTACGGGGAACACTCTTTGGCGATTGGGTTTATTCTGGCTCATAACGGTTTATCCCCGTGCTTACGGGGAACACGCTACACACGTATATTGATTATTCATATGAACCGGTTTATCCCCGTGCTTACGGGGAACACTGAGAAAACTGATATTGCGTAAAGTCTTTGACCGGTTTATCCCCGTGCTTACGGGGAACACGATACCTATCATTGAGGCATCAATGCCTTCACCGGTTTATCCCCGTGCTTACGGGGAACACTGATGCACACGGCTATCTGGCAGAGTGCGATGCGGTTTATCCCCGTGCTTACGGGGAACACTACTTCTACCATCACTTTCGCGTTCTTAGCAACGGTTTATCCCCGTGCTTACGGGGAACACGCTCGCATTGCCACTTGTTGCAATGACTCTTCCCCGGTTTATCCCCGTGCTTACGGGGAACACTCATTGATGCCCTGCAACAGTTCAGAAAGAGACGGTTTATCCCCGTGCTTACGGGGAACACGCTATTACGTGATTTTGGTAATGAAATAAATCGGTTTATCCCCGTGCTTACGGGGAACACGGACGTTTTTGACCCAAAATAATGCTGGAAATCGGTTTATCCCCGTGCTTACGGGGAACACTGACCCAAGGTGTTAGATCCCTTGTCACCAAACGGTTTATCCCCGTGCTTACGGGGAACACTCTTCACAAATCAACAAACCAAGGTTATAACCCGGTTTATCCCCGTGCTTACGGGGAACACTTTTAGGCGCTTTATCATTTGAGGATCACAGTCGGTTTATCCCCGTGCTTACGGGGAACACTGAAAAATAAGCTCCCCCAAATACTCACCTGCTGGTTTATCCCCGTGCTTACGGGGAACACTGGCTGGCCGAACTGTTCTCGTAATGCACAGGCGGTTTATCCCCGTGCTTACGGGGAACACCGCCAATGCTGTTCCACCCAGCGCATTTTGCCCGGTTTATCCCCGTGCTTACGGGGAACACCTGTTCAAGGTGCTGATAAAAACGCTCCATATCGGTTTATCCCCGTGCTTACGGGGAACACCATTTATGGTTTAGATTGGGCAAAAAACCCAACGGTTTATCCCCGTGCTTACGGGGAACACCTTCAAACCAAGCTCTTTCATTAATGCAATATCGGTTTATCCCCGTGCTTACGGGGAACACGTTCCACGCCGCAGAACATGGCGGCTATCATGCGGTTTATCCCCGTGCTTACGGGGAACACGGCATTGCGACAATTACACGTGGTTCTAATAGCGGTTTATCCCCGTGCTTACGGGGAACACTGAAAGGGCTAGTAGAACGTGAGCTCGCCAGCCGGTTTATCCCCGTGCTTACGGGGAACACATTTAATAAATCAGAGATGTATACTCAATAAACGGTTTATCCCCGTGCTTACGGGGAACACAAATTAATAGCAGAATCGGTAATATGTCAAGCCGGTTTATCCCCGTGCTTACGGGGAACACGATATCCTGGCCGCATTATTTAATGAAGAACTGGGTTTATCCCCGTGCTTACGGGGAACACGACCAAAGAGATCCGCATTCCAACTCTGGAATCGGTTTATCCCCGTGCTTACGGGGAACACTCAGCGTGAAGCACTTTTCAATGCCCTTTGCGCGGTTTATCCCCGTGCTTACGGGGAACACCAACTAATTCTATTGCGTTAGGTGATAGTTCACGGTTTATCCCCGTGCTTACGGGGAACACATCAGGTAATGAGTTGCCATTGAGCCAAATTTCGGTTTATCCCCGTGCTTACGGGGAACACGCCATTACCAAAGTCATAGGTGCTGGAAAGGCAGGTTTATCCCCGTGCTTACGGGGAACACTGCCAATCAGCAAGCGGTAGATAATAAGGTCGCGGTTTATCCCCGTGCTTACGGGGAACACGGCTTAGCATGATAGGCGATCCCCAATCCTGCCGGTTTATCCCCGTGCTTACGGGGAACACCAATGACGATGATCGGTTCGCCGCTCTCATCGCGGTTTATCCCCGTGCTTACGGGGAACACGCTGGAGTATCGAAATAACTTCCATAATGGGCCCGGTTTATCCCCGTGCTTACGGGGAACACTGAACCATATTCCCCGCCAGCTCTTTAAATACCGGTTTATCCCCGTGCTTACGGGGAACACCATTAACCAATTGACGAACATTGCCCGGCCAACGGTTTATCCCCGTGCTTACGGGGAACACCTGTAATAAGGCTGATTTTTCTTTCTTCAAGTTCGGTTTATCCCCGTGCTTACGGGGAACACCCCCAATTTTATCTGGTTGTTTTATAAAATATTTTTTAAGAGAAAAAATTCTACCATTTTTTCAGCCTATAAATCAGTAAAATTCACTTTTCCATTTTTTCTGATTTATTATCTGCAATACAGATCGCATTTTTTATTATTGTGATAGGGAGCTGAATGTAGGGAAGGTATTAAAGGAGCCTTTATCGACTCCTTTTGGGGGTAATTTTTTACTTTTAAGATCTACCCTGAGTGCGAAAAAATTGGCTCACTAACACTAATATACTCACCAGCAGATAAGCGGCAAAAATACCAATCAGCCATTGCGGCATATCCAGGGTTAAAAATTCCCACTGTTTCATCGAACAATCCCCAAGCGCCTGAAACACTGAGGGTAACCAATCATTCAACGGTAACCAAGATGGGAATTGGACAAAAAAGTCACACGTATTAAACGGAGAAGGATATAACTGTATCATGGTGTGATCCCATGCCAGTTGTAATCCTTTCCATGCGCTATAAATCCACAGCAAGATAGCCAACCAGCGCAAAGGCGTTTTAGGTGCGATTACACCAAGCAGCGCAGCGCCTATAATACCAAACAACGCAACACGCTCATAAATGCACATTACGCAAGGCTGTAACTGCATCACATGTTGAAAATAGAGTGCTGTCGCTTCCAGGATAAGAGCTGTCAACGCCATCAATAACCATGCGCCTCGCCCTTGGGAACTCTGATTTAAAAATTGAAACATTTTCTTTTCTTCCCATCTTCTCAATATAAATAACAGGTTTATTGTGCCGTTTCATCAGCCATAAAAAAATAAAATTAAAATCAACTGAGTTATTTTTTCAGACAAGTGATGTCTAGTCCTGATATACGTTGACACTATTTTTACTTAACGCCTGATGATGTACTTCATCGGGCGTTTGATATTTTAGCGCTAAGTGTGGCCTAGACCGATTATAAATATC
>NZ_JADEUG010000049.1 GCF_015163665.1 Xenorhabdus sp. BG5 | reverse complement strand
TCCGGGCACCACTTCAACTTCCAGTGAAGTCCAGCCCAGTAAAACAATTTCTGTCAAACCTAGCAAAATCAACACCCTTTCTTATTTTTACGTCTAGTTTCGTCTGTTGCAATCAAGATGCAGCGAAGGGCATAATTCGGGGCACCTACCATTCGATTACCAGAATGCCCTTAATAATGAAACTAAACGCACGACAAATCGAAACCGCAAAACCCAAAGAAAAAACCTATAAACTCGCCGATGGCGGTGGTCTCTATTTAGAAGTCACTGCTCGCGGATCTAAATACTGGCGGATGAAGTATTACCGCCCGACTGACAAGAAAGAAGACCGTTTGGCATTTGGTGTCTATCCCGCCGTATCATTAGCCGATGCCCGCGCCAAACGGGATGAAGCCAAAAAGCTGATGGCACAAGGCATCGATCCCAAAGCGGAGAAAAAAGGCACACCAACGCCCGCCAAAGTAAATACCTTCGAACAGGTTGCCCGTGCCTGGCATGCCAGTAACAAACGCTGGAGCGACAGCCACCGTCAAAAAGTCCTGCGTAGCCTTGAACAGTACATTTTCCCCCATATCGGCTCTCGCGATATTACCACACTCCGCACCAGCCAGTTGTTAGCGCCAGTCAAAGCCATTGATGAACAGGGTAAACACGATATCGCCCAGCGCCTGCGACAGCGTGTTACTGCCATCATGCGCTATGCCGTCCAGAATGACATTCTAGAATCTAACCCGGCTAATGATATGGCAGGCGCACTCACCACTACAAAATCCCGCCATCACCCTGCCCTGCCCCATGAATACTTGCCTGACCTCCTGAACCGATTATCAGCTTATCGTGGGCGCTTGCTGACCAAGATCGCCGTAGAACTGGCGCTGCTGACGTTTGTCCGCTCCAGTGAGCTGCGATTTGCCCGCTGGCAGGAAATCGACCTTGACAACGCGGTCTGGAAAATTCCCGCTACACGAAAACCCATCAAAGGTGTTCGCTTTTCTGAGCGCGGCATGAAAATGAAAACTGAGCATATTGTGCCCCTGAGCCGTCAAGCGGTCTCGTTATTCAAAGACTTGCACGTACTAAGTGGAAACTGCGAAGTTGTGTTTCCCTGTGATCATGATTCTGCAAAAGTCATGAGTGAAAACACCGTTAATAGCGCGTTACGCAATATGGGCTACGACACCCAGACCGACGTCTGTGGACATGGATTCCGCACAATGGCGCGCGGTGCAATGGGTGAATCTGGCCTGTGGAGCGATGACGCCATCGAGCGCCAGCTCAGTCATATCGAACGCAACAACGTCCGGGCAGCCTATATTCACACCTCTAAGCATCTGGACGAACGGCGGCTGATGGTGCAGTGGTGGGCGGATTATCTGGATGCCAACCGGGAAAAGTCCATCACACCGTATGACTTCGCCAAACCGCTGCGTGACAGAAAAAACCGCTAGTACAATTTGCAACCCGTTAATTTTCATCGGGAGAAAAACAATTAACGCTGTTCATTAAGTCTTGCTTTTTGGAATAATCCGCCTGTCATCAAACAACGTCCACGATGAGCGCTCAAGGACTCGGTAACAGGAGAATTAAACATGACAGTGGCAGAATTAAAAGTAAGCCTGCTCCGTCTGCCGGAAGTGCAACGCAGAACAGGTTACAGCAAAGCGTGGATCTACAAACTGATTAGCGACGGGGCATTCCCGAAGCAGGTCAAGATTGGCCCACGTTCCGTAGCCTTTATTGAAGCCGAAATTGATAACTGGATCGCCCAGCGTATCGCGGAATCACGGGCGGCATAACACAGAAAAGAATATGACATAAGAAACGTAGCATAAAATACAACGCCCCGAAGTGCGACCAACACTGCGAGGCGTTTAACCAACAACCATTAAGAAAGGTAAAAAATTATGGCTGATACACAGCATACCCAAACTCGCCCTAAATTTATACAACAAAAAATATCAAGTAACCAAAAACCACTTGATCTGATCCAAACTGTGAAAACCTCCGCTATGTATTCCTGGGAAAATCTGCTTCCTGCCTGTGGCATTACTATTCCGTCAAAGGGAAAGCATGGTGCCTGCCCTGTCTGTGGCGGTACTGACCGGTTTCACTTTATCGACGATCATCATCATGGCAACTGGCATTGCCGACAGTGTGACGCCCCGAACTATGGTGATGGACTGGATTTAGTGGCAAAAATCAAAGGGATTTCCATCACTGAGGCGGCAAAAGTTGTCGCTAATGTACTGGCGCTACCTTTGCCCGAACACAAGCCAGCCAAAGAAACCCATTATCCAACACAGCCGATTGCCGAAAGGGTGGCGGCGCTGATGGCGCAAACTGTCGTCGGGCAATCGCCCTATCTGGCTGCAAAGGGGCTACAACACCTTGATCAGCGACTACTGTTCGATAATTCGACTGTGCTGGCACTGACAGCACTGGATAAAAAAGTCACAGGGGCGCAGATCATCAAACCCAATGGCGATAAAAAACTCTTATCCGGTAGCCAGAAAAAAGGAGCATTTATTCCCGTGTCAGCACTGGAGGCACACCCGGATACAGTCATTATTACCGAAGGTTACGCCACAGCACTCACGGTTAACCAGCTCTGTAAAGGCACCGTTCTGGCGGCACTGGATGAGGGCAATTTGTATTCTGTTACCAAAGCCGTCCGGGAACGCTGGCCGGACACAAAAATCATTATTGCAGCCGATAATGACTGGCATCGCCCCAACGAACTGGATAAGAACGGGAAACCCAAAGTGAATGTCGGCAAAATCTCGGCAGAAAAAGTTGCCCTTGCGGTGAATGGTTGGGTCACGTTACCACCGGGTGCTGTTAAAGCCGACTGGGATGATTATCGCCAGCATTATGGTATTGAGGCAGCAAAGCAGGCATTCAGTCAGGGTTTGTATCAAGTGGGAAATAAGGTAGCAGTACCAAAAACTGTGGTAATTAATTTAGATGAATGCCGGGAGAAAGAATACGACCCGTTAAAGCCCCATGTCGATATCCGTAAGAAAGGAATTTACTGGGTTGAACCTAAAGAACAAGGCGGCGAGATCGTCGAAGTTGAAAAATGGCTCAGTGATTACATGGAGATAGTGGGTATTGGCAACGATGGCAGCGAAGGTTATCTCATTATTAAGCTACATCAGGAAGGCACGGGAAAATGTATCATTGAAGCCCTGCCGCGCCGCGAAATCGGGATGCCGATCGGTTGGGCAAGATTACGTTCACGGGGCATGAACATTACCGTAAAAAACAGTCTGTTGCCCATTTTGGCTGAACACCTGCAACGCAGCGGCGATCGCCGTGAATGGGTCGTGACACAGAAAGCTGGCTGGCATTGTGGGGCGTATGTCATGCCAGATGGTGAAATCATCGGTCAGCCCTATATGCCCGTGGCGTTCAGTGGCGGTACATCCGCAATTGCCGGTTATGTGGTCAGGGGAAGCACCGAAGAATGGAAAACACACGTTGCCGCATTGCTGCAAGGCAACCGCTCAATGATGCTGGGCGTACTGGTAGGATTGTCTGCCCCGCTTAACTCACTGACCGGCGGTAGCTGCTTTGGTGTGCATTTATTTGCTCAATCCTCAGCAGGGAAAACCACCACTGTTGAGGCTGCCAGCAGCTTATACGGCGATCCCGAAGAACTTAAGTTATCGTGGCACGGCACTAATCACGGTTTAAACAACGAAGCCGCAGCCCGTAATGATGGTTTCATGCCCATTGATGAAATCGGTCAAAGCTCCAACCCGAAAGAGGTCGCAAACAGTGCCTACAGCCTGTTTAACGGTGTCGGTAAAATTCAGGGAAAACGTGAAGGCGGAAACCGTGCCGTGATCCGCTGGAAAATTGCTGCACTTTCAACAGGTGAAGAAGATTTAGAAACATTCCTGATTAAAGGCGGGATCACACCAAAAGCCGGGCAGCTCGTCAGGTTGCTCAGTGTGCCCTTTATTGATACGGAATGTTTCAATGGTCATGAAGATGGTGATTCTCATGCAAGAGCCATTAAACGTGAATCCAAACGTTATTGTGGTGCAGCAGGGCGGGCATGGATTCAATGGTTGTCTGAGCATCAGGAACAGGTCATCGAGCTGACCGCCAGTAAAGAAAAAGAGTGGCTTGATCGCCTGCCAGAAGAAGCCTCTGCCCAAGTCAAGCGTGTTGCCGTTCGTTTCGCGTTACTGGATGCCACAGGAGAACTGGCTGCTCATATCACTGGCTGGAGTAAAGAAGCGAGTCATGCGGCGATAAAGCAAAGTTTCGATGATTGGTTAGCTGATTTTGGTATCGGAAACCGGGAAAAATATCAGGTTATCACGCGAACCCGTGACTTTATCCAGAAATACGGGCTTTCACGCTTCCAGCCTTATACTTACGGCAGGCCAAATGGCGATATTGATACCTCATACGCCATGAGAATTAGTGATCTTGCTGGGTATCTGGTACATAACCGCCGCCATGATGGACAGGCGGAATATCACATTATTCCCAGAGTATTTGAAGCAGAGATATTGCAGGGCTTACAGAAGAAGTCCGGCTTTGAAGCCTTAGAAGAAGTTGGAATGTTGGTTAAAGCAGAGAAAGACCGCTTTATCAGTAAAACTATTTCAGTAAATGGTACTCAAGGGCGTTTTGTCGTCGTCCTTTTCAAGGATGAAGATTAACATCCACGTAGAATTAAAAAAACGTTGGGATAACGGGATATTGGGATAAGAGATATTTATTTTAAACTATATCAATAAGTTATAAATATTTCACTTATCCCGTATTATCCCGCCCTATCCCGTAACATAGCGTGATTACAAAAAGCGATATTATGAAAATAGAGCTTATCCCAAAAAAGATTTTTCTCTGGCAGGTTATAATTTATTGAATTTAAAATGATTTTAAGTATTGATGTTATGTCACGGGATACGCTGGGATAACATGGGATAGGTTAACATTATGAAATATATAATAAATATATCATTTACCCCGTTATCCCGTGAAAATGGGTGTGTTTATATAAAGATAGTCGAGAATAACGGTTATTTTTTTCAGCTCTCCGTCTCACCGGGTTAATACATTAACCCGGTGAGACGGAGAAGACAAGCGCAGCGCGTCAGTGTAACTATGGTTCAAAATGACCGCTATTCAGACTTAAGCAAGAAATCCTTTCTGGCTGGCAATCAGTTTAGCCCCGCAAGCTGTGCTCATGCCTTCCAAAGCAATCTGTTTACCCTTATATTTTAAAGATTCACTCCCTTCCACTATTGGGAATGTGTCTTCACATTTTGGACAAACAACTAAATCACCTTTACCAGCAATAGGAATCCCTTGATAGACATAACCATCAATAGCGGTGATCACTGTACCACCGTGATCAGTGGTATCGTTTAACCGGATAACAGCTTTATTTGGCATATTGACTCCTTCCTCAATTGGATAAAATATTTCTATGTTATTTAAGCAGTATTTTCAAATACTCTTTAATATTTTTTTCCATTTCCATAATTAATGCATCAGTGTCAGAATAATATTGTTTAAACAATTTTGTGTTTAAATGAGGTAAAAAAATATCTTGATCGAATTCATGCCCTAATAAAAACATGATTAGTGTTATAAATGCTGAATGATTGGAGTTTTCTATACCATACTGATTAGATTTTTCAATACCAAGTCGGATAAAATGTTTGATATTATTCTGTTCAATATATTGATATTTTTGTGGGAATAGCGATTTTAACAGTATGGATACATTATTTTCATAGGTATTCCATTGAACATTTAAATGTTCAATATTGATGTTTTGAAATTTAATAATATTGGCTTTCAAATTTTCATCTTGTTCACCATGCACCCTACTTAAATATCGAGTAACCTCATGATAAAGCAAAGTTGTTTTTTCTAACTGCCCAATATTAGAGTTATTATTGAGTATTATTTTTATCCATGCATATTGTGGATCAGTGTGAAAATCTGTACCAAATAAAATAAGTAGATCTGTATAAATCTGAACAGGCCCGCGTTGATCAAAACCCTCATTTTTTGCTTTTTCTATTGCATTTTTTAGCGCTAATTTTAAACCATCTTTACCTAACTTTATTTCAAGGTAGGGATAGGATTCATTACAATGCGCGACTAATTCATCAATATAAGCATTTAATGAATTATTTTGTAACCTATTCCATTGTTCTTCATTAATTTCTATTGTCATATTTATGGTATCTCCGATTATAATAGTTAAACACTATAACTTCTGGTTAATATATTACTTATATAATTTAAGATCCAGCAGCTATTTTTCAAAATTCATTATTTATATAAATCAATTTTTCCTGCGAGGTAGTCTCTGTATGTCATGATGTTTTTATTGTTCTTATGCCATTCATTTTCTCTGTAAATAGAATAAAAATGGTCGTACATATATCCTCCATCAGATGTTCTTCTCCTTATAAGCAATTCATACCTTTTTCCTTTATGAGTAAATTTAATCAAGAAAAAATCGTGTGTTGGTTTTAGTGATTCCTCATTAAATTCACTATATATATATTCATAATTTATTTTATCTTTCATTAAATCAAGGGTATTTATGCGACCAATGTTTCTTAATTCATGTAACTCAGGGAAAGAGCTTCCTAGATCATCAAGCGCAAACAGTAATGGTCGTATTATTTTCAGAGCATTCAAAACATCAATTTTATCAATGGAATCAATTGGAGTATATTTTTTATTAATAATAAAAAAATCACTAACTTTAATATACTGAGAAGTAGATAACCACTCACTGGCATCAAACCAAACTTTTTTATTAGGGTATTCTGATGGTTCTTCACCATATGCTGGAACAAGTATAGCCATTTGATACTTTTGCATATACATAAAGTAACTTACTGATAAAGATGGGACTATTAAAAAAGCCATTATGATAAATAGTTTTATTTTAGATGTTTTCATGATTTCCACTTAGTATATTTATAATTCCGTGGTCTATTTTCAAAAAGTTTTATTTTTCTCACTATAATTACTGGAAAAACACCGTCTTATTGTATTGAGATTCCAGCAATTATAGATTTCAATATTTATTATTTATATGAATCAATTTTTCCTGCAAGATAATCTCTGTATGTTAAAAAATTCATATTGGATTTATACCATTCACCTTCTTTGTAAATTCCACTAAGTGAAGTATACAAATATGTTCCATTACATATTTTTCTTATCATTTCAACTTCATATTTATTTCCATTGTATAGAAATGAGATAAGAAAAACATCCTGTTCTGGCTTTAATGATTTTTGATCAAATTGGCTATATATGTATTCATAGCTAATTTTATTTTCGATTAAATCAGAAAATTCTAAAGCATCCATATTTCTTAATTTTCGTAGTTCAGGAAAGTCACTTTCTAATTTATCAATTTCAAACTGCAATTCTGTTGTTATATATATAGTATTTAAATCTTCTATAGGATTTATTTTTTTATTAATCAGAAAGAAATCATTAACTTTAATATACTGAGGATTTTTCAACCACTCGCTGGCATCAAATACAACTTTTTTTGATGGAAAATCTATAGATTTTTCATCATACACTGAAACATTAACAGCCATTTGATATTTTTGCATATACATATAGTAAAATCCTAACAGAAGTAAAAGTAAAATTATTAAAATAATTATTCTGATAAATAATTTTTTATTATGTAACCTCATGATTTCCACTCAACAGGTTTGTAATTTTGTAATCCTTTTTTTAACCCAAGAGGATCACTTGCTGTCCCAGGTAAATGCCAAGAACCATTCGGAGCAATAGGGCCATTACCTTTACTTTTATTTGATTCCCGTACTGTTACATCAGTGTTCCGATTTTTCATTATATCATAATCTTTCGGTTTTTCTGGTGGTTTAGCATTTACATTACCTTTTGCCTTTTCTTTTTTATAAACTTCAAGATCAGCTTTATATTTTTTTATCACGGTATCATATTCCTCTGCCTCTTTTATCTCTTTTCCCGTTCCATAAACGCTGTCATAAAGAGAACGCATCTCAAAAGCTTTCACCTCAATATCCCATGTATTCGCCATCCGTTGAGCGGGGCTTTTATCCTGACCAGCATCTTTACCAGTCAAATCATCACCACTTACCGAAATACCTGCACGACAAGCATATGTTGTTAGTTTAGAATCAAAGTCAAATATCGACTCATATACCTTTTCGATTTCTTTCGGTCCGAATAAACCATCATCTTCATTATCTCCTGCATAATGAAACGAGGCATAATCAATGATGCCATGACAGAAAAAAACCATTTCCTTAATTAACCTTTTTTTCTGTTTTCTCAAATTTAAAAAATCAATAAACTCCTGTATATTTTTAACATAATGAATACGACCACCTAATTTTTTAGTATAGTCATTAATTCTCTCAATATCCTTTTCCGTATGTCCTAACTGAAATACTACCATAATGCGCTGAACTGCATGATCGCCCTGGCTTGGTTTAGGGAAAAGCTGCAACTGATATAATCCACAATTAATAAAACGGTACTGATTTCCCTCTGATTCTTTTAAAAAGTGATTCCTCTCCAAAACTGTCCTTTTAATTCCTCCCGGAATTGCATCGACAGTATGTATCCAGGGTGCTGTTCTAGCACCAACCACGGTAATATAATCATAACCACTAATATAAGGTTTCTCTGTAGTTGGCTCACCGGTATTTGTAATAAGGCTGATTTTTCTTTCTTCAAGTTCTTTCAATGAACCAAAATTACCGCCCCTTCGTTCATAGCTTTTAGCCAGTTTTCCGACCAGTACGGTTACCTCTTCAGGCTGTTTAGTCATAATACGGTCGGTTTCACCTTTTCCATTGGTTTTACCGAATCCTCTGGCAGGAATGGAGATATAAGCATAAGGCACATTACTGACATTAACCTGATTCTCAATCGGTAATAATTTTAGCTGATGGCTGAATTTTTGATTGCATTTCACGCCCGGATCGCCCACTTTCCCTGAACAATTGGGAACTCTTGTGGGATGAGTCATTTTACTCTTTTGAGCCTCAATACTTTTGGAGGCTTTATTTTTCAAATCAGAGAAGACTGAAGTAATACTGTTTTTGTCCATAGCCATTAGTTTCCTTTCACGATGTGATGATTGTTATCAAGTTGATAACTCCACTCTTCAATATCTTTAGTGAACGCAGTTAACTGTTCCGGTGTAAAGATATGCGGGATTTGATGCAGAACGCGGGGATCGTAAAAACGCAATAATGCGGTTTTACCTGTCTTTAAGCGGATATTTAACTGTGATTCGAGATGGCGGGTTAGTTTGTCCAATGACAGTGTTGAGTACAGCCATGAAACTGCCGGTGCGACGCTTTCCAGCCGTAAGAATTTTTCTTCCCATGCCTGAGCCTGATTCATATCAAATAACCACGGCCCGGCAAAGGCGATTTCCGCATCCGGGAATTGCCGGAATAACGGATTGTTCGCACCTTCAAGATAAGTCAATTCGTCACCAAAGCAGCGCTCGTACTGTAAACCGTCCACCAACGCATATAATTTTATCTCCGGGCTGGTTTCCCGGTATTTTTCCCATTTTTCCTTTAACGTAGCCGTCATCATTCTCCCCTCATGACCATCACAGAACCTGCTGATGCCGCTGCCATTAGGCAGGACAGGCAAATTTTTTCCGGCGGCACGGTAACCCTTTTTTCCGCCTGAGCTACATTAATGGGTGACAGTTTATCCAGCATATCCGGTAACTTGCCGCCCCAGCCTGAGCCATTACCCGGCGCACCGCTACCAAAGTTAACCGCAGCGCTGCTGGTGATCCCGCCTGCATCAATTTTCAGAAAATGCCCTGCGGCCTGAATGGTCAGTTCAGAACCCGCATCAATCACGACCTTAGCGCCGGAACTCAGATGAATTTCATTGCCACTTTGTGTCAGCAAGGCATCGTCTGCCTTGATATGGAGCTTTTTCCCGGTTGACAGGGAAATATCATTGTTTGCCTGGACACGGTATTCATTATCCACGCGTAAATGCGCATCATTTTTAATATGGTGTGTGCGGTTATGACCAATATTGCTGGTTTCATCATTGAGTACCTGACTTTTCATGTCCTTTTGCGCATGAATAAACACTTCCTCACTGCCTTTGGCATCTTCAAAGCGCAGTTCGTTAAAGCCTTCCCCTTTGTGGGTTTTGGTCTTAAACGTGGTGCGGGTCTTGGCGGCTGGTAAATCCAATGGTGGTCGGTTGACGGCATTGTAGACGCATCCCGTGACAATGGGCCGGTCAATATCGCCATTGAGGTAAGAGACAATGACTTCCTGCCCGATGCGCGGAATAGCCATAAAGCCAAAACCGTTGCCATTCCAGCCCTGAGCCACCCGAACCCAGCAGGACGCGCTGTCATTGGCCTTGTCGTAGCGGTTCCAGTGGAAATGGACTTTTATCGCGCCGTCTTTGTTAACGAAGATTTCTTCCCCTTCCGGCCCGACCACCGTCGCACTTTCATCACCGTCAGCCAGCGGTTTGTAGTGGAAAGGCGGACGCCAGTCCGCCAGGCCATCCATAAAGCCGAATTGGTTGCTCAGTGTGGTGCCTTCACCGCCGTTGTCTCCCAGTGCCTGCGGGCAGCGTCCGTGGTGGCTGATTGTGATAATCTGCCAGCGCGCATTCAATGGCGCGTGCGGGTGATTGTCGATTTCGAAGATTTTGCCCGGCATCAGTTTGATGCAGTTGCTGCTGCCGCTGCCGTTTTGACGCTGGGTATCAAACGCCTCATGGCGATATTTAACAAACGGGATCGCGGCCGCATCGCGTTGAAAACGGCCATAGCTTTCATAGATGGTATACGGGCTGGTTGCACCAAATTCCCGCAGCGCCGGACTGCTTTCCATATGGGACAGGGCGTAAAACGGGTGGGCCGGGGTGTAATCTTTGTGGATACTGCGCAGCGGTGCCATGCCGACCCCCAGCCGCACCTGATAAAGGGTGTCGATACCGTGGGCCGTTTCCGGCTGTGGGTTGTATTGTAGCGGCAGGTTAGCGGTCATTCCCAGATGGCTGTCACTGAAAAATAACTTTTCATCCTCAAACCAGAAACTGATACCTTCTTCCGCGGCCAGCCGGCAGAAAAACGCATAATCGGATTCCCGTTTCTGGGTGGTGTATTCCCTGCTCTGGTGCGCGTCTTCCAGTTGGGAATCTGCGCGAACTTTATGTTTTTTCAGCAACAGCTTCATGATATCCGGCACACTCTGGCGGTGGTAAATATGGCTGTCCTGATTGAGGGTCAGCCGCCAGAGGAACGGACGTACGGTGAAGGTGTACAGGGTCTTATTGCCATCGGTGCCGCACCAGTCAGCATGGGAAATAATCCCGGTGATTTTGCGTTGTTCCGTTTCACCGTGGAAGACCTGTAATACCGCTTCCTGCATCAGCAGCGCAGTTAAATCGATTTCCGGCCTAGGTTTAAAGGGATTGGCTGGTAGAGACTGAACCAACGTCAGGTTCAGGGTAAAGAGGTCAGAAAGCCCTTCCCGCAGGGTAAACTCCGCCACGGCAAAAGTATTTTCGGGTAAATTCCCTATCCGGCAAACAAAACGTAATCCACTTTTTAGCATGGTTATTTCCTTATTTTTCTGTTCTTACCACATTACATTTCACTGCGCAGGCCAAGCTGCTGCTTGAATTCCCATAACACTGTCTGCCCACCCTGCCGATAAATTTCTAACATGATGAAATTATCCCGCACGACAAAGCACGCCAGCAGTTGGTCAACCATCCGGCAAAACTGATACATCACGCCGTCATTTTCATAACACGCCGGATCAAGGTAGATGTGCAAGGTGTTGCCATTAATCACGCGTCCCTGACCCGATTTGGTGTTGTCAAGGCGGCTGCCCGGCAGGGCGTCAATATGGACAATGCCGTTAATGTGCTGCTGCATCCGGCGGCTGAGGGCGCGATCATGGCCGGCATAACAATCATATAAACGGAGAAAATCTTTCAGTAATTCAGCATGGAAAAGCAAAAATGGCGGACAGTTTAAGAGGTTAATCAATGACCAGTCTGATTTTCCCATTACCATCGGCGGAAAATCGGGGGAAACCGGCGTGATATTGCTCGCGTATAAATGCGCGGGCACCGATTCTTGTGTCAGCGTAATGTCACCGATACCCAGCTTCATGGCCTGCACATGGTAGCCGATGAAGTGGGCACATATGGACTGGGGTGACAGGCTATTCGCCGCTTTCCCATCCATCCCGAAAAAGTGTATCTGGTTGTAAAGGCGCCCCAGTAAATCGTCGGTTATCAGTGACTGAAAATAGACGTTATCGGGTTCACTGGCATCCAGCAGCCAGTCGTTTTTGGCGTGAAACTGGCTAATTGGCAGGAAATGACTGGGTTTGCCACGCGGTGCGCTGCCCTGAGCATTTTTCTCACCCGGTTGTTTCGCGGTTTGGATGCTTTTAACACGAAAAAGCCGCTCCGTTTCTGCCAGAGGCAGCGGATAACACGGGTTATCGGGCGTGAGAGATACAGGTGGGCTGACCATCGGCACCAGATGCACCGCCGGGACACAACCCAACTGAAAGGCATCGCCCAAATCATCGATTGGCAGCTCGCCTTGCAGACGGATAACCAACTCACAGCTGCCATCTGGGTTTAATGCCAAATCGCATTGCTTATTGATAGCTAACGTCATGAAGTTAAACACATGAGGCAGGCAATAAAACTCAGTCATCTGTTGCAGACGAGCGAATAGCAGGTTTTCAGTGGGCAACAGGGGCTGCTGGAAATTTTCAGACCAGCCCAGAAACTTACTGTTTCGGAGTCTTTTTTCATCCTCTGTCGTGCGTAGGTAGATCTCATCAATGTGCGCATCCAACCACAAACTTAATTGTGCCGCCCGGTATGGATCGGTGCCCAGAAAGAAATACAGCTTTCCGCCTGACCAGGCGGTCGGGGTATTTCCTGTCTGGTGCAGCGTCAGCACAATATCACTGTATTCCCGTGTCTTTTGGATTTGTTTATCCCGCACCACAAATGGCTCGATATGCAAGGGGCGGCAGGTGTGAAACGGTAAATTTTGTTCCTCTTGTACCGCGGTTATTGGTGTGCCCTGTGGAATATTGACCGCGCCCTGATGAATACCCTTATGGGGGCTGAATTGAATGATCGTGGTCGGGGGGACGGGACGCAGGGCATGCGGCCAGATGCGATCCAACATTTCATGGGTAACTTGCGGAAAGTCGTCTTCAACGGTGCTACGCACATTTGAAGACAGGAGAGCAGTACCTTCCAGTAAACGCTGGATATCCGGGTCATTGGGATGACCCAGAAATGGGGCTAAATGCGGGTTTTCGGCGGCGGCTAACTTCATCTTTTCGCGCAGGTAGGCCAGCTCTTGCAGGTACAGCGATTCCTTCCGATTTTTCATGTTTTTCTTCCATATAGCGGTATTCAAACTATTCACTTATCGGTATTTAATTGAAAATCTTTATGAATAATAAAGAAAATTTCGTTTCTTTGCGTATCGCGCGGAATTATACGTTAATTTAATTAATAAATTTCGATTTTTGTCTCAAATACAGAGTTTAAGCAACATTTTAAAATACAGGCTCAGCAACCCATTGACCTTATCCGGCTCAGCCGTTAACATCTTTCCTGTACCTTAATGATCTCATCGCCTGCAAAGATCGCCTTCGGGTGGCGAAGCAAAACTCCCGTAGCCTGAAAGGGAGAGCAAACATTGCGGTACATCTGCCCACCTTTGGAAGCAGATATTGTCAGACATAAACCCCTTGTCTGGTGATGAAGGTTTCTTAAACTAAAAATACACTCAAAAAGTGTTTTTATATTGCCAATCAAGTGTAGTAAACATTAGATCATGCACTTATCTTTCATATCAACATAAAGCCTATTTTCCTTTATCCTCAATGGATAACAGGATGGCTTTCGCGCATCCGATTCATACTTCTCGCTATCTCTGCTTGAATTATTCAGCAGATAAATTTTCTGCACCTAAACAATTAACTCATTGCTACCGTTTGACACTTAACCTTGCGGCATTTTGCTGTGCCTGATGGCATTTCAACGTTGCATAACTTTTGCTGACTATTTGTGGAACACAAGGCGTCACTTTTGGCAGGTTTACCGCTGAAAGTGACGCCGCAGCTAAAGAACCACGCAACTCTAACAGGCTCACGCCTGCTTCACCACACAGTGAATCTGACACTGCATTTTTAGATTGAAAAAGGAGAACTTGACGATATCGAGGCTGGCTTTTTGCCGGTGGGGATGACCTGCTCATGCAGGCGGCAGTACCGCGTACTCAACCGATACCCCGCAATACCTCAACCTGCGTTCACTCTGGCGCACAGATATCCGTCAAGGGCAAGGCCGGCATTTTCTGTTTTGCCACACTGTCGCGCGCCAGAGTTCGCATGTTGTCAGGTATCAATAAGAGGAAGCCAATGAGCCGATTGATTAAGGAATTAAAATTTTTTGCCCGGCAAGGGGGCGGTAGCCATAAAACCTGTCATGACCGTATTCGGATCGCAGGGCGTTTGAGCGCGTTGTTGTTGAGCCTGAATATTCAGGTGAAAAGCCTCAGCCATTTGAAAGCCAAACATGTAGAACAGTATGTTAGTGCCCGTTTATCTCAAGGTATTGCTAAACGAACGGTGCAAAATGAAATGTCCGCACTGCGTAATATCTTCCGCATGGCGGGCCGGGAGAAACTGGAAACCTCTCCGCGCTTGAGTAATCAGGCATTGGGCTTAAGCGGCACTAGCCGCGCCGGAACGAAACAGGCGATCCCTGATGCCACGTTTCAGGTTGTTTATCAGAAAGCACTTGAACGTGATGCTGGGTTTGCCGTCACATTGAAACTTGCCCGTTTGATGGGGCTACGTTCTCAGGAAGCGGTGCAATGCAGTGCTTCATTGAAAAGTTGGTACAAACAGTTAGATCAACCAGAACCAAAACTGCATGTTGTTTTCGGGACAAAAGGTGGTCGGCCAAGGCAAACCCGCGTACTGGATGTCGCAGCGGTAAAAGAAGCTGTTGAGCAGGCCATTGCTATTGCAGAACAACGTGGCGACAGGCTGATTGATAAGCCAGACCTCAAACAAGCCATGAACTACTGGCGGACACAGACTACAAAGATCGGTTTAACAGGCTGTCATTCTCCCCATAGTTTGCGCTATGCGTGGGCACAGGATGCATTGGCTTTTTACCAACAGAATGGTTTTAGCCGTCAGGAAGCTCGGGCACTGGTTTCAATGGATTTGGGGCATGGTGATGGTCGTGGGCGTTACGTTGAGCGGGTTTATAGTCGTTAAACTTAGTTGTTTAGTTATTGAGTCCAATAAAACAATCAGTTAAAGTATTCCTGCCATTGGCAAATACCAATGGTCAGGGATTTGCAACCCTGCGAAAATACCCCACTGGTAGGAAATTTCTACCAGTGTGTTTGCTATCGCCCTTTCAATGGCGGTTTAGACAGGGGAGGCTTCGGCCTCGCCGGTTGGGTATTTTCCGGTATTGCAAACCCTGTCTGAATCGCCACCATCAATATTAATTAATGGAAGGGGTAGCAGGAATGAATAACAACCATATTCAAAATGACTGGCATCAGGCCGATATCATCGCAGCATTACGTAAACGTGGTACAACCTTAGCGGCGCTCTCCCGTGAGACGGGACTCAGTTCATCAACCCTAGCAAATGCACTCAGCAGACAGTGGCCTAAAGGCGAATGGATCATTGCGAACTATCTTGGTGTCCATCCCTCAGAAATCTGGCCCAGCCGCTATTTTGATAAACAGGGTCAACTGATTGAGCGTAAAATTCGCAGTAAACCCCAGGAATAACCCGCTGTAATTTGTGATCGATGTCGTAAAAATGAATATTTTTTATCTTAAGCCCTGAGCGTAAAATGGCAGCAAAATCTGACCATTTTTAACCCTCACGGCTTTTTTGCTTTAAAATGGTTGAAAATCACACAATAAACGATATAAATAAGTTAAATCAGTCAGATAGGCAAGAAAAAGCAAGGAAAAAAATCTAGGGGCATTAAAAGGGGCATAAAAGGAAAGTCAGGTTATAGACTTTGATTATTCAACAAGTTATAATGTTTTTCGATTCCGCCTCCGGCACCAAGTTTCCATACGGGTTTGTCCTAGGTTGTTAAATTTCCTGACAAAAGCGCGAAAAAGAATCAATCGTTAATTAAATGTTAGAGCCTAATCAGTTCAATTTGTACTGTTAAGGTTAATTAGAACATTTAAGACAAGATGACAGGGTAGCTATTTTAACAGTTACCCTTTTCTTGTTTAAGGTAATGATTTCAGTAATTGATTCTGATGTCAAGT
>NZ_JADEUG010000048.1 GCF_015163665.1 Xenorhabdus sp. BG5 | reverse complement strand
TTTTCGTTTTGTCAGACTTGCGAGTGCTTAACCCTGTCTGGCTGTGGCTTTATGGTTATTTTGCTTACCCAGACTTAGCCCCGACTTGGGGCAGACTTGGCATAGACTTGCCTCTGTTCCGCCCAGACTTGCGAGCATCATACAGGCACGATCAGACCGCTTAAGTGCGCGCCGTCACCGTCACCGTCCCACAGCAGTTCGTATTGCAGCAGATGCCCGCGACTGCCGCCGTGAACAAGCAGATATTCCATATCACTGAGCCGCTGGCAATGCAGCTTTAGCTGGCTGTCACTCCAGTGGGTGTAAGCCCGGATATCCCGCCGGGTAAAGCGCACTGCATTCAGGGCACACCCCTGTTCTGCTGCCATGCCGTGCGCCATCTGCTGGATCAGCAGTAACAGCTTGCGCGTCTGTGGCGGCATTTCGTCCAGCGTCCGGCCTAAAATTTCATGCGCTAACTGATTGGCGAGCCGGATATCGTCTTTGGTCACTTCGATATATTCCAGTGTCTTGCCGCGATGTTCGGCGGTTTTGATTTCCCGCTGATATTGATGCAACAACGCGATGCTCTGGATCAACGTGAGATATTTCATATGGTCGCGGCGGGTGCGGGTTTTGTCTGACAGGAACGTCAGTTGCGAGGCGTAGGGATTCACCACATTTAACGGTTTCAGCAGCCGCTGGGCGTTCTGGTGAAGCTGTGTCAGATAGTCGCGTTCGTTCTCAGCCAGCAAGCCTTCGAGCGTCTGCTTTTGCCGTTGCAACGCATGGATCGCTTCGGTCTGTTCGCGGGATTCGTTGACGGTCAGCACCAGACAGCGGTTGAGCAGTTCTTCATCCACATCAATGGCGGTCGTCGTTAACATCAGCATCACCGGGCCTTTCACCGTATAACTTTTTGTCACCAGATTGCCCGTGGCTTCATCCTTGCCCGTGCTTGCCATTGTCAGCTCGCCATCTGACTGCAACAGCTTGAGCGCATAGGCCGCCTGCCGTACCCCTTCTTCTTCCGCGATGGCGAGGATTTTATGCTGGAGATTGGTTTCACCGAGGTAAAAGAGGCTCTGGCCTGTCATGGCGCTGTACTGGATGCGTTCTTCTTCGGGGATTAGGTTTAACACCGCATCCATCAGGCTGCTCTTGCCTGCGGCGCTGCTGCTCTGGATCAGGACGGCTAACGGTTTGGGTAGCTTTCGGCTTACCGCTGCCAAAAAGCCCGCCAGTAAGTTAGTGGATTCACCGACCACACCACAAGCGGCTAAGTCAGCTGTCACTCGTGCTGTCAGATAGGGATCTTGCAGCAAGGCCAGTGCCGCTTCCCGTTCAGCCTCATTCAGCTCAGGCTGCACTATTGCGGGATTTTCTGGCTGCTGCTGCCACTGTTCGACCGCCAGTAACACCTGCCCCAGCGAACGCCGCAGATCCGCTTCTCCCAGTCCCAGCTCAGCGGCGGCCAGTCGTGCATAACTCTGACGTGAGCGGGCGCTCATCAGATCAACACCATCCGCGAACAACACCCCGCTTTGCCTGTCCAGCACTTGCACATTGAGTTTCATCGCGGCAGCGCCTGCTTTGAGAGTGCCCATGCCGCGCAGACACCATTGCAGTGTGCCAACTGAGATAAGCAGCTTGCCATTGTCACCGGATTCACAGACCACATTCGGCGTCACGCGGGGCGCCGGTTCGGCGGCTAAAGGGGAAGCGGGCTCAGGTGTTTGGCGCTCTAGAGTCACCATATCCGCCGCCTCCTGCATCGGTACAGCACCCTCAATCAGCAGAGCAAAGGCGGTTTCGGGTTCCGCCATCTGACACAGATATTCATTGGCATCCCTGCCCGGTGGGAACACCACGCGCAGCGGCGTGATCCCTTTGGCAACCAGTGCTGACGCCAGTTTCACCGCCGCCTCATTGCCTGCGGTATCGTTATCAAAGGCGATCAGCACCTGCTTAATGTTGTGCTGTTCAAAGACCTGCCAGTGATCAGTGGTGACACCATGTACACCATAGGCCGCCGTGACATGGCGCTGCCCTGCGACCCAGAACGACATCGCATCAATGAGTGATTCACACAGGATAAGCGTTTTGGACGCACCCAGCGCCGCTTCATTCCAGACGCCGTGATGTGCCCCCGGCAGGTACAGATGGCGAACAACCGATGCCCGCAGATCATCGCTGATCATGCGCCCGTACAGTTCATGGATTTGCCCCTGCGCATCCATCACCGGCACAACCAGCGAACCACGCAGATGCTCCCGTCCATTCTCCCGCAGCACGCCAACAGCCTGTAAGCGGCGGCGGATCTCCGCACCCGCTTTAACTTTTTTCGGGTACAGGCGGTAAGCCAGCGTGCGGTTGGCAAAACCCAGCTTAAAATGGCTGACCAGCTCAGGATGGTTGAGCCGCCGCTTGGACAGATAGGCCTGGGCTTCCGGGGCATTGAGCAAGGTATGGTGATAAAAATCAACCACCCGTGACAGCAGCACCTGTTGCCCGATGGCATCACGGGCCAGCTCTTCCGGTTGCACCAGTGGCTCCACCGCCGGATTGTGCCCCAGCACCGCCTTTAAGCGTTCGGCGGCATGACGCAGACTCAGATTTTCGGTTTGCATCACCCAGTCGAGCACTGAACCGCCCGCATCACAGCCAAAGCAGTGATAGAGATTTTTCGACGGGGTGATCACCATCGAGGGCGTTTTTTCCTCATGGAACGGGCACAGTACCGTCATATCTTTGCCGCGCTTAAACAACTGCCGCCCCTGCTGTTCAATGATAGCCACTAAAGAGACAGCGGATTTCAGGTGCTGTAATTCTGCGTCGGGAATGCGAGCCATGTCTTAATCCTTTAAAAAAACGTGTCAATAGGCTTAGAGTAAAAATAACTCTATTGCAGAGTACTCCAAAATAGAGTATTGTCAACCGTAAGATTAAAAACAGGAGGTATCCTCATGGCATCGTTAACTTACAGACAGATTCAGGCCATGAAGACAACGGATGAGACCTTTTTTATTGAGCAAGGTATGGTGATAAAAATCAACCACCCGTGACAGCAGCACCTGTTGCCCGATGGCATCACTGGCCAGTTCTTCCGGCTGCACCAGTGGCTCCACTGCCGGATTGTGCCCCAGCACCGCCTTTAAGCGTTCGGTAGCATGACGCAGACTCAGATTTTCAGTTCGCATCACCCAGTCCAGCACCGATCCGCCTGCATCGCAGCCAAAACAGTGATAGAGATTTTTGGACGGAGTGATCACCATCGAGGGCGTTTTTTCCTCATGGAACGGGCACAACACCGTCATATCTTTGCCGCGCTTAAACAACTGCCGCCCTTGTTGCTCAATGATAGCCACTAAGGAGACAGCGGATTTCAGGTGCTGTAATTCTGCTTCGGGAATGCGAGCCATGTCTTAATCCTTTAAAAAAACGTGTCAATAGGCTTAGAGTAAAAATAACTCTATTGCAGAGTACTCCAAAATAGAGTATTGTCAACCGTAAGATGAAAAACAGGAGGTATCCTCATGGCATCGTTAACTTACAGACAGATTCAGGCCATGAAGACAACGGATGAGACCTTTTTTAAAGAGCTGGGGAACAGGATTGCACTGGCACGTAAAGAGCAGCAACTCACCCAGCAACAACTGGCAGAGCAGCTAGGGATAGCCCAGCAGACGATGGCGCATTATGAGGGAGGGAGATTGAAGGTATCAGCGGCATTGCTGCCGTTGTTAGCGGAGATACTCCATTTATCATTGGATGAACTGCTGGGTTTGCCGACCACACGAAGAAGTAAACGTGGCCCAAGTTCCCGGCTGGAGCAACAGATTGAGATGATCAGCCAGCTCCCAAAAGCCAGACAGAAGTTTGTTTCTGAGATGTTAGATACCGTGATTGAGAGCAGTAAAGAATAAGCGAAGAGATAACGCGGTGATGGCAGGAGGCAACCTGCCAACACCGCTCACCACAAGCAACTAACAAGGAGTTGAATGATGGCTAAGGCGCATTCTAGGCAAAACCGTGCCGTAAATAAAGCGACAAAAACAGAACGTTATTACACCGTGGGATACGTGCCGCAAAACAACAAGGCCACCGCCCCGCCTGCAATCCACCTGAAAGGCCAGTGGCTTAAGGCAGCCGGGTTTGATATTGGCGGCACACTCACCGTTAAAATTATGGATGGCTGCCTGGTGCTTATTCCTGACAGCGATGACACCCGAACCATTAAGCAACAGTACCAGCGCCAGCAGGACCAGCTCAGTGAGATTAAGCTCAGGATGCGGGAACTGCTTGGCGACTACAACAGCAACTAAGGGCAGGGAGTGAGTGGCTCTTAAAAAAGAAGAAAGCCGGAAGATCATTCCGGCTTTAGTGAATTAACAGTAGTGAAAATAAATATCACTAATTAATTTGCCATCATCATTTGTTACTGTTTTTACTCCAAATTCATTAAGGTCTGCCAATATTCCTTTAACTGGCACATCTTCTCTCTCAATGTAAGCGTAAATTTCTATTCTTTTATTGATATCAAGAACATATTTATCAATAAGATATTTTAGATTTTCTCGTAATTCATTCTCTGTCATATAGTTACTCAGGAATAATGGTTACTTTATCAAAAGTTACAGGTAAATTTTTCTCTATAGGCAGTAACTGAACAGCACCACCTTTACCATACTGAGGGTACGCGCTAGTAAACAGTTCCAAGCCTGGGCCTTTATCACCATTGGCAAGAGGAACTTTTACTTGAGGAACTCCATTTTTATAAAGCTGTAATGTATCAAATTCACCTCTTAGACGCGCATCACTCCAAGAAGCAGGATTACCTTTTTCGTAAAATATTTGATAAGCGTCTCTAGCTTCACGCCCTGTATTATATTTTGAATAGCCGAAATAACTTAACGGAGCGGTTTTACTTTCTATTGTTGCTGCGGCCCATTGAGATTCACTACTCATAAATCTATATGCGGTAGAAGGCATCGTTGCACTTGGCCCATCTGGTCCAACATAAAAATCAGGTTTAGTCCCAGAAGTTCCTGACAATCCCAGCGGATCGACAAATTTGGCTGGATTATGCACATACGAATAGGGATTAAATCCCCCCGCTAAGCCAATCGGATCAGGACTGATGTACTGCGCGGTCTCTGGCGAGTAATAACGGTGCCGATTGTAAAAAAGACCCGATTCCTCATCAAAATACTGGCCTAAAAACCGGAAGTTGCTCTGAACATGGTGATCCGGGTGATGGGACGGGGCAGGGCGGATTTCGGCTTTGCCCCAGGTAGTCAGCCGCTGGCCCCAGACCATCTCCCCCTGCTCATCCAGCAGTTCGCGCACGGTGCCCTGGTGGTCGCTGATGGCGTAGTGCAGTTTGCCCCGCTCAAAACGGGCGGCCGGCGTCAGGCTGCCCGGTTCATAGAGCCAGCGCACGCGGCGCGCTTCCAGCCGGGTGCCGTCACGCTGAAACGGCACTTCCTCAATCAGCTGGTCACCGCTCCACAGGTAATCATAGCCCCCCAGCGCTTGCGGGTTTTCGGGCCGGTCCGGTTTGCCCGCCAGCCACAATTGTAAATTCTCTGCGACCCGTTTTCCATCGTGGGTTTTTTGTTTCTGGATACGCCGCCCGAAAGGATCGTATTTGTACTGCCAGCGCGAGCCGTCCGGGGTTTCACACTGGGTGAGCTGGTTTTGGGTATCCCAGCGGTAACGCCAGATTTGCGGGCGGAAGCCGTCTCGCGGCGCTATTTTTTCGACTAACCGGCCATTGTCATCATAGCGATAATGGGTATCACCCCGCTGCACCACTCGTCCGGCCTGCTGGCGCTGTGTAAGCTGTGCCATCGCACCTGTGCATCGACAGGCAAATGTTGGCGCAGGTTGCCGTTGGCATCGTAACTGAACTGCTCTTCGTGTGGGCGCAGCCCATCAAACAGCGTGTGCACTATCTGGTCGTTGGTATTATAACGGTAGCGGGTTTGTCCCCAATTGTCGTCAATGACCCGGACATTATGCGCCCGGTCGTATTGCCAGCTCCGGTTGACGGCGGTCGCTTGGGGTGGAAAGTGCGGATCGTTTTGGGCCAGCGCGTCCTGGAAAAAAGCGCTGTCCCGCCCGGCTGACTGATGGGCCAGTAAACCCGTTGCAGTGTAGCGGCTGGCGAGGATAAACCCGTTGGCACTTTCGCGCACCGTTTCCCTTCCCAGCGCATCATGCCGGAGCGTCAGCGGCGCATGCTGGTTGAACTGGAAGTGATTCAGCGCGCCTGACAAGGGGTCATAGCCAAAGTGCAGGGTGTGACCATCCAGGCTTTCACTGACCGGGCGCCCGGTCAGGCTGTCCCATTCGCGGGTGATTGCCCGCCCATTGATACGCTCACAGACAGGCCAGCCGGTGGTCTTGTCATATTCATATTCCACCACCGCATCGGCATTGGTGGCTTTCACCAGTTGGTGCCGTGGGTTGTATTCGTACGTGGTGGTCGCTTTCAGTACTAACTGCTCCTCTTCTGGCTGCCAGCTTTCCTGTTTGACCAGCAACCCCGCCGCCGAATAGTGCCAGCGGAGTTGCTGACCATCGGGATAGCGCACCTGTGTGCGACGGCCCAGTTTATCGTACTGATATTCAAGGGTACGCCCGGTAAAATCGGTTTCGCGGGTAATTTGCCCGGCGGCATCCCGCTCATAACGGTAGGTTTCGCCGGTGGAGGCCGTGACTGAGTTCAACCGGGTCAGACGGTCATAGCCAAAGCGCAGCGTGGTGCCATCGGGGCGGGTGACTTGGGTCAGCAAATCAAACGCACCGTATTGATAACGGGTGGTATGGCCTTCGCCGTCAGTCACTGCGACCACGCGCCGCTCACTGTCATAGGCCAGTTGCTGGGTGGTGCCATCCGGCAGTTCGATATCGGTCAGGCTGCCATTGAGGCCGGCATGGTCGTCGCTGTAACGGTAGCGGGTCTGCTGTTTGAGGGCATTGGTGACGCCGCGCAGGCGTCCCAGTGTGTCCAGCTCCAGTCCGGTTGTCTCGCCGTCCGGCGTCATGATATTGGCCAGGCGCAGTTGCTTGTCGTAGGTATAGTGCCATTCGCGGCCATCGGGGAGAAGACGCTGGCGCAGTTCACCGTGGGTGCCGTAGTGGTACGCCTCCTTGTGCCCCAATGGGTTGGTCAGTTCGGTGAGGTTACCCTGGTCATCATAGTGATAGCGCCAGCGCTCGCCGGTGGGCAGCACGCTTTCAATCAACTGGCCGCAGGCATCATAGCCATAGTAAAAGGTGTCGCCGGTAGGCAGGACGATTTCGGTCAGGGCGCCGTCGGGGTTGTAGGCAAAGGTAGTGACATGGCCGGCGGGGTCTTCTTCCCATATTTTCTGGCTGTTTTGCCACTGGCGGCGGGTGACGCGCCCCAGCGGGTCAATCTCCCGGATAACCTGCCCGTCCGGGTTATAGATGAACCGGCTTTCGCCGCCTTCCGCATCCAGATAGGTGGTGGTGCGGGTGCCCTCGTCATAGCGAAAACGGTCGCACCAGTAACCACTGGGCGAGGCGGTGCTGAGCACGCGGCCGCGTGCATCGTAGGTCACCGACAGGTCGGTCTGGTCGGTGTCGTGCCAGCGGGTCATCCAGCCTTGTGCGTTATATTCATGCCACAGGTGGTTGTGCTGGAAAGCATCGCACTCTGCCAGATAGCCGTGTGCATCATAGCCGCAGGTAACCCAGCGCTGCGATTGCTCGCCATCAATCAGGTCAATCGTCTTTAGCTGTTTGTCCTGGTAGTCCAGTACCAGCCGGATGCCGTCATTGCGCACGACTGCCGTTAACCGGGCCTGTTTGTCGTAATGAAAATGAATGGCGTTCTGACGGCGGTCTGTTATGGCAGACAAACGGCGGATATTGCCCGTTATGGCGTTGAAATGGTGGGTGAGCTGGGTCTGGCTGTCGGTTAGGCTCAGCGTGCCGTCGAGTTCGCCAGTCAGCAGGCAGTGGGGCAGGTGCTTATTTCGGGACGAGACGGTGTTGTCCGGGGTGGGGTAGTCGTAGACTACGCCAGCAGCATCCGTATAATGCACCTTGCCGCTATCCAGCACCAGTTGACACGACCAGTCATCGGCCCATTTGGGTCCGAACAGGCCACGGGGATTAGCCGTGGAACGGTAGGTACGGGTCAGGGTGAGGGGCAGCAGGCCGGGAAGGGCAATGACCGGCCAGACCTGCAAAAAGTCACCGGTGGCCATATCGACCGGGTCACCGCCCCCCGTGGTTTTTTCCGGGTTATTGCCTTGTTTGTCGCTGGACGTATTTTTGGCCTGATCCGGGGCGTTGTTTTCGGGTTTGTCGATAGTTTTAGCTTCTGTTTTCGGCTCCCCCTTAATACGAGCCCCACCTCCATCTCCAGTTTTTCCTGCGGCCTGAGTTTCCGCTTTCGCTACGCCTTTAGCTTCTTGTTTGGCTGCCCCTTTAGCGGCCGTTTTGCCGAGATTAAAAAAGGAACCAATGCTTTTAAGTATGTTGGGTATTTCGCCTGCTAAAGATACCGTCATACTGGTATCTACTGCCCTTGCACCGCCTGCCTGCATCGGGTTATCTAAACTCTTTCGTTTGGAATCCAGATTAAACTCTTGCGTGTTTTGGGCTATGGCAGAACTTGTGTTACGTAAACCTTCGGCCGCGCGTTTTTGTCCCAGAGCCTCCAGTTCAGCAGCTCGAGCCTGAGCTTCCAGTGCAGAGGCATTTCCCTGGAGTTTTGTTACAGCTTCTGCGGCATCGACAGCCATATTATTGACACGTTTTGCTGCGCCAATAGCCATATCAGTCGCGCGAAATTTATCCACGTTCTGTCGGGTGTTCTCTGCTATGGCATGTAAGTTTTCAGCGGCTTTTGTCTGACCGGTCATTGCCAATATGGCGGCGCGTTCTTCTGCATCGGCATTCACAGAATTTATCATACCCGTGTCAAAGTAATCTCTTATCTGTGACCAAAGCCCTTTTTCTTCTCGGGTTTCCGATAGCATTACCGCATTAGCTTCATGCGGCGGATTGGCTGCCTGTGGCGCCTGCCCGACAATTTTACCGACAGTATTGCCTTCTCCGGTCGGGCTGTCATCCCGTACCTTTTGTGGTAACGGGGAGTTCGGTTTGGGCGGTTCAATAGGGATATCAGGCGCTTTCGGGCTGGTCGATTCTTCTGCCTGAGTATCTGCACTGGCTCCGTTGTTTTCTGTCATGGTTTCCTTCCTTATGCCCCGTTCATCCAAAATTTATCCCCGTGGCGCAACACCAGTTTGTTGCCGGCTCGTACCGTTTTAGTATGTTCCTGTGGATGGCACTTACCGCCCACGGTGCCGCTTTTAACGCCATTGGCTACGCCGGGCTGGTCACCCAGCGTGGTGGGGACAAAACTGTGGGCAAACACCACTACGGGTTTGCCATTGGTACGCACGGTTTTCTCCGGAGCTGCGCTGTCGGCCAGTTTCGCTACAACCGGGTAGGGGATCGGTGGTGTAGAAGCACCCATCGGGGTTTTGCACACATCCGGCAGCATGCCGACAATCATCCAGGTGCCCGCCGTGCGGGCGATATAGTTATCAGCCATCCTTTTTTTCCTCTTCCAGTGGTGCCAGTTTCAATAACGGTGCATCCGGATCCATTTCAAAGCGGGCTTCCGCCACCCGCACCGGCAGGTCAGTGCCGAAGTGCAGCCGGTGGGTCAGGTGGACGGTCATCGTATCGCTGTCAATCAGCAGGGTATCGAGGCGCATCGGCACGGGCAGTAACACGCCGTTGTGCATTCGCAGCAACAGGAAAGGACGGTGCGCGGGTAATGGCAGGGTCGCGTTTTGTGGCAACATCCCGCTCAGGTGGATCGTCAGGCCGGGCGCGGGCCAGTCAATCTGCTGATCCGCCGGTGCTCCATTCCAGTAGCCGAAATCAAAATCTTTCGGCAGGTAAGGATGACGATGTGCCAGCCATTCATCATCGTAAGTGCCCGCCAATGCGCGGCGGGGCAACCATGGACGCCCGATAAAGCCCATGCCTTGTGGTTGTGCAGAAGGGGTATCAGCTGGCAGGGTGCCCGCGAGCAGGGCAGCAAAGTGCGCCGCTGTGAACGGTGCGTTTGGCTGAGTGATGCGCGGTGCTGGCCAGCGCGTGATGGCGTGGGCACGGGCGTACCATGGTGTAATAAAGCCCCGCCCGAGCGGGTTGTGCTCACAAACAACGTGAGCCAGCGGGGCATGAGCCTCCCCGTCCGGGTGCTGGCGGCGCTGTTCCGGTGTCAGCCGTTCGGCTTCGTGCAGGTGCTGTGCAGCAGTCTCATCGGCCGAAATTTTGCACTCCCCACCAAAGGCGTAGCGGTAGTCGAGCGGCAGATGGTCGCAAGGTGCGGGCGCGGTCAGTTGCCACTCGCCGTTATCCCGGCGGATAAATTCCCGTTCGCCGCACACCAGCAGGGTTTTGTCGAGCAGCACATGGCCTTGCGCATCCGTCAGGCGCAGGCTGACCGGCCATTCCGGGCACGGGATACCGTTCGGTGCATGGGCGGTGCCAGTGAGGATAATGTCACAATGTGGCTTGAACGGGGCTAAATCACTTTCTTGTTTCACGGACGAGCGGTTCAGGCTGCCGAAATACTCATCCTGTAGGCACAGGGGCGGAGACGGCAGCAGCTCGACAATGTAGTGCCCGTGATCAGTGTGCTGCCACTGGTAGCCGGTCTTCATCACTACCACATGATGTTCGGCGTCCTCCACATCGAGCATCGAATAATTCATGACCGCAAACGGGGTCAGGTTACGAAATTCCATCTCAATCTATCCTTATCAGTTCAGGTCAATATCTTTACCGGTGATTTGTACCGCGCCGCTGGCCTCAAATTTGAACTCACTGCCCTGTATCGTGATTTTGCCGGCACTGTCCATGCGCAGGACACTCGCGCCACAACGCAGCTCAATTACATCCCCGGCTGTGATGGAAAGGGTATTAGTGACGTTGACCTGCTTGTGCGTCCCGACCGTGATAATGTAGTCCTTGCCCGTGGTGAGTTTGCGCACTTCCTGCACCGTTTCCGTGCTGTTAAGGGTGACGATCTCCTCTTTATTTTCATTGACCTTAATGGCCTGGTTTTTCTCCACGATTTCGGTGTGGTTGGCGAGCACATGGGTATCACGGTTGTTGAGCACCAGGGTAGTCATGTCCTTCTGCGCGTGCAGCGCCAGCCGTTCACTGCCCTTGGCATCCTCAAACAGCAGTTCGTTGTAACCTTCGCCCTTGTGGGTTTTGGAACGGAAGGCCATTTGGGTTTTGCTGCCCGGTAAGGCGCCCGGCGGGATGTTGCTGGCGTGATAAGTACGCCCCGTGACAATCGGCTGATCCGGGTCGCCGTGCAGGAAATCCACTACCACTTCCTGCCCGATACGCGGAATAGCCAGCATGCCCCAGCCTTGCCCGGCCCACGGTTGGGTGACGCGGATCCAGCAGGAGCTTTGGTCATCGCTCTTGCCATAGCGATCCCACGGGAATTGCAGGCGCACACGCCCGTACTGGTCACAGAAAATCTCTTCCCCGACCGGGCCGACCACTTTGGCAATTTGCGGACCATCAATCACCGGTTTGGGTAACGGTGCCGGGCGCCAGTGCTGGTTCTGACGGATAAATTGAAAGTGACTGTACAACGTTGTACCGGTGCCCCCGCTGGCGGTTTCCAGTGCCTGCGGCTGGCTGCCGCTGTGTTGGCTGGAGACGGTCTGCCAGGCGTTGTTCAGGTCTGCCCGCGGATGGTTACTGAGGATGAACAGTTTGCCGGGTTGAATGGCGATGGCGTTGCCGCTGCCCTGTCCGGTCACGGCGTTGCTGCGCAGGGCTTCGAGACGGTAGCGGGTGAAGGCCTTGCCGTGTTGCTCATCCTTGAAGCGGCCGGGGTAGTCGTAGTGCTCGTAGTAGCGTTGTTGCAGATTTTCGTCCTGCATCTGCTGGTGAAATTCTGCTGCCCAGGCCGGGTTTTTGAAGGTGTAATCCTTTAGCTGTACCTGCGCCGGACGAAGTTGTGCACTGTGGGTCAGGCTGCTGACGGCGGGTTCCCCCAGCGTACTGCTTTCACCCGGCTGATACGAGAGCGAGAGACCCGGTGGCACCGAGCCGCAGTCGTCGGCAAAGACCAGCGTGTTGCGCCCGTTGCTGCATTCGAAGAAGTAGAAAATGCCTTCTTCCGCGGTCAGTCGTTGCAGGAAATCGAAGTCACTTTCTGATATTGGAACCAGCTCCACTTCCAGTGAGGTCTGTCTAAGTAAAATAATTTTTATAAACTACAACAAAATCAGTGTGATCTCTTATTTTTACGTCTCGTTTAGTCTGTTGCAATCAATATGCAGCGAGGGGCATAATCTGGGGCACTTACCATTTGATGATGACTATTATTCGATTACAGAGATGCTCTAATAATGAAACTCACCGCCCGACAGGTTGAAACCGCAAAACCCAAAGAAAAAACCTACAAACTTACCGATGGTGGCGGCCTCTATCTGGAGATCACGCCACGCGGATCTAAGTATTGGCGCATGAAGTACCATCGCCCCACCGATAAAAAAGAAGACCGGATGGCGTTTGGTGTATACCCGGCCGTATCATTAGCTGAAGCTCGTGCTAAACGCGACGAAGCTAAAAAATTGATAGCACAGGGTATAGACCCTAAAGCAGAGAAAAAAAGTACGTCTTCTCCGGTTAAAGTGAACACCTTTGAACAAGTCGCCCGTGTATGGCATGCCAGTAATAAGCGCTGGGATGAAAATTACCGCCAGATAATACTACGTAGCCTTGAAAAATATATTTTTCCCTGGATTGGCACATGTGATATCACTACATTACGCACTAGCCAACTTTTAGCCCCAGTCAAAGCCATTGATGAACAAGGCAAGCATGATACCGCTCAACGTTTATGCCAACGCATCACTGCAATTATGCGCTACGCCGTCCAGAATGATATTCTGGAATTCAATCCCGCTAACGATATGGCTGGTGCACTGACTACCGCAAAACGCCACCACCGTCCGGCGCTGTCCCACGAAGATTTACCTGATTTTCTGAGACGCTTATCTACCTACCGTGGACACTTAATATTCAAGATCGCCGTCGAGCTGACACTATTAACATTTGTCCGCATCAGCGAATTAAGATTCGCCCGCTGGCAGGAAATCGATCTTGAAAATGCCTTGTGGAAAATTCCTGCCACAAGAAAAACCATTGAAGGCGTTAAATTCTCTGAACGGGGCATGAAAATGAGAAGCGAGCATATTGTGCCGTTGAGTCGTCAGGCTGTTCAGCTTATCAAAAACCTGCACAAACTGAGCGGTAACGGTGATGTGATGTTTCCCGGCGCTTACCATTCCACGAAAGTTATAGATGCAACAACGGTTAACAGAATTTTACGCAATATAGGCTACGACACTAAAACCGAGATATGTGGACACGGATTCCGCACAATGGCACGCGGGGCAATGGGGGAATCAGGTCTTTGGAGCGATGACGCTATCGAGCGCCAGCTCAGCCACATAGAACGAAACAGCGTTAGAGCAGCGTATATTCACACGTCTAAACATCTGGATGAACGGCGGCTGATGATGCAGTGGTGGGCGGATTATCTGGACGCAAACCGGGAAAAATTCATCACGCCCTATGATTTCGCCAAACCGCTGCGCGACCGAAAAAACCGATAATGCAACTCGAAACTGACCAAAATAAACCCACGCTCAGTAGCTTTTTATTGAATCAGAGATTGATAACTGGATTGCTCAGCCTCAGCGGATCGCGGAATCACGAGCAGCATAACACAGAAAAGAACATGACATAAGAAACGTAACATAAAAAAGCAACGCCCCAGAGTGCTGTCACACATCTGAGGCGTTTAATCCATAACTATTCGATAAGGTAAAAATTATGGCTGAGACACAGCATACCCAAACTCGCCCTGAATTTACAGTTCAAAAAACAACAAATCATCAAAATCCGCTTGACCTGATCCAGATAATTAAAGCTTCTGCGATGTATCATTGGCAAAACCTACTGCCTGCCTGTGGTATCACGGTTCCGCCAAATGGTAAACATGGTGCTTGCCCTGTTTGCGGTGGTACTGACCGTTTTCATTTTATGGATGATAACCATCACGGCGATTGGCACTGTCGCCAATGTGATGCGCCGAATTACGGTGATGGTCTGGATTTGGTGGCAAAAGTTCATCGAGTCACCATTTTTGAAGCCGCTAAAATGGTCGCTAATGCGTTAGCCCTGCCATTACCCGAACTTAAACCTACCAGAGAAGTGACTTATTCAGCACAATCTATTGCTGAAATGGTATCGGAATTAATGGCAAAAACGGTTGCCGGACAATCTCACTATCTGACTGTAAAAGGCTTGTTTTGCCCTAATCAGCGGTTATTGGAAGATGGTTCATTATTATTACCGCTGACAACCTTGAGCAAGGCTGTTACTGGCGCGCAGATCATTAAACTAAATGGTGAGAAAAAGTTACTGTCCGGCAGCCAGAAAAAAGGCGCATTTATCGCACTGTCTGAATTAGGCGATAATCCTGATACAGTCGTTATTACAGAAGGTTACGCCACTGCACTGACCATTAATCAGCTTCATCAAGGTACGGTTCTGGCAGCATTGGATGCGGGTAATTTGCTTACTGTTGCTAAAGCTGTTCGGGAACGTTGGCCAGATACGAACATCATTATTGCCGCAGATAACGACTGGCATCACCCCGATGAACTGGATAAGAGTGGTAAACCAAAAACAAATATCGGCAAGGTTTCGGCAGAGAAAGCCGCTCTTGCGGTGAATGGCTGGGTTACATTACCACCTACAGAGAACAAAGCCGACTGGGATGATTACCGTCAGCAAAACGGCATTGAGGCGGCGAAATTAGCTTTTTCTCAGGGAATTTATCAGCCGATATCAACCAAGAAAGGCACACACTCAAACGATAGCAAACTTTCGAAGCTGGCATTATCTCAAATGGGAGCCAGCCAGCGCGGAGAAGTCTTGCTGGCGCGTTATGATGGTGATTTAGCACTGGATAGCGCTTCGGAAACCGTGCATCATTATGATGGGATAATCTGGCATCCGGTTAGTGACCGCGATTTAAAACGGGAAATGGTTGCGGCCTTTATGGAAGAGAAACAACCCTATTCACCGAATGGCATCAGTTCTGCCGTAGATGCACTGAAATTACAGCTTCCCCTGATGCAACCGACAGAACGTCACTTAATCGGGTTCAGTAATGGTGTATTTGACCTGAAAATCGCACAATTCCGTTCGCATTGTAAAACTGACTGGTTATTGCTTGCCAATGATGTCGAATTCAATCTTCCCGTTGCAGGCGAAACATTGAACAAGCATGCACCACAGTTCTGGCGCTGGTTGAACCGTGCAACCGCTAACTGCGAGAATAAATTCGAGCGGGTATTAGCCGCGCTGTTTATGGTGTTGGCGAATCGTTATGACTGGCAGTTGTTTTTGGAGGTCACCGGCGCCGGAGGCAGTGGCAAAAGCATCTTTGCTGAAATCTGTTCAATGCTGGCAGGGAAAGGCAACACCGTTTCTGCCAGTATGGCTGCATTAGAAAACCCACGGGAACGGGCGCTGATTGTGGGTTATTCCTTGATTATCCTGCCAGATCAGACCCGCTATGTGGGCGATGGCTCCGGCATCAAAGCGATTACAGGTGGCGATGAAGTCGCTATCGACCCAAAGCATAAGCAACCCTACTCGACTCGTATCCCAGCAGTGGTGCTGGCAGTCAACAATAACGCTATGAGTTTTAGCGATCGTAGTGGTGGCGTGTCACGGCGTCGGGTCATTTTCAACTTTTCCGAAGTCGTACCGGAAAATGAACGTGATCCACTCTTACGGGATAAAATTGCAGCAGAATTGCCCGTCATTATCCGGCACCTGCTGCATAAGTTCGCTGATCCACAATCCGCAAGGCGATTACTGGCAGAGCAACAGAAATCAGAAGAAGCACTGGATATCAAACGTGGCACCGATCCGTTAATCGATTTTTGCGGTTACTTGATTGCATCTGATGAAGCTGACGGCCTGTTAATCGGTAATGCAGAAATTATGCCGTTCAATCCTCGGAAGTACCTTTATCACGCCTACCTTGCTTATATGAAAGGCAACAACCTGAATAAACCCATTTCTGTGACCCGTTTTGGCATGGATATGCCCGGCGCACTGGCTGAGTACAGACAGCAATACCTGCGCAAGAAAAGCAAACAGGGCATTCGTAGCAATCTGAACATGAATATTGATACTGCCATTGAGTGGCTGCCAAAACTGACAAGGGATAACCTGCCAGAAGAATAATTTTTCTGACTTCAGTTACTTTTCAAAGAAATATAAAAAAGTGTTCACTACTGTTCACCTTGTAATTTAAATTAGATATATCAATCAATTATAGGGTGAACAGTTATTTTTAAACTGTTCACAACTCTTCAACCCTGTTCACCTTTTTCAGATTTGAGGTGAACGGTTAGATGAAGAGTGGTGATGAGTTTAATCTCAAGTCATCACCATTTAACAGCATGAATTTAAATGAAAATACTTAAAGGTGAACAGGGTGAACAGTTTTATCCCTATTTCTTTAATAGGGTGGGGATAAGCAAAAAAGTTTTCTCTGGCAGGTGTTTTACAGCTCTCCGATTTGCCGGGTTAATGTATTAGCCCGGCAAATCGGAGAAGACAAGCGTAGCGCGTCAGTGTGGTTTAAATATGTTGCACTTTGTG
>NZ_JADEUG010000047.1 GCF_015163665.1 Xenorhabdus sp. BG5 | reverse complement strand
TATATGTGGCAGCTAATCAAAAAAGTTAAGATTTTTTTGAATGCCGCTTCAGCAACCACATGGAAAGGAATAGGAAATATGAAACTCTCATGATTATGAAAAGTTATATATTAGGGACGGATTATTTTGGCATAGAAGATTTGGCATTTCACCTGATTACCTTTTGGCTATAAAAGACGATTTCATTCAAAAATAGAAAATAAATAAAATTTGATGGATAGCACTTCTGTTGCTAACCTGTAAATATATTGTTATTTAAATGCGATCCATACCAATACCATAGTATAAGGTCGAACATGTTACTATCTACTTCTTCTGGAAATATAAACTTAGAAAAGAATGCTGCGGAAAAAATCTTGGTAGAAAGGGGTTTTGATTGGAAAATAATTAATGAAATTCCTATTGATGAATGCCATGAATCGTTAGAAATCATTACCAACTCGAATAAATTAAAACAAAAACCTGTTTATTATTTGGCAGGAATACAAGGTTCCATTGAATATTGTATGGTAAGAAAAAGCGTGGCCGAAAAATTAAGGATAGCATCACAGTTACTTCCTGCTCATTTAGGGATTTTGATATTGGATGGCTGGCGTTCGCGGGAAACTCAGCAAGCCTTGCAAGAGATAATACAAGCAAAGATCGCGGAGCAATATACTGAATTATCGGCTGAAGAACAGCAGAAACTATTGCAGCAATTTGTAGCTCCAGCGCCCGTAGGAAAAAATCAAATCAGCCCACATCTGACAGGAGGGGCAGTGGATGTCACACTCTTCAATATGGAATCTGGTCATGCACATTTTTTGGGAACGGAGTTTGATGAAGTGAATGAACTTTCCTACACCACCGCATTAGAAAAAGCCCCCGAAAAAAACATGCCTGCCACTTTATATCGTCGATTACTCTATCGTGCCATGAAGCAAGTCGGGTTCACCAATTTACCGACTGAATGGTGGCATTATGATTACGGTAACTCCATGTGGGCATTTTATAATAATCGGACAGCTATTTATGGCGCAATAGATGAAACTGCATATTATTTGAATAAATAAATTGATGAGTCAGTGTGTAAATATCTTCTTTTTTATTTATACCCATCTCACTTCAAGATGCATATTGTTTCTCCCCGCTTCGCGGGGAGAAACAAAGAGTTATGTTGTCTTATAATGAGCAACTTGAAAGGTAACGCATATAAAAAATATCGGGAAAAATAATGAAAAATACATTCATTACAGCTGACAATTCATTAATGCTATGGACTTTTATTATGATTACTGTTGCTGCCGCCATAATGGCAGAACAGCGTTTTAAATGGGCATCTAAAATACCGGGAGCAGTCATTGCATTGATTATTGCTGTCTCTGCCTCCAATTTAAATATCATTCCTACCGAAGCACCCGTTTACGATGCTGTTTGGGGATATATCCTGCCATTGGCAATTCCCTTATTATTATTTAAAACCAACCTGCATAGTATCCTTAAAGAAAGTGGTCGATTACTGATACTTTTCCTGATTTCTTCCGTTGCTACTATGATTGGTACAATCGTCTCCTTCTGGCTTTTCAGGGCTTACATACCAGAGTTAGATAAAATCAGTGGCATGATATCTGCCTCTTATACGGGAGGTGGGGTTAACTTTGCGGCAATGGCCGCCAAACTGGAAACTTCCCAAGACATGGTGGCTTCTACCATCGTTGCTGATCATTTTATGATGGCAGCCTATTTTATTATCCTGATGCTCTTATCCGGTTGGACGGTGGCGAGGAAATTCTGGGGCAGTCCATATACTGACTTGGTTGAAAATACAACCAATTTAGATGAATCCCAATCTTTGGCGGCTGCTTATTGGAAACCGAAAAATATCGCTTTGAAAGATATTGCTTTATCTCTGGCATGGTCAATTTTTATCGTCGCACTATCATTTCATCTTTCATCATGGTTAAAAACCTTGCTTGGTCAGCCAAATAACGTTTACCAAGAGCTGGCTTTCAGCCTGATTTCCGATAAATACCTGCTTCTGACTACTGTTACTTTTATTATCGTCTCAATATTTAAAGAGACATTCAGTAAATTGAATGGTACTCAGGAATTAGGCACTTATGCCATTTATATGTTTTTTGTCGTGATTGGCATACCTGCATCCATCCAAGTCATTATTAACCATGCGCCCCTGTTATTTGCTTTCGTCTTGGTGATTACGATGCTCAATCTGGTACTGACTTTTGCCGTAGGAAAAGTATTTAAATTCAGCCTGGAGGAGAATATTTTAGCGTGTAATGCCAATATCGGCGGACCCACTACCGCAGCAGCAATGGCAATTAGCCGTGGTTGGATTAACCTGGTTGGCCCGATTATGGTAATTGGTACTGTCGGCTATGTCATTGGTAATTATGTGGGGACGTTTGTTTATTTTTTGGTGGGTAATGTGTGATGTGGCATAATGCTGCTCTTTGGGATATGTATGGATTTAAACGCTTCGATTATCATAAGCGATAGTCCCCAAGCGGGTGAGACTCAAGTCAACGTCAAACACGTTCAGCGATATCGTGACGACGCTGGCCGGAGTGCTTATAGTTAAGTTATCCATCCATGGAATAAAGCATCATTAGGGGCGGCTTATTTTGCCATATTGGAAAATAAAGGAAATAGGCATTAATAAATACATGAAGTTATAGATAAATCAGATGAAAAATCAATGATATTGAAACCAAAGCCCCTTGATATCTTGACAGTATCTATGCCTGGTAGCCATTGGGATACAACCGCAGGAGCAACACATGTCGTCATTCTATTGTAATACCAAATACGTGGAGTATGTGCATGTCCGCTGCCGATAAATTTAATCTTATATTTTTCGCAAAGATCCAGTAATTCTTTTCCATTATTCAATATATAGCTATCTACAATTGGAGTACCAACTGGGATAGCATGGTGATGCATGAATATGGCAGTATTACACTTGCTGTTTTTAATCATTTTTCTTTCTAATTCTGCCAGATTATCTTTGGATATAAAGCCAAAAACCTCGCCTTCAACAACAGTATCGATGGAAATAATATTCCAGGATTTATTTTTATATTCGCGGGAATGGATAATGAATGAGTTGTTTTCTTCTGTGACAGCTATATTAAAGTTACTTTTGAGATCATGATTGCCAAGTATAGCTATATAGGGAATCATTAATGCTTCCATCTTTTTCAAAAAATATCGGTATGCATCGACATCACCATTATGTGTAATATCACCGGATATGACAGTTAACTCTATTTCAGTAATTTTTTTTATTCTGCATATTTCTTCACACACAAAATCAAAATTTTCATAAGGATCTACATCAAATATTTTTTGTTCTCTGTTTTGGGTCAAATGTATGTCTGTTAAGTGAATAACTTTCATTTTTTATTACCTCTGAAAATAAATGGATTGTATGATATGTTCCAATCGTATATATCAGTTGACTCTAATTTTTTGATTTTATCAGCTAAGATTATTCCTATCGGAAGAAGAATTATAGACATGATCACTTTATAAGACCATGTTGTCAAAATTATTGTAATTAATTCATTGAAACTATATTTTGACGAGAGGCTTATAGGATATGCTGATAGTAGAAGGGAGGCTTGGGTAACCATTGAAGCAATGATATATCTTATAAAAAAGAAGCGGCCAAGAAAAACTTTTTTTAAATTAGATATGACGAACCCGTTTATAAAATAAGAAATGGGTACAGAGATCCATGTACCGATCATAACACGCCAAAACTCTCCAAATAATGACTGAAAGTTCATTGATATTGGGTTGTTTTGTGGTTGTGTATGTGATGCGACAAAGATAATCATTACAAAGATTGATTGACATAGGACGATTATCCAGACAGTTTTTACCCCTTGTCTGTATCCATAAACTTCCGTTTGAATGGTGGATATCAGAAAATAAAAAGAGAATAATATTCCGCTAAATGTTATTTTAAAACCATTAAAATCCAGAGTCTTATATACAAGTACATCACAAGTTACCATTATTGTGACGGATAAAGCAATGAATAGGGAGTCATATTTGAATTTTGAGTGGGTAGGATAAGAGTTAGTCACTTTATTACCTTTAATTTTGTGAACTTGGCGGCCTTTATTTTTTCTGTTTTTGATATTTTATCAGAAATTTTTCTTCCATCTTTTAATCCTGACATATAAGCGATTCTAACGAGGATTGTTGGATCTAACTTTTCAATAATGTTCTGGTCTGCAAGCAATTCTTTGCCATTTATATTTCTAATAGAATAGGCATTTTGTATTGTGAATGACAAATCTCTTCTTTCTTCAACTACTTCAAACTTTTGTTTTTCTCTCATGTCATATTCTTCAAATTTTGTTATAAATATTATATCAGCAGGATTTATATTATATAATAAATCACTTTTAAAAATATCTTCTGCTGTTGCTTTTATACATGTATGTGTACCTGACTCTTTTAATATGTAAAATCCATTTTCTTTTACCGGTTCAAACTTCTGCAAGCTGTATATATAACGGGGCTTAAATGTTCTTTTGAAAAAATCAATTATTTTCACCATTATTTATTTCCTATTTTAATTTTTTAATTGATTTAATCACTACTCCAATTATTGTATAGTTCTTAGTTAAAACTGTTTTGCGTTCATTTTCAATCCCTAATATTGAAAAGTAAATACCGCTTTCACCGACAAAAACTTGTCTAAAACAAACTGGAGCATCTTGGATTTTTACGAGTACTACGTCACTGTCACAAAAGTTTTCAGTTTTAGAAACTATTGCAATAGTTTTACTATCAAAATATGGGGACAGGAGGTTATTTGAAAATTCTACTGCGAAGAGGGTTCCTTTATGCTCATCTTGAATACTCAATTTATATAAATTTGTGTTGACTATTTTACCCAATACATAGCCATCTAATTCATCATAACGAACCAGGGGTATTGATGAAATAATTTCTTCATTTTCTGTTGGTTCAGATAATTTGTTGTCTGTAATTTCACCAATGTTTACACCAAATACATCCGCAATGGATGAAATAGTCGCAATAGTCGGGTTACCAACACCTCGCCTAAGGCTGTTGACTGTCGCAATCCCTAAACCAGTCAGCTGGCTCAGGGTTTGGGAGTCTACATTGTTTTTTTTCATCAAAAAATCAATGTTTTGTGCGATGTTGGATAGCAAGGCATCGGCTTCAGTTGTTTTTATCTTGTTTGAATCTTGCATTATATCATCTCTTTGATAATATATTGTCTAACGTTCATATTGATAATAATATTTTATCTATTAAGTATTATTAATTCAATGGGCTAGCATCAGGGAAATTTCTATAGTCTGTGTAGGTTACAGGGAAAGGATATAAGAGAAAGGAGCCATATCTGCATAATCGCATTGTGAAGTTTGTGTTCCTGCTCGTTGTGTTTGTCGTTTTGTAAGACATAACGAGCAGCTTATGCCAAAACGCTTTTTAGGGAGGATTTTTATCTGGAGAATTAACTAACATTTTGATAAATATTAAATAAATTTTCATAACAGCGATACACTCATGGTTTTCATTTTTAGTTGTTACTATAATTAAAATTATTCCATAAGCACCCCAACATATTTAAGCCATTGCCACATATATTGATAACGATGATTCTGTGTCACCGTGTCGTAACTTATCAGACCCATCTGACCCGCCAGACAATAATCGACATCCTGCTAGGTTTAGGCGCTAAGCCGAAAGCCTTCAAAAATAACCCGCAGCGTTTTATCGAATTAACGGGTGAAGTTATCTGTAAACAGATGCGTATTGTCATAATAGTTCGGTTTTTTCGTGATATAACCACGGAATAATTATCACAATGGGCGGATAGGAGTATGATCACATCGGTGGTAAACCGCCAATGAATGAAATCGACGTCAATGGTTCACCTGTAAATATGTGGCCAGACTGTATTGGTCACGACATAAAAAATAGAGATTTTTATGAAATTCAAATCAAAAATAAAACCTTACCATGCGGCAGCTGGTGGTTGGGGTTCACTGGAGGCAACAACCCGTTTTGTCTTTGATAGTAAACAAGCACTGAAAAATATGGTTAACCTGATGCGCATGAATAAACCCAAGGGCTTTGATTGCCCCGGATGCGCATGGGGCGATGACAATAAAAGCCTGTTTAGTTTTTGTGAAAACGGTGCTAAAGCAGTCACTTGGGAAGCAACTCGTCGGTATGTTGATCGAAAATTCTTCGCAACCCATAGTATTAGTCAACTTTATCAACAAAGTGATTATTTCCTTGAATACCAGGGAAGAGTGGTTGAGCCGATGAGCTATAACCCGCAGACGGATCATTATGAGCCGATCAGTTGGGATGATGCTTTTGTCTTGATTGCCGACCACATTAAGGCGATGGATAACCCCAATCAGCTTGAGCTGTACACTTCGGGGCGAGCCAGTAATGAGGCTTCATGGCTGTACCAGTTGTTTGGCCGTGTAGTGGGAACCAACAACTTTCCAGATTGCTCTAATATGTGCCATGAAGCCAGTGGTTCCGGTATGTTGGCGAGCTTAGGCGTTGGGAAAGGCACCATTCGGCTGCAAGATTTTGATCATGCCGATGCCATTTTTATATTTGGTCAAAACCCCGGAACAAATCACCCACGAATGTTGCATAGCTTACGACAGGCTGCTGAGCGTGGAGCACACATCGTCACTTTTAATACCTTGCGTGAGCGCGGATTGGAACGTTTCGCTGATCCACAAAAACCGCTTGAAGTGATCACCCCAATGGCAGGGGAAATTAGCCACCGTTACTATCAGCCCAAATTGGGTGGCGATATGGCTGCGGTGCGGGGGATAGTCAAAGCACTTTTGGAAACCCATAACGGTCTGGTGGCTGAAGGGAAATCAGGTATTTTTGATCTGGCATTCATCGCAACTTACACCAACGGAGTAGATGCTTATTTGCAACACGTTGCGGCAACCGAGTGGTCATTGATTGAAGATCAATCGGGATTGACCGAAGCACAATTGCGCGAGGCGGCGACCATTTATCAGAATGCTGAGCGTGTTATCTGTACCTGGGCAATGGGGATAACTCAACACAAACACTCTTTGGTTACGGTGCGTGAAATCGTTAACCTTCAATTGCTTTTTGGACAATTGGGTAAATCGGGCGCAGGGCTTTGTCCGGTACGTGGACACAGTAATGTACAGGGTAACCGGACAATGGGAATTAATGAGAAACCGTCCAAACTTTTTTTGGATAACATGGCGGCTCATTTTGGTTTCGAGCCACCTCGTGCTCATGGTCATCATGTTGTGGCAGCGTTGAGTGCCATGTTGCGTGATGAAGTTAAGGTTTTGATCGCGCTGGGTGGGAACCTTGCGGCAGCGGCTCCAGATAGTCCGCGAACAAAAGAAGCGCTTAGGCATTGTAATTTGACGGTACACATCAGCACAAAGTTAAACCGGAGTCATCTTATTACCGGTAAAAAAGGCGCATTGATCCTGCCGACATTAGGGCGCACCGAACGAGATATTCAGGCCACCGGCGCACAGTTTGTGACGGTAGAAGACTCTTTCAGCATGGTCCATGCCTCAGAGGGCGTAAATAAGCCATTATTTGATAGCCAGCGTTCTGAAACAGCGATTATTGCCGGTATTGCTAATGCGACAGTCGGCAATACCGCAACCATTAACTGGCTGGAATTAGCGGGAGATTACAATAAAATCCGCGATCATATTGCAGCGACCATCCCAGGGTTTGATGATTTTAATAAAAAATGTGAACACGCTGGTGGTTTCTATCTTGGCAATGCGGCGGCCGAATTACGTTTTGCTACGCTGAGTAAAAAAGCCGAATTCAGTCATGCACCACTGCCGAAGACGCTGTTTCCACAAATTGAAGGTGCTGATGTTCCTTTCACTTTGCAAACCTTGCGTTCACACGATCAATATAACACCACGATTTATGGGCTGGATGATCGTTATCGTGGGGTTTATGGTCAGCGGGAAGTGTTGTTTATGAATCCAGAAGATATTGCAAAATCGGGCTATCAGGCTGGTGATTTGGTCGATATCGAAACAGTATGGAATGACGGTATTGAGCGTAAAGTTTCCGGCTTTAAGTTAGTGCCTTATGCCATTCCGCGCGGGAACCTTGCCGCCTACTACCCTGAAACTAACCCATTAGTTCCAATGGAAAGTGTTGGTGATGGTACAGGCACGCCAACTTCAAAATCTGTACCGGTGACATTATCTCTTACTGAACAGAATGGATTTGAGCCTCAACGTCTTTTATAAAGTATTATTGTTCTTCGGACTTAATAGTTATACCAAGCCAACTTCAATTTGCAGCTTGCAAATCAATGTGATTGTTTATATCTCCCCGCGTAGCGCGGAGTAAGACGCATCTTGAAGGTGATTGGTATAGCAGTGTGTGAATTAGGCTCGGTTTTTGAAGATGACAATGTATTTCTTCATTAAAAACCGAGCTGGATAAAATGTATGGAAGAGGTAGAAATAAAAATCTAATGGCTATTTATTTTCTATAACAACTTTTTCGTTCAATACCAGCGACAATAATGCCTGACGGGCAAAAATACCATTTCCTGCTTGCTGGAAGTAGTAAGCATAGGGCGTTTTATCGACATCTACCGTAATTTCATCAATACGTGGCAGCGGGTGCAGGACTTTCAGGTTTTCTTTAACATTCACCAGATCCGCCGCGCGCAGGACAAACTGAGCCTTGATATTGGCATATTCTGAAGGGTCAAGACGCTCTTTCTGAACACGGGTCATATACAGAATATCCAGTTCAGGCAGCACATCTTCAAAGTTATTGTGGAGGCTGTAACTTACCTGTTTTTCTTCCAGCATATGCAGGATATAGCCTGGCATTGCAAGTGCGTCTGGCGCGATAAAGCAGAAATGGTTGCCATTAAATTTCGCCAGCGCTTGTGTCAGTGAATGAACGGTACGGCCATATTTCAAATCACCGACCATCGAAATTTTCAGGTTTTCCAGCCTGCCCTGAGTTTCCTGGATGGTGAACAGATCGAGCAACGTTTGGGTTGGATGCTGGTTTGCGCCATCGCCGGCGTTGATAACAGGGATGTGGCCGGAAAACTCAGAAGCCAGTCGTGCCGCACCTTCCTGTGGGTGACGCATAACGATTGCATCGGCGTATTGGCTGATAATGGAAATGGTATCGGCCAACGTTTCTCCCTTTTTACCCAGAGAAGTATTACTACTGTCAGCGAAGCCCACAACGGAAGCGCCGAGCCGCTGAATGGCGGTCTCAAAAGAGAGACGGGTACGTGTGGAGGCTTCAAAAAAGCAACTCGCTACCACCTTGTGTTTCAGTAAATCAGTCTGTGGATTGGCTTTTAGTGCAGTGGCCGTCTGCAATACCAGTTCCAGCTCTGCGCGGCTCAGATCATTAATTGAAATGATATGCTTGCGATATAACGGATTAGCCATGTTTACGTTCCTCTTTTATGACTTTTAGCCTTGGACTGGTCAGGCAAAAAAAAGCCCCTCAACTGAGGGGCTTTTTAAATGTTCGGTTAAGCAATGGGAAAAACAACGCACTTACGCTGCCAGCAGACAGTGTTTTGTTAGCTTGGTGTTGTGTTACAGCCTTTACAGCGTAATCTTTCATGTTTTCTCCCAGCAAATCGTCGCGCATTATACTCACGATAGCATTCATCGCAAGGATTGCCGGAAGAAATTTTTGTTTCAATTTATGGTCAGGTTAAATCGCCTGCATAATGATGTGATTACTCGTTTCGATCACCTAAACTGATCGCCATTCTGTTAAGGGCATTTATTAAGGAGATCGCTGCTGTCAGGTCAACAATCTCTTTTTCTGTAAAAATAGCATCCAGCCGCTCTTTAATCTTATCTAAGGTACTTTGTTTGGGATTTGTCGTTAAGGCTTCGCACCACTCCAATGCCAGTTTTTCTTTGGGGCTGTAGATATTGGAATTGAACCATGCAGGTAACTTATCCAATTTTACTTGTTCTATACCATGATCTTTGCGGATTGCTTCGGCATGAAGATGGCAGCAATAGGCACAACCATTAATTTGAGATACCCGTGTTTCCACCAATAGAACAAGCTCTTGATCTAGTTCAGAGGCATGGATTTCTTCATAGCTTTTATATAACGGGTTAATAATCTTGGGTGAGACTTTTGCGTAATTCATTCTTATCTCTCAAATATTTTTTTGTTGAAGGGAGTTAACCAGAAATAGGTAATATACCAATCTAACTTGAAGATGCAGGTTTTAAAATCTGAAAATTGTCAGTCAGTCGAGTCGTCAGTTCTTTCGCTTTTTCTGGCAACGTGACATGAAAAAAGTGACGAAGGGTTTCACGGAACGTCTTCGCATTCGGAAAATAAACATTGTTACGCACTTGCTCATTCATATATTTCCACAATCGCTCTATCGGATTGAGGTTTGGGCTGTAAGGCGGGAGGTAATGCAATTCAATATTCAGGACATACGCAATATCTTTCACCCACTCTGCTCGGTGGTAACCCGCCGCGTCCAGAATAATATGGATTTTTTGCGAAAGCGGGTAAGTTTCCCGGATCGCCCCGAAGAAATACGCGATATTTTCAGCATTGATGCTCGGATATTCACGGATCACGGTGTCTTCAATCCGTTGTAAATTGAGGGCACCCAGAATATTGAGACGGGTACGACTGCCAGTGGTTTCGACCACTTTTACCTGATTCTTTCCCGCTTTCATCCAGCCATAGCTGAGCTTTGTGGACTGTGAAGGATGTACCGCATCAATAAATAGGATAGGTTCATTCTGACCCGCTCTGTCTTTCAGGGACGGGTAATCATCAATAAATTGTTGCTGTTTATTCGCATCGAATTTATGCGGCACGCCCTTGGGTTTTTTGTAGCTGAAACCTTGGCGGTGAAGCCATTTCGTCATTCCACCCACGCTGAAAGAAACCAGCCAACGTGCTCGGACATAGGCCACAATTTGGGCGGTAGTAAGCATCAAATTTGCCGTCAAATAATCAATCAGAGCGGTGGTTTGTTCGGCAGAGAGATGGCTTTCAGAGCCGCCATTTTGCGGAGTGAGTTTTTCCTGTGCGATGAAATCTTTTAGGTGACGGCTTACCGTACTCTCATGAATACGCAAGGCCTGTGCAATCATCTGAGCTGTCCAGCCCTCTGAGGCCAAAAGAATGGCCTTGATGCGATCACAGACTCGACTGTCTCGAGTGGTATCATGCATCAATTCAAGGGCGCGTTTTTGTTCGGGTGTCAGATGAATTTTCATGGTTGCAAGCATGATCGGGTTTGGATAAGAAATCAAGCATCTTCAATTACGACGGGTATATCGCTAGGCTCAATCAATCCACCTAAATGACTATGTGGACACCGACTCAATTCAAATGGGTAACCTATTTTTCTGACAAAAGTAGTCGCAAACATATATTCGGCTTCAACGAGCCCTGATGAAAAAAATGGCACAAAAAATGCGCGATAAAAAGTACGTCATCCGTATTCTATCCATTCTCATGCTTCATCAAGGTAAGACAGTTTTTCACGTTGCCGAAACACTTTATGTCATCCAGTCTTCTGTATGGCGTTGGATAAAGTCTTTTAGAACCGATGGTTGGTTAGGGTTGCAAAGTAAACCCGCAGGTCGCCATCAATGGTGGAATTTTACTTGCTTTTTGTCTTTACTGACACTCTCTCCTCAGCAGTTCGGTTATGAACGCTCTCGCTGGAGCCTGGGGTTTTTTATAATACAGATCAATTAGTTAACTCGAATTAAATTTTCAATCAACACACTTTAACTATTTCTCTGCAAAAATCAGATCGTTTGGCGGCGAGCTGCACCAACATTACATGAGAAAGATCCTGAATATGAAGAGAAGATGAAGCAAATTAACCAAGCATTACTTGGCGAATTATAAAGAACATCCCGTAATTGTGACGTTGATCTCCAAGGCTCGAGCATACTTCGGTTAATTTTTGCTCCTAAAATGTCAATATTGCTCTTTAAATCTTTTGTTGACTATAAAAATCTAAAGAATTATAACTACGGTCAATTTTAACCAGATATAAAACCATTATAATTCAATAGATAAAAATTTAATTCTTTAAAGAGAGAATAAAATAGTGTGCTCGCACCTTGGTTGAATCCCGAATGAGAAAAGCAGGTTTCTTAAACTCATAATTGATGTCCACTATGTTGACAGTTTTTTGAACTATGTCCTGATAACAGGTTGCTAACAGGACAAAAAATCATCTCAACATTTAAAAAATATTATCATGAACTTAATTTTGCCTGATTAGGTGTCTTTATACTAATAAGCAAGCCACTCATAATAAAAAATGCTCCTATAAATCCTAACCATCCTAAACTTTCATTAATGAATAGAAAAGCAAACAATGTCGAAAATAATGGGTCGCTAGTTTCGATAATTTGTACATTACTTGCCTCCCCTTTTTCTAAAGCTTTTGTTGTGAAATAAAAACCACCGATAGATGGTAAAAATACTAGTGCTAGAATTGTCAGTAAAGCGATGCCTGATGGGAAATAAAGTTCTTCTTGAATCAACGGAATTGCTAAATAAATACTACCGAAACCAAATAACCAAACTAACACAGATAGACCACTACCTATTTTCATAAGCTTAGAAAGAAAAATAAATAATGCATATCCTAAACCAGCAAGTAGCGCCAATAAAATCCCCTTATAATTGCTAGATGTTTGCTCAGAGCAACTAAAAAAGAAATAGACACCTATCATAATCATAATAAATGATAAACACTTATTGATTCCAATTTTTTCTCCTAAAAATAGAGATGATAGGAGCAGCGTAATACCACCGGCTGCATAGGTCAAGAATGAAACTAATGGAACGGATGCTTCTTTGAAAGCCCAAGTCTCGAAGAAATACAAGCAGAAAATCCCAAAAAAAGCAAGTAAGGAAAACTTCATGCTTTTATTTCGTAAGGTAAATAGAATATGTCTCTCAGAAGGTATAACCAAGCAATATATTAAGAGAACTAGAAAAGCAATAAAACACTTCCAGAATGCGACTTGGCTATGACTAATTCCAGAATTAAGTCCAAAATATGTAAACACTCCAATTGTACCATTTAATGCAGCAGCTGTTAGTGCATAAAATTCGGCTCTCTTGAAAAAATATCTATTCATTACATGTATGTTCCATATTTGAAGATTTATTTATGATTAAATTATGTGAAATGAATAAGTGATTATCAATGATATATTTTATCAAGCTAATTTTTTTCTTATTTTCTGATGAAAAAATCCCACCCCACATATTATCCCATTGACAAAATTCTTCATCCTCCCGCAAGATCTGTGTTGCAGCAGGTAAATTCCAGAAGGGGACTCCTGGTAGCAGATGATGTGTTAAGTGGAGATAATCTGAGTGCATTCCAATAAATAATCTTTCAATTTTTCCAGCATAGCGATTTCGGGAATAAAAATTCTGCGAATTACTCATTAAAGGATAGTGCTCAGCCAGCTCACTATACCATCCGATAATTGGATGAATGACTAAAAGTGGAATCCACCAAAAAAGTAGTAACAAGAATATAAACTGAAAATAGTATCCGGCTGCTATTAGAATTAGGTGAATAGTAATAATTGAAATAACTTCAGTGTATTCATCTCGTTTTTGAATTCCATTTAATAAACGGTGTTTCAAAAGAAATAAGATATATTTTGGTGTAATGCTGCCTAATAGGGGAGCAAGAATAAATTTTTTTATAAAGAGTGAGCGTGGTTGTTCATCATATACTCCTGCCTCTAGCATATACTTATAGTCAGGGTCTTTTTCATGATTTCCTATTTGTAAATGATGGTCATGTACGTGGGATTTTTTATATGAATTTAATGATTGTAAAATACTCCAGCCACATAATATACGAGCAAGGTAATTATTCATCCATTTACTACGAAATAGATTTCCATGTGCTGCTTCATGAAATAAACTAGCCAAAGCTCGTTGTCTAGCTCCAATAATAATAATGGATATGATATAAAATCCATAGTGGACATAAACAGACATGAAAATTGCAAATATAATCCAAATAATATCTTCCGTGATAGAAATCAAACCACGGTAATTATTTTTACGATATAGTAATTTCAGTCTCTTTATTTGTTCATTATTTAATATTGGCTTATGAAATTTAGGTCTCATTTTACACCTCACATAGAGAACAAAGGGGAATAAAATATTTTATTTCCCCCCGGTAAAGTTACATGACGTTAATTATTCTTTATTTTAAAATATCAAAAAATAATTATTTGTTTTTTACAATGCATGTCAGTTTGGAAACTTCATTTCATCGTATTTGATAAATTTAGACTTGTTTTTAAATTTATAACTTAACCAAATGATTAGAAATAATGGAAGACCTATATATGTTGCTACAACTCCATACCAATCTATCTTATCTTGTAAAAATGCTTGATAGTTTTGTCCTAGTGTAATTATTAAGCATAAAATAAAGGCGAATATTGGTCCAATGGGGAAAAAACTGGAACGATATGGTAGATCATTTATATTTAGGCCTTGTGAAATATAACCTTTTCTAAAACGGTAATGACTAATTGCAATTCCTAACCATGCGATAAACCCAGTCATTCCTGAAGTATTCAGTAACCACAAATATACAATTTGGTTTCCAAACATAGAACTGAGAAAACATAACCCTGCTATTGCAGTTGTAGCATAGAGGGCATTGTGTGGAACTCCATTTTTGGACAAATGACCAAAGATCTTTGGTGCTTTTCCTTCTCTCGCAAGAGTGAATAATATACGGGTAGAAGCATACATTCCCGAATTACCAGCTGAAAGTACAGAGGTTAAAATTACTGCATTCATTATTGCTGCTGCTGATAATAATCCTGTTTTTTCAAATACTAAAGTGAATGGACTCACACTGATATCCTTCACATCGGTGCTTAATAGGCTAGGATCAGTATAAGGAATAATAAAGCTAATAATTAAAATGGCAAATACATAAAATAATAAAATACGCCAAAATACTTGACGTATTGCTCGAGGAATATTTTTTTCTGGATTTTTTGATTCACCTGCAGTAATCCCAACTAATTCGGTACCTTGAAATGAAAATCCAACAATCATTGCTACCCCAATCATGACAGAAAATCCACCAACAAATGGGGCCTCATTGACAGTCCAATTATGCCAGCCTACATTTTCTTTGCCGTTTAGAATACCAATTATCATTAGAATTCCAATAATAATAAATATAATGACAGTAGAAACTTTTATCAAAGAAAACCAATATTCTGCTTCACCAAAACTTTTAACAGAAATAATATTCAATAAGAATATTACTCCTAGAAAAAGAGCACTCCATATCCAACCGGGCACATCTTGGAACCAGTATCCCATTACTAGTTGTGCTGCGACTAAATCAACTGCAATAGCAATAGCCCAGTTATACCAATAGTTCCAACCTAAAGCAAAACCGAAACCTTCATCAACATATTTAGAAGCATAGGTAGAAAATGAACCAGATACTGGCATATATGCAGCTAGTTCACCTAAACTGGTCATTAAAAAATAAACCATTAAACCAATCAATACATATGAAAGTAGAGCACCACCAGGCCCAGCTTGCGAAATCGTTGTACCTGAAGCAACAAATAGCCCTGTGCCAATTGAGCCACCAATCGCAATCATAGTGAGGTGTCGTGGTTTTAGATCACGACGTAAAGTTTGTGTCTTTTGGGACTTTGGAATTACAATTTGTTCTTGAGACATTCTATTCCTTAGATATAATTCAAAATGGTATCGATTCCTTCTCTCTTAATAGAGAACTTTTATTGGTATATCATGAAAAAACCTCGCTATTTAAAACGAGGCTTTTTAGATTTAGCTATTTGTTATTAAAGTAATTCCTATAATAAGCTTGCTAATAAAGAGATTAATAAAGGTGCTAGTAATGTCAATATAAAACCACTAACTATTGCATATTTTATATTATCTGGTTTACAGTTTTCTTTGATAAATGGAAGAGCGGAATCTAAAGCTGCTGCCCCAGAAATACCAATTGCACCTTGTGGTTGTGACCTTCCCATAAAATAAAGAAAAATAATACTTATTATCTCTCTGAAAAAATCAGTCATGAAAGCTAAAGCTCCTAGTTCAGGGGTTGCCAGAGTATTTACCATCGGCCCTGAAAGAGAAAACCAGCCAAAACCACTGGATACCAACATAGATTCTATCAAAGAATAGTCATATATTTTAGAAAATATTGCTGCAGCAATAACAGTTCCTAAAATTGTTAGGAATGGTATCTTGATTACATCAAATTTTATTCCACTGAGTTTAAAGTTTACTAAATCCATTCCAACAAGAACTATAAGCAGATAGAGTACATAGTTACTAGATAGACTTATGCTATGCAGTGATATTTTAGTATGTGAATAAAATAAAACACCTAAAATGAAAGAAAGCATGGCAGTTGCACAGCTAATAATAGGTCTCTTGAAACTCGATATTTTATAACCAGAGTTGTTTTTTTCTCTGTATTTTATAAATAAAAAGAAAGTAGTTAAAGATATCAAGAAAGCCAATGTCATAGATTCTTTAACTATTGATACACCAGCGTTTGTATTACTAAAAACCTCTCCAAGCTCAATACCCATAAATAATAGAAGGATAAGTACTATTTTTGATATCAAGCTTAATAGATAATTCCTAATATTAGTTTTTATTCCTTTTCCAAGGAGAAATCCAATTATTAGCAATGAGACGATAATTACGATTACCGCTAAGGAATCTTTCATTCTATACTCTGTTTTGTGAAGGAAAAATCAATAAGTATCATGCATCTATAGGATTCGCCAGTCTGCTCTTGTAGAGTTAAATGAGAAACATAGTGGCTCACTTTTTCATCACAAACTGCAAAGCTTTCTAGAAAATTTTGCAGTTTGAATTTTGAGATTATATCAGATGAATTTACCTCTTCCAATTTTTTATTCCTAGATGCAACATTAGCAATATAATTATCTCCACCTAAAGCATTAGAACTTCTTTTTACTAAATGTGCAAATGTAAAAGGTTCACCATCTTGATGAAAGCAATCAGGGGAACTAAATCCTGGTTTACTATTGTCTGAGCAGACAACTTTCACTATATGGACACCTGCGTATATAGGTAGGTTATGTTCTTTCAGAGAGAATGTCTTATTAAAATCGTCTATTAATATATCTTTCAGGAGCTTTGTGTTTTTTAGTTCAGAACTAATTGAATTAAAATAACGAACGTTATTATGTTCAGGGTTGTTATTTCCTTGGTCGTAACCTGATAATTCTCCCTTGTCGCTTGTCGCTTGTCTTTGTAGGGAGCCATATTAATTTATTGTCAAGCCATGGTATTATTATGGCATTGGCATATCTACGGAATCGAGATGTATTTTCAGGCGCATAAGGGTCTTCTTCTAAAAAATCAAATTCAGATAACAAATATTTTTTGTCTTCTTCAGAATAGTTAATGTCCAAATTATAGTGAATAAATCCATTTTCTTGTAAGAGGTTCATTATTTTTCCTTTGATAAATAATTTAATATTATTAAAATTAATATCACAATGATTTTTATAAGTGCTTTTTATAATCTCATATTGATTAATTTAATTCAATGTGTGATTTTAATTATTACACAACTATATATGGGTATATTTTTATTCATAACTGAATACCACCTCCTGCGGAGGTGGTCAGCAGCAAATTGGCTCTGCCAATAATGCTACTCATGGGAAAATCCGAACTGTTATCCCCATAACAGAGAAGG
>NZ_JADEUG010000046.1 GCF_015163665.1 Xenorhabdus sp. BG5 | reverse complement strand
ATATATGTGGCAGCTAATCAAAAAAGTTAAGATTTTTTTGAATGCCGCTTCAGCAACCACATGGAAAGGAATAGGAAATATGAAACTCTCATGATTATGAAAAGTTATATATACACAATTCTTTATAATAATGATTAGTCTTATATTGGATATTGTTACCCATTTTTGTATTGCTTTGATTGTATTAATATCTCGATATGTAACGTAATATCTTTCTGCGGATACGGTAGGGAGCCAGCGCTGACACAATAAAGTGTGACTTTGTGAAACTTATTGATATAATAATTGTATGAGACAAGGTTACACATTTATTGGAGATCATTATGGCAATAACACGTTTGCGCCAACAGGGAGGAGCTGTGGTTGTCACAATCCCTAGTGATGTTGCAACAGTAATGGGATGGTCTGTAGGCATGACATTGGATATAACACCATCAGGCGACACAATAAGCATCAAACCAACGGGTAGAATTGCCAGAGGCCGGAAGTCTCTTTCTGAACTGTTGCAGGGCATCAATGAAACAGAAATACAGACTTTCAACGAAGCAACAGCCGACGACATAAATTCTCATCCTGTTGGTAATGAGGTGATTTAATGGTACGTAGTAGGAACTTCCCAAGTAAAGGCGAAATCTGGCACGCTAATGGCGATCCCGTTAGCGGCAGAGAGTTTAAAGGGGCGCATTACTACCTGGTTATCTCTGAATTTGCACTAAATCAAAAGCTAGGTACTGCACTTTGCGTTCCAATTACCAGTGGAGGAGGAATAGCACGTTCTGAAGCTGTCACCGTATATCTTGATGGCTCAAGTACCGATACTGGAAAAATTACCGGTGTTGTGCTTTGTTACCAAATCCGCTCACTTGATTTGAATGAACGCAAAGCTACCTATTCGGCGCAGGCTACGCCTGGCATTGTTGATGAAATACTCACTAAAGTAATAGATATTTTAGATCCTCAATTAAACTAACTGCGAAAGTCTCTGCCATATAGCCATTATACTTCTGGGAATTCATTTCTTTAATGATGTTAATATTCAATTAAAATATCTCGAAACTTTTCGAAGTCAGTGATTTTGCTAAGTACACCAATAACGCCATCGTGATTAAAGATATCCAACAACGCATCGTAACTTTCAGCAAAACACGTCCTGTCTACCCGATTTATTGCACTCAAAAACACCACATGCACTCGTTCATCTTTTCCCCAACGTATGCCTTTTGGACTGATGACTACAGCGATACAGGTTTTCACCGCATCCAGTTTGATCGAATGAGGTAACGCTAAAGTGCCAAAAGCTGTCGAAGATGCATTTTCACGCTCATACACAGCGTTGATAAAATCAACTTCAACATAGCCCTTCGCTAACATTTTCTGGCAAACTATTTCGATAAGTTCATCTCGATTGCGAATATTGGGATTAAAAAGAAAAAGTTCGGGATCAAAGAATAAATCAATATTTCGAATTAACCTTGCCCTTTTCCGGTTCGCATTGGCTGTGTCAATTTTCTCCATCAATTCAGAATGCTTATCTCTTAAATGGAAAGGAGAAATATAGATCGTTTCATAATATCGTTCTGGAGAAAAATTTATTGTCGTAATCAATAACTCAAACTCTATACCTTCCAATTCAGCAGGCTGAGAAATAACCTTGATAAGATTTATTTCATTACCAAAATCACGTAATAGCTGATGGTAAATTTTATGTTCAATTCCACGATAACTCGGACACAGGAGTACAGTTCTCACTTTAGTAATATTTCTTTTCTGCCGCTCAAACTCCGCCCCAACATGTAATGCAATAAAAGAAATTTCATCTTCATTCAATTTATTATTAAAATATCTGTTTAACTGCAAAGAAATGAAGATAGCAATATCAAAAATAATTCTGCATTCTTTTTTGATTATTTCCAACATGGGATTTTTAGTATAGATTTTATGTTTCAGCCTTGTTTGTAGCCCTGACAAATGTAAGGACAGTAAAGAAATAAAATCTTCTGAGGCTAAATCAATTAGATAATTTTCTTGCACGGACTCAGCTAATTGTCGAGTAAATTGATAGAGTTTAGCGCCAACTAAATCAATGATTTCATTATCTATCTTATTAAAGTTTGTATTGGTTTTCAAAAAAAGATAGCAAGATCTTCTTTCATTTTCAGGAATAAGAATCCCAAAACAAAGTTGCAGTTTGTCGCATAACTCATTTGAGATTAATCTTAGATCACTATTTTCTCTAGGTAATGCCTGATTCTCCAGATATCTGCCCTTTTTCAAGCGCTCTATCAGTATCAGGAAGTGTAAAATAAGATTGGTATACGAAAAATCACTAAGATACAATTCCCATTTATCAAAAACGCTGGTCATTATTTCAACAACATCTTTAACTTGTTTTTCCTCAAATATTTTCTCCAATACTTTTGAGTCAATAAAACGATAGTTTGTTTGCTCAAAGATCGTGTAAGAAACTAATTTTCTTAAATCATGTTCAGTGCCTAATATTTCAATATGACTGTTTTTACATAAAAATTTCACGTTGAAGCGTTGAAATGATGTGTTCATCTTATATATTAATGCCTTTAACGTAGAATCACTTATACATAAATCATTGCTAAGGTCATATATATTACTGCTTCTCTTAAATAATAGGATAGCCTTAATAATAAAGTGTGCTCTCTCTTGATACGTTTTGGGTAAACTGTTTTTCTGAAAATTTAACTGCTTTACTATATTTTTTGATAATAAATTTTGTGACAATAAATATCCCTGCCGACTGGAAATAATGATTTTTTGTTCATGTAATCCATTAATCTCTGCAACATAATTTTTTACAGACCTTATTGATACCGCCAAGACCTGAGATAATTTTAATGCTGAAACTGGGGCCTTCTGAGTTAATAGGTAATCTAATAAATCTTTCAGTTTAATTCTTAGCATAACAACACCCATAAAATTCAAAATAATAATTTCATATTACTGTTAATATTTTCATTTAAAAATAAAAACCTGCCCTCTATGAGTGCAAATATTAATTTGAATATGCAAGAAAAATGGTAGAGAGTATATCCACATAAAAAAACAGCAATCAATGAACGACTCAATAACAAGAGGATTACATGAAGAAAATATTTATTATGTTATGCTGCGGGGCAGGTATTTCTAGTGGAATGCTGGCAACCAGAACCCGCAATGCAGCAAAAGATAAGGCCATCCCTGTCACTGTTGAAGCCAGAAGTGAAAGTGAGGTTGCAGAATATTTTTCTGTAATTGATATTTTATTCCTTGGGCCACACTATGCTTCACAGCAAAAAGAGTTTCAGAAACATGCCGACCGTTATCATATTCCTGTCATGGTTGTACCACAAGAAATCTATGGAAGATTAGATGGTAAAGCATTACTTGAGTTAGCCATAAATACCCTGAAAAACTAACTTAATTTTTTAAATTAAATTTCACCAGGGAATTTCAGAGGAAAAATTAAAGAGAGATACAAAATGCAAGCATTTATGTCTTGGTTATCTGACTCATTTGCACCTGCTATGCAAAATTTTACCAAACGGCCTTGGGTCGCTGCAATTTCTGGGGCAATGCAAAAAAATATTCCTTTTATCTTAGCTGGTTCACTTATCTTTTTTTATAACGTATTTCGTTCTTATTTTTTGTTTTTGCCCGATCTTGGCAAGATTGCTAATTATTCTTTTGGAATGCTCGGGTTAATTACGGCTTTTATGATTGCAAATCAAATGATGGAGAAGCTGTACCATTTTCGTTATACGCTCATTGCCGGACTCACTTCGATTTGTGTTTACATGATGTTCATTAAGCCAGAATTTACCGATGGCAATATGCTCGTCAGTTTTGATCGCTTTGGCCCGGCGGGAATATTATTAGGTATTGTCACTGGGCTGTTTGTTTCTTATCTCTTTCATTTATATACCAAGTTAGGATTCTTGAAAGAGAGTTCTTTACCTGATTTCGTTGTTGGCTGGATACATGCGATTATTCCCATACTGATTTCCATTGGCTGTGGAACATTATTGGTCTTCACTTTTGATATTGATGTTTTTTCCAAATTGTTATCGTTCTTCTCTCCCATCGCTGCGTTCGGACAAACCCTCCCTGGCTTTATTCTCATGGCGCTAATTCCTGCGATAGCCATGTCTATGGGCATTTCCGTCTGGACATTTACAGGCCTGCAAATGCCAATCTTCATGCTTGGGATCACTGCCAATATTGCGCTGGTCGCTGCGGGTCAGCCACCCACCAATATCGTGACTTACGAAACCCTATTTACCGCCGCTTTAATCACCATGGGAGGAACGGGAGCAACGCTTGCCCTGAATCTTTTAATGCTGTTTTCAAAATCCAGAGAACTGAAAACAACAGGCTATATCTGTATCGGCCCTTCTTTTTTCAATATTAACGAACCGTTGGTATTTGGTACGCCAATTGTCCTTAATCCACTCTTAATGCTGCCAATGTGGATCAATGCAATTACCAGCCCAATTATTGTATGGATTTTCATGCGCTCAGATTGGCTGAATATACCTTCGAAAATGATTCAAGTTGGTCAGATACCGGCTCCATTTTCCAGTGTCATCATTACGGAAGACTGGCGAGCGATTATTTGCTATGTGGTACTTATGGCCGTTTTCCTTATCACCTGGTATCCCTTCTTTAAGGTTTATGAAAAAAAACGTATTGAGGAAGAAAGTGCTAATACAAATCAGCAAGATTAACTTGTTTAATTTCATCAGGAAATTTAAAAATGAACCGTGAGGACAATATATTAACCCCCGTTGCCCTGGAGATTATTCTCAATGCAGGTAATGCAAGAGAAAAAAGTGAAGAAGCCATTAAATATGCTCATAATGGTGATTTTAAAAATGCCTTTTTATATCTGGAGAAAGCCAAAAAAATGATGCTATCGGCTCATTATGCACAAACTGAGATTATTCAAAAAGAGACGCAAGGTGAAAATTTTTATTTAGATCTGCTGTTTATCCATGCTCAGGACACATTAATGACGATACGAAGCGAGCTTAATCTGCGAAAAGAAATAATTGGTCTTTATGAATTTATTCATAACATCACTAACAAAAGTCAATAAAGGAAAACACTATGATAAAAAATAATGATTTATTTCCAGAGAATTTTCTTTGGGGTGCATCAACCAGTGCTTATCAGGTTGAAGGTGCTGCGGAAACATATGGTAAAAAACTTTCACAACAAGATATTATTAATAATAATCCAGGTTTTGCTGATACCCATATAACCAGTGATCATTATCATCGCTATAAAGAAGATATTGCATTAATGAAAGAGCTTGGTTTGAAGTCTTACCGTTTTTCTATTGCATGGTCGCGTATTTTTCCAGACGGCATCGGAGAAGTTAATGTTCAAGGCGTGGAATTTTATCATAATCTTATCGATGAATTGTTGAAAAATGGAATAACGCCGATTCCGACGCTCTACCATTATGATATGCCTATGGCGCTGGTCGAAAAATATCATGGCTGGATTAATCGGCAAAGTGTTGCAGATTTTGCTTATTACGCAGAATTTGTGATCAAAGAATTTAGCAAGAAAGTCCAATATTGGTTAACCATCAATGAACAAAGCATTATTGTGCAATTCTGGACGAAAAAATGTCTGATCCCAGAGCACTATTTGCATGATGAACAAATTAAGTATCAGATCAACCATCATATGAATCTTGCCCATGCTATCGCCTGCAAATTGGTTCATCAATGGGTTCCCAACGGTTTGGTCGGCGCTGCCTTGGGATATTCCGCCATTTATCCACTCACCAGTAAACCAGAAGATAATTTAGCGGCTCAAAATGCCAATGATCTGCGTAATTACTACTTCACAGATATCTACCTGAAAGGACACTATAATCAATCAGCACTACTCTATCTAAAAAATCAGGGGCTGGCACCGCATATTGAAGTCGGTGACATGGAATTGATTAAAGACGGTTATTCTGATTTTCTGGCGATTAATTACTATTGCAGTCATGCCGCCGCCGCAGTGCCAAAAGGTGCTCAACGGCGAATGGATGGATTTAACCCAACAGGCATTAAAGGGCAAATTAATGGGCATGAAATTCAACCGGAGTTCTATCAAATCCATAAAAACCCACACCTTGATACCACAGACTGGGATTGGGCAATTGACCCTATTGGATTGGAATATCTTTTGCGTGATTTATATACCCGTTATCAGAAGCCATTGATGATCACAGAAAATGGCTTTGGTGCCGATGATAAATTGGAATCTGATGGATCGATTCATGATGATTATCGCATTAACTATATTCAACAACATATTAATGCCATTAAGCGAGCAATGGATTATGGCGTTAAGGTACTTTCCTATAACCCGTGGAGTTTTATTGATCTGCTTTCCACCAGCAATGGCTATAAAAAAAGATATGGTTTTGTCTATGTTAATCGAACAGATAAAGACATTAAAGATCTCTCCCGCTATAAAAAAGACTCGTTTTATTGGTATCAGAATGTTATTCACACCCGTGGTGGTTCGTTAAAAAAATCCTGATCTTATTTCTATACCTAACAAATTGTGAATTGTAGCTTGAAAGATAGAGGATATATAAACAGGTAATTTTTATGATTGAATATTCGGTGGTTGTTACTGCTCCTTCAGGGTTGCATACGCGGCCTTGTGCTCAACTCTGTAATTTTGTCAAAAATTATACTGGCAAAATTGAAATTATCAGGGGAGATAAAAGTGCAAATCTGAAAAGCATGTTTAAAGTGATGTCGATGGGAATCAAAAGTGGTATGGAAGTGATTATTCGGGTTGAAGGCGATAATGAGAAGGAAATGGCACAATCAGTTATTGAGTTTATTCGTAATATAAAAGACTGAGCTATCTACTTTATTAATCCATTTAATCATGAGTAAGGAGTATTTTGTGATTTCTTTTGAAGAAATGGAGCATACGGCACATCGCCTAATATCCCCAACTCAATTAAATAAATATATTAAATATGGTCATGTCGGTGCTGTTATTCAAAGTAAATCTGGTCATATTTATACTGGCATTAATATTGATACTGCTTGTTCTATGGGATTTTGTGCAGAGCACTGTGCCATCGCTGAGATGATAAAGCAGGGTGAAACACAGATAATCAGGATTATTGCTGTTAATCGGCATGGCAATATCATTCCTCCCTGTGGCCGTTGCCGAGAATTTATCAGCCAGATAAATCCAGAAAATATCCATGCAGAAGTAAAAGTCACTCAAGAAAAGACTTTATCTCTTAGTGAACTATTACCTTTTGACTGGAAGAAACAATATTAGTGCTTGCCTAAAACTGCCCGATTAACGATTCGGGCAGTTCCAGTTAAAATAGATCAGAGTGCGTTCCTGTTCTCTCGAACCTAATCAGCTTATCAGTAATTTTGTAAATAAGAATCCAATCAGGCTCTATATGAGCATCCCTGTAACCTTTGTAATTCCCTTGCAAAGGATGATCTTTGTATATTACTGGCAAAGGAAACTCATTGTTAATTAGGAGTCTCATGAAATCTTTTAACTTGCTCATATCCTTATGGCGTTTTTGAGCCAGTTTCAAATCTCGTTGAAATTGACTTGAGTATTCAATTTCCCGCTGCTTCATGGCTCATTAAATACCCAATTTGTCAAATAGATCGTCAACATCTTTCGCTTTATGGATATTTATACCGTTTTCGCTATCAGCAATAGTTTTTGCAGTCAGTGCGTTAGGAATACGCATATCGAACGGTAACGCCTTCTCTTTGGCTACTTTGGTCAAAGTAATTCTAATTAAGTCAGATACAGTTAACCCCATACTAGCCAACACTTCAGCAGCTTCATTTTTTAGTGTTTCATCTATACGAGCACGAACAAACGCATTTGCAGCCATATTGAACCCCCAGCATTGATCAATAAACATACTGTAGCTCAATTGAGATACATAATCAAATATAAAGACATTAATCGAAATATGCAGCCATTCGCGATAAAAGAGAAAATATGAGAGTGATTACTTAAAACTGCCCGATTAACGATTCGGGCAGTTCATATTTCAGGTAATCAAAGAAAAGTTATTGCGCGGAAACTGATTCCATTCCTACTAATCCCACTTTGAGATAACCCGCTTTACGTAGAGAATCCATGATGCTCATCAGGGTTTCATAATCCACGGTTTTATCAGCCTGGAAGAAAATTGTCGTGTCTTTGTTAGATTGCGTGGTTTGATCTAATACCAAAGACAAGTTATCACGATCAACCGCCTGCTCTCCCACATACAACTGCTTATCTGCTTTCACAGTTAAAAATACCGGTTTTTCTGGTCGTGGTTGCGGTTTAGCGGTTGATGCCGGCAAATCAACTTTAATATCTACCGTTGCCAATGGTGCTGCCACCATGAAAATAATCAACAGCACTAACATCACGTCAATAAACGGCGTGACGTTAATTTCATGCAGTTCGCCGTTATCGTCCAAATCTTCATTAAGACGCATTGCCATAATTTATTACCTTGCTTCTGCTTTTTCTGCTTTGCTTTCAGCCAGATCAAGATCACGCCCCAGCAACAGGATTGCCTTAGCGGCCATGTCCCCCACTTGACCACGGTATGACGAAATAACACGGGCAAAGACGTTATAAATCACTACCGCAGGGATTGCTGCCACCAGCCCCAATGCGGTCGCTAACAGTGCTTCCGCAATCCCTGGTGCAACAACAGCCAGGTTAGTCGTTTGTGAATGCGCGATGCCGATAAAACTGTTCATGATCCCCCAAACAGTACCAAACAGCCCCACAAATGGAGAAATAGCACCAATGGTCGCCAGATAACCGTTACCACGCCCCATATGGCGGCTAATTGCTGCGACGGCACGTTCCATGCGGAAAGACGTTCGCTCTTTAGTTCCCACCTTGTCAATACTGTCAACAGACAAGGCGCGCTCTGACTGCGCTTCACTTAACAACAGACGACTGACGCTACGATTGCCAAAATCTGCTGCAATTTTCACTGCCGCATCCAGATTGGCAACTTCAGCCAAAGCCAATTGCTCTTTACACAAACGGCGGCGAGCCATTAAGAGTTCTGTACCTTTGGAGAAAAACAGCGCCCATGTGATGACAGAAGCGATCACCAAGCCCACCATAACGGTTTTTACTACCACATCTGCGTTTTGGTACATGCCCCAAACAGACAGATCCGTTGCGAAACCACCAGGCTGGCTGCCAGAAACTTCTTCAATGGGTGCCACAACAGTTTCTTCAGTCGTCACCGTTTCTGTGGCCGTTATATTTTCTGTTGTACCAGCCGCTACGGTTTGCGCATCTGGGGCTGATGGTGCATCAGTTGTTGGTTCAGCCGCTTGCGGCGCTGCGTGAGATGCTGGTGTTGCCGGAGCGGCTACCTGAGCAGCAGCCTGATTTTCTGGTGTGGCTGGTGTTGTATCAGCCCATGCTGAACTTGTTAATCCGAGTGCCAATAGAATAGAAGCTGTCAAATTACGCATCAGTTAGCCTTACTCTCTTTCTTATAGATTCTGTTACTTAGCAGTGAATCACGTTTACTCATCTTGCTAATCCTAATATTTCCTGAGTCATGGCCCACTTTTTAACCTTGTATCTCCGCTCTCTTGCCGCTTGATAAAGCACTGCAAGGTGAATTCAGGAAGATGCTGGTCTCGTTTGAACCCTGATCCATGCCTCTTACCTCGAAAGAGGAAAAAGTCCGCTACAAATGATATCAGACATTTGGCGATTTGATAGTAATTATCATTACTATTTAATAAAAAAGTGCCACTTAATGATGTTCCTTCATTAATCAATCTTGGTTGAGCATCGCCAGCTCACCTTGAATTTTCGTCAAGTTGCTCGAATCTCTTTGGTAAAACTCCCCAAATCTTTTAACTTGCTAATCATTATTTGAGCGATTCTATTTAGATACAGGCAGGAAATAACTTGGGGAATGATGCCATGACAGAAAAAAAACTAGAAACCTTACTGGTTAGTGCAGGGAGACAAAAAAGATATACGCAAGGTGCTGTTAACCCTCTGATTCAACGCACTTCATCTGTCATTTTCGATACCGTTGAAGATTTAAAGCAAGCCTTGAAGAATCGTGCCAAGGGTGAATTATTTTATGGACGCCGTGGCACATTAACCCATTTTTCCTTCCAGGCAGCGATGGCTGAGCTGGAAGGCGGCGTCGGCTGTGCACTATATCCTTCCGGTACGGCAGCTATTACCCATTCAATTCTGGCATTTGTAGCAGTCGGTGATCATGTTTTAATGACAGGTACTGCCTATGAACCTACACAAGAATTTTGCCAGCATGTGCTGAAAAAAATGGGGGTTTCCACCGATTATTTTGACCCCATGATCGGAGAAAACATTGCTTCGCTGATTCAACCTAATACCAAAGTTATCTTTCTTGAATCACCCGGCTCCCTGACGATGGAAGTGCAAGATATTCCTGCCATTGTGCATGCTATTCGGCAAGTCAATTCTGAGATTGTGATTATCATTGATAATACATGGGCGGCTGGCATACTGTTTAAGGCTCTGGAGTTTGGCATCGATATTTCCATCCAATCCGCCACCAAATATATTATTGGTCATTCAGACGGAATGTTGGGTACAGCGGTTGCTAATGCACGATGTTGGGATCAGCTTAGGGAAGGATCTTACCTGCTAGGGCAAATTGCCGATCCCGATACAGTGTATATGGCAAACAGAGGGCTGCGCACGTTAGCGGTTCGTTTAAAACAACACGAAGAAAACAGCATCAAAATCGCCAAATGGCTTGCACAGCGGCCGGAAGTTGCCGAAGTTTATCACCCTGCCCTGCCTTCTTGCCCAGGGCATCAGTTCTTTCAGCGCGATTTCACTGGCTCCTGTGGGCTATTTTCTTTTCTCCTGAATACCCAGCTTACACACCAACAATTGGCTGATTATCTCGATAATCTGAGTCATTTTAAGATGGCCTTTTCGTGGGGCGGTTTTGAGTCGTTGATTTTAGGCATTCAGCCAGAAACGCTGCAACGACTACGTCAATACCCTTCGCCGCAAAAAACAGGCACCTTATTCCGTCTCCATATTGGGCTGGAAAATCCACAAGACTTGATTGATGATCTGGAAGCGGGTTTTGCTCGTTTAGTAATTCGTTAACTTTCACCTTCAAATTGTGGCTATCTCTTTACTGTGTATTTGCAGATAGCCACCGTTTCCTTGATGCTAAATCAAATCACCCCCTATCTCATCATTTTGCGGTACACTGAGGCAGATCTGTTTGTTAATTATTTTTACTCGCAAAAGTCACAGGATAAACAATGGAAACGTTAAGCGAGATCGTGCATGCACTCTGGCATCATGATTTTAACCAACTTGCCAATCCAGATGTCATCTGGGTTATTTATGGCGTTCTCTTTGTCACGCTAGTGTTGGAAAATGGGCTACTGCCAGCCGCCTTTTTGCCCGGCGATACTCTGCTGGTGCTTTCCGGTGCTTTAATTGCCAAAGGTGTCATGAGTTTCATCCCCACGGTCGTTCTGCTAACCATCGCGGCAAGCCTGGGTTGTTGGCTGGGTTACTTACAGGGGCGCTGGCTTGGTCATACCCGTATTGTCAAAAACTGGCTGGCTCAACTTCCCTTGCAATATCGCCAACGTGCCAATGTATTATTCTCTAAGCACGGTCTGTCTGCCCTGCTTATCGGACGCTTTTTAGCGTTTGTTCGCACTCTCCTGCCAACATTTGCCGGTATTTCTGGCCTAAATAATAAACGCTTTCAATTTTTTAACTGGTTAAGTGGTTTCTTATGGGTCATTATTATCGTGGGTTTTGGCTATATCTTGAACCAGATCCCTTTCGTTAAAGCACATCAAGATATGGTCATGAATATTTTGGTGATTTTGCCTGTCATTCTGTTGATCAGCGGGTTATCTGCTTCTGTACTGATGTATTGGCGTCATAAGAAAGGAGCAGCAAAGAAAAACAAATAACATGCTGAATGGCATCCCAGGATGCCGATGTACTTCAGGATTGGGCAGGTTTACGGAGGGTTTAAACGAAAAACAAATCAATAAAGTTATCCACGCCACTCGTCGGTTTTTTTGAAAGTCTGGGCGTAAAAATCCACCTCTCTGATGACCAGCTTGATGGCAGTTCTGTTCCAGCTATGATCAGAAAATTCCAAACCTAAAGGAGGTAATAATGGGTCAGCAGACAATTATTAAACTTGCCGATGAGAATCACATGCCGCAATTGGGGCTTGGCGTTTGGAAAGCGAGTAATGAACAGGTTGTTAAGTCTATCCATACCGCATTAGAAATCGGTTATCGCTCCATTGATACAGCAGCAATTTTTCATAACGAAGAAGGGGTGGGAAAAGCTTTAAAGGAAGCGGATATCCCACGCGAAGAAATTTTCATCACTACCAAACTTTGGAATGATCGCCACCTGGATGCTCGTGCGGCATTACAAGAGAGTCTGGACAAACTACAGTTAGATTATGTTGATCTCTATCTCATTCAGTGGCCAGTGCCCGAACAGGATCATTATGTTGATGCATGGAAGCAATTGATTGAACTGAAAGAAGCTGGCCTGACTCACAGTATTGGAGTCTGTAATTTTCATATCGAGCATTTACAAAAAATAATACAGGAAACGGGTGTGGTTCCCGTCATCAACCAAATTGAATTGCACCCTTTGCTGCAACAGCGACAACTTCACTCATGGAATGCCACCCACCACATTACAACCGAATCTTGGAGTCCGTTATCACGGGGTGGAAAAGGCGTTTTTAATTCTTCATTGGTTGAACGTCTGGCGTTTAAATACGGTAAAACTCCAGCGCAGATTGTGATTCGTTGGCATCTTGAATGCGGCATGATTGCCATTCCTAAATCTGTTACACCTTCCCGTATTAAAGAAAATTTTGATGTATTTGATTTCAGACTGGAAAAAGAAGACTTAACCGCTATGGCTGAACTGGACATCGGGAAGCGAATAGGGCCAAATCCCGATACTTATAATCAATTATAGTTAATAAAATCACCCTCCATAGATTCATCTACCCATTCCAACAGGCCTGAACGCTGTTCTTCAGCAGGGTTCAGGTCATATACCTGAATAAAATCCTTTCCATAAAACACTATAATTTATCAACAAAATCAAAAATATTAATAATAACTATGTTTACTATTTATGTATGAATTATGTTCTAGACTTACTTCACGTCGCTAAATAACAGGCCTATTAAATGGATAATTGAAACACGCAGCGTATTTATGACAGTGTTCAATCTATCTACTTACATCAACGTTACAAATAAAAACTTAAGGAAATGATAATGGTTTACGTAGTTATTTCTTTATTAATGCTTATCCCTTTTTTCTTCGCCTTAAAATGGTTCCTGTTGTCACACCGGATCCACCACAATGCAGCGGGGATATTACTTGCAATCGCAGCTATGGCCTTTCATATGTATATCTTTCGTTTTAACAATATTCCGATTGTACATATTAATGTAGCCCACCAGCCGATTGTATTTTATGGCGCAGTCATGATTGCACTCCTACACGGCGCCCTCTATTCCATTTGTTTCAAGCGATATTATGGAAAGCACATTGATAATGAGGCAAGTCATCCGCACAATAACCAACGGTAATGTCACATTACCGTTGGTTATCATCATCTTGTGCTTTATTTTCTGCTTCATCAGAAGGTTTAGTATTGGCAGTCAGCAGATAAGGGGATTGTTGCCAGCGACTAGGGGACAGTTTCAGCAAGTTATGAGCCAGAATAAACCCAATCGCCAAAGATAGCAGGAGCATTATCCTAAGTAAGTTCGTTGTGTTATCGACCTGCTTAGCCTCGGTTGCCAATCGATGCGTATCCAGTGTCAGGCGAAGAAAACCTTTCGGATGGCTTTTTCCTGGTATCGGCACAACAATTTGTTGGTTGAAATAACCACTGGATTTTTTGCCTTCCAACGATAACCGTTCACGAACAGAAATCGGTTCACCACTTCGTGCTACCTGTGTGCCATTCTCCAGATAGACACTGGCATCCAAAATGCGGCTATTGCTAGTCAAGTAATCTAAGTTAGCGACAATCTTTTTATTATTAAGATCTTTGCTACCATTCTCCATATAATCAGACAAGCTGAATGCGACCTGTTTTGCCAATGTTTTCGCCAGATCTTCAAATTGATCCATATGCGCCTGTTGTTGAGAACGGCTGAAATAGGAAACTCCCTGCATCAGCAGTACTAGCAGTGCTATACATATTAATATAATCGCCGTCTTGTGCAGTCTAATTTTTAGCTTGGCTTTTATCATAGTTATCTCATCCCATGTTCAGAAAGCACATGTTGCCAGATGCGGTAATGATAGGATAGTTTGAAAAGCGTTTTTTACCTGCACCAAATTATATGGAATTACAGGAGTCAATGTTCATGTCTAATAATCTGGCCTATCGTTACTTACCGGATGAGATCCATAAATGGCCCGGATTACCCCTATCCCTCAGTGGTGATGAAGTCATGCCACTGGATTATCGGGCAGGAGATAGCGGCTGGTTGCTGTATGGACGTGGTTTGGATAAACAGCGTATCAGCGAGTTCCAGCACCGATTGGGCGCTGCTATTGTGGTGGTCTCTTCATGGCGAATCGATGATTATCAGGTTGTCCGTATTGCCGGTAGCCTTTCGCCTCGCATTAAACGGCAGGCAGATGAGTGTCGTTTGGATGTCGTTCCCTTGGGGCAGATCCCTCGCCTCCGCTCACCTGGCTTATTGGTGATGGATATGGATTCTACCGCTATCCAGATTGAATGCATTGATGAAATTGCCCGCTTGGCCGGAGTGGGTGATCAAGTGGCGGAAATCACCGAGCGGGCGATGCAAGGCGAACTGGATTTTTCAGAAAGTCTGCGCGAGCGAGTTGCTCAGTTGGCAGGCGCTGATGCATCAATCTTGCAGCAAGTGATGGAAACACTTCCGCTTATGCCAGGGTTAACCAGTCTGGTTCGCAAGTTACAATCATTGGATTGGCATGTTGCGATTGCCTCCGGTGGTTTTACTTTCTTTGCCGATAATCTTCGCCAACAGCTACGCCTTTTTGATGCAGTTGCCAATCAACTGGAGATAAAAAATGGCAAGCTGACCGGTAAAGTCAAAGGGCCGATTGTCGATGCAAAATACAAGGCAACCACGCTGATAAGATTGGCAAAAGCACTGGATATTCCTCTGAGCCAAACCGTCGCTATCGGGGATGGTGCCAATGATCTGAAAATGATCCGCAAGGCAGGATTGGGGATCGCCTATCATGCTAAGCCAAAAGTTTACGCCCAGGCCAAAGTTGCTATCCGCCACGCAGATTTAATGGGCGTCCTGTGTGTGTTGAGCGGTGGTTTGAAACACGAAGAACGCTAATATTCACAGGCAAAAGTCATTATATTGAGGGAGTACAAAGTGGCAAAAGCAGCAAAACGGGCATTTGTCTGTAACGAATGTGGTGCGGATTATCCCCGTTGGCAGGGACAATGTACCGCATGTCATGCATGGAATACCATTACGGAAGTGCGTTTAGCCGCAGCTTCAACATCCCGTAATGAACGTTTCAGCGGCTATGCCGGGGATGCTGGAATCAGTAAAGTACAGAAACTCTCTGATATCAGCCTGGAAGAGCTGCCCCGTTTTTCAACAGGGTTTAAAGAATTTGACCGTGTTCTCGGTGGTGGTGTGGTTCCCGGCAGTGCCATTTTAATTGGCGGTAACCCCGGCGCGGGGAAAAGTACCCTGCTTTTACAAACCATGTGCCAACTATCAACCCAGATGAAAACCCTGTATGTAACAGGGGAAGAGTCATTGCAACAAGTGGCAATGCGAGCGCACCGGTTGGGTTTGCCGACAGATCAACTGAATATGCTATCGGAAACCAGTATTGAGCAGATTTGCCTGATTGCAGAGCAAGAACAACCTAAACTTATGGTGATTGACTCAATTCAGGTCATGCACATGGCTGATATCCAATCGTCACCAGGCAGTGTTGCACAAGTAAGGGAAACCGCAGCCTACCTGACACGATTTGCCAAAACCCGTGGCGTTGCCATTATCATGGTTGGACATGTGACAAAAGATGGCTCGTTGGCTGGCCCCAAGGTGCTTGAACACTGTATAGACTGTTCCGTCATGTTGGATGGTGAAGCTGATTCCCGTTTCCGCACCCTGCGCAGCCATAAAAACCGCTTTGGTGCTATTAATGAGCTAGGTGTATTCGCAATGACCGAACAGGGGCTACGGGAAGTCAGTAATCCTTCCGCCATTTTCCTGAGTCGTGGCGATGAAATTACCTCAGGAAGTTCGGTCATGATTGTCTGGGAAGGCACTCGTCCTTTGCTCGTTGAAATTCAGGCATTGGTAGATCACTCCATGATGTCAAACCCACGCCGCGTAGCAGTAGGGCTTGAACAAAACAGGTTGGCTATTCTGCTTGCCGTTCTGCATCGACATGGCGGTTTGCAAATGGCTGATCAAGATGTTTTTGTGAACGTCGTAGGTGGGGTAAAAGTAACAGAAACGAGTGCCGATCTGGCGTTATTACTCTCTTTAGTTTCCAGTTTCCGTGACCGGCCTCTGCCCCGTGATCTGGTGGTATTTGGAGAAGTGGGATTGGCAGGAGAAATTCGTCCCGTTCCCAGTGGGCAGGAACGCATTTCAGAAGCCGCTAAACACGGTTTTAAACGGGCCATTGTTCCTCATGCTAACATGCCGAAAAAATCACTGCCTGGCATGAAAGTATTTGGCGTCAAAAAGCTGGCCGATGCGTTATCTGTTCTGGATGATCTGGATTAAGAAACAATCTGTTATTCCTTTTAGATCTATATAACCAATAGATTTCAAGTTACTGCTTGAAATCTATTAGACAGCAATCTAAGTATTTTTCCTAATTTTCCAGAATATTTTCCTGCCTGTCATCACATATCAAACGAGGCAGATAATAGAATTTTGGGTAAATATTTTATTCATTCTACTTAAATAAAAAATCAAATAGTTAATCACTATATTATTTAAATTTTTTCTATTCTTACCACAGGCTGGTATTTATTAATGATAAATATTGGTGAAATTTAAATCACAAATGGTTATGCAAATATTTATATAACGAGTAAAACCAAACAATCTGTTCAATAATAATTGAACAAACGCTATTATCATTCATCTTTATTGTTTAACTATCAATTTAGCATTTGGTTATTTTATTTAAAATAAATCGCTGATTTTACAATTTTAAATACTTCTTATAGTCAAGATAATGGCATTTAATCCCAAAAAATCAATAAACAACCAATTTTATTTTTACCTTTCACAACAAACATGCTACCTTGTTTAGTATACTAAACATAGGGGAGGTCTTATGGCACAATTTGACTATTTGAAAGAGGCGATCAAACAAGCAGGTTACACATTACAACAGGTTGCTGATGCCAGCGGAATGACCAAAGGCTATTTAAGCCAACTCATTAATGCCAAAATAAAAAGTCCCAGTGCACAAAAACTCGCTTCTCTTCATCAATATCTAGGATTAGCCTATCCCATGGAAAAGAAAACCGTCGGAGTTGTGTTTGGTAAATTTTACCCATTACATACTGGACACATTTATTTGATCCAACGAGCATCAAGTCAGGTTGATGAATTACATGTTGTTCTTTGTTATGACGAAGTGCGTGATCGTGAGTTATTCATCAACAGTTCGATGTCTCAACAACCTACTGTAAGTGACCGTCTGAGATGGTTGCTGCAAACATTCAAGTATCAGAAAAATATTCATATTCATTCAGTTGATGAACAAGGAATGGAGCCTTACCCGAACGGCTGGGAAGCCTGGAGTCAAAGTGTTAAGTCGTTTCTGGCAGCAAAAAGCATCAACCCTAATTATATCTATTCCAGCGAAGCACAGGATGCTCCTCGTTATAAAGAATATTTCGGTGTTGAAACTGTGCTTATCGACCCACAACGCTCATTCATGAATATTAGCGGTAGCCAAATCCGTCAGGCGCCTTTCCGTTACTGGGAATATATCCCTACAGAAGTAAAGCCTTTTTTTGTACGTACAGTGGCTATTCTTGGCGGAGAATCGAGCGGAAAATCGACATTAGTGAATAAGCTGGCCAACATGTTTAACACGACCAGCGCATGGGAATATGGGCGCGAATACGTATTTTCCCATCTGGGAGGCGATGAAATGGCTTTACAATACTCAGATTACGATAAAATTGCATTAGGCCATGCTCAATACATTGATTTTGCTGTTAAATATGCCAATAAGGTTGCGTTTATCGATACTGATTTTGTAACAACGCAGGCATTTTGCAACCGCTATGAAGGAAAAGAACATCCTTTTGTTCAGGCGATGATTGATGAATATCGCTTTGATTTAGTTATTCTTTTAGAAAACAACACACCGTGGATTGCAGATGGTTTAAGAAGTTTGGGCAGCGAGCGAGATCGCAAAGAATTTCAACATTTGCTTGAAAGTTTGTTGAAAAAAAATAATATCGATTATATCTGTGTAAATTCACCAGATTATGATCAACGTTTTCTACATTGCGTTGAATTAGTTCAACGGATGTTAATGGAATAACTAACCTTTATATATAAAATAGATTACACTTATATTATTATCACGATTTATTGATGGTAATTTATTATTCAGTGTAATCTTTATCTTATTATAATTAACCTAGCTTAACAATGAGTTAAATATTTACCTTAGTTATTTTAACAGATGTAATAAAATAAATTGTGATAATAATATTTTTTGATACTTTAATTTTACTGTTTTGACTTGAATTACAGGGA
>NZ_JADEUG010000045.1 GCF_015163665.1 Xenorhabdus sp. BG5 | reverse complement strand
GCCATTTTCGATACCACTACTACAATCAGCAAACATAAAGCTAGTCGCTGTTGTTGGCATACCAACTTCAAAGGATAATTCCATCATTCACCTCTCTAGTGAGTTAATAGGCTGCCAGCCGCAATAGCGATACTGAGGTTCTGTGAGTGATTGCGGTGGCATAAATAAAAAAGGCCACGCCACGCGCAGCCTTGGATTTGTTCCGTTACCGGATTTACGGTATCGGGATTTGAACTAGTCGGAATGACCGTAATACCAGTCACCTTCTGCCAGCTGGCATTCGAGTGAAAAGATTTCATCTTGGTAGTGTGTAATAACTTGTTTTATAGCTTGCTGCTGCTCAGGCGTTAAAGAGTCCCAAATTTCAATAATAGGTCCATCGTGGTGTGACCATTCTCTACCTATTGGACATTCATTAGTGGCAGAAGTATTAACGTTCTGTTTTTCTGCGCTAATATCCAATATCTGATTTGACTTGGAAGGAACGCATGAAAGATCACCCATTATCACTTTTGGCGTGCCAGCGCTGTCGTGAATAATAATCTTATTATGATGTAGTTCCATACATTCTCCCATGAGGACTCTCTATGAATATAGCTATATTTAAACGGCTTTTTGCACAAAATGATGATACATACCAATCAATAATGACAATATGTGAGAACAGCACGCCATTAGTGACAGTTTTAACATTGCATTTAACATGTGAAAGTTTCTTAGAAGCCTACATTTGTGCTCACTTAGGTATTGAAGATCTATTTGCCGAAAAACCCGACAATACCGAGAATGTTAAATTTAGAATGTCATTTGAGCATAAATCCAGACTCGCACAGAGGTTAGGGCTTCCACGTCAAGCATATGACGCATTTGAGCAACTCAACCAAATAAGGAATCAGTTTGCGCATAAGCTGTTACAATCTGATATCCCTGATAAACAGTTAACAACTATTACTAATCTAATCAAGAGCATTCCCGATTATCAAGCAGGGCTGAATTTAGAAGAAGAAGGTATAGAATTCTATGGTTCAGAAAATGCAAAGCCATTCGCATTTAAATTTCAAGATCCAGCAATCCCTAAACAAATGAAACTGGTTATTGCTTATTTTTCGCTAATTAGACGTGTTTCCCCGCCAGTAGAAAATTAACCACTTAACTGTTAGCCACCATGATGTACCGTATCAAGGTGGCTAGAGACAAAACAAAAGGCCACGCCATGCGCAGCCTGAGAATAATTATCTAAACACCCGACTCTTGCCTGTCTCTTATACACAACTTTGTATCTAACTGTTTTTTATATGAATTACTTTAAACTTCTCGAGATAGCGTTGGGAAATATTTTCTTTAAAATCAGTTGAGTATATTTATCAAATTACGGTCATTTACTCATAATTTGAGATGCGACTAAAAGACAGGCGAGTGCGAGGCTTATAAATTTATTCCGACCTCTCAGCCGGAGTGGTTCGAGTAGACGAAAATCTTTCGCTTGACGAACTAGACGGTTCAGTAACAAGCGCCGCCTCGGTTTCTCTTGTTACCCTGCTTTCGGTTTTACCTCCCGAGCATAACACAAAACATATAGTTTTTAGGCGTATTTGTCAAATAATTTTCTACTTTTTTATTTTTAAATAGAAAATATTTCTAATTTCTTACCGACATAATGGAATAAAGCATATCCTCAGCAGCTTTATTCGCCCATCTGACTCGTCTTTTCGCCGAATCAAGATCAATGCCTGTTTTCCGAGAAAGGTCTTCTAAAATGTTTTGCGAGCTTTTGCAGTCCTTGTATCGTTTAATAACTACATCGCGAATTGGGTTATCGATTGTGAATATTTCCGTCATACATTTCTCAACAAATTCGGCGTCATCTTTTTCTTTGGCGAGGCGAAGTGCGCCGAGTGTTGATTTATTAGGCATGATGACTTCTTTCACTTTCTCTAATAACTCTTTTCCGGTGTAGCCTAATTTCGCATAATTGGTCATCACTAGTTTGATTGCGGCAGTCGTTCCATCATCCCAATCATTACGTACCATTAAGCGACCAATGACATTGATATTTCCACCACTTGGCAAATCATCACCCTGATTAGCTGCTCCCCATAACATCAGCATATATCGCGTCCATGTACGATCAGATGGTGTTATTTTTTCCACTCCTTTACACCATTTCTGACGGAGTTGATTCTCAGACCGAAAATAGGCTAATTCCCTAAAACTTCCCTTTTTCATTTCACCCCCGGCAATACTGTGTGAACTCTGTCGTGACGTGTTGAATACATCACCCGCATTTGTTTTCGCATAACCCATTGCTCAGCTAAAACCTTCATATCTCCGGTGTTCCGCTGAACAACAGTAAATGGCCTGCCTGTCTCACTACATCGATATCGCGCCTCTTCAATGACTGCGGGTAGGTCTGTGAATGTCATTACTCCAGCTCCCATATCTGAACATCTAAACAGCCTCCTGCAATCCGTTCACCCCGCGTGATCCGCATATCATCAATCTGGTTATCATCAGCCCAGAAATTGGCATGTGTCAGCGAGTCGAAAACTGCTTTAGGCAGGTTATCGAGGTCTCTCTGTCGTCTGTCTGGGGGATTGGCTGTAATTAAGATTTTGATGCGGGCTGTGGTGTTGATGTTGAGGTTTTGCTGCTTGATAATTTCTATGATTTTCTGTCGGTATTTAGTGCCTTTTTCTGAGATGTAATGGCTGCGTGCGGTATGTCGCCAGTAGGTGTTATTCGATGGCGGCCACGGCAATTTTAGATTGTAAGTTTTCACGTCAAATCTTACCCTCCGATAGCAATATTGCCTGTGTCCTGATTACACCCTCTAAATGCGCCAGATGCGCATAATCAAGTTCGGTTAGTGCTGTTCTTCGATCTATTTCGTCGTGACACGCTGAACATGCCCACGCGCCCAATAAATCAGGCGGTTTCATTCCTATACCACAAATACCCGCCATCCGATAATGCGCCAACACCACCGTTTCGCTATTGCCATTGCAGATGCCCGGAATCCTGACCTGACATTCTCGGCCTTTAGCCTCTTTGCGTAGGTTTATCATTTCTTTCCTTTCTAATCTCATCGAGTTTAATCATGGCGTGAGAGCAACCCAGATAGAAAACACATCCAACATAATCAACGGATCTTTGATGCCTGAAAATCACCCATATCAAATATCTGAATGCATGTTTTATTACAGCCCACCGCCGAAAACTCTTTTTATTGTTCATAACCAAATCAACAGCATCTAGATATGGCTGATACCGTGGCTGAATTTGTTTTTCGTTATCCACCAGTTTATCCCCCTAACACCAATCCCATAATCAGCATGAGTGCTATCCAACTACCTATGAATATGAGGTATTTCATTTAATTTGCTCCAGATGCAGGCTATGTCCAAATACTGCGCCAGTATCGATATAGAGTTGATTCCAATGTTTTTCTGGTTTCGGGGCTGGCGAATGACCAAATATAAATAGGTCAGCACCTTTAATTTTCATGCCTATACCACTTTCAATAGCATCGCAGAACCGATTTCTATTCCAGATGACGTATTCCCAGACCAGAGGTTGTCCGAACTTATATTCATCGTCTGGATAGTCAGCATGAGCAATAACGATTGTTTTGTGTCCCGTGTTCACCTCGATAATCAAGGGGAGTTTTTCCGCCATTGCCAACAATGATTTTGCTAATATTTCCTGTTCATAATCCAGGTACAGAAACCACTGACCGCCGTTGTAAAACCACGTGTCACGGTGCCTGTTGTGTAACACAGCATTAATTGCCATCTGTTCATGATTACCCCGAACAGACCTGAACCACGGCTGGGTTATTAGGTCGAGGCATTCAACGTTTCGATCCCCCCTGTCAATCAGGTCACCCACCGATATCAACAAATCATGTTCATAATCAAAATCAATCTGTTGTAACTTATCCATCAATAACTGATAGCATCCGTGCAGGTCGCCAACGACAAAAATACGCTGATATTGATCCCCATCGATTTTCAGGTAATTCCCGTTTCTGATTTCGTTCACTGCTCCTGCCTCCGTTTCATCCAACGTCTAACTGTCATGCCTCGCTTTTCCAGACAGTAAAACTCTTCACCATAAACAATGACTTTATGTGCCCAATCGACGGATTTCTTACCGCCTACTAATCCAGCGAGCGCGATAGCCAGACCGCCAATAAAAATCCTTAGCCGCCTGAAACTAATGGAGTTATCAATTTCTGGATATTTCACTGTTCCTGCTCCCGTTTCAGTTTCATGTACTCGCTGTCATGCGGAATTGTCAGAGCCAGTCCGAACTGAGCACACCATGCTTCTATTCGGCTCATGTAGTAGTACATGTCGCCTGTGTCCAGTTCCGATGTTTTCCGTAATTCCTCTTTTGTATATATTTCGCCAGTTACAAAATCGGTGTACTCGACTTCCTTAAAGCCCAAATAGGTTGCTTTCAAATCATGCTTAACCTTTTCCGGTGTCATCCAAGTACGGCCAGACTTAATCAGGTATTTGCTGATTTCGTCATACCATTTGTGGGAAAGGTTATTCTGAGAGAGGCTGCGTTTGGGCTTGTAGGGATTGACTGAGATACTGAGTTTTTGGTGAGTGGCGAGTAGTTGTTTCAGGTTGTCGTAAAATAATTTTTTGGTTGATTCATGTAGGCAGAAATTATCCATCTAGCCTCCGTTATAACCCCTCATGAGTTGCATTTTCTGCACACCAGTTCCGCATTTCTGCGCTATCAATTTGTGGATTGTATGCACATGGCGGCTCTAATTTTGATTTGTAACCAGCCCACCAATACCAACCTGAACGATGTTCAGCGGTTCCACATTTAGCACAGATGTGAACCCGGCATGATTCCGACCATGAGTAATTGTGTTTCGCAGCATTATTAGCTCGTTCAATCGCTGTTCTTGCCATCGTTATTTGCCCTCTGGTTCCTGAATTTTCCTGATATCGTTTTCCAAAAACTGCAATTGTGTTTTTGCGCCCCGTAATCGCACTTTGGTATTTTTCTCTTCTCGTAACAACGCGTCACACGCCGCTCTCAGCTCATCCCGTTGTTTGGATAATTTCACAATTTCCCGCACCACGTGCTCGGCTCCATATGCACGTCTTTGATGTCTTTTGCCAGCATTTTCTTGAGATGTTTAATATTCTCCAATGCTGTGTAATTATCAGTGGGAACATGTAGCTTCGGTATCTGCACTCTCGGTTCTGGTATCTGCTCCCCTGCCTCCATCCGGCGTGACATACTGATTATTTCCTGCCTGCACCGTTTGCGTAACTCTGACTCGCTCAGGTTGAAACTCCTCATTTGGGAATAAAGTTTTGTTACCATCCAGTAGCACGCATGAGATGGCCACGGGTAACTCTCTGGTTAGCTGTGTAAACCTCTACGAGCACAATAGGTCATCACTATGTCATACAACTCTGATTCATCTGGTAACCCTGCATTCTGGATACTCCCCTGTTTGCACCACTGGATAAATTGACCAGGGGACGGCCAGAACGGTGATGCACTGGCTCGCGCCTGACGCATTCCCGCAGACAGTTGTTCTTTGGTGCGAATGCTATTTTCAGCGAATGCAGCGATCCACTGACGCTTAGCGGCAACTTCATCACTGGGATCTCGAAACGTTGTGGATACAGCGGCGGGGAAGACTTGCTTAAGGTTTTTGAACAGTACATCGACCAGTTTTTCGGCTTCATCGTTGACGACTTTATCCGGTGATTTCCCCGTTCCAGCCATCTTTGCCAATGCAGCCCCGTCTCGATCCTGAATAACTCTGGCAAGGTTAGTACTCATATAAATTCCTCCTCCCATTCTTCACGGTTATTCCAGTTTCCAGCTGATTCTGAGGTGGTTTTCCTCCGGTTTGCCTGTGTACTTTGCTCTTCGAGCGTATCCCACTTTTCCCGTAACTTGGCGGGGGACAAGATGTTGCAGTACCAGAACGAATCCTTGTTCGCCCATTTGAACAAGTGGCAAATATCGGCGTGAGTATGGTTATCCAATTGTCTCATCAGGCGGATATCATTCGCCCATGCAGCCCAATTAGGCTCTTTAGCGTTTGGACGAACGGTTTTAACTTTCCTGAAAATCCACTCAGCAGCGGTCAGGTCTTCGGCAGTTCCCCACTTATCGCCTTTGGGTGAACTAACAGCAGCATCAGAATTAACCTTGCCAGACGATTTAGATTTTCTCGAACGATCATCTAATAATTTATTATTAGATATATATTCTTGTTCATGATGTGCGGGGTTATGTGCGCCTTCATGTGCGGGGGTATACTCTGAGGCCGCATTATTACTTGGTTCGCCATGTGCGCCTGTATGTGCGGCGTTATGTGCGGGTAAATCGTGCGAATTTTGAGCGTAATCACTGTAATTTGTGATGGTGATCACGCGACCTTTTCGCTTCTCCCCCTGAATTGAAATCATTCCCTCTTTAACAAAAAATGCGAGCATCCGTTCTACTGCATCACGACTGGTTGGCTTCCCGTTGCGGTCACACAGAGACAGCCCCAGATCAGCCGCTGTTACAGCCAATTGACCGGGTTGTAAAAGCCACGCCTTGCCTTTGAAATTGACTGTAGTATTCGGCCGTCTGGCTGCGCCCATAAGCAAATTATCCCACAAGGTTCTGAGAAATACGTCTTTAGCCCACGGTTTATTTCTTATGCTCCGATACAACGGGATGAACCCAGATTTCTGGTTCTCCATCCTGTTGCTCCTACGTTTTCTAGCCGCATTGAAATCAAAAACCTCCGCTGTATTCATGCGACCTCCCTATCATTAAATTTATTTTTCATGTATAATTACCTTGTAAATTGATTCATTCCATGAGTTGTTTACTGGCCTCAGCTACCGCTAATAGTTGAGGCTTTTTCATATAACATCCCTGAGTTTGATTTCTGATAACTCAATCTGCTGCTTAAGCAAGTATCGATATTCCTCGTAAGATATCTTCACCTCACCGTTAAAATGCAGCTCCAGATTTCGAGTAGAAACTTGCATCATTCGATTGATCCAGTATCGATATTCTTCCTCGCTAATTTTTCTCTCGCCGTCCCTTACAATATCTGTTATTCCGGCATGTGCCATGATTTCAGTAAGGTGAGGCAAGTGATCCATTCTTCGGGTGATGGTTGAACCAGCAACGCCTAATTTGTCCGCAATAACTTGCTGGGTGACATCTCTAACTGGCTGCAATACCGAGGCAAGTAAATGGTTGCTTATAAATTTTTTACTCGCATTGCGTGTATTGCGTGTGTTTGCGTGTTCCATAGGTTAAATTATCCATAGTTAAATTTTGTTTATTTAAAAAATGAATAGACAGATTAACCATCCTGAGATAGATGATGGTTAATAAACACGAACTGGCATCATGATGATTAGCCTTTACGGGGTGAAAATCCCCGATTGCCTGAATGATTACCCGATAATCTGAGTAACTACTTGGCGCGATTTCAGTTTGCTAGGGTCACACCAGCAGCCTGTCGTGAGGGCAAATTGTTAAAGAGCGTTAATACTATGCTGCTAGTTCTGGCCATGTTTTCACCCAGTCAGGGTGTAAATCTTTGCGAGTCACGTGACCATTGCTATGTCGTTCAATCAATACACACAGGCTGGCTCCAAGCTTCTTTCTTGAGGAAATTGCATTGCGTAAATAACCAACCGTCGTTTTGCATTTAGCAGCAAAGATTTCTCGATCCTCTGCTGTTAATGCGTTCAAAAACATCCTGAGCTTGTCCATGGATTGTCCTTTATTTACCTTTATTCAGCATTAATATACCCATAGGTAACCAGATTGTAAATACCTACGGGCAATTTACCAGTAGGTATTTTTGGTGGATTATGTGGCTATGACTATAGAAATTGATTTATACGAAACCAGAAGAATGAAGCTCCTAGAGCTTGTGTCGGGCTATGAGACGCAAGAAGAGTTTTCTCGTGCCATAGGAAAAGATAAATCTTATGTTTCCCGCATGCTGTACCCACCGAATAAAGCCGGGCATAAGCGAATTGGCGATAAAATGGTACAAGCCATCCAAAAGGCACTTGATCTCCCCCAAGGCTGGATGGATGGAGTTATTGGCATAGATGCAAAAATAGAACCTAAACGCAACTCCCAATACTACAAAGTTGAAGTATTTGATGTGCAAGCAAGTGCGGGGAGAGGCATTATGGTTAGAGATGAATTCATTGAAACTATACGCTCCATTGAGTATACCTGCAAGGAAGCGAGGTCATTGTTTGGCGGTAGACCATCTGACCATGTAAGAATGATTGCTGTAAACGGAGATTCGATGTCTGGCACGTTTGAAACCAGAGATCAAATATTTGTCGATATTTCAGTAAATTGTTTTGATGGCGATGGTATATACATTTTTGTGCTGGGTAATCAATTGTATATAAAAAGATTACAGTTGCAGTATAAAAAACTAGCAATTATTTCAGACAACAAAAAATACGAAACTTGGTACTTGGATGAAGAATCGGTCAGTGATCTGTTTATCCAAGGAAAGGTTTTGGTCAGCCAATCACGCGCATACAAATTCCACTGCTAATCACTATAGGCCGCATTATGCGGCCTTCACACCTGCGTTCTTCTAAAATATCAACCAATCATTGATTCCCATCACATTTTAAAAACAAAATTGAAAAAAATTTACCTTAAAATTCAATAAGGTAAACTTTTTCGCGCATTTTGTTTACCTATGGGTATTTACAATCAGATTACCCATAGGTATATTAAATCCATCAAAGGCAAACAGCCGAAAGATAAGCAACATGCTCTTTAACAATCCGAACCCAAAACCGACAGGCAACTAACGAGCCCTAGCGAATCGAAATAGCGCCGAGTAGTTACTCAGATCATCGGGTAATCATTCAGGCAATCGGGCGAGACAACCAGCCCGTAAAGGCGTACTCGTTATGATGTTATGTCGTGTTATCAACCAAGGAGAATTTATGTAAACCAAAGCGGATAGACCGCAGGCCAAATAGAGCCATTACGGTAAAGCAGCAAGAACGCCAAACTTGCACCGGTTATTAGCGGCATAGAGCGACAGTAACTCAAGGGCATGAGCGCGACCACTGCGAGAGTGTGGTTCAAAGTGCAGTTGGCTTTGAGGTGTGGATCGCCATAGCTCAAAGCCAAAGCCAAAGCCAAAGCCAAAGCCAATTACAGGGGATTTTCTATGAACGAGAAAGATTATTGGTTGGAAAATATGCTTGATAGTTTCTTTGCTCAAGAACGGAAGAAAGAACAAAACAACTTCTGGTCTAACCGTGAACCCAAGCAGCGCGTATCCAAACAGGAACGCGACACTGTTAACGCATTAACCAGTTTCATTACGGTAGTCAATGGCGCTCCGACAAAAGAGCGAGTTTCAACCAAAACCAACTCCCGCCGTAGACTGGCGTCGGGCGGGGTTACTGCGAGAGTCTAGAATGCACTTTTTGCCAGTTCAGAAAGAACTTGCGTTGCAACACCTGCGTTAGCAAATAGTGTATCAACACACTTACCAACAACGGATTCAGCACCTTTTTCTTTCACTAATTGCAAAAGGGTTTTCTTTTCTGACTCAGGTAAATTAGCAGATGAGATAATGGCTTCAATTTGCTCAAGGGTATTTTTGTGTATCTTGATAGTCACAACATTTACTTTATTTCCGATGGTGTCCATGTTGGCATAATCAACACCAGCAGCAGTCAAAGCCATCTTGTTAAGATTAAATGAATAAGGCTCATCATCGGTAGCGCCAATTCCAACGGCACCTAATTGAACCAATCCAATAGATTGAAGGTAATTTATATCCTTCGCTAATTTTTCTTCACCAAGCTCATCAATAAGAAACTGAAATTTTTCAGCGCTTATCGGAGTCATTAAATATTCTCTGTCATTCATTGTACGGATAATCATATCTTGTCTCTCTGATAGTTCAGCCACTTATTGTTCCTTTTTTGTTTGCTGGGGTGATTGAATCATAAATGATTTTGTTGCTGGGGAGTAGCAAAACCACCTCGCCTGATGTGGCTAAAAGCAGGCAACCATCTCATCAAATAAACAATATTAATTCTGAGGGGAAATAATAATGAGTGAGAAAATAAAAGTAGAAATTACAGCAGAATCTCGCGTTTATTTTGCTAAATATGTCGAAATGGATAAGGCTGATTATGAAAAATATGGACAGATTATTGATTCCGACCTCCCAAATAGAGAAATTGATAGAAAAATAGCTGAACTGGCCGATAAATATAATTTTGGCGGTTATGGCAATGATATTCAACATTGGGATGATTTAGAAGAAATAACATTCGAAGCGCTGGATTAACAGGAGGGTTTATGGAGTGGATTAAATGTAGTGATGATTTACCGGAAGAATATACAGAAATTTTGTTTGTTATTTTTCAAGATGAGTTTAGCGCTGTTCGTTCTGGTTATTTTACAGATGACAACTATTTCTATTCTCATCCTGATGATGACTTATTTGATATTAAATGTATAACTCATTGGATGCCATTACCAGAGCCACCTAAAGGAAAATAACAATGCCTAAACATATACACGCCGATTTAATTACCCAATACGCGAAATTAGCGCAGGAGACGGATAGGCCGTGGGAGCATTTCCAGTACAGATTTGCAGATGGGAATGATTGGTTAGATTCCACCTTTGCCATTGCATTTCATCACAACACCTCTTTTAGATTAAAACCCCGCACTATCAAAATCGGGGATATCGACGTTCCTGAGCCAGTGAGGGAACCGCTGAAAAACGGCACTGCATATTACTGTCTTGATATCAGTTTCGGTACACCTGACGCAGTTCCACATCTCTGGGGAAAGAGTACGTTTGATATGGCTAGATTATCCAGCGGACTAATCCACATAGGCCGCGAATCCGCCATACTACACGCTAAAGCTCTTATTGCTCTGACCTCTAAATAATTCAAACTCGAAAATCATTAATCGTTTTCACTAGCGAGGGATTTTTACGTGCGTATTAACATTCACGATGCTATGGCAGTCGTGCCAACACAACCACAGGCAATCAGGAACCGGCGCGCATGGAAGCGCCGAATTGCACTACTCATTATCTCATCATTCGTATTTATTCCGGTTTAACGGAGGTCGATATGACACCATCAATCAGTTTCACCTATGTTCTAAAAGAAGAGCGTACCTTCAACGGACGTATCTATTACAACTATCACGATTTAGGTGATATGAAATTTGATATCCCATTTTCTGAATTTGCTAAACGCTCCGATCCAGACCCTAGCGAAATAATCACTCACCTCGTGAATAACTGTGATGAGGTGAGTTTAGTTGAGGCAATTATCAAATCAGGGATGGGGCGCAAAATTGCAATTGAATTGGACAGGCAATTACATCGGGAGGCCGCATGAGATTCAACTACAACCCCTATGGTGCTCAGGAGGCAAAATACGAGCGGGACAGAGAGGAGGCTGCGTATCAGGAGATGCTGGAAGAAGAGCAAGGAGATAAAGCTCATGACCTGTATAGCAGCTTGCCAGAAGATCCCGAAGGTGTTTTATCCCCCAAAATGATTGAGCTTTTCGGCGTTCTGCTTGATAAGAACAGTGATGCGCTTGATAAGCTCAATGACTGTTTGTACGACCTAAGTTTATTGGAGATAAAAAGACGGGAGGCAGCATGACACCCGGTATCTATTACGATATTTCTAACGAAGATTACCACAAGGATGAGGCGATAGGTTCAAGCAGCGTCAAAGCCATCAGTGTCAGCCCGGCTAACTTATACTTCAACCCATTCAAAGGTAATAAATCATCCCATCTCGGTACGGCAATTCATACCGCGCTGCTTGAGCCGGATAAATTCGAAAGCGACTTCATTCTACAGCCTGATATTAAAACCAGAGCATCCGCAGAATATAAGGCGCTTTTGCAACATACGGCGGCTGAAAAGATCCTGGTCAATGGTGAAGTCGAAACCGTAACAGAGATGGTTAAATCTGCCCGAATGAATGACGATTTCATGGATTACCTGAGTGACCGGGGGCACTCAGAAGTCTCTATGTTCGCCACCTGCCCGGAAACTGGGCTTAACTTGAAGTGTCGGTTCGACAGATTATCAGAAAGCGCCCCTTATCCATTGGATATAAAAAGCTGTCGTGATGCCACTGAGCGCAAATTCAGTCAGCAATTCGGCAAGTTACATTATCACGTACAAGCCGCATTTTACCTATATGTCCTGAAACTGGTCACGGGCAGAGAACTCAACCAGTTCTGCTTCTTCGCGTTACAAAACAATCCCCCTTACAGCAACTGCATGTACTACATCGGGGAGGACTCGCTGGAACTGGGTTACAAAACAATGTTTGAATCCCTGCACAAACTCAAAGCCTGCATGGAAGACGAATCACTGCGCACGGAGGGTATTGTGTTGCCATCCAGTGAAATTAACGTGCCTGCTTATCTATTCGATGAAGAATATGTCGATGAGGTTTATCTATGAATTTAGCCAACACCATTATTCCAAAGTCCGATCAGTTGAACTTTGAAGATGTCCAGACAACCCGTATTACCGCCGTCATTAAATCGGTTCGGGAAGGCACAAAAGACCAACCTGTTTTTATTGATCTAGTCGGTTATGACGGTCGCCCTTACAAGCCTTCTAAATCCATGCGGCGCGTTCTAATTGGCGGCTGGGGTACAGATGGTCATTCGTGGGTAGGCAAGTCACTTACATTGTATGGTGATCCTGATGTGAAGTTTGGAGGTGTTAAGGTGGGCGGCATTAAAGTCTATGCAATGAGTGACGTTGAATCAGATTTTTCCCTGATGTTATCGGTTTCCAAAGGGAAACGCGCTGAGCACAGGGTTAAGAAACTGGAAGTGAATCATGCAAAACCCAAAGATCCACAAGAGATATTGACTCGGTTTACTGCCCAAGCCAATGAAATGAATCCTGCTGAGTTAAAAACTGCCTATCAGTGGGCTGAAAAAGCGTTAGCTAACTATCCTGAGCATAAAGAAAAAATGACCGAAGTCTATAACATCAGAAAATCAGAATTGGAGACGCCAGCCCATGACCGCGGAACCGAGTAAATATTATTCTGGCAACCCGTGCCAGTTGGGACACACTCTACGATATGTGAAAAACAAAATGTGCGTTGAATGCCATAAACTCGACGCAAAAGAGAGACGCGAGGAAGGCAAACAAAAACCTACCGACTTCCAACACCGAGTGACCGTGCTCGGCAATCCAGATAGAACCCTGTAACCCACCTAGGATATAACAATGATAAATGTCGTCTCATTCTCTGGCGGCAGGACATCTGCATACCTCGTCTATTTGATGGAGCAGCGCCGCCAGCAGGGTGAGGATGTCCGCTATGTGTTTATGGATACCGGAGCGGAGCACCCAGCCACCTACAAATTTGTCAGGGAGGTCGTCAAATTCTGGGATATTCCGTTAGTTGTTTTACAGGCTGATATTAATCCCCAACTGGGCGCGTCGAATGGTTATATAGTCTGGGAACCGAGCGATATTCAAACTCGAATGCCAGTATTAACACCATTCACGGATATGGTGAAAAAATACGGAACGCCATATATCGGAGGGGCGTTCTGCACTGACCGCCTGAAACTGAGGCCATTTCGGGATTACTGCAATGACCATTTCGGGCGCGATAATTACCACACATGGATTGGCATTCGAGCAGACGAGCCACGGAGATTAACCAGCAAAGATTCAGTGAGTTATTTGGCGGATATTTCGGAGTTTGACAAACAGGATATTTTAGATTGGTGGCAGGCTCAACCCTTTGATTTATCAATACCGGAGCATTTAGGTAATTGCGTGTTCTGTATTAAAAAGAGCAGCAAAAAAGTTGGGCTGGCCTGCCAGGATGAACCGGGAATGAAAACGGTGTTCGAGCAGACCTGCATTACAGGAAAACATGTCCGAGATAATCATAGAAAAACACCGCGTGAAATTATGTACAGAGGAAACATGTCATTAGACGGAATAGCCCGGATGTATTCAAATGTGGATTATCAAAACCTCTATCGTGAAATGATAGCGGCTAAACGATTTGATACCGGTTCCTGCTCTGAATCCTGCGAAATATTTCAGCTCGACCTATTTTAACCCCAACCCTATCACTACGCTGCTATGCGGCGGGAGGATTATTTGATTACCGTGAATTCATATTTCAGCGGAGCTGGCCTAATGGATTTAGGCCTCCTCCAGGCAGGAATTAATATTGGTCAGGCATTCGAAATTGATACCGCTGCGTGCAAAACATATCGGGAAAACATCGGCAATCACATCAAACAGTGTGATATATCCACGGAAATAGTTTCAGAACAGGGTGTTTGTGATGGGATGATTTTCACCTATCCCTGCACTAAATACAGCACTATCGGTGATATTCATGGCGTACGCACAGGTGATGAATTATTCCTGCATGCATTGCGACATCTGGCAATTGCCCGTCCTGAATTTTATGTCGTTGAGAATGTACCAGGGATGAGAGCATTCCCTATAGTTATGGAGGCCATGACTAAGATGCCTGACTATTACATCAATGTGTTTTGCCCAATTAAATCTGAAATATGGCTACCACAACGACGTGACCGTTTAATCATTATAGGGACAAAACGTCATTTTATCCCCAACCCACCGAATAACCATCAACCAATAAAATTAGCAGATATTTTGGAGCGCGACCCAGAAATAACTATCCCTAAATCCGTCGAATCCCGTATGAATGGGAAATATCGGGATTTACCAATTATCAGTGACCCTGATAACAGTGATATCGCGCCAACCTGTGTTGCTCATTATGCAAAAGATAAAAGCACTCGCCTAGTTGTTGATAAAAATTTCCCTCTCGGCGTTCGCCCGTATACCGTTCGTGAATATGCCCGATTGCAGGGAGTGCCTGACTGGTTTGAGTTTCCCGTTAGTCAGACAGATGCATATCGACAAATTGGTAACGGGGTTAGCGTTCAGGTGGGTGAATGGATCGGAAATGAAATAAAACGCTATATGCAAACAAAATCAGGTTTATTTATGAAGGAGGACACATGCAGTTCACCCCATGGAATCCAAGTATAAGAGCAATCAGGAAAGTCAAAGATCCACTACCTGCGCCCACTGAATGTCGTTACTGCAATGGAACTGTGGCAATAGTCAGTCACGAAAATGTATATGGCCGGAGTTATGGAAATTGGCCGTGGTTGTATATGTGCACCACATGCCGCGCCTATGTGGGGATGCACCCATTTACGGATATTCCACTAGGGACATTGGCAAATAAAGAAGTTCGTGCGGCGCGGAATAACTGCAAACAGTATTTTGAACGGATATGGAGATCAGGGAGATTGACGCGCACGGCGGCCTATCATTGGTTAGCAAAACAGCTAGAAATTAGTCCCAGCCAATGTCATTTCGGCTGGTTCGACACTGATATGTGCGAACGGGCAGCGAATATATGTAGGAGGTTTAGGTGAAACTGCTCAAATTTAACGGTGAGATGATAGACGCTATTTTGGCTGGCAGGAAAACACAAACACGCAGGCCAATTAAACCACAACCAAAAGTAACAGAACAGGAATTGCGGCAACTGGGCGCGTGGGATAACGATTACACGCTATCTCAACAGGTTAACGCGGCATGGCAGGCTGGGCTTATAGACGTTCCGTGTCCGTATGGTGATATTGGTCATTTAGTTAAATTTTATGACCAGAATAGCACCTCAATTGGTGAAATTTATCTGTGCAATATTAGGGTTGAACAGTTGCAGGATATCAGTGAAAAAGATTCGATAGCTGAGGGTGCCTCTGCGCGAGCTGCATTCGCCAATCTATGGATATCAATCTACGGCGAAAATAGCTGGGAATCTAATCCGTGGGTTTGGGTTATTGAGTTTCGGAGAATTAATAATGAGAAATGATGTGATTGAGTTGGCTAAAAATATTAACCTATCGTTAGTAAATGAACGTGAACTAGTAGGAAAATATCCAAATATATTTTTTGGTCACTATTTAATTAATGCAGAAAATATAGTAAAGCTGTGCACCGAAATAGAAAGCCTGCATAAGAAACTCGCTGAATATGAAAATATGGAGCCTGTGGCGTGGGGATTATTTGCAAATGATGTAGGTTACGCTGAATTTACGAAAGATTCATGTTTAGCTGAACGATGGCGTAATGCTTACGAATTATCGCCGGGTCTGTATGATGATTTATTCCCCCTCTACCGTCACCCCAGCAAATAACGAGAAATAAACATGGATATTATCGACGCAGCGAATGAATTAAATGAGCTGAATATATCTCATGCTCTACAGAACCGACCACCAGCATTAACCAGTATCAACGGCATGTGTCGATGGTGTGAGGCAGAACCAGCAATACGCAGTGCATTCTGTAGTCGGGAATGTGGAGAGGATTATGAGCGGGATAGGCGGAAAATGAGGAATGTAAACAATGAGTGATTTTGGAGGCAGTAATACCCCGCCCGAATTAAAAGATTTATGGCAAACTCCACTACCATTATTTATGGCACTCGATTTAGAATTCGGGTTTTATTTAGATGCCGCCGCCGATACTCAGAATACCCTGTGTGCACATTATCTCACGGAACGAGATAATGCACTGGAGTGTGACTGGAATAGTTACGGGGCTATCTGGTGCAATCCTCCCTACTCGAATATTAGACCATGGGTAGAAAAAGCCTCTATTGAGTGTCAGAAACAATTACAGCCTATCGTGATGTTAGTGCCATCTGACACCTCAGTCGGCTGGTTTAAATTGGCATATGAAACGATTGATGAGGTTAGACTAATAACGGGCGCACGAATTTCATTTATTCCAGCGGAACTGAATATAAAAGGTAAGAGTAACACAAAGGGGTCAATGTTTTTAATTTGGCGGCCGTTTATTACTCCACGCAGACAAATAAACACAGTCGATAAAGAGCATTTATTTAATATCGGTAACGAACAATTGAGGAAAATAGTATGAATATACCAAAAGTAACAATTGAGATACCCCGTCAATCAGCAAAAGAGTTTTGTTATTTTTATGATGATGAGAATTTATCTGATGAACGTCTAGTTTATTCTGTAACCGAAATTGTACGGGATGCGTTAAATGATACTGAATTTCCTGATTCTGAAATAACAACCGTTATCACTGATGACTAATACAAAAAATGGTAGCAAGGGATTGCCTCATATAAAAATTACAGATTTCAACTGAACTCAATAAATGGAGTAGAAAATGGATATTGAAGATGACATTTGGGATACAAAAACGGCAGCTAAAGAACTTAAAGTTTCATCAAGAACTGTCGCTAATTTAATAGCGACAGGCGTTATAGGCGGAAAACTGATTGGCAAAGGATATAGAACGACCAGATCCGCTGTTCTTGCTTATATCAATAGCCCGATGCAAACTCATGGAGCGAGCAAGGGTGATCGTAATGGAGAAAAATCATGTCAATCACCCAAAGAAACGGAATATGGCACTGTCATTTCTTTACACCGTCAGGAAAGAGAGTTAGAAAATCTCTTGGCACGAGGGACAAAAAGCAAGCGCAGGAGCTGTATGACAAATTAAAGGCTGAGGCTTGGCGGGTTGATCAACTGGACGATCTGCCGACTCGTACATTTGAAGAATGTTGTATTCGCTGGATTAGGGAAAAAGAACATAAAAGGTCACTTGATGACGACAAAACGAAAATTGAGTTTTTTCTACAACATTTTTCAGGTCGGGATATCGCCAAAATAACGGCAGATGAAATCTACAATGTCGTGTCAAACATGAAGAATCGTAAACATTATCAAATTTGGGAGAGCAAAAGAGACGCAGCACTAAAAAAAGGAGACAAGCCTCCTGCATACGAGGCTATTCCGGTTAGTCAGGCAACTAAAAGTCAGCATTTATCATTCATCAGATCACTGTTAAGGGCAGCAGCTAATGAATGGAACTGGATTCAGTCAGCACCTGTTATCAAAACCAAAAAACCAGTCAGTAAGCGCATAAGATGGCTCACAAAAGATGAAGCTGCAAGACTCATAGAGTGTATGCCTGAGAGTATAAAGCCGGTTGTTATCTTCGCATTAGCAACAGGACTTAGACGTTCTAACATCATAGATCTGGAATGGCAGCAGGTCGATATGCAAAGAAAGGTGGCATGGATAAATCCAGAGAACGCAAAAGCCGGGAAAGCGATAGGCGTAGCTCTGAATGATACCGCATGCCGGGTATTACGGGATCAAATAGGAAAACATTCAAGATGGGTATTTGTTCACACTAAAGCCAAGCATCGCCCAGATGGAACATTAACTCCGCCAGTAAGAAAGATGCGAGTTGATGATAATAGTGCCTGGAACATTGGCCTTAAGAAAGCAGGTATAGAAGATTTTCGTTTTCACGATCTGCGCCACACATGGGCAAGCTGGCTGATACAAGCAGGAACTCCACTTTCCGCACTGCAAGAAATGGGCGGCTGGGAATCAATCGAAATGGTAAGACGGTATGCACACTTAGCACCTAACCATTTAAGCGAGCATGCCTGCAAGATTGATGCACTTTTTGAAGATAACGACACAAATACGACACAAGGTAAAAATCAGGTGGGTCTTAGAATAGCGTAACTTATTGATTTTAAATGGTACGCCCTACAGGATTCGAACCTGTGACCTACGGCTTAGAAGGCCGTTGCTCTATCCAGCTGAGCTAAGGGCGCATTAGGGTATATAGAATAAGAAACATTATTAATGCCTTAACGCAGCACCGGATTATACGGGCATAATGGAATGAGTCAATGCCCTTTTCGCCCATATGTTCATTTTATGATTATTAATAAAACTGACAGGCAGTTCATGTTCTGACAAAATAGCCCCCATTCCTATACTTGATAGTGGAATCTTAAATACATGTCAGCAAAAATTATTGATGGGAAAACGATTGCGCAGACAATCAGAAACGAAGTTGCAGAAAAAGTCAGGCAGCGTGTTGCCGCCGGAAAACGAGCACCAGGTCTTGCCGTCGTTTTAGTGGGAGAAAACCCGGCTTCTCAAATTTATGTCGCCAGTAAACGCCGCGCCTGTGAAGAAGTCGGGTTTATGTCCCGCTCTTATGACCTACCTGATACTACCAGCGAGGCTGAATTACTCTCCCTGATAGATGACCTGAACGCCGATGCGCAAATCGATGGTATTTTGGTTCAACTCCCTTTACCTGCCGGCATTGACAATGTCAAAGTACTGGAACGCATTCATCCCGATAAGGATGTGGATGGTTTCCATCCTTATAATATCGGCCGTTTGTGCCAGCGCGCCCCTAAACTGCGCCCTTGTACTCCCCGTGGAATTGTAACTCTGCTTGAACGCTGCAATATCAATACCTATGGGCTAAATGCCGTTATTATTGGCGCTTCTAATATCGTTGGGCGCCCAATGAGCCTTGAATTGCTGTTGGCAGGCTGTACAACTACAGTAACGCATCGCTTTACCAAAAACTTACGTCAGCATGTTGAACAGGCGGATTTACTGGTTGTTGCTGTTGGTAAGCCAAACTTTATTCCTGGTGAATGGATTAAGCCAGGCGCGATTGTGATTGATGTTGGTATCAATCGGCTAGAAAATGGCAAAGTCATTGGTGATGTGGATTTCGATAAGGCGTCTGAACGCGCAAGTTGGATCTCTCCTGTCCCCGGAGGGGTCGGACCGATGACCGTTGCAACATTGATTCAAAATACCTTGCAAGCTTGCGAGGAATATCATGATGTGGATACAACTGAAGGTTATTGATGGAAATTTTTTATTTAGACGGCCACCCTTATGTCGAGTTATGTGATTTACTGAAATTTCAAGGATGGTGTGGAAGTGGTGCTGTGGCGAAATCCGTGATTGCAGAAGGTTTAGTACAGGTTGATAGCCAACTCGAAACTCGCAAACGCTGCAAAATTACTGCCGGTAAGGTTGTTGTCTTTAATGGCGAATCTGTTCGCGTTGAAGAGTAACTCAATAGGTAAACATTACCACTAATACTTTTCAGAAAGACAGTACCTTGTGTATTAAGGTATTGTCTTTTTATTTTATAAATAGAACTTAATTATTTTATATACACATTAAACTTCAAGTTGCAATTTAAAACACTCTATGAAACCTGATTTCTCCCCGCTTCGCGGGGAGAAATCACACGCATATTGAAGTTAGATTAGTATATAAACCAGTACAAGGTAATATATAAATATTAAACAATATGATATCAATAATAACATTAACATTATTGGCAAATATCATTTTTTCTGGCTACAGTTTTACCTGTTTTTATTCGCAAAATATGTGACATTGGCGATATATTGACAAACAATTGTATCAATTTTCTAATAAGTCGCTATACTGGGAAGCTTATGTACAACTGAAACGGAGTTAATTATGTTAAGTAATAGAGCTGCAAGAAGGTTGTTAGGTTTGCCTTATAAATTAAGTAATTCTAAACGTAGAGTAAAAATTTCTCTTCTTAATCCTGCTTCCAGTGATAACACTCATCAAATACCAGAACATCTGAGTCATTCTTCTTTCGTTGCCATGAAACGGGATGCAGTTTCTGAAAAAGTCACGTATCACGCTGGAAATGCTTTCTATCCTAAGCACTTAAGTAGTCCTCAATAAATTTGTCGGTTTTATTCCGCTCATTTATACAACCAGAACTACAACTAAAAAAATCTCGCTATGAAAGCGCAAAGACATTAAAAAACTGAACCGCCCATCTAAGTGCTATCTCTTCTACACAAATCCCTCGATTGAATCGAGGGATTTTTTTGAACCTTTTTCTACCTAGCTGATCTCAATAAGAAATACTACGTTGAGGTCACGTATGATGTTTTCAAC
>NZ_JADEUG010000044.1 GCF_015163665.1 Xenorhabdus sp. BG5 | reverse complement strand
AATGGTAAAAATATATTTATTGAATTAATAGTTTAGCTATCAGGTGATGCATATATAATTCAGACATAAGAAAAATATTCTTTGCAATTACTGGAAAATCTGGATGATGGGGCTATATTTGTATTGTGGAGGTCATTGTGCGGGCATATTTATTACTTTCAAATGAAAATGTTGAAAAAACATAAAAATATTTACTTATTTTTTCATATAGAGTCATTATATATACCAATCCAACTTCAAATTGCAGCTTGCAAATCAATGTGATTCTTTATATCTCCCTGCGTAGCGGGGAGATATAAGACGCATCTTGAAAGAAGATAGGTATGAGTATTAAATGATTTAAAAATTAATGTTATGCGTTTTTATTGATAAGACCATCCTTTATTCTGATGTTTATTTTATAAGTCATGATGTTAATAGCGGAGATGATATTGAAAATGATTTGTTTAACTTAGGGGAAAAACAGATGAACAATATTAAAGATGACGACCAACCAATCTGTACAGATGACGATCAATCTTGGTATGAAGTATCTGAGTTAAAAATAAAATTACCTCAGGGAAATCGTGACGCTGAGATCTTTGCTAACGGAAGAAATCGGGTCGCGATCGATATTTATATTCAAGCAACTAATTGTAAAAATAATACGATATTAGTCTCAAGTAATCAGCTTTTGCAGCATGTTTGGCTAGTTGACTATGACACACAAGAACCACTTGCCTGGAATGCACAAGAAAAAGACGATTTTACCTGGGCTTATATAGATAAACCTAATGAATTTACTAGAACGCCAAGGGTTTCATCTTTGAACAATAATGAAGATGATACAAAGTTAAGTAGGATAACTTATTATGTATATTGCTCACCCAAAGCAGCAAGTCAAATTAAACAACTTGCTGTATTGGTTACGACGCCAGCTGGCAAAACATACTCAACAGCCTTTGGAGCAGAGAGTAGTTTTGATGCATTTGTCCAGCTTCTGGCGATACATGAAACACGTTATAAGGTTTCTGATATAGATATGGTGGCCAAAGATGTCAAAGAGTATGATGATGATGGTCCTCCATATGCTCACTGGTTCCAGTATAATACCTATGTAAAGCTGAAGAGAGATGATAGATATATCGTGTCCTTATCTTGGAGTCGTGATAATTCTCTCACTGGTAATAATATACCTTTTAATTGTATGCATCAGCGTTATCATGAAACGGGCTACCACCAAGATTGGAATAATGGTTATTATTATGTACATTTTATTTGGAGCCTGGGAGAAGAAACTTACGTTTCCATAGGTAATACCACGTGGTGGGATTTGCCTATTAATTTTAATGTAGATATCAAAATTAGACAAGAGGGATCTGAGGTCGTTTGTTTTACCGTAATGTATGCCCTGATTTGGATTGATTCGATGTTACATGATACTTGGTTTGACGATTTTACTATTTATATTCATGACCAATATGGCAATTTAGGAGAATTTTTGGCACAGCCACGCAATGATAATGACGAAGAAAAACGAAAAGTCCATCTTATAGATACATAGATTTATATTTTATATATTGAAGAATGAGTCTGACATGGCGACGGCGTAAAAAGTGAGAATATTTACTTTATATATAATATATTTTTGTCAATCGCCGCAGTAAATTTCCCTTTAAGTATAATCGGGTTATGAAATAAGAAAAATCAGTTTTTTTCATTATTTCATCAAATAAAGAAAGAGAGGCGCTAAAATGCCATTTGATTTTTTCTCAAATGCCCACAACTTTCAAAGTGCGGCCATGGGCAGTGTTGATCCCCGCACCGGCTTGTATACGTATGCGATGTTGGTGGCTCGGTTAACCGGTAACCGACATCTTGGCCCCACCCAAACCTTCTCCCTGGCCTATAACCCGCTCAATACCGACAACCAGGGGTTCGGTATGGGCTTTTCCCTGGGGCTGACCCAGTATGACAGCCAGCAACGGTTATTAAGTCTCTCCACCGGCGAGCGTTATAAAGTGGATGAATATACGGACCAGGTTTACCTGAAACAGTATAAGCAGGACGGGGTACGGTTTGAAAAGGATGTCGCTCAGAATGTCTATCGGGTGATCCATAAATCAGGCACGGTGGAAGTGTTAACCGGGCCGGACAATGCCTATTCCCTCAAAGTACCGACCCAAATATTTACCCCCTTGGGGCATTCTCTGACCCTGGACTGGAAAAGTGATGCCGGCCCTGACCTGTACCTGACGAGCGTCACCGATAACACCGGGCAGGTGTTGTTAACCGTGCACTATGAGTACGGCAGTTATACCCGTTTCACGGTCTGGCCCGGCACGGCAGAAGCCTATGATATCCAGCTGCTGTTCGAGAACGGTTATGTGAGCGCGGTGAAAAAAATGACGTCGGCCGGCCAAACATTGACCTGGGCATTGGGGTATGACATCGAGTGTCGGTTTTTGAATCAGGTGGACGCCCCGACGGGGTTGACGGAGCGGGTCAATTATCAGCTTGACGGCCACCGCTTCCCCGAAGGCGCCCCCCTGTCTGCATTACCCTATGTCACCCACCATACACAGTCGCCCGGCCACGGCCCGGATATTGTGCGCACCTATCAATATACCGCGGCCAATTTTCTGGGGTACGGGGCGAAGGGACACTGGCATGCGGATGAAGATTATCTCTACGGGGTCCTGAGTGATTACCTGTATGGCTCAACGGAACAGTGGGACAATGGCACCACGCAGCGCCATATCACCCGCCGCTATAACCAGTACCACCTGCTGGTGAGCGAGACGACAGTGCAGAACGGGCACCAACGGGAGCATCAGACTGACTATTATGCGCAGGTGGGCAGTACGTTTGACGACCAGCCGCCCCAGTTTCAGTTGCCGAAAACAGCCCGCATCAGCTTTAATGATACCCCTGACGTGGAGGTGATCCAGACGGCGTTTGATGAAGCGGGTAATCCGACCGTGCAAATAGCGCCGGATGGCACCCGCACGGACTGGGTGTATTATCCGGCCGCGGGGGAAGCAGGGGCTTGTCCGGCATCACCGCATGGCTTTGTGCGTTTTGTTAAATCCAAAACTGTCACCCCCGGCAAGGCGTCACCGGCAGGTACTTATGAGGATGCGCCAATCCACCGGATGGTCTATCGCTATACGTCGTTACCGGCGCTTGCCGGAACTCCCGCAGACTACGCTGTGGTCTGCACCTATCAGGGCGGGTATAGCGCCGGGCAGTTACTGCATGAAAGTCAGTCTGGCTATATTAATGATGTAAATTCTCCCGATCATGGGCGCATTCATCATATTGATGAAACTGTGTATGCCCTGTCCGGAGAGGAACAGGCGGCCGGCAAGACGTGGCACAGCCAGCAAACCTTCAGCTATACCCTGCAGGGGGAGGCATTGGTAAAAAGTGGCCAATGGACCGGGCATGACCAGCTGAAGCTCACGACCCAGCGTACCCAATCACAGGTTAGCGGTAAATTATGGCATGAAGTAGATACCCAGGGCTGTACCGCCCACTATGACTATGATGATCTTGGGCGTATCTCAGAGCATACCAGTAATGTGAATACCCGCTATGCCCAAAGGGTACAGTATGCCTATGCCATTGAAGAGGAAGGCGCGGTGACGACCACACAAACCGATGTGTGGGGCAACCAGGTGCGCACCCGCTTTGATGGACAAGGGCACGCCTACCAGCAGGAGATATTGGCAAAGGGGCAGGAAGATCAGGGCTGGCGTTTAGTCTCAGAGATTGAGCGGGACAGCTGGGGGCGAGTCGTGGCCCAAACCCGGTATGATTGGTTGCCGGTGGAAAATGCATCTGACCGTGCAGTGCCGGTTGCGGTCAGCCAGCGGATGGAATATGACGACTGGGGGAACTTGCAGCGGATTATCCAGGCTACGGGCGAGAGCATTCAGCACGATTATGATCCGGTAACCCGCACGGCGAAGGTGACACGGCAGGCGGAAGGGCTGTCTTTTAGTCAGTGTACGGTGGTGTATGATACCCGTCACCAGCCGGTCACGATCACCCTCTGCGATAGCCAGGGCACCCCCTATAGTCAGCAGCAGCATCACTATGATGGCTTGGGACGGTTACGGGCCACGGTTGACACCCTGGGACAGAAAACCGAGTACACCTACGATTTATGGGGACGGGTGTTGACGATAAATCACAGTGACGGGACGGTGATCCGAAAATCCTATGCGCCGTTCACGACAGGCAATCTGGTGGCGCAAATTGCGGTGAATGAGGAGGTGCTGGGGACCCGTCGCTTCGACAGCCTGTATCGTCCCATTACAACCACCTGTGGAGGGCGAACTTACTGTGTGTCTTACCAAGGGGAGAAACCCTATCCCAGCCAGATCACCGATCCGCGGGGCCAGACGGTGAATTATTGCTATGAACCGCGGTTAGGTAATGTGCCGACCCACGTGGATGCCGGTGACATCCAGCAGGACTTTACTTTCGATCCCAGAACCGGTGTGCTAACCGCCGCTAGCGCGGCACAGCAGGCCTCCCACCGTCTGGAATATACCGCCGCTGGCCGTTTGCAACAGGAAACCTGCCGTTTTGACGATACGGGAGCAGGGGCAGCACGAAAGGCAAACTACACGTATTCCCCTGCCGGTCAGCTGACGGCTTACCAGGATGTCACGGGGAAAAATTGTGGTATCAGTTTTGATCAGTTTGGCCGGCCGATTGCTGCGCGGGATGCTGATATTGATATCGAATTGACCTATGATGCGGCCAGCCGCGTCAAGCAGTGGACGGTTCACGACAAACAGCATGATAACACCATAACCACCACGCGCAGTTTTGATGAGTTTGGGCGTGAGACGGCTCGCCAAATCCAGACCGCCACGGAGACACTGAGTGTGGCGCAAACGTATACCGTCAGGAATCAGGTGGCTTCACGTACCACCCGTTCACAAACTGCCGGTGTGTTACGTCAGGAAACCTACACCTATGATCCTGCCCGCCACTGGCTGACTGAATACGAATGTACTGGCCTGGAACCCCCGCGGGATGCTTACGGCTTTAGCATTGCACATCAGAGTCTTACTTACGATCATTTGGGGAATATCCTGACCTGTATCACTACCCTCGACGACGGAAACCGTGATACGGCCACGTTTCTTCACAATCCGTCAGATCCTTGTCAGTTACACACCGTCACCCACACGCATCCGGGGTATCCGGCCACGATCACTCTGGCGTATGACGCGGCTGGCCACCTGATACAGGATGAGGCGGGCCGCCATTTAACGTACGATGCCCTGGGACGGCTGTCGGCTGTCCAGTTCAGTGATACTCGCAGTACCTATGCCTATGATGCGGCTAACCGGTTGGTGTTGCAGCGGTTGGGGCCAGACCAGACCCATGAACTTTATTATCATGGGACGACGCGCGTCACAGAAATTCTGCGTGAGAGTGGCGCGGCGACCCGTTTATTACGGGCACAGGGGGAAACTGTGGCGGCCATCACGGGGGCTAATACGCATTTACTGGGCACGGATGGTCATAGTGTGCTGGTGAGCCATCAGGGCGAGGGCACCGAAACCCGCTATCGTTATTCGCCTTATGGACAGCAGGCTGAGGCAGAGCGCCACCCGGATATTCCGGCCTATAATGGTGAACGCCTTGATCCGGCAGCGGGCACCTATCATCTGGGGAATGGGTATCGGGCGTATAATCCGGTGCTGATGCGTTTTAATGCCCCCGATAGCTGGAGTCCATTTGGTGCCGGGGGGCTTAATCCGTATGCCTACTGTCTTGGTGACCCTATCAATTATATTGACCCGACGGGGCATATCAGCCTGGGCAGCCTGTTTGGGATTATTGGGGGTGTCATCGGGCTGGTGGTTGGCCTGGTGCTGGCTATTCCCACTGGAGGAGCCTCACTGGCGGGCGATGCCGCCATTCTTGCGGGGCTGGTCGCGGATGCGACGGGGATTGCCAGTGCCGCCACAGCAGACAGCAACCCCCGAGCCTCGGCCGCCCTTGGCTGGATCTCGATGGGATTTGGGGTGCTCAGTCTGGGAGCGGGTGCCCTTGGCGGTCTTGCCAGTGGTCTGCGGAGGCTGGGCCAACGGCCGGCCGCGTTTAGCGAGACGTTTGAGGCCACTTATCACTATAGCGGCGGGGCGCCAAGGGGAATGAATTTTGTTACTCCTCCTGGAACACCAAGCAGATTACGGGGGCGTATGAGTAGTGATTATGTACTCGCGTTCAGGCGTGCTATTAATGAAAATAGGATTGTATCAGTTGAAAATCCCATCGGAAGTAATATCCATACTATAGGACTGGAGACGCGTGGATTATCGTCTGCTGATGGCGAAGTAGAATACTTGAGAAGAGCATTTTTTAGACCAAGGGGAGGTGACTCCAGTATAGAAATTGTTAACAATATCGTCCTATTAGAAAATGGAACTCAATATCCAATGGAGATTGAAAATATAGATTTTGAAGTATTATATTTACACTTTGTAAATGCCAGCATACTAGATACTAGTAATATAGCTGATCTTGTTATTGACACAGTTAATGCTCTTCGCTATACCATAAGTTCTCACATAGTAGAAACTTCAGAACTTAATGCTAACACTATCCATATGATGGAAACTGTGTGGGGGAACGTTAGACATTTTCATTTTAGTGTAAATGATTGGCTATACTATGCAATGCGAAATTCATCTTCTCATCTAGTTTTCCCGCCTGATATACAGTCAGGTGATAATGCATTTCAATTTTTTAATCAGTATGTCATTCAAAATATCAGGATAATAAGAGGAGGTAGTTAAGTTTGATTATTAATATCTTCATTTTTTATCTTATAATTTATACCAATCCAACTTCAAGATGCGTGTTATATTTCCCCGCTGCGCGGGGAAATATAAGGCCTCGCCTCGTCTTACGGATTGCAACTTGAAGTTAGATTGGTATAGATCGGCCCTCATTCTATTGCTACTTTTACAATTTGCAATTTTTTTTGTTGGTGTCTTGACTTAAAGCAGAGAAGAATAATTGAATCAGTGAACCAATAACTTAATCAGTATTGGAGGTGGTATATGGGTATTCTGTCATGGATTATCTTTGGCTTAGTTGCCGGAATCCTTGCTAAATGGATTATGCCGGGAAATAACAGCAGTGGCATCATAATGACGATTATTCTGGGTATTGCGGGGGCTGTGGTTGGTGGATATATCAGTATATTTCTTGGTATGGGAAAAGTGGACGGCTTTAATTTGGGGAGTTTCGTTATTGCCGTTATTGGCGCAATAATAGTCCTGTTTATATACCACAAAATTTCTAATCAATAGTACAAGAAAGGGCATGTTATTTTGATGCCCTTTGCTATTATTATTTATTTTTCTATCGGAAGTGAATCATCAGCTCCCCATTCAGCCCAAGAGCCGTCGTATAATCCTGTTTCCTCATGGCCAATCATATCAAGCCCCAGAACTAAAACGGCGGCTGTCATACCAGAGCCACAACTGGTAATGATAGGTTGGCTTAAGTCAACGCCCTGTTTGCGAAATATTGCTGCAATTTCTTCTTGTGGCTTATAGCATCCATTATCGATCAGGGCTGTCCACGGAACATTTTTAGCGCCGGGCAGGTGCCCCATCCTCAGACCTGGACGGGGTTCCGGCACTTTTGCCTGAAAACGGTCTTCTGCTCTGGCATCAACAAATTGAACCCCTACATCGTTACGGAGAGCATCAAGGATCTGCGCCTGAGAACAGACTTTTTCAGGAGTAAACTGGATATTGAAAACTTCGGGAGAGCGAATAACTTTACCTGATTCGGTGGGATAACCGGCTTGCTGCCAGCCTTGTAAACCCCCTTCAAGAATGCGGATATGCTGGGCTCCAAAAATTTTGAATGTCCACCATGCTCGTGGAGCGGAGAACATATTGCCTTGATCGTAAATTACCACCAGATGATTTTCACTGATGCCCATTTTGCTAACAGCCTGACGGAAAGTTTCCGACTCCGGCAACATATGGGGCAGATTGGTTTGTAGATTAGCGACCTTATCAAGATCAAAAAATTGTGCGCCCGGAATGTGTTTCTCTAACCAAAGTTGGTGATAATTGATAGATTGGGTAGGCATTGGGGCACTGGCATCAACGACAACGATATTCTCATCATAAAGATGTTCGTTTAACCATTGTGGACTGACAAAATATTCATTTTTCATGAGCTTCCTCATCTGGTGTTACGATACAAGCCAACGTATTTATTGTTGCCCTGTTGGAGTACTTTCCTGCTGAGTCTGTTGTGGCGCTTCTGTTGGTGTGGTTGAGCGGGTGTATATATTCATCCCTGCTAGAAGGTTCCCACCAATTGAGCCGATGGAAAATAATATGATGATAATGAGCAGGATTTTTTTCATCTCTGTATCCAATAAGGTTTTAATAAAGAGTTATAACGGTTATAAAAATCCAAAAGTATATCGGCTTCTACATTCCAAACAAGCGATAACCGATTTTCTTGCATTGACAGTAAAAAGACTGGAAACCGCTTCGCAGGAATGATCATATAAAGCTGATTTGAGATCAGTTCTATGGGAAAATTATTCCTTACCAAATTGCGTTTATGTGTTTGAATAGTAAAGACAGAAGTATGATGAAAAAAATAACCCCCCAATTTTTAAGCAGTAAAACTCATGACTCTTTCTAGTTCAGTAAAAAGTCAGATTAGTCAGTGGTATAAATCATTATCTACCCATATTGATGGTTTTATTCCACGAGCTCCGCAACGTCAAATGATCGCCGAAGTTGCAAAGACATTGGCAGATGAAGAAGGGCGGCATTTGGTGATAGAAGCACCAACGGGAATAGGAAAAACGTTATCATACCTGCTTCCAGGGATTGCCATCAGCCGGGCAGAACAGAAACCATTGGTGGTTAGTACAGCTAATGTTGCCTTACAAGATCAAATTTACAGTAAAGATTTGCCGCTGCTGCGTAAAATTATTCCTGACCTGAAATTTACGGGCGCTTTTGGTCGGGTGCGTTATGTCTGCCCGCGCAACCTGGAGGCCATTTGTGCCGCAGAAGGAGAGCAGATTGACTTGATGTTTCTAGTCGAAGATCAGACTGAAATTGCGAACAGTGAAGAGCGGGAACTGTGTCGCCGATTGCGCAGTGATTATACGACGTTTGTCTGGGATGGCTTACGTGATCATCATAAACTGGCACTGGCGGATTCATTGTGGGCAAAAATCAGTACGGATAAGGTGAACTGCCTGGCACGCAATTGCCAGTTCTACCACCGTTGCCCATTTTTTCTTGCTCGCAGGGAAATTGAAGATGCAGATGTTGTCGTTGCCAATCACGCTTTGGTGATGGCAGCGTTGGAAAGTGAATCGGTTTTACCGGAGGCAAAAAATCTGTTGTTGGTTTTGGATGAAGGGCACCATATTCCCGAAGTGGCAAGGGATGCGCTGGAAGTTGAAGGGGAAATAACCTTATTCCAGCTTAATGGGCAATTAGATACCTTTGTCCGTCATGTAGAGCAATACCTGGTTCAATTCCGGCCGGCAAAATCGCCTGCTTTGGCAAATATCCCTCGATTACAGAGCCATTGTGCAACAATCCGTGAATACTTTAAGGAATTGGCGGAGATAACACAGGCGCTCTTGCCTGAGCGTGGTGAAGCGGAAGAATACCTGTTCGAACTGGGAAAGTTACCGGATAGTTTGCTGCTATGCTGCCAGCAATTATTTAAACTCACTGATGGATTACGTAGTTTAGCTGAAGCGATTTTGAATGATTTAAGTGATCAGACGGCCAAACAAGATATTGTCCGCTTGCATCGTGCTATTTTACAAGTCAGCCGAACATTGGGTTATTTTGAGAATATGACAAAATTGTGGCGTTTGGCTTCACAAGAAGAGTCTTCCCATGCGCCAATATCCAAATGGTTAACGCGACGCGATGAGAAAAACCAATCGCACTTTTATTTTCATTGTGCGGGCATTCGGGTTAGCGAACAATTAACCCAAATACTATGGCGTACTATCCCCCATATTGTAGTGACATCGGCCACGTTGTGTTCACTGAATAGCTTTTCCCGCATTCAGGAACTTACCGGATTACACGAAAATTATGGTGATCGTTTTATCAGCTTGTCATCACCTTTTGAACATGTACGACAAGGACGTTTGGTTATACCGCAAATGACACAGGAACCGACCATTCAGAATGAAATGCAGCATCTTGAGGAAATGTCGCGTTATTTCCGCTCTCAAGTGATGGCAGGAAAACATCGGGGAATGTTGGTACTTTTTAGCAGTCAACGAGCAATGGAAGGGTTCCTCACTTTTGTTACAGACCTGCGGTTGATGTTATTGGTACAAGGTGATCAGCCTCGTTATCGATTGGTAGAAACACATTGCAAGCGTATTGATGAAGGACAAACCAGCGTTCTGGTTGGGTTACAGTCATTTGCAGAAGGGTTGGATCTGAAAGGTGATTATCTTTCACAAGTCCATATCCATAAAATCGCATTTCCTCCCGTAACCAATCCGGTGATCATTACTGAAAGCGCATGGTTGAAATCTTTAAAACGTTATCCGTTTGAAGTACAGAGTTTACCCAGCGCTTCCTTTAATTTGATCCAACAAGTGGGGAGGTTAATTCGCAGCCATGAGTGTTATGGTGATGTGGTCATTTATGACACTCGGTTATTCACCAAACGTTATGGTTCACGTTTATTGAATTCTTTGCCGGTATTTCCCATCGAACGGCCAAAGGTGCCAGCGGAAAAGGAATAACTAACTCGAGGATGGGTTATTTATAACTTGATGTAGACCTTGCCTGTGGTGCAGACGGTATCCGTTATCAAGACAAAATTGCGCCTACTGTGGGATAAAAAAACGACAAAAATCATCGACATTACAGAAGATTTCAACTAAGTTGTCCATGGCCTGTTTCTCCCCCGGAGCTGTTTGATGTGTACCAACACTTTGCTCCAGGAACAGGCTTATCGTCGATTTTTTTACCCAGAATTTGGGTTGGTTATTCTGCGCACACGTTGTTATGAGCTAAGTATTACACTCGAGAAAAGCGCATAGCCCGACGAAATAGCTAAAGTCATTTTGTTTCTGGCCTCTAACCAAGCAAGTATATAAAGGAAAGAGATATAATATGAACCATATTGCAGCATTGAGAAAAGTCAATAACTTAAAACAAGAATTTGATTTAATAGAAGAAATCTGGTCACCTAAGGTGATAGCTCAAACAAACGAATATAAGATAATCATATTGCTCGCTGAAGGTGATTTTATATGGCATACACATAAAGATGAAGACAAGGTGTTTATGGTTATTGAAGGTGAACTTCGTATAGATTTTAAAAATGATCACGTAATAATAAAGCAAGGTGAGTTTTTTGTGGTACCTAAAGGGGAAGAAAGTAAGCCTTCGTCCAAGGAATTAACCAAGCTGTTATTAATAGAACCATATATAGTCGCGAATTCAGGCCAATAAATTATTAATAAAAATTGTCAGGTCGTGAATTAAGATAATAAGTGCTACACGTGATTTGAGGTGGAGACAGGGGAAGCGACTGATTAGCTTCTCTTGCTCCTACCACCTACAAGTTGGCGTGGAATTTTGAGGTTTTTAGCCAGCTCAGTAGTCAGGTGTGTGTAACGGTTTATCGTCCATTTTTTCGTTTGTAATACCCGCCACTATTGAAGATATCAGTACCTTAATAATGACGGGGATATGTCCAAAACTAAAAATCCGGGCTTGAACTTACAACTTATTGAAATCAATATTATTTAACAAAGTTAAAGTTATATCGTATCTATTGGTGCATACATATGCTATATATCTCTTTAAGGCAAAATTGATATTTTTTAGGATGTTGAATATGTTTGGCACATCTGATACGTGCGACTTCTTTGCATTGTTCAGATTTATTATTCAATTGTGCTTCTGTTGCAAATGTATTCCATGATGCTAATAGCAAAATAGCTGTGCATAGAGTCAGTGAAATTTTCATCTTGTAACCTCTATCTAAATTTTAATATTTTCAATATGTTTGCTCTATATCAGAATAAAGACATACTTATAATAAATTTTCTTATTTGAAATTCCAATCTATTTGGTGTTTTTCTGGACTGGGTGTGTGAATGGCATATTTAATGGATTGATTTTCCGAAGGGTATTGCTATTTTTTGTGTTAAAGCTGAATTGGCAAGGATAGCCGTCAGTTGTCTGACTGCATATAATCAATCTTATTCAATTTTTAATTCTATTAATAAAAAGGATAAATAATATAAAAGTTAATATTATTTATCCTTTAAGTGAAAATGGGGTTGTAACCGTTATTTATCTACTTTTTTCAGGAAGCAGGTTTTTAGGACTAATCCCTTAATTTTATCGGCATTACATTCAATTTCGTCTTCGCGGTGAGTCAGGCGGATGTTTTTGATCAGTGTGCCGCGTTTCAGTGTCTTGGAAGTACCTTTAACTTTCAAGTCCTTGATAACCTGAACTGAGTCGCCGTCATTCAGTAATGTGCCGTTAGAATCTTTGACTTCGATATCCATTTTATAGAATCCTCATATTTATTTTTGAATCAAACAGGGATTATAGAGAGAAAAATGATTTTTTTAAAGGTTTGTGGGATTTTTAAGGGTATAACTTCTTTTTTTCATGTTTTTTCCATCAACAATGGATATTGATGTTAAAAAGGCCACAGAGGTGGCCTTAAGTTAATGAAGAATAATGTTTTTATTTTATTGCTCAATATTTGCTTCGATAAACCATAAAAATTTGTCAAGATCACGAGATGCCGCAGTAAACATATCCGCAGTGTCTTCATCTTCCGCATCAATGATCGCCTGACGAATATCATTAGCAACGACAGCATAACGATCCGCTAGCGCTTTTAGATGATCCTGTACTTCGTGAATATCCGTTGGATAGCTTTTCAGGGGGGTACGTTTATACACTTCCTGAACAGTACCCAGCGCGGTTCCACCTAATTGAACGGCTCGTTCTGCAAATATATCAAGGTGTTCCGTGATGGAATTACGAAAATCATCCAACATTTCATGAATGGCAATGAAATTGCGGCCACGCATGTTCCAGTGAGCCTGTTTAGTCAGCATGGATAGATCGATAAATTGGCTTACCATATGATTTAAGGTAGTAATTGTTCTCTGTTTTATACCTTCATCAAGATTGTTTCGGGTATAAATCAGGCCAGAAGGTTGGGTTTTGAGTAATTTCGCGGTATTCATAATAGTGCCCCCTTAATTCTGAGTAATGAGTTATCTCATTAGATAGAATAAATTTAGTTGATCATTTGCCGGAAGTCATATTGATTACCTCTATTGAATTGATAGTTATTATGTTGGTCGGTAACGCTTTGATAATTTACGAAAATAAAAAACCGGAGAGTAAATATTTCTCCGGTTTTAATGAATCATCTCTGTATTTTTACAGTCGTTATTCTACTTTTTCTATTCTGGTTTTTCTCTTAATGGTTGAGGTGGAGCCTATGGAAGCACAAATAATACAGAAAAGGGCAATCCATTGAGACATTGCCAAATGCTCATTAAGAAAAATGATGCCTGATAATGCGCCCAACGCAGGTTCAAGGCTCATTAATGTCCCGAATGTTTTGGCTGGTAAACGAGTAAGGGCAATCATCTCCAGAGTGTAAGGAAACGCGGTGGATAAAATGGCAATCCCCAGGGCAATCGGCAGTAGAGACGCATCGAACAGGAGTTCAGGGCCAGTCTGTATTAATCCGATTGGGAAGAAGATAAAGGCAGCAATAAGTGAGCCGATAGAAACTGTTGCGGCACCATAGCTTGCTCCAGCACGTTGCCCAAAGATAATATAAAGTGCCCAAAAAACACCGGCTCCCAATGCGTACAAAATACCGATCGGGTCGAGTGTATTGACGCTATTCCCGATTGGCAATAGGAAGCTTAATCCGGCAATGACTAAGGCAATCCAAAGAAAATCCAGAGGACGGCGGGAAGAAAACATGGCTACCGCTAAAGGTCCAGTAAACTCAAGTGCAACGGCAATGCCGAGCGGAATTCGGGATAAGGACATATAGAACAGATAGTTCATTGCCCCCAAAGAAATGCCGTAGGCGAAAAGCGGGAGCAATGAAGAACGCTGAAATTTCAACCTCCATGGTTTAAAAATCAGAAATAGGATAATCGTGCCTAATGCAAGTCTCAGAGCTGTGACACCGGGTGCGCCAATGACAGGAAATATTGTTTTGGCCAGCGAAGCCCCGGCTTGAATTGATGTCATTGACAGTAACAATAAAATCACAGGAAGCAGTGAAAAAGAAGCTGCCCGATGATTGGAAAGAGACATTTTAAAGAAACCTCAGTTACAACGTGTTATTTAAGGGCGCCATCTTCGCAGTGAAACAGATATAACTCAACAGTATTATCAGTTGCATGCTTGTAGCAGACTATGATCCCCTGATTGTCAGGTTTAATAAAATGGCTGATGAGCGGTTCTTGCTGGAAAAATCTTGTCATATGGCAATTGTTGAACAAGATTCAGTTTTATTACCCGGTACTTGATCGTTTTAATAATTATATTATCCTATTGATGAAATTTAATACTAATTGATTGAAAGTAATCGAGAGAGCCTAATGATAATAAGAACGGCTACTATGCAGGATATTGAGGCTATTTTATCTCTTTATAGTGTATTGTTTAGTGAAATGGCTGCATTGCATCCGGATAGAATGCAATCGGCTGAACAAGACAGCAATTTTATTGCTTCAATATCAGGAATCGGAAATAAGTATAATCAATTGAATATAAAAGATATATTATCTTTACGCCCTTTTATGCCCCTTTTAATGCCCCAGGATTTTTTTGTTTACTTTTTTTCATATATGACTGATTTTTATTATTTATATCATTAATTGCGTGATTTTCAACCATTTTAAAGAAAAAAAGCCTTGAGGGTTAAAAATGGTCAGATTTTGCTGCCATTTTATGCTCAGGGCTTGAGATAAAAAATATTCATTTTTACGATGTCGATCACAAATTACAGCGGGTTATTCCTGTGGTTTGCTGCGAATCTTACGTTCAATCAACTGACCACGCCGATCAAAGTAACGGCTCGGCCAGATTTCAGAGGGATGAATGCCAAGATAATTCGCAATTATCCATTCGCCTTTAGGCCACTGTCTGCTGAGTGCATTTGCCAATGTTGATGAACTGAGTCCCGCTTCACGGGAGAGGGCTGCTAAGGTTGTTCCGCGTTTACGCAGTGCAGCGATGATATCGGCCTGATGCCAGTCGTTTTGAATATTGTTGCTATTCATTCCTGCTACCCCTTCCATTAATTAATATTGATGGTGGCGATTCAGACAGGGTTCGCGGACCGGAGATCAACCATTCCGGCAAGGCAATGCCTTCCCCGCCTGAATCACCATTGAAAGGGCGATAACAGGCACACTGGTAGAAATTTCCTACCAGTGGGTTGATCAATCAAGGCCGCGACGCCTTGGCCATTAGATTTTGCTAATGGCGGGAATACTTTAACTGATTGTTTTATCTAACTCAATAATAGAACGGCTAAGTTTAACGGCTATAAACCCGCTCGACATAACGTCCACGGCCATCACCATGCCCCAGATCCATTGAGACCAGTGCCCTTGCTTCCTAATGGCTAAAACCATTTTTCTGGTAAAAATTCAGCGCATCCTGCGCCCACGCATAACGCAAACTGTGGGGAGAATGGTAGCCTGTTAAACCAATCCTTGTGGTATGTGTCCGCCAATAGCTCATGGCTTGTTTGAGATCCGGTTTATCAATCAACCTGCCGCCTCGTTGTTCTGCAATAGTCATTGCCTGTTCGACAGCCTCTTTCACCGCTGCGACATCCAGTACGCGGGTTTGCCTTGGCCGGCCGCCTTTTGTACCGAAAACAACATGCAGTTTTGGCTCTGGTTGTTCTAACTGTTTGCGCCAGCTTTTCAACGAAGCACTGCATTGCACCGCTTCCTGAGAACGTAACCCCAGCAATCGGACGAGTTTCAGTGTGACGGCAAACCCGGCATCCTGTTCAAGCGCTTTCTGATAAACGACCTGAAACGTCGCATCAGGGATAACCTGTTTCGTTCCGGCACGGCTGGTTCCACTTAATCTTAATGCCTGATTGCTCAAACGTGGCGAAGTTTCCAGTTTTTCCCGGCCTGCCATGCAAAAAATATTACGCAGCGCAGCCATTTCATTTTGCACTGTACGCTTAGCAATCCCTTGAGATAAACGGGTATCAACATATTGCTCTACATGTTTGGCTTTCAAATTCTTGAGGCTTTTAACCTGAATATTCAGGCTCAATAACAATGCGCCCAAACGCCCCGCAATCCGAATACGGTCATGGCAGGTCTTATGACTACCACCCACTTTCCGGGCAAAAATTTTAATTCCTTAATCAGTCGGCCCATTATCTTCCCCTTGCTGATACCTGATAACCTACAATCTCTGGCGCGCGATCGTTCCGGCAAAACAGAAAATGCCTGCTTTGCCCTTGATCGATATCTGTGCGCCAGAGTGAACGCAGGTTGAGGTATTGCGGGGTATCGGTTGAGTACGCGGTACTGCCGCCTGTATTGACAGGTCATCCCCACCGGCTAAATGCCAGCCTCGATATCGTCAAGTTCTCCTTTTTCAATCTATAAAATGCAGTGTCAGATTCACTGAGTGGTGAAGCAGGCGAGAGCCTGTCAGAGTTGCGTGGTTCTTTGGCTGCGGCGTCACTTTCAGCGATAAATCCGCAAAAAGTGACGCCTTGCGTTCTGTGAACAGTCAGAAAAAATTGTGTAGACGTTGAAATGCCCGCAGGCACAGCGAAATGCCGCAAAGTTCAGTGTCAAACGGTAGTCATCAGTTAAGTGTTTTGGCGTAGAAAAATTGTCCGCTGAATATTTCAGACAGTGATTGTGATAAGTATGAACCGGATGCACAAAAGTCATCCTATTATTCATTGAAGATAAAGGAAAATAGAGCTTATGTTGATATGAAAGATCAGTGCATGACCTAATGTTCATTACACTTGATTGGCAATATAAAAACACCTTTTGGGTGTATTTTTTAGTTTAAGAGACCTTCATTGCCAGACGAGGGGTTAGTGTTCTGACAATATCTGCTTCCAAAGGTGGGCAGATGTACCGCAATACTTGCTCTCCCTTTCAGGCTACAGGAGTTTTTTATTTTCGCTAAAACGCGCTTTGAACAAGTTTATATTAGCTAATTTTTATGGCTATAGCAATAAAAAAGATCATGTGTAACAAATATTTTTCTTGATGATTATTAGGCCAATTAGTTCTATTAATAACCGATTGGCCTAATAAGTTAATTATCTTGAGATGACAACTTTTCCGTTGATTATGGATAGGTAAGGACCATAAGTGGTATCCTCACCACTTTCCTTGTTATGAAAAATAATAGGAGAAAAACCAAATGCGCCTTTTTCTAAACGGAATAAACGACCATTTTTATAACTAACTAATTTATATATTTTCCAATCAGGTTCTTTAATTTCAAATTTATCACTTATATCTTCTTCAAAATTCATAGAATCAAAAAATATTTTAGCACTACTATTATCTGCTATAGCCCATTCTTCCCATGCGGGCTGACTCATTTTCCATACCTTATCTAAATTACGATGAGCAAAAGTATTACTAATTTCCTGATAAAATGTTTTTATGGAAGGTAAATCATTCTCAGTTACTGGCTGTGCTTTTGTCCACATCCAGTTTGGTAAATTATTCACTGAAAAGGTTTTTTGAGCCGCAAATAAGTTTTTTTCTCCTTTTTTTACTGACATATTTTCGTAATCAAATTTTTCATTCGGATTTATTGAGTTTTTCGTTATAACATTTCCGTTGTCATCCACCGTTAATTTGATATTACTAATAATTTGCCCTTGTTCATCATAAGCAGAAACTTTTTTGATTGTCACTTCACACCATGATTCTGGGTGGAATTTCTCCGTGTTTTTGTCAAATGATTTACGACCCATAAGTAATTTTACTGTGTTAAAGCCATTTTCTAAAAAAGCCGATATATTATAACCACTGGATTCTGTTCCTGTACGCGAAGAAGTATTTTCCAATATTAATATTTCATTTACTTTTAACGCACATAAACTACGATGTGTATTAAATGAGACTAAATATTTATGTTCCATAATTGATTTACCTGATGCTGTTTTTATTATCATTAGTAACGTAAAGAATAAAAGGCTACCCCAAAGAAATCCTGTAAGTGGATTTTTCTTTTGGCAGTGGATCTTGAAATATCCAGTCTTTTTCAATAGGTTCGTCTTCATGATTTAATTCTCCATCATTATCTATTTCATCATCATTTTTTTTTGTTTTAATACCTACTCCATACTTCACGCTAGCAGATGCCTGAATTCCATCATGATAAAGCACAAGCTCCATACTTTTTTCTGTAGATTCTAGCGCTACTAATACTTTGGCTGCAATTTGTGCTTAAGCATCAAAATAACCGTTGACAGCATAATAACGGACACCGCCGCGAATATTCGTTTCGGCTCTGATGCCAAATCCGGTTTCTAATACGGTATCTTTTTTAAAAGACCACTTTCCTTTGTCATTAGATTCCCAACCAAACATAACGTTCCAGTCACCACTAAGGATCAAATCTAATTGGGCACCATAAAATGCCCCATTTTTACCTTGCTTGACTTCTTGTTCGAGTTCTTCTCCTTTTCTTAGCACATTATAGATGGTCAGGATTGAAATATTTCTCCAAATTTGACCATCTTTTGTTTTTATGGATTCATACCATCAAAAGGAAAAATGAAGAAAGGTTCACATTTTTTTTCTTCACAACCTAAAAAAATTTCTTTATCCTTGTTTATAAGTGTAATCATCCCTCCACCATTTATATAAAATTTCCATATTTCATTGCCTATCTTTGCTTTTCCCACTATATCACATGGAGTTTGATAGAAAATATTATATGGAGAATAATCATATTCTTTGCTAAGATTAAAAATATTATTTATATCATCCTTACTTAATTTCCATTTTTTACATACATCAATAATACTTCTATCATTGTTCTTTGTTATTTCCAACCCTGTTACATTAATTGTTTCCACTTTACTTTTTGAATAAATATAAGGACTAAATACTATTAGGATAAAGGTTAGCACCTTCACCTTCTGTTTTATAAGATATTTTATCATGTTCATATATATCACCTTCACCTAAATTATAATTACACTTTAGTAAACTGACTAATTTCTTGATCGAATCTTTTTGTTGTGTAGTTGCTGGATCCCAAAATTTGGATGCCTTATTATAACTCGCAACGACTTCAATTCCTACACTATCAGTATTCATAGGATATCTATCAGGATATTCTTTTGATTTTTCGTGGTCATGAGTTTTTTTTGGATTCCATCCCCAACCTTTTATTTTTTTCTCCTCGCTTGAATTACAATTATTTTCTTCCATACATTTAGATTTTATTTTTCCTATATGATACGTATACTGCTTTAAACTGGCTGTTTGCTTTATAGTACCGTCTTTGTCTATGATAAAATGCGTTCCAACACCAGTTGATTTGAATGATGAGATAGCAGTTGACATACTTGAACCCCCTGTTCTATGTAATACTATGGCATTTACTGTACTCATTTCGCCATGCTCTAATTCACTAACGCGATCTTGAATTATATCGGAGTTTTTAAAAAATCCATCATCGTTAACATATGTAATTTTACTTAATACATACTTAACAAAATCATTTCTCGCTTCTGGAGGTGGACATGTAGCACAGGCTTTACCAGCATTCCATGTGTTATTTTCATCATGTTTCGATAATTCTTTTATTAGCTCTTCTTTTTTATTAAAGCAGGTACTATCATCGTTTAGTGCTACTAACAATGTTTTTTCCTTTTCATTGATAGGATCCATTTTGTCTTCCTTTCATTGATAAATTAACTGAGGTTAATCAAGAAATATTGGTTAAATATGGTTCGTAAACTACCAGTTTCTTCTTATACAACATAACGTGTATTTATATGTTATTACTCAAATATCCTCAGCCAATATTCACGCTGCCTCCACCAATAACAACTCCACCACAATCAACAGCGTCTCCTGTTCTAGCGGCAGGTTTTCCTTCAATAAACACAGATCCGGAACCTTCAGCAATCGCCCGAGAATGTGACGAGTGTGATTCCAAAGCATCTCCTTGTCTGGCTAGGTAAGCACCGTCCACCTTAACGCTGCTGGCACCTGTGATAATAGGTGTTGCCGGACAATCTCCATGTTCTGTTCCAATATCACCAATTTTAACGGCATTTCCCATATTGTTTTTCTCCTAAATTAATTTCAAGATAGATATCAAATTTTAAGAAAAAATCTCTTAGCCCTATACCAGCCGGGTGTTCCATTATCTGCAAGATTGGCTAAAATTGATTTATCAAAGTTATCAATGTCAAAATTGTCTTCTCTGATCACTTTTTTTAGAATTCCTTCTATAGAGCGAGCATCTGTTATTTTCTCAGAAATAAGATAATCATAGAAAAAAGCTAAAAATGGTAATGAGTTATTGATGCTGATACTTATTCTTAGCTCTGTTAATTCAGATAGCAAAATAGAATCAAGTTTTTGTAAATATTTCTCCTTTTGCTTTATTTCGATCAATTCATACTGAGATTCACTGATTTTAAAAATTTTATATTTCCCCTTGGCATTATCAGGAAAAGGCTCTCTGATTTTGGCAAAGTTATCCGTGCGTTCTTCTTCAAGATAAAGTGTTGTAATGCGCAATATCGGCCCCAAAAAACAATGTAATTCCCAGTCACTCAAGATGCCGAGAAAATCCCAGATATTACGCGGATCGTAAAAACGAAAAAAAACGGGTTTTTCCTGTTTAGGTAGCAATACTTGCAGGTATTTACGTAAATGTTGCCGCACGGTTTTCATATCAGCTTCGCTGTGGACGAAAATGCCCCACGGCGTTCTGCGATATTCCAGCCAGATTTTAACTTCTTCAGTAACCTGTACCAGA
>NZ_JADEUG010000043.1 GCF_015163665.1 Xenorhabdus sp. BG5 | reverse complement strand
TTAACTGCTTAGTCACTCTTTAAGACTTGAATCTTGCTCGCCTTTCGGCGTATCGATAGTCTCTTGCGAGTGCCCACACAGATTGTCTGATTAACTTGTTAAAGAGCATTGACAACCGGAATTCACTTCCGGGTTGCGAGGCGGCGTATTTTACGCTGTTCGCCTTGAGAGTCAAGCAATTATTTTCGCTTTTCGCTCACCGGCCTTCGCGGCCTGTTTCAGCGCAGCGTCGGTCAGTGGGAGCGCATTATAGGGCGTTTTACGGCGCTGGCAATAGTTTTTTGCAATTTTATTTTTAAGTGAGCGCTTTTTGTTCTTTTAAAGATAAAAACAACACAAATAGGCTAAAATCAATGCAGATCATTCCATTGCATGGCGTTTTTTTCCTCAATAACATTCCTATATAATTGCTTATATGTTTGCGATCCACTCTAACTATTGAGGTTTTTATGCCTATTGTTTTACGTCAATATCTAAATTTCTATCCTCAAGTCGGTCAAAAAGTTCTTTTAGATCCTTCTTCTGTTGTAATTGGAGATGTCAGATTAGCAGACAATGTCAGCATTTGGCCGCTTGTAGTTATCAGGGGAGATGTAAATTATGTCTCAATTGGTTCACGTACAAATATTCAAGATGGTTCTGTTTTACATGTGACTCATAAATCTCCTGATAATCCAAATGGCTTCCCACTAATAATTGGCGAAGATGTCACGGTAGGTCATAAGTCAATGCTACATGGGTGTAAAATTGGGAATCGAGTCTTAGTTGGCATGGGTTCCATTTTACTTGATGGAGTGACTATTGAAGACGATGTTGTGATTGGAGCTGGTAGCCTAGTTACTCCAGGTAAAAAATTAGAAAGCGGTTATCTGTACGTCGGTAGCCCTGCCAAACAAGTACGAAAACTCAAACCTGAAGAATTGGAAGGGCTGCTTTATTCCGCTAATAATTACGTTAGCTGGAAAAATGACTACCTATCAACACAATTTTAAAGCAAAGAGTAGCGTCCAAATTGATCATCATGCCCACTCAAAATAGCTGTTTCAAACTCTTCTTCCAAATCCCAGCGATGTTGGCGAAACAAATCGAGTGGGTGATGATCCTTACCATAACGCTCGCTTATTTCATCAGAACTCATCATACATTCCACCAGCAAACCATCCACCATTGCTGGAAATATCACCTTATTTTCTGCTTCATCCCACTCTTCACGATCAGGAAATTGAATTGATTGGTTCATACATGTAACTCCTGTCTTAAGGCCGTTAAAGCAGGTTCTATTTCGGGGAATACACCATGCCACAATTCAAAAGAATACGCAGCCTGACCTACCAGCATTCCTAGGCCATCAGCCAAATGTGAAACACCATTTTGATGAGCAAACGTAAGGAAAGGCGTTAATCCATGCTGGTAATACATGTCGTAACACACACTATTATTTTGAAAAATCAACGGAGAGATGGCAGGAATTTGCCCATCAAGGCCAGAAGCTGTTGCATTAATGATAATATCAAAATCTGGAGTAATAAGGCCAAGTGCACTCATTTCAATGGCCTGGATATCACCTAATAGAGAAAATGTATTTGCGATTATTTGAGCACGTTCAAATGTTCGGTTAGTAATAGTGACTGAACAGTCCAGTGATAACAAAGGAGACAATACACCTTTCGCTGCTCCACCAGCGCCTATGATCAGAATCCTCTGTCCTTGAGAGAGAAATTTGAGTCGCTGCAAGTCTACTAATAATCCCATTCCATCAGTATTGTCACCGAGCAGTCGGTTTCCCTCTATCCGTTTTAATGTGTTAACTGCACCGCAGAGACTCGCTCGTTCAGTCAATTCATCAGAGCATTTATAGGCTCTCTCTTTGAAAGGAACGGTGATATTCGCTCCTAATCCCCCCTGTTCGAAAAAATAAGCTAAGGTTTGTTCAAAGTTTTCTACCGGAGCAAGTACTCTCCCATACTGATGTTCGATACCTGTTTGTTCAGCAAACAATCGATGAATATAAGGAGACTTACTATGTGCGATTGGATTACCAAAAACAGCAAATTTATCCATGACTACCTATCCTTGCCGATATAATTTACCCGTTAACGCATCCCTGATTTCTGATGGATTCTTACGCCCACCCACTTCTCCTTCTAATATTGGAACACGATTGCCAAATTGCTGTCGTACTTCTTCTGCACTACGACATGGCTCTAACCCACTTAGATTCGCACTGGTCGAAACAAGTGGTTTTTCATATATAGCGCATAGCTGCTGAACCAAAGGGTGATCCGTAACACGAACGGCCAATGTTGAAAATTTGCCAGTCAACCATTTTGGTGTGGCTGCTTTCGCAGGGATTACCCATGTAACAGGACCAGGCCAAGATGAGAGTATGGTTTCTTTCTGTGCATCATTTATCTGTTCATCATCAATATAAGGACATAATCTCTCATACTTATCAGCAATAAGAATTAGTCCTTTCTCCCAAGGCCTATTTTTCAACGCTAATAGCTCTTGCACTGCATTTTCACTATCAGGATCACACCCTAATCCAAAAACGGCTTCAGTTGGATAAGCAATAACTTTTTCTTCTTTTAAGGCCGTGATAACTTCATCAAATACTGGTGAGATTACGTAACTCATTTCATTTCTCAATTTCGTTAACTTGATGCTTACTACACAATTTACTGGCACAAAATAATTTTACACCTTGGGAAGTGCGCTTTTCTATTAACAATGGATAGTGACAAAACATACATTCACTTGGGGTAGGCTTATTGTTAAGTGCAAACTGACACTCTGGATAGCGACTACAAGAATAAAATGTCTTACCAAAACGAGATTTACGCTGGAGTAATTTTCCTTGCTGGCATTGAGGGCAATTAATTGATGTATCATCTGGTTTATCAATTAATTCTGTATATTCACATTCAGGATAATGACCACAACCAATGAACATACCATAACGCCCTTGACGTAAGACTAAAGTGAAACCACATTTGGGACAGGTTTGACCATCCAATTCTTTAACAATATGTCCATCTACTTGTGCTTTCAAAGGACGAAGATAATGGCAAGATGGATAGCTGGAACACGCGTAAAATGGGCCATGGGCGCCATTGCGAATCACTAACTCAGCATTACACTCAGGGCAACGCTCTCTTTCTTTTATAGTAAAAGGCACTTTCTTAGACATATCTCACTCGCTGAATATCGGCAGCCGCTATAACATTAGAAAAAGCACAAATTAAATCGCTTAATTAGTTCGGACATACCCACCAGCAACAACAGCAACTTTTCCCATGAGTTCCAACTCCAATAATTTGGTCATAACTTCGGTAACAGGCAGGGAAGAGCGCTGGGCAATCACATCAATAGGTGTAACTTCACTACTTACGTTAACCAGCACATCCACAAATGGCAACTCTGTTTGTTCAAATTGTTTATTTTCTTCCTCCTGACTTTTCTCTTCGATGTTAACCCATTGAAACGACGAACTAATATGTTCCATGATATCCATTACATTTGTTGCTAAATAAGCCCCTTGTTTAATCAACCAATGATTACCTTCGTTCGCAGGAGTGCCTAATGGACCAGGTAATGCAAAGATGTCTCGCCCTTGTTCAAGAGCGCAACGCGCTGTAATCAGTGATCCACTATTCTTATGAGCTTCCACAATAAGAAGAGCCAAACTTAACCCACTAATAATTCGATTTCGCCTTGGGAAATGCTTTGCTTTAGGTGGTGCATCAGGAAAAAATTCGGAAACTAATGCACCATATTCTTTAATATGTCTGGCTAAGGATTTATGTCTGCTGGGGTAGATATTTTTAAAACCACTACCAAGTACCGCTACTGTTTTCCCTCCCGAATCCAATGCTGCCTGATGGCAGATACCGTCAATACCAATCGCCAGCCCACTAGTTATTACCAGATTATTTTTAGCCAAGTCACTAGCAAATATCTTTCCCCATTTTTCACCATAAAAAGTCGCAGCCCTACTACCAACCATTGAAATTTGCTTTTGAGATAAGACCGATACATCACCTACAACAAAAAGAACAAGAGGTGGAGAGTGTATTTGCTTTAATAAAGGCGGATATGCGGGATGAGAGAAAGTCAACAAATGATGATCTGGTTGTTCTAACCAATTGAGAGCCGAAACCAACACGGAAGTGTTAGCTTTCATAAATTGCAAGCATTGTGCAGATGACAGACCACATGCTTTAAGGGAAGATACACTGCAATTTTTCGTTTGTAACAGGCGATCCATAATAAGCATGGCCTTCGCTGTTGAAAGATGAGAGACCATTTTCATTCTTAACCACATTTCCATCGTTTCCATATCGTCATCCTGACCTGAGGTTGAGAGCAACCCTCTCATGATTAATTTATGTTCAATACTGTCAATCTAAATGGGAAATGTCTAGAATAGGCATCAATTATCACTCACTTTTTGGATGCAGTTCTAAACATATATGTCAGTTTTACAAGTATTACATTATCCAGATGAGCGACTTCGCACAGTTGCTAAGCCAGTAGAAAAAGTCGATGCAGAAATTCAGCGTATCGTTGATGATATGTTTGAAACGATGTATGCAGAGGAAGGTATTGGTTTAGCGGCAACACAAGTCGATATACATCAGAGAATTATTGTCATTGACGTCTCTGAGGATCGTGATCAACGTCTTGTTCTGATTAACCCGGAATTGATTAATAAAACCGGTGAAACAGGAATAGAAGAAGGTTGTTTATCTGTTCCTGAACAGCGTGGATTTGTTCCTCGTTCTGAGCAAGTAAAAATTAAGGCCTTAGACTATAACGGCCAACCATTTGAATTAGAAGCTGATGAATTACTGGCAATCTGTATTCAACATGAAATGGATCATTTAGTCGGTAAACTCTTTGTTGATTATTTATCACCATTGAAACGTCAACGCATCCGTCAGAAAGTTGAAAAAATTGACCGACTGAGAGCCAAAAACAAATAACTTTTATTATCGCAGGAAATAACAGTGTCTGATTCTTTACGTATTATTTTTGCCGGAACGCCTGATTTCGCGGCTCGCCATTTAGCTGCTTTATTAAACTCTCAACACCAGGTTGTCGGAGTGCTCGCTCCACCAGACAAGCCGGCAGGAAGAGGTAAGAAACTGACACCAAGTCCTGTAAAGGTATTGGCTGAAAAACATAATATTCCTGTTTTCCAGCCAAAAACCTTACGTACAGAAGAAAACCAACAGTGGGTCATGGAGCAGCAAGCTGATATTATGATCGTTGTTGCCTATGGCTTAATTCTTCCTCAAGCTGTTTTAGATATACCACGTCTAGGATGCTTGAATGTCCACGGTTCTTTGCTACCTCGCTGGCGTGGTGCAGCCCCCATTCAACGCTCCATTTGGGCTGGCGACCAAGAAACTGGCATAACGATCATGCAAATGAATGCAGGACTTGATACTGGTGATATGCTGTTGAAATCTATTTGCCCAATTACAAATGAAGATACCAGTGCTAGCCTATACGAAAAACTTGCCGATATTGGGCCAAAAGCCTTACTCAACACCTTAGATTTAATCACATCGGGAACCCTCCAGCCTGAAATTCAGGATGACACACTTACAACCTATGCCGAAAAACTGAGTAAAGATGAAGCAAAAGTAGATTGGAATTTATCGGCAAGCCAAATTGAGCGTTGTATTCGTGCCTTTAACCCTTGGCCCATGAGCTTCTTCTTAGTTGATGATCAACCAATTAAAATCTGGCAGGCAGAAGTCATTGCAGAGCAAAGCACCCAAGCTCCTGGAACAATTATCAGCGCGGATAAAAAAGGTATTCAAATTGCAACAGCGGATGGGATATTAAATATTGTTCAATTGCAACCATCGGGCAAGAAAGCAATGTCGGTTGCCGATCTCTTAAACTCCAAACGTGAGTGGTTTACACCTGGTAGCAAAATCAACTGATACTAACAAAATCAACTGATACTAACCTGACTTTGCCTGAATATTTTAGCATTCAGGCTTCTTCTTATTTACCATGCTGACGAACGTCAGCTTTTTGACCATACCATGAAAAATACATATAACCTGAGAAGCATCGCTGCAAAAGCAATCACTCAAGTGCTTGAGCAAGGGCAATCCCTCAGCACCGTTATACCCGAACTCCAACAAAAAGTTTCTGATAAAGATAAGGCGTTGTTGCAAGAGATCTGTTTTGGTGTGATGAGAGTATTACCTCAGCTTGAGTGGTTTATCAGTCAACTAATGGCAAAGCCATTGAAAGGAAAACAACGTATTTTCCACTACCTAATCATGGTTGGTATATATCAGCTGATATATACACGTATACCTGCACATGCTGTACTTGCCGAAACCGTCAATGGAGCAACTAATTTAAAACGACCACAGCTGAAAGGGGTAGTTAATGGTGTCCTTCGCCAATTTCAGCGCCAGCAACAAGAATTAATCGAACGAGAAAATAATCAACACCTACATCCCAAATGGCTGCTAGAACGCATTCAAAAAGCATATCCACAAAATTGGCAAACTATAGTGGATGCCAACAACCAAAAACCCCCTATGTGGCTACGAGTTAACCAATTCCATCATACGGCGAAAGAATATCTTGCACTATTAGAAGAAGCTAATATAGAAGCAGAATTAGATATCAACCATCCTAGTGCTATTCGTCTTCTGAATCCCTGTCCTGTCAGTACACTACCCGGATTTAGCCATGGCTGGGTAACTATTCAGGATCGCTCTGCACAGGGATGTGCTGAACTCTTAGGCCCATGTGACGGTGAATCTATACTGGATCTTTGTGCTGCACCGGGAGGAAAAACCACTCATATCCTCGAAATAGCACCAAAATCTAAGGTTCTCGCTATCGATATTGATGAGCAACGAATTAAGCGAGTAAAAGAGAATTTACAACGACTTAAATTGCATGCTGTCGTCAAAACAGGTGATGGACGCCTTCCACACGAGTGGGCTGCTGATGAACAATTTGATCGTATTCTTCTTGACGCCCCGTGCTCTGCTACAGGGGTTATTCGCCGTCACCCTGACATAAAATGGCTACGCAGGAACGAAGATATAAATCAATTAGTTACATTGCAATCTGAAATCCTTGAAGCTATCTGGCCATATTTGAAGCGAAATGGCACGCTAGTTTATGCCACCTGTTCAATTTTACCTCAGGAAAATAGTGAGCAAATAAGAGCATTTTTGGCCCGTCATCCCGATGCAGTATTATCAAAAGCAGGCAATTCGGATACTCCTGGAATGCAAATTATTCCAGAAGTTACGGGCGGTGACGGCTTCTTTTATGCCCGACTAACTAAGCAATAATAACTCTCTCTCGTTCCAACTGGACGAGAGAATTTTATGGTTTTGCTAAAATATCAAGAATAGAAGATGGCTTCCAATTGAGAAGAGAATGCTATGAAGATAATCATTCTGGGTGCTGGCCAGGTTGGTGGAACGTTAGCTGAGAATTTAGTTGATGAAAACAATGATATTACTGTCGTTGATACCGATACAGATCGTCTACGCCAGTTACAGGATAAATTCGATCTCCGAGTTATCAATGGCCATGGCTCCCATCCCAGAGTATTGAAGGAAGCTGGCGCTGAAGATGCTGATATGTTAATAGCTGTCACAAATTCAGATGAAACCAATATGGTTGCATGCCAAATTGCTTATTCTCTATTTAACACTCCGAATAAAGTCGCTAGGATACGCTCATCAGAATATATCCGAGAATCAGAAAAATTATTTCAACCTGATGATATTCCTATTGATTATCTAATATCTCCTGAGCAACTGGTTATTGATTACATCTATAAATTAATCCAATACCCAGGAGCATTACAAGTTGTTAATTTTGCTGAAGGGCGTGTCAGCATTGTCGCGGTCAAGGCCTATTATGGTGGTTCACTGGTAGGCAATGCCTTATCCTCACTCCGAGAGCATATGCCACATATTGATAGCAAAGTTGCTGCAATATTTCGTCAAGATCGCCCCATTCGACCACAAGGTTCAACAATTATTGAAGCTGGAGATGAAGTCTTCTTCGTTGCAGCATCACAACATATCAGGGCTGTAATGAGCGAATTACAACGCCTTGAAAAACCGTATAAACGCATCATGATTGTTGGTGGCGGTAATGTTGGTGCAGGCTTAGCCTTACGGCTTGAAAAAGATTACAGCGTCAAGCTAATTGAGCATAACCAAAAAAGAGCCATTGAATTAGCTGAATTATTGCACGATACCATCGTGTTTTATGGTGATGCTTCAGACCAAGAATTGCTAGCTGAAGAACACATTGAACAAGTTGACGTTTTTATAGCGCTAACAAATGATGATGAAGCCAATATTATGTCAGCCATGCTTGCAAAACGAATGGGGGCCAAAAAAGCAATGGTCCTTATTCAACGCAGTGCATATGTTGATTTAGTACAAGGTGGAGTCATTGATATTGCAATTTCACCTCAACAAGCAACAGTATCGGCGCTACTTGGTCATGTCCGTAAAGCAGATATTGTCAGTGTGTTCTCATTGAGAAGAGGAGTTGCTGAAGCTATCGAGGCCATAGCTCATGGCGATGAACATACTTCAAAAGTTGTTGGGCGTAAGATAAGTGATATCAAATTACCACCAGGAACAACAATAGGTGCCATTGTCCGTAATGAAGAAGTCATCATTGCAAATGATTACAGTATTATTCAACAAGGTGATCATGTAATCATGTTTATTACTGATAAAAAATTCGTGCCTGAAGTAGAAAAGCTTTTCCAGCCAAGTCCTTTCTTCCTGTAAAAACATCAATTCGGACTTATTCAATTAATAGAATCTACTTAAAAAGCTAGAAGGCCAATGATAACAACTTGATAAAATTATTATCATTGGCCTCCCAACCATGGTTTTTACCATGTTTTTCTTTACGATTATAACTTCCTTTACCTTTTTTATTTTTCTCTACTCTCTGTCTAAACAAAGGATCATGTAATAAGGCTTCTATAGCATTATCTTTGATAATGCCTTTTTTATGGCGATATGTTGTCACAATAACCTCTAAATTAATTAATAAAATAGTTTTATAATTAAAAACAGTGTGATTGTACTCTTAGCACCCAAAACAATAAAGAAAAATTATCTGTTTGTCGCACCTTCTTCCAAAATTTCCAATATAGAACAATATGTACTGACGTGAGTACTACCACAACAAGCATCACTCAACATTTTCAAAGAATCACGCATTTTTTGCATTTCTAATAATTTTTCTTCAACTTCTCGCAATCTAGAATCAACAATATGTTTTGACTCCTTGCATGTATAGTGCTCAGGATCAACTCTAATAGATAATAGTTCTACAATTGCTTCGAGTGTAAAACCTAATTGTTTTGCATAGCGGATAAAACGTAATCGCTGTAGATCCTGTTCAGTATATAATCGATAACCACCTTCCGTTCTTTCTCCATGAAGCATCAGCCCCTGTTTTTCATAAAAGCGGATAGTATCAGGTGTTACACCTGCTAATTTTGCCAACTGACCGATACGATACATAAGATTCTCCTATCAAGTAGAAAATAATCACAATACTACCAGAATAGGCTAAGAGATCATCTGAACAGAAAAAAATTTGCAGATTAGATGGTGAATATAAAACGAAGAGTTAGAGGATCAAAATTAAAAGGCAATAAAAAACCGGGATAATACCCGGCTTTTTACGCTCCTACAGATTACTCTGCAGACGCTACTTCTGTCTGAGACTCTGCTGCACGGTCAACAAGCTCGATGTATGCCATCGGTGCATTGTCACCAGCACGGAAGCCACACTTCAGAATACGAGTGTAACCACCTGCACGGCTCGCAAAACGCGGGCCCAGTTCATTAAACAGTTTTGCCACGATCTCGTTATCACGAGTACGGGCGAATGCCAGACGACGATTAGCTACGCTGTCGGTCTTGGCAAGAGTAATCAGCGGCTCAACGACGCGACGCAGTTCTTTCGCTTTAGGCAGAGTCGTCTTGATGATTTCATGACGAACTAAAGAACCTGCCATGTTACGAAACATAGCTTGGCGATGGCTGCTGTTGCGGTTCAATTGACGACCACTCTTACGATGGCGCATGACCTTATCCTTCTCAGTAAAACCTTAACCTGTGATCTAGTTACTCATCAGCAATACTTGCTGGTGGCCAGTTTTCCAGACGCATGCCCAGAGAAAGTCCACGTGAAGCCAGTACATCTTTAATCTCAGTAAGAGATTTTTTACCCAAGTTAGGTGTTTTAAGTAACTCAACTTCAGTACGCTGTACCAGATCACCGATGTAGTGGATAGCTTCTGCTTTAAGGCAGTTAGCAGAGCGGACAGTCAATTCCAGATCGTCAACAGGGCGCAGCAGGATCGGATCAAACTCTGGCTTCTCTTCTTTTACTTCTGGTTGACGTACATCACGTAAATCAACGAAAGCTTCTAGTTGTTCAGCCAGAATGGTAGCTGCACGGCGAATCGCCTCTTCAGGATCGATTGTACCGTTAGTTTCCATCTCGATAACCAGCTTATCCAAGTCAGTACGCTGTTCTACACGAGCTGCTTCAACATTGTAGGCGATACGCTCTACTGGGCTATAGCAGGCATCTACTAACAAACGACCGATAGGGCGCTCATCTTCTTCCGAATGAATTCGGGCAGAAGCCGGCACATATCCACGACCGCGCTGAACTTTAATACGCATACTAATGGAAGCGCTTTCGTCAGTCAGATGGCAGATTACGTGCTGCGGCTTGACGATTTCGACATCACCGTCATGGATGATATCGGCTGCAGTCACAGGGCCAATGCCAGATTTATTCAAAGTAAGGATAACTTCATCTTTACCCTGAACTTTCACCGCCAGCCCTTTCAGATTGAGGAGAATCTCCAGGATATCTTCCTGTACACCTTCTTTGGTGCTGTACTCATGCAGTACACCATCAATCTCAACCTCAGTCACCGCACAACCCGGCATAGACGAAAGCAGAATACGGCGCAGTGCGTTGCCAAGAGTATGGCCAAAGCCACGCTCTAATGGCTCAAGGGTCACCTTGGCGTGCGTCGAACTGACTTGCTCGATATCTACCAGGCGCGGTTTTAGAAACTCTGTCACAGAACCCTGCATTGTGTCCTCTCTTTGGTGCTAAGCTTTACTTAGAGTAAAGCTCGACGATCAGGTGTTCGTTAATGTCAGCGGATAGATCAGTACGTTCAGGAATACGCTTGAACACACCTTCCATCTTCGCAGCATCAACTTCCAACCAAGTTGGTTTCTCACGCTGCTCAGCCAGCTCTAAAGCTGCTTTAATGCGAGCCTGCTTCTTCGCTTTTTCACGAACGCTGACTACGTCATTCGGGGATACCTGATAAGAAGCGATGTTAACAACGCGACCATTTACCGTGATAGCCTTGTGGCTTACCATCTGACGAGCTTCAGCACGAGTCGCGCCAAAACCCATACGATAAACGACGTTATCCAAGCGACTTTCCAGCAAATTCAGCAGGTTTTCACCTGTGTTGCCTTTCAGACGAGTCGCTTCTTTATAATAGTTACGGAATTGACGCTCCAGGACACCGTAAATACGACGAACTTTTTGTTTTTCACGTAACTGTACACCATAGTCAGACAGACGCGGTTTACGTGCGCCGTGCTGGCCTGGTGCCTGTTCTAATTTACACTTGGTGTCAATCGCGCGAACGCCAGACTTCAGGAAAAGGTCTGTGCCCTCGCGACGGCTCAGCTTGAGCTTAGGACCCAAATATCTTGCCATTTTCTTTCTCCAACAATCCTAAAAAACGAAGACGTACTAAACGCGACGTTTTTTCGGTGGACGACAACCGTTATGAGGGATCGGAGTCACATCAGTAATATTAGTGATGCGGAAACCAGCCGCATTTAACGCGCGGATAGTTGACTCACGGCCAGGACCAGGTCCTTTAACCATAACTTCCAGGTTCTTAATTCCGTACTCTTTTACTGCTTCAGCGCAGCGCTCTGCCGCAACCTGAGCTGCAAACGGAGTAGATTTACGAGAACCACGGAAACCGGAACCACCGGCAGTTGCCCAACCCAATGCGTTACCCTGACGATCAGTAATAGTAACGATGGTATTGTTGAAAGAAGCATGGATATGAGCCACACCGTCAGAGACTTGTTTTCTTACACGCTTACGTGCACGAATAGGTGCTTTTGCCATTATTCAATACCCCGATTATTTCTTGATCGGTTTACGCGGACCCTTACGGGTACGTGCATTGGTCTTAGTACGCTGACCGCGAACTGGCAGACCACGACGATGACGCAAACCACGATAGCAACCAAGATCCATCAGACGTTTGATACTCAGGGTTACTTCACGACGCAGATCACCTTCTACAACGTATTTGGCAACTTCGTCACGCAGCTTGTCAATTTGCTCTTCAGACAGCTCACTGATCTTAACATTTTCAGCAATGCCCGCTGCTGCACAAATTGCTTGTGAGCGGGTTTTACCGATACCGTAGATCGAGGTTAATGCGATTACAGTATGTTTCTGATCAGGAATGTTAATGCCTGCTATACGGGCCACTATGCACTCCTACAATATTTATTCACTGCAACATCATTCTGAAAAGCCCGTTTTCAGGATACTCAAACAATGTTGCTGTCAGATAAAAAAGATTGGCTGGCTAATTTAGCCAGCTCAACCCAACTTTGCAAGAAAAATATGCGATTAATTAGCCTTGGCGCTGTTTGTGCTTAGGCTCTGCATTGCAAATCACACGAACGATACCGTTACGTTTAACAATTTTGCAATTGCGGCATAATTTCTTGACGGAAGCACGAACTTTCATTTTTACTCTCCGTAACTTCTCAAGCAAACCAATTAGCGGTTATATCCTTTCAGGTTTGCCTTCTTCAATGCAGACTCATATTGACTCGACATCATCAGAGTTTGCACTTGAGCCATAAAGTCCATGATGACGACGACTACAATCAGTAGGGAAGTACCACCAAAATAGAATGGAACTTTCATTGCATCACGCATGAACTCCGGGATTAAGCAGATAAAAGTAATATATAACGCACCAATTAAGGTTAGGCGAGTCATTACTTTATCAATGTACTTAGCCGTTTGCTCTCCCGGACGAATTCCTGGTACGAATGCACCGGACTTCTTCAGGTTATCTGCTGTTTCTCTTGGATTGAAAACCAAAGCCGTGTAGAAGAAACAGAAGAAGATGATTGCAGATGCGTATAATAACACATAAAGCGGTTGACCTGGTTGCAAATACATAGAAATAGTTGTCAACCAATTCCAGCCTGTTCCCCCTCCGAACCAAGAAGCTATGGTACCAGGGAACAAAATAATACTGGAAGCAAAAATTGCAGGGATAACCCCAGCCATATTCACTTTCAACGGCAAATGTGTACTTTGTGCCGCAAAAACTTTACGACCTTGCTGACGTTTTGCATAGTTAACAACGATACGACGTTGACCACGCTCAATGAAAACAACGAAGAAAGTTACGGCAAACACTAATACTGCAACCAACAGCAACAGGAGGAAGTGCAGGTCGCCTTGCCGAGCTTGCTCGATGGTGTGACCAATTGCAGGTGGTAGACCCGCAACGATACCAGCAAAGATTATGATTGAAATACCGTTACCGATACCTCGCTCAGTAATCTGCTCACCCAACCACATCAAGAACATGGTTCCCGTGACCAGACTTACAACAGCCGTGAAATAGAATGCAAGGCCAGGATTAATAACTAATCCTTGCATTCCAGGCATATTCGGCAACCCAGTAGCAATACCGATTGACTGGAATATTGCCAGCACTAATGTGCCATAACGGGTGTACTGACTGATCTTACGACGACCAGCTTCCCCTTCCTTCTTAATCTCTGCTAAACGGGGGTTAACCACAGTTAGCAACTGGATAATAATAGATGCAGAAATATACGGCATTATACCCAGTGCAAAGATAGAAGCACGGCTTAAAGCACCACCAGAGAACATGTTAAACATTTCAATGATGGTGCCTCTTTGCTGCTCGAGCAATTTGGCAAGCACAGCGGCATCAATACCAGGGATTGGAATAAAAGAGCCAATACGGAAAACAATTAGAGCTCCAATGACAAACAAAAGTCTGCGTTTTAACTCGCCTAATCCGCCTTTGGCACTTTGAAAATCTAATCCTGGTTGTTTAGCCATCTGTTACTTATTCCTCAATTTTACCGCCAGCAGCTTCAATTGCAGCACGGGCGCCTTTAGTAACACGCAAGCCACGCACAGTTACTGCGCGATTGAGTTCGCCAGAAAGCATTACTTTTGCGAATTCAATTTGAGGGCCAATAATGTTAGCAGCTTTCAGTGCATTCAGATCGATAACATCGCCTTCAACACGGGCAAAATCAGACAGACGAATTTCTGCGGTGACCATTGCTTTACGTGAAGTGAAACCAAATTTTGGCAGACGACGGTATAAAGGCATCTGGCCACCTTCAAAACCGCGACGAACGCCACCGCCAGAACGAGACTTCTGACCTTTGTGACCACGACCGCCGGTTTTACCCAGACCAGAACCAATACCACGACCTACACGTTTAGGTGCGTGCTTGGCACCTTCAGCCGGAGACAGAGTATTTAAGCGCATCTGTTACTCCTCAACTTTAACCATATAGGAAACCAAGTTGACCATACCGCGAATAGCTGGTGTATCTTCACGCTCGACAGTATGCCCAATGCGACGCAGACCTAAACCAGTCAGAGTTGCCTTATGCTTAGGCAAACGACCAATTGAACTGCGAACCTGAGTAATTTTAATAGTCTTAGCCATGGTCATTACCCCTGAATTTCTTCGACGGATTTGCCACGCTTAGCTGCAACCATTTCTGGAGACTTCATGCTGTCTAAAGCGTCCAGAGTTGCACGAACCACGTTGATCGGGTTAGTGGAACCATAGGTTTTAGCCAGTACGTTACGAACTCCAGCTACTTCCAGAACAGCACGCATCGCACCACCGGCGATGATACCTGTACCTTCGTGAGCAGGCTGCATGAACACACGAGAACCGGTGTGTGAGCCTTTCACTGGGTGGTACAAAGTGCCGCTGTTAAGTGCGACGGTTTTCATATTGCGACGTGCTTTTTCCATCGCTTTCTGGATTGCTGCCGGAACTTCGCGTGCTTTGCCGTAGCCAAAACCAACGCGACCGTTACCATCACCAACTACAGTTAGTGCTGTAAAGCTGAAAATACGGCCACCTTTAACGGTTTTAGATACGCGGTTTACCGCGATCAGCTTTTCCTGCAGTTCGCCAGCTTGTTTTTCGATGTGAGCCATCTTACACCTCTACCTTAGAACTGAAGGCCAGCTTCACGGGCAGCATCTGCCAGTGCCTGGACTCTACCATGATATTGGAAACCAGAACGGTCAAAGGATACATCTTTGATGCCTTTTTCCAAAGCACGTTCAGCAACAATCTTACCAACTAATGCTGCGGCTTCTTTGTTTCCAGTTAATTTCAGTTGTTCACTGATAGCTTTTTCTGTTGTAGAAGCTGCCACCAGAGTTTCAGAACCATTTGGTGCGATAACCTGCGCATAAATATGGCGAGGGGTACGATGTACCACCAGGCGAGTCGCACCCAGTTCTTTGAGCTTGCGGCGTGCGCGGGTCGCACGACGGATACGAGCTGCTTTCTTATCCATAGTGTTACCTTACTTCTTCTTAGCCTCTTTGGTACGCACGACTTCATCGGCGTAACGAACACCCTTGCCTTTATATGGCTCAGGACGACGATAGGCACGCAAATCTGCCGCAACCTGACCAATCACCTGCTTATCAGCACCTTTCAGTACGATTTCAGTTTGTGATGGGCATTCCGCAGTTATGCCTGCTGGCAGCTGATGCTCAACCGGATGCGAGAAGCCTAAAGACAAGCTAACTACGTTGCCTTTAACTGCTGCACGATAACCAACACCAACCAGCTGAAGTTTCTTAGTGAAACCTTCATTAACACCAATAACCATAGCATTCAGCAGAGAACGAGTTGTACCTGCCTGCGCCCAAGCGTCAGCAAAACCTTCGCGCGGAGCGAAAGTCAGTTGGCTATCCGCATGATTAACTTCAACTGCGTTGTGGATTTTACGACTTAGCTCGCCGTTTTTACCCTTAATCGAAATAACCTGACCGTCGAGTTTAACCTCTACGCCGGCAGGAATGACGACGGGTGCTTTTGCAACACGAGACATTCTTTCCTCCCGAATTAAGCTACGTAGCAGAGAATCTCGCCACCCAGACCAGCCTGGCGAGCTGCACGATCAGTCATTACACCTTTAGAGGTAGAAACAACAGCGATACCCAAACCAGCCATAACTTGTGGCAGCTCATCTTTTTTCTTATAGATGCGCAGACTTGGGCGGCTTACACGCTGAATGCTTTCTACAACAGCCTTACCTTGGAAATACTTCAGAGTGATTTCCAGTTCTGGCTTAGTGTCGCCTTCGATTTTAAAATCTTCAATGTAACCTTCTTCCTTCAGCACCTTGGCAATTGCCACTTTCAGCTTGGAGGAAGGCATGGTGACCGCAACTTTATTCGCGGCCTGACCGTTACGGATACGGGTCAGCATATCCGCGATCGGATCTTGCATGCTCATCTGTCTTTACTCCCGTGATTCAATTGGTGACAATTACCAGCTAGCCTTTTTAAGGCCCGGGATTTCACCGCGCATAGCGGCTTCACGGACTTTAATACGGCTCAACCCAAACTTCCGCAAAAATGCATGCGGACGCCCAGTTTGACGGCAGCGGTTACGCTGACGGCAAGGGCTGGAATCACGTGGCAGTGTTTGCAGTTTAAGAACAGCATTCCAACGGTCTTCATCAGATGCGTTTACATCAGAGATGATCGCTTTCAGTTCAACGCGTTTTGCGAAGAATTTCTCAGCTAATTTCGCACGTTTTACATCACGTGCTTTCATTGATTGCTTAGCCATGAGTACCCTGCCTTACTTGCGGAACGGGAAGTTAAACGCAGCCAACAGTGCGCGGCCTTCATCATCAGATTTCGCAGTAGTAGTGATAGTAATATCCAAACCACGTACGCGATCCACTTTATCGTAATCGATTTCAGGGAAGATGATTTGCTCACGAACACCCATGCTGTAGTTACCACGACCATCGAATGATTTAGCGGACAAACCACGGAAGTCACGGATACGTGGTACAGCAATAGAAATCAGGCGCTCAAAGAACTCCCACATGCGTTTCCCACGCAGGGTTACTTTACAGCCGATTGGATAGCCCTGACGGATTTTGAAGCCTGCAACTGATTTGCGTGCTTTGGTGATCAATGGCTTCTGACCAGAGATTGCTGCCAAGTCAGCTGCTGCGTTATCCAGCAGTTTTTTGTCAGCAATTGCTTCACCAACACCCATGTTCAGGGTGATCTTCTCGACCCGAGGGACTTGCATGACAGAATGGTAACCAAACTGAGTCATCAGTTTCTTGACTACCTCGTCTTTGTAGTAATCATGCAGTTTCGCCATCGTATACTCCAAATTACTTGATAGTTTCATTGTTAGATTTGAAGAAACGGACTTTTTTGCCGTCTTCAAATCTAAAACCTACACGGTCAGCCTTGCCGGTTGCTGCATTGAAGATTGCAACGTTAGAAACATTGATAGCTGCTTCTTTTTCAACGATGCCACCTGGTTGGTTCAGAGCCGGAACTGGTTTCTGATGTTTTTTAACCAGGTTGATGCCTTCAACAATGACTTTACCAGAAGAAAGAACCTGTTTTACTTTACCGCGCTTACCTTTGTCTTTACCAGTCAGCACGATAATTTCGTCATCACGACGGATTTTCGCTGCCATTTCCTGCTCCTTAGAGTACTTCAGGTGCCAGAGAGATAATTTTCATGAACTTTTCATTACGAAGTTCACGAGTCACCGGCCCAAAAATACGCGTACCGATAACTTGCTCACTATTGTTGTTCAACAATACACAAGCGTTGCTATCGAAGCGAATGACAGAACCGTCCGGGCGACGAACACCCTTCTTGGTGCGCACCACTACCGCTTTCAGGACATCACCTTTTTTCACTTTACCGCGGGGAATTGCTTCCTTGATAGTGATCTTGATGATGTCACCGACATGTGCGTAGCGACGGTGCGAGCCACCCAGAACCTTGATACACATTACGCGACGTGCACCGGAGTTGTCGGCCACGTTCAGCATAGTCTGTTCTTGGATCATTTTAGTGCTCCGCTAAATGTCAACTACTACTGAGCCACTTTATTTTTAAAGAGGCCGTTTCAATATCCCATACTACGAGGGCGCGGCATTATAACACCACATCTTCGCGATGGACAGAAAAATAAACGGCCCCGTTATTTTTTGGGCCGTTTATTTCGTACGATACAGCGATCTATTATAGAACCGCTTTCTCTATAACGCGAACTAAAGTCCAAGATTTAGTCTTAGACAGTGGACGGGTTTCGCGGATTTCCACTACATCACCAATTCCACATTCATTGTTCTCGTCATGTACGTGCAGTTTAGTCGTACGTTTGATGAACTTACCATACAATGGGTGTTTCACCTTACGCTCAATAGCAACAACAATGGATTTTTCCATTTTGTCGCTAATAACACGACCTTGCAGAGTACGGATTTTATCGGTCATTACGCACCCGCCTTCTCAGTCAGTAAAGTCTTAACGCGTGCAATATTACGACGCACTTGTTTCAACAGGTGAGACTGTTGCAGCTGGCCACTTGCCGCCTGCATACGCAGATTGAATTGTTCACGTAACAGGTTCAGCAGCTCAGTGTTCAGCTCTTCAACGCTTTTTTCGCGCAGCTCTTGTGCTTTCATTACATCACCGTCTTAGTTACAAAGGTGGTTTTGATAGGCAGTTTCGCTGCCGCCAGCTTGAATGCTTCACGAGCCAGCTCTTCAGGCACACCGTCCATTTCATACAGGACTTTACCGGGCTGGATCAAGGCAACCCAGTATTCTACGTTACCTTTACCTTTACCCATACGCACTTCGAGTGGCTTTTCGGTGATAGGTTTGTCTGGGAACACACGGATCCAGATTTTACCTTGACGTTTAATTGCACGGGTCATAGCACGACGTGCCGCTTCGATCTGACGAGCAGTCAGACGACCACGGCCCACAGCTTTCAGACCGAAAGTGCCGAAGCTAACATCCGCACCTGCAGCCAGACCACGGTTGCGGCCTTTGTGCACTTTACGGAATTTCGTACGCTTTGGTTGTAACATCAGCGACTCTCCTTACTTGCGGCCTTTACGCTGCTGCTTTTTAGGTTGAGCAGCCGGTTTTTCCGCCTGTTCAACTGCAGCCATACCACCCAGGATCTCACCTTTGAAGATCCATACCTTAACGCCGATTACACCATAAGTGGTGTGCGCTTCAGAAGTATTGTAGTCGATGTCTGCACGCAGAGTATGCAGAGGTACACGACCTTCCCGATACCACTCAGTACGTGCAATTTCAGCACCGCCCAGACGGCCGCTGACTTCCACTTTTATACCTTTAGCGCCCAAACGCATAGCGTTCTGTACAGCACGTTTCATAGCACGGCGGAACATGACACGACGTTCCAGCTGTGAACTGATGCTGTCAGCAACCAGTTTTGCGTCCAGTTCAGGTTTACGTACTTCGGCAATGTTGATCTGCGCAGGAACGCCAGCGATATCCGCTACAGCTTTACGCAGTTTTTCAACGTCTTCACCTTTTTTACCGATTACAATGCCTGGACGAGCAGTGTGAATGGTTACACGAATGCTTTTCGCAGGACGTTCGATAACGATACGTGAAATAGATGCTTTAACCAGTTCTTTGTTCAAGTACTGGCGAACTTTAAAGTCGCTGTCCAGGTTGTCAGCGAATTCTTTGGTATTCGCATACCAGGTAGAGTTCCAAGGTTTGACAATACCCAGACGAATACCATTAGGATGTACTTTCTGACCCATTGCTAGTCTCCAGAGTCTCAGCGATCGGACACAACCACAGTAATGTGGCTGGTGCGCTTCAGGATACGATCTGCGCGGCCTTTGGCACGAGGCATAATACGCTTCATAGTTGGGCCTTCGTCTACGAAAATTTTCGTGACTTTCAGATCATCGATGTCAGCGCCATCGTTGTGTTCTGCGTTAGCAATAGCAGACTCAAGTACTTTCTTCACTAAACCAGCAGCTTTTTTGTTGGTATAGGTCAGAGTTTCCAGAGCTTGCGACACTTTCTTACCGCGGATCAGGTCAGCCACAAGGCGAACCTTCTGAGCAGAAGAACGAGCGTGGCGATGTTTAGCGATAGTTTCCATCTCTTCCTCCTACCTTAGCGCTTTTTAGCCTTTTTATCGGCCGCATGGCCGCGATAAGTACGGGTCGGCGCGAATTCACCCAGTTTATGACCAACCATTTCGTCGGAAACAAAAACTGGTACATGCTGACGACCATTATGGACAGCGATGGTCAAACCGATCATGTTAGGAAAGATCGTTGAACGACGGGACCAAGTCTTAATAGGCTTTTTGTCTCCGCTTTCCACCGCTTTCTCTACCTTCTTCAGCAAGTGCAGGTCAATAAATGGACCTTTCTTGAGAGAACGTGGCATGGTTTATCCTCTAATTATTTTTTAGAACGGCGACGTACGATATATTTATCAGTACGTTTGTTGCTACGGGTCTTCTTACCTTTGGTCTGGATGCCCCATGGAGTTACAGGGTGTTTACCAAAGTTACGACCTTCACCACCACCATGTGGATGGTCTACTGGGTTCATCGCCGTACCACGAACGGTAGGACGAATACCACGCCAGCGACTTGCACCAGCTTTACCCAGAACGCGCAGCATATGTTCTGCGTTACCAACTTCACCTAAAGTAGCACGGCAATCAGACAGTATTTTACGCATTTCACCAGAACGCAGACGCAGGGTTACATAAGAACCATCACGTGCAACGATCTGAGCATAAGCACCTGCTGAACGAGCCAACTGGCCACCTTTACCTGGTTTCATTTCTATGTTGTGAACAGTAGAACCAACCGGAATGTTGCGCATTGGCAGAGCGTTACCGGTCTTGATCGCTGAATCAGCACCAGACTGGATTTGATCACCCGCTTTCAGGCCTTTAGGCGCAAGGATGTAACGACGCTCACCGTCTTTATACAGAACCAGTGCGATGTTTGCTGAACGGTTTGGATCATATTCCAGACGCTCAACAACAGCAGGGATACCGTCTTTGTTACGTTTGAAGTCAATCAGACGATAATGCTGTTTATGGCCACCACCGATGTGACGAGTGGTAATACGACCATTGTTGTTGCGACCACCAGTTTTGTTGTTTTTTTCCAACAACGGAGCATAAGGTTTACCCTTATGCAGCTCAGGGTTAACCACTTTAACAACGTGGCGACGGCCCGGAGACGTAGGTTTACATTTAACAATTGCCATTGTTCTTTACTCCTCCGACTTACTCAGCGCCGCCAACGAAGTCCAGGTTCTGGCCTTCTTTCAAGGTGACGTAAGCCTTTTTCCAGTCGCTACGACGACCAATACGCTGTCCGTGGCGTTTCACTTTACCTTTAACCAGCAAAGTGTTTACACCTTCCACTTCAACTTCAAACAGTTTCTGTACGGCAGCTTTGATCTCTGCTTTAGTCGCGTCTTTCGCAACTTTGAGAACGATGGTGTTGCTCTTTTCCATCGCTGTAGAAGCTTTTTCAGATACGTGCGGCGCGCGCAGTACTTTCAGCAGACGTTCTTCACGGATCATGCCAGCATCTCCTCAACTTGCTTCACAGCTTCAGCAGTCATAACCACTTTGTCGAAGGCAATCAGGCTTACAGGATCGATACCTGCTGTATCACGAACGTCAACCTTGTACAGGTTACGAGCTGCTAAGAACAGATTCTCATCAACTTCGCTAGTGACGATCAGCACGTCTTCCAGAGCCATTTCTTTCAGTTTCTGTACCAGCAACTTAGTCTTAGGTGCTTCAACAGAGAACTTCTCGACAACGATCAGACGATCTTGACGTACCAGTTCAGACAGGATGCTTTTCAGAGCACCACGGTACATCTTTTTATTAACTTTTTGACTGTGGTCCTGTGGTTTCGCTGCGAAAGTTACACCACCAGAGCGCCAAATTGGACTCTTAATAGAACCAGAACGCGCGCGGCCAGTGCCTTTCTGACGCCATGGTTTTTTACCTGAACCAGAAACTTCAGCACGAGTTTTCTGAGCACGAGTACCTTGACGAGCACCAGCTGCATATGCAACAACTACTTGATGCACAAGCGCTTCATTGAAATCACGCCCGAAGGTAGTTTCGGAAACAGTCAGCGCGCTTTGCGCGTCTTTCATTACCAATTCCATTCCTATCTCCTCGACGTTACGCCTTGACAGCCGGTTTTACGATCAGGTTACTGTTCGTTGCACCTGGAACAGCACCTTTGACCAGCAGCAGGTTACGCTCAGCGTCAACACGTACTACATCTAAGCTCTGAACGGTTACGCGCTCATTACCCAGTTGGCCTGCCATTTTCTTGCCTTTGAACACTTTGCCCGGAGTCTGGTTCTGACCGATAGAACCCGGAACGCGGTGAGACAAGGAGTTACCATGGGTAGCATCTTGAGTACGGAAGTTCCAGCGTTTAACAGTACCCGCGAAACCTTTACCTTTAGATGTACCAGTAACGTCAACTTTTTTAACGTCAGCGAAAATTTCAACGCTAATGCTTTGACCTACAGTGAATTCAGCATCGTCTTCTGACAGGCGGAATTCACGCAGAATGCGGCCTGCTTCAACGCCAGCTTTAGCGAAATGGCCTGCTTCAGCTTTCTTAACACGACTTGCTTTTTTGCTACCAGTCGTTACCTGAATTGCACGATAACCGTCAGTCTCTTTGTTTTTAACTTGAGTTACACGGTTATTTTCGATTTCGATAACAGTTACAGGGATTGAAACGCCATCTTCAGTGAAGATGCGAGTCATGCCCACTTTTTTACCGACTAAACCAATCATTGTTTCAACCTCTCAATCGTTCAATGACCTGATTAACCCAGGCTGATCTGCACATCTACACCGGCAGCCAGATCCAGACGCATCAGAGCATCAACGGTTTTCTCGGTTGGCTCAACGATGTCAACCAGACGTTTGTGAGTGCGAATTTCGTACTGATCACGCGCATCTTTATTAACGTGTGGAGAAATCAGAACGGTAAAACGCTCTTTACGAGTTGGCAGAGGGATCGGACCACGAACCTGCGCACCAGTGCGCTTCGCAGTCTCTACGATTTCCGCAGTTGATTGATCGATCAAACGATGATCAAATGCTTTCAGGCGGATACGGATTCTTTGGTTCTGCATGAGACCAGAGCTCCAACTATTTTATAAACGTAAATGATTACTCCTCACACCCATTTCGGTTGATGGGGGAGTGTAATCGTTCTGTGCATAACCCCCATATCGGGAGTATTTTAAATGGCGGCTATTCACCGCTCATTACTGATAATAATCAGTCCTACTCTTGTAGGTAAGCCCGCGCATTATACGTGAATTTACCCACAAAGCAATATTAAGAGTGAAATCTATGCAAAAAGTACATACAAAAAAGAGGAAAGCAAGAAAGAAAATGGAAGAAAAACGCCCTATATACATCAAATTATAGGGCGACAAAATTATAGCTATTCTTCTTCACTAAGCTGAGATTGAATGTAATTTTGTATTCCAATTCTAGTTATCAGTTCAAGTTGAGTTTCCAACCAATCAATATGATTTTCTTCATCAGCAAGCACCTCTATCATCAAGTCTCTACTGACATAATCATGAACTGAATCGGCATATGCGATTGCTTCTCTGAGATCCTTTGCTCCACGTAATTCTAATTCCAGATCAGATTTCAGCATTTCCTCTACATCTTCTCCGATATTGAGCTTGCCTAAATCTTGTAGATTTGGAACCCCCTCCAAAAAAAGAATACGTTCGATAAATTTATCTGCGTGCTTCATCTCATCAATGGACTCGTGATACTCGAAGTCATTCAAACGTATCAATCCCCAGTTCTTAAACATCCGTGCATGCAAGAAATATTGATTGATGGCGACAAGTTCATTACCGAGAAGTTTATTCAAATGTACAATTATTTTTTTATCACCTTTCATAGCAAGTTCCTCCGCTTCCAGTAACTAAAGTGTAGTACTAATTTGGCAGAGTAATTGCAAGTAAATTGTACTTATTTTAGGCAACATTATTTATTGGAGGTAGTAGAGCAATCTCCTCATTCATTATTTCACGTGCTTGACGTATGCATTTTCCGCAGTCGCTTCCTACAGGAACAAAATTCCTCAATTCTCTGATAGAACGAATATGTTGCTGATGAACAGCATTACGTATGGTTTTATCACTTATTGCATTGCAGAGACAAACATACATGGAAACTCTCTTCTAACTATTTACACACTCTTGATGACTATTTAGGTCGCATAAAACCCCTATACCCAAAATTGTCCACGCTTATAAAATAAACGACACCCCGGAATAGTAAATAGAAATAAATCTCATTTCAATTATTGTTTTTATTTTGTTGAGCAACAAAAAACCACCAATTATGGTGGCTCAGAATAGAAAAAGAGGAGCCTTAGCTCCTCTTTCTTATAATCTTTTGATAATCAAAGATTAAGCAATAACTTTAGCAACAACACCGGCGCCTACAGTACGACCACCTTCACGGATTGCAAAACGCAGACCTTCGTCCATTGCGATTGGCGCAATCAGGTTAACTACCATGTTGATGTTGTCACCTGGCATTACCATCTCTACGCCTTCTGGCAGTTCGATAGTACCGGTTACGTCAGTCGTACGGAAGTAGAACTGTGGACGGTAACCTTTGAAGAATGGTGTATGACGACCACCTTCATCTTTGCTCAGGATATACACTTCAGATTCAAACTGAGTGTGTGGGTGGATAGAGCCTGGCTTCGCCAGAACCTGACCACGCTCAACGTCATCACGCTTAGTACCACGCAGCAGAACACCCACGTTCTCACCCGCACGGCCT
>NZ_JADEUG010000042.1 GCF_015163665.1 Xenorhabdus sp. BG5 | reverse complement strand
TCAACTGTCGATACTGTCTGATTTGTTTATGCATATCAGGCTACTATTTCTGGTGTGAGAGCTGTGAAATTTATCACAGTTGACTCCCCCTTTTAATATCTCACCTGTTGCTCTTAATATGTTAACTCAGCATCAGCTTTTGAATTCACCTGAAGGCCTTACATTAGCTGATCCAGTGAAATATCCCTTGGTATCTAAATTCAATAAACAAGAGAAACATGCTGATTCTTTTAAAAAGTTAGGTGTTTGGGATTTAGAAATAGTAATTAATAGTAAAGAGTTCGTTGATGCCGCGTTAAAACACCCAAAAACAAACGATTTTTATAATATTGTAGAAAGAGTGAGACCAAAAGGTCTTAAAGGAAATCAAAGTCTTGTAATCATAACATCCTATATTCAACTTTCGACGCAGTTACGAGATGTTCACAATCAAATAGAACAAACAAAAAAAGAACTCGCTCCCCTAATGGAAAGTCGCAATAAAGCGGAAAACAAGAAAAAAGAAAAAGAAAAAGAAAAAGAAAAAGAAAAAGAAAAAGAAAAACAACGTAAAGGTGTTCAACAAGATGGTCACAAATATCATCCTGCACCAAAAACTGAAGATATTAAAGGACTGGGCGAATTAAGAAAAGGACCTGCAAAAACTCCAAAACAAGGAGGCGGTGGAAAACGAGCTAGATGGATTGGTGAAAAAGGACGTAGAATTTACGAGTGGGACTCACAACACGGCGAACTAGAAGGTTATCGAGCCAGCAATGGGGAACATCTTGGCTCTTTTGATCCCAAGACTGGTAATCAATTGAAACCAGCAGACCCAACACGTAATATTAAAAAATATCTTTAATGGAGAAAACCATGGGAATTAAATTAAATTTAACTTGGTTCAATAAAACAAATGAAGAGTTTGTGGGCGAAGAATATTCAATGGATTTAGGATATGATAATTCCATCATTGAAAGTTGCGGTTTACCATTGCATGATACACTGAATAATGGCGTATTCGATGTGTTAGATATATGGGTTCCTATTTTACAACCTAAATTTAGTCATTCTATTAATTTGGATAAATATATTTATCAAGTCTCTTTTGATTATCGAGACTAGTTACAAGGTGGGACCACGGTCCCACTTATTTTGTCCAATCCTCAACATTTAATCCAATAACCATTCCAAACGCTGAATCACTGGTAACGATGGTTAATTTTTGACTTAACGCATGAGCTGCAATCAGTTGATCCATCGTCCCCATAATTTTTCCAGTTTTTTCCATGTTGGCCCGCAATATCCCATAGGTTTTTGCCGCGTTTTGATCCAAATCGTAAACAGTAATTGAATCGATAAATGTGTTTACGATATTTTCCAGCGCTCTGTTTTGGCGTTTAGCGATACCATAGCGCAACTCGGCCTCAGTAATGCTGGAAATACATATTTCTGATGGTGGTATGGTTCGCAATTTAGCGGTTACCGCTGGATGTTGGCGAAATATGTAACTGACCGTGTTTGTATCCAGCATATACATTAAAAAACTCCCTCGAATGGGTCACGTTCGGTAGCGTCCTGGTTACGATCATTTGTATCTAAAAAATCATCAGGTACAGACACAGCGCTGAGCACCCTAAAAAAATTATCCCAATTGTCAGTGGACAGTTTATTTTTTGAGAGAACAACGTCCCCGTTTTCGTTTTTCCGAATGTAAACGTGGTCAGTATCGAACTCAAATGCGACAGGTAATCTAACTGCCTGATTACGCCCATTTTTGAAAATTTTTGCTACTCGCTCCATAATTAAATTACCTCTAAATAAAACAGATTAACATATGCCATAGCATATGCTAAATTTGGCATACGTCAATACATATGCCATTAATCACTATAATCCATATGGGAAATTATGACTAATTCAGCTATTTGTGACGAATGTTTAGGAGTAGGTGAATTCAAACAGGTTTGCGTTGATTGTCACGGTACTGGACTGGGTTTAACGGACGAATCGCCCTGTACTGTTTGTCATAGTGAACGGGTTGCTGTGCAGGAATGTCCTAATGTTTGGGGACAGGACAGATAACGGAAAAATAAGATGGGACCACGGTCCCATTTATTTTATTTAGCTAAAATACGCCTGCCATGCGTGGATCATCGCATCTTTCAGGTTGTCCGCGTGGCCAATCCATGAATAGTTTTGACCAGCATACCTTCCTGATTCGCAGTGTGTCCGCGCTCTTTCATCCATGCAGCGAGACACTTTTCAGCCGCTGTATACGCTTCCCCTTGTTGCCAGCCTGTAATTCCAGCTCTTGTCGCTATTTCTCCTGCCATTGCGACAAGAGCAAAGCGAGTGATTGCACGACCAACTTGATTACCCGCATTTTCTGGCATCATTTTGGCGGTATATTTTTTCAATAAGGCTTTAGCTGTTCCTGAGATAAACGTGAGATCATGGGTAAGATATCCGAGGAACACGATATTGTGCTAATCATCCTCAAATGCTAATGATGGGGATAGGACAACAGGGACTTAATTCAAATATTATTGGAGGGGTTAGATTCTGTATTATATTTTCTATTGGGTATCGAATTATTGAAGGTATATTTAAAGACGGTCATGCACCCAATAATTAGATGTTGTGGTAAGATCCCCGTTTTTTATGGTAGGTGAGATATGGCGAAAGTTGATGTGGTTTGTCGTTATTGTCAGAAAACAGAAGATATCAAAAGACATGGAAAAGGCAGCAGTAGTCATCAGCGTTATCACTGCTACGCCTGCCATAAAACCTTTCAATTAAATTACACCTATCAAGCCTGCAACCCCGGAGTAAAAGCACAGATCGTTGAGAAAGCCAAGAACATGGGAAACAAACCTACAATATTTTTTCAATACCATGGGAAAAATTAGATGAATAAAAAATATTTTAAAGCAATAGGAGTAACAATACTGTTATTGATAATGGCATTTATGATGAGCGTAGTTATTAGATCTTTTATTTCATTAATACTCATGAAAGATGAAATAACATTTTCCAGTACAGTAATTATGTGCATCATGTCTTCCCCTCTATTATTTTATTCTTTATCAGGTTCTATATCCTTCTTTATATTTGATAGATTACCTAAATATAATAAGATAATTGTTAAACACTTAAGCAGGCTTATGATTGCATCATTTATTATTAGTTTTCCTATATCGTTTTATGTTGACTACAAATTAAAAATCGATGGTTATGTTACATGTGATAAAATATCGTGGATGTCTCCAACAACTTACGTAAAAAAATTATCACTGTGTAAATGATAATTTTTACAAATACCCTGTTTTCATGTCCCCCCTGTTTAGCCTCTAAATTTCAGAGGCTTTTAAATTATTTTTCATGATATTAATAATGTTTTATTGTTCACCAAGAGTATTACATTTCAGTTCAAGTGAAACAATTATGGGATGAACGCCAATGGTTTCTGTTATCTGATATTATGGAAATCCCTTGTTATGTAGGGTTTGAAGCTGATATCTTTGTTCTAGAGAAAAGTTAATAGCATTATCAAAAGAATCAATGAAGAGAAAGCTAAGAACAATGGAAACAGACTTACAATATTTTTTCAATACGATGGGAAGAATTAGGTGAATAGCAAATATTTAAAAGCTTTGGGTGGAGTAATATTGTTATTATTCATTATGTTTCTGATGTCCTTCATTATTAAATCTGCTGTTTCATTAGTATTAATGAAAGATGAAATAACATTCTCCGGCGCAGTCGTTATAAGCATTCTGTCTTTCCCTATCATATTTTATTCTTTATCAGGCTCTATCTTTTTCTTTATATTTGATAGATTACCTAAATATAACAATATAATTGTTAAATACTTAAGCAGGCTTATGATTGCATCATTTATTATGGGTTTTCCCATATCTCCCATCACACGTAATCAAGAAAACGGCATTACTTTTTTATAATAATGCCGTTGATAATAAATTTATTCCTCAGCCTTAATTTTCGCTGATTGAAATGCTGTTAATAATGCCAATATTGGTGCAATGGAGAAGAGTAAAAATAGCCAATATGCAGAAGAAGCGGCCCCTTCAACGCCTCCTGGCTGATAAAATCCAAATAAATTGACGGTCATCCCCGCCAACGCAGAACCAAATGCAGAGGCAAATAACTGTATGGTGGTAATAGATGAACCGGCGATGCTTTTATCCGCATCACGGGAAACCTGTAAAATGAGCGTCAAAAGATGAGGCCAGCCGAATCCAACCCCAAAACCAAACATCCCCAATCCCAGGATTATCGGTAGTATAATCTGCCGTTCCCCTGCTGACTGGGATGGCAGCAACACAAGCAACAGCAACATACCAACCAACATGAAGACAGGCCCACTGATAATCGCAAACCGCATCTTTTTCCCTTGCCAGCTAGCACTGAGTACTTCTCCTATAGTCCAACCCATTGCCACGAACGCAACCATGTAACCAGAAACAAAAGGGGATTGCCCATGCAGAATTTGCAAAAAATAGGGAATAAAAACATCCCCCGATAAACCCACTACCAATAGAAATAGGGTAGTAAATAAGACCAAATGAGGAGAACGTAAACTTAGGGAACGTTCAGGCAATAACCTGGCTGAAGCTCTACGCTCATAAATGATCAATAAAAAGATGAATATCACAGCGGCAACAATGCCGAGAATGTTGAACCGAACATCTGGCGACAAACTGCCAGAAGAAACCGCCAGTACCGCTGCCGATAACAGAATCAATTGCACAATGGGCAGTGCTGTTTTGGTTTTATTCTGCACCTCTGTTTTAGGTAAAATCAGGCAGGTAAATACAGCATAAGACAGAATAATAGGAAGCATAATGCCAAATGCATAACGCCATGCATCCATTTCAGCAAAAACACCGCCAATAGCTGGCCCGATTAAAGTCGCTACCCCCCACATCCCCGAAACCAATGCGATAGCTCGCGGCCAAAGTGATTGGGCAAAGACGAGATTAATCATCAAATAGGAAAGAGCGAACAGAAATCCACCGCCAAGGCCCTGAATGGTTCTGCCAACCAACATCACTTCCATTGTTGGCGCAAGAGTACAGAGTAAGCTACCGATAAAAAAGACCACTGATGCAATCAGATAAGCGTTTCTTGCACCCAATGCACTCAACAATCTCGCAGAAAGAACGGAACCAATAATCGATGCCACGACAAACAATGTCGTATTCCAGGCATAAAGATTTAATCCTCCAATATCATTGACGACAGAAGGCAGAATCGTAATCGCAATTAAGGTATTAATTGCCATCAATACCACGCCTAATGAAAGTGCTATCGCACTCGGTGCATTTTTGCTGGAAAACAGATCCCTCCAGCGGCTTTCCTCAGTCATTATCATCATTTTTGCCCTGAACACCGGTTGAGTTGTGAAAAGTCTTACGCTAAATTAAACAAGATAAATCTTGGAATAAATTAATGTCGGGATCAACAATATGTCAAGCGATGACTTGGAAAATAGTATAATCGTAGGGCAAACAGTGAGTGAAAAGCTATTAATGTTGCTAAAAACTCAAGGTGCCTTACAAGCCTCTGATGCCGGCAAATTATTGGGAACAACTGGAGAAGCAGCCCGTCAGCAATTTGTGAAAATGGCTAAAGAGGGGTTAGTTGAAGCAAAATCAGAAACAAGGGGGGTTGGGCGTCCAGTGCAGCTCTGGCATATCACAGAGAAAGGCCATGCCAAATTTCCTGATGCTCACGCAGAGTTAACAACGCAACTGATCTCGATTATCCATAATCAGTTGGGTGAAGATGCTATGGATTTGATTATCAGAGCCCGTGAAAAAGAGGCTTTTTCCAACTATAAAAAGGCGATGGAAGGTGCCACTGGGTTACAGGAGAAGGTTGAGCGTCTGGTTTCGATTCGCTGCCGAGAAGGTTATATGGCTCATTATTCTGTTGAGGAAAATGGCGCTATTTTGTTTTTTGAAAACCATTGTCCAATTTGTGCCGCCGCCAAATTGTGTCAGGGTTTTTGTCGGACAGAGTTGAAACTGTTTCGGGAGATCCTGCAAGCCAATGTGGAAAGAACCGAATATATCCTGAGTGGTCACCGACGCTGCGCTTATCGCATCACCGCCATACAATAACTGAATGGTTTCACGCATAGTTCCCATATTGTAGCGGTATATCGATAACACATCCCTTCTGTCAGTAGCATCACCGACAGAAGGGATAACATTATTCCTGACCTGCCGCTTCCAACTGCTGGTAAATATAATGCTTATAACTCTCTACCAGTGCACTATCCTGACAATCATTCAAGGCACCATCACACAAATGGCGCATGATCATATTCGCTTGGTAAAACGCTGGCGCTGACAAGCGGGCACGTTCCAGAATCATTCCGCCAAGGAAAGAGATATCGGTCAGCTTGCCCGTTGTTATCGACGCTCCCTGTTTCAGGTTATCCCGCAGAGTAAACTGAGTCACATGTGCTGGATCAGGCAGCGGAGAATTATAGTGATCAAAATTGATGTTCGGTTGATGATCACCAAAATAGAGGAAAACGGTAGGCTTATCGCGATTAGCAACGAATTCACTGAAATCCCTGATGGCAGGATCAGAGGCCACAATTTTTTCCATATAATGGCTAAACTTACCTGTCGCTGTTGCCGAATCAACATTGCCAGCCAAGCCATAATCATCATGATGGCTCTCTTCATAAGGACCATGTTCATACATGGTGAGAGAGAAAATAAAAATCGGCTTGTCTGTTTCCTTAGCCAGGATAGTTTTCACATAAGACAACATATCTTGTGTCGGGATTTTCCACAAATTTTCATCCATGTCTGCGGGATACCCTAACTCCTGCGGTTGGATAATTCGATCAACACCCAGTGTCTTGTAAGCATGTCCCGCATGGTAAGCAGACTTATTAAACGGTGTCAGAACAACTGTGTAATAGCCATTATCTTTCATTGCACGAAACAGGCTGTTTTTCAGGTGATCAACGACAAAATAAAATACCGCATTTTTACGTGAACCAAAATCATCCGTATTCAATCCGGTTAAAACGGAGAATTCAGATAACCAAGTTCCGCCACCAAAGGTTTGTACCCTGAGTGGACTTTGGGCACTGACACCCGCATCACGCCGGAACATGTAAAGATCGGGCAACTGCACTTTGGCAGGTAATTGGTAAATATGGGGATTGACCGTGGATTCTTGCAGCAAGACAACCACATCGGGTTTAACCTCTGACTGAGGTTCAGGCAACGTCACTTGTTTCGCCTGCTGCAAGAAATAATCAGCAGATGAGCCAAATTTTGGCGGCTGATATTGTGCATCCGAGGCAGACATTACCATATTAGTCACCGTTCCCCGCCCCTTCGGTAATTCCCCTTGCCATTGCGCATGATAGGCACTAACCGTTAAGTTGACACCCCAGGCACTCACGATCATCAAAATGATACTGGCGAAGCGCCATTTGATCCCACGCGCAGAAGGGACTATTTTCCAGCTCAATATCATGTTGAATATCAACCAGATAATCATCGCCACTACAGCAATACCCGCCAGCCAATAATGGCGCAAAGTCTCCTGATTTGAAGGATCTAACATCACATTCAAATCAGAAAACATCAGTTGTTCTTTGTAGTAATGGATTTTTATCTGGTTGAGGAATTTTAGGATGATAAATAGCGTGCCAGTGAACACCGTCGAAAATAACCAGCGCGCTGAAACTAAAAAAGCCAGGCCAAAGATGATGCCGAATACGCCGACAGACACCAGTGCAGGATAAATATCTCCACCTTTCTCAAACACTAATATCAAGGAAGCAATCAACAACAATCCAAGATAAATCCTCGAGATTATCTTCTTTTTCATACTCTATTGAATTCCACACATGAGTTCAGTTTGCCAACCCGATGAAAAATAGCACAGATTGTCAAAGATACTGTAAATAAAATGCTAAAAAATGCCCTCATCCCGTAAAACATGCAAATTCGCTTTCCTGCGGGTAAAACCCGTGCGATCAAAGTATTCCAGTATTTGAATCGCTAATTTCCGTCCAATCCCCAACTCATTGCGAAAATCGATTGCTGTTATGCCGCCCTTAGTCTGAGAATAGCGGCGAATTAAATCAGCAAGCCGCTGAATATACTGTCGGTGGTAATAACGATCAGACACAATGGCGATAATGAGTCCCAATTGTGCTGCTTTTCGCAAAAGACGACGAATGACCTCTTCATCTTCCCCCATTTCAGTTGCCAAATCGCGTACCCACCACGCTTCCGCTTTAAAATAAAGCTCTGCTTTTAACCACAAACACACCTGCTCTGGGGTAAACATCAATCCATGCTCAGGCAAGTGCAACCAACCATGGGTTTGTTTTAGCTTTTCTTGTTCCAATAGCCGATTGATAAGTTTATAAGCCAGCATGTCATCCAGTGTCGGCAAAGCCATTCGTTTCAAACGCGCCTTACCCACCCCCAATTGATCGGGGTGTTTTTCGTGGTATTCCACGACAATCTGCAATAGTTTTTGTTCTGCCAATACCGCATGATGCTGCGATAATACCCAATCACCCGCAACCATCACTTCCATCCCAACCAACAAGTTGTTGAGCTGACTTTCTGTTAACTGACGTGCCCAGGCAAAGTGGCTGAGTGACAGTGCACCACGCGTTAAATATAAGGTGAGATTTTCCAGATGGTTGCTCGTTCGAACCAGTTGGGATAACCAATGAAGAAATTCAGGCTGGCGTTTTCCCCTGCGCGGGGAATTTAAGCTAACGACCCGTGCCCCTGCCAGCGTTTTTCTGGCGCTGATGTCTCGCAGTATCAGGCGATCATTTTCCACCAGCCACAAAGGACGATCCAGCGTCAGCTCAGCCAATATTGGCGTAGCGGTTAGCGAGTTCAGGATAGAAATTCTGCCGGTGATATGGCTGGTGGCATGATGGATATGGAGAGATTGCCCGTTTTGCAGCGGTAAATCCGCTTCAATTTCGACTAACACTTTTTCAGCCGCAAACGAGGGTTTTTGTAATAACAGCCAGTCGCCACGGGAAATTTGCTCTTTGCTGATATTCCCAATAATATTCAATGCAATACGCTGTCCCGCTGTAGCACACTGAACGGGTTGATTCTGGGCGTGCAAGCCACGCACTCTCACGGTTTGATCACGGCCAGTCAGCCATAACATATCGCCAACATTGATACTTCCTGCTAACGCCGTTCCGGTGACAACCAATCCGGCACCTTTAATAGTAAAAACCCGATCGATAGCCAAACGAAAGCGTTGCTGTAATTTTTCATACTGCAAATTTTGCCGGGCAAAAGAAGAAGAAGAGCAAATTTGATGGACAGCATAAGACTGGTGAATAGACTGCAAATGCTCTCTTAGTGGGATAATGCCTTCTTTTGTAGCGGCTGCCGTTATAAACAAAGGCACCGATTGCCAACCTTGTGATGCTAATAATTGCCCGACTTGTTGCCGGACTTCCTCAATCCGTGCTTGTTCGACGCTATCCGCTTTGGTCAGTACAACCGTAATATCAGGTCGCCCAATCAAACGTAAAATTGCCAGATGTTCCCGCGTTTGAGCCATGACACCATCATCACAAGCGACAACCAGCAGGATATGATCTATTCCCCCCATCCCCGCTAACATATTGGACAGGAATTTTTCATGTCCCGGCACATCGACAAACCCCACCGCCGATCCATCTGGCTGCGGCCAGTAGGCATAACCGAGATCGATAGTCATCCCGCGTTTTTTCTCTTCCGGCAAATGGGTAGTATCAACCCCCGTGATCGCTTGAATGAGCGTTGTTTTACCGTGATCAACATGTCCCGCCGTGGCAAAAATCATAGTTATCAAGCCTATTTCTTATAACAGCAATTTTTATAACAACAAAAGTGCCCGCAATAATGCATTTCCATCTTCCAGGCAACGCAGATCCAGCCATAACCGACCATCATACAGACGCCCAATCACCGGTTTTTTCAAATTGCGCCATTGGTGAGCCAAATTTTCCAATGTGCTGCCACGACCATCGATGGCGGTAAAAGTCAGCGACCAACTGGGCAACCGATCCACTGGCAAAGAACCACTGCCAATTTGGGAATAGCAAGGTTCATCACGAACAATAAATTTTTCGCTGTAATATGCCTGAAGTTGGGGAATGAGCTGTTGCGCCATATCACGGATTTCACCCTGTGTACGAGTCAGCAGGCGCAAAGTCGGTAATTTCTGATGAAGCTGCTCAGGGTGTTGGTAGAGACGCAAAGTGGCTTCCAGTGCCGCCAACGTCATTTTATCTGCCCGCAATGCGCGCTTTAGAGGATGCTGCTGGATAGCGTCTATCCACTGTTTTTTGCCAACAATAATGCCAGCTTGCGGGCCACCCAATAATTTATCACCAGAAAAGGTCACCAAATCGATACCATGGTTCAGGTAATCCTGGGGCATCGGCTCAGCCGGCAAACCATACTGTGTCATGTCGGTCATGGAGCCACTACCAAGATCGATGGCTGTCGGGATTTGGGATGCCATACCCAGCATCGCCAAGGCTTCTGCCGATACTTCAGCTGTGAAGCCTTCAATACTGTAATTACTGGTATGCACCTTCATCAACATGCCGGTATCAGAATTGATTGCCCGCTGATAATCTTTTAAATGCGTTCGGTTAGTTGTTCCCACTTCCACCAAACGACAACCGGCTTGCACCATCACGTCAGGAATACGGAACGCTCCGCCAATCTCTACCAATTCACCGCGGGAAATGGCAACCTCTTTTCCTTGCGCCACTGTTGCCAGCACCAGTAAAACGGCGGCGGCATTATTGTTAACGATGCAGGCATCTTCTGCCCCTGTTAACGTACAGAGTAAATCAGCCAGTGCGCGATCACGATGCCCGCGACTAGCACCATCAAGAGAATATTCCAGCGTGACCGGCGAACGCATTGCCTGTGTCACGGCTTCAATTGCCGATTCCGCTAACAATGCACGGCCCAAATTGGTATGAAGCACCGTTCCGCTCAAGTTAAAGACGGGTTTCAAGGCAGTTGCTTGAACTTTGTCCAATCTTCGCTGCAATAATGCAGCCCAATCGCCACTCCACTCTGGCAAGGTCTGATATTCAAGAATATTAAACCGCGCCTGTTCTTGCATGTCCCGCAATATCTCCACCACTTGCGTCTGTCCATATAACGCAATCAACGAGGTGATTTCCGGTTCTCGCAACAATCTGTCAATGGAGGGTAATTGACGGTACAGCGCGTTGATTGCTTGTGTCATCGCTTCCCCACCCCATTTATTCGTTAGGAAACAAAAAAGGGTTCAGGCTACTGCGAGCAAAACCTTCTTCTTCCATTTTGGCATCCAGAATCAATGACGCCAGATCGTCAGCCACAGCCTCAACATTCGGATCTTTTTCCTGATACAGAATTTTGAGATAACTACCACAATCACCACAACTTTCTGCCTTGATTGCCGATTGCTCACTCTCCAGTGACCAATAATTCAGATCACGGGTTTGTTCACAGTTACTGCATTTGATGCGGACAACATGCCATTCACTTTCACACAGGTTACAATGCAGGTAGCGCAATCCTTGATGAGTGCCGATTTGCACCACACTGGCAACCGGCATACTGCCACAAACCGGGCAAAACTGGCGATGTTCTCCATATTCCGCCCGTGCCTTGCCGGGGATCAAACTGGCCATTTGTGCCCAATAGACAGATAACGCTGCCCAGACAAATACCGCCTGATCAGCACTAACTTTGCTGAATTCACTATTGAGCAGCGCACTCGCCATCTCTTCTAACTCTTGTTCTGAATTTTTTGCCAGATTTTCGAGGGCGGGTTTCACATGTTCAGGTACGGTAAGCCGCAATTCCACAATCAGGGCGTGCAGAATATTCTGCCAATGCTGGGTACGGTGTAATGTTTTACAATCCAGTGGAACACGAATTTCTTGCTGAGAATGACCAAGAAGCTCATCCAATTCCATCGCCAACGGATTGTCATACAACGCCTTTTGCTGTGCTTGTGCAACCTCTGCCGCAAAATTCAGGTAACTTGCAAATGGATTGTTTTCGGTTGCCAATGTTTTCAAACGATTAGCGCGCTGCTGGTAAAGTGTTTTCAGGTTGACAAACAATAATGGGGGAATAGGAGCAATGCGAATACTCATGAATCTTACCTTCTAGTTATGTTGAATGTCAGTCCCCAACCATCTTACCCCGCCACACAGCGGAATGGCATTGCCAGATCCTATCGATTTCAAGTTACAGACCACAAAGCAGCAACCTGGAGATAACGTGAATAAATTTGAACACAAACTTACTGCCTTCACAAAAATTCAGGTTAGACTATTGAATAATCGTAAAGGGGAATGGTGGATATGACAGCGTGATAGCCAGCACTCTTCTTGGTTGAAATATAGATATATTGAAGATATTGAAGAGGTTGATAATGAAATTAACACCTGAAAAATTGCTATCTGCAATAGAAAAATACGCCCATACTTCCGATAAACAGCGCTCCTTAACCCAAAAACAGATACAGTGGTTTTCCGATCCAGAAAATGTCTTCTTGTTGATTAGCCTGGTGCTAGCGCTACCCAAAGAAGCGATGACGGAGATAGGCGACAGCATTAACCATTGGCTTGAAGTTGCCATAGCAGAACTTGCATTAACAGTAAACAAATTACCTGCTGAAACCAAACAACTGTTCGAAGAGATCATTGAGCAAATTTTGGTGAATACCAAAGAAGAATTCGAAATTAATAGCGAATGCATGTTGTTATGTATATCAATCCTGAAAAGAAATCAGTTTCATATCAACACTGACATCACTCCGTTACTGGATGCCCCCCAATCTACTGATGACACCAACATAGCGACTTTCCCTAAAAAATCCTTAGACTTGAACCAACTGTTTAAGCAGTTTGAAATTCATTCTGGCATTGAATTTGTTGACTTTTTTGAAAGCGGTCTTTCTGTCATTCCTCATGAAGCCTTACCTCATCTATTGACGGAAGTCGCCAAGCATTCATGGGGGATAGATGCCCTGTTATTACTCACTCAATACTTTGAAGAACCCATTGCCCTTGCCTGTGCGCAAACATTGGACGATTGCCCTTCCTCTGCATGGGCAAACGTATCCTACCTGCAACTGATCAATCTGTGTGCACGATTTAACCGCCATCCTGCCATTCACTCCTGTTTTAAGCGTTGGAAAAAAAAGGCGATGTCGCACCACAATAAGCCACGGGAAACAGCAAAGATACACGAATTATACGTCACTCATGTTGATGGAAATGACTGTGCCAGCATGATGATGACAATCACACTGGATGGTCAAGAATATCAAATGAATATGATGCTGGATTTTAAATCTGGTATCCGCGAAAGCTTTATGAATATTGCTCCTGAGAGCACAATCCCCGAACTGATTGAAGAGTTGAGCAATAATAGTGAAGCATATGTTGACTTTACTCCAGTCTCCCCTGACTGGCTGCAACAAATTTTACCGTGGATATTTTCAGTCCAGCAAAATAAACATACCCCACTCGATCTCAACTCACTTTATTGGTTGTCACAACTTCCCGTCGAATGGACACAGCCGGAAGCCCTTGAGCTTGAACACTGGAGCCAGAAGTTCGGGTATAAAGCTGATCTGAAGCGACAGGATCAGAATCGTCTTGGCATCACCATGGGTTCATCATTAATATTGAGCTGGCTGGCGCCAGAAGAATGTCTGTTGAAAGCGAAAAAACCCAGAGATTTATTGAAGCTCTATTACTACGCAAACCGCGAGCTGTTTATTGAACGTCTGACTTATTCCGCTTCAATCGAACAATACAGATTGCCACCACAAGCGCCATATCTGGTAGAGCAATATTTAGATTTGGCCTATGCCCTCAGAGATCCTGGATTAAATCGCAAGAGATTTGCCTTATTTGATACCTTGTCTGAACTCAGCTTTGAATATTTCTACATGGAGCAAGAGGAAGAAATTGAGCCGCAAGGTTTGGTTGTTAAAGTGAGTTTATTCGATGCAACACCCGCCGTATGGCGCCGGATCCGTGTCAGCAATCAACTCACACTCAGTGAATTTCATGATGTGATACAAACTGCCATGGGCTGGGAAAATGCTCATCTATTCAGTTTTAGTTTTGCAGGAATCGATATTCCAGAAGAACAATATGACCAATTGTGCATCGGTGCATTTCTGGAAGAAGTTGGGGATGAATTCAACTACCAATATGACTTTGGCGATGATTGGTTCCATCAAATAACAGTCGAGAAAGTTTTGCCAAAAGATATTATCCAGCCTGAAGTGACCGCAGGTAATGGCATGTGTCCGGCAGAAGATTCCGGTGGCATTTGGAATTGGAACTATTTGCTCAAGTTGAGAAAAAAGAAACTCCTGACTGAAGATGAAGCAGAACAATTAGAATTTGTGGGATTATCCCCAAGTGAGTCACTGGAGCCTTTTGATAAACAGCAGGTTAATAAGCAGCTCAAGGCACTCATCAGTCAATAAAAGTCAATAAACCGGAGGAGAAAACGGCCTCCGGTTTCCCGTACTTTACTGAGAGCAACTATAGCTAACCTGAGTTCCGTTTAAGCTGTCACTGGAACATCTTCTTCTGAGTAGAACACTTTCAGTGATGGTTTCTTCCATTTAAGGCAGTAAGCAATCAATCCACCTAAAACGGTAACGCAAAATTAAATGCGGTACTCTATCATGCGTTTTAGAAGCAGCGCCTGTATGTCTTGACGTTGATTTAAAATGATGTGTACGACTACATCAGTTTCCGAATCGACAGTGTAAAGGATCCTGTATCCATTTTTTGTATTACACTCACGATACTCAAATACACCAATCTTACTTAACTGAAACGAGATTGGGCACGATAATGGAAAAATGCCCACCTTACTTTCGAATTCTGAAATGAAATCGTTAATTATGGGTGAAGGATCAATATCTTTAGCCCGTAAAAAGTTCGCAATATCTTTAACGCTATATTTTGCAGTGTCAGTGTATTTTATTGTTACAGTTTTATTTTCGGACACATTTCCCCCTGGTCATTGATAAGTATTAAATATCTTCCAATAACTGGTCACGCGAATGTAATTTTCCTGACTGTTTGTCTTTTTGAGATATCGCAAGTAATTTCAGTAATGCAATAGCATCATCTCGTTGTTTGCGGTCTTCAAAGGATTCAATAACGTAAGCAGGCAGGCCATTCTGGGTAACCAGTATTGGCTCCGACAGCTCAAGCATAGCGGCATGCTTTTTTATGTAGCTGATTGTTTCTATTTTCATTTAATTGCTCCTATTGTAAGAAATAATCTTACTTTAATAACGAAGAGTTACCGCTTTATGTTTGCATAAACTAATAGTGACAAATTCTTTGCCAATCCATTGGCGTGGAATTACTATTTTTGCATATGCAGCCAGTAAGCTTCGTGCTGACATTAAGAAGATGTCAGATACGCTCGGCACTTAAGCCGCTTTGTGATTTCAAATTTTGTCTGATGTTTTATGCCAAATTCCGCTTTGGTGCACTTTAGTAACTAAAGTAGTCTTAATTTAGTCTATATTTGGTTCCTTTTCAAGGTGTAAAATATTTTTTATATCCATTTGATTTATTTTGATATTTTTATTTTCCACTGAAAATTACAACTAACATTAATCACCACTTTCCGTTTTTTGTCCCTCATTTGAGGGACAAAAACAAGAAGTGGCTATCAAAGTACACAAAATACCCTGCCTCAAACTCACTCTTTTTCTTTTTGCTGCTCTTGTTTCACCATTTCACGATACCAACGTGGATGATGTTTTTTCGCCCAGCCACGTGTGACCCAACCTTCTACCATTGCCCGCACTGATCCCTTCACCCAAAACGCCGCATAAGCATGGATGATAATCGTCAGGATCAGACCAACCGCCGCCAGTGAGTGAACCAGCAAAGCAATTCGGATCAAGGGGATAGGAAAATATTCCGCAAAATACGGGCGCCAGATAATAATGCCGCTAATAAGCAGTAGAAACAGGCAGAGACTTACTGACCAGTAAATGCCTTTCTGGCCGAGGTTATACTGCCCGATATCCCCCGCTTCCTCATTACGCAGTACCTTATGAATATTTTTCGCCCATTCGATATCATCCCTGTCGATCAGGTTATGTTTGAAATACCTGAAAAACATAAAGACAAACAGAAAGAACATCACCGAACCCGCAAACGGATGCAATATCCGTGACAATTGCGGCGTACCAAAGATGTTCATCAGCCAGTTCAGGGAGGGGAAGAAAAAACCTAATCCACTGATGGCGGTAAACAGAAAGCAAATCACAACCGCCCAATGATTGATTCGCTCAACCGGAGAATGGCGGATAATGATATCGTTACGCTTTTTCATTTCTTCACCTCCTCATTATTTGCCTTGTCCGAATCAACCTCTTTAAGTGCGCTTTCTTCCTCTTCTCTGGAAATACGGTTCGGACCAATACCCACGTAATGGAAAATGGCAGCAGCAAAAGTCGCGGCAAAACCGATTGCAGCTAATGGCTTCCAGATACCTTTCCAGAATGTGACAGTTGGGCTTATAGCCGGATTATCCGGCAATCCATGATAGAGCTGAGGTTTGTTGGCATGGTGCAGCACATACATGACATGAGTTCCGCCTACGCCTTCGGGATCGTACAGACCGGCATTTTCATAGCCACGTCCCTTAAGCTCTTCAACCCGCTCTGCCGCCAGCGCTTTCATATCCTGCTTGCTACCGAAATGAATCGCGCCGGTTGGACAAGTTTTCACACAAGCCGGTTCTTGCCCTACACCAACACGGTCAACGCACAAAGTACATTTGTAGGCACGATTATCCTCTTTGTTGATGCGCGGTACATTGAATGGACAACCAGCAATGCAATAGCCACAGCCGATGCACTGTTCTGACTGAAAATCAACGATGCCATTAGCATATTGAATAATCGCGCCTTCCGCCGGACAGGCTTTCAGGCACCCCGGATCGGCACAGTGCATACACCCATCCTTGCGGATTAACCATTCTAGCTTGCCATGCTCCTCCACTTCGGAAAATCGCATCACGGTCCACGACTTCGCTGTCAGATCGGCCGGATTATCATAAACACCAACGTTGTGCCCAATTTCATCACGAATGTCGTTCCATTCTGAACATGCTACCTGACACGCTTTACAGCCAATACAGGTTGTCACATCGATCAGCTTTGCCACTTCTTGCTGGTGATCCCGCACACGAGGCGCGGGAGTCAATGAATGGGTGGCAGAGCGACGAATAATGTCCTGGGATTGCAATGACATAATTTTTCTCCCTTACACCTTTTCCACATTAACCAGAAATGCCTTGAATTCCGGCGTCTGCGTATTGGCATCACCGACAAACGGCGTCAGGGTATTCGCAAGAAAACCTTTCTTCGCCGCGCCCAAAAAACCCCAGTGAATCGGAATACCGATGGTATCCACTTCACGGCCGTGAACATTCAAGGTACGAATACGCTTCGTCACTACTGCCTTGGCTTTGATATAACCACGACTGGAGCTAACTTTAACGGTATCGCCCTGTTTGATGCCCTTCTCTGCCGCCAATCGTTCACCAATTTCCACAAACTGCTCTGGTTGGGCAATAACGTTTAGCAACGCATGTTTTGTCCAGAAATGGAAATGCTCAGTCAGGCGGTAAGTGGTGCCGACGTAAGGGAATTTATCGGCTTTACCCATGGCTTCAAAATCGCTCTTGAACACACGGGCGGCCGGATTGGAAACCACATTCGGATGCAGCGGATTGGTTCCTAACGGCGTTTCAAACGGCTCGTAATGTTCAGGGAACGGCCCTTCTGCCATTTTGTCGATGGCAAACAGACGCCCCATGCCTTCTGGCTGCATGATAAAGGGTCCGACATCCGTTCCCGGCGCTGCGTTGCTGTAATCTGGAATATCCACACCGCCCCATTTATCGCCATCCCAGGCAATCAACTGACGTTTAGGGTCCCACGGATTGCCCTGTGGATCGGCAGATGCGCGGTTATACAGAATGCGGCGGTTCAATGGCCACGCCCATGCCCAACCCAATGTATTCCCTATCCCGGATGGATCAGTATTATCGCGGCGCGCCATCTGGTTACCTTCCGGCGTCCAGCTTCCAGCGAAAATCCAACAGCCGCTGGCGGTAGTGCCATCATCACGCAATTGGGCGAAAGAGGATAATTGCTGCCCTTTTTTCACCAAAACATTGCCGCTGTTATCCAGCAAATCAGCCAAAGCGCGACCGTTACTTTCTTGGGCCACCTCTTCCGCTGTTGGTGCGTCAGGATCGAAATAATCCCATGTCATGCTCAGGACTTGTTCTGGCGCAGCACCGCCTTCTTCACGGTACAAATCACGCAGGCGCTTGAAGATGCCTGACAAAATTTCACCATCCCCAATCGCTTCCCCTGGCGCGTCCGCACCTTTCCAGTGCCATTGCAGCCAGCGAGCTGAATTGACTATTGAACCATTCTCCTCGGCAAAACAGCAGCAGGGTAAACGGAATACTTCAGTCTGAATGGTGGCAGGATTAACATCGTTGAATTCACCATGATTTTGCCAGAAGGATGATGTTTCGGTACTGAGAGGATCAACCGTGATCAGGAATTTCAGCTTCGACAAAGCGGCGACGACTTTGTTCTTGTCCGGGAATGATGCTATCGGATTGAAGCCCTGACAGATATAGCCATTCACTTCCCCTTTCGACATCATTTCAAAATATTGCAAGACATCGTAAGGCTTATCCCACTTCGGCAACAGATCGAAGCCCCAATCATTTTCTTTACGGGCATTATCACCATAAAAACTCTTCATCAGACTGACAAAGAACTTCGGATAATTTCCCCAATAGTTGACCTGACCTGTAACGGTGGCTTTTGGTGTGTTCGCCTGCAAATAGGTTTGCAAGTCAGCCTGTTTCTCCGATGGCAGGGAGAGATACCCCGGCAAGCTTTGGGATAACAACCCTAAATCTGTCAGTCCCTGAATATTGGAGTGACCGCGCAGCGCATTGATGCCACCGCCTGCCATACCCATATTACCGAGCAGCAATTGGATTATCGCCATTGTACGGATATTTTGGGCGCCGATGGAGTGTTGCGTCCAACCCAATGCATACAGGAAAGTAGCAGTTTTGTCTTTCGCGCTGGTTTCTGCCAGATATTCACACACCTTGAGAAAATCTTCCTCCGGTGTTCCACAGATATCAGTCACGACATCCGGTGTATAACGGCTGACGTGAGCTTTCAGTAGGTTCCAGACACAACGTGGATGGCTCAGCGTTTTGTCCCGTTTGGCAAAGCCCTTCTCATCTAACTCATAGTGCCATGTCGTTTTATCGTACTGGCGATTTTCAGCATCATAGCCGCTAAACAAGCCATCATCGAATGAGAAATCTTCCCGCACAATCAGGCTGGCATTAGTGTAAGCCTCGACATACTCACGGTTAATTTTTTCATGGGTTAGCAGGTATAAAATCACACCTGACAGGAAGGCAATATCCGTACCAGAACGGATAGGCGTGTAGAAATCCGCCACGGATGCCGTACGGGTAAAGCGAGGATCGATAACAATCAGTTTAGCGTTGTTGTGAATTTTAGCTTCCATTGCCCAACGGAAACCGACAGGATGTGCCTCAGCCGCATTCCCGCCCATCACGACAATCAAGTTCGCATTCTTAATATCCACCCAGTGGTTGGTCATCGCACCGCGACCAAATGTTGGAGCAAGACTTGCTACCGTTGGTCCGTGTCAGACACGCGCCTGGTTGTCTACGGCAAGCATGCCGAGAGCGCGACTAAATTTCTGTGATAAAAAACCGGTTTCGTTACTGGCCGCAGACGCACATAACATGCCTGTTGTCAGCCAGCGGTTAACCGTCACACCATCTTGGTTGGTTTGGATGAAATTGGCATCGCGGTCTTGTTTCATCAATCTCGCGATACGATCGAAGGCTTCATTCCAGCTTATTCGCTGCCATTGATTAGAGCCAGGAGCACGATATTCTGGATAGCGCAGGCGATTTTTGCTGTGCACAAAATCCACCAAGCCAGCCCCTTTAGGACATAAGGCACCACGGTTTACAGGATGATCCGGGTCCCCTTCGATATGAAAAATAGTCGATTTGGCATTTTTGGCGCCATCACCAAGGCTGTACATCAATAATCCACAACCGACAGAGCAGTATGTACAGGTATTTCGGGTTTCACACGCACGCAGCAATTTGTAGTTACGTGTTTGTGCAATCGCGGCGGTTGGGGCAAACCCCAACGCGGCTGCCGTCGTACCCGCCATACCGCCAGCGCAGATCTTAAAGAACTGCCTTCTGCTGACTTGCATGGGGATCTCCTCACTCACATTGCTCATTAATATTGCTAACACACTGCCTAACGGAATTCCGTGGGTGTATTTGCTTCTTATCAGGACACGGGTTGGTAATATATTATCCACACAAACAGTATTATGAATCAAACTATTGGGGAATTCATTAATGAAAAATAAAAGGTCAGAAAATGGGTTAACTATGGAGAGAATCAGCGGTGTTTTTCGCACCAATGTACAACAAAAAAATGCCAAACAAAGTGGCTCCTTGAGCAGTCCAACGCCGGATTGGGTAGCAGAGGAAGTCCCTGTTGCATTGGTCTACAACGGTATTTCCCATGTCGTGATGATGGCCAGCCCGAAAGATCTTGATTATTTCGCTATCGGGTTTTCCTTGTCAGAAGGGATTATCACATCTGCGCAGGAAATCCGGGGGATTGAACCAATACTTAGCTGCCATGGCGGCATTGAACTGCACATTGAGCTTTCCAGCCGCCGTTTTGCGGGATTAAAAGAGCGCCGACGCAATATAGCTGGGAGAACGGGTTGCGGTATTTGTGGCACCGAACAACTCGCAGAGATCTTTCGCCCAATTACGCCCCTGCCTTTCACCCAAACGTTTTCACTCTCCTGCCTTGATACTGCGCTTGCCCAATTACCGCATGTTCAGGAAATCGGCGTGCTCACTGGCTGTACCCATGCGGCGGGTTGGATTGACCCAGAGGGCAAATTGCTGGGTGGTTGTGAAGATGTTGGCCGCCATGTTGCACTGGATAAGTTACTGGGAATGCGAGCTAAAACAGGCTGGCAACAAGGTGCTGTGTTGGTTTCCAGCCGTGCCAGTTATGAGATGGTGCAAAAATCAGCTCATTGTGGGGTAGAAATTTTATTTGCTGTTTCTGCCGCAACCTCACTCGCCATTCAAGTCGCCCAGAAATGTAATTTAACGTTGATCGGATTTTGCAAGCCAGGACGGGCAACAATGTATACCCATCCTCAACGATTAGTGGATTAATTGAAGCGATAAAACATCCACAAATACATTTCACCCCAAAAAATAATTTAATCTTAATTAGTTAAAATCTAAATTGTACAAACAATGAAACCAAACAAATAAGAAACATAAATATAGCTTATTATTTACACCATTATTTGCCTGACATACATTTTATTTGATGTACATTTTTTGTTCATGGTTTTCACAAAAAAATTCAGGACGTTCTTATGACAGGATAAAAAACATTCGATATTCAGTGAGGCTGCACATGAAAAAGGTCAATATATTCATCGCTATGTTAGGCGTTCTTGGCGTCACCACACAAGTTCAGGCAAAAGTTGGCTACGGTATAAGCCAACAAGAAACTGACCCACATCTTATAATCGGAGAGGTAAATGGTGAACCCGCCCTGGGTATCTCTTTACCTATACCTATAGTAAAAGATAAATTAATTCCTGCCTCCCAACTGAAAAATTTCGCCACACTCGACAAGAATGGTATCTATCATGCCGAAGTGGATGGTTCATTTTTCGGTATCGAGAACCAGTATATCGATATCGGTCAGATTCCCAATACAGAAGTTTACTTTGGAGAATGGGCCCAAAAAACGCCCGATAAATCGGATGTTACTCATACTGTTTTTTATGCGGGCGAAAATGTGACAACCAAACTACCAACGGGTGGCACTGCGTCCTATACAGTCAAAGGCCTGAGCCAGTATAGCGGCAATAATCTCCTCTCCGGCAAACTCGTTGCGGATTTTGGTAACAAAAAGCTGAATGGTTCACTGAACAATGGTTCACTCAATATTGGTATTGATGCCAGTATAAATGACAATGCCGGATTTTCCGGTAAAGCCACCGCCAACAGCAACATAAATGGCGTTACCGATGGAAAATTCTACGGTGATTCCGCCTCCTCTTTGGCAGGGTATGCCAAATTTGATAGCGACAGAAACAAAGATACTGCCTTCGGCGGTTCTAAAGAATAATTATTCATTCCCCAGAAAACAGTGTCATTTTTGGCACTGTTTTTCTGTTCATCTAATTGCAATTTTTATATTTTATTTCAATAAATTAGTTTTTAATTTACGTAACTCTAATTTAAGTAAGCAATGAAATTCAACAAATACAAAACATAACAATAACTCATCATTTACACCGCTATTTATCCAGTATACATTTCATTTGTTGTCTGTTTTTTGCGCATAATTTTCACCCAAAAAGTTCAGGACGCTCTTATAACAGGATAACAAGGCATTCAATACTCTGTGAGGCTGCTTATGAAAAAACTCAATATATTCATCGCCATGTTAAGCGTTATTGGATTTACTACGCAGGTTCAGGCAAAAATTGGAGAGGATATAAGCCAGCAAGAAACCAACCCACATTTTCTATTCGAGCAAGAAAAGGGGGAAATTTACTTTGGGGAATGGGCCCAAAAAACGCCCGATAAATCAGATATCTCCCATACTATCTTGTATACCGGCAAGGAGGTGGCAGCCAAGCTGCCAGATAGCGGTGCTGCAATCTATAAAGTACAAGGCATTAGCCAAGATGACCGTAAAAATCCCCTCTCCGGTAATTTTGTCGCAGACTTTGGTAACTACGTATTGAGTGGCTCAATGAGCAATAGTTCACAAACTGTAGGTATTGAGGCCAAGATAACTGATTACGGCAACTTTTTGGGTATAGCCAGATCCAACGGCATGATTGGGCACACCTATGGAAAATTATCTGGTGCCAACATTAACTCTTTGGAAGGCCACATCTTATATTATAGCGACAGAACAAAAGACACTGATTTCTATGGTACTAGAGTGAAATAATTAATTCCCCAGAAAGCAGTGTCATTTTCATTTTGGGCACTGTTTTCTCTCATCTTCTTTATCCTGTTTATTTCAAGCTGTTTATTTCAAATAAATCGGGATGTTATGAAGCGGGCTTTGCTATGTCTGATCAAAAAAAAGTGACTGCAAAGGAAATATTGCCAATATTTCTTATGGTATTGCTGATCTCCGTCTTTTCCCCGACAGTTTATGCCAATGAAGATATTAGCCACAAGATTTGGCAAGAAGCACGATACAATCAACAACATAATCAACAGAAAAATGAAGTCCCAAACGCGATTTCTATAAAAGTGGAAAATAATCTTAAGGGCATCGGCCAAGCTCTGTACCTTGCTATTAACCATCATCAGTGGCAAAACGTCAGACGCCTTATGCTGATTTATCAAAAAATTCCTGGGTACGATCCGTTACTTATCGATTTTGCTCAAGGCGGACTCGCACATCTTAAAGGGAATTTAGCACTGGCGACTTCTTATTATCAAAAGATCCTACGTCAAAAACCGAATTTTACCCGCATTAAACTGGAGCTGGCTCGTATTTATTTTGAAGATCACAAAAATCGGGAGTCTGCGCAATTATTTAAAGAAATCAGTAAACAATATCAATTACCAGAAATGGTCTTGAAGAATATCGACCGTTATCTGGCCGCAGTAACCCAAAGAAATGACTGGAGCGGTTCATTCTCATTTGGCTATGCCTATGACGATAATATCAATATGTCTCCAAATCAGAAACCAATCTGTCTGCGTTCAATAAAGGGACAGTGCATCATTGAACGGAGCATACCGAAACCTGTCAAAGCATGGGGCGGGACTTACAGCGCTACCTTAAGCCGACGTTACCCGCTTGTTGGCCATCACGGCATTTTTGGCCGCGGCCTGATTTATGGTGAAAATTATCGCAATTATCACGACGAAAACGAAAATATGTTCTTGCTGACCAGTGGCTACAACTATAAAAACAGGAACCAGGATTTATCTTTTGGTCCTCTATTTGAATATCAACAGCGTGCAGGGAATACCGAATACCATGCTATTGGTGCCAAAATAGAGTGGCAATGGACTATCACCAAACAAACTTTCCTTAATATTGAACTTGGACATAAGAAATTGCGTTATCAGCCGCTTTACCGCAGGAAAGACGGCGGGCTTTCCTCATCCTATTTCAGCCTATCTCATGTCATCAATGAAAAATTAATTCTGTTTGGTGGCGGCAATTGGAGCTATCGAAATAATCAACACCCGGCAGATCGCTACCAACAATGGGGCATAAGTGCGGGAATAGCTGGACAACTCTATCCCCGCATTAATGGCTCGTTGCTTGTTACTTTGAGGCAACAACGCTTCGGTGCTTACAGCGCATTATTGGGTGCCAGACGCCAGGATAATGAACAGATCTATACTGCCGCCATTAAATTTCCTGCCGCTAAGATATTGGGCATGACACCCTCTTTAACTTTCCACCATCGACACAATCGCAGTAATGTGAACTGGTTATACAGTTACGATAAAAACGAAGTACAAATACAGTTAGAAAAATATTTTTAATCGAGGCTGTGGTACATCCACAAATTAGGCTCAATGTAATAAGCCATCTGTTTTTCAACATCTACCACCAATGGCACCAGACCACCCGGAATGACATATTCCCCGCTTTGCGGAAACTTCATGCCTGTCCATTCCTGCCACTGTTCCAAAGTGCCATAAATATCCATGGAGCGCAGAGCGGGCTTAATGATTTTGGCACCTAATCGACAATGGGTACGGATCCACGGATCAAACGGTTCGCCTTTATCATTTTTCCATCCGCAATATTCGATGAAGTCTTGCAGGGGATATTGGCTTTTCAAACTCGGCCTGACAGGAACAACCAGCCCCTGCAACCGCTCATCTCTGGCAGTCTGTTTCAAACTGTTAATTAATAAAGCTGGAATATTTTGCCCTCGAAACGCAGGATCAACCGTCACACTCAGGGCAGAAACCAGGTTGGCTTGCACCTTTCCTTTCGCTTTCCCACCAGCGTCAAATACAGCATCCCATCCTTCATCAGGCAATTGATCTAATGAATGATTTTCCCAGGGAAAAGGAATTGAGCTCAGCAGGCCAATAAGACGCTCTTCTTTCCCCTGTTGCAGAATGGCAAGTTTTTGAAAGTGACTAAAACCAGGTTCATATAATTTATGCCAATGTTGTTCAGCGACTGCATCATAATTCATAAATAGAGGCCAATTATTATCAATAAGCTCCTCTGCCTCATCACCAAGATCTGTCCTTTCTTCAGCAGATTGAATAACAATTTTTGCTTCCATAATGCGTTCTCCACTTAGGCTTTTTTCAGCCAGATAGATATATGAAAACTGATACCCTTTATTCTTTTAAATAGCGGTAAACATTTATTTGATTGGTTCTTTGCGCTCAAATTTCACCATAACTCATTATTTTCCACAACAGGGGATGAATATTTCCCCATATAAAATATATTCATTAATTTTATTTAATTATATAAATG
>NZ_JADEUG010000041.1 GCF_015163665.1 Xenorhabdus sp. BG5 | reverse complement strand
AATCAATTATCGTTAAAAGGGATGTGAAGTGAAGGCTCTCAGAGTCTGAACTAATAGCGCCCCTCTGGGGCGAAATCAAAGCCGCCTTCTATGAAGGCGGTTTTTTACTATGATTTATATCATATTCATATTACTTTTGTTTAATTGTTTGTTTTTGATTTTTTTATTAGTTACTAACTGTATATGGGGGTACCTAACTTGTGGGAAATACTTATGTTAGTTAATTTAGTAATAAAATTATTATTATTGTTATTATTATTTATAATGTGATGTTTTAAAGTGATAATGTTTCTTGCATTCACATAAAATTTTTGAATTAAAACTTTAGAGAATCTCGAGTATGACGATCTATACGCAATTAACTTGAAGATGCCGGTTTTAGAATCTGGAAATTATCAGTTAGCCGGGTAATGAGTTCACTGGCTTTTTCTGGCAATGTGACCTGAAAAAAATGATGAAGTGTTTCACGGAACGTTTTGGCATCCGGAAAATAGATATTGTTTCGTACCTGCTCGTTCACGGACTTCCATAATCGCTCAATCGGGTTTAGGTTAGGGCTGTAAGGGGGCAGGTAGTGCAACTCAATATTCAACACTTCGGCAAAAAATTGAACAACTTCAGAACGGTGGTAACCCGCTCCATCCAGAACAATGTGGATTTTTTGCGAAAGTGGGTAGGTTTCCCGGATTGCGCCGAAAAAAAGGACGACATTTTTTGCATTAATCGCCGGATATTCACGAATAATGGTCTCTTCAATTCGTTGCAAATTGAGTGCACCCATCATGTTAAGCCGAGTACGACTGCCAGTGGTTTCGACCACTTTGACATGCTCCCTTCCGCTCTTCATCCAGCCGTAACTTAATTTTGTGGACTGGGTAGGATGCACGGCATCAATAAACAAAATAGGTTCATTTTGGCCACAAGCTTCTTTCAGCGCGTGGTAGGCCTCAATAAATTGTTGCTGTTTACCCACATCGAATTTATGAGGCGTTCCCATCGGCTTTTTGTAACTGAATCACCTGACGGTGAAGCCATTTTGTCATCCCAGCTACCGTGAAAGTAACCTGCCAGCGCGCCCAGACACAGGCGACAATTTGCGCAGTCGTGTGCATCAAATTTGCTGTCAGATACTCAACTGATTCTGTTGTTTGTTCAGCAGACAACCGGCTTTCAGAGCCGCCATTTTCAGGAGCGAGTTTTTCCTCAGAGAAATAATCCTTCAGATGGCGACTCACCGTGCTTTCATGAATACGCAAAGCCTGCGCAATCATCTGGGCAGTCCACCCTTCTGAGGCCAAAAGCACCGCCTTGATGCGGTCACGTACTCGCCCATCGCGAGTCGTATCGTGCATCAATTCGAGGGCTTCTTTTTGGGCATCTGTCAGAGTAATTTTCATGGGTGCCATCTTGATCTGATAAGAATGAAAAATCAAGCATCTTCAATTACGATAGGTATATAACCAAATATTCTTCTTGGTGGCAGTGGTTAACGTCATTCTGAAGCTACATCTTTAATATGCTGATTTTTAACTTTCTGAATGAATTTTGATCAATTTTTAATTAAAACAATAAATTACGAATGCAGTGCGGAATGTCGGATGACATTGCTGTACACGATATTAATATTATCACCGGTATTCTTCACTTATTTGTAAATGTCAACGTCAGCGTGGCACCACAGCCCAGTAATGCCAGTGCTCTTCTTCAGCTTCGAAGACTGTTTTTTCGGGTAGTGTAATGGAGGTATACCTACAATCATTTTCGCTTTAATATATTTTGGTTCTATTGTCACAGATAAAAGAGTCCGCTAAGGTATATCATTCAATCACCATCTCCGATGGTCACCAATGCTTCCAACAGTCTGAGAGGAAGCGCTACTAGAAAAACTCCTGTAGCCTGAAAGGGAGAGCAAGAATTGCGGTACATCTGCGCACCTTTGGAAGCAGATATCGTTTCTAGTTCGGCGATGAAGGTTTAATAGAGTACAACGGTACTTAGGCGCGTTATGTTATGATTTCCATTGCCTTTCGTAGCTGGCTTCAGGGTGGGGAAGATCCACTCTTATTTTATATTTGACTTCAAGTGGGCTGAAACACGTGCTCGCTTACTTTTCACATTAGCGTTAGGTGATAGCCTTTCGCCCAATGGGATTAAGCTACGTCTTGATCTTCATTTCACTTCAATGAGCAGGATTGCTTTCGCGTATCCAGTTCATGTCTAGCTATGTCTGCTTGAAATATTTAGCGAACAGCTTTTTTACACCTAAATAATTAGCTCATTGCTACCGTTTGAAACTTAACCTTGCGGCGTTTTTCTGTGCCTACTGGCACTACAACGCTCGCACTACTTTTGCTGACCGTTTACGGGGTTTAAGGCGTCACTTTTTGCAGGCTTACCGCTGAAAGTGACGCCACAGCAAAAGGACAACATGACGATACAGGCTTATGCCTGCTTAACAGCGCAGTGTGAATCTGACACTGCATTTTATAGATTGAAAAAGTATCAAAAGGAGAATTTGACGATATTAAGGAGAATTTGACGATATCGAGGCTGGCTTTTTGCCAGTGGGGATGACCTGTTTATGCAGGCGGCAGTACAGCGTACTTAACCGATACCCCGCAATACCTCAACCCGCGTTCACTCTGGCGCACAGATATCCGTCAAGAACGGAGCAGGCATTTCCTGTTTTGTCAACACTGTCACGCGCCAGAGATTGCATGTTGTCAGGTATAAGTAGGGAGAAGCAGATGAGCCGATTGATTAAGGAATTAAAGTTTTTTGCCCGGCAGGGTGGTGGCAGCCACAAAACCTGTCATGACCGTATTAGGATTGCAGGGCGTCTGGGTGCGTTGTTATTGAGCCTGAATATTCAGGTTAAAAGTCTCAGTCATTTAAAAACCAAGCATGTGGAGCATTACGTTGATACCCGTTTATCTCAGGGGGTTGCTAAACGTACTGTGCAAAATGAAATGTCTGCGCTGCGTAATATTTTCCGTATGGTAGGCCGGGAGAAACTGGAAACCTCTCCGCGTTTGAGCAGTCAGGCATTGGGATTAAGTGGAACCAGCCGCGCAGGAACGAAGCAGGCGATCCCTGATGCTACGTTTCAGGTTGTTTATCAGAAAGCGTTTGAGCGTGATGCCGGATTTGCCGTCACACTGAAACTTGCCCGTTTGATGGGGTTACGTTCTCAGGAAGCGGTGCAGTGTAGTGCTTCATTGAAAAGCTGGCGGAAACAGTTAGAGCAACCAGAGCCGAAACTACATGTTGTCTTCGGTACAAAAGGCGGTAGGCCAAGGCAAACTCGTGTGCTGGATATTGCTGCTGTGAAAGAGGCTGTCGAGCAGGCAATTGCTATTGCAGAACAACGGGGTGGTAGGTTGATTGATAAACCGGATCTCAAGCAAGCCATGAACTATTGGCGAACACATACCACAAGGATTGGTTTAAAAGGTTGCCATTCTCCCCATAGTTTGCGGTATGCGTGGGCGCAGGATGCACTGAGTTTTTACCAACAGAATGGTTTTAGTCGTCGGGAAGCACGAGCATTGGTATCAATGGATTTGGGTCACGGTGATGGTCGTGGGCGTTATGTGGAACGAGTTTACAGTCAGGGAGATCTGAAATGATGGAAACTCTGACTTTTATTCGTCTGGACTATGTAATGCAAAAAGCCAGGCTAGAAAAATCACAAATCGACCATTTGATTAGGCAGGGAAATTTCCCCAAACCTCGCAGATTGGGTATCCATTCTATGTTATGGATAGTAGAAGAAGTGGATGACTGGGCGGCCAATAAAGCCAGAAAAATGACTTAATGTGTTGAATTGACGCTGAATTAACGGTTGGTGTTAGTGATTCAGTTATTGAGTCAGATAAACTAATCAGTTAAAGTAATCATGCCATTAGCAAAATCTAATGGTCAGGGATTTGCAACCCTGTTAGAACGATCCACTGGTAGGAAATTTCTACCAGTGTGCCTGCTATCGCCTTTTCAATGGTGGTTCAGGCAGGGGAGGCTTATGCCTCGCCGGCTGATCGTTCCCGGTATTGCAAACCCTGTCTGAATCGCCCCCATCAATCAATGGAAGAGGTAGCAGGAATGATAAATGTTCAAAACGACTGGCATTCCGCCGATATTATCGCTGCATTGCGTAAGCGTGGTACAACCTTGGCGGCAGTCTCCCGTGAAGCAGGACTGAGTTCTTCTACATTAGCAAACACGCTGTCACGCCCGTGGCCTAAAGGCGAGTGGATTATTGCAAATTACCTCGGAATACACCCTTCAGAAATTTGGCCTAGCCGCTATTTTGATCGTGATGGTCAGCTTATTGAAAGAACTGTCAGAAAGCCGTTAGCATCTTGATCAGACAAAAAGTCACCCTCTGAAATTTTAAGCCCTGAGATAACAAAGACGTGTTTCTTGTTCTCATGGCTTTTTATTTGTTTTCAAGTTTTCCCTTTGCTTACTCGCAACTACCCAGTGGATATAAGCCTTTTTCCGTGTATAAACATTTATATAAACAAAAAAGAAAAAAGCACTTTCCCTAAAAGAGAAAGTGCTTTTTCAACAACATGTTACTGGACTAGGATCAGTTCATGCCGTATTTTTTCAGTTTCTTACGCAGAGTGCCACGGTTGATTCCCATCATCAGTGCTGCGCGAGTCTGGTTGCCACGGGTGTATTGCATCACCATGTCCAACAGGGGCTGTTCTACTTCAGCCAGTACCAGCTCATACAGGTCATTAACGTCTTGACCGTTCAGTTGAGCAAAATAGTTCTTCAGTGCTTGTTTAACTGAATCACGCAGAGGTTTTTGAGTTACCTGATCTTGTGAATTTACAGTAGCAACGGTTAGTACATCAGAATTTACGCGTTGTTCGAACATAGTTCTGTCAGCTCTTTTCTTTATTTACGCAAAAATTTTCGAAGTATGCCTTCAACACCTCCAGCTGTTCGCTGGCATCCTCTATGGCGTTGAATGTGCGCCGAAACTGGTCATCAGGGGCATGTTCCTTGAGATACCAAGATACATGCTTGCGTGCAATACGAACTCCTTTGCCTTGACCGTAAAAATCATGCAGTTCTCGTACATGCTCGCTCATTAAACGCTGCACTTCGCCAAGGGGCATCGGTGGCAGCAATTCTCCTGTTTCCAGATAATGCTGGATTTCCCGAAAGATCCAGGGTCTTCCCTGAGCAGCACGGCCTATCATCAGGGCATCAGCCCCAGTGTATTCAAGCACTGCTCTGGCTTTTAGCGGGTCAGTAATGTCGCCATTGGCAATAATTGGAATGGCAACAGTCTGCTTAACTGTCCGAATATTGTCGTACTCGGCCTCACCATTAAACAGGCAAGATCGCGTCCTGCCATGTATCGTAAGAGCCTGAATACCACAACGTTCGGCCAATTGGGCAATTTCTACACAGTTACGTTCTTCCGGTGACCAACCTGTGCGGATCTTCAAAGTGACAGGCACATCAACTGCATTGACTACCGCAGAAAGGATTTTTTCAACCAGTTCTGGATAACGCAGTAATGCAGAGCCTGCCAGCTTACGATTCACCTTCTTAGCTGGGCACCCCATATTGATATCGATGATCTGAGCGCCATTAGCGACGTTAATTTTCGCTGCCGCCGCCATTTCATCGGGATCACTACCGGCTATTTGTACAGAACGCACTCCGGGTTCGTCGCTATGAACCATACGCAGCCGTGATTTATCCGTCTTCCAAACCTGGGGATTGGAAGAAAGCATTTCTGAGACTGTCATTCCTGCTCCCATCTGGTAGCAAAGAGATCGAAATGGGCGATCTGTTATGCCTGCCATAGGAGCCGCAATAAGACAGTTTTTCAACTGGTATTGTCCGATACGCATAGACGAAGAAAGAGTGGTCAACTGTGACTAAGGGCGCGTATATTACGCATTTTTCACAAGATATGAAAGGCCAAACTTTGAGCGAATCGACATTTATAACGGATTTTTTCCAGTTGATTTTTTTAAATTTGGTTGATTACTGTTAAATAACAAATAGTTACATTTTATTGCTGAAATTTGTTATTACTTATATTTCTAATCATAAACAGAGCGGATTACCACTAATTGACCTCCTGGGGGATCATTTTAGTGGATAATCACGCTTTTCAATAGGTATCAGTTGATTATTTTTTAATCCCTGTGATACGACACCATTCTTCTTGTTCAGCTATTGGATCAATAATGAATTCATTGTCATAGGCCTGAGCTACCCCGTCAGCCTGACTGGCCAGAACACCGGATAAGCCTAATAATCCACCCGATTTAGGCAGTGAGCCGATGACAGGAGCAAGTTCACGCAGAGGACCTGCCAGAATATTGGCAATCACGATATCGCATTCAAGGTCTTTAGGTTGATCTTTGGACAGGTAAAGGGTTAATTGGTCAGATACACCATTACGTTCGGCGTTATCCCGGCTGGCTTGAATGGCTTGTGGGTCGATATCAATACCGATGGCGTGTTTTGCGCCCAGTTTCAGCGCTGCGATAGCCAATATGCCTGAGCCGCAACCAAAGTCGATCACGGTTTTACCTGTCAGGTCAAGGCCATCCAGCCATTGCAGGCAAAGGGAGGTAGTCGGATGAGTACCCGTGCCGAAGGCCAGACCAGGGTCAAGCATAACATTGACGGCCTCTGGTTCAGGTACTTCGCGCCAGCTAGGGCAGATCCACAGACGCTTCCCGAAGCGCATAGGGTGGAAGTTATCCATCCACTCTCGTTCCCAATCTTTATCTTCCAGTTGTTCAATTTTGTGGATAAAACCTTTACCCAGTTGTGGAAGTTGCTCCAATTGGCTGACAACCGCTTTCATATCCATTTCAGCGTCATACAGGCCGATAACATCGGTATCACCCCATAAACGCGTCTCGCCCGGCAGAGGCTCAAAAATCGGGGTGTCGTGGCTATCCTGAAAGGTGACTGATACTGCGCCACTTTCCATCAGCTCATCGCCTAATGCTTCCGCTTGTTGTCCCGTGGTGTTTAATCTTAATTGTATCCAAGGCATAAATAATTCTCGTTTTGTGAATCACGTTATTGTGTGAAATGTAATCGCTTAGAGCAAGCCACGCCGAATTTATTTCCTAGCCAAAATGCCAGTAAACTCAGCAATAGCGATGGCACGATGGGGTGAAAACCAAGCAGCTGGATATTGAAAGTTGCCAGCAAAGTATAGCTTGCTGCCCCTGTCAGCATTGAGCTGATCGCTCCCTGGGCATTGGCTTTTTCCCAATATAATCCCAGCACCAGTGGCCAGAGAAAAACGGCTTGCAGTCCACCAAACGCCAGCAGGTTCAGCCAGATAATCATCTCAGGTGGGCGCCACGCTGCCAGTAGCAGTAATGCCCCTAAAAATAGGGTGGAATAACTGGAGATGCGTGACAGTTTTTTCTCCTGGCTGATCTGGTGTGGAAACAGGTTTAAATAGAGATCTTTGACGATAGTGGCCGAAGATTGCAGTAATTGGGCGTTAATGGTGGACATAATCGCCGCCATTGGTGCAGCCAGAAAAATACCGGCAGCAACAGGAGGCAGTACCGTGATCATTAAAGTTGGGATCACTTGATCGGGGATCGTCAGATCAGGAATGATGGCTCGGCCAAGGGCACCCGCAAGATGCATACCAAACATCAGGAATGCCATTACGAGTGTGCCAAGCACAATACCACGGTGAACGGCCTTACTGTCTTTATAAGAAATACAGCGCACCGCGGTGTGTGGCAGCCCAACAACACCAAAGCAAACCAGTACCCAGAAAGACGCCATAAATGGCCCTGTGAGGATATTATCGACGCCATAAGGAGAAACCAGATTAGGGTCAATAGTGCGCAGTGTCGTCACTGCTGCTGATAATCCGCCGGCTTTATAGATAATGCCAGCCAGTAATAACGCGGTTCCCAGCAACATCACTAATCCTTGTAAGGCATCATTGAGGACGCTGGCTCTAAAACCGCCAAATGCAGTATAGAGGGCGATGGAAATGCCAAAAATCAATAACCCTGTGTCATAAGGGATACCGGCGGCGGTTTCCAGTAAACGAGCACCGCCAATGAATTGCACTGTCATAGCACCGATAAAGGCCACCAGCAGGCTTATACTGGCAAACCAGACCAGAAAGCGGCTTTGGTAGCGTGCATATAGCATATCGTTGAGAGTGACCGCATTATAACGGCGGGCGAGGATCGCAAATTTTTTCCCCAATACGCTAAGTGAGAGCCATATTGCAGGCAGTTGGATCAGTGATAACAATACCCAACCGATACCGTACTTATAAGCGGCGCCAGGGCCACCAATAAAGGAACTGGCACTGATATAGGTTGCGGTAATGGTCATTGCCAGTACAAACCCCCCCATTGAGCGGTTGCCAAGAAAATACTCACTGAGGAATTCGCCTGTTTGTCGGCGGCGATAAGCATAGATTGAGAGTATGAACACTAATGCCAGATATCCTACAAGAGGCAGAATGACTTCACTTTGCATCACTATCCTCCAGTGAAATGTCCTTGAATATAAACTTCACCATCAAATAGCAAAGGATGATAAATAAGGCAGGTAGCAGCAGGCAAGCCAGTTCAAACCAGCGAGGCAACCCAGTTAAGCCGATGGCATCACTGGGTAAATAAGCACACAGCAGCCAACCAACAAGATAGGCCAATGTCAGGAATATCGCCCAGCGTGCTTCTTTGTTGGATTGAACAAATCGTCCGTCCATTCGTTCTCCGGGTAAGTTACATGAAACAATAGGGGGGAATATAAAAAATCCCACCGATAAAAGATGGGATTTTATTCAAAGCAACAAACGCTAAATAAGCGTCAAAGAAACCTTACTTATCATGTAAGCCCAATTTCTTTTCCAGATAGTGGATATTGGTTCCGCCTTTCTGGAAATTCTCGTCATTCATGATTGCCAGTTGCAGATCGATATTGGTCTTGATGCCATCAATGATCAACTCGGCCAGTGCATTCTTCATACGTGCAATAGCCTCTTCACGGGTTTCGCCGTAAGTGATCAACTTACCGATCATGGAGTCATAGTAAGGCGGTACGGTGTATCCCGCATAGATATGGGATTCCCAACGCACACCAAACCCACCCGGTGAGTGGAAATGGGTGATCTTGCCCGGACTTGGCAGGAAGGTTTTCGGATCTTCGGCATTGATACGGCATTCAATCGCATGACCTTTGATTTCGACATCTTCCTGTTTGATGGACAGTGGCATACCAGAGGCGATACGCAACTGTTCCTTGATCAAGTCAACGCCAGTGATCATTTCAGTCACGGGATGTTCAACCTGAATACGGGTATTCATTTCAATAAAGTAGAATTCGCCGTTTTCATACAGGAACTCAAATGTACCCGCTCCGCGATAGCCGATTTCGATACAGGCATTGGCACAACGTTCACCAATGCTGCGGCGCAGTTCTGGTGGGATGCCTGGTGCTGGTGCTTCTTCCACCACTTTCTGGTGACGGCGCTGCATGGAGCAGTCACGTTCAGCCAGATAGAGTGCATTGCCCTGACCATCGGCTAAGACCTGGATTTCAACGTGACGTGGGTTTTCAAGGAATTTCTCCATGTATACCATGTCGTTGTTGAAAGCGGCTTTGGCTTCTGCGCGGGTCATGGCGATGGATTGTTCCAGATCTTTATCGCTGCGTACGACGCGCATACCACGACCGCCGCCGCCGCCCGATGCCTTGATGATCACCGGATAGCCGATGCGGTTTGCAATGGCCTTGTTTTTCTCAGTATTGTCACCCAATGGGCCATCAGAGCCAGGGACGCAAGGGACGCCCGCTTTTTTCATTGCGTTGATAGCGGAAACCTTATCCCCCATCAAACGGATAGTGTCCGCTTTCGGGCCAATGAAAATAAAGCCAGAACGCTCGACCTGCTCGGCAAAGTCGGCGTTTTCAGACAGGAAACCATAACCCGGATGGATTGCCTGTGCGCAAGTGATTTCTGCCGCAGAGATAATGGCAGGAATATTCAGGTAGCTTTTGGCTGAGGCGGCCGGGCCGATGCAGACGGTTTCATCCGCCAGCAGGACGTGCTTCAGGTCACGATCTGCCGCAGAGTGCACAGCCACAGTCTTGATCCCAAGTTCCTTACAGGCTCTCAGGATACGCAGTGCAATTTCACCGCGGTTAGCAATGACAATTTTTTCAAGCATGGGGTGCGCCTCGTTATTCGATGACGACCAATGGCTCGTCGAATTCAACAGGTTGACCGTCTTGGACCAGAATCGCTTTTACTACGCCAGTTTTGTCAGCTTCGATCTGATTCATCATTTTCATCGCTTCCACGATGCACAGGGTTTCGCCCTGATTAACATGCTGGCCGACTTCAATGAAAGGTTTCGCATCTGGGCTTGGTGAACGGTAGAACGTACCAACCATCGGAGAGCGAACGGTGTGACCGCTGATCTCAGCCGGTTTGTCAGCGGCGGCTGGGGCTGGTGCAGCGGCTTGCACTGGCTGCTGAGCAGGTGCAGAAATATATTGCTGGGTCACAGGTATTGCTGTGGCTGTCGTTGCTCGGCTAATGCGTACTGACTCTTCACCTTCAGAAATTTCCAGTTCAGAAATGCCAGATTCTTCAACCAGCTCGATCAATTTTTTTATCTTACGAATATCCATAAGTGTGGTTCCGTACTTTTAAGTCAATTAGTTGGATGTTGACAAGCGGTTGACCGCTGCCTGTAATGCAAAACTGTAACCATCCGCTCCCAATCCGCAGATGACGCCGACTGCAATATCGGAAAGATATGAGTGGTGGCGGAATGGTTCGCGGGCATGCACGTTGGAAAGGTGAATCTCAATAAATGGGATACCTACCGCCAGAAGTGCGTCGCGCAATGCCACGCTGGTGTGCGTGTATGCCGCAGGGTTGATTAAAATAAAATCTGTATTGCCCCGCGCAGAATGAATTCTCTCAATTAGTTCAGATTCTGCGTTGGATTGCAGATGGGATAATTCAGCCCCCGATTGTTGAGCTTCTTTTGACAGTCTGTTAACGATGTCATCCAACGTTAACTTGCCGTAGGTCTCTGGCTCTCGTGTTCCCAACAGGTTCAGGTTAGGGCCATTCAAGAGTAAAATGCGAAACTTGTCTGCCATTGTGCGGGTATCTCCGGCAATCTGTCAACAATCGTCCAAGATAACCCGATGTCAACGGTTTGTCATCTCTTTCTGATAGCGAGAATTGTAAATTTGACGATAAAGCCCGACATTATAAACATATCGTGGCATTTAGCAGCTAAATACTGGTCTTATCAGCGCACTTTCACCACTGTTCTGCCTGTAATTTGATTGTTTATCAACTTATTGGCGTGTTCGATCACCTGTTCTAATGTAATTTCATTAGCGGCTTGCTGATAAAAGGAATCTGGCAGTAGCGCTTGCAAACGCTGCCAAATGGCAGGGCGTTTCAAAGCTGGGACAGTGACAGATTCCACACCCTGTAAACGAACATTACGCAGAATAAACGGCATTACACTCGTGGGGAGTTGACTGTCACTTGCCATGCCACAGGCGGCTACTGTACCGTTGTAACGCATTTGTGCCAGCAAGGTAGCCAATATCGTGCCACCAACGGTATCTATTACACCGGCCCAACGTTGTTTTTCTAATGGACGTGATGGCTGGTTGAAGTCACTGGCGGACAAAACTGCTTTTGCTCCCAGCGAGATCAGGTAATCTTGACTGTCGGGCTTGCTGCTAATTGCAGTGACGGAATAGCCCAGTTGTGACAGTAAGGTTATTGCCGTACTGCCCACTCCACCACTGGCTCCCGTCACGGCGATTTCTCCGCTTTCCGGTGTGACACCCCCTTGTTCCAACGCCATGACACATAACATGGCAGTAAAACCCGCCGTGCCGATGATCATCGCTTGTCGGGTACTTAATGCGAGCGGTAAGGGGGTTAGCCATTCACCAGAGACTCTCGCTTGTTCTGCCAGCCCACCCCAGTGCGTTTCTCCTACGCCCCAGCCAGTCAGCAAAACATGTTGTCCGACGTGAAAACGGGGATCTTCGGAATGATGGACAACACCAGAAAAATCGATCCCTGGCACCATCGGAAATTGGCGGATAATCTTCCCTTTGCCGGTGATAGCCAGGGCATCTTTGTAATTGAGTGTTGACCAATGGATATCAACGATCACATTACCCGATGGTAATTGAGATACATCAATATTTTGAATGGATGCTGATAATGTTTCGTGTTGTTCTAGTAATAAAGCTTTCATGATCATCCTCTCTTGATAGGTATCTATCTGACATTATTACCTGTTTAGCATTACCACGATTCTGGTATTACCACAATTTTGCATCATGACAGTTTTGCGTTACTACAATATATACCAATCGCCTTTCAAGATGCGTCTTAATATCTCCCCCGCGTAGCGGGGAGATATTAACAATCACATTGATTTGCAAGCCGCAACTTGAAGTTGGATTGGTATAGATAAAACCGATATAGATAAAACCTGATGCACTGAAAATAGGAAGGCAACAATGTTGTGATATCTCACTAAATTCATCTATTGTTTTTATAATTCATGAACTATTTCGCCTTGGGACTTTCTTTGTCATGTTGTTTTTTGGTGTATTAGCTGAATTAACCCATTTTTATGCAGTTTTTTTCTGCTCCGTTAGAGAAAAGTAACGTAGAATATCGTATTTCTGATGTGAATAACGTGGCCACTTTTATTGAAGTAGTAAAAGTAGTTAATTATGCGCCTTGTCGCTGCTTCATGTGGTTGGTAGAGTAGACGGACAATCTCCGTCCCCAGCTTGCAGGATTATCCTTTCGTTATGTTAAAGAAATTTCGTGGCATGTTTTCCAACGATTTGTCCATTGACTTGGGTACTGCCAATACCCTTATTTATGTCAAAGGTCAAGGAATAGTATTGGATCAACCCTCTGTCGTTGCGATTCGCCAGGACAGAGCCGGTTCACCAAAAAGCGTTGCAGCAGTAGGGCTGGAAGCAAAACAGATGCTGGGACGTACTCCGGGTAATATTGCTGCTATCCGTCCAATGAAGGATGGGGTGATTGCTGATTTTTATGTTACTGAAAAGATGCTACAGCATTTTATCAAGCAGGTTCACAATAACAGTTTCATGCGTCCAAGCCCGCGCGTGTTGGTCTGTGTACCTGTCGGTGCGACTCAGGTTGAGCGTCGTGCCATCCGTGAATCCGCCCAAAGTGCAGGAGCACGAGAGGTATTTTTAATTGAAGAGCCTATGGCGGCGGCTATTGGTGCTGGTTTGCCGGTTTCCGAAGCAACGGGTTCAATGGTCGTTGATATTGGTGGGGGAACCACTGAAGTTGCGGTTATTTCCCTTAATGGGGTGGTTTATTCTTCTTCTGTACGTATTGGTGGTGACCGTTTTGATGAAGCTATCATCAACTACGTTCGCCGCAATTATGGCTCCCTGATTGGGGAAGCAACGGCAGAGCGCATTAAACATGGAATTGGTTCTGCTTATCCAACGGATGAAGTGCGAGAAATCGAAGTGCGTGGCCGTAACCTTGCGGAAGGTGTACCTCGCAGTTTTACCCTGAATTCCAATGAAATCCTTGAAGCTCTGCAAGAACCATTAACGGGTATTGTGAGTGCCGTGATGGTCGCTCTGGAACAGTGTCCACCAGAATTGGCCTCCGATATTTCTGAACGAGGTATGGTGTTGACTGGCGGTGGTGCTTTGCTGCGTAATCTTGATCGTCTGCTGATGGAAGAAACCGGCATTCCTGTCATTGTTGCTGAAGATCCACTGACCTGTGTTGCCCGCGGTGGTGGCAAGGCACTGGAGATGATCGACATGCATGGTGGCGATCTGTTCAGCGAAGACTGAAAGTAACTCTGTGAGCTGGGAGGTGGACGTGTTTTATTGGGGCCTCCTTGCTGATTGTACTGGAGTTTTATCATTTATGAGACAACACAGCTCGACAATACGCCATTTATGAAGCCGATTTTCAGCAGAGGGCCTTCTCTGCAACTACGACTCTTTTTTGCTATCATTATTGCCATTATTTTGATGGTGGTAGACAGTCGCCTTGGTATTTTCAATAAAGTCCGTAGCTACATGGATACGGCTGTGAGTCCTTTTTATTTTCTTGCCAACGGACCGCGCCAGTTTTTGGACAGCATCTCAGAATCTTTCGTTAGCCGTAATCATCTTGAGCTGGAAAATAGAACCCTGCGTAATGAATTGCGTTTACAGGACAGCAAATTGCTGCTGTTAGGGCAACTGAAACAAGAAAATTCCCGTTTACGTGAACTGCTGGGATCGCCGCTGCGTCATGATGAACACATGATGGTATCGCAGGTGATTTCTGGGGGAATGGACCCATACCGCGATCAAATTGTCATTGATAAAGGGGCGAAGGATGGCGTGTACGAAGGGCAGCCGGTTATCAGTGATCGCGGTGTTGTGGGGCAAGTGACTGCCGTGAGCCAGTTGAGCAGCCGGATATTGTTGATTTGCGATCCCTCTCATGCAATTCCTGTGCAGGTACTGCGTAATGACATTCGTGTTATCGCTGGTGGAGCAGGGTGTACGGATGATCTCCTGCTGGAACCTTTACCCAGTGATACAGACATCCGCGTAGGTGATGTATTGGTGACATCGGGGCTGGGAGGGCGTTTTCCCGAAGGTTATCCTGTGGCCGTGGTCTCTTCTGTCAAAATTGATAACCAGCGGGCTCATGCGGTAATTCATGCCCGTCCGTTGGCTGAATTGCGGCGCTTGCGCTATTTACTCCTATTGTGGGGGGGGGATAACGATCCCTCTGAACCATTGCCACCTTCGGAGGTATACCGCGCTGCCAATGAACGTTTGATGCAGATGTTACCGCAAGTGTTACCAAATCCATCAAATGAGTCACCGCAGTTGCTGGCACCAAAATCAGCAGAAGTCTCAGCGGAAAAACCGACATTACCAGCTACAGGAAATCGTCAATGAGTCAATACCATAGCCAAGGACTCTGGGTTATTTGGTTATCTTTCCTGATTGCAATAGTGCTACAGATTATGCCGTGGCCGGAGCAGTTTTTTATGTTTCGGCCTACCTTACTGATGCTGTGCTTAGTTTATTGGTTGCTTGCGCTTCCTCATCGTGTCAGCGTTGGTACTGGTTTTGTCTTGGGGATTATTACTGATCTGTTGCACGGCAGTATTTTGGGAGCACATGCTCTGGCATTTAGCATTATCAGTTTTCTGGTCGCATTCAAATTCCAGCTTATCCGCAATATGGCGCTTTGGCAGCAAGCCCTGGTTGTGGTCGGGCTTTCGACCTTGATGAACCTCTGTGTTTTTCTGATCCATGCTTTGTTACTCAAGACCCTCTTTCATCCAGAAGTGTTCTGGAATGGGGTGGTCAATGGTATTCTCTGGCCTTGGCTATTCTTATTAATGCGAAAAATCCGTCGTCAATGTTCAGTCCGTTAAAGTGGATTTCTGTATTTAAAAAGCAAAGGTATATAACAAAAAATAGCTGATGGGATAGACTCCTAAGGATTATTCTCGATGAAAACCATTTACTTAGCTTCTGGCTCCCCAAGACGGCATGAGCTGGTGAAATTATTGGATTTTAACTTTGAAATCCTGGCACCTCAGGTCGAAGAAAAATGGCATGAAGGGGAGTCTCCACAGCAATATGTTACTCGATTAGCCAGAGAGAAAGCACAGGCTGGCGTAGCCATTGCACCTCACGATCACCCCGTTCTGGGAGCGGATACCATCGTTGTATTGAATAACTGCATCTTGGAAAAACCACAAAATCAGCAACACGCTGTGGAAATGCTTAACGGTTTGTCTGGTCAGTGCCATCAGGTGATGACGGCTGTTGCTTTATCGAACAATCAACATACCTTGAGTGAGATAGTCATTACAGATGTGATATTCCGCCAGTTGTCCCAACGGGAAATACAGGAATATATTGCAACTGGGGAGCCAATGGATAAAGCCGGCGCTTATGGCATTCAAGGTAAAGGCGGTTGTTTTGTCAGAAAAATTAATGGCAGTTACCACGCTGTTGTCGGCTTACCACTGGTGGAAACGTATGAATTAATCACACGATTTTTAGCGTTAGCTGATGGGAAGGACTATTCATGACAGCAGAGTTATTAGTCAATATAACACCATCCGAAACGCGGGTTGCTTATATTGATGGCGGTATCTTACAAGAAATTCATATTGAGCGGGAAGCCAAAAGGGGCATTGCCGGAAACATTTACAAAGGGCGTGTGAGCCGGGTTTTACCTGGTATGCAAGCGGCTTTTGTCGATATTGGGCTGGAGAAAGCCGCTTTTTTGCATGCTTCGGATATCGTGCCCCATACTGAGTGTATTGCTGGCGAAGAACGGAAGAATTTCCATGTCAGGGACATTGCTGAATTGGTGCGTCAGGGGCAGGATTTACTTGTTCAGGTAGTGAAAGATCCTCTGGGGACAAAAGGTGCCCGTTTGACAACGGATATTACCTTACCGTCACGTTATTTGGTGTTTATGCCGGGAGCATCGCATGTTGGTGTTTCACAGCGCATAGAGAGTGAAGCAGAGCGTGAGCGCCTAAAAAGCATCGTTACGGAGTATTGTGATGAGCATGGGGGGTTTATTATCCGCACGGCCGCTGAAGGAGTGGGAAAAGAAGAACTGGCGCAGGATGCTGAATTTTTGAAGCGCCTGTGGAGTAAAGTGATTGAACGTAAGAAACGCAATATCACCAAAAACAAGGTCTATGGTGAATTAGCGCTGGCGCAGCGTGTTTTACGTGATTTTGTTGGTGCTTCCCTTGATCGAATTCGGGTTGATTCCCGCCAAACATTTAGCCAATTGCAGGAATTTATTGATGAATATATTCCTGAAATGAACGCTAAACTGGAACATTATCAGGGAAACCAACCGATATTTGATCTGTACGACGTGGAAAATGAAATTCAACGGGCGTTGGAACGTAAGGTCGAATTAAAGTCAGGCGGTTATTTGATCATTGATCAGACAGAAGCCATGACGACAATTGATATTAATACCGGTGCTTTTGTTGGGCATCGCAACTTAGATGAGACTATCTTTAATACTAATATCGAAGCAACACAAGCGATCGCCCGACAATTAAGGCTCCGCAATTTGGGCGGCATCATTATCATTGATTTTATTGATATGGGTAATGAAGATCACCGTCGCAGAGTATTAGCTTCCCTGGAACAGGCCTTAAGCAAAGATAGGGTGAAAACCACCATCAATGGTTTTTCACAATTGGGTTTAGTTGAGATGACGCGCAAGCGTACACGGGAAAGTATCGAACATATCTTGTGTGATAATTGTCCAACGTGTCAGGGACGTGGCACGGTAAAATCCGTCGAAACCGTCTGTTATGAAATCTTGCGTGAAATTGTACGCGTCAACCGTGCTATTGATGCTGCGCGTTTTCTGGTTTATGCCTCGCCAGCCGTTAGTGAAGCCCTAATAGGGGATGAATCCCACGCATTGGCCGAGGTGGAAATTTTTGTGGGTAAGCAGGTCAAAGTGCAGACAGAGCAGCGTTACGTTCAGGAGCAATTTGACGTCATTATGATGTAACACAAGCCGTTAGTTTGTGAAGACTGACTTGTGCGAGTTTGTAGAAGACGGTTTGTAGAGAAATAGCGCTGGCAACCAAGGAGAAATGCGTGAAGCGACTGCCGGGGATACTATTAGCGACAGCCGCAATAGTCATTATCATTGTGGCTTTGCTTGTCAGCGGGTTGCGTTTCTTCCTGCCACACATCAATGAATATCGTCAGCAATTAGTCGAAAAAATTGCTGACGTAACAAACATTCCTGTCACTATTGGCGACATAAAAGGTCATTGGGAACCTTTTGGCCCTAGTCTGGAAATCCGTGATATCAGCGCGAAAACAGCAGATGTCGATATTCACGCCAAAAAGGTTATGCTTTCTTTGGATGTCTGGCGCTCACTGTTACAACGGCGCTGGCATTTTCGTGATCTGTCCTTTTACCAGCTTCAGATAAATTACGATAAAGCTCTGTTTGGTGCAGAGGGCGAAAACAGGTTTTCTCAGCCGGATAGCCTCTCTACCCTGTTTCTTGAACAATTCAATCATTTTGATTTGCATGACAGCCGATTGACTTTTTTGACGCCATCGGGTGAAAAAGCCGATTTGCTATTACCGCAGCTAACCTGGCTGAATCAAGATAACCGCCATCGGGCACAAGGCAGCGTAAGCCTCTCTTCGCTTAATGGGCAAGAAGGTATTGTTCAGGTAAAGCTTGACCTGAAAGATAGCGATGGGATTCTGGATAATGGCACCGTTTATTTGCAGGCCGATGATATCGACATGCGACTGTGGTTAAGCCGTTGGTTAAGGGATAACACAGGGTTGGATAATGCCCATTTCAGTCTAGCTAGCTGGATTACTTTGAAGAATGGGCGGATTGATAGTGGGCGTTTGCAGCTTAGGCACGGTGGAGCCAATTGGCATGTCGAAAATGAAAAACATCGGCTTGAAGTGCGTGACTTCCTTGTGCAAATGCGTCGCCAGGGTGAAGGGTGGTTGTTTGAAGTACCAAATCTGGCAAGCCTGAAAACTGACGAGCTACAGTGGCCTGAAGGGAAGCTTGCGACACTGTATATTAAGCAGTCACAGCAATATCAGGGTAATGATCATTGGCGTATTCGTGCTGAAAATATCCAGCTTGAATATTTAAATGGGATATTACCGATACTCTCTTTTGTAACACCGGATACGGTCAAGGATTGGCAGCACCGACAGCCCAAGGGGATGATTAACCATTTTGCCCTCGATATTACACCAGCGCTTCCCGATGATATGGAAATTCGCCTGAAATGGCAGGATGTAAGCTGGTTACGTTGGAAGGAACTGCCTTCAATCAACCATTTCAGTGGCAGGTTAGAGGGAAATAAGCAGTGGGGAAAGCTCAATCTTGCACTGAAAAATAGCATCATTGATTATGGCAATATGTTTCAGGCTCCGCTTGAGATTACCCGCAGCGAAGGGCAGGTATCTTGGGAAAATGATCAAAATGGCATGAAAGTCTGGAGCCAGGGGCTGGATTTGCAGGCCAAATCGCTGTGGCTCAATGGGAATTTCCATTACCTAAAACCTCACAGCAAACCCCCAGTTTTAGCCATGTTAGCGGGAATTCGAGCCAATGACTTGGGTGAAGCTTGGCGCTATTTTCCCAAGCCACTGATGGGGGAATCTCTGACAGACTATTTGACCGCTTCCTTGATTAAGGGAAAGGTCGATAATGCGACCCTGATTTTTCATGGTGATCCTCATGATTTTCCGTTTAAACAGAATAACGGTCAATTTCAGGTATTTGTGCCGTTGCGCCATGCCACCTTTCAATACCAACCCGATTGGCCGACGCTGTTTGATTTGAATATCGATCTGAATTTCCAAAACAATGGATTGTGGATGCTGGCACAGAAAGCGCATTTGGGAAAAGTGGAGGCGAATCACGTCTCGGCAGCGATCCCAGATTACGGTAAGCATAAGTTGTTGATTGATGCGGCACTCTCTGGGAATGGAAAGAGTATTCACGATTATTTCAACCACAGCCCGATGGCAGATACGATTGGCAGTGCACTAGAGAACTTACAGCTTAACGGCCAGGTGGATGGAAAACTCCATATGGATATTCCCTTGCAGCATGGGAAAGTTGTGGCGAGTGGAGAAGTGGCACTGAAAGATACCCATCTGTTCATTAAGCCATTGAATAGCGAGATGGCGCACCTCAATGGCAAATTTCGCTTTGATAATGGCAAGTTAAAAAGTGAGACATTATCTGCTCACTGGCTAGGAAATCCCTTGTCCCTGAAGTTTTCTACCCAGGATTTACTAAAACATTATCAGGTTGATGTGAAACTGGATTCACATTGGGCGGCCAAGGCATTACCGGAACTTCCGACGGAGATTCGCAACAAGCTATCTGGTGGGCTGAATTGGCAGGGGGACGTCAATGTTACGATACCTTCTGGTGAGACAAACAGTGACGTAAAATACCGTGTGGCAGTTAATGCAGATTTGTCACATTTGTACAGTAAATTACCTCTATTGGACACAGAATCTCTGCGGGAATGGAATAAGATTAATCTCCATGCTGAAGGTGATATGAACCAACTCCAGATCAAAGGAGTAATGGGCAAGCGATATGCTTTCAATAGCCAATGGAGGCTGGAAGAAGACCATACCAAATTGCAGCGAGGTATTTTTCAGACCGATAATATGGGTATTCCGGCTCTGCCGAAAAAATCATTGTTGGCCTTAAACTTGCCTGCCATTGATGGTGAAAAATTATTGGCGTTGCTTGAACTTTTGCATTGGAAGCCCTCGAAAGATACTGGTTCGCTGTGGCCAAGTCTATTTGAAATTTCATTGCCTGCACTGGATCTTGCTGGACAGCGTTGGAATCAGCTCGCATTCGATGTCATGCAACAAAATGGTGAAGTAACCGTGAATGCAAAGGGGAAAGAGATTGATGGCAGCCTTTTGATTGCAAAACATAAGCCGATGCAGGCATCAATTAATTACCTTTATTATGATCCTCTATTTGCGACAGATTCGTCGGTTGATGACAAAAGGTTAATGCCAGATAAGACGCCAGTACCCCATTATGCTTTGAACAATTGGCCTGTATTGGATGTCAAATGCGCAGAATGCTGGGTTGGCGGATTAAAACTCGGCAAAGTCACTGGATCGATCAGGCCAGAAGGTGATTCCCTGATTTTGACTAATGGGCGAATGGAGAACAGTGCTGGAAATCTGACATTATCTGGGCGTTGGTATGAAAACCATACTGGAAGTTATAGCCATATCAAGGGACAGTTATCAGGCGAAAAATTTGATGATATGGCCGCTTATTTGGGCTTTATCGTTCCGATTGTGGATGCGCCTTTCAAATTTGATTTCAATTTGAAATGGCAAAATGTCCCGTGGCAGCCAGATCTCAAAACGCTGAACGGCACGCTGACTGGAGATATGAAAAAAGGTGCTATCGCCAAATTGGGCGGTGGTAGGGCTGGACAATTATTCAGGCTTATCAGTTTTGATGCGTTGTTGCGTAAATTACAGTTGGATTTTAGTGACACATTCAGTAATGATTTCAACTTTGATTCCATTCGTGGTGACGCAACGGTAAAAAATGGGGTCGTGTATACCGATAACTTTCTTATTGATGGATTGGCAGCGGACATCAATGCTACAGGGCGGACAGATTTAGTTCATCGTCAGATCAATATGGCACTGGTCATTACGCCAGAAATTTCGACAACGGTGGGAGTTGCAACGGCCTTTGCCGTCAATCCTGTGGCTGGCGCGGCAATTTTTGCCGCAACAAAAGCACTGAGGCCCCTCTGGAGCAAGATATCGGTGATTCGCTATCGGTTAACGGGCAGCCTCGAACAGCCTAAAATTGATGAAGTTATACGTCAGCTTAAGGAGAATAAAGGGCCATGAAAAACGCCAATGTTGCACTTTTACAATTATGCAGTGGTACGAATGTCAAACATAATTTAGCGCAAATTGAACAACAGATTAGGCAATTACCAGAGACAGTAAAACTGGTTATGACACCAGAAAATGCCCTGTTATTCGCTGATGCTGATACCTACCGCGCACATGCAGAAACGCAGGGACGTGGGCCATTACAACAGGCCGTGAGCGAAATGGCACAACGTTATGGTGTTTGGCTGCTGATTGGTTCTATGCCGCTGATCAGTCGGGAAGATCCCTCACGTATCACAAGCAGTAGTTTGCTGTTTGATGATCAAGGAGAAATTCGGGCACGTTACGACAAAATCCACATGTTTGATGTCAGTATCAACGATGAACATGGTGCCTATAATGAATCCACTATTTACCAGCGTGGGGAACATATTACCGTTGTTGATACACCCGTTGGCCGCTTGGGGATGACTATCTGTTATGATCTGCGTTTTCCCGGACTTTTTCAGGCATTACGTGAACAGGGCGCAGAGCTTATCTCCGTCCCTGCTGCTTTCACCCGCTTGACGGGTAAGGCGCATTGGGAACCTTTGCTGAGAGCCCGTGCTATCGAGAATCAATGTATTATTTTGGCACCGGCACAGGTTGGTGTACACGGCACTCGCAGGACATGGGGACACACTATGGCGGTCAGTGGCTGGGGAGAAATTATTAAGAAAAATCCTCTGACCGTTAGCGCATTACAGCTTAATATCCGTCGGGATAGTTTGACTCACATGCGTGAGCAGATAAAAGTGGTGAAACACAATCGCTTCCGTCCACAACTGACTTCTTTGATAAAAAAGAATACAAATTAAGATAAAAGAGTAATCAATATGAGTTTAACTTATGTCAGTGAACATTTACTGGCTGCTAATAATTTGAATCATCAAGACTTATTTTCGGTTCTGGGTCAATTGGCGGAGCGTCGTCTGGACTATGCCGACCTCTATTTCCAAGCCAGTTATCATGAAACATGGGTATTGGAAGACCGCATCATCAAAGATGGTTCCTATAATATTGATCAAGGCGTGGGAGTCCGTGCGATCAGTGGAGAAAAAACGGGTTTTGCTTACGCAGATCAGATCACATTGAATGCGTTACAGCAAAGCGCTCAGGCTGCGCGCAGCATTGTACGGGAGGTGGGTAATGGTATCTCGCACACGTTAGGCGCAGTGACGCATCAGGCACTTTATCCGGCCGTTGATCCTTTGCAGAGCATGAGTCGGGAAGAAAAAATTGCTTTGTTGCATCGCGTTGATCACATTGCACGGGCGGAAGATCCCCGTGTACAAGAAGTGAGTGCCAGTCTGACGGGCGTTTATGAACAAGTGCTGGTGGCGGCGACTGACGGTACATTGGCCGCAGACATTCGCCCATTGGTACGCCTTTCTGTCAGTGTATTGGTGGAAGAAGACGGTAAGCGTGAGCGTGGCGGCAGTGGTGGTGGGGCTCGTTATGGTTACGAATATTTCCTGCGTACCGAAGATGGTCAGATTCTGGCAGAGCAATTTGCGCGTGAAGCGGTTCGCATGGCACTGATCAACTTGTCAGCGGTTGCAGCACCTGCGGGCACTATGCCTGTCGTATTGGGTGCTGGATGGCCGGGAGTTCTGCTACATGAAGCGGTGGGGCACGGTCTGGAAGGGGATTTTAACCGCCGTGGGACTTCTGTTTTCTCTGGTCAGGTTGGGCAAAAAGTAGCCTCAGAACTCTGTACCGTAGTGGATGACGGCACACTTGAAGGGCGCCGTGGTTCACTGGCGATTGATGATGAAGGCGTTCCAGGGCAATACAATGTCCTGATCGAAAATGGCATTTTGAAAGGCTACATGCAGGATAAACTCAACGCTCGCTTGATGGGCGTGGCTCCGACGGGTAACGGCCGCCGAGAATCCTATGCCCACTTGCCGATGCCACGTATGACCAATACCTACATGTTGGCGGGGAATTCCACACCAGAAGAAATCATCGCTAGTGTGGATCGTGGGCTGTATGCACCGAATTTCGGTGGTGGTCAGGTGGATATCACATCGGGTAAATTTGTTTTCTCAACCTCTGAAGCCTATTTGATTGAAAACGGCAAAATCACCAAGCCAGTAAAAGGTGCGACCTTGATTGGTTCGGGTATTGAAGCCATGCAACAAATTTCGATGGTTGGCAATGATTTGGCTCTCGACAAAGGTGTAGGTGTTTGCGGTAAGGAAGGCCAAAGTGTACCTGTGGGTGTTGGTCAACCCACGTTGAAACTGGATAACCTGACTGTAGGTGGCACCGCCTGATAATTTTTTGAGCACTAGAGCGAATGGCTTGAGGTCATCATGAAAAAGAGCATCCTGGCGGCGGTACTATTGGCTCTGGCTGTCATGTATACCGCCTTTGCCAGTTCAGAGGAAGAACAGATTGATGTTCTGACTGAACAAAACCGTGTTGCGGACTATCTGCGCCAGCATCACACATTGCCAGACTATTACATCACAAAGAAACAGGCCCGTCGCCTTGGCTGGAGCGCTCGTGCAGGTAATTTATGTGAAGCATTGCCGGGCAGAGCGATTGGTGGTGATAAATTCTCCAACCGTGAGAATAAATTACCGACAAAATCCGGCCGCCACTGGTTTGAAGCGGATGTCAATTATCGGTGTGGGCACAGAGGAAGTGACAGGTTACTTTATTCTAATGATGGCTTTATTTATCTAACGGTTGATCACTACAACAGTTTTACCCGACTGGAGTAATGGCATGAAAAAGGTGGAATTCGACTTTAACCAACTCCCTGATTTGAACGCTTTCTATGATGAATTCAAACAGCGTTTCGATCTTGGGGATGATTTTGGTGCCAACCTGGATGCACTGTGGGATGCAGTGACTGGCTATATTCAGTTACCCGTTGAGATTAATTTTATCCACGTGACACCGCAAAAAAGAACGCGCTTTGCGGCGCTAATATTGCTGTTTGAAGAAGCCGAAGATGAGCTGGAAGGGGAGTTGCGGTTTAATGTGAACGATTGAATATTCTCTTCTGTTTGAGGTTCTTTAAGCCGCTTGCGACGATGTAGGCGGCTTTTGGTTTATTAATACAGGCTAAGCTCACTGGAACCTAGTCCGGTAACAGGAATACCTTTGTAATTGTAGCCCCACAGCAACAATGACTCTTTCACCATGTTCGATGGTGTCATTTAATAAAATAACGGATTTGTTTGCTATATTGAACCTCATGTATGAAAAATTCGGTTATGAGTGATTGGTGTCAGTTCCAACATCAGAAGCTATAAATAAATTACGTTAGCTTCTGATGTTGAGATGGTTTAATAGATATTTATAACTATTCCCATTGTGATGTATTATTTATTTTCCAATAATCAATGGAATCTCTGTTTAAATCTATTTTTCCATCTGGATATTCAACTCTTGCATTTCCTCGAGGATATATTCCCGGAGGGTTTTCTGAAACAATTATTTTGGGCATTTTAGTTTCATCCAAAGTGGGCATGTAGGTTATTTTCCATTCACTTCCAGGAATCAAACTTAACCCGAACGAAGTTGTTCCACCTGATTCTCCATATAATCCTATTTGATTGGGCGTATCATAATCCTTTCGGAGAAAAGGATAAATGATTGGTTTATAATTAATATAATTTGTGAATTTTTTCATCTCCTTAGGCTTTTCTGAGTCATTGATATAAATCGTTATACCTGTTCCAGTGTAGGGCACAGCATCTTTTATTAAATGATTAACGTCAGTGTACATAATAACGAATACAATAGTATTGATGTGCCATTGACACCAGCCACCCCCTTGAAGAGGTATTTTTTCCTTAAAATAACCAGTTGTGGGGTTTACTGAAATATTAACGTCATCCCCTTGATGCCTAGGAGTATGATAAATCGCTCCTCCAGCAGTATTGTGAGTAGACAAACATTTATTTGAGATATATCTTCTCTTCAAAATAGGAGTAGTATTCGGAGGAATAACACCTTCAACTGTGATCCATTGATTGTTTTCAGGAGGTGAAAATGGTTCAGAATTATCTTTATAAGTTTGCCAAGAGTCCGAAATGGCATTAGATAAAAAGTCACACCCTGTTAGGCACAAAGTGAGTGGTAATAATATAAATGGCATCAACTTTATCATACTCGCTGCGATTCCTATCTTTATTTAGAATAACGTTGTAAGGCAATAAAGCCTCTTTCATCTTTTCGGGTTACGTCCAACGTAGTGACTAATTGATTATCTATTTCTCTTAAGAAATAATCTTCTCTGATTTTTTTTCTTTGAAATACTGCACGAATCGAATGCGGTTCACTTTCAAGAAATGATAAATCTTCCTGCTTCCTTTGCAATTTTTTATCCGGTGAAAGAGTGCTCAGTTCTCGCAATCTCTTATCAATATATTCAGCATATAAAGCGCTACTATGGTCAAGAAGCTGAGTTAACATATGAAGTGCAACAGGTGAGATATTAAAAGGGGGAGTCAACTGTGATAAATTTCACAGCTCTCACACCAGAAATAGTAGCCTGATATGCATAAACAAATCAGACAGTATCGACAGTTGACTCTAGGACAACGATATCAGCTTCAAGCCCTACATAACAAGGGATTTCCACAATATCAGATAGCTGAAGCCATTGGCGTTCACACCAGTACCGTTTCACGTGAACTGAAACGCAATACCCCCGGTGAACAATATTGTGCTGAGTCCGCAGAGACAGTGAAAGATAAACGAAAAAAGACCGCTTTTCAGTTTAGAAAACACCATGCCCGACACGAGCACATTATGTCTGAGGGCTTATTAATGGGCTGGTCACCGGAGAATATTGGCTACAGAATGCAGCTAGAATGTCCGGAGATAGCACTCAGCCATACCACAATTTACCGGCGTATTCGTGAAAACCGTGAGGCAGGCGGCCTCTTTTATCAGCGTTTACCTCGCTTTGGTAAGAC
>NZ_JADEUG010000040.1 GCF_015163665.1 Xenorhabdus sp. BG5 | reverse complement strand
TTACATGTGATAAATCATCATGGATGGCCCCTAATAAATATGTAAAAGATATATCCCTATGTAAATAGTCAATATGCTATGCTTATTTTTGTTCAAATATTTTGACATTTAAGATTAAATTTCCCGTCTTTTCTATTTCATTCCTTCAACTAAACTATAAAAAAACTTTGAAGGGTTTTGCAATGATCTACTTACGCCAAGCTTCAGAACGGGGCCATGCCAATCACGGCTGGCTGGACAGTTGGCACACTTTTTCATTCGCCAACTATTATGATGCAAATTTCATGGGATTTTCTGCTCTCAGGGTCATTAACGAAGATGTGATTGACGCGGGTCAGGGATTCGGTATGCATCCTCACAAGGATATGGAAATATTGACCTATGTGCTGTCTGGAACGGTGGAACATCAAGACAGCATGGGGAATAAAGGGCAAGTGTCTGCGGGAGAATTCCAGATTATGAGTGCAGGAACAGGCATCCGTCACTCAGAATATAACCCACAGCATGATAGCCAACTGCACCTTTACCAGATCTGGATCATGCCAGAAAAAACAGGACTCACTCCCCGTTATGAACAACACCGTTTTGATACGACCGAAGGTCGCCAATTAATTCTCTCTCCTGATGCCCGTGCTGGTTCCCTAAAAGTTTTTCAGAATATGACATTATGGCGTTGGACATTAAAAAACAGCGAAGAGGGTGAATATAACATGGAAAAAACACGAAACATCTGGATTCAGGTCGTTCGTGGTGAAGTGATAATCAATGGAGCACGAGCTATCACCAACGATGGTGTTGCTATTTGGGATGAATCCCATCTTCAGCTCACTGCAAACCAAGACAGTGAGATCTTACTGTTTGATTTACCACCCAACTGATGTTGAGTCTCGAAAAAGAACTCTACCCAACCGAATAGAGTTCTTTGATCGAAAACTTAAAATTACATTACAGTTTAGGACCTGCTTTCACCAATGCAGCACCCGCAGCGGTATCCGTATATTTATCGAAGTTATCAATAAAGCGCTGAGCCAGATCTTTTGCCTTCACATCCCATTCGGATTTATCGACATAGGTATTGCGTGGATCCAAAATGTGGGTATCTACGCCCGGCAAGGTCGTTGGTACGGCCAAATCAAAAATCGGCAGTTGAATGGTATCCACATCTTCAATATCACCACTGAGAATCGCATCAATAATCGCGCGGGTATCTTTGATGGAAATACGCTTACCCGTGCCATTCCAGCCAGTATTAACCAGATAGGCTTTCGCGCCCGATGACTGCATACGTTTAACCAGAACTTCCGCATATTGCGTCGGATGCAGTGACAGGAATGCCGCGCCAAAGCAAGCAGAGAAAGTAGGTGTAGGCTCTGTCACACCGCGCTCAGTGCCCGCCAATTTTGCCGTGAAGCCAGACAGGAAATGATATTGGGTTTGTTCTGGAGTCAAACGGGAAACCGGAGGCAGTACACCGAAAGCATCTGCGGTCAGGAAAATAACCTTGGTTGCGTGCCCTGCTTTTGAGATCGGTTTAACGATATTTTCAATATGGTAAATCGGGTAAGAAACACGGGTATTTTCTGTTTTGGAACCATCGTTGAAATCAACCGTACCATCCGCCAGTACAGTGACGTTTTCCAACAGGGCATCACGGCGAATAGCGTGATAGATATCCGGCTCAGCCTCTTTGGACAAATTGATAGTTTTCGCGTAGCAGCCACCTTCAAAGTTAAACACGCCGTCATCGTCCCAGCCATGTTCATCATCACCGATTAACTTACGTTTCGGATCAGTGGAAAGCGTGGTTTTCCCTGTCCCAGAAAGACCAAAGAAAATAGCGACATCTCCCGCTTCACCCACGTTGGCGGAACAGTGCATAGAAGCAATACCTTTTAGTGGTAACAGGTAGTTCATCATTGAGAACATCCCTTTTTTCATTTCACCACCGTACCAGGTACCACCGATCAACTGCATACGCTCTGTCAGGTTAAAAGCAACAAAGTTTTCAGAATTCAGCCCCTGCTCTTTCCATTGTGGGTTGGTGCATTTAGCGCCGTTCATCACAATAAAATCAGGTGTGAAGCCAATTAATTCTTGGTCTGACGGGCGGATAAACATATTTTTCACAAAATGTGCCTGCCACGCCACTTCAGTAATAAAACGCACTTTCAAACGCGTATCCGCATTGGCTCCGCAAAAAGCATCAACCACAAACAAACGTTTGCCTGACAGCTGCTGAGTAACCAAACCTTTTAGATGAGACCAGGTTTCCTGACTGAGCGGTTTATTATCGTTCTTTCCTTTGCCCTGATCAGCCCACCATACGGTGTCGCGGGTCACTTCATCGCGGACAATATATTTATCTTTCGGTGAACGCCCCGTGAAAATACCTGTATCTACCGCGACAGCACCAAGGTTAGTCAATGTGCCACGCTCATACCCTTGTAACGTGGGTTGAGTTTCTTCAGAGAATAACAGTTCATAACTTGGGTTATAAACAATTTCACTAACACCGTGAATACCATAAACCGCAAGTTCCTGCTCAGTAATGCCTGTAACGCTCATTTGTTGCTCCTGGTCGGTTATACTTTATCTCTGTGGGGATAATAAATAATTATGACTAATTAACAGCGATTGTTATCAAAAAATTGAAATCACATTATTTTTTTTAAGTTTATATGAGACACAGAACACGGAATGGCAGAATCATTCGTAATAAAAAGGGCGTATATAACCTGTCTCTTGATCACATCTCTAGCTCAAGAGACTGTACAAGCAGGTAACCCTCCAGGATGGTTTGTAATATGAACCATCCTTCCCATAATCTTTCCCATCCTACTCGACCATTACGTTTTGAATCGTACCAACCTGCAAGCTTGCCGAGGTTAATATAGGCCCAGTAGAGGCTTGGGGCTTTCTTCGGTGGCTTCGATTTGTTTTGCTTTGACCACAGTAATTTCCACGCTAGCGGACTCAGGAGCATTTCACAGCAAAGCTTGTCGGGACTTTCTTCTATGCAACGGCTTTGCATAGAGCGAACGACAAAGCGCTGATGATTTGAGACCTTGTAGGTCAGATACTCAATAATATCCGCTTCTCGGTCACAGACCGAGATAACTTTCCGCATGCCAGCACCGAGGCGGGTTTCCATTGCGCGTGAAGCCCGTTCCCATTTATAGCTTTCTTTGTCTTTGTAAGCTCTGCTCGCATGATGTTGACTTTGCCCGTAAGCTTGGAGGTCTCTGGTCCAACGAGTCTGCTCAATAAGCCCAACGACCTGTTGCTTATCAGGCGCAAAGAGCAGAACGGAATGCGCATGCATCCCTCTGGAACGCTTATTGGATGTGGTGTGCCCCATCTCATCTCGAACCGTAGAGTGGGTAAATTCCAGCGAGGTCGTATCTTCAAGTGCGAGCAGGCAATCATAGTGCTTAACCTGCTCAGCGGTGGCGACAAAGCCAGCTTCTGCGATAGCTTGAGGATTAATGGCTTGATTGCGAGCGAAGCGATAAGCAGCTTCGATATCCGCAGGGGATTTTAAAGATTGCACGAGAGACAGTCCTAAATGATTGGCAAGAGAAGAAGTCAGTTTGATCAGGCGCTTAGTGCGGCGACTATCCCCTAAATCAGCATATTGAAAAGTTTCTTTTGCCCATTGCTCAGCATCTGTTGAAAACATCATACGTGACCTCAACGTAGTATTTCTTATTGAGATCAGCTAGGTAGAAAAAGGTTCAAAAAAATCCCTCGATTCAATCGAGGGATTTGTGTAGAAGAGACAGGTATATAACGCCCTATGAAACCTAATTAGTGCAACCGCTCTGTTTTTGTAGCTTTTATTTCGTTGATATCTTTCTCGTCGAAAACATAATGCATGCCGCAAAATTCACATTGCATGTCAATTTTGCCATCGTTGTGCAAAATTTCCTGTAGATCGGCTTCCGATAATGTCACCAGAGTATCAGCACAACGTTGCTGGGAGCAGGTGCAACGGAATTCCACTTGCTGAGGCTCATATAGCGTGACATCTTCTTCATGATAAAGGCGATGCAAAATTTCTTTCGCATCCAGCGTAAACAACTCTTCACCCTTAATGGTTGCAGTCAGTTGCACCAAATGGTCAAGCATCTCTTCGCTGCCTTCCTGTGCCCCAGGCAAGATCTGCAATAACATACCACCTGCTGCTATTTTTCCATCCTGCACCCCAGTACGGATAAACAGGCGAGTTGGTAACTGCTCTGACTGTTTGAAGTATGCATCCAAACACTCTGCCAACGTATTGCCTTCCAGCGCCACAACGCCTTGATAACGCTCACCTGCTGTTGGTGTCACTGTAATGACCATATAACCATTGCCGATCATATCGTGCAGGCTACTTGTGGCATGCACTTCACCATCAATGCGAGCCGTGCCACGCATCTGTTGCAGGTTGTTACCATTAATCACCGCCAGTTTGACCGGCCCATCCCCCTGGATCTGTACCGTGATATCCCCATTGAATTTCAAGGTAGCGGTTAACAGGCTGGTTGCGACCAACAATTCACCCAATAGCTGCTGTACCGGTTGGGGAAAATGATGATTCTCCAGCATCCGTTGGTAAGCTTCACTAACGGAAACAAGTTCCCCCCTGACAGAATGGCTTTCAAATAAAAAGCGGTGTAATTGGTCATGCTTGGTCATAAATCTCTCTCATTTCACTGAGACGGTTGTCCCCTTTGTCTTTCAAATTGCCCGTTTTTATTGGATGCAATTTAAAATCGATTAAGTATTTTCCGACTCATTTAATTTTGCGTTCTTGAATTTTATTAGTGTACGCCGTTCTTTTTTATCTGGACGGCGATCGGGATGCGGCATCGTGAGCGCATTCATTTTACGAGCCAATGCCATTTTTTCCCGATTGATAACGCTCTCCGCCGTTTCCTGATAAAGCTGCTGGGCTTCGGTAGCACTCCGTCTATGACTGCACAATGCCAAGACGATCACCGTTTTTTCATCATTTCCCTGACGCAGTTTAATCTCTGCATTCAATTCAACCAGCTTACTCGGCTTACTCCGTTGCCCATTATAATGAACTTTTCCCCCTTCAATCATTTCACGCGCGATGGAACGGGTTTTATAAAAACGGGCAGCCCACAGCCATTTATCAAGGCGAACAACCTGATCAGTGTCTGAATTCTGCATGGATATTTCTCCCATTAAAACAGTTATCGTAGTATTGGGTAATATGTTGGATACGCCGTCGGTTCTTCTGCTTTTTCTTGATAATCAATATGACGTTGACGATCAACGTTACCAGCAAGATCGCCAGCAGCAGACAACTTCCCAGATAACGAATAACCGACGTGGAATCCGGTTCACGATGCAACATGATATGGCGAGTCCCATTGGGATCTTCTGACAATTTTGTCACAATCCCCTCTGTTTCAAATGGTGTCTTCATCAACAGTTCTAAAAGCCCCTGTAATTCCCGCCACCGATCTAAAGCTGAGTGTTCGTATATGTAGTGTGTTCGCATCGGGTATTCAACTAAGGTTTTCCCCTCATCACTCAGCAATAAAACGCCTCCCGGAGATGGACTGTTGATAAGAATGATCATTCTATCGATCTCGCGATAGATAAATGATGCCGTAGTAGAATCAATCAGTTTTTCCAACGCATCGGCACTGACAGAACGCAGCAATACCTTAGTTCCGTCCAGCTTGCCGCTTTCAGCGGCTTTTAACAATTTGTCCCAATTTTTGGCATTTCCCAAATTGACCAATGCATTTTTCAAACGGTCACAATCAGCATCGTTCTGGCACAACTTTTGTGTTTTCAAAATGATTTGTGAAAAATTATCGAGCATGGTCATGCCTGATTTGGCAATGGCTGCATTCAGGTTAGGATTACTTTTACGTTCAACTGGATGTAATTGCTCACCAACCGCTGTAATCAATGCTGAAGCACTTTCGACAACTTCAGATTCCAGCATAGGTAATGGAATTTCATTATTCCAATAGATACCCACACAATCAAATGGTGCGAATATTGTAATATTCGCTTTGGGCATGATATTGGGGGGAACATAGCACATCCCAACACCTTTGACCTTTAATACATCCCCTTCCTTCAACGGCATATCTTGTAGCTCATGGAAGCTGGTAATGACCTTGGTATTACTACCATATAACCAGGCAAAACTAAGCCGCATGGATAAGTTCACCGGCGGGTAAAAGTAAAGCAACAGCATGACAAATACAGAGAAAACCACCAACAACACATTCTTTCTACTACGCTGATAAGGATAGTGCTTCTCTTCTTCATGCAAAGAGAGATAGCGCCCCTGCCGCACAACATGGCAGTTGGTGTATATGTCAATATCGGTATTCTGATCAAGATCATGGGAAATATAAGGCTCCCAATGTACGGGATAAACCAGATCAATGCCGCCCAGAGAGATATTCTTTCTTTGCTCCGGCTCAAATTCGCTAAATATTCCCCATCGTTTCGGAATGCCAGTGAAACAATGGATATTGACTAATTTTCGACTAGAGGGCAATCGAAAATGTGACCAAAAACTGCCTAAAATAAACAAAAACGCCACCAGCATTAACCACGGCAACATCGGAATGGGCACAAAAAGAGCCACAAACCACAGCGATAAACCAACACACATCAGGATGCTTCCCTGAATGCCCGTTGATTTCCGCAAACGATATTCTTCTAATGTCTCTTTGCGGATATGCAGTAACTTAGCACTCGAATTGCCATTTTTTTGAATGGAGGCCTGTTCGGTTTTTGCCGTTACTCTCGAGATGGACAGATCTTGTTGATAATGTTTCAGAAAGTGGCCATTAATCGCGATGACAAGCGGCATTGATGTGGTTTTAACAATCTCAATCGTATTTTGCTGCTTGATAAATGGCTCAAGCAACACAGGTAAATGTATTTCTGTTTCCCCAAGGTAATAGCGCCAACGATGCTCCCCATCCGTTGCTGTAGAAAAACGGCTAATAGGATGCGTGATGGTATAGATATCATCATGTTTAACAGGCAATACCGGATAATCAGCCCTGTGTCTACTATTTGGTTTCATCAGAAGACGGGCATTTCGCAAGTAAGATTCTATGGCTTGGTATTCATCCGTATCCAGTTTACGGCTGGCAGTTTTAGTCATTGACTGTAGATAACACGCGTTACCAAGCCGCCTCCATCTGAAAATCAGAAAGGAAGCCATTATAATCAGGCTAATGATAAAAATAGCCAATATAATGACCAATAAGCTCATTTTTTCCCCATGCTCATAACAACAGTACAGAGATCAGCAGAATAACAATCTCATGAAACACTCAAAATCAGGCTATTCCTATTCTTGTCTTCTATTTTTAATTTTATTTACAAAAGGTTATATAATTTTTCTCATACCTTTCCATAAACTAACGTCTTTTTGTAAGAGTGAGTAAGATAGCAACAAAAATACATTCAAGCGATAATCGCTATCATTTACTAACATAATCCGCCATATTAAAGCAAAGCTTGAATGCGTAACCATTTCATCACAACACTTAAAAAATACAGTAATATTTAAGTGATTTGGCGCATTATTATTTTTAATTATCCGGTATATGATAACCATCAGGGGCAAGCATGATTGATCTGAAAAAACCTAAGATTCTGAATATAAATGACGTTGCCCGCTCGCGCTTATTCAATATTCAATCTGTTGATCTTGAATTTAGTAATGGTGTAAAACGCGTTTATGAACGAATGAAACCGGCAAATCGTGAAGCAGTTCTAATTATTCCAATTATCGGGGATGAATTAATTCTGATTCACGAATATGCAGTCGGCATCGAACAATATGAATTAGGTTTTCCAAAAGGTGCCATTGATGCTGGCGAGAGTATTTTTGAAGCCGCCAATCGTGAATTGAAGGAAGAAATTGGTTTCGGCGCAGGAAAATTGGAGCTATTGACCAAATTGACAATGGCACCGTCCTATTTTTCCAGCAAGATGAATATCATGATTGCGCATGATCTTTATCCAGAATGTTTGAAAGGAGATGAACCCGAACCACTCGTGCAGAAACGCTGGCCAATCTCTGACATGATGTCACTATTGGAGCATCCCGATTTCAACGAAGCCAGAAATGTCAGTGCCTTATTTTTTGCTCAACGATACCTGCAAGCAAAAAAATAATGGGAAACATTAATTAATGCATTCTTTAAAAACGAGTATGCAATTGATATCCCAATACCCATTTTATACTCGTTTTAAGTAAAATACGGAGATAAAGAATAAACACCTAAACAGAGTAAGGTTTAATTTGATCCATGTAATAATTTTAATGATATTTATGAAAAATAATTCAGTTTATTAAAAATAATAAATACACAAATTAACTACACGTTCAAAATTAATTCGCATCATAATCATCTTCCCCAGTAAATAACAAAAGGCCCCGTCAGTTCCCTGACAAAGCCTTTTTATTTCCGTTATTTTGATTGCAGGAAGATCAATCAGAATAATTCACGGCTTTCACCATTTTCAGTGACTGTCGTACCCACATCAGGTACGGCATATTCCGTCGGCTGAGTGCCATCAATGAAATATTCTTTACGGGTATTGCCCCCACCGTTAGGTAGCTTACCCGTTGCCCGATCAATCGTGACAGACACAATACCAGCAGGAGGTTCCATGAATTTCTCAGGCACCCCTTCCAACGCGGCCTTCATAAAATCATCCCAAATTGGCTGAGCCGTTTTCGCTCCGCCTTCACCTTTTAATGCCGGAGTACGTCCCAAACTTCGGCTATGTTCATCAAAGCCAATCCAGGCTGTTGCCACCATATCTGGGCCATAACCGGAGAACCACGCATCTTTTGAGCTATTGGTCGTCCCGGTTTTGCCACCAATATCACGGCGCTTCAAATCACGGGCAGCACGCCAGCCCGTTCCCATCCAACCTGGCTCACCAAAGATATTGGTATTTAAGGCATCATGAATAAGGAACGCCAACGGTGTACTGATAACGTGGGGAGCATACTGTTGATCATCCACATGAACATTTCCCGATATACTTTCTAACTCCGGTTGAGGCGGTAAAGCTGGATTTTGCGGAACATCAGAATGCGCCACGTTCTCAATGGAATCTTCAGATAATTCGATGGAACGTGCTGTTTCACCATAAATCACCGGAATGTTTTCACATTGTGGACAAGCAAGTTTAGGTTTCGCTTCAAACAACACTTTCCCTTCATCATTTTCAATTTTGCTGATGAAGTAAGGATCAACCAAGTAACCACCATTTGCCATTACGGCATAACCGCGTACTAACTGTAGTGGGGTAAATGAAGGGGAACCCAGAGCCAAAGATTCTGTGCGTACAACGTTTTCACCCGGTAAACCAAAGCGCTTTAAGTAATCAGCCGCATAATCAACTCCCATCGCACGCATGGCTCGAACCATTACTACGTTTTTGGATTGCCCTAACCCCTGACGCAAGCGAATTGGACCATCGTAAGTCGGTGGTGAGTTTTTCGGACGCCAATCCGTTCCAGCTCCAGCATCCCAACGGCTGATTGGTGCATCATTCAGTAATGAAGACAATGTCAGCCCCTTATCCATTGCAGCGGTATACAGGAATGGCTTGATATTGGAACCGACCTGACGCAATGATTGTGTCACACGGTTAAATTTACTCAATTCAAAATCAAATCCACCGACCAACGCTTCTATCGCACCATTCATCGGATTGATGGAAACCAGCGCCGCATTAACGTCAGGAAGTTGAGCCAACCACCAGGTATCATTAACTTTTCTGATCCAAATTTGTTCGCCTGCCCGAATGACCTCATTGACACCACGTGGTACAGCGCCTTGTAAGCTGTCGGTTTTAAATGGACGTGCCCAGCGCACACCTGCCATTGTCAACTCAACTTTGCTACCATCCACCAGCACCACTTGTGCCTGGTGAGTACTGGATTGTGTCACAATGGCCGGTACCAGAGGACCATATTTAGGCAAGGTTTTCAGCTTATCGATAACTTGCGTTTGGCTCCATGCTGGCTGATTGGCTTTCCACAACACTTCCTGAGGACCGCGGTAACCGTGACGGACATCATAGTCAATCACATTAGAACGAACCGCGTTCACAGCCGCTAACTGAGTTTTGCGCGTGATAGTGGTATAGACCTTATAACCATCTGTATAGGCATTTTCACCATATCGATTGATCATTTCCTGACGAGCCATTTCTGTCAGATAAGGCGCAGAAAAAACGATTTGTGGCGCATGATAACGGGCAACCAATTTTTCTTCTCTGGCTTCATCATACTGACGCCGAGTGATATATCCCTCTTCCAGCATCCTTCCCAGTACCACATTGCGGCGGCTGATCGCGCGATCATAAGAATAAAGTGGGTTAAACGTTGAAGGCGCCTTCGGCAAACCGGCGATCATCGCCATCTCACCTAATGTCAACTCGTTGACGTCCTTGCCAAAATAGACATGAGCCGCAGCACCAACACCATAAGCACGATAGCCGAGATAGATCTTGTTGAGATACAACTCCAGGATTTCATCCTTAGTTAATAATTGTTCGATCTTAATCGCCAAAAATGCCTCTTTCGCTTTACGTATCAATGTCTTCTCTCTGCTAAGAAAAAAGTTTCGCGCAAGCTGCTGAGTGATGGTACTCGCCCCTTGGGAAGCATGACCAGAAGTCATTACCACAGAAACAGCACGGATAACCCCGATAGGATCAACACCGTGGTGTTCATAAAAACGACTATCTTCCGTGGCAATAAAGGCTTTCTCCATTAGGGGAGGGATTTCTGACAAGGTAAGGGGTAAACGGCGTTTTTCACCATATTGGGCTATTAATTCGCCATCAGCACTGTACACCTGCATCGGTGTTTGTAACCGGACATCCTTTAGCGTCGCAACATCAGGAAGCTGTGGCTCGATATATTTGTACAAACCAAAAATCGAGGCAACTCCCAATAAAATGCAAACAACAATAAGGATCAAAAAATACTTTATGAACTTCACCTGAAATTTCTCACGCCATGTTAATCGGGCAGTTTATAAACGATCAGTACGTAGTATAAAAGGCTTAGTATAAAGGGATTAGTATAAAGGTTGTACAACACTATATGTACAATAATAGATATCACTTTTACCAATCCCGCTTTCATGTCTCATTAGGTTTTCATTAATTTGATGTTTTCGTTGATAGTAGATAAGGAGATCTCTATATGTATCCACCTAAATGGTATATCGGATTGGATGTCCAAGATCATTACATTCGCGCTCTTGCCGCCATTAAACGCCGTGACGGTTGGCAACTTCGGCATTGCTGGCAATATCACTTATCCAGCGAGATTAGTTCAGGAGGACGGCTACAAAATCCTGAAAAATTACTCCACATTTTAATGCAATGGCGAAAAATATTACCTAAGAATCTTAGCGTAAGATTAGCCCTCCCTGTTCAGCAAACCTTACAGCGCCAGATCGCCTTGCCTGACCATACTGCTTTGCAGGAGCCGGAACTTGGCTGGTTTGTGCACGCCAATGCTGAAAAACAATTTCCTGCCAGTGACCTGGCGTTGGATTATCGTGTTCACGGTCAGCAGATTTGCATTAGTGCAACCCGTCGAAAAGATCTCAACCTCTGGCTGCATCTGTTCGCGGAGATCAATTTATCCCTTGATGCCATTGATATTGCACCCTGTGCATTGCGTTATGTCGCCAAACTTGCGGGAGTGCCTGACGACAGTTGGTTGGTCCACAAACGTATGACAGATTGGCTATGGGTGGCCCCTGCTAACCGACCTTTCGGTTATGGCCTGATAACTTCACAACCGGATTCCCATCTGGCTCAGATCATCAACCAGCTCCCCATGACGCCAGAAACCGAAGATTATGCAATTTATTACAGCGATGAAGAGCAATCGACATCAGTATCAACAAAATCGGCCAATATCTGGCAACTCTTAATGGCATTCCGTCATTATCATCCCCCGCTGCCAGATAAAACGAATGCGTTCATTATTGCCGCAGGTTTAGCGATCAGGCCGAGTGATCAATGATGCATCAAGTCAATTTCTTACCCTGGCGGCAGAAAAGGCTGAAACGCCAGTGCCAAACATGGGGAGCATTACTTTGCTTACAACTTACGTTGTGGACAGCAGTATTGGTGTTTATTTCTACGCTACAAACAAACCAGATGAGACAATATCGCGGACAATTAACGGAAATGACTCACCAATTGGCTCAATTACAACAAAGTATCAGCACAACAAACCAAGCCGTGCAACAGTATCAACAATTGTCACAACAATTACGGAAAAAACGCCTATTCATGGAACAGAATCAACGTTATTTACAACTATTTCGTCAACTTCCTCATTTATTACCAGAGAATAGTTGGCTGACTGCATTTAGTGACGACAGTGGACAATTAATTTTTACCGCCCGCAGTCAAAACTATACCGATATCTCCAATTTGTTGGATAACCTGACTGACGATACTTCGCTTATCAATGTGCAACTAAGAAAAATGACCACGACAGAAGATCATTTCAAGGTTTTTACCATTGATGCAAATTGGTTGATGGGAGAGTCCGATGAGAAATAATTATCTGGAATGGTTTTATCGGCCTGTCTGGCAACAGCTTGTCTTGCAGCAATTGCTCATCATCTCATTGCTGTTGGGGTTCTATTTTTTAATCTGGCAGAAAAATCGGTATGAAATTCATACCCTCCAGAGCAATATTAAGCAGCAGCAACACAATGTGGTTCTATCTCGGCAAAAGCTTACTGAACTGCCATCTCTGCCTGAAACGCAACAGCAGATCCAGCATATGACCACAAACTTTGCTCAAAACGGCCATCTTTCATCCTCAAAAAATAATACGACCATACTCAAACAACTGCATATACCACTAACCCACTCCGGCAGTCAGCTAATGGAGTGGAAAATCCACAAAGAAAATGAACACGTTTTCTGGCATATCATGCTGTCGCTAAATTACGGTCAATTTCTCCATTTCTTAAATGAAATTCAAAAATTGCAGCCACCGTTATTAATCAAGCACATCACAATTACACCTGCCGATGATAACCTAATGGTTCGCATGGTGTTTTCAGATGAGGAGAAATCATGAACCGATATCCTTTGATTCTCCTAATCTGCCTCTTATTCCCCCTATTCGGTTTTACCGGAGGAGAGCCAAATTTTGAAATGGCAATAAGAGATCCGTTCCAGCCTCCGATAATCGAGAATGCAGCTGACTTTTCTCCAGCAGAACAAAATGAGCAAGAACAAGAGATCGAATATCAGGCGATTACTTTGCAATACGCCGATGCAGGGCAAGTGGCAGAACAATTACAGCAAAATCACCCTGCATTACTGACAAAATGGGGAAAGGTTGAACACGATCCCTTAACCAACAGCCTGATTCTGGAAGATAAATTTGATGCCATTACCCGTATTAAAAACTGGCTGAAAGAAGTCGATACCCCACAGCAACAAGTACAGATCACTGCCCATATTGTTACCAGCAGTCAGGAAGCCTTGCATGAATTGGGAATTCACTGGGGAGTAAACGCCGATCCACATAATCAATCACTAGGTCTAAACCGCTTAAATCTACATCAACCCGCTGGCAACCAACGCCATAGGTTGGTACTGAATACCGCCCGCATTCATGCAAACTTACTAGAGCTGGAACTCAGTGCACTAGAGCAGGAAAACCAGCTTGATATCATCGCCAGCCCACGGCTCACAGCGTCACACCAGCAAACAGCCAGTATCAAGCAAGGGTCCGATATTCCCTATATCGTTCAGGACAAGGACAAAACTACCGTTCAATTTAAAGAGGCAGTATTGGGCATGGAAGTGACTCCCCATATTTTAAGGCAGGGAAAAATCCGGCTCGCGCTGAAAATTAGTCAGAATGCGCCCGGTTTTCCCATCAACCAGGGAGGAAATGAAAATTTGTCCATTGATAAACAAGAGATAATAACCCAAGTTACCATTAGAAATGGGGAGACCTTGATTCTCGGAGGGATCTTTCAACAGAAAAAAACCGCCAGTTTACAAAAAGTTCCTTATTTGTCAGATCTTCCCCTATTGGGGGCATTATTTAACCAAAAAGGAGAACAACATAGCCGCCGGGAACTCGTAATTTTTATTACGCCTCAACTGACCGATATTTAACCAATGAAAAATATAATATAAAAATCAATTAATTAATAACATAATTGTGTTTTTTCTGTCAAAACGCCTACCGTTTTTCTTGGTCTGGCCTGTTTATGGATTTGACGCTGAGAGTAATTTAGCATACAAGGATTAACTAATTGAGTGAGCAGATCTAATATCGCAAGCAAGAGTTTATACCCAATAGATGGCAAATTGCAGCAAAACAGCAAGTTGTAGGATGGAAGGTAAATACAATAGGCTCTCAATCGGCCAGCAAAAGCATGAACCCAATGATTCAGTTCGTGCGAAATTTATATAGTTGCAATACAGGCTGATGTGCTGAGATAATTTTCCTATCTGATCTCACATTATCACTCATGAGGTTTCAGTTTAGGTCCCGTGGCTAATCTGATTGGCGGGGCGGGTTATCATTAACAAACAGTCTTAGTAATACCAAAAACATGGCAGAGAAACGCAATATCTTTCTGGTTGGGCCTATGGGTGCCGGCAAAAGCACTATTGGTCGTCAGTTAGCTCAGCAACTCAATATGGAGTTTTACGACTCTGATCAAGAAATTGAGCGACGTACCGGAGCTGACGTGGGCTGGGTATTTGATGTGGAAGGCGAAGAAGGCTTCCGCGATCGCGAAGAAAAAATAATTAACGAACTGACTGAAAAACAAGGCATCGTATTGGCTACTGGAGGGGGTTCTGTTAAATCAAAAGAAACCCGCAATCGCCTGTCTGCCCGTGGTGTGGTCGTCTATTTAGAAACAACCATCGAAAAACAGTTGGCTCGTACCCAGCGCGATAAAAAACGCCCTTTACTTCAAGTTGATGCACCAGCACGAGAAGTTTTAGAGAATTTGGCTGATGAGCGCAATCCTCTTTATGAGGAAATTGCTGACGTGACTATTCGCACAGATGAGCAAAGCGCCAAAGTCGTCGCTAACCAAATCATTGAATTATTGGAAAAAAACTGATTATAGCGAGTCCGCACGGCGGCAAACGATAAGGCGAAAGCTGATATGGAACAAGTGACTGTTACGTTAGGTGAAAGAAGCTATCCAATTACCATAGCCGAAGGGCTATTTTCTGACAGTGAGGCATTCAAGCCCCTGCAAGCAGGTCAACGGGTCATGATAGTGACCAATGAGACGCTTGCTCCCCTGTATCTCGAACAGGTGAAATCCACATTGCAGAGAATGGATCTTCGGGTAAATGAAGTTATCTTGCCTGACGGTGAACAGCACAAATCACTTTTTGTGCTCAATGACATTTTTTCCGCCTTGCTGGAAAATAATCATGGTCGTGACACAACCCTTATCGCCCTTGGTGGTGGTGTAATCGGTGATATGACGGGGTTTGCCGCAGCTAGCTATCAACGCGGTGTTCGTTTCATCCAAGTACCCACCACGCTGCTCTCTCAGGTTGACTCTTCCGTCGGTGGAAAAACAGGAGTCAACCACCCCCTCGGCAAAAATATGATAGGCGCTTTCTACCAGCCAGCTTCGGTTATTGTCGATCTCAATTGCCTGAAAACATTACCTGCTCAAGAGTTATATTCAGGTCTGGCTGAAGTGATTAAATACGGCATTATTCTGGATGGCGAATTCTTTAGCTGGCTTGAAGATAATATTGAGAAATTACTGGCTCTCGACAATCAGGCAATGGCTTATTGCATCCGTCGTTGCTGCGAACTCAAAGCGTTGGTTGTCGCAGCTGATGAACAAGAACGCAGTGGAATGCGAGCACTGTTAAACCTTGGTCATACCTTTGGACATGCAATTGAGGCTGAAATGGGTTATGGCGTCTGGCTGCATGGTCATGCTGTTTCTGCGGGTATGGTGATGGCGGCCAGAACATCTGAACTTGTCGGCACATTCGCAAAACAGGACACCCAACGTATCATCCGCTTGCTAGAACGAGCAAAATTACCTGTCAATGGCCCTGAGGCAATGTCCCCTGATGCCTATTTACCTCATATGATGCGTGACAAAAAAGTTTCTGCCGGGAAACTGCATCTGGTATTACCGACAGCCATTGGGGAAGCAAAACTTCGTTCTGATATTGGGAAAGAAGTTATATTGGATGCCGTTCATCTATCCCAGCCATCCCCCCGCTAGATACACTTACTCTCTAATTAATTCCAACTTATTGCTCTGGCAGTGAATTTTACTGCCAGGCTGAAATTTGGAAGATGAAGGGAATTTCTGGATATGGCAAAATTTGCGCTGATAATAAAAGCTGAATGATGAATTATCCTCTAGCTGTTATGCTATACAATAGCGAGATTATCAAATAAAGCATCATCGGTTTTAGTTAGGTCAGACTGCCAAACCTCTTCAATAACAATTGGCAGAACTATCTCTGTTAGGAGGGCATGTGGACGAATTAAAATCAGAAAACAAACAAAAAACAGAAAGTGAATTAAAGCCTGATACTTCTGATCGCAATCCTCAGCGCTCCAGAAGCCAATTCAATCAACCGAAGCTCGCAATATCCCGCCAACAAATAATGATCGGTGTTGGTATTCTGGTACTTTTGCTTCTGATTATTGCTATCAGCTCTGCATTGAAATCACCCACTGAGCATGAAAAACAACAATCACAGCAAAATGCAGCGGAAAAGAGTATTAACCTTTCTGGTTCTTCTTCACTTTCTACCAATTCCCTTGGCAGCGAGCAAGAAAATCCGTCAGAACCAGCAACTCATGGCGCACGTGAAATCAGCCCGCCACCCATTAATAGTACACCAAGCAAAGATCTTCCTCGCGAAACTGGAACGGGTGGCTACAACCAGCGTATAGAGTTACCTGGTGATATTTCTGATGCTTTGAATCAACAACAAAGCACCATCAATCATTCTGTACAAAACAATCTGACACAACCGCTGGCCAAACCCGCTAAACCAACGGTAACATCACCTGTTGAGCCAAGCAAACCAGAGAAGGTTGTGCCACCCAAAATAGAAAATAAGACCAGAGAAGACAATCACTCCAAAGCAGCTAGTCAACATCAGACCAATAAAAAGCATGTCGCCGATGCGGGTGGTAATCTGCTGAATGCACCCGCAAATCGATTCACACTACAATTGAGTAGTGCCGGCCGTTCTGATACCTTAAGCGCCTTCGCGAGAAAAAATAACCTTACCAATTACAAGGTTTATGAAACTAAACGCGATGGCAAAACATGGTTTATCTTGATCCACGGTAATTACGGTTCTGTTTCTGATGCTAAAAGGGCCATTTCCTCACTGCCTGCTGAAGTTCAGTCTAAAAAGCCTTGGGTCAGAAAACTACAACAAGTTCAGCAAGATCTGAAAAAATAAAACTATTTTGATTAGGCGCTGATATGCTGTCCTAAACAGAGTACAATCTGCGGCTCTGAAATTATTGAATAACTAATTTGACGGCATGAAAAAAAAACGCGCTTTCTTAAAATGGGCCGGTGGAAAATACCCCTTGGTAGATGATATTAAACGTCATCTGCCAGAGGGCGATTGCTTGATTGAGCCATTTGTTGGCGCAGGCTCGGTATTTCTCAATACCGATTATGATTCTTACATTTTGTCAGATATCAATAGCGATCTGATCAATCTGTATAATGCCGTAAAATCTCGCGCGGATGAGTTTATTAATCATGTCCGTCCATTATTTTCATCGGAGTTCAACACTGCCGAAAACTTCTATCGCCTGAGAGAAGAGTTCAACAAAAGCAAAGATCCCTTTCGCCGCAGTATGCTGTTTCTTTACCTGAACCGCCACTGCTATAACGGGCTTTGTCGCTATAATTCACGAGGTGAATTTAACGTGCCTTTTGGCCGCTATAAAAAGCCTTATTTTCCTGAAAATGAGCTTTACTGGTTTGCAGAAAAATCCCAAAAAGCCACGTTCATCAGCCAACATTACGAAATAGCATTAAACAATGCCTCAAAGGGTTCGGTGGTTTATTGTGATCCCCCGTATGCCCCACTTTCGGCTACGGCTAATTTTACCGCCTATCATACAAATAGTTTTAACCTTCTCGATCAGGAAAATCTGGCGAATATCGCCTATCATATCTCGTCTCAAAAAGGCATTCCGGTACTCATATCTAACCATGACACACCGATGACACGGGAATGGTATCATCATGCTTCCCTTTACATTGTTAAAGCCCGCCGGACAATAAGCAGAAATATTCTTGCCCGCAGTAAAGTTGATGAACTTTTGGCGTTATACTGCCAGGAGTGATTGAGGTTTCCAGCCCCTGAAATAACGGGGGATAAAACAATGAATTGGAGAAGATAACAATGAAGAAAGACTTTCTGATTGCCCCATCCATTCTATCCGCAGATTTTGCCCGATTAGGTGAAGATACCGCTAAGGTTTTGGCAGCAGGCGCTGATGTTGTGCACTTTGATGTCATGGATAACCATTACGTGCCAAATTTGACGATTGGTCCAATGGTCTGCCAGGCACTGCGCAACTATGGCATTACTGCGCCAATTGATGTTCACCTAATGGTAAAACCTGTTGATCGCATTATTCCTGATTTTGCCAAGGCTGGTGCAACTTATATCACTTTCCATCCTGAAGCGAGTGAGCATCTCGATCGCACACTGCAACTTATCAAGGAACATGGCTGCAAAGCGGGCTTGGTCTTCAATCCAGCAACCCCGCTTAGCTATCTTGATTATGTATTAGATAAGTTGGATGTGATTCTATTGATGTCTGTTAACCCAGGTTTCGGTGGCCAGTCTTTCATTCCAGAAACACTGAAAAAACTGCGTCAGGTACGTAAAATCATTGATGACAGCGGATATGATATCCGTCTCGAAGTTGATGGGGGTATCAAACCCAATAATATTGCTGAGGCAGCTCAAGCTGGCGCAGATATGTTCGTTGCCGGCTCTGCTATTTTCAGTCAGCCAGATTATAAAGCGGTTATTGATGAGATGCGCCGCAAATTATCGAAGGTAGCATCATGAAAAATGACGTCGTAAAAGGAATTCGTGCCATTGCATTTGATTTGGATGGCACTCTGGTGGACAGTGCTGGCGGTCTGGCGGATGCTTTGGATCAGGCTCTGATGGCCAAAGGCTTACCCGCGGCGGGCAAAGAACGCGTCGCCATCTGGATAGGCAATGGTGCTGATGTCATGGTTGAACGCGCATTAAAGTGGGCTGGAGCAGAACTGTCTGCCGAATCGCATAGCGAAACGCGCAAGCTGTTTGATAAATTTTATGAAACTAGTATAACCACAGGCAGCCAACTGTTTCCCCAGGTAAAAGAGACGTTGGCAGAACTGGCAAAACACCATTTTCCAATGGCGATTGTTACGAATAAACCCACTCCTTTTATTGCTCCATTGCTGGAATCATTAGGTATCAGTGAATACTTTTCATTGGTACTCGGCGGTGACGATGTTAAAGAGAAAAAGCCTCATCCCGCGCCACTCTATCTCACAATGGGGATGTTTGGTTTGCATAAAGAAGAATTGCTTTTTGTTGGCGATTCCCGTAATGATATTTTGGCGGCACAAGCCGCTGGTTGCCCGTGTATTGGCTTAACCTATGGCTATAACTACGGAGAGTCGATAGCATCGAGCGACCCAAATTATGTATTGGACCATTTTTCGGATTTACTCCCAACTATTGGACTATCCACTTTGAACCCATTATCCAGTTTGAAAATACAGGAAGCTTAATAAAATGAATGAACCCACTGCAATGAAGCCAAACTCCCAAAAACCTATTGTATTCAGCGGCGCACAACCCTCCGGTGAATTGACCATCGGTAACTATATGGGGGCGTTACGTCAGTGGGTTAAAATGCAAGATGAATACGATTGCATCTATTGCATCGTTAACCAGCACGCCATTACCGTGCGTCAAGATCCCAATGAACTGAAAAAACGCACGCTGGATACGCTGGCGCTTTACCTTGCCTGTGGTATTGATCCAAAGAAAAGTACCATCTTCGTTCAGTCACATGTTCCACAACATTCCCAGTTAAGCTGGGTGCTAAATTGCTATGCTTATTTCGGTGAACTAAGCCGCATGACTCAGTTCAAGGATAAATCAGCCCGCCATGCAGAAAATATCAATGCTGGCCTGTTTGATTATCCGGTTCTAATGGCTGCTGATATTTTGCTTTATCAGGCCAATCAGATCCCTGTGGGTATTGACCAGAAGCAGCACCTTGAATTAACCCGTGATTTAGCACTGCGCTTTAACGCTTTATACGGCGATATTTTCACTGTTCCAGAGCCATTCATTCCAACAGGTGGCGCCCGCGTGATGTCATTGCAAGATCCGAGCAAGAAAATGTCGAAATCGGATGATAACCGCAATAACGTCATTGCGCTGCTGGAAAACCCTAAATCCGTCGCCAAGAAAATTAAACGCGCGGTTACCGATTCTGACGAACCACCTTGCGTGCGTTATGATCAGGAAAACAAACCCGGCGTTTCCAACTTACTGGATATCCTCGCTGGTGTAACAGGTAAAACTATTCCTGAATTAGAAGCCGAGTTTGAAGGTAAAATGTACGGCCATTTGAAAGGAGCCGTCGCAGATGGGGTAAGTGAAATGCTGACAGGCTTACAGGAACGTTTCCATCATTTCCGTAATGATGAAGCTTTACTTAACCAAATTATGGCAGAAGGTGCGGCCAAGGCTCAGGCTCGCGCTCAGGCAACCTTGGATAAAGTCTATGAAGCGGTAGGCTTGATCGCTCATCCGTAACAGCCGATTCTATATCAATGCCAAAGGGTATCCATTTCCCCCCCTTTGGCATATAAATTCCATTAATTACCCAATAAACGACGATTAAAATCCTCGATTTTTCCATGCAATATGCGCTTTTGCATCGTCAGATTCCAACTGGCAGACAGCCCAGCAGCCCCCATTAAACGACGATACAGCTCTTCATCAAATGGGTTATGAAAAGCAATGGAAATTGCTTCCTTAACAGAAACATCGCTATTACGGCTTAACAGTTTTATCGGTTCACCAGCACTGACCAAACCAGGAGAGATAACTCGATATAACCAACCACATCGCCCATTATTTTGCATCATCGCAGCAAACTCATTGATGTTTGTAATAAAATTGAGTTTATAACATGGAGAACGTGGTTGAGTTACTTGAATCAGAGCTTCACCCCAGTGGAAAATATCACCAATATAGACATTATCTTCTGTCATGCCTTCTGTAGATATATTTTCACCAAACAAGGGAGAGGCAAATAATTCCGCCAATTCAGGAAATTGCCTTTTCCAAAATAGGTAATGCTCACCTGGATAATGGCAAAGCGCACGATCAGTGCCGCCATGAAAGCGAGTTTCCGCTTGTTCATCGCCTTCTAGCCCAAGAGAGGTTAGCTGTAAACGACCATTCACCACCAGTTTATTGATCGCACTGAAACCCAATGTTTCTGATGATGATATTTTGCCTCTATATATTTGTGGATAATACATTCTTTATTCCCTCTCAATGAGCTAGTGAAGATGTACACGTATTATCCAGGCATAATACCAAGATTACAGACAATAAGAATGCGGGGCACAGCAATGACCCGCATTCTTATGAAAAAAATAATAGGAGGGATTATTTCGTTTTTTCTTCGTAACGTTTTGCTGCTTCATCCCAGTTGACTACATGCCAAAATGCTTTGATGTAATCAGGGCGGCGATTTTGATATTTCAGGTAATAAGCGTGCTCCCATACATCCAGACCCACAATCGGGTAACCAGAAGCGCCCGCTATTTCTTCACCCATTAGTGGGCTATCCTGATTAGCTGTTGAAACAACAGCCAGTTTGCCATCTTCTTTCAGTACCAACCACGCCCAGCCAGAACCAAAGCGAGTTGCTGCCGCTTGTTCAAATTTTTCTTTGAAGCTGTCAATACTGCCAAAATCACGCTCAATCGCAGTTTTCAAAACACCATCCAAGACGGTGCCTAATTTTAAACCTTTCCAAAACAAGCTATGGTTTGAGTGACCACCCGCATTGTTACGAATAAAAGTGCGTTTATCAGCTGGAATTTTATCAAGTTGCTGAATAAGTTCATCGATATGAAGTTCGCTTAATTCTGGAAAGGCTTCCAGAGCCGTATTCGTGTTAGTCACATACGTTTGATGGTGTTTAGTATGGTGAATTTCCATCGTTTGTTTATCGAAATGAGGCTCTAGCGCATCATAGGAGTAAGGTAGAGAAGGCAATGAATGGCTCATATCATATCTCCAGTTGTTTAGAATTTAGAATATATAAAGCTCACACCTTGTGAACAACATGATTATTATAGTGAACTGAACAATAATGAAAATGATTATCAATTCCATGTTATCTCTATGGTTTCCTTTATACATTCACGTTTCATGCCTTCCCATAGATAAAAATATCAATAATAAACCTAAATAACAGAATATAAATCCAATTAAAATAATAAACTCATTACTTAGTCTTGCTTAAAGAGACAGCATTAAATGATCATTCCATAAAATTCCTTCTCTTTATTGCGTGATCTTCCGCGCAAAAAAGAAACAAAATTTCTTCTTGCACTTTAGTTAACCTTGTTTTGACATAGTATTAACAATTGCAAGGAGATAAAAATATGACTCAAATAATCAAGCATCTTATTCCTGCTGATATTGCAGATACGGCCCTGATAAGCAAGCAACAGTACCTACATGACTATCAAAGGTCATTGCAAGACCCAGAAGGCTTCTGGGGTGAAAAAGGTAACGTAGTTGACTGGATTAGGCCCTACACCAAGGTCAAAAATACCTCTTTCGATCCTGGGCATATCAGCATCCGCTGGTTTGAAGATGGCACCCTGAACTTAAGTGCCAACTGTCTTGATCGCCATTTGCAAGAGCGTGGTGATCAAACTGCCATTATATGGGAAGGAGATAATCCCGCAGAATCCCGCCATGTTACCTATCGAGAATTACATCATGACGTCTGCCAATTTGCTAATGTGTTGAAAAAACTGGGGATCAAAAAAGGCGATGTTGTTGCTATCTATATGCCAATGGTGCCAGAAGCCGCCGTCGCAATGTTGGCCTGTGCCCGTATCGGAGCGATCCATTCCGTCATTTTTGGTGGCTTCTCTCCTGATGCCATCGCTGGCCGAGTTATCGATTGCAACGCTAAGCTCGTGGTTACCGCAGATGAAGGCTTGCGAGCAGGCCGCACAATCCCATTGAAAAAAAATGTCGATGAGGCGCTGAACCATTCTGACGTTACTAGTGTGACTAATGTGGTTGTTTTCAGACGTACCGGAAATACCAAAAACTGGAATGACAATCGTGACTTATGGTGGCACGAACTGACCGAAAGTGTGAGTGCTGAGTGTCCCGCTGAAGAAATAGGTGCCGAAGATCCATTATTCATTCTTTATACTTCAGGCTCTACCGGTAAACCTAAAGGTGTCCTGCATACGACTGGCGGTTATTTAGTCTACGCATCTTTAACGTTTAAATACACGTTTGATTACCGACCAGGGGAAATTTACTGGTGTACAGCCGACATTGGTTGGGTAACAGGGCATAGCTACCTGCTATATGGGCCTCTGTCTTGTGGTGCCACGACTTTAATGTTTGAAGGTGTCCCCAACTATCCCGAAGTTAACCGTCTTTGTCAGGTGGTTGATAAGCATAAAGTGAATATTCTTTATACTGCACCAACCGCCATCAGAGCATTAATGGCCGAAGGTGACAAAGCCATAGAAGGCACTAAACGTACGTCATTGCGCATTATGGGCTCTGTGGGCGAGCCCATTAACCCAGAAGCATGGGAATGGTACTACCAAAAAATAGGCAACAGTAAATGTCCTATTGTAGATACATGGTGGCAAACCGAAACCGGTGGATTCATGATCACACCATTACCAGGCGCTACCGATCTCAAAGCAGGCTCCGCCACTCTGCCGTTTTTTGGTATTAGTCCAGCCTTAGTTGATAATTCCGGTGAAATTTTAGAGGGCGTGAGTGAAGGCAATCTCGTTATCACTGATTCCTGGCCAGCACAGGCACGAACGTTATATGGCGATCATGAGCGTTTTGAACAGACTTATTTTTCCACTTTCAAAGGAATGTATTTCAGTGGTGATGGTGCTCGACGTGATGAAGATGGCTATTACTGGATCACTGGCCGTGTTGATGATGTTCTGAATATTTCAGGCCATCGTTTGGGAACCGCAGAAATTGAATCAGCCTTAGTTGCATACCCCAAAATCGCCGAAGCTGCCGTTGTGGGTATCCCGCATCATATCAAAGGACAAGCTATTTACGCCTATGTCACGCTAGTGCATGGTGAAGAACCTTCTCCTGAGCTGTATACCGCAGTCAGAGATTGGGTTCGTAAAGAAATCGGCCCAATTGCAACACCTGATATCCTTCATTGGACAGACTCTCTGCCCAAAACGCGTTCTGGAAAGATTATGCGGCGTATTTTGCGCAAAATTGCTTCTGGTGATACTAGCAATTTAGGAGATACCTCCACGCTGGCCGATCCGGGTGTTGTTGAAAAACTGCTGGAAGAAAAACAATCCATCAATATGTCGTAAAACATATGTGCCGCCGTAAGGCGGCCTAAATAACGTATCACCAAAAGTGCGGAGCCGTATCTGGGCTTAAGGTGTGGCGTTTAAAATCAACAGGAGATACTCCAATGAGTGACGGCATTTATCAAGAGATTGAAAATAATCCCCGCTTTAAGGAGTTAGTTAAGAAGCGAGGACGTTTTGCCTGGCTGTTATCCATCATTATGTTAGTGCTTTATGTTGGTTTTATTTTCCTTATTGCTTTTGCGCCTGAATGGCTTGGGACACCACTTCATGAAAACACCAGTATGACACGGGGAATTCCTGTAGGAGTGGGGATCATCTTCATATCTTTCATACTGACTGGAATTTATGTAATCAGGGCGAATGGTGAATTTGATCGTCTGACGTCAACTATTCTCAACGAGGTGAGAAAATGAAAAAAACCGTATTACTATTTTCTTCCCTCTTTCCTATCCTAGCCCAAGCAAATACCATTTCAGGTAATGTAGAGAAACAACCCTTGAATATTCAGGCAATTATTATGTTCCTGTTATTCGTCGGGTTAACGCTTGGTATTACCTACTGGGCTTCAAAGCGGACTATTTCACGCTCAGATTATTATACCGCGGGTGGTCGTATTACTGGATTCCAGAATGGTATGGCAATAGCGGGTGACTATATGTCAGCCGCCTCGTTTCTGGGAATTTCAGCGTTAGTTTATACCTCTGGCTATGATGGGCTGATCTATTCCATTGGCTTTCTTGTTGGCTGGCCAATTATTCTCTTCCTCATTGCCGAAAGATTAAGAAATTTGGGACGTTACACCTTTGCTGATGTCGCTTCTTATCGGCTGAAGCAGCGCCCCATCCGTATCTTATCCGCAATGGGTTCGTTAGTTGTTGTTGCGCTATATCTAATAGCTCAGATGGTCGGAGCTGGAAAACTGATCGAGTTGCTATTCGGATTAAATTATTACATCGCTGTTGTCTTAGTCGGTATTTTGATGGTGCTTTATGTCTTATTTGGCGGAATGCTGGCGACAACATGGGTTCAGATTATTAAAGCAATTCTGTTGCTAGCAGGGGCAACATTCATGGCTCTGATGGTCATGAAAGCAGTTAATTTTAATTTTCATACCCTATTTAAAGAGGCCATTGCGGTACATTCTCTTGGGCCTGCCATCATGAGCCCCGGAGGATTGGTATCAGATCCTATTTCTGCACTCTCTTTAGGATTGGCATTGATGTTCGGCACCGCGGGATTGCCCCATATTGTCATGCGGTTTTTTACCGTCAGTGATGCGAAAGAAGCCCGTAAAAGTGTTTTCTATGCAACGGGCTTTATTGGCTATTTTTATATCCTGACGTTTATTATCGGATTTGGTGCAATTTTATTGGTCAGTGCCAACCCTGCATTCAAAGACACAACCGGTGCATTAATTGGTGGTACAAATATGGCTGCTGTCCATCTGGCAAACGCCGTTGGCGGTGATTTTTTCCTTGGTTTTATCTCTGCCGTTGCTTTTGCCACTATTTTAGCTGTAGTAGCCGGGTTAACATTAGCAGGCGCTTCCGCAGTATCCCATGATCTCTATGCCAATGTGATTAAACAGGGACAAGCTAATGAGCGAGATGAGCTAAAAGTCTCAAAAATTACCGTCGTTATTTTGGGATTAGTTGCTATTGGCTTGGGTATTTTATTCGAAAAACAAAACATTGCCTTTATGGTCGGTTTGGCTTTCTCCATTGCTGCAAGTTGTAATTTCCCCATTATTTTACTGTCAATGTACTGGAGCAAGCTGACTACTCGTGGAGCGTTAGTTGGCGGATGGTTGGGGTTACTGACAGCAGTTGTATTAATGATCCTGGGTCCTACGATCTGGGTTAGTATTCTTGGTCATGAGAAACCTATTTATCCTTATGAATATCCAGCACTGTTTTCAATGTTTATCGCATTTATCGGAGCTTGGTTATTTTCAATGACCGATACTTCGGCACAAGGAATGCAGGAAAGGGAAATGTTTCGCAATCAGTTTATCCGTTCGCAAACAGGTATTGGTATCGAACAAGGAAAAGTGCATTAACTTATAGTTAATTGTTTCGATTTTGCCCAAACGCAAAAAAGCCATCCGGGGACGGATGGCTTCTCTGACTAATTGAATGTCTGGCAGTGTCCTACTCTCACATGGGGAGACCCCACACTACCATCGGCGCTACGGCGTT
>NZ_JADEUG010000004.1 GCF_015163665.1 Xenorhabdus sp. BG5 | reverse complement strand
TGGAAACCAGTACAATGAAGGAAGCATGTCGCCGTATTGGAGCCAGAATTATTGAGGAGCCGCGAAGATTAATTATTTATGGAACTGGTGGTAAAATCAGTCCTGAAAAAAGTCATTGATGCTCTCGGTTCGGGCTAGTCTTCCGTGTAATAACCGCCCTTACTTGCCACAGTGATACTCCCGCTGTGATATCCCCGGCTTCTGAGTCGTGTGCCTTGCTGTAACTGCGTTAAATTATCGTCTACCCAACAAAACACCCAAATGATAAAATCTTGCTGTGACATAGCCTTTTGTTCCTTTATTTCTCTATTTTTGACGACTTAACGTTATAAAGGAGCGGCTATGTCATTTCAACTCATCATAAAAGTCGAGCATCGCGTTATCCATTATATTAAAAATACAAATGGAAAAAATGATATGAAATTTTTAATCGCAGAAGACAGGTATCCTACAGTAGAAATTGATTACGAACGCCATGTATTGGCTGATTTTTTAATAGGAGATGTTCAGAGGGATGTCGCTTATACTGATGAATTAATCTCTTTATGTGACTCTGTCAGCAATAGTAAATCACCACTATGGGAAGGTACTGGCAATGCTCATACTGTTACCATTAAACTGGATGGTGTCGAAATTTTTAACGAATATACAGAAGAAAGTCTTAAGCTCGCAACCATAGAAAAATTCAAAGGTTATCTTGAAAAGTGGAAAGAATTATTTCTGAGTAGAATAAACATCAAAGAGCCGGAAAGATCTCCATGATCTTCCGGCTTTCTTCATTTTTAAGAGCCGCTTAGTTGCTGTTGGAGTCGCCAAGCAGTGCCCGCATTCTCAGCTTAGTCTTGCTGGCTCGGGTATCTGACCGCGTTTTCGGGCAGATATCAGCGGGTAGAGATCAGTCACACGTATAATAAACATGTCAGAGAATATGATGTGGTACATAATTCCGCCATAACACAGCCCCGTTTCCTGTCCAGGGCGGGGATGTCAGTTCTCTGTTCAACCAGAATAATATTTTTCGTTGTACCTGTGGGTGGTCTTTGTTTCTGTAGATCCACCTTAACTCTCTGGCTGTCACGTTTGTTTCAAGATCCGGATTCCCCGGATAGGGTTTTTTATTCACAACATATTCCATATTGATACCATCGAGGAGGAAATGAATATGCATATTTTCAGTCAACGCATTATTACTCAGGGTAACCCATGATAATGCGCCTTTACACTTTCTGCCTGAGGTTAGGGACTTGTTTTCAGTCGGGTATGTGAGCGCAGTATGATATTTAGGATGGTCTGCTAGATAGGAAATAAAATTCTGAAAATACGGTATATTTTTTGGTAACGTCATATTATAAAATCGACATCTCCCTGTTGTTGATAGTTCCACTTCCCGTGGAACGACATATTGATCAACGATTGCTGCCTGAACATCAAATGCATCCAGATTTATTTTAAGGTGTAAAAAATCGGCGTATCTGGCTATTTCACGACGTAAGCCATAAATTAAATCACCGGGAGCAAACTCTTGATTGAAATAAACAGTGGGAGGTAACATTTTTCTTTCCTCATAGTTCTGATTAATTCAGATAGTGTACTCCTTTACTTTATGCTCGTGTAAATAAATAATCAGATCATAAATGAAGCCTTTTTTCTATCTAAAATATACAGTTATTGCTTAAGATCCTGTGTATGTGTTGGGATAAAGCTAATCCCAACCAAGTTGTTATCATTCATGATTTTTCAAGTGAAGGGTATGAAAACGTGGGTAACTTTGAGTCATTTTGGGACTGGCTTAGAGCTGCCTTAGAAGCAATTATCGAATACGATGAATAAATACTGATATATTGAAAAAGCCGGAAAGATCCGCGTGATCTTCCGGCTTTTGGTTTTTGATAAATTAACCCTTGCCAGTGGTAACTGAATTCGCCACTGGCACGACTTTTTTGCTTATAAACTCACTCAATTATAAACGACCGTGGCAATGCTTATATTTCTTGCCAGAACCACATGGGCAAGGATCATTGCGTCCAACTTTACGCTCTCCCGTTGCCATTTGAGCTTCGGCCTTTGACATCAACGCGCCCTGTTCAACTTCATGGCTCAAATGTTGTTGTTTTGCCAAACGCTCAGCTTCTTCACGACGCTGCTGTTCGAGCGCCTCGACTTCTTCCGGCATTCTCACCTGGACCTTGCTCAAGGTACTGATCACTTCATATTTCAGTGATTCCAGCATATTGGCAAACATGGCAAAAGATTCGCGTTTATACTCCTGTTTTGGATCTTTCTGGGCGTAACCACGCAAGTGAATGCCTTGGCGAAGATAATCCATCGCTGCCAAATGCTCTTTCCACAATGTGTCCAAGGTTTGCAACATGATGCCTTTTTCAAAGTTACGCATCATTTCTGCACCGACAATTTCTTCTTTTTGCTTATAAATTTCGATCGCTTTTTCAAAAATACGTTCACGCAATGTTTCTTCGTGCAATTCAGGCTCTTTGTTCAACCATTCTTTGATTGGCAGATTCAAATCGAAATCGTTGCTTAAACGTTCTTGTAATCCTTCAATATCCCACATTTCTTCCAGTGATTGCGGTGGAATATGAGCATCAATGGTTACCTTGAAGACATCTTCGCGGATACTGGTGATGGTTTCGCTGACATCGCTCACATCAAGCAAGTCGTTACGCTGAGCATAAATTGCCCGGCGCTGATCGTTCGCAACATCATCATATTCCAGCAATTGTTTACGGATATCAAAGTTACGGCTCTCAACTTTACGCTGAGCATTCGCAATCGCTTTAGTCACCCATGGGTGTTCGATTGCTTCTCCTGGCTGCATGCCAAGTTTACGCATCATGCCCGTCACACGATCGGAAGCAAAAATGCGCATTAAGGAATCTTCCATTGAGAGGTAGAAACGTGAAGAACCCGCATCGCCCTGACGACCCGCACGACCACGTAACTGGTTATCTATACGGCGTGATTCATGACGTTCCGTACCAATAATATGCAGGCCGCCTGCTGCCAATACTGCATTATGACGCTCTTGCCATTCTGCCTTGATTTTATCGATCTGTGCTTCAGTTGGCTCTTCCAATTTAGCGACTTCCGCCTGCCAACTGCCCCCTAACACGATGTCTGTACCACGTCCCGCCATGTTGGTTGCAATAGTCACTGTGCCAGCCTGACCAGCCTGAGCAATGATATCGGCTTCCAATGCGTGGAATTTTGCGTTCAGGACGTTATGTGTAATACCCGCTTCGGTTAATGCGTTAGACACAAGTTCTGATTTCTCAATCGAGATTGTCCCAACCAAAACAGGCTGACCACTGCTTGTCCGTGCTTTGATGTCTTCAATGATCGCCTCAATTTTTTCCGCTTCTGTCATATAGACCAGATCCGGTAAATCCTGACGGATCATTGGGCGATTGGTTGGAATAACAATAGTATCTAATTTATAAATGGAGCTGAATTCAAAGGCTTCTGTGTCGGCTGTGCCTGTCATCCCGGCCAGTTTTTCGTATATACGGAAATAGTTCTGGAATGTGATTGAAGCCAGCGTCTGGTTTTCATTCTGAATCTCGACACCTTCTTTCGCTTCCACAGCCTGGTGCAAACCATCAGACCAACGACGCCCTTGCATGGTACGCCCGGTATGTTCATCAACGATGATAACCTCACCCTCTTTCACGATGTAATCAACATCACGGGTAAACAAGGCGTGAGCGCGCAGAGCGGCCGTCACATGGTGCATCAGCATGATATTGGTCGGTGAATACAAGGATTCACCTTCATCCATCAATTTAGCATCTACCAATAACTCTTCAATCAATACCAAACCACGCTCTGTCAGGTTGACTTGACGTGTTTTTTCATCAACAGAGAAATGTCCTTCACCCTGGAAGGTATCTGAATCCTCTTTTTCCTGACGAATCAGTTTCGGGATCAGCTTGTCTACTTTGATATAAAGCTCAGAGCTGTCTTCCGCAGGTCCTGAAATAATCAGTGGCGTACGGGCTTCGTCGATCAGAATCGAGTCAACTTCATCTACCAGCGCATAGTGCAATTTGCGTTGGACTCGCTCTTCTGGACTAAATGCCATATTGTCGCGCAAATAGTCAAAACCAAACTCATTGTTAGTACCGTAAGTGATATCCGCAGCATATGCTTCACGTTTTGCCGGTGATGGCATACCTGGTAAGTTAATACCGACACTTAAGCCAAGGAATTCAAATAGTGGGCGGTTATTTTCAGCATCACGCTGTGCAAGGTAATCGTTCACGGTAACAATATGAACACCTTTGCCACTTAGAGCATTAAGATATGCTGGCAATGTTGCAGTCAGTGTTTTACCTTCACCAGTACGCATCTCTGCTATACAGCGTTCATTCAAGACCATCCCACCCAATAACTGTACATCAAAGTGACGCATACCAAATACACGTTTGCTGGCTTCACGCACAGTAGCAAACGCTTCTGGCAGAATTTTATCCAGTGATTCTCCCTCGCTAAAACGGACACGAAATTGCTCTGTTTTCGCTTTCAGTTCTTCATCAGAGAGTTTTTCAAAGTCCGGCTCCATACGGTTGATCTCATCAACCACTTTGCGCAAACGGCGCAAGGTACGGTCATTACGGCTACCAAAAATTTTTGTCAGTAATTTAATCAGCATAATTAGTACATCTCAGATAGGGCTATTGTTGTAGCCAATCAATCATTCCTTAAAAATTGTCTTATTTAACCTTGAGTTTAATAAGACAGCAGTATTAAAGTAAAAATAAATGATTGGGCGTTGGCCCTGCCCTAATTCCCTGAACTTTAGCGACCCAGAGAGCTGGAGTATGGGTATCAGGAAGCACAGCATCAGACACCACAACATCTGAGATAATCTCTTCAAATGGCGCTGGTGCTTGTGTCAGCATGGCATACAACGTATCCAGCATAAGTCGTTGCATGGAGGGAGAAGAAATTCGGGTACTTTCTTTTGCGCCTTCGTACTTGGTTGGTTCTGCAACCGAAAAAGCAAAAGAAAGTTGACGGATCACATTACGAACGGCATGTTGCTGCCAATAATTTAAATAATTAGCGGGTTGGCGCTGGACACTTTTTAATTGGAGTAAGTGTAATTTAAATAAGTGCTCAAAAGAGGAAAATGTCTGATAATGGCTTCCTTGGGCAGAAGACGTATTTGTATGATGCAGGCTTTCTGCCACTCCAGCGAAAACAGTAGGAACACCAATTCCTGTAGCAACCATGCCCAGTAAAAGATGAGACCAAAAATAACGCCTACCAAATTGTCGCCAAAGATTTAAAATACTCATTAATCCTTCATTAATAAATACTGGAACTGCCCCTATTATGCGAGATAGCCGCCCACAATCACTGGATAAGCTGTTTGAAGACGCGGCAACTGTCGGAAAAAGTCCACTTCAAATCATCCAACAACATGCCATCGCATTACTGAAACTCAACCGTGCCGTTCTCAGTTTGCTTCCTGCACAATTGCACCCATGGTGCAGGGTTGCCAATTATCGCAAACAAATTCTGATACTGGAAGCAGGAAATGCCAGTTGGATGACCCGGCTGCGTTATGAAATTCCTGTCTTACTGTCTACATTGAGAAGCGAAATTCTACCATCTTTATCCTCAATCGACATCAGGATTAACCCATCATTAATGGTTAAGTGTGATAATAATGAACAAAGATTCTCAAAATTATCAACCAAAGCATCCAGTAATGATAATCAGGAATTACCAAAGCGCCAGCTCACTCATGAAAGTGCAAAAACATTAATGATGTTGGCTGAAAATAGCCCTGAAAAATTGAAAAAGAAACTAGAGCGGTTGGCTGCGCTGGCCGGAGAGGGTACCAGTACAGCCAAAAAGAAGCGTTAGCGCCGAATAAAAAACGTCAGCGAAAGAAGCGTGATAGATAACATAACCCATTGGTGCATCATAGGAATGTTCTCAACATTCTTTATCAATACACATGTCAGCCATTATGCCAACACCAGTGATGGAGCGCGAAAAGCCAATGGCATTTCAGCTTCATCTTCAAATGTGACAAATTCCCAAGCGCTTTCTTGTGCTAAAACAGTTTGCAATAACTTGTTGTTTAGTGCATGGCCTGATTTAAACGCAGTAAAGGCACCGATGATATTATACCCACACATGAATAGATCGCCGATGGCGTCCAACATTTTATGACGGACGAATTCATCTTTAAAACGCAAACCATCTTCATTGAGTACGCGGTAGTCATCAACGACAATCGCACAATCAAAGCTGCCACCGAGGCACAAGCCTTTAGATTGCAAGTACTCAATATCACGCATAAATCCGAAAGTACGCGCACGACTAATCTGGCGAACAAATGAATCCGCAGAGAACTCCAGGCCATAGCGCTGGGTACTCGCATCAATCGCCGGATGATTAAAGTCGATGGTAAAATCCAGACTGAAACCATGATAAGGTGCCAATTCAGCCCATTTATCACCGTCTTCCACACGGACGCTTTCTTTCATTCGCACGAATTTCTTCGCTACATTCAGCTCTTCAATACCCGCATCCAATAACAGGAAAACAAACGGGCTGGCGCTGCCATCCATAATCGGGATCTCTGGTGCATCGACTTCAATAACAATATTGTCGATCCCTAAACCTGCCAGCGCTGCATTCAAATGTTCAACTGTTGAAATACGCACATTATGCTCATTCACCAGACAAGTACAGAGCATAGTATCACGCACAGATTTGGCATCTGCCGGAAAATCAACCGGGGGATTCAAGTCAGTACGACGATAGATGACCCCGGTATTAGCCGGCGCTGGACGCATTGTCAGCGTGACTTTTTTACCGGTGTGCAAACCGACGCCGGTCGCTTGAACAATACGTTTTAGTGTCCTTTGTTTGATCATCGTTTATATCTCGCAACGTTACTTATCCCGCCAATCACTATAATGTATGACTGGCAGGATAGTTTAACACAAAAAGCGGAGAAGCCAATTTTTTAGCAATTAATCAGCCTGCTTACGCAAAAATGCAGGAATGTCCAGATAATCAGGCTCTTTGCTTGTATGTGCATTTTGGTCATTGACGACTTTTGCTACCGTTTTGTTCTCATCAGACAATGAAGAGATGCCGCCAGATATCTGCTGGTAACGGCGCTCCATCGGGTTTGTCTGAGGAGCCTTGTTATTGGTCACCAGGGTGATTTCTGGACGTTTGTCCATGCCAATGCCTGTTGCCACAACGGTTACACGCAGCTCATCATTCATATCTGGATCCAGTGACGTACCGATAACCACCGTTGCATTATCAGAAGCAAATGCACGGATTGTGTTACCAACGGTTTCAAACTCATCCAAACGCAGGTCAAAGCCCGCTGTGATATTAACCAAAACGCCACGTGCGCCAGAAAGATCAATATCTTCCAGCAATGGGCTGGAGATAGCCATCTCTGCGGCTTCTTCCGCACGATCTTCACCTTGTGCGATACCTGAGCCCATCATGGCGTAACCCATTTCAGACATCACAGTACGAACATCAGCGAAGTCAACGTTCATCAGACCTGGGCGAGTAATCAGTTCGGCAATCCCCTGAACCGCACCTTTCAGGACATCATTAGCTGCACCGAATGCATCCAACAGGGAAATGCCTCGTCCCAGGACTTTCAATAATTTGTCATTTGGAATAGTGATCAGTGAGTCCACATGCTTGGACAGTTCAGTGATCCCTTGCTCCGCGAAGGCCATCCGTTTTTTGCCTTCGAAATTAAATGGCTTAGTGACAACGGCAACGGTCAAGATACCAAGTTCTTTGGCAATTTCAGCCACAACAGGCGCGGCCCCCGTGCCTGTGCCACCACCCATACCGGCGGCAATAAACACCATATCTGCACCTTCCAGTGCAGTACGCAGTGATTCGCGGTCTTCTTCCGCAGCAGTACGACCAACCTCAGGGTTCGCACCAGCGCCTAATCCTTTCGTAATGCCGTTGCCAATCTGGATAGTCTGACCAACAGCCGTCTTACGCAGTGCCTGAGCGTCCGTGTTAACCGCAAAGAAGTCAACGCCTTCAATACGCTCACGCACCATGTGCTCCACAGCATTACCGCCGCCGCCGCCGACGCCGATGACTTTAATCACCGCGTCGTTGGTTAATTCCAGTGGTTCAAACATAATTTCTCTCCGTTTTGTGCCTTTATATCGAGGCCGGCGACATTGTCATGGCCTCTGTATAAAAAATCAAAATTCTTTTTTCAGCCAGTTGCTGACTTTCTTAAACCAGCCACTTACTGACGTTCTTTTATCGGCATCGGAATCTCCGCCAAGGTGGGATTCTTTGCCATAATGCAGAAGTCCAACCGCTGTTGAGTAGCAAGGCTCCTGCACATAATCTGTCAATCCAGTGATGTTCAGAGGGCGGCCAATGCGAACCTGGGTATGAAATACCCGCTGAGCACATTCGGCCAGACCATCAATCTGGGCGCCTCCTCCTGTCAGGACAATCCCTGCTGCCAGGTGGTGTTTTACTCCCTGCTGCCGCAATTGCTCCTGCAATCGCAAAATTTCATCATTCACTAAGTTCAGCAGTTCGGTATAACGGGGTTCGATCACTTCAGCCAATGTTTGACGCTGTAAGCTACGAGGAGGGCGTCCTCCCACACTTGGGACTTCTACACTCTCATCTTTGCTAACTATCGAACCCAATGCGCAGCCATGACGAACTTTGATGGTTTCAGCATCACTGGGAGGAGTACCAAACGCATAGGCGATATCACTGGTCACTACATTGCCGGCATAAGGGATCACCTTGGTATGACGCAATGCACCACCAGTATATACAGCGATATCCATCGTCCCGCCGCCGATATCAACGACACAGACTCCTAATTCACGTTCATCTTCTGTCAACACAGCATAACTTGCTGCCAGTCCTGCAAAAATAAGTTGATCAACTTTCAAACCACAACGTTCAACAGCTTTTACGATGTTTTTCGCCATGTCGTTATGGCAGGTAATCAAGTGGACTTTCGCCTGCATACGCACACCAGAGAGCCCAACTGGATTTTTGATCCCTTCCTGATAGTCAATCGCGTATTCCTGTGGGATCACATGCAAAATACGGTGTTCATCACGAACACGCACTGATTTAGCTGTATGGACAACACTGTCCACATCATCCTGTGTAACTTCTTCTTCTGAAACCGGCACCATGCCAATTTCGTTCTGGCAACTAATATGCTTGCCGGAAAGCGCCAGATAGACTGAAGATATCTGGCAATCCGCCATGAGTTCAGCCTGATCAATGGCACGCTGTACGCACTTGACAACCGATTCAAGATCGTTGACACCGCCTTTGTCCATGCCGCGGGATGGGCAATTTCCTACTCCGATAATATTAACCATACCATCGGGCAGAATTTCACCAACCAGGGCAGATACCTTTGCTGTACCGATTTCAAGGCCAACTACCAATTTTCTGTCCGTTGATTTGATCATCGTTATTCTGCCTGTCTCTGTATTATTACCAGTCACTGTTTGTTTTCTTGCCCGTTCATTGGAACAGGCGTATCAGTTAATAAAGGAGCCCAACCTACCGCAGCACCACTGTCATAACGTAAGTCAACATAAGCCACACGTTTTTCAGTGTTTCTCAACAACACAGGATAAAGTTCAACAAAACGTTTCATTCGTTCCATTTTATCTCGATTTCCTAGCTCTAAACGGATATCGTTATCCAATATCAGTTGCCAGGAGTTACGCGCTGTCATGATCACTGCTTTCAGTTTCATCTGGTGTTTTTCAAGAAAAATCGCCATTGTGTGGTATTCATTCAATACGTCTTTTTCTTTGCCTTCTGGCCCATACAACATCGGATACTGCGCATTTGCACTACGTTCTACGGGTAAGCTAAATACCCGACCCTCAGCATCCAATAGTTGGGTATCATTCCAACGCGCATAAGGTACGTATTCTACCAGATGTATCTTAAGTTCATCAGGCCATTGTTTCCGAACAGTGACCTGCCGAATCCATGGCAATTGTTCAATCTTTTCCTGAATGACGTTGACATCCTGAGTCATAAATGTTCCGGGAGATCCCAGGGACAAAATAGCCTGCCTTACATCATCATTCGTGGTGTAATGGCGCTCACCAGTCAATACCAGCTTCGAGAGTGGTAATCTGCTAGGATCTTTCATCCAGTCCAGTGTCATCCAGCCCCCCCATATGATAGTGCCTACTACCATCAAGAAGAAGGCAATCCCTGCCAGATAGTAACCATTACTAGGACGAGATTTCTGCGCTTCACCCTCCCGCTCCCGGCTATTCCGGGCTGCCTGCGACATATTAATCAGCTAACTCCAAAATTCTCACTACGAGTTGAGAAAAACTTAATCCAGCCTGACGCGCAGCAGTTGGCACAAGGCTATGGCTGGTCATGCCAGGAGAAGTATTTGCTTCCAACAGGTAGAAATTACCCTTCCCATCGTCCATGATATCGACTCGCCCCCAACCACGACATCCCAGCGCCTTATACGCCTTTGAAGCGATATCTAATAGCTCTTGCTCTTTTTCTGCACTCAAGCCGCTTGGACAAAAATATTGTGTTTGGTTGGAAATATACTTCGCATCATAATCATAGAATGTATTTGAAGCCTGAATACGGATAGAAGGGAGAGCTTCATCTCCCAAAAATCCGACGGTATATTCAGGGCCAAATAGCCATTTTTCAACCAACACATCAGTATCGTATTTAAATGCCAGCGCCAAGGCACCGCGCAATTCGGCATATTCATTCACCTTGGTCATCCCTACGCTGGAGCCTTCCAGATTCGGTTTAATCATTAATGGTAAACCTAATTCTTGAACATACTCTTTGAGTTGAAAATCATTAAGTTGTTCAAATTTTAGAAAATTAATGACGACATAAGGTGAAATAGGCAGTTCTGCTCCCTGCCAGAGTTGTTTTGTGCGCAATTTGTCCATTGACAAGGCAGATGCCATCACTCCGCTGCCGGTATAAGGAATTTGCAAAAACTCCAGCAAACCTTGCAATGTACCATCTTCTCCACCACGACCATGCAGTGCGATAAAGACTTTATTGAATCCTTCCTCTTTGAGTTTAGTCACATCAAAGTCTTTTGTATCAACTGAATAAGCATTAATGCCTGCTTCCTTCAGCCCTGCCACAACCGCGTGTCCTGATTGCAATGAAACTTCGCGTTCAGCGGAAGTTCCGCCCAACAGAACAGCAACTTTATCAACCATGATGTCCTTCCTCATAAAAAGATGGCTGCAATTTTGTTTCAGCCAAATTGCGCGCTATTTTACCGATATTACCGGCACCCTGTACTAATACTAAGTCACTGTTTTCTATCATTTGTGACAGAATGGTTGAAACTTGTTCAGGTTCTGATACAAAAATCGGGTCCAACTTGCCACGACTACGGATAGTACGGCATAAAGAACGGCTATCCGCGCCTGGGATCGGCGTTTCACCTGCGGCATACACATCCAACATTAATAGAACATCTACCTGACTCAGAACATTGGCAAAATCATCATATAAATCACGCGTTCTTGTATAACGGTGTGGCTGGAATACCATAACAATACGCTTATCCCCCCAACCCGCTCGTGCCGCTTTAATCGTGGCATCAACTTCTGTTGGATGATGACCATAATCATCAACCAGCATCACGCTACCTTCTTTGCCATTGATATGTTTAAGAGGAAAATCCCCCAGAAAATCAAAGCGGCGTCCAGTTCCCTGAAACTCAGCCAGAGATGCCAGAATAGCAGTATCATCAATGCCTTCTTCTGTTGCCACTGCAACAGCAGCAGTGGCATTCAACGCATTGTGGCGTCCGGGGGCATTTAACACCACATGCAAATCCGGCAAGTCAGATCGGCTGATGGTGAAAAATCCCTGAGCCCCTTTCTGCTCATAATGGGTAATACGAACGTCTGCTTCCTCACTGAAACCGTAGGTCGTGATATAACGCCCAATTCGGGGGATCAGTTCTTTCACGACAGGATCGTCAATACACATAACCGCACGCCCATAAAATGGCAGGTTATGCAGGAAGTTAACGAACGTTTGCTTTAAGTTTTCAAAATCACCCTGGTAGGTATCCATATGGTCAGCTTCAATATTAGTGACAACCGCCATCATGGGCTGCAAATGCAAGAATGAAGCATCACTTTCATCTGCTTCTGCAATCAGATAGCGGCTACTACCTAATCGAGCATGTGTGCCCGCCGCTTTGACCAACCCACCATTCACAAAGGTAGGATCGAGACCCGCCTGCGCATAAATACCCGTAATCATTGCCGTTGTAGTGGTTTTTCCATGCGTTCCCGCAATTGCGATACCGTGGCGATAACGCATAAGCTCTGCCAGCATTTCCGCACGGCGGATCACTGGGATTCTCGCTTCACGCGCAGCCACAATTTCTGGGTTTTCCGCCGGAATAGCTGTGGATGCCACCACGACACTAGCGTCCCGCACATTTTCTGGACGGTGATTGAAATAAATAGTTGCACCCAATGCGATCAGCTGTTGTGTGACAGGATTGGGTGCCAGATCAGAACCACTTATCTGATAACCTTCATTAGCCAACACCTCGGCGATACCACCCATGCCAGCACCACCAATGCCAACAAAGTGGATATGCCTGACTTTTCTCATTTCAGGCACTGAAGCTCTTAATTTCGCCAACTGTTGTGTATTCACGTTTTAATCTTCACTCGTTATGTTTACATCACCGTTCTACCTGGAACGGCCTGAATGATTCTCTACAGCATCGTTCAACGCTGCTGCTACACGCTCAGTTGCATTAATGATGGCTACTGAGCGTGCTTTTTCTGCCATTTCCAGCAATTGTGGACGTTGCCACTGAGTTAATAGATCTACGACAGCATCAACTGTAAATTCGGGCTGTTCGAGTATCTTTGCGGCTCCCGCTTTTTCCAAAGGCAAGGCATTCCAATATTGCTGGCGATCTTTATGCTGGAAAGGAACAAAAATCGCCGGTAAACCTGCGGCGGAAACCTCACTGACCGTCAGTGCACCAGAACGGCATACGACAATATCAGCCCACGCATAAGCCTGCGCCATATCATCAATAAATTCAGTTACCTTGAATTCAGATGTGACCGAATTTTCATATTGTTTCTGCGTCTCTTCCCTGGCGCCCTTGCCCGCCTGATGCCATAAAGTGATTTTATCGCCCAAGTGAGCAGCGACTTCTGGCATAGTTTGGTTCAGGACTCTGGCCCCCTGACTACCACCAACAACCAGTACCCGAACAGGGCCTTCACGCCCAGCCAAACGTCGCATTGGTTCTGGCAATGCCAATACATCCTTCCTTACGGGGTTACCAACAATCGGTGCATCGGGGAATGCTCCCGGAAATGCCTGTAAAACTGTTTTGGCAATTTTGGCTAACCAACGATTAGTGAGTCCCGCAATACCATTCTGCTCATGCAGTACAACCGGAATGCCACACAACCATGCCGCTATTCCACCAGGCCCAGAGACATATCCTCCCATGCCCAGCACAACATCTGGCTGATAACGGCGCATAATGGCTTTTGCCTGTCGAATGGCCTTAAAAATTCTAATTGGGGCAGCAAGCAATGCTTTGATCCCCTTGCCCCGCAAGCCTGAAATCTGAATAAATTCGATATCAATGCCATGCTTCGGCACTAAATCAGCTTCCATGCGATCCGCGGTTCCCAACCAGCGAATATCCCACCCCTGCTCTTTTAAATGGTGGGCAACGGCCAGCCCCGGGAACACGTGCCCTCCCGTACCACCAGCCATCACCATCAAACGCCGGTTTTTGCCACTCATTTAGGGCTCCTTACAAACGCCTGTGCTTTTGCCAGACGTACTTCATAATCAATTCGCAATAACAAGACGATGGCCGTTGACATCACTATCAAACTAGAGCCACCGTAACTGACTAAAGGTAATGTTAATCCTTTGGTTGGCAGCATACCTGCCGCCGCGCCAACGTTAATGAACGCCTGAAAGCTGAACCATATGCCGATGGCACAAGCCAAAAAACCAGAAAACCGTTGATTAAGCTGCAATGCCCGATGACCTATCATCATTGCGCGGAAAGCGACGAAGAATACCATTGCCAGCACTAAAACCACACCGAAATAACCCAATTCTTCGGCCAGAATGGAGAAAATAAAGTCAGTATGAGCTTCCGGCAGATATTCGAGTTTTTGGACTGAATTTCCCAGGCCTTGTCCAAAGAAGTCGCCACGACCAAATGCCATTAACGATTGGGTTAACTGATAACCACTGCCAAAAGGATCTTCCCACGGGTCCAGGAAAGAGGTCACCCTGCGTATACGATAAGGTTCAGCAACAATCAGTACGCACACGGCAAATATTCCGCAGCCAATAATGGCAAGGAACTGCCACAATTTCGCGCCTGCCAGAAAAAGCAGTGCCAAAGTTGTCACAAATAACACCACCACTGTCCCCAAATCGGGCTGTGCCAGCAACAATATCGCCAATGCGACCATGACCCCCATTGGTTTGCAAAATCCCCAAAAGTTGTTTCTTACTTCTTCAACTTTTCTAACCAAGTAGCTGGAGAGATAACAAAAGAGTGAGAGTTTCGATAATTCTGCCGGTTGAATACGTAATGGGCCAACCGCCACCCAACGTGATGCCCCATTGACTGAACTCCCAACAAACAGCACCACAACCAGCATCATGATCGTCACTAATAACATGACATTGCTGTAACGCAGCCAGAAGGCCATCGGAATGCGCAGCGTAATAAGGGACAAGAAAAAACACAGTGACAAATAAATGGCATCACGTCGTGCAAAGATAAAGGGATCTTGGGCAAGGCGCTGACCAACTGGCATGGATGCCGACGTTACCATGACAAAGCCAATCACAGCCAACCCTAATATCATCCAGACCAAGGTACGATCATACATAACGGTATCTGTGGCATCGGCCTCCACATTTCCCGCTAACCAAGTTTTAAATTTACCAAGGCCTGGAATGGTCATCAGCCTAACTCCTCTGCCAAACGGGCAAATTCATGACCACGATGTTCAAAGCTGTTGAACTGATCGAAGCTCGCACAAGCAGGTGACAGCAATACCATGTCGCCAGAAACCAGCTTGGGTACAATTTCTCTCATCGCCTGTTCCATTGTTTCCGTCAGTGTTGCAATTTCCGGGCGTAATTGTGTTAGCTGCCCTCCATCACGACCAAAACAGTAAAGGCGAATATGTTCCCCCGATATATAGGGTTTCAGTGGGGTAAAATCTGCCGCTTTTCCATCTCCCCCCAATAAAAGATAGAGTGTCCCTTCCGGCTTCAATCCACTGAGTGCCGCCTGGGTGCTGCCAACATTGGTCGCCTTAGAATCATTCACCCAACGGACACCATTTCTCATGTGAATGACTTGAAAACGGTGTTCTAGTCCGGTGCAGGTACGTAAAGCCTGAAGGCTGGCGGCACGAGGAATGCTTACAGCATCTGCCAACGCTAATGCTGCCAAGCCATTGGTATAGTTATGCTGACCGGCCAACTGCATTTCGCGCGTTGCCAGCACCGGCTGTTGATTGACCGCCAGTTGTTGGTGTTCACTATCAAGCTGATAATCACCACTATCCACACCAAAGCTGATACAACGGCTATCTTTGCCTGTTTCTGGTAGTGTCAGCGTATCCTGTTCATTGACCACACAAGTTTTTGCCTGATTGTAAATGTGTAACTTCGCTGCCCGATACTGTGCCAACCCTTTGGGATAACGAACCATGTGATCTTCGGTTACATTCAGTACCGTCGCTGCCGCTGCTTTCAAGCTATAAGTTGTTTCAAGTTGGAAACTGGACAATTCCAGTACATAGAGCTGATAGGGCTGTTTCAGCAATTCCAGTGCCGGGACACCAATGTTGCCCCCCACACCCACTTGCCACCCCGCTGTTTTCGCCATTTCGCCAACCAGAGTAGTTACGGTGCTTTTGCCATTTGAACCCGTAATGGCAACGATTGGCGCAGTCGCTTCACGACAAAACAGCTCAATATCACCGATAATTTCAACACCCGCATCAGCTGCCGCTTGCAATTCAGGCGTTGCCAGTGCAATACCTGGGCTGGCAACGATTAAATCGGCATCCATCAACCATTGTTTGTTCAGGTTGCCTGTGTGGCATTCGACGCTATCAGGCAGCTTATCGCTGCCCGGAGGCACTATACGGGTATCCAACACACGCGGGATCACGCCACGCGTCATAAAAAAGTCAACGCAGGACAAACCTGTCAGCCCTAACCCAACGATGACGATTTTTTTACCCTTGTATTCCGTCATAAAACGCTCAGTCATGATTAACGTACCTTCAGCGTTGCCAAACCAATCAACACCAGCATCAAAGATATAATCCAAAAGCGCACGATAACGCGTGGCTCTGGCCAGCCTTTCAATTCATAGTGATGGTGAATCGGTGCCATACGGAAAATGCGCTGTCCACGCAGTTTGAATGAGCCAACCTGTAAGATGACCGACAAGGTTTCCACCACAAAAACACCGCCCATGATGATCAACAGGAACTCCTGGCGCAGTAATACGGCAATGGTGCCCAATGCCCCACCCAGAGCCAATGAACCAACATCACCCATAAACACTTGCGCCGGATAAGTGTTAAACCACAAGAAACCCAGCCCTGCACCGACAATCGCAGTACAGACAATCACCAGTTCACCCGCATGGCTCAAATAAGGGATATGCAGGTAGTTCGCAAAATTCACGTTACCTGTTGCCCATGCCACTAAAGCAAAACCTGCTGCAACAAGTACTGTCGGCATAATGGCGAGGCCATCTAGTCCATCAGTCAGGTTCACCGCGTTACTGGTTCCTACAATCACAAAATAAGTCAGCAGAATGTAAAGCAAGCCCAGTTGTGGCATAACCTCTTTGAAGAATGGCACGACTAATTGTGTTGCAGAGGTATCTTTGCCGATGCTGTACATAGCAAACGCAACACCCAGTGCAATAACGGATTGCCAAAAATATTTCCAACGAGCAATTAGCCCCTTAGTATCCTTACGCACCACTTTGCGATAATCATCCACAAACCCCACAACGCCATAACCGACTAAAACAAGCAAGACACACCAGACATAGGGATTATCCAGACGAGCCCACAGCAACACAGAGATTGTAATGGAGAATAAAATCAACAATCCTCCCATTGTCGGTGTCCCACGCTTGCTAAAATGGGACTCAGGACCGTTGTCACGTACAACTTGGCCTATTTGCAATTTTTGCAGATAAGCGATCAAAGTTGGCCCCATCCATAGCGCGATAACCAATGCAGTCAGCAAGCCAACGATGGCTCTGAACGTCAAATAAGAGAAGACGTTAAAGCCTGTGTGATACTTAACCAAATATTCGGCTAGCCAAACTAACATTGGAAGTTCTCCTTCAGTACGTTCACTACCTCTTCCATCGCGGCACTGCGTGAACCTTTAATTAATATGGAAATCATTTCGTGTTGTTCCAATAAAGGAAGCAGCGCTGCAACTAATTCAGCCTTGTTCGCAAAATGCTGCCCCCGACCACTCGTGTCACTAATATGAGCACTGAAAGCCCCAACGCTGAGTACCTTATCTATATTTGTGGATGCCACGGCTTCGCCCACCTCACGATGGCACTCAATCGCCTGCTCCCCCAACTCTCCCATATCACCAACAACCATGACCCGATAACCGGACATCTGCGCTAACACATTCGCCGCAGCAATCATAGAGCCGGGATTCGCGTTATAAGTGTCGTCCAATACTACTTTTCCCTCAGTCAGAGGGATGGGGAATAGACGTCCTGCAACTGCTTTCAATCCCGATAATCCGGTACGAATATCATCCAACGATGCACCCACAGAAATTGCCAGTGCAGTGGCAGCTAACGCATTAGCAATATTGTGTTTGCCCGGCAATGGTAAGGTCAGTTCAACGCTTCCAATTGGGCTATGGAGACAAAAATGCGTTGTCAGCGGCTGTTCTAAAATGTCTGTTGCGTAAAAATCCGCCCCCGTCGTTGATGATGACGATGATGCGGAAAAGCGCCATACTGTTTGCTGTTCGCTAATGCTGTGCTGCCAATTTTCCCAATCATTGCTATCCAGATTGATAATGGCGGTTCCGGTCGGAGCAAGGCCGGCAAAGATTTCACCTTTAGCCTTTGCCACTCCAGCCAAAGAACCAAATCCTGCCAAATGAGCAGAGAAAAGGTTATTGACCAATGCGCTTTCAGGACGTGTCATTTCCGTGGTGTAAGCAATTTCACCGATATGGTTCGCCCCGAGTTCAATCACAGCAAACTGGTGTTCATCAGTCAGTCTGAACAAGGTCAATGGCACGCCAATGTCATTGTTGAAGTTACCTGCGGTATAAAGGGTATTTCCACATTGACGCAAGATCGCGGCGGTCATCTCTTTTACCGACGTTTTACCCGACGAGCCAGTTAAAGCCACAATGCGTGCTTTACTTTGCTGACGAACCCAACCCGCCAGTTTTCCCATCGCCAAACGTGTGTCTTCAACCACAACCTGTGGACAATCAATATCCAGACGACGGCTAACCAATAAAGCGCCAGCGCCCTGCTGTGCTACATCAGCAGCGAAATCGTGGGCGTCAAATTTTTCCCCTTTTAAGGCAATAAACAAACCGCCATGCACGATGTTACGGCTATCAGTTTCCACCGTATAAATTGGCAAAGTTTCCGCTTGCTGCTCGGTAACGCGATGTAACAAGCCATTCGTCAACTGTGCCAATTGCTGTAGGGTCAGAGGGATCATGCAATTACCCCCAACAAACGTGCAACGGTCAGGCGATCTGAGTAATCCAGACGACGATTGCCAACCAGTTGGTAATCTTCATGGCCTTTGCCTGCCACCAGAACAACATCTTCTTCGCTTGCCTGCATAATGGCACTGGTGACGGCCTCAACGCGCCCATGAATCACCATCGCCTGCCCTGGGTCGATGAATCCTTGCAGAATATCAGCCACAATGGCCTGAGGCTCTTCACTGCGAGGGTTATCATCAGTGACAACCACATGATCAGCATCCTGCTCTGCAACTCCTCCCATTAATGGACGTTTGCCTTTGTCACGATCACCTCCACAACCAAATACACACCAAAGTTGCCCCTTACAGTGCAGACGAGCCGCAGACAATGCTTTTTCCAAAGCATCAGGCGTGTGGGCATAATCAACGACAATCGTCGGACGACCGACAGCAGAAAAAACTTCCATACGTCCACAAACAGGACTCAGATAAGACGCTGTCGATAGCAATTTCTCCAAGGAATAGTCCAAGGACAACAAAGTGGTCAGCGCCAGGAGTAAGTTGCTGACATTGAACGCGCCCATCAAAGGGCTATTGAGCGTTCCATTTCCCCAACTGGAAGTAAATGTGATGGATACACCTTTATCGTGATAATGCACTTCACTGGCTGATAGCCAACGCCCTTGCCAATTTTCTGGCAAGTTATTCTCCATTGAGACAGCAACTGCGTCCGGCAGACGGGACAACCACTTTTGCCCAATCACATCATCAGCATTAATGATTTTCTGCTTCACATTATGGCTACTAAACAGTCGCCATTTAGCCTCTTCGTAATTTTCCATATCACCGTGATAATCAAGGTGATCACGGCTTAAATTAGTAAAAATAGCAGCTTGAAATGGCAATGCAGCCACGCGTCCCTGAACCAAACCATGCGAAGAGACTTCCATCGCAACAAAAGTGGCATTTTGATGAGCAACTTGCTGTAAATCAAGCTGAATATCAACCGCAGAGCCAGTCGTATTTTCGCTGGGTACTATCATGCCCAACAAACCATTTCCTACTGTCCCCATCACGGCACTGGTTTCACCAAGCCCCTGGCTCCATTGCGCCAATAATTGGGTTGTTGTTGTTTTCCCGTTGGTGCCAGTCACCCCAACCAATTTCAGTTTATTGCCGGGATGTTGGTAAAACTCACCGGCCAGCTTGGATAATTTACTATTTAAATCGTCCAGATAGATAACAGGCACACCGTGCATTTTCTGCATCGTACCGTTTTCCGCTTTTCCCTTCGCTTCTGCAATCACCGCAGCGACACCTTGAGCGATGGCTTGAGGAATATACTTTCGGCCGTCTGTCTGATGCCCTTGAACCGCAACAAACAGATCTCCGGCAGCCGCCTTACGGCTATCCAATGTCATTTCACGCAGCGGAAGCTCTGGTGTATCAACACCCCAAGGAGCCAATAAATCGCGCAAATTACGATCTGCCACTTTTATCCTCTTTATTGATTAATCACAAATTCGTTTTTATCGCCTACAGGCAATGCATCTGGTTCAACATTCATGGTACGCAGAACACCACTCATGATGGCACCGAAGACAGGCGCTGCAACCGCACCACCATAATATTTACCTGCCTGAGGATCATTGATGATCACAACCAGTGAAAACCGTGGATTACTCACAGGTGCAACCCCAGCGGTATAAGAAATATGTTTATTATTGAGGTATTTGCCATCCGCCCCAACTTTTCTTGCCGTACCCGTTTTAATCGCAATACGATAACCTTTTATTGCCGCTCGTACACCGCCGCCGCCGGGTAATGCAACACTCTCCATCATATGCACGACTGTTCGCATAATGTGTTCAGGAAATACCCGGGTTCCCGGTACAGGGGGATCAACTTTGGTAATTGACAGGGGACGATAAATGCCCAAGCTACCTATCGTTGCATAGACACGCGCTAACTGTAACGGCGTTACCATTAGCCCGTAGCCGAAAGAAAAGGTGGCCCTATCAAGATCTGACCACCGTTGTTTATTAGTTGGAAATAAGCCACTACTTTCTCCGACCAGCCCCAAATTGGTCGGTTTTCCCATCCCAAAGCGTGAATAAACATTTACCACCTCTGAGGCAGGCATCGCTAACGCCAGCTTGGAAACACCAACGTTACTCGACTTCTGTAAGATCCCAGTGATCGTTAACTCAGGGCGTGGTGCCACGTCTCTGATTTCATGACCACGCGAACCATACGTTAATCGGTATGGCCTGGTATCTAGCACCGTATTTTCTTTGACAATGCCACTATTCAATGCACTCATCACTACCAGCGGCTTCACCGTGGAGCCGGGCTCAAAAATATCGGTGATGGCACGGTTCCGCATCGCATCTTTCGGCGTTCCTGCCAAATTATTGGGATTATAAGATGGGCTGTTTGCCATCGCCAAAACTTCGCCAGTATTGACATCAACCAATACGGCTGTACCTGATTCAGCTTTGTTCAGTGCAACCGCTTTCGTCAATTCGCGATACACCAACGTCTGAAGACGCTCATCTATACTGAGCGTCAAATCATGGGCTGCCCGGCTATCGGTAGATGAAATATCCTCAATAACACGCCCTGTACGATCTTTACGAACAGTTCGGCTTCCCGGCATGCCTGTCAGCCAGTTATCAAAGCTCTTTTCAACGCCCTCAATGCCTTTACCATCAATGTTAGTCACCCCAATAATATGTGCTGTCACCTGCCCTGCCGGATAATAACGGCGGGATTCCTGACGTAAATAGATACCGGATAGCTTCAATTTCTCGACATAATCGCCGATAGACGTATTCACTTGGCGAGCAAGGTAGACAAAACGCCCTTTGGGATATTCGCTAATTTTGCTGGTTAATTGTTCAAGAGGGAGAGAAAGAGCATCAGCCAAAGCCTGCCAACGGGTGTCATTTGTGATGCCGCCTTTTTCAAACACTTCTTTGGGATCTGCCCAAACCGCATCAACAGGTACACTCACCGCCAGTGGACGCCCATTGCGATCATTGATCATGCCACGGGCGGTTGGAACAGATTGGATGCGCAGGGAACGTGAATCACCTTCTTTTACCAAACGATCAGGATTGATGATCTGCAAATAGGCAACACGAATCAAAAGCCCGATTAAAGCAACCCCAATGCCTCCACACAGCAAGGCAAAGCGCCAGCTTACAAAACTTGCTTTATCTTCTTGCTTTTTCAACTTTAAAGAGCGTGCAGCTTTCATCGCCCACCTTTTGGTTGTCAACTGGACTCATTGAGTGATCACAATATTCTCTTTACCTGGATCAACGTGTTGCATCTGCAATTTTTCAGTCGCAATTCGTTCAACCCGACTGTGATCACCCAGTGCGTTCTCTTCAAGGAGCAGGTTACGCCACTCAATATCCTGAGCATCAAGCTGGATCACTTGACGCTCTTTTTCCGCAGTCAATAAGCGGGTTTGATGTGTGACCGTCACAACGCTGATAGCTGAAACGACAACGACTACCAGCAAAATTAGTGGGAGTTTGGCATTACGAATTAAATCATTACCAATCACGCCAACTAACCCATGACGTTCACCCGCCATCATTCACCCGCCTTTTCAGCAAACCGCAAAACCGAGCTTCGCGCCCTTGGGTTTGTGGCGACTTCACCCTCTGAGGGTTTCATTTTGCCAATGGATTTCAGACTTCTTCCCCCCAGCATTTTTAACTGCGCTTCCGTGAGAGGTAAACCGACTGGAACCTGTGGCCCCTGACTGTGTTGTCGGATAAAGCGTTTCACTATGCGATCTTCCAACGAATGGAAACTGATGACAGATAATCGCCCTTGTGGTGCCAGAACGCGCAATGCGCCATCTAATGCACGTTCTATCTCTTCCAGTTCACTGTTAATGTAAATCCTGATAGCCTGAAAGCTGCGTGTTGCCGGATGCTTATGTTTTTCTTTAACCGGGCTTGCCTGAGCAATTAACTCTGCCAGCTCACGAGTACGCGTAAGAGGCTGTTCCTGATTGCGTGTCACAATGGCTTTCGAGATGCGTTTAGCAAAACGTTCTTCGCCAAATGTTTTCAACACCCATGCGATGTCATCTGCTTGAGCCTTCATCAACCACTCTGCGGCAGACTGCCCCCGTGTGGTATCCATGCGCATATCCAATGGCCCATCACGCATAAATGAAAAACCACGTTCAGGATCATCCAGCTGTGGGGAAGAAACCCCTAAATCCAGCAATACACCATTAATTTTTCCAACCAGACCTGCATCTTCTACATAAGTTGCCAATTCAGAAAATGGCCCATGAGTAATAGAAAAACGCTTGTCAGTAATGGCCTTTGACGCTTCAATAGCTTGTAGGTCACGATCGATCGCCATCAGACGTCCATTAGGGCCCAATTTCGACAAAATCAGGCGAGAATGTCCCCCGCGCCCAAACGTTCCATCGATATAAATTCCATCTTCGTGAATATTCAATCCATTGACAGCTTCATCCAGCAGTACACTGGTATGCTTAAAATGACTATTTGCCATGTTATAGTGATAAATCCTGTAGCCTTGCTGATAGAGGTTCTTGTGTGGATTGTTCAGCTGCAATATCATCCTGTACCTGTTGATACCAAACTTGTTCATCCCACAATTCAAATTTATTAAATTGCCCAACCAGCATGACCTCTTTTGTTAGCCCTGCGTGCTGACGCAGTGTGCTGGCTAATAAAAGACGTCCTGCACTGTCCATTTGACATTCACTGGCGTGTCCCAATAACAAACGTTGAACACGACGTTCGGCTGGATTCATGCTGGATAAGCGAGATAATTTTTTTTCGATGATTTCCCATTCGGGTAATGTATAAAGCAACAAGCACGGCTGATGGAGATCAATAGTACAAACCATTTGGCCTGTTGATACTTCATTCAGCATTTCTCTATATCGGGCTGGTACAGTGAGCCGCCCTTTGCTATCGAGATTAACCAGTGTTGCTCCACGAAACATACTCAGGTTACCCCTTGATGGCCCAAATCGCCACATTATCCCACAAATCACCACAATTAAGAGTTTACGGATGGTATGAAAACCTTGTCAAGCCAGAGCCCGTGCGCTTTAGCTAGATTTACAGAAAGATTCATAAGAGAAAAAGAAGGATTTTTTAGTTTTGGCTCTATTAATAATAGATAACACTATGATAATTTTGAATAATTTAATAAATCTGTAGAGAGACTTGTTTAGGATGGAATTTAGCCAATTAATTATCACTTAAATTAATTTATGTAACTCATATCTCATTGTTACCCAATTGTTAATCACCATAACCTTATCAATAATAACTATATATTTAAGTTACAATAGTATAAAAAATAATAACATTTTGAAATTTTGTAGTTATCTAAAAATATAAAATGATTATATATCAATCAAATAAAAAAATAATACTCGAATAACAAATAACACACAAAAACAATAACATTTAGTTACAAAATTATTCATCTTGTGAATTTAAATAACATATTATCGATTTTCACGGTCATAAAAAGCTGTTTAGAAGAATTTTAGTAAGAATAATCTCAAAATTACCTCAACAAGCGTATTTTGATGATTTTAGGCAGGTGAACAGCACCCTCATCTTTAATGAGGGTACTCAATTAGGCTTTTCGGCTTAACTTACCGCGACGGCAGAGATGGCGACGCATTCGGGTTATTCCGGGAGTTGGACGCTGCTTTTCATCCAAACTGGCTAATACCAGTTCAAGGGCACGTTCAGCGACATCACGATGGCGTTGTGCCACCGACAATACCGGACATTCAAGGAAATCAAGCAACTCATGATCACCAAATGTAGCAATCACCAATTGACTTGGTAAACGGCCGCTGCGCTTGAGGAGTGTATCCATAACTCCCTGAAGTAACGCAAATGAAGTGGTATACAAGGCCTGGGGAACAGAGTTTGCCTCCAACCATGACGCAAATACTTCAGCCGCAGCTTCACGTTCATAGCTATTGGCATAAAGATAGTTTACTTTCCGTGGATCATGTTCCCATGCTTCGCGGAATCCTTGTTCACGCAAAAAACTGACCGATAATTCAGGCAATGCCCCCAAATAAAGGACAGATTCAGCCGGGAATTGGCGCAACTCCTGTGCCAACATCTTCGCATCTTCGAGATCATCGCCAACCACACTGACAAAGTGTTCGCTGTCCAGAGCTCGGTCAAGTGCGATAATTGGCAATGTGCGGTTTGCCCAGCGTTGGTAGAAAGGATGCTCAGGCGGCAAAGCGGTGGAAACAATGATAGCATCGACCTGACGTTGCAAAAGATGTTCAACACAGCGCATTTCATTATCAGGCTGATCCTCAGAACATGCGATCAATAACTGGTAACCACGCTGCCGTGCCTGACGCTCAAGATAATTGGCAATACGTGTATAGCTGGTATTTTCTAGATCGGGTATGACTAAACCAATTGAACGGGTTCGCCCTGCCCGAAGGCCAGCAGCGACAGCATTAGGATGATAATTATGCTCCCTGACCACTGCCATCACTTTTTCTACTGTCTTATCGCTGACCCGATACTGCTTGGCTTTACCATTGATGACATAACTGGCCGTAGTACGTGAAACACCTGCTAAGCGGGCGATCTCATCCAGTTTCACATTAACCCCTCAGTAAGATGATGAAAAAGCCCTACTTTACAGTAGGGCTCAATGAATATCTGTATTTTAACCCGCAGATTACGATTTTTCATCGCATAATTTTATCTCCGCGCGAGACACCAACGATACCTGATCGCGCGACTTCGATAATCTCTGCCACTTCTCTGACTGAATCAAGAAAAGCGTCCAGTTTTTCACTCGTTCCCACTAATTGGACAGTATAGAGTGTTGAAGTCACATCAACGATCTGCCCGCGAAAAATATCTGTGCTGCGCTTAATCTCTTCCCGTCCATATCCACTGGCTTGTAATTTAACCAGCATGATTTCACGCTCAACATGAGGCCCTGCTGTTAATTCGTTGACTCGCAATACATCCACCAACTTATGCAATTGCTTTTCAATTTGCTCCAATACCTTGGCATCCCCTTTGGTTTGAATGGTCATGCGTGACAATGTGGGATCATCAGTCGGGGCAACAGTCAAACTTTCGATGTTATAACCTCGTTGAGAAAACAAACCAACCACGCGGGATAATGCTCCCGATTCGTTTTCAAGTAATACAGACAAAATCCGGCGCATGATCAGGTCCTCTCTGTTTTGCTTAACCACATTTCATCCATTGCTCCGCCTCGGATCTGCATTGGATAAACATGCTCTGTCTCATCAACGGTAACATCCACGAAAACGAGACGTTGATTTTCAGTCACCTCATGCAGTGCCTGAGTCAATTTAGCCTCCAATTCATCGTAAGTTTGGATGGGAATACCAATATGCCCATAAGCCTCGGCTAATTTGACAAAATCAGGCAGGGATTCCATATAGGATTGAGAATGACGCCCCGCGTATATCATATCCTGCCATTGTTTCACCATACCCAAGAAACGGTTATTCAGATTCAGTACCAGAACAGGCAGACCATATTGCAAGGCAGTAGACAATTCTTGAATATTCATCTGGATACTGCCATCCCCTGTGACACACACTACCGTGGCTTTAGGTTTTGCCAACTTCACGCCAAGCGCAGCAGGCAAACCAAACCCCATCGTTCCTAAACCACCGGAATTGATCCATCGTCTTGGTTTATCAAATGGATAATGCAGAGCGGCAAACATCTGATGCTGACCAACATCTGACGCAATATAGGCTTCCCCTTTGGTTAGACGATAAAGGGTTTCAATAACGGCCTGTGGTTTGATTTTCACTGTCGTGTGATCATAATCAAGGCACTTGCGGCAGCGCCACTGTTCAATGGAAAGCCACCAATCTTTCAGAGCATCAGGATCTTGGGTATCTTCTATGGAATCTAATAATTCCAGCATCTGACCAAGCACTTGTTTAGCATCGCCAACAATAGGGATATCCGCCGTTACCGTTTTAGAAATTGAGGTTGGATCGATATCAATGTGTAATACGGTTGCTTCCGGGCAATATTTTTCCAAATTATTGGTTGTTCGATCGTCAAAACGCACACCTACGGCAAAAATGACATCAGAGTTGTGCATCGCTTTATTCGCTTCAAAAGTTCCGTGCATTCCCAGCATTCCCAGGCTTTGGCGATGCGTTGCAGGAAATGCGCCCAATCCCATCAACGAACTGACGACCGGAATATGGAAATGTTCAGCTAATTTCAGCAATTCCGTTGTACATGTTGAACTTATGGCACCACCACCGACATAAATGACGGGTTTTTTCGCCCCCATCAGCGTTTTCAATGCACGTTTAATTTGTCCCTTGTGCCCCTGAACGGTAGGGTTATAAGAACGCAAGTTAATTTTTTCAGGGTACACATACGGGAATTTCAATGCAGGATTGACGGTATCTTTGGGAAAATCAATAACAACAGGTCCTGGCCGACCACTTGCGGCCAAGTAAAACGCTTTTTTAATGGTATCTGGGATATCTTCTGCTTTTTTTATCAGAAAACTATGCTTCACAATGGGACGGGAAATTCCCACCATATCGCACTCTTGAAAAGCATCATTACCTATCAGAGAACTGGCAACCTGACCAGATAACACGACCATAGGAATTGAATCCATGTATGCCGTTGCAATGCCCGTGACGGCATTGGTTGCCCCTGGCCCGGAGGTGACTAAAACAACCCCGACTTTTCCTGTACAACGCGCATAGCCATCCGCCATATGAACAGCACCCTGTTCATGACGTACTAAAATATGTTCGATTCCCCCAATCGTATGCAGGGCATCGTAAATATCCAGTACCGCCCCGCCCGGATAACCGAACACGTGTTCAACGCCCTGATCGATTAGCGATCTGACAACCATTTCGGCTCCTGACAACATCTCCATCGAGTTTGCCTCCTGGCTCTGTTTGCAAGTTAATCGTCGGAATTTCATAAGATAACGAAAAAGTTACCTCATTTATTCCATTTCTTATTTATTCCATAACGCTAAGTTAACTAACATAACGTTAGATACAAGTGTTAGCAAACATCAATTTACATATTGAAAACATTCGTTGCAGAAGAGCCGAACTTTTGTCTATTGTCAATCCCGATACATAGATTCAATTTCACGCTGATAACGCTGAGAAATAACCTTGCGGCGTAATTTCAATGTCGGTGTTAATTCACCTTTTTCCATTGAAAAGGCTTCCGGCAAAAGAATAAATCGTTTGACTTGATGGAATTTAACAATATTTTTTTGCATTTCCTTTAAGCGCCGTTCAAACAGCCCTACAACCTGATGATTGCGCAACAACTCAAGGCGATCACGATAATGGAGATTGATAGATTTCGCGTATTCTTCCAGCGCTTCATAACTGGGCACGATCAACGCAGAAACGAATTGGCGGGCATCAGCAATGACGGCAATATGTTCAATAAAACGATCTTGCCCTAACACCCCTTCAATCATTTGCGGCGCAATATATTTGCCTGTTGATGTTTTCATCAGATCTTTCAGGCGCTCGGTAATAAACAGATTTCCATTATCGCCCAGCTTTCCGGCATCGCCTGTTCGCAACCAGCCATCTTCCGTAAAGGCATGGACAGTTTCCTCCGGGCGATTGAAGTACCCTTTCATGACAATAGGGCCACGCACCTGGATTTCCCCTTCCGCGCTAATGCGAACATCAACATCAGGTAATGGCGTACCAATTGAGCCTAACAGATAATTTTTCTCTTCCCAGCAAGACACCGTGGCACAAGTTTCTGTCATACCATACCCATATTTGATATCCAGACCAATGGACAGAAAGAAACGAGTAATGGCATCGTCGAGGCGTGCTCCCGCCACGGGCAAGAAACGTACTCGCCCCCCTAAAAGTCCACGGAGCTTATTCAACACCAATTTGTCAGCCAATTGATAACTACAGCGCGTGAATGGGCAACCTTTTTTATTCTTCTGCTGACGCATCCAGTGCTCTTCACCCCGCTTCAAGGCCCAATTAAAAATCATCCTACGCCAAAAAGGTGCCCGGGCAACTTTTTCTAAGATCGCGCTATGCACTTTTTCATAAAAACGGGGAACAGAACACATTACCGTCGGATGCACATCAGACATGGCTTCACGCACAAGATTCGTATCTGTTAAATAGACGTTCAGGGCACCTGTGTGCATGACATAATAACTCCACGCCCGCTCAAAAATATGGGATAGCGGCAGAAAGCAGAGTGATACATCCTGGTTGGTCAATGTTAATCTCCGGTCATGCAGATAGAGCTGTGCCGCCATATTCCGGTAATCCAGCATTACTCCCTTTGGTTCTCCCGTTGTGCCAGAGGTATAGATTAGCGTGAAGAGATCATTCAAATCCTGACCCGCAATACGGCTATTAAGTTCGGCCTGATATTGCGAATAGTCATTGTCAATAAAAGCGGATAAATACAATGCTTGCGGGCATCCTTTCAAGTCGACAGATTCATCCATAACAATAAGATGAGCAAGTTTAGGGCACTGTTCAATCAGTGATATTGCAATGTCATATTGCTCCTGCCCACCAACAAATAACACCTGTACTCCTGCATCATTAAGAATAAATGCAGCCTGATCACCCGTATTAGTCGCGTACAATGGCACTGTCACAGCCCGAAGCTGAAGGATAGCTAAGTCAGCCAATGACCATGCCATACAGTTCTGCGCAAAAATACCCACTTTCCCCTGCACTTCTATTCCCAATGACAATAATGCTTTTGCCACAGATCTCGTTGTACATTCAACCTGTCGCCAATTCATTTCCTGCTGTTCAGATGGAAGCCACTGCCGAAAGGCAATTTTTTCTGGATATTCATTGAATTGTTGCTGCAAGCGATTAACCAAGTGATAGGAGTGCAGAGGATCTGTTATCACAATATATTCCTGTATAAATATTTCATTCAGCGTCTTTAGTAAGTGTATTACCGACTTTTCAGCTTACAGATGTTAGCTATTTGCGCGCAGTCTACCTATTCCTGGTAAAAGGGGGAAGTCCATTTTTGACAGAGCGCTATCCCAGTATGTCACTATCTTGTATACAACATAGGGATAGACTCTGATTTCATCTATTCAGCTTTAACGTGATCTATTCTTGCTCACCAAGATGGCTTAACAGTGATTTCATCCACTGATGGCCTTTATCTCGCTCTGTTGCACCATGCCATATCAAATAACAAGGACGAAAACTTTGACCATCGGGCAAAGAGACTGAACTGATATTTAACTGTTCGGAATAGTGTTCAACCATCCATTTTGGCGCTATGGCCACTAAATAAGTTTGTGAGACGATATTAAGAACGCTATTTAAATCCGTTCCCTGATAAGAAACAGAACGCAATAATTCATTATTTTCATAGTAAGGCTTACTAAATGAATCTATGTTATCCAACGCAACGATGGCATGTCTTTCTTCCTGCAATTGTTGCTGAGTAATTCGCTTACTAATTCTGGGATGATGTTTAGAAACAGCCAAAACCAATTCATCATTAAACAGAGAATAATTATGGAAACCAGGACATTCCAATTGGTTGTAGCTGATAACAAATTCTATTTCCTGATATTTTAATTGCTTTTCAATATCATCATTAATTTGTGTTTTAATGACAACTTCAATATTAGAATCATGTTTTTTTAGCTGTCCAACAATTTGAGCAGCTAAACGAATATCCAGAGGACTACAGATAGAGAGATGAAATACTCTTGTACTCTTGTTGGGATCAAATCCCACGCCAGGCAGTTCATTATGGACAATTTGCAGTGCCTGTCTGAGTGGCCCAAAAAGCTGTTTTGCTCTCGCCGTTGGTTGAATACCCCGGCCATAACGAACAAATAATTCATCACCAAACATTGTCTTCAAACGCGCTACTGCATTACTGACAGCAGGTTGTGACATTCCCAATGCCTGAGCTGCACGTGTAATATTCTGCATTTGCATTACAGTATCAAAAACAGTCAGTAAGTTAAGATCCACACCACGCAATTGAATATCGCATGATTCTTTTTTTTCTGTTGTTATTGAGTTGTGTTTTGTCATTATTTCACTCCACTAAACTTATAGCAGTGTTCTCATTAAATATGAAAATTAATAAGATCAATTACCCCAATTTATTAGAAAATATACTGGGATTCGTTCTTGTACAAAAAAAATAAAATAAGCATAACCAATACATTTTTATCTACGTAACCGTAATATTTTTATAGGTATGAACATTAATGTGTTATATATGAATGGCAATAAATCAACTTACACTAATGATTTGTATCACAAACAATTAGCCAACAATGAAATTCCAATCTATCAAAATATAATTTATCAATATTCCATATGGTTATGACGTCTTAACCTAAAACACTGTGGTTAACATCCATCTATCCTTGTTCCTTATCCATCAGAGCAGGATTTTACTCCATATATAGATATGAAAAATAGATAAAAACATCGCTAAAAATGTAAAAAATAGTCACTAAGCTCAACAATGACTCAATAAACAACCAGAAATGTGCACAATCCACGCTAAATTCATACTTAATACTGCTTGACATTACTTTTTAGATAAAGTATCTATAAAATACATTGGCAATTAAAACTCAGTTAACAAATTTACAAAGGTTAGCTCACATGATTCACCCTATTCTTCTACTAAGCCTACTAATTATCGCCTTTAATAATGCGCGTGGTATGTTGGTGGGTGAAAAACAGAGATAAGTTAACCTACATCAGACACAAAAAACCCGCGCCATGCGCGGGTTTTTTTTACCTGCCGGCGCTCAGAAATAAAACCCAGTTACAGAACTAAGTTATCTAACTAAATTAACGAGTTAGTCTATTTAACAGGAGCACAACATGAGCCAGCAAGTTATTATTTTCGATACTACGTTACGTGATGGAGAACAGGCATTACAGGCCAGTCTGAGTGTGAAAGAGAAACTGCAAATCGCTTATGCACTGGAAAGATTGGGGGTTGATGTTATTGAAGCCGGTTTTCCAGTTTCTTCTCCGGGAGATTTTGAATCCGTCCAAACCATCGCCCGTGAAATCAAAAATAGCCGTATCTGTGCCTTATCCCGCTGTGTTGACAAAGATATCGATGTCGCCGCTGAAGCCCTGAAAGTCGCGGAAGCCTTCCGCCTGCATATGGTACTCGCTACCTCAAATTTGCATGTCGAGCATAAATTAAAAAGAACCTTTGATGATGTTGTGGAGATGGCGGTTCGCTCTATCAAACGGGCACGTAACTACACCGATGATGTTGAATTTTCCTGCGAAGATGCAGGTCGTACAGATATCGATAATTTGTGCAAAATTGTCGAGCAAGCCATCAAAGCGGGTGCAACCACTGTCAACATTCCAGACACAGTGGGTTACACAACACCTTACCAATTTGGCGGTATTATACGCACATTATTTAATCGCGTACCCAATATTGATAAAGCGATTATTTCAGTCCACTGCCACGACGATTTAGGCATGTCCGTCGCTAATTCCATTACAGCCATCCAGGAAGGTGCTCGTCAAATAGAAGGCACGATTAATGGATTGGGAGAACGTGCAGGTAACTGCTCGCTGGAAGAAGTGATTATGACGATCAAAACGCGCCAGCAAATGTTGGGAGTCCATACCAATATTAACCATCAAGAAATTTACCGTACCAGTCAGTTAGTTAGCCAAATTAGCAATACACCGATCCCCGCTCATAAAGCCGTAGTTGGCAGTAATGCGTTTTCCCATTCATCCGGCATTCATCAGGATGGGGTGCTGAAAAATCGTGAAACTTACGAAATCATGACACCAGAATCCATCGGCCTGAAAGATACCCAGTTGAACCTGACCTCACGTTCTGGACGTGCCGCAGTGAAACATCGTATGACAGAAATGGGCTATCAAGAGAGTGACTACAATTTGGATGCGCTGTATCAAGCATTCTTGAAATTGGCCGATAAAAAAGGACAGGTGTTTGATTACGATTTAGAAGCCTTAGTGTTTATCAATCAACAACAGCAAGAACATGAACATTTCCGTCTGGACTATTTCAGTATCCAGTCAGGCTCCAATGCAATACCTACTGCAACCGTTAGCTTGGCCTGCGGTGATGAAATCAAATCTGAAGCCTCGACGGGCAATGGTACGGTTGATGCCATCTATCAGGCCATCAACCGCATTACGGGTTACCCTCTGGAATTAATTTCCTATCAATTATCCGGTAAGGGACATGGTAAAGATGCGCTTGGTCAGGTTGATATTATCGTGGAATGTTTTGGTCGCCGTTTCCACGGAATGGGTTTGGAAACTGACATTATTGAATCCTCTGCCAAAGCTATGGTCCATGTTCTGAACAATATCTGGCAGGCAGAGCAAGTCGAAAAAGAGAAGCAACGCCTCTCCCAAAGCAGTAACCAAGACAGCAATATTCACAACAATCACCAGAACAACAAAAAGGAAACTGCATAATCATGACCTCAAGCCAGTCTATTTCAAATAACGCGACTCCGGGCAAGCAAGAAACCAAGCATTGTCACATTGCTGTTTTGCCTGGTGATGGCATTGGCCCTGAAGTTATGAAGCAAGCCTACAAAGTGTTAAATGCCATCCGTCATCGTTTTAATATCCGTATCACAACCAGCGAATATGATGTGGGGGGGATTGCTATTGATCGTCATGGCACGCCATTACCTCAAGAAACGATAGCTGGCTGTGAAAAAGCTGACGCGATCCTATTTGGCTCCGTAGGTGGTCCAAAATGGGAACATCTGCCGCCCGCTGAACAGCCAGAACGAGGGGCATTATTGCCATTGAGAAAGTATTTTAAACTATTCAGTAACTTACGCCCAGCACGCTTATATACAGGCTTAGAATCATTCTGTCCCCTTCGCCATGATATCGCCGCCAAAGGTTTTGATATTTTATGTGTTCGTGAACTGACAGGCGGAATTTATTTTGGACAACCCAAGGGGCGCGAAGGTGAAGGAAAATATGAGCGTGCTTTTGACACGGAGATTTATCATCGTTTCGAGATAGAACGGATAGCGCGTATTGCATTTGAATCTGCGCGCAAGCGCCGCTATAAAGTCACTTCGATTGATAAAGCGAATGTGTTGCAAAGCTCCGTGTTATGGCGTGAAGTCGTTGGCAAAATCGCCAAAGATTATCCTGATGTTGCAATCGAACATATGTATATTGATAACGCCACTATGCAGCTTATTAAAAATCCCGCTCAATTTGACGTTCTATTATGCTCCAATATTTTTGGCGATATTTTATCCGATGAGTGCGCGATGATTACGGGTTCAATGGGAATGTTACCTTCTGCCAGCCTGAATGAAAAAGATTTTGGCTTATATGAACCTGCTGGCGGTTCAGCCCCTGACATTGCAGGTAAAAATATCGCTAACCCAATTGCCCAAATATTATCCACAGCACTGCTGCTACGTTACAGCTTTGGACACCTTGACGCCGCTGATGCCATTGAACGGGCAATCAACCACGCTTTGGAACAAGGTTATCGTACCGCAGATCTCGCAGGCAATGACAAAGCGGTTGGCACCGATGAAATGGGTGATATCATTGCACGCTATATCACCGAAGAAGTTTAGGAAAATCTAACCAAAGAGAAATATAGGCATTGAAAAAGGCCAGTAAGATAGCTTACTGGCTGGTAAAAATACCATCACTCAAAAAAATCAGAGGTAAACGCAGCATAGCAGAAGTAAAAATGAATACTTTTGGCTGGTTTGATTTTAAATCTGCGCGAATTACGCCTCCAGAGGGTTAATTCACAGGAAAAGCTAAAGTTATAAACATTTATTATCTGGTCAGAACTATTTTATTCACTTTTTCTGTGGATATGTATGTGAAAAAGAGCGGGGTAAGACGGGTATACTTTTATTACATATTTTTACATTCTCTATAAGCGCAAATAAATACTCATTGTTTTTCATTATGTTAATACATTTTATACCCCTTTTAACGTTACATATCACTGATGAAAATTTTTGGCCTTCCTCGTGCTGAGCAAATATTAGTCATCGGTGAATTTATCCACAGGATATGCCTTTTAGTTAAACAAAAATCGCCTATTTTTGTAGAAAACATCATTCATTAGCGCTGTAAATCAAACCAGTGATCTCACTTTTTATCACTTATCCCATAAAACTGTGGATAACATGGTGTAAGATCCTGTTTATTATCACTGGGAATAGGTGAACAATCATAATGAGTCTATTTTTAATGCAGCAAACAACAATGAAAAGATCTTGTAGATCATGCTATTATCAAAATGATCTTGTTAACGATAAATTAATAATGATTTCCCAAAATTAACATGAACACTTTTTAACCAGAAAAAAATATACTCAATAACATGTACTTTACGCCCCCAACACCGCCTGAAAACGAACAACAACTCTTCAATCGAGCCCATTCTCTGGCTGGCTTATCTATGGGTGAACTTGCTGCATTGGCCAGGCTCTCTATTCCCCCCAATTTAAAACGTGATAAAGGTTGGGTTGGTATGCTACTTGAATACTATTTAGGGGCAAATGCGGGCAGTAAGCCTGAACAAGATTTTGAACATATCGGTGTCGAGTTGAAAACTATCCCTGTGGATAGCAAAGGTTATCCATTAGAAACAACCTTTGTCTGTGTTGCGCCTTTAACAGGTAATAGCGGCATTACCTGGGAAAACTGCTACGTCAGGCGTAAATTATCCCGCGTCCTGTGGATACCCGTTGAGGGAGAAAGAAGTATTCCATTATCTGAACGCCGTGTAGGTACTCCATTGCTTTGGAGCCCGAATGTGATTGAAGAAGAGTTGCTGCGACACGATTGGGAAGAACTGATGGATCTTATTGTATTAGGAAAAGTCGAAAGCATTACTGCCCGTCATGGTGAAGTGCTGCAATTACGCCCCAAGGCCGCCAATAGCCGAGCATTGACCGAAGCGATAGGTGAATATGGCCAGCCAATTATGACGTTGCCCAGAGGTTTTTATTTGAAAAAAAATTTTACAGCACCATTATTGGCTCGCCATTTTTTCTGGTAATCCTTAATTGACAGCCCCCCCTGAATACGCTATTTGTCTTTCAGTTTAAAATCAAACTTAGAATTTCCCCCTATTGACATGCAGACCTCATTGAGACTCAAGGGATATTTTCACTAAAGGAATTTTTTCATCCCTAATCCCTTCCGCATATTGAAATCAGATTGGTATATACCTTTTTATTTCCCAAATTGCCACCTTATTAACTGTACTGTACCTTGAAATCTATTGAGTCGATTCCCATTGTGGAATGATAAAATAAACCCAAAAATACTTTAATAAAAATGCCAAACGAAAAATATCGCCTGGCATCATTATTCTCTGGTTATCTTAATTTTTTTGATTAAACTAGCTTTCTTGTTTTATTTTCTTGTTACAAACTCGCATTTTCAAATGCCTGAGACAAATCCGTTATCAAATCATCTGCATTTTCAATACCGACAGAAATCCGGATCAATTGCGGGGTAATTCCGGCAGCCAGACGTTTCTCCAACGGAATGGAAGCATGGGTCATAGAAAATGGCTGACCAATCAAACTCTCCACACCGCCTAAACTTTCCGCCAATGTAAACAGTTGCAGCGCCTTAATGACTCGACGCACATAATCTTCATCCCCTTTCAGTACGATGGAAATCATGCCACCAAAACCTCGCATCTGACGCTTTGCCAATTCATGCTGAGGATGAGAAGCAAGGCCAGGATAATACACTTTCTCAACTTGTGGCTGCTGCTCAAGCCAATATGCAATTTTCCCTGCGCTGTCAATATGGCGCTCCATACGCAGTGCCAATGTCCGAATACCACGCAGGACAAGGAAACTACTGAACGGATCAAGAATGCCGCCGATGGAATTTTGCAAAAAGGCGACTTGCTCGGCCAATTCTGCGTTATTTCCCACCACCGCAAGGCCAGCGACAACATCAGAATGACCATTCAGGTACTTAGTTGCAGAATGCACAACAATATCAAAACCCAAATCAAGCGGACGCTGAATATAAGGGGAAGCAAAAGTGTTATCTGCCACGCTGATAATATTATGCCGCCTGGCAATCTGTGCAATCGCCGCTAAATCAGCCAATTTCAAGAGTGGGTTAGTGGGCGTTTCCACCCAAATCATTTTAGTGTCGGGCTGAATTGCCGCTTCCAATGCCGCAGTATCCCCTGCCTCAATATAAGTCACTCTCAGACCCGCCGTCCGACGGCGCACTTTTTCCAACAATCGGTAAGTCCCACCATAGAGGTCATCTACCGCAATAATGTGGCTGTCTTTATCAAGTAGCTCCAGAATGGTCGAACTGGCTGCCAGACCAGAACCGAAAGCATAACCACGTGTACCATTTTCCAATTCAGCAATCGCACGCTCTAAGGCATCACGTGTCGGGTTCCCACTACGGGAATATTCATATCCCGTATGCTGACCCGGTGCAGGCTGAGCATAAGTTGATGTGGCATAGATTGCGGGCATGACAGCCCCCGTGTGATCAGGTATATAACCTGCATGAACGCTTTGTGTATCAAATTTAATCTTAGCAAACTTAGCCATTAATTTATTCCTGAAAAGAGATCAATTGAGTTGTTGACGCCATGCGTTCAATACATCGGTACGAGTAACAAGCCCCAGGAAATGATTGTTATCATCAACAATCAGGGCCACATGACCAGCATCAAAGGTGGCAATTAACTGCGCCAATGACGCTTTTTTATTAAGCGTATGAACCTGAGTAGTCATCGCTTCAATAACAGGCAACGAAAAATGATGTGAATTGGCCTGAATGGTATGCATGAGATCCCACTCATCAATAAGTCCGACGACTTGATCGTTCTCGATAACAGGTAACTGTGAAATGTCATACAGACGCATACGGCTATAAGCAATCTGCAAGGTATCTTGCGGGGAAACTGAAACCGTCGCACCATCCTGATAACGATAGGTAATATAATCGCTCAAATTATTTTCTTGAGGTTGTGAACGCAGCCCTTGCTCCAATAACCAGTAATCATTAAACATCTTCGACAAATATTTGTTACCGCTGTCACAAGCTAACGTCACTACGCGTTTCGGCGTTGTCTGGGCACGACAATAACGTAACGCCGCCGCTAACAATGTCCCTGAAGAAGAGCCAGCCAAGATCCCTTCTGTCAATAGTAAATCGCGGGCGCAGGCAAACGCTTCTGCATCAGTAATGCGATAAGCATGGTGAACCTGAGAAAAATCCCCAAGCGGAGGGACAAAATCTTCTCCGATACCTTCCACAAACCAACTGCCAGCTTCGTCATAGTGACCATGCTCAACATAATCGGCAAGAATAGAACCTTTAGGATCTGCGAGGATAAATTCCGTGTGAGGGGAAACTTCCTTAAAATACTGGCTCAAGCCCCCCAGAGTCCCGCCAGAACCGACACCGACTACCACAGCATCGACATTCTGCTCCATCTGCTGCCAAATCTCCGGTCCCGTGGTAGCAAGATGCGCGGCTGAGTTCGCAGGATTATTGAATTGATCAATATAATAAGCTCCGCTGATTTCTTTCGACAGGCGCTGGGCATAGTCCTGATAATAGTCTGGATGCCCTTTTCCGACATCAGAGCGTGTCAGGCGAACATCGGTTCCCAGCGCCCGCAGGTGATAAATTTTTTCACGGCTCATCTTATCAGGTACAACTAAAATCAGTTTATAGCCCTTCATGGCGGCAACCAACGCCAACCCAATCCCCGTATTACCTGCCGTGGCTTCAATGATGGTGCCTCCTGGCTTCAACAACCCCTGTTCTTCCGCCTGCTCAATCATTGAAAGTGCAACACGATCTTTAATTGAACCGCCAGGATTCTGATTCTCTAACTTAATGAATAGCTGGCATGGGCCTGTATCCAGGTGAGTCAATTCCAATAGCGGTGTATTCCCTATAAGTTCAAGAACCGAACGTGGTGCTGCCATATTTGCCTCTTGATAATCGGTAAAATTTGCAAACAAAACTTTCAGATAAGGAAAGAATAACGCTGCATGGTAATCAATTTGAAAGAACAAATGAAAACTACATATAACAAAAGGGAATTAATTAATTCGATATTGATAAATTAAAATATCTCTACAAATCATTATTTTTTATCATTTAATAATAAATAAATCCTAATGACAGGAACTTTATAGAAATACGCTCCTCACAATAATAATTTCATTGCAATCTAAACAAGACATCAATCAATCTCTATATACCAATCTAACTTCAAGATGCGTGTGATTTAGTGTTATAAATTGCAACTTGAAGTTTAATGCGCATATTCCTTAACCCAGAAAATCCAGAAAAATGGCATATACTTGAATGAGATAAGACAAACATCTCATAACTAATCTCCTCAACAATAAAGAACAAACAAAAGAGGCACCAATGTATACATACAAAGAGGCCGCCAATTTTGCGGCATTTGTGTTATATGCAGCGAAAATGAATGAAAAGTACTACAATAATCCAACTCCCCCAGCCGACCCACGAATTGAAGAAGATGGATGGAAAGTTATAGCGTATATCTCAGCAAATGATCTGTCTTTCTCAGTAACGCCCAGAAAAGGCGAATTGCCCGATCATGTCTGTTATGGCTATGTAGCAAAGAAAGTGGCAGAAAAAAACAATTCACCAGGGGAATATATTATTGCTATACGTGGAACCGATCCCACCATTTTACTGGAAGATGTCCATGATGGACTGATTGATTTTACATCACCGTGGACCCGTTTCCCCAAGATAGAAGTCAGCCAGGGGTTTTTTAGTGTCTATGACTCAATGAAGCTGATTACCATTGAGCCTGAGTCTTACCGTGATTACAGCAATCTCAAATTAGCTGAAGCGATTGTCCAATTTATAGGAGTAAACAGTCAATTCACTATAGCCGGTCACAGCCTGGGGGCAGCAATTGCGTCCTATCTGATGTATGAAATTGGCCCTATGGCCCTCAATCACTCAGCCTGTTTATTTGCCTGCCCAAGACCAGGAAACAGAGAATTCTCCAAATTCGTTACCCAAAACTTTAGCAATTTTGCGGTGTTCAACTATATCGATGACGTCATACCTCATCTGCCTCCAAAAATCTTGGGATATGCCTCATTGGACTATATCAACGAGTTTAAACCTCAAACCAATTTAGATATTTCAGATGGACCGTTATGTAGCCACTATTTAATCAACTACATTGCCAGATTAGATTTGGACGTGTTTAAAAGAGTAACAAAATACGGTGATATCGATTCTTGTATTAATTTATAGTTAGGAACTATCAACAAACAGGAGCATAAAGATGAAATGGCGTGGTTATACATACGGTGCAGTATTAATGGCAAGTAGCTTGTTTACCCCTGCATTATGGGCAAAAGGGGAAGCTCACTTGTTATTCCACATGGGGCTGGGAGCCAACGGTACATTCTTTGTAGGCGGCACACTACAAAATAAAGGCGACCAAGCTGTGGCGGGAGGTTATCTGGCTATTTTACCCCTTAACGCAAAATGTGAGCCAGGTACACTGACAGTATACCCATTTGAACCATTGGCATCGGGGGAAAAAAAAGAGTTTCGCATCCCAATAAATACCCCGTTAAGCAGTTATCGTTTAATTGGTTTTGGTGCCTATGACGATATGGGCTTTCCTCTTCCCGCCATAGATGAAACCGCAAAAATTATTCAAGCGCGCGAATCCAGTGAGCGCAAAGCTTGTCAGTCAGCCCGAACACCAATCTCTGCCAATTAATCAGCAACTCAACGGGGGTGATAAAAAACTATTGGGAAATTTCTCTATCCGTATTGATCCGTAATAATGCAAACCCATCCCAACCTTTTTCCCCTACAGTCTGTAAAGCCGTTACCGTCAGTTCAGGATAGTTGGACATTCTATCCAGTGCCTGACGCACACCTTCGACAGGTTCACTCCGCTGCTCATGGATAATTGCGCCTTCGCGGATCATATTGTCTATGATGATAATGCTTCCCGGACGCCCCAACTTGACAGCCCAATCCAGGTACAACGGGCTACTTTGTTTATCGGCATCAATAAAAATCAAATCAAAGGGCGCTTCCGAACTTAGCGTCTGTAAGGTTTCACTGGCCTCGCCCACAATAATTTTGATTTTGCCAGCAAGCTGTGCGCTTTCGATGTTGTGTTGAGCCACTTCTGCTACACGGGGATCTTTTTCCAACGTGAACAATATCCCATCATCAGGCAATCCTTTTGCCATGTATTGGGCGCTATATCCTCCCAATGTGCCAATTTCGAGAATACGTCTTGCGCCACTAATTTGTACCATCATCATCAAAAACTGCCCTTGCAGCGCAGAAACATTAATGGCTGGTAAGCCTTGAGCAGCCATATACTCAAGTGTTTTTTCAAGGTGTGGGGAATTAGGCAACAGGGTTTGTTTAAGGTAGTCGTCAACTTCTGTCCACTGTTGCTGGAGTGCTGCTAGCTGTACATCGGAACTCATGATCATACTCCTTTCATTGTTAAGGTTAGGTTTTGGATGAGCATATCATTTAGAAAAAATGTTTTCGACGCGCCGTCTTGTGCTTATTCCAATTGGCTGGCACCTTTTGTGGCCTGACAAAGATAAGTATCCGCTTTTAAACCTGTTTTAGTTTCGTATTGTTGCTCAATCGCCTTTTCCACATTTTTCACCAAATCAGGGGGAACCAACGCCACCACACAACCGCCAAAACCGCCTCCCGTCATACGGACACCGCCGTGATCACCAATCACATCTTTAACAATTGCCACCAGCACATCTATTTCACGGACAGTAATTTCAAAATCATCACGCATGGAAATATGAGATGCAGCCATAAGCTGACCAAGGAGAAATAAATCACCCGCACTCAAAGCATCAGCCGCCAATTTAGTTCGCAAATTTTCACTGATCACATGGCGGGCCCGTTTGACGAGCAATGTATCGAGCAACGCTTGTTTAGTATTGAACTCCTCAAGCGTGATATCACGCAATGTTTTCACTCCCAATAAACGGGCGGCTTCTTCACATTGCTGTCTGCGCATATTGTATTCGCTATCCACCAACCCACGCGGTTTATTGGAATTGATGATTATCACAACCACTTCATCAGGCATACGGACAGATTGCGTTGCCAACGTGAGGCAATCGATCAGTAAGGCGTGATTCTCTTCCCCACAAGCAGAGATTAACTGATCCATGATGCCAGAATGACAACCAACAAATTGGTTTTCTGCTTGCTGCCCACTCAATGCAACCATTTTGGGGCTAATATCGAGCTGATAAAGCGACTTAATGGCTTGCCCAACCACAACTTCCAACGCCGCAGATGAACTTAAACCCGCACCTTGTGGAATATTGCCAGTAATAGCAAGATCCATACCACCAAATGCATAACCACTCGCCACCAGAGCGCTCATCACACCACGGATGTAATTCGCCCACATTTTTTCTGGCTGAAAGAGAATAGCTTGGTAAAGATCAAATTCATCACACTGATTATGATAATCAACCGCTATCACCCTGACACGCATATCCCCACGCTTAGCAGCGGCAACCACTGTCTGGAAATTAATTGCGCAAGGCAAGACAAAACCACCGTTGTAATCCGTATGCTCACCGATAAGATTCACTCGCCCCGGTGCCTGAAAAAAGTGCGTTGGAGAATAGTTAAAGCACGCATTAAAAGATTCAGTGACGTTTTGGATTAACGTTTTCATCTCTTTTCCCCCAGAAACGTTTCTTGGCGGAAATCAGCGTACCTTAAAATGAATGTCGCTGACATCCCGTAACCGCTGAGCGGCCTGTTCTGGCGTCAAATCACGCTGAACTTCCGCCAACATTTCATAACCCACCATAAATTTACGGACGCTGGATGACCGTAATAATGGTGGATAAAACAGTGCATGTAATTGCCAGTGATCAATATTGTGTTTTTGTGATTTAAGATTGGCATCGCATTGATGCTCGAAGAAAGGCGCAAAATGCCAGCCCATTGAATAAGGAAAAGCGCATTGAAACAGATTATCATAGCGACTGGTCAATTTTTTAATCGCCACCGCCAGGTCATCACGTTGTGCTTCCGTCAGTTCATCCATGCGACGGATATGATTTTTCGGTAATAGCATAGTTTCAAACGGCCATACCGCCCAATAAGGTACAACCGCAAGCCAATATTCGGTTTCCACGACCGTGCGTGCACCGTCTTTGCGCTCAGCCTCAATATAATCCATCAATAAGTTAGTTCCTTGCTGACAATAATATTGCCACAACCGTTCATCTTTACGAGCCAGCTCATCAGGCAGGAAATCACTGGCCCAAATCTGCCCATGAGGATGAGGCTGGGAACACCCCATCATTTCTCCTTTATTCTCAAAAACCTGAATCCAAATATAACGCTGGCTCAATGCTTCAATCTGCGCATTCCATGCATCAATCACATGACGGATTTGCTCCAATGGCAGCTCCGGCAATGTCTTGCTGTGATCGGGAGAAAAACAGAGTACCCGACAAACACCACTCACTGGCTCAATTTTAAATAATGGGTTATCGGTAGGATTATTAATATCAGAGCGTTCCGGTAGCAAGGCAGAATAATCATTCTGGAATATATAAACGTCCTGATAATCTGGATTGATATTACCTGAAGCGCGGGTATTATTCGGGCATAAAAAACAGCGTTCATCGTAACTTGGCAAGGCAACGTGGAGTGGTTTTTCATCAATGCCACTCCACGGTCGCGCTGTTCGGTGTGGTGAAACAATAATCCATTTACCCGTCAAAGGATTGTATCGTCTATGTGGACAATCAACAGGATTGAATCGTATCTTTGGCATATTGGATACCCCTTGCTTTCACCACACACCCCTTACAGAAAGCCAAACGTTTTTTGCTGTTTCTTACTTCGCTTTATAACCATTGGGATTTTGAGACTGCCAACGCCAGGCATCCGCAGTCATTTCCACGATAGTTCGATTTGCTTTCCAGCCCAGTTCTCGCTCGGCTTTCTCCGGGCTTGACCAACATTCGGCAATATCTCCCGGACGACGTGGACAAATTTCATAAGGAACTGGTTTACCGCAAGCATTACTGAAAGCCTCTACCATTTCCAGTACACTGGTGCCTTTTCCAGTACCCAAATTGTAGATATGCAGTCCCGCTTTTTTACCAACGGCATTGAGGGCCGCGATATGCCCGTCAGCCAAATCCATCACATGGATATAATCGCGAACGCCAGTGCCATCGGCTGTTGGATAATCATTGCCATATACAGACAGTTTCTCCCGACGGCCTACTGCAACCTGAGCAATATAAGGCATCAAATTGTTGGGAATTCCTTGAGGATCTTCCCCCATCGTGCCCAAAGGATGAGCACCCACTGGATTGAAATAGCGTAATAACACCACAGACCAGTCATTTTCCGCATGATGGAAATCAGACAGGCAGCGTTCAACCATATACTTACTGGTGCCATAAGGGTTAGTGGTATTGCCTACCGCAGACTGCTCAGTAATAGGCACAATTTCCGGATCACCATATACCGTCGCGGATGAGCTAAAGATAATGCTTTTTATCCCCGCTTTACGCATGCTACGCACCAGTACCAGCGTTCCATTGACATTATTGTCATAATATTCGATAGGTTTGGCGACTGACTCGCCAACCGCTTTCAAACCTGCAAAATGAATAACTGACTGAATTTGGTGGCGGGAGAAAATAGCATCAAGGAATGATTCATCACGAATATCCCCTTCATAAAACAGGGGCTGCACACCCGTCAATGCCTGAATGCGAGCCAAAACTTCACGATTGGCATTGCACAGATTATCGATAATGATCGGCGTCATTCCAGCTTCAATCATTTGAACACAAGTATGGCTACCGATGTATCCCATCCCGCCTGTTACTAATATTTCCACAACAACCTCTTTTCAAAAATGGTAACAACGAGGAGTATAAAAAGAGTTAGTACGTTAGTGAACTAAAATTGAGATATGGCAAAATCAGACCATAAACATTTTTAATTGATCCGCTCTCTAATAATCGCAGCCGATAATAAAAAACCATGATGAAAAAAATAACTTTTACTTCTATCCTTACCTCTGCTCACACTACTGCCATCAATGATCCTTTTTTTACAGACATACAAGCAGGTACACTGTCAGAACATCCCGATCTTCAAGTCATAAAAACTTATTTTGATCCGTCTTGCTATCGGGATGCACTATTTGACGAATGTGACATTACCTACCCAAGCCAATTACAAAATGCCGTTAATAAACGACGTGCGGAATATCTGGCTGCCCGTTGTTGCATTCAACAAGTTTTAACCCGTTTAGATTACCCTGATTTTCAGGTCACCAATGCTCAAGATCGCTCCCCAATCTGGCCTGACAATATTTGTGGTTCGATTTCTCATTCAGCCAGCTGTGCTATTGTTTTTGCGGCTTCTTGCAATAACTACCGAATGATAGGTGTAGATATCGAGCAGGAGATTAAACCAGATACCATCAAAAGCGTTTCATCTAGCATCATTAATGACAATGAAGTGAAATTACTGACAGAATGTCCATTACCTTTTGCACAGGTATTCACTCTTGCGTTCTCCCTCAAGGAGAGTCTGTTTAAGGCACTTTATCCCCACGTGAAACGCTTCTTTGATTTCCATGCCGCTGAAATTACGTCAATTGATTACAGAAATGACACTATAAGCATCAAACTACTGCAAACATTATCTGATGAGTATCGAGCTGGTTCGCAATTCTACGGAAATTTTGCCTTAATGCCGCAGCAGCAAGTGTTGACGTATATTGTGCAGTGATATCCTTTAGTTGAAAAAAAGAGACCCCTAAATTTTTTCAAACATTGTAAATATCGCAAATTGCGATATCATAAGGAAGTGATATGCGAGTTATCACGGCAAAAGCCATCATCGAAGCAATGCAAAAACATGCTCAATGGAAAGTTGGGGTAAAGCTCTGGTTGGATGTTTTTGATAAAGTGTCTTTACGGTTTGAATCTTATGCTCAAATTCGTGAGCTATGGCTTAAGCCCAAATCAGGCACTTTTTACATTAAAGATGTTTGCACCCATACCGAATATGATAAATGGTGGCGTAAGCAGACTAAATCAAAACGAGCAAAAAGGTGAAGCATGAGAAAAACATCACTCGTTACTTATAAAAGGATTGATGGACTCATCGAAATTTTACCCCAAATGATGCAGTCAATATCTGGGCAAATGAGCCCGCTGACACTTTTGTTCTCAGCGTGTATTGAACCTGTAGAAAACGATGAAGATCTGAATGCCCGCATGGCACTGATTGATGAATTATACTCATATGCTGAAGATACCGGACATGCCGCAGCAAAGTTCGCTGATTTTATTACCGATCGTGTCTATGAGTACGAAGCTAAAAATCGCCAAGTCCCCAATGTTACTCCACGTGAAGCATTAAGTTACTTGATGAAAGAAAGAGGTATAAGGCAGCTTGATCTGCGTGACATTGCAAACCAGAGTGTGATATCAGAAATACTGCATGGAAAACGTTCTATGAACATTGGGCAAGTAAAAGGCTTTGCCAAATTCTTTAACGTTCCTGTTGAAACCTTTATGGGTTCAGACTGATAAAAACTACATTTCTAGAGATACGCTCAAATTAAAGGCTCACTTTTAGATGAGCCTTTAAAAACAACTTATATGCATTAAACTTCAAGTTGCAATTTACAACACTAAATCACACACATCTTGAAGTTAGATTGGTATATAAGATGTAGGCATTAAAGATCTTTCTTTGATGCCTGCAAATACAGTAACTCCAGTCCAATCGTTGCGGCCGCCAATGCCGTAATTTCAGATTGGTCATAAGCTGGCGCCACTTCTACCACATCCATTCCAACGATATTCAATGGTTGTAAGGCGCGCACTATTTTCAATGCGCGATCTGACGTCAATCCACCAATCACCGGCGTTCCTGTACCTGGTGCAAATGCCGGATCAAGGCAATCAATATCGAACGTCAGATAAATCGGCAAGTCACCAACCACCGTTTTAATCTGCTCAACAATATCATCAACACCGCGATCATTAACCTGACCTGCATCTAATACAGTGAAACCATTATTCGTATCGTGTTCAGTACGAATACCTATTTGTACTGAGTGGTGAGGATCTATCAGCCCTTCATTTGGCGCATGGTAAAACATCGTACCATGATCAAATTGACTGCCATTTGCATAAGTATCTGTATGGGCATCAAAATGGATCAGCGCCATTTTGCCAAAGTGTTTTGCATGGGCTCGTAATAGTGGCAAAGTAACAAAGTGATCACCACCAAACGACAGCATACGCTTACCCGATGCCAACACCTTTTCAGCATGTGCCTGCAACTTATCACTCATATCCTGGGCATCACCAAAATTAAATACCAGGTCCCCGCAATCCACCACATTCAGGCGCTTACGTAAGCTAAAGTTCCACGGCCAACGACAGCTTTCCCACGCCAGATTAGTCGATACCTGACGTATAGCGGCTGGCCCGTGGCGGCTACCCGCACGTCCCGATGTTGCCATATCAAAAGGAACACCCGTAATTACCCATTCCGCATCACTGGAATAGGGCTGAAAATTCAATGGGAAACGCAGGAAGCCGAAGGCATTTGAAACCAAAGAGTTATCAATTTGGTTTCCTAAGGAGCTAATACTCATGATATATCCTCAAAAGTCCCATGCTGGCTTATTACTCGTCTCCAATGCTGGCAGTAACAAGTAACACAGAGGCTTATTTACACTAGAAGATTAATCTTCCAAATACACGATTATTTTAAATTAAAGTAAAAAAATGTTAGCAATCAATTCAAAACTAAACTAAAGAAACGAATGCGTACACACTCACATACAAACATCCAAGTTCATAGACCAATCTAAATGAGCATATATAGTCATATAGTATTAGACATGTTTTCTGCTTGCTACAACTTACCGTACTGTAAAAGATAAAAATAATTTGAAGAAGAACATGACTAATGACAACAATTATTAGATTTATGACCTTAGAGGAAAGTTACTGTGCTTTATCCCTACGGACCAGACCGTTACTACCTAATCTATACAGAGATTAGGTAAAAAAATATATTATTATTGTAAAAACCGTTATGGTGGCATCAGGATAAACAACAGGGAAATAGTCATTCAAAATCAAGTCATTATACAAAGCACATGACCAAGAATGACTATTAATACAGATTAAGGGTTAATCAAGATTACTCATCTTCCAAATAGGTGTAGCCATACAGACCACTTTCAAACTCTTGCAAGAATTGTTCCTGCAAATTGTCATCCAGATCAGTCGATTTCACTTGATCACGGAAATGGGTCAATAATACCTGTGGTTCCAGTTTGACATATTGAAGCATATTGGCGACAGAATCCCCTTCCTCGCTCTGCTTATAAGTCACTGCGCCATTTTCTGCAACATAAACATCAATGGCCGCTGTATCACCAAACAAGTTATGCATGTTACCCAAAATTTCCTGGTAAGCCCCAACCATAAAGAAACCAATCAGTGGCGGGTTTTCTGGATCATAAGCTGGCATTGGCATTGTTGTCGCCACACCATCACCATCAATATAGTGATCAATTGTACCGTCAGAATCGCAGGTGATATCCAACAAAACAGCACGACGATCCAGCGGATTATCCAGACCTTCAATCGGCAAAACAGGAAAAAGTTGATCAATCCCCCACGCATCTGGCATTGACTGGAACAGCGAGAAATTCACGTAGAATTTATCTGCCATGCGTTCCTGTAATTCATCAATAATCGGACGATGGGCACGGTTGCTTGGGTCAAGATCTTGCTGAATGTGGCGACAGATATTCAAATACAGTTCTTCCGCCCATGCACGTTCTGACAGATCCAACATGCCGTGAGCATACTGCGTATGAACGTCGTGCAGATCAAACTGGCTATCATGCAGCCATTCACGCAGGGAACGACGGCTACTGTCAGATTGCATCTCCTCCCAGGTTTCCCACAAACTAGTCAGGGGACGCGTCGCACTTTCTGCCGGTGGCGTTGTTTGAGTAAATTCATTGCGCTCCACTCCAATCACATTGGAGACCAAAACGGTATGATGAGCAGTCAATGCACGGCCAGATTCCGTAATCACTGTAGGATGAGGCAGACCGTGTTCTTCACACGCATCACCAATGCCCCAAATAACGTTATTCGCGTATTCATTTAAACCGTAGTTAACTGAGCATTCTGACTGGGAGCGTGTTCCTTCATAATCGACACCTAAACCACCACCAACATCAAAGCACTGGATCTTGACGCCTAGTTTGGACAGCTCGACATAAAAACGGGCAGATTCACGCACTCCCGTTGCCACATCACGGATATTCGCCAATTGGGAACCCAAGTGGAAATGCAGCAATTGCAAGCTATCCAACCGCCCTGCTGAACGCAACCTTTCAACCAATTGCAATACCTGCGCGGCAGCCAATCCAAACTTAGATTTTTCACCGCCACTGGCCTGCCATTTGCCAGATCCCTGGGATGCCAAACGGGCCCGAACCCCCAAACGTGGGATAACATTCAGGCGCTTGGCTTCTTCCAGTACCATCTCAATTTCAGACATCTTCTCGATAACCAGATACACCTTGTGTCCCAGCTTTTCACCGATCAATGCCAGACGGACGTATTCACGATCCTTATAACCATTACAAACAATCACAGTACCTGTCATGCCTGCATGAGCCAGCACTGCCATTAATTCCGCTTTGGAGCCTGCCTCTAATCCAATAGGTTCATCAGCATTTGCCAATGTCTCAATGACGCGGCGATGTTGATTGACCTTAATCGGATAAACAAGGAAGTAATCTCCTTTATACCCATAAGATTCACGTGCACGTTTAAACGCTGCATTTATCGAACGCAAGCGATGTTGCAAAATCTGGGGAAAACAAAACAATGCCGGCAAACGCAATTGTTCTTTTTCTTCCTGAACTTTCTTCACCAGAGCGGCGAGTTCAATTTGAGCTCCCGGTAAGTCAGGGTTTGGGCAAACACTGACATTACCCAGATCATTGACATAGTAATAGCCGCCGCCCCAGTATGCGATGTTATAGGTTTGTCGCATTTTGCGAGCGATATTATCATTCATGGCAGTCTCCTTCATGGAGTCGAGGTTTGCCTTCGCCTGTTAAAGTCAATAACCCAAGACGCTATTTTATAGTGCGTATCTTGCGCATTAAAAAATGTCAGGGAACCAGCATGCTCTTAGATTATAGGAACGTTTAGAGAGTACTAAACAACGAGTTACTGCGTGACTATATAATGATGTCAACCCAATTTATCTGCGACTTAGCTGCGGGTAACATCGAAATGACTGCATATTTAAAAGGAAGGAACAAGATATGGATACATCAATGGCATAATGTGGCTGTTGGCCGTTAACACTCAGCAGATAATGGTTCATAACCCCATTCACCCCCACATGACTTACCTACCGCAAGCCATTTCTCAATTGAGAAGCAGGATACGCGTACATCTCCTGCAAACGCCTGTAACCCCAAATGCAAAAAATGACTTGTGTTACGCGCGCAAGTTTATACCTGTAATCCAGCAAAATTGCAAAACGAAATTTATCTAACAGGGACTGAACAACCCCCATACTTTTTAGATAAGAAAACTAAAATGTCACACACTGAAAGGTAATTAAAATTAAAAAAACTGGTAACCTTAGCAAGAGTAACTTAAAATAGCCGTCTAGACGGTAATACATCCCATCCGCCCTTAAACCAAGATTATATTTAAGGTAATAAAATATAATGACTACACATCTTTTTACTTCTGAGTCCGTCTCAGAAGGACATCCAGACAAAATTGCCGATCAGATTTCCGATGCCGTCCTTGATGCAATTTTAAAACAGGATCCTAAAGCTCGCGTGGCCTGCGAAACTTACGTTAAAACAGGCATGGTCATGGTTGGTGGTGAAATCACTACCAGCGCTTGGGTTGATATAGAAGAAATTACTCGCAGTACAGTACGTGAAATCGGCTATACCAGCTCAGATATGGGGTTTGATGCCAATTCATGTGCAGTTATCAGTGCCATTGGTAAACAATCCCCTGATATCAACCAAGGTGTTGATCGTACAGATCCTCTGGAGCAAGGAGCAGGAGATCAGGGCTTGATGTTTGGTTATGCGACCAACGAAACTGATGTTCTCATGCCAGCCCCTATCACTTATGCACACCGTTTGGTTGAGCGTCAGGCCGAAGTTCGTAAAAACGGCACCCTGCCGTGGTTACGCCCTGATGCAAAAAGTCAGGTCACTTTCCAGTATGAGAACGGCAAGATTGTTGGGATTGATGCTGTTGTCCTTTCAACCCAGCACAGCGAAGATATCGAGCAAAAAGCACTGCATGAAGCAGTGATGGATGAGATCATCAAACCGGTATTGCCTACCGAATGGCTGACTCCGATGACCAAATATTTCATCAACCCAACAGGTCGCTTTGTGATCGGTGGGCCAATGGGTGACTGTGGTCTGACTGGCCGTAAGATCATTGTTGATACCTATGGCGGTATGGCCCGTCACGGTGGTGGCGCATTTTCTGGTAAGGACCCCTCCAAAGTTGACCGTTCGGCAGCCTATGCAGCGCGTTACGTTGCCAAAAACATCGTTGCGGCAGGCCTGGCGGATCGCTGTGAAATCCAGGTTTCTTATGCCATCGGTGTTGCAGAGCCAACCTCTATCATGGTGGAAACATTTGGTACAGAGAAAGTCTCCACTTCCACATTGATTCAACTAGTCCGTGAATTTTTTGATCTGCGTCCTTACGGCCTGATTAAAATGCTGAATCTGTTACAACCCATTTATCGTGATACCGCGGCTTACGGTCATTTCGGTCGTGAACAATTCCCGTGGGAAGCAACAGATAAAGCTGACATTCTGCGTTCTGCGGCAGGATTGAAATAAATGCTTTGCTAACCTATGAAGCCCGCAAATACTGCGGGTTTTTTATGATCAAAAGTACAATATTCAGCCGTAATGAAATCCATTAGCGTTCCTTTTTCCCTACAACAAGCAGTGATGCGTACCCTGCGACAGAGATTAACTCAGGCGAATCATTTTCTACAGCAAAGGTTTCCCGAACCCCATATAACCTATCAGCAACGGGGAACAATTGCGGGCAGTGCCAGACTGCAAGATTGGGAAATCCGCTTGAATCCTGTTTTGTTAATCGAAAATCAGCAGGTATTCATTGATGAAGTTATCCCGCATGAACTGGCTCATCTGTTGGCTTATCATCAATTTGGACACGTTGCCCCACACGGAAAAGAGTGGCGTTTTATCATGGAAACGATATTTGAAGTACCTGCCAACCGGACACATCAGTTTTCCGTACATTCTGTGCGCAGTAAAACATTCACTTATTATTGTCGTTGTCAGCAACATGAACTCACGATAAGGCAACACAATAAAGTCCTCAGAGGAAAAAATGGCTATGTTTGCCGCCAATGTGGTGAAAAACTCACTCTATTGGAGTCAACTTAATAAGATATATACTCATTTTTTGTTCATGTTGGCCGCTTTAATTTTCTCTGCTTCTTCAATAAGTTGATCGGCTGTTTTCCCATGAAGGGATTGAAAAAATTTCTGTTCCAACTTTTGTATATCTGTATGTTTGATATTTCCATTCTTGTTATCCTTAAACAGATCATCAAAGTCGATGCTATTGATCATGACAACATTTAATGAGTCATCAAATTGTAATCTTTTATCTTCTGGTAAAGTATCTCTGATTTTCTCAATGGATGTTTTTACAGCGATTTCATTTGTTCCATCAATTTTGAGTTGATTATCACATCCAGCCAATGCAAATCCCAACAAACAAATAGTTAACAATTTTTTCATGATCAGCCCCGCTTATTACCGATAAAGTAATAATAGCAAGAATGAGAACATATAAATCATCTTAAAGAAAATTTTTATTATGAAATCAGAAATATTGATAACTTGATTATTGTTTACTCCATGTTATTGATGAGTGTGATTTTTAATAATCAGCGTATTATCGCATTCATTTGCTGCGTTACTAAAATACTGCAATAAGTTTATTATTCATTCTTCTTTGTCATTTCCCCCCATATTGTCAAAAGGTGGTTTTGTCATAATAATTTGTTATTAAAGTAAAAATTCACAGTTAAACGTTTTCATGTCAGTAAAAGTGTAAAAGTAGTTGATTGATTTGAATAATAACCATTATCATCTGTTTTGAACTGAAATAATGACAGAAACATCAACGTTCCCACGTTGTGAAAAAGTATATTCGGAACACATAGGATTTAAAAAACATCAGAGAACAGGAATTGATGATAAGTCACTTAACCCTACCTATATATTGATATTCCTTATATAACTCCCAATAAAAGGAGAAATAATGTTTAACATTCATAACCCCATAAAAAGTTTTCTGCTCGCGTTATTCATATTACTCCCCATATATGCTCAAGCAGAAAAAATTACCGTCAAAGATATTATGGGACGTGAAGTCACAGTCAACGCCCCTGTTAAACGTGCTATGCTGGCAGATAGCCGAATGGTTATTGCCCTGAATATTCTGCATCCCTCTGAACCATTGAAAGGCATTGCCGCGTGGGATAATGCTTTGGAGAAAAAAGCGCCTGATCTTGCAACAGCCTATGAAAAGAAATTCCCTCAACTAAAGAAAATTCCAGTCTTCCCCAATCCCTATACCAGTGATTTCAATGTTGAAAAGGCCATGATGTATAAACCCGATCTGGTTATTTTCGATATTGGATTGAAATCCAAACTGGATAGCAGTAATACAATTAACTTATTGGAAAAAATAGGTGTTCCTGTCATTTTCATCGACTTTCGCCAACATCCTCTATCCAATACGGTTCCCAGCATGAGATTATTAGGGAAGGTTTTTAAACAGGAAGAAAATGCCAATAAATTCATTCAGTTTTATGAGAATCGCTTGTCCATAATTAATAAACGTATTGCGGCATTATCTCCTAAGCAAATTCCTGACGTCTTTATTGAACGCCATGCAGGTATGTTAGGTACTGAAGATTGTTGCAATACCTTTGCCACTAATAGCTTCGGAGAGTTTGTTACTGCCGCGGGTGGCAATAATATGGGGAGTAAATGGTTTTCTGGTATGGGAGGCAAAATTAATGAAGAACAACTATTGGCTACCAATCCTGATTATTATCTGATGACCGTAGCAAATTGGGACACTGTTCATTCAAACAGCCAGTCTGTCCCATTAGGTTATACCGGAGAACTGGCAGCATCGGAGAAACGTTTTCAAAAATTGCTCTCTCGTCCCAAGCTAAAGATTTTAGAATCGTATCGTGAAAAACGTGTTATGGCGATTTATCATCAATACTATGATACTCCATTCAATATTATTGCTGTAGAAGCCCTGGCAAAATGGTTACATCCCGATCTTTTCAAAGATATTGATCCCCACGCAGACAATATTTATGTTCACCAAACCCTTACAGCATTAGATGGCAGCGGTCTTTTCTGGATAACCGCAAAATAACACCTTTTCTGAATCAAACCCACTCGTCTTCGAGTGGGAACTTCTTACTACTATAATCTTATAAAAAAATACATTTTTATACTCATCTCTTATATAATGCTTTTTTATTTATTTAATAAACAATTCTTGGTTTTAAGTCTTGATACTTGTTCACAACAAAAATTCAGAGTAATTTTAACATCAGCCTTATTATCCCAATAATACCTTCCATAATAATGAGATAAATTCTCATTATTATGGAAGACGTTACTACTTTCTAATCAAAGAGAAACGTTAAATTAATTAATAAAAAATAAATAAATCACCAAAATCAATATTAACATTATGGATAAAAACAGGAATCCTATGTCTACCATTCTAAAGAAGAAACCTTTATACCAGATACTCTATATTCAAGTTATATTTGCCATTTTACTGGGTATCGCTCTTGGTCATTTTTATCCTGATATTGGAACATCGTTAAAACCATTAGGTGATGCATTCATTAAAATTGTGAAAATGATCATTGCACCTGTTATCTTTTTGACGGTAGTCACAGGGATAGCTGGAATGAATAACATAAAAAAGGTTGGGAATGTTGCTGCAAAATCAATGTTATATTTTTTAACATTTTCAACGCTTGCTTTAGTTATTGGGTTAATTATAGCCAATATTGTTCGCCCCGGCGATGGATTAAATATCTCTCCTGCTTCGTTAGACAGCAGCAGGGTGAGCGATTATGTGGAGAAAGCCCATGAATCATCCATTGTTGGCTTCCTTATGAATATCATACCTGATACTGTTGTCAGCCCGCTTGTGAATGGCAATATCCTCCAGGTTCTGTTTATTTCAGTTATTTTTGGTATCGCTTTAGCCGCTACAGGGAAAAGCGGGAAACCTGTTTTAGAATTTTTACAACACCTTTCCGAACCTATCTTTAAAATGGTAGGAATTTTAATGAAATTAGCGCCGATTGGTGCATTTGGAGCAATGGCCTTTACCATAGGTAAATATGGTATTTCATCGATCGGGAATTTAATGATGTTAATTGTGACTTTTTACATTACATCATTACTTTTTGTTCTTATTATACTGGGAGCGGTTGCTAAATATAATGGGTTCTCTATCATTCAATTAATAAAATATATTAAAGATGAGCTATTGTTAGTTTTAGGAACTTCATCTTCTGAGGCGGCATTACCTGGCCTAATGAAGAAAATGGAAAACCTGGGTTGTGAGAAATCGGTGGTTGGATTAGTTATTCCAACAGGTTACTCATTTAACCTCGATGGTACTAATATTTACATGACAATGGCTGCCTTGTTTATTGCCCAGGCAACCAACATTGAACTCAGTTTATATGAGCAAATTTCTTTATTATTAGTTGCTATGATAAGTTCAAAAGGGGCGGCAGGTGTAACAGGGGCCGGTTTTATTACGCTGGCTGCGACCTTATCTGTTGTACCCAGCGTACCCGTAGCTGGCATGGCGCTTATTTTAGGCATTGACAGATTTATGTCTGAGTGCCGCGCATTGACAAATTTAGTTGGTAATGCTTGTGCCAGCATTGTTGTCGCTCGCTGGGAAAATGCTTTAGATAAAGAAAAGATGCACCAAATATTAAACGGTAACATGCAAAATTCAATAGAAAAAACACCAAATAAATAAAGTATATTACCTGCGGTAAATAATAAAACTTACATCCCCCTGCTATAAATGGGGGATATATTTTTTAAAAAACACAATAAATAAAAAACAACCCACAATAAATATCCCACCAAAATAAAAAATCATAGAAAATTGCTCATAAAAACATATAACACATCGTTATTGATTTCAGGACAGTTATCCCACTAGAAAAAGAAATCATATGCAACGAAGCAATTTCCCACATCATTATCTTAACCATTAATATTTATATTTATTGATGGAGATCTTTTATATTTCAATTCAATTTTGATAAAAATTAAGAATTAGTCTAATAATAACTTAGGAATATATGTCCTAACATACCAAAAACCAAAGTATTCGGAGAATATAATGAAAAAATTACATGATATCGAAAAAGAATTGTTGCCTTGTGAATCTTATAAGATGTTGATTAATGGTGAGTGGGTTGATAGCGTTTCAAAAAATACGATGCAAAGCTACAGCCCTACAACAGGTGAATTGTTGACAGAATATGCAGCAGGAAATGCCGAAGATGTTGAACTTGCCGTCAAGGCTGCCAAAAAAGCCCTGCCAGCATGGAGCAAAACATCCGCGGTTGAAAGGCAATCTTTATTACTGAAAATTGCCGACTTGCTGGAAGCCGAAGCCGAGCGCTTTATTGTCCTTGAAACATTGGATGGTGGCAAAACGCAGGCTCTATGTCGTCATTTCGATATTCCTTTTTCTGTAGATCATTTCCGCTACTTTGCTGGCGTTATCCGTGCTCATTCTGATACGACTGATGTCATCGATAATGACACACTGAGCTTAGTCATCAGAGAACCCATCGGCGTAGTCGGGCAGATTATTCCGTGGAATTTCCCGCTATTGATGGCGGCCTGGAAACTCGCTCCCGCTCTTGCGGCTGGTAATACTATTGTTATCAATCCCGCCAGCCTGACCCCAATAACTCTGCTCGAATTGGGGCGTATCATGAACCAAGTTTTACCCGCGGGCGTTGTCAATATTGTTACGGGGCGCGGCTCAGTTGTAGGCCAGGCAATCCTTGACCATAACGGCATTGACAAGGTCGCCTTTACCGGATCAACAGAAGTCGGTTACAACGTTGCCGCCGCAGCGGCGAAAAGGCTCATTCCGGCAACGCTGGAATTGGGGGGTAAATCAGCCAACATTGTCTTCCCTGATGCCAACATGAAAAAGGCAATCAAATATGCAGCCAATGCAATTTTGCTGAACCAAGGGCAAGCCTGTGAATCCGGTGCCCGTCTGTTCCTGCATAAAGATATTCATGATGACTTCCTGAATTCACTGAAAACCGTGTTTGAATCAATCAAAGTGGGCGACCCGATGCTGGCAGAAACAGAAATGGGCAGCCAGGTCAGTGAAGAACAGATGAACACTATTTTAGGTTACATCGACCTTGCAAAACAGGAAGGTGCAACCGTTTTGACTGGCGGAAAACGCATAACCGGCGCAGGATATGATGATGGATTTTTTATCCAGCCGACAATCCTGACCAATGTCACCAATAAGATGCGGGTGGCACAGGAAGAAATTTTCGGGCCTGTACTATGCGTCATTCCATTCAGTAACGAAGAAGACGTTATCGAAATGGCCAATGATTCCGATTATGGTCTGGCAGGTGCCGTATGGACGCAGGATATTAACCGTGCCCTGCGCATCGCCAAAGCGATAAAAACAGGCCGTATGTGGATCAATACCTATCATGAATTGCCCGCCCACACGCCTTTCGGTGGCTATAAGAAATCAGGACTTGGGCGTGAAACCCACAAGATGATGTTAGATGCTTATACAGAAGTGAAAAATATCTATATCAGTACCAAAGAAGAGTAACACAATCGCCACCTGCAAGGGTGGCGATTCTGAGCATCAAGAGCCAGAAGGAATTACAGCCAGAAAAACCAGGCAATCGCAGAAATAATGGCAATACATACCAAATTCAGCACTATGCCTACTCTGACCATTTCAACTTGTTTGATATAGCCGGTGCCATAAACAATCGCGTTAGGGGGTGTTGCTACAGGTAGCATAAATGCACAGGATGCCCCAATGCCAATTATCATGGTCAAAACCACAATCGGCATTCCGAGCGCTTCTGCAACTGTGGCAAAAATAGGTACAAGTAGCGCTGCGCTCGCAGTATTACTGGTAAATTCTGTCAAGAAGATAATAAACGTAGCAATCGCAACGATGATCACAAACCAAGGGCTGGTACCGAAAGTCGCCGCCATACCATTTGCCATAACTTCACTGGCACCAGAATTTTTCAAAACAGCACTTAATGCCAGGCCGCCACCGAACAGCATCAATACGCCCCATTCAGTGTTATTTTGAATCTGTGACCATGTTGATACACCAGTGATACCAATCAGGGTAGCGGCGCTCACTGCAATAATCGTATCCAGATCTTTGACACCACCGAGTGCATCACTAATAAATGAACTAAAAATCCAGCACACCACAGTTAGCAGGAAAATACCCATGGTAATAACACGCTTACCATTCCACTCCAGGTGCTCCAATTCCAGATCAAATTTATGATTCAAATTTGGGCGCAACATGAGGTACATCACTCCCACCATCACTGGCATGAGAACAATAACCATTGGCACGCCGTATTTCATCCATGTAAAGAAATCCATACCTAATTGCGCGGCTGCGATAGCATTGGGTGGGCTACCTACCAACGTCCCCAAGCCACCGATGCTGGCGCTATATGCAACACCAAGCAGCACAAAAACAAAGGTATTGCGTTCAGTACGTACATCCAGATTCGCCAGAACACCGAGGATCAGTGGTAACATCATAGCAGCCGTTGCCGTGTTGCTTATCCACATAGAAAGCAGAGCAGTAATGCCAAATATCAGCAACACCGCCACAGACAAACGCCCACGAGCAATCATCAGCAGACGGTTGGCTATTAATCTGTCCAAGCCCTGGATATGTAGCGCCGTTGCTAATGCAAAGCCACCGAAAAACAAAAAGATTATTGGGTTGGCAAAAGATTTCAGTGCATCACCGGTATTCATCAATCCCATGCCGACCGCCAGAATAGGAATACACAGCGCAGTAATGGTGACATGAATGGCTTCCGTTAACCATAACACGCCAACAAATACCATTAATGCCAAGCCTGCATTTGCTTTTTCCCCATAGGGCAAAAAATTAAGCAATGTCACAAGCAAAATGATGTCCAGCGCGAGAATAATTAAACCTCTTTTATTTGAGGGTGTAGGCCCAATCGCTGGGGTTAAAGATTCAGAAGCGTCCATGAAGACTCCATAAGACAATGAAACATAACTCTATAATGTAAAAAGAATAATTGATGAATCATTGCCACAAATGTTAAAGAATTAGATTACATGTGAAATAATAAGGAGTATTAACAAAGAATAAAATACGAGTTGTATAATTTTGGGATCTGCTACGCGGGATTTGTCTGACTACTGAATTATTGTTCAAAAAAAGGACTAAATTTCTGTTGTTATATCACATTTTTATTCTGCAATAAGCTAAGTAACCAGCATGAAAAATAAAATTTTCTTTCGATAAGAAGGCGAAAGAGAGTAAGCTCTTTCGCCAAAACATAAATAATATTTATTTTTTAGAGGTAAAAGCCGACAATTATGCCTGGCCTTTCACTTCTTTCAGTCCGTTGAAAGGAGCACGATTACCCAGGGCTTCTTCGATACGGATCAGCTGGTTGTATTTAGCAACACGGTCAGAACGGCTCATCGAACCCGTTTTGATTTGACCCGCAGCAGTACCCACAGCCAGATCCGCAATAGTCGCATCCTCAGTTTCACCAGAACGGTGAGAGATGACTGCGGTGTAACCTGCATCTTTTGCCATCTTGATTGCAGCCAAAGTTTCAGTCAAAGAACCGATCTGGTTGAACTTGATCAAGATAGAGTTTGCGATGCCTTTTTCGATACCTTCTTTCAGGATCTTGGTGTTAGTTACGAACAAATCGTCACCCACCAACTGGATTTTGTCACCCAACACTTTAGTCTGGTAAGCAAAGCCGTCCCAATCAGATTCATTCAAGCCATCTTCGATGGAAACAATGGGGTACTCTTTGGTCAATCCTTCCAGATAGTGGGTGAATTCCTGAGAGGTGAAAGTCTTGCCTTCGCCTTTCAGTTCATAATTGCCAGTCTCTTCGTTATAGAATTCAGAAGCCGCGCAGTCCATCGCCAGAGTAATGTCTTTACCCAGCACGTAGCCCGCTTTCTCAACCGCTTCTTTGATGGCTGCCAGCGCTGCTGCGTTAGATTCCAGGTTTGGTGCATAGCCACCTTCATCACCCACCGCAGTGTTCATGCCTTTGGCTTTCAACACTTTTGCCAGATTGTGGAATACTTCGGAACCTATGCGTACAGCTTCTTTCAGTGTGCTTGCGCCAACTGGCTGGATCATGAACTCTTGAATATCTACGTTGTTATCTGCATGTTCACCACCGTTAATGATGTTCATCATTGGCAGAGGCATGGAGAATTTACCCGGAGTACCGTTCAGCTCAGCGATGTGCTCGTATAGAGGCATACCTTTCGCTGCGGCAGCTGCTTTGGCGTTAGCGAGAGAAACGGCCAAAATCGCGTTAGCACCGAAGTTAGATTTGTTTTCAGTACCATCCAGCTCGATCATGATCTTGTCGATGTTAGCCTGATCTTTCGCATCCTGACCAACCAGAGCCTGCGCAATTGGGCCATTAACCGCAGAAACGGCTTTCAATACACCTTTCCCCATGAAACGAGACTTATCGCCATCACGCAGTTCCAGCGCTTCACGAGAACCGGTTGATGCACCCGATGGCGCAGCAGCCAGACCAACAAAGCCCCCTTCCAGGTGTACTTCTGCTTCTACCGTTGGGTTACCACGGGAGTCGATGATTTCACGGCCAAGCACTTTAACGATTTTGGACATTAGGTTTTCCTCAGTACAAGTTAAATTACGGACAACAAATTGAAATTAAAACTATTCTCGTAAATAGGGATGACCTTAAAAACAAATTAGCTTAATCTCAATCCATTGCCCCATATCTTATTTCAACTGGCCTTTCTGATATTTGCCAGCAGCTTCGACGAAGCCAGCAAATAGCGGATGACCATCACGAGGCGTTGAAGTGAATTCTGGGTGGAACTGACACGCTACGAACCACGGATGCGCTGGGTTCTCGATGATTTCCACCAGTTTGTTGTCGATTGAACGGCCAGCAATGCGCAAACCTGCATCTTCAATACGTTTCAACAGTAAATTATTCACTTCATAACGATGGCGATGACGTTCAACGATGTCACTCTGGCCATAAAGTTTATGTACCAGACTGTTTTCAGTCAGACGGCACAATTGGCCACCAACGCGCATCGTCCCGCCGAGATCGCTCTCTTCGCTACGTACTTCTACGTTGCCGTTCTCATCACGCCATTCGGTGATCAGAGCAACAACCGGTAACTTACATTCAGGATCGAATTCAGTGGAGTTAGCCTCTGCCATTCCCGCAACATTGCGAGAAAATTCAATCAGAGCCACCTGCATACCCAGACAAATTCCCAAGTATGGGACATTGTTTTCACGGGCATACCGTGCAGTCATGATCTTGCCTTCGATACCACGGCCACCGAAGCCACCAGGTACCAGAATCGCATCCAGACCTTTCAATACATCAACACCACGCGTTTCAACATCCTGTGAATCGATCAGCTTGATGTTGACAGTCAGGCGATTTTTCAGCCCGCCGTGTTTCAGCGCTTCAATCACTGATTTATACGCATCTGGCAGTTCAATGTATTTACCTACCATCCCAATGGTCACTTCACCCGATGGGTTGGCTTCTTTATAAATGACCTGTTCCCATTCAGACAGATCCGCTTCCGGGCATTCGATGCTGAATCGTTTACAAATATAATCATCTAAGCCCTGAGATTTCAAGAGGGCTGGAATTTTATAAATGGAATCAACATCTTTTAAAGAGATAACCGCTTTCTCTGGCACGTTACAGAAAAGCGCAATTTTTGCACGCTCATTGGCAGGAATAATGCGATCTGAACGGCAGATCAAAACGTCCGGCTGAATGCCAATGGACAGTAGTTCTTTCACGGAATGCTGGGTTGGCTTAGTTTTCACTTCGCCTGCGGCGGCCATATAAGGCACCAGAGTCAGGTGCATGAACAGCGTGTTTTCACGGCCGACTTCCACCGCCATCTGACGAATAGCTTCAAGGAATGGCAGGGATTCGATATCACCGACAGTGCCACCGATTTCCACCAACACAACATCATGGCCTTCTGCACCACGAATGATACGGTCTTTGATTTCATTGGTGATGTGAGGAATAACCTGAATGGTTGCACCCAAATAATCGCCACGACGTTCTTTGCGCAGCACTTCAGAATAGACACGACCCGTCGTGAAGTTATTGCGGCGTGTCATTTTGGTTCGGATGAAACGTTCGTAATGACCTAAATCAAGATCAGTTTCAGCACCATCTTCGGTAACGAAAACTTCCCCGTGTTGGGTTGGACTCATTGTGCCTGGATCGACGTTGATATACGGATCCAGTTTCATAATGGTGACATTGAGTCCACGGGCTTCGAGTATAGCCGCCAAAGAGGCTGCGGCAATGCCTTTACCCAGAGAGGATACGACCCCGCCGGTCACAAAAATATAATTAGTTTTCATGCTGAACCTGAAAGTTTAGGTTTAAAAGGATGATGAATATAACAGGACGGGAAAGCAGTATACCCTAACCTTAATTTCGCTACAAACCATCTAAATAGGGTAAGGTGCCACATAAACAGTAACACTGCGAAACAAATACCCTTTTTTCTCTTTAAATTCATTAAGTTATTAGCGTGAATTTTTTTCATCCGACGCAGATTATTCAGCCGTTTAAGCGACATCCTTTTCGCTATTTCCACCTTTTTTGTGATTACTCTCTCTATGCCTTCTGACTTTTCACTCGCTGCCACATCGCTTCCATTTCATCTAATATAGCCGTTTCCAGTGATAAGCCTTTGTCGAGGATCAATTTTTCGACATGACGGAAGCGATTCTCGAATTTCTGGCAGGCTTTTTGTAGTGCAATTTCCGGCTTATGCCCCAAATGGCGGGATAAATTAACCACCGAAAACAGTAAATCCCCCAATTCTTCTTCCAGACGATCTTTATCAACCATCGCCTGCTTCGCTTCATCCATGACTTCATCAATTTCTTCATAGACTTTGTCCAGCACGGGGCCAAGCGTATCCCAATCAAAACCGACCGAAGCACAGCGTTTCTGGATCTTATACGCCTTCATCAAGGCCGGTAAACTGGCGGGAATATCATCCAGTACCGAATGCTGATCTTTCTCAGCCCGTTCTGCGGCCTTGCGTTGTTCCCAACTGCCTATTGACTCTTCGCTGCTGATACCCGCTTGTTGATTGAAGATATGGGGATGGCGACGCTCCAGTTTGTCACACACCGCCTCACAGATATCATTAAAATCAAACTGTTGCTGCTCTTGAGCCATCTGAGCATAAAATACGATATGAAACAGCAGATCCCCCAGTTCTTCTTTTAGAGCGTTGATATCATTGCGCTCAATCGCATCAAGCACTTCATAGGTCTCTTCCAGGGTATAAGGGGCAATCGTAGAGGAAGTTTGCACTTTATCCCAAGGACAGCCATCCTGGGGATGGCGCAACTGCGCCATAATCCCCTTTAGTCGTTCAATAGCGTTCGGTTTCATCTTAAGCCCATGTTTTAATCAATGACCGTGCAAACGTCTGGCTTCAATCACATCAGACAACTGGTTGAGTTTCGCCAATACCCGCCCAAGCACTTGCAAGTTATAAATCTCAATGTTCATATCAATGGTGGCAAGCTGTTGTTTAACATCACTGCGGCTGCTGACACCTAACACATTGATTTTCTCATTAGCGAGGATGGTCGTGATGTCGCGCAATAATCCACTGCGATCATTGGCAACAACACGCACCACCAGTGAATAGCCGCTGGAATAACTCTCCCCCCACACTGCATCGACTATCCTTTCCGGTGAGCTGGCTTCGAGTTCCGCCAACTGATCACAATCAGCACGGTGGATGGAGATCCCTCGCCCACGTGTAATAAATCCAATAATTTCATCACCAGGGATAGGCTGGCAGCAACGGGCAATGTGATGCATTAAGTTGCCTACCCCTTCCACAACAATATGGCCATTATCTTTGCTGGTATTACGTGGTGTATAGGTTTTGTTCTCCAGGTTGCGAAGCGCTTCGCGATCTTCTTCTTCCGCGGTAATTTTATTGAATTTGCTTTGCAGGAAATTCACTAACTGGTGGATGCGGATATCACCGACGCCAATGCCCGCCAGCACTTCTTCCAATGTGTGGACGTTATAACGGGCAATCAGCTCTTTCTCTGCTTCCTTGACCGTGATCCCTAAGTGTGCCAACTCATTATCCAGCATCTGGCGGCCGGCAATGATGTTCTTGTCACGATCTTGTTTACGGAACCAGTTGTGGATTTTTGCCCGCCCACGGCTGGTCGTCACATAGCCAAGGTTAGGATTCAACCAGTCACGGCTTGGATTAGGTTGTTTCTGGGTAATGATTTCAATCTGATCGCCCATCTGAAGCTGATAGCTGAATGGTACGATGCGTCCGCCAATTTTTGCCCCAATGCAACGATGGCCGACATCACTGTGAATATGATAAGCAAAATCCAACGGCGTGGAGCCGATTGGCAAATCAATCACATCCCCTTTTGGCGTAAAAACATAAACGCGATCGTCAAACACCTGACTGCGCACTTCATCCAGCATTTCGCCGCTATCTGCCATTTCCTCCTGCCATGCGATCAATTTCCGCAGCCAGGCAATACGGCTTTCATAACTGCCTGATTTACCAGTAACCGCAGTACCTTCTTTGTATTTCCAATGCGCCGCAACGCCAAGTTCCGCATCATCATGCATCTGGCGGGTACGGATCTGGATCTCAAGCGTTTTGCCATTCGGCCCCAAAACGACGGTGTGAATCGATTGATAACCATTCGGTTTCGGGTTGGCAACGTAATCATCGAATTCATCTGGCAAATGACGATAGTGCGTATGCACTATCCCCAGCGCTGCATAACAATCCTGCAAACGTTCGACAACAATCCGCACGGCGCGCACGTCAAATAATTCATCAAAGGCGAGGGATTTTTTCTGCATTTTGCGCCAAATGCTGTAAATGTGCTTCGGACGCCCGTATATTTCAGCGCGAACGCCCTCTTTCAGCATATATTTACGCAAAGTCGTTACAAATTTCTCGATATACTGCTCACGATCAATTCGGCGCTCATGCAGTAACCTGGCAATTTTCTTATATTCATCGGGATGTAAGTAACGGAAACAGAAATCTTCCAGCTCCCATTTTAACTGCCCAATTCCCAATCTGTTGGCAAGAGGCGCATAGATATTGGAACACTCTTTGGCAGCCAGCACCCGCTCATCTTCACTGGCATCTTTTACTTCCCGCAAATGGGCAATGCGTTCTGCCAGCTTGATAATGACACAACGAAAATCTTCCACCATCGCCAGCAGCATCCGGCGAACATTATCGACCTGTACCGAGCAAGTCGCATCGGTATGAGTGGCTTTCAGTTGGCGAATGGCATCCATTTCCATTACACCATGCACCAGATTCGTGATGGCCTTGCCAAATGTTTCTGTCACGGTTTCGCTATCGAGTAGCCGGGCATTAAGGATGGGAAAAAGTAGCGCAGCACGCATACTGTCATTATCCATGCTCAATGTGGACAGGATCTCGACCATTTCCACACCGCGCCATAGCAACAGTTCCGCATTGGGGTGACCCTGGACTTTTTCGTGACAATATCGCCAGGTTTCAACCAACTTTTCACTGGATTGTGGGTTAGTAATGTTTAAACTCGCGATCCACTTATCGACCGCAAATTCACCTGCCGGTGTGAGATGCGCACTTCTTACCGCAACCATAATTTCTCCCTACTCGATATCCATTGGCTCACTGCTAAACAGCGCCATAGATTCTAGATGGCCTGTGTGTGGAAACATATCCAGCATCCGCACACTGACAAGATGATAACCCGCCGCCAACAAGACCTTGCTATCCCGTGCAAGTGTTGTGGGGTTACAGGAAACGTAAACCACTTTTTCGGGGGCCAATTTTACAATATGTGCCATAACGCCCGCAGCACCAGCGCGGGCGGGGTCCAGCAGCACTTTATTGAACCCTTGAGCAGCCCAGGGCTGTTGGTGAATATCCGATTCCAGATTTTCATGAAAAAAATCGACGTTATTAAGTTGATTGAGCTGAGCGTTATATTGCCCGCTCGCCACCAGCTCAGCAACCCCTTCCACACCCACGGTTGCCTGTACTTGCGTGGCAATGGGCAGGGTAAAATTCCCCATGCCACAAAACAGATCCAATACTCTGTCTGTTGGTTGCAAATCCAGCCACGCCAACGCCTGTGCAACCATTTGTTGGTTAACGACATCGTTCACCTGAATAAAATCTTGGGGGCTGAACACCAATTTCAATCCATTTACCTGATACCACGGTGCTGTTTGCTCTTCAATCAATGGTTCAAGGGATTTTTCTTCACCCAACAGATAAATCGCAACATTGTACTGCACCGAAAAAATGCGCAGTATTTCCTTATCTTCCTGCTTAAGTGGATCAAGATGACGCAACACAACTAATGGCCCACTCTCAGCCAATACTAATTCCACGTGCCCTAATCGTTTTACTGCATGCAAGCTATTCAGACACTGATGCAACGGCTGCAATAATTGTTCCAATTCAGGGCGCATAACAGGACAATGTTGAATATTCACCAAATCGTTGGTCTGGCTCTGGCGAAACCCCATCAATAATGTGCGTTGTTTGGCGTGATATTGCAGACCAAGTCTGGCCCGACGCCGATAGCCATATTCTGGGCTGTGAATGACGGGATGTACACTGATGTTAACTCCTGTTTCCCGCTGGATCAGGTGTTCCAGTACGCTGGCCTTCGTTTTAACTTGCAGTTCAGCGGCAACATGCTGCTGTTGGCATCCGCCACACACTTTAAAATGTGGGCAGTGAGGTGCGACGCGATGCAGGCTGTCTGATAGCCTTTTCACGACTTTAGCTTTAGCAAATTGGCGTTTTTCTTCTGTCAGTTGGATTTGTGCCTGCTCACCCGGCAATAATCCTGCAATAAAGATCGTTTTTCCCTGATGACGAGCAATGCCTTGCCCTTGTGCATCAAGGTTATCTGCGGTGACGGAAATAATGCCTCGGTTTACGGAACGACGATTTGGGGAGTAAAATTGCACCATGATTCTGACTGACTTTGAAAAATTGAGTTCTGATTTTCCCACAATGGACGCCTATGACCAAATATAGCCTACGCACCCGTATGATGAGCCTGATATTGGTTCCTGTTTTACTGGTCGGAACGCTTGTGAGTATATCATTTATCTCATACCGCTATTACGAGTTGAAGAGCCTGATAGTCCGCAGTGGGATCAGCATTATTGAACCCTTATCCATCGCCAGCGAGGTTGGCATTAATCTGGACAATTGCCAGCAAGTTGACTCATTAATAAACAGCTTACATCGCCGAAACTCAGAGATTGTCAGGGCAATTGCGATCTTTGATAAGCATAACAAGTTATTCGATATTTCGAATGACAAGTATGATGTCAATCGCTTGAGGCTCACGGCCAACGAAGCCATGCCTACAACCTTGTCGAAAACGGAATACGGCAACAGTATCATCCTGAAGATGCCAATTATCTCAGAAAACTCATCGCCTAATCCCTGGAACACGTCCACCAGCGATACGCCGCCGATTGGCTATATCGCAATTGATTTGGACTTACGCGCTGCCCAGCTTCAGCAATACAAGGAGATTGCCACCTCCATCGTTCTGCTGATTTTGTGCCTTGGCGGAACAGCCCTGTTTGCCCATGTGCTGGTACGCAAAGTCACCCAGCCTCTGAACTGCATGGTTGAAGCCGTTGATCGTATCCGTCAGGGGCAACTGAACAGCCGCGTGACAGGTGCCATGCCAGGGGAATTATCCGCGCTCCAGAATGGTATCAACACCGTGGCAGAATCGCTCTCGAAATACAAAGATGAGATGCAGCTTCATATCGATCAAGCCACTTCTGACCTGCAAATTACGATGGAGCAGTTAGAAATTCAGAATGTTGAACTGACTATCGCTAAAAAACGCGCCCAAGAGGCGGTCAGAATCAAAACTGAATTTCTGGCCAATATGTCCCACGAATTACGCACGCCGCTTAATGGGGTCATTGGTTTTACCCGCCAGATGTTAAAAACCCCCATTACGCCACAGCAGATGGAGTATCTGTATGTCATTGACAGATCGGCCAATAACCTGCTGAAAATCATCAATGATATTCTGGACTTCTCACGGCTGGAATCCAATAAACTGGTATTGGATCAAGTGCCTTTTCTGCTAAGGGACACCGTCAATGAAGTTATTGAACTGCTAACGCCGGCCGCCAACGCGAAAAATCTTCCCTTGCATCACCATATTGATGAGAAGTTACCCAATTTGATGATTGGCGATCCTATTCGCTTACAGCAAATACTGACTAACTTGATTGGTAATGCCATTAAATTCACAGATAGAGGCCATGTGACGCTGGATATCAAATTACGCCAGCAACACCACCACCTTGTCCAGATCGACTTTACCGTGGCTGACACTGGTATTGGTATCAAACCCGAATACCGTCCGATTCTGTTCCAGGCCTTCAATCAAGCAGATGCCAGTATCACCCGCCATTACGGGGGAACCGGACTGGGATTAAGTATCACTAAACGACTGGTGAGTGAAATGAAAGGAGACATTGACTTTACCAGTGAAGTCGCTAAAGGGACGGTATTTTACTTTGATATCTGGCTGGAAAAAGAGGAATATCCATTCGGATCACTGCCAGAATATCTGCCAACCGGTTCGGCATCATCGCGTTTACCCATGACCGTTATGGCAGTGGACGATAATCCCGCTAACCTGAAATTGATCGGCACACTGCTGCATGAACTGGTTGAAAATACCTTTCTGTGCAGTAATGGTATAGAGGCGCTGGAAATAGCGAAACAACATGCGCTGGATCTGATTCTGATGGATATCCAAATGGCGGAAATGGATGGCATCCAAACGTCTGATCAAATCCAACAATTCCCCCAACATAAAGAGACACCGATTGTGGCTGTTACGGCCTTTGCCTGCCACGAGGCTAAGAATCCACCGTTTATTGACTGTCTTTCCAAGCCACTGGATGAAAAGTGCCTGAGAACATTGCTGAACCAATACTGCCGGCAGAAAAAACCACAAGCCATTGATTGGGGGATGGCGTTGCAGAAGACCGCCGGCAAAGAATCATTGGCGCGGGAGATGCTAGAAATGCTGGTAAAATCATTGCCTGACATGAAGGGAATGATTGAACAGGCTTTAACCGCCGATGATAAAGTCATTCGCAAACACTTTCAGCATCATGTCCACCAATTACACGGCAGTTGCTGCTATAACGGCGTCCCTAAACTGAAAGCAATTTGCGAATTGGTTGAAAAACAATTGCAACAAGGGGTTGCCCTCACTGATCTGGAGCCAGAATTGCTGGAATTCATGGACGAGATCAATCATGTCATGGCAGCCGCTCCTGATATACTTGAGGCGACCATGCCACTCGAACCCGTTACTTTGTGACCATAAACTTACGATATTCTTCGTAAGCGTAATTATCCGTCATGCCGCTGATATAGTCCTGAATAAGACGTGCCCGATAATAAAACTCGATCACATCTTTTTCAGCCTCATCAGTGGCAACCATTCCCTCCACGGCTTCACCATAAGCCAAACGATGCTTGGTCGAAAGTTTGTGCAGCAAGCGCGTTTCAATAAAATATTTTTTGTGGAAATTATTTTGGTTCAGTTCTATAAAATCCTGACGAGGTAATGCCAGCAAAGGGCTATATACATCCAGCAATCCGGTAATAATTTGGTATCCCTGCAATTCGAGTTCTTCCACTTCAGGATGATTGAAAACCCGTTTGCGGGTGACATTTTTCAACGTCTTCAATAAACGATGTTCTTCCCCATTTCCTTCCAACAGGGCGTGATTAAATGTACCTGCATAGATTTCAGGCAGATGTTCAATAAACAATTTGGCGGTATAAGGCACCAATTTTCCGGTGATAAATACCCGTAAATACATGAAAAATTGTTCGTGGATATTACGACGGGCTTCGTTATTGGTGGTTTTCTGATAGGCTTGTTTTACCGTAGATTCGAACAAATCCCCTTTCCTGTGTCCGCCGTTTTCTTCCCACTCGTTTTTCAGATATTCCACCAATTGTTCGACGTTAAAAATGCCTTTTTCAACCGCATCATCCAAATCTGCGATGCAATATGAGATATCATCTGCGGCTTCCATAATGTATGTCAGCGGAAAGCGACAAAACTCCCCCATTTGCAGTTCTTTTCTCAATTCACGGATAAAGCGCTCTTCTGACCAGTAGTAACCTATTTTCTTCATCAGGTAACTGAATTCAGCGGGCGTCTCTTCCAGACGATAGGCCGGACAGGTATATTTCAATATGCAGCCAATCTGGGCATAAGTGAGATTTAAACGCAACAGATTATGTGCCAGACGGATAGCCTGGGCATTACCTTCAAACTGGCATAAATCTCTGCGCAATTGCCGACGGAATAGATCTTTTTTTTCTTCTCCTGTCAGACGCAATGCCGTGACCTTACAGGCATCCTGCCGATTCTCCGTTTTCGGCGAATAAGACGAATAGTCAGGATCTAATCGGCGGGAGAACCAATCTTTAATGGCTGCCTCGCCAAAATGCCCAAACGGGGGATTGCCAATATCGTGCATCAGACAAGCCATCTCAACCAGACTTTCAAAAGCAAGCAAGCGATCACTCAGCCCATATTTTTCCAATAAGTCCTGCTTTGACAGCTCAGCAATAATTGTTTTTGAGATATAGCGCCCTATTTGCTGCACTTCGAGCGAATGCGTCAACCGACTGCGTACCGCCGCATTACGTTCCAGTGGAAATACCTGTGTTTTCTGTTGCAACCGCCGAATAGCGGCTGAGTTGATGATCCGCCCACGATCACTTTCAAATTGGCGAATCACTTGCTCTTCATCATCGGGATGAATGGAAGATTTACTGAACTTACGTTGATAATTCAACTTCTGCTTGAAATCAATCTTAGACATTAATCCCCCCATGCCAAATGTAACGATTATTTAGAATTGGAATCTGCGGTAAATAGTTATTCAATGATACACTTGCCGGTTAAATCGGCCTGTGAATATAGGCATCAATCCATTAATAACAAGCGAGTATGACACAATGAAAATAGGTGTAATAGGGGCAATGGAACAAGAAGTGACTTTATTGCGTGACCAGATTGAAGGTCTGCAAACATTGTCACGAGGTGGATGCGAAATTTATACCGGCAAACTGAACGGCGTTGATATCGCCTTGTTGAAGTCTGGTATTGGTAAAGTTTCCTCCGCACTTGGAACTACCGTGTTGATTGAGCATTGTCAGCCAGATATCGTGATTAACACGGGTTCCGCCGGTGGCCTTGATTCTAACCTGAAAGTGGGTGATATCGTGGTTTCCGAAGAAGTTCGCTATCATGACGCCGATCTTACCGCTTTCGGCTATGAACCAGGACAAATGGCGCAATGCCCGGCGGCATTTATCGCTGACGATAAGTTGATCGCCTTGGCAGAAAAATGTATTCAGTCCCTCAACCTGAACGCCGTTCGCGGCCTGGTTTGCAGTGGTGATGCCTTTATCAATGGTTCAGAGCCATTAGCACGCATTCGTGCCACCTTCCCGAAAGTGGCTGCGGTTGAAATGGAAGCGGCGGCCATTGGTCATGTTTGCCATCAATATCACATTCCTTTTGTTGTCGTTCGGGCTATTTCTGACGTTGCCGATCAAGAGTCCCATATCAGTTTTGAAGAGTTTTTAGTTGTCGCGGCGCGTGAATCAACACGGATGATCAATGCCATGCTGACCGAACTCAGCAAACAGTAAATCGTCATTTACAGTGGAGCATAAATAATGAATTCATTGATTCCCCATCGATCCCTTTGGCTGGCATTCTTATTCCTTTTGTATAGCTTTTGGTGTGGTTTCAGTGCTCCACTTTATGCGGCAGCATCCCGTGTGATTAGCCTTGCCCCATCAACGACAGAGCTGGCATATGCTGCGGGACTGGGCGACCAGCTTGTCGCAGTTAGCGCTTACTCCGATTATCCCGAAGCGGCTAAAAAATTAGAACAAGTTGCTGATTGGCAAGGCATCAATGTTGAACGGATCATCGCCCTGAAACCTGACCTGATTCTGGCATGGCGTGGCGGTAATCCCCAACGTCCTCTGGAACAACTCGCTGCTTTAGGTATCCCCATTTTTTATTCAGATGTGAAAAAAGTAGAAGATATTGCGTCAGAGCTGGAACGACTGGCTGCTTATAGCCCACATCCCGATATGGCTAAGAAATCAGCCACCGATATTCGCGATCAGTTCAGCCAATTAACACAAAAGTACACCCGCCTGAACCCTAAACCCGTGTTCTTGCAGTTTGGTATGCACCCGATTTTTACGTCCTCCAGCCATACTATCCAAAGCGAAATTGTTTCCGTATGTGGTGGTAAAAATATTTTCGCTGATAGCCCCGTTCCGTGGCCACAGGTTAACCGTGAGCAAGTGCTTACCCGCAAACCGGAAGTCATTGTCATCGGCGGAATGGAAGGGCAAAAACAGCAGGTGGCCAATTTTTGGCGACCACACATGAACGTGACTATTATCGCCCTGAATGATGACTGGTTTAGCCGTGCGGGACCAAGGATTATTTGGGCAACAGAACAACTTTGTCAGCAGTTAAATCGCCCCAATTGAATCACCTATTTTTTTATCTTGGTGCGTTTTTTTAGCACGCTGTGAGCAATGATGCCGCCAATTAATCCCCAAAATGCTGAACTGATACCCAGCAAATTGGCGCCTGATGCAGTGACAAGGAAGCAGATAATGGCAGCATCTCTTGTGTAATCGTCCTTGATCGCTTGATTCAGGCTATTTGTAAAGGTGCCAAGCAGTGCCAATCCAGCCAGAATTTTTATTAATGGGGCTGGAAACGCGCTAAACAGATAAAAAATTGCCCCACCAAAAAGGCCAGCCAACAAATAGAAAAAACCGGCACTGACCGCGGCAACATACCGTTTCTTTGGATCGGGATGGACATCGCTTCCCATACAAATGGCAGCCGTAATGGCAGCAATACAAATACTAAATCCCCCAAAAGGGGCCAGAATAATTGCCACCAATGATGTCCAGCTAAGTAACCTGGATGCACGGGGAGGATATCCCGCCGCCTGTAGGGTAGCGATTCCGGGTGCATTTTGTGAAGCCATCGTAACGATAAAAAATGGAATACCCACGCCAATAAGCGTAGTTACGTTAAATTGTGGCATAACAAATTCAGGCATGGAAAACATCACGCTTTCACCCGCCAACGTTAACTCACCGCTGAAAATAGAAATAATCAATCCAGCTGCCAGTGTCGAAATTATTGCATATAACGGAAAATAGCGGCGGGCAATTAAGTAAACAAGTAACATAGCGCCACAAAGCCAAACGTTGACTTGTAACATTGCAAACGCCTCTAAACCGAAGCGAAGCAATATGCCGGCAAGCATTGCTGCCGCGATGGTATGCGGGATGTAGGTCATTAATTTGGCAAATAGTCCGGTAATACCGCATATCAACATTAATGCCGAAGCGAAGATAAAAATACCGATGGCTTCGTTAACAGACGTGTCCGGCAAATTTGTTGCCAGTAATGCAATTCCCGGTGTCGACCAGGCCGTTAAAATGGGAGTACGATAATAGAGGGATAACCCCATTGTCGTGATCCCCATTCCCACGCCGAGCATACTGAGCCAGGCACCTATTTGTGATGGCTCGACGCCGATTGCCGTCACCGCCTGGAGAATTATTGCCACTGAACTAGCATAACCCACTAACACCGCAACAAACCCTGTGACAAGTGTTGCTGGTGAAAAATCCCTGAAAAATGATAACTTAGACATAGACATTACCTAACCGGACGTTATATTCACTATTCCCATAATTAATTAAAAAATAACCCCATATACTCAATAAACTTCAAGTTACAATCCGCAAGACGAGGCGGGGAAATATAACACGCATCTTGAAGTTGGATTGGTATATAGCGGAAAAATGAAAGTATTTTGCAAAATGGCCTTCTAAATAAGAGGCCATTTATTGCAATAGTGAATTTTCCAATTAGACACTGAAAGAAGAGCCGCAACCACACGTGGTTTTTGCATTCGGATTGGCAACAATAAAACGGGAACCTTCCAACCCTTCGGTATAATCCACACAAGCGCCTATCAGATATTGCAGACTCATTGGGTCAACAACCAATTCAACTCCTTGCTTCTGAATCGTCATATCACCTTCGTTCATTTGGTCATCGAAAGTGAACCCATACTGGAAACCGCTACAACCACCACCTGTAATGTAAACCCGCAGGCGCAGGTTCGGGTTATCTTCATCAGCAACCAGTACTTTGACTTTATTGGCTGCGGCATCAGTAAACTGCAAAGGCAATGCAGCATCATCGCTCATATTTTTACTCCAGTCCGGTTTTCCGGTAAAAATTGTCGGAAAGTTATTTTATGCTTTCTGATCAGTTGTCGAGATTATCCAATACCTGACTGATTCGTTCAAGTTTTGCCATGTGAATGCAATAAACCGAACGATGAAGGGCATATGATGATTTGGCTTCCCTATTGGGGTACTTTAAAATGACTTTCTCATATTCCGTTATCTTTCAGGAGCTTTTATTAATGAGCCAGTCCGAAACGCTTTACTCTCAAGCAAAACAGGTGATCCCCGGTGGGGTCAATTCACCTGTACGTGCTTTTAACGGTGTTGGTGGGACACCCGTCTTTATTCAACGTGCGAATGGGGCTTACCTTTATGATGTTGATGGTAATGCCTATATCGATTATGTCGGCTCATGGGGGCCGATGGTTCTCGGGCATAACCACCCGGCTATCCGCAATGCCGTCATTGAGGCCGCAGAACGTGGTTTGAGTTTTGGTGCTCCAACCGCTGCCGAAGTGGAAATGGCAAAACGAGTCACTGAACTGGTGCCTTCTATGGATATGGTGCGTATGGTGAACTCCGGGACTGAAGCCACTATGAGTGCCATTCGTCTGGCTCGTGGTTATACCCAACGTGACAAAATCATCAAATTCGAAGGTTGCTACCACGGCCATGCTGATTGCTTGCTGGTAAAAGCCGGCTCAGGTGCTCTGACGATTGGTCAACCCAACTCTCCCGGTGTGCCCGCTGATTTCGCTAAACACACCCTGACTTGTGTTTACAATGACCTAAATTCTGTCCGTGAAGCCTTCGAAAAATATCCAGCAGAAATCGCCTGTATTATCGTCGAACCCGTCGCGGGCAATATGAACTGCATTCCACCGCTACCAGAATTCCTGCCAGGTCTGCGTAAGCTGTGTGATGAATTTGGTGCCCTGCTCATTATTGACGAAGTGATGACAGGTTTTCGTGTCGCACTGGGTGGCGCACAAGAATATTACGATGTTAAGCCAGATTTGACATCCCTTGGAAAAATCATCGGTGGCGGTATGCCTGTGGGTGCTTTTGGTGGCCGTCTGGAAATCATGGAAAAATTAGCACCAACTGGCCCTGTTTATCAGGCGGGCACCCTTTCTGGTAATCCAATCGCAATGGCTGCCGGTCTTGCTTGCCTGAAAGAAGTGGCCCAGGTTGGTGTTCATCAGCGTTTAGGGGAACTGACCGACAAACTGGCGGCGGGTTTAAAACATGCAGCATCAGCAGCCGGCATCCCTCTGGTTGTTAACCACGTTGACGGTATGTTCGGTATTTTCTTTACCGATGCGGAAAGCGTTACCTGTTATCAGGATGTCATGAAGTGCGATGTGGAACGTTTCAAGCAATTCTTCCACTTGATGCTGGATGAAGGTATCTATCTGGCTCCTTCAGCGTTTGAAGCCGGCTTTATGTCTATCGCTCATTCAGATGAAGATATTCAACGCACTGTTGATGCAGCAGCACGTTGTTTTGCAAAACTGCAATAAAATAGTCTGTTTTTCCAAACCTCAGACGTCACTATTCTCTATTATCAGTGGCGTCTTCACACCAAAGCCCGTATTGCCTGAATCGCTGACATTACCGCCAACACGCCAAGTAATATCAGCATTAACCAACGAAAATGGTGTTGGCTGATACGCGATCTTAGGCGTGTACCAATAAAGAGAGAAAGCAGAGATAAGGCCGTTAATATGAGTATCGGCCATAAATACGCCGAAGAAAACAATTCGAACGCTTCCTTGCGTAACACCACTAATTGACTGATCTTACCAAGTAAAAAGCACAAATTGGCTGCCCGTGCAATTTCATGGCGATCGCTGCTCATTGCTAATAGGCACATAATCAGGATAGGAGACATCGCATTGGTTGCTCCGCCAATAATCCCAGCGGCTAAACCAAACAGCGACAAAATGACTGGATTTTCCGGTAAATGAAAATGACGGCTACGAGTGCTGCTGACAATATAAAATGCAATGACACCACTCAACAATAATTGCAAGTAGGCAGGATTAATTAAGAATAAAAGTTTCGCGCCAATAACACTACCAGTTAATGAGAAAAGTGCCAGTAAGCCATATTTATAGAATATTTCACCTATCTTTCCACCTGAAATAACGCTTAAAATATTCACCAATAAAGTCGGCCATAAAGCTAATACCACCGCCTCTTTTAATGGCATAAATAGGCTTAACGCTGTCGTACTAGCTATTGGAAAACCAATCCCGCTGATACCATGCAATAATGCAGCAGTAATAAAGAGTAAGGATAAGATAAGGATATTCAAGGTGTTACGTTCCCTGATGCAAGATGTTTCATTGAATTTTTGCGTTTAGTGTATCGTAAAAGAAAAAACAGATTAACTTAATTTAACCCGATATATGGATACCGACTTAATTCAAGTGGGTATCCATATATCGGGTTATATACGCATTAAACTTCAAGTTGCCATTTACAACACTGTATGAAGCCTGATTTCTCCTCGCTTTGCGGGGAGAAATCACACGCATCTTGAAGTTAGATTGGTATATTAGCTTACATCTATATTTGCCCACCTACACCTTTAAACTTCTCAACAAAGGCAGCAATTTTCTGGAAAACGATCTGCTTTTTCGTTCTATATTCTGGGTTAAGTGGACTTAACTTTGGTAGCGTTGAATTTAGCTCTGTACCGTTTTCACTTGCATATTCTCGTTTTAATGATGCTGTGATATAGCGCTTAGCCGCCTCTTCATTTAATTTCTCAGAGCTGATTAACTCCTCTGCTTCACGCTTTTGTTCAGCTTGAGCAAATTTGAAAAACTCATCAATAATACTGGCTTTGTCGATAATTTCGTCCAAATTAGTTTGATTAATGAAATCAACAATTAGACTTTCTTTTGCTCGATTGCCAAGGCTGGAACGAATTAAACGGCGAACTTCATCAATTAATTCCGCCTTATTTTTATTCTTTTTATTGTTTTCAAAAATCAATTCAAGAATATAATCCAGATTAATTTCCTGTGATTTGAGCAAATCTATTTCAAAAACGACATCATCCCAGTCAATAGTCGATTTATCTTTCTCATTAGATGATTTTTCACGGCGTAACCAATCACGCGTATCATTATAGGTTGAGCGATAATCTTGAATAGCACGCTCAGTCGGCATCTCAATCGCTTGCATAGCTGCGATATCTTCATCGTCCAGGTAATATTTAGCTTTAAATGCCTCAACAACTTCCGGATTACTCATATCTACATGCTGTAGAGCCCTTAATCCTGCAAATTCATCATAGTTTTGCAGCACATTCTCCGCACGCAAATATTCACCAAATAGTTTGACAAAGTCCTTTTTATCTTGCTCCTTAACAATATCATCAGGGTTGGGGAAGCGTTTTTGTAGTTCAATCACTACATCCAAAAAACCACGACGTGCTTCGCCAGTGACTAAATCAGTAAAACCTTCCATGTATTCTTTGTAGCTTTTTTCTAGCACCACGTTTTTGGTGTTCTTATCACCAAACAAAGTGATGGCTTCAACTGTAGCCTGTTCTAAATCACGGAAGGTGACGATATTGCCAAAGGTCTTCGTGGCGTCATAAATACGGTTAGTGCGTGAAAAAGCTTGCATTAGACCGTGGTAACGCAGATTTTTATCGACAAATAAAGTATTCAATGTCGGCGCATCAAATCCTGTTAAGAACATGCCAACAACAATCAGTAAATCTACTTCTTGATTTTTCACTCGCTGAGCGAGGTCTTTATAGTAGTTTTGGAAACTTTTACTATCTACACCAAAATTCATTTTGAACGCTGCATTATAATCATCAATAGCCGCGCTTAAAAATTCTTTGGCACTGCTATCCATTGCGGTGAGTTCAAAACTTTCATCAATAATCTCACCAATAGCATCTTGCTCTTCATTAGCAGCGAAAGAAAAGATAGTGGCGATATTAAGCGGTTTTTTATTTGCTTTATTCTCTTCAGTCTCTTTTTGTAGCTGCTTGAACGCTTCATAATAAGCTTTGGCAGCATCCACACTGCTGACCGCAAACATGGCATTAAAGCCTTTGCCACCAGCTTGGAGACGATGCGTTTTTTGTCTGAAGTTATTTAAAACATACCGAGAAATTTCACGGATACGAACAGGATGTAAAAAAGCTTGCTTGTTTTCTGCTGCTGTTAACTTTTTCTCGTCTTGTTCGGTTTCAATCGACTTAAATTGTGGTCTTACATCGTTATAATCAACTTTAAACTTCAATACTTTTTCATCACGAATGGCATCGGTAATCACATACGAATGTAATTCTCGGCCAAATACACTACTGGTGGTGTCTGCACCTAAAGCGTTTTGTGGGAAAATTGGTGTGCCCGTAAAACCAAATTGATAATATTTTTTAAATTTTTTCTTTAAGTTTTTTTGTGCTTCACCAAACTGGCTACGGTGTGCTTCATCAAAAATAAACACCACTTGTTTAGTGTAAATAGGTAAATCACTTTCACTTTTTATTAAGTTATTCAGTTTTTGTATGGTCGTCACAATAATTTTATTGTCATCTTTTTCAAGATTCCGTTTTAACCCTGCAGTACTTTCCGAACCATTAACGCTGTCAGGCGAAAAACGTTGATATTCTTTCATAGTCTGGTAATCCAGATCCTTACGATCGACCACAAAAAATACCTTATCGATAAAATCCAGCTCAGTGGCCAAACGCGCTGCTTTGAAACTGGTTAAGGTCTTTCCCGACCCCGTGGTATGCCAAATATAGCCACCACTTTCAGTATTACTCCAATTTTTAGCCTGATACGCACTTTTAATTTTCCACAAAATACGTTCAGTAGCCGCTATTTGATAGGGGCGCATCACTAACAAAGTATTGCTAACATCAAATACGGAAAAATGGATTAACACATTCAACAAGGTATTTTTCTGAAAAAATGTGGCCGTGAAATCTTTTAGGTCTTTAATCAGCGTATTATCAGATTTGGCCCAATTCATGGTGAAATCAAAACTGTTTTTATCACGCTTGGTAGTATTGGCAAAATAGCGCGTGTCTGTACCGTTTGAAATCACAAAAAGCTGTAAGTATTTAAACAGTGAGTTTTCTGTATTAAAGCTTTCTTTACTATAACGGTGCACTTGGTTAAAGGCTTCACGGATAGCAACTCCGCGCTTTTTAAGCTCAATTTGTACCAATGGCAGGCCATTAACCAAAATTGTTACATCGTATCGATTCGCTTGCGCCCCTGTTTGCTTGAATTGCTTAATAACTTGTACTTTATTATGGGCAATGTTTTTCTTATCCACGAGATAGATGTTCTCGATATGCCCATCGTCAAAAACAAAGTCGTAGATATAATCGTTATGAATCTTACGGGTTTTATCTATGCTGTTATCGTTAGGATTATCGAGGTACTGCTCAACAAAGCGTTGCCACTCACTTTCTGAAAAATTAACATTATTCAGTACTTGTAATTGCTCCCGCACATTAGCCAGCATGTTTTGGGGCGTGTTTAAGCCAGTAACATATTCATAGCCTTGGCTGATTAAATCGTTGATCAATTCCCGTTCTAAATCACCTTCGCTTTGGTAAGTTTCATTTAGCTGCAATTCTTTAGTGTATTTATCCAGTACGATAAAGTTATTTGATTCAGCAACAGTTTTGTATTCGTGCATACTTCACCTATAAATTCGATTCACTCTAGTCTTCTGCCTGTTGGAAGCGGTACATAGTGTTAATTTCATTAACCAAATAGCGCAAAACACGCTTGTCATCTTCCGTAAGCTCAGCAACCTCTTCACCTGCATGTTTTGAATGACTAGAGATATTAATAATCCTGGCTTCATAAGGATTGGGCCTGCCATCATCAGTTTTTGGCAATAAATCACCCCACTTTTTATAGCCAAGAAAAGTAGAGGTTTTTTCTAATATATTTCTTAAAAAGTTGAAGTGATACTTGCTCAACTGACCGTTTTCAATGGCTTTTTCGAGTTCTGACTTCAGATAAAGATGATATGAAAATGGTGAATCATTGGGTTGGATTACCAGCTGATATGTGCCATCTTCATGCTTTGTCAGCCTGTATTTCTCAAACCATTTCTTTTTATAACTTTTATCATCACTATTTAGCTCATTGTGTAGCACATTATAGAAAAGAGGGTTATGCGTCGTGATGATGAATTTAACGCTAGACTCGTTAGATTTAATAAGTTGAGCAAGATGTACTGCCAACTCAATCAAATGGTTTTCATCTAAAGAGCTCACAGGATCATCAATAAAGATGTATTGCAATTGATTAAACTGATCTGTTTCTCGCTCACTGGGTTCAGCAACATTCAACACGCTTATTACTTGTTCAATCAGTGTGTAAAACATGCTCCAGATAAAGTTGCTTTCTTCGCCTTTTGATATTTTGACATTTTCAGTTCGTGCTTCATTGCCACGTTCGAAAGAAAACATGACCTCCGAACCATTTTCACTAAAATGTGGAGTTAATTTGTCATCCGTATAGCGTTGAAAGTTAGCAATGATATTTCGGTCTTGCCCCTGATCTTTTAGCACCCAATCTGTAAATGAATTCGGCTGGATTTTGAGTTTAGGCTCGGTATTCTCAGATAAGTCGTTATCCCAGTAAAACAAGTCTTCGGTAAAGGCGTTGTAATACAAAAAATTAGTACGCGTCAATGATAGTTCTTCATTGTTGCCATCTTCATCATTATCATTTTTAGGAGCAACGAGTTGTTTAAATTCCTGCGAAAGTCGGGTCTTACCCGTGCCATTAAAAGCATAGATCAACTGCACTTTCTTGTTGGCATCTTTTAGCTGCTGTGCTATTTCCGTTAGCGTTTTACTCATATTACGCCTCTACCTCTGGTTTAGGAAAACTCAATAACAGATCGCGATAATATTCATATTGTTTTTGACGTAGTTCAATTTCTCGTGGTAGACCTTCACTAATGGAGCTAGTTAAAGCGTCGAATTTGTCTAGGATGGAAACTATACGCTCTTTTTCTTCTAGAGAAGGATTGGGAATGCTAATATTATTTAAATTCTTTTTATTTAGTTTAGGCTGTGCGGCGCCTGAGATATACGCTGTTAAATCAATATTATTTAGATAATATTCAACATATCTTCTCTCAGCATATGTCTCAAACTTGAGTACATGTGCGTGATTGTTTACCCAGCTTTTCCCACTAATACTGAATGCTATTGGAGTATTTCTTGCAACCAAATTTGCCCCGTCTTCGGAAACTAGTAAATAATCACCATCAAAAATATAGTCTTTGACATAATCGACAACACCCGACGCTCCGTAGTATGGAATTTCACCTGGCTCTCTTAAACCACTGGTTATCGGTTTACGCATAGAATCAAAATTCTCCGCAAGCCCCCCCAATGTCTTCCACTCCACCTCATCTTCTTCAAAACTTAACAATTGGTTGCGATAGTAGTTGTATTGTTTTTTGCGTGCGGTAAGCTCAGCTGTAAGCTCAGCTGTAAGCTCAGTAAAGTTGTCCAAAATGCGGACGATTTCGGTTTGGAATGCAAGCGATTTTTCTAGTTTTTCAGGATATGGAATAGGGATTTGGATTTTTGCTATGTCAGATGCAGAAACATCAATAACTTTTGCTCCTTTTGCATATTTCCTTTTTTCATTTGCAAATTCGGTTGTTTGAGTGAAATAAGCAAAATATTTCCCTAAGATAATTGGGCTTGGTTTGAAAATTGTGGCGTGTCCACCTGTAACTGCTTGTTGCTCGCCCAGATAAACCAGAGCCTTACCAACGTCTTCGAGGTTTTCACTTGTGTTTGTGATTACAACATCACCTGTATTAACCTTCCTTAATTTTTTGGCTAGCTCAGGCGAAACAAATGATTTAGTTTTTGTCGTAGACAAACCGTAATAAGTATAAATTTGTCCATAGTGAATTGCAGGCACACCGGTTTCGGTAAAATCTTTTTTTTGTAATCCATTACCACGAACTAACTCACCAATTTCTCCCAAGGCCATCCATTCCACCTCAACCCCTTGAAGCAATTTTTCCATAAAACTCATATTGCTCATGCCTTATTCTCCGTGCCTTCAATCTCAGCAATAATGGCATCAATATCCGCCCGCAGTTGATCGATTTTTTTAACAGTGGTCTTTAATTCGGCATTGAGTTTTGTAATATCAATTACTTCGCGGTTATCTTTAACTTCAACATAACTACTCACCGACAGGTTGTAATCGTTAGCAGCGATGGCTTCAAAACTGACTGATTTTGCAAAGTGTTCAACATCATCTTTACTGTCGAAGACCTGCATAATTTGTTCGATATGATTATCGGTGAGTATGTTGTTATTAGTTTCTTTTTTAAATAGAGAGCTTGCATCAATAAATTGAGTGGTGGTGTCTGTTTTGTGTTTAGACAGCACAAGAATGTTGACAGCAATGGTCGTGCCAAAAAACAGGTTAGGCGCTAATGAGATCACGGTTTCAACATAGTTGTTATCTACCAGATATTGGCGGATCTTTTGCTCAGCTCCACCACGGTAAAAAATACCTGGGAAGCAAACAATTGCCGCGCGGCCTTTGCTGGATAAATAACTCAATGCGTGCAGTACAAAGGCAAAGTCGGCTTTGGACTTCGGTGCTAATACACCAGCGGGAGCAAAGCGGTCATCGTTGATCAGTGTTGGATCATCACTGCCAATCCATTTTACCGAATACGGTGGATTAGAAACGATAGCATCGAAGGGCTTGTCATCACCGAAATGCGGATCTAGCAGGGTGTTACCTAGTGCGATATTGAACTTGTCGTAGTTAATATTGTGTAAAAACATATTCATACGCGCAAGGTTATAGGTGGTATGGTTAATCTCCTGACCAAAGAAACCTTCTTCAATAATGTGGTCATCGAAGTGTTTTTTGGCTTGTAATAGCAATGAGCCAGAACCTGCGGCGGGATCATATATTTTATTCACGCTTGTCTGCCCATGCATGGCAAGCTGAGCGATTAGCCTAGAAACGTGTTGTGGAGTGAAAAATTCACCGCCTGATTTACCAGCATTAGCCGCGTAGTTAGAGATTAAAAACTCGTAAGCATCACCAAACAGGTCGATTTGATTATTTTCAAACTGGCCAAATTTGAGTCCTGCTACGCCTTTTAATACAGCAGCTAAACGGGCGTTTTTATCTTTAACGGTATTTCCTAAACGATTACTGGTAGTGTCGAAATCGGCAAAAAGCCCTTTAATCTCGGCTTCAGATGGGTAGCCGCTGGCTGAGCTTTCAATAGCGACGAAGATGCTATTTAAGTCCTTGTTTAAATTATCATTTCTATTGGCATTCGCAGCGATATTAGCAAACAGCTGACTTGGGTAAATAAAATAACCTTTAGTTTTAATAGCATCATCTTTAATATCGTCAGTGATGATTTCATCTGAAAGCTCGGCATAGTTGATATTCGCATCACCGCCTTCAATGTAGTTTGCAAAGTTTTCACTTATAAAGCGATAAAACAGCGTACCTAGTACATACTGTTTGAAATCCCAGCCATCAACTGAACCTCTCACATCGTTGGCGATTTGCCAGATTTGACGCTGTAGTTCTGCGCGTTGTTGGGTACTTGTCATTGTGAAACTCCACTATCAATACGTTTAAATAGCCATTCGGCCTATAATCAGGCCGGTATTATAACGAGTAAAGACGCTCTAATCATTTTGAATCGCTACAAGTTCATTATCCCTATAATATATTGATATATATCATTTAAATTATAGAGTGAACAGTGGTGAACACTTTTTTATATACCAATTTAACTTCAAGATGCGTGTGATTTCTCCCCCCGCTTCGCGGGGAGAAATCAGGCTTCATACAGTGTTGTAAATGGCAACTTGAAGTTTAATGCATATATTTCTTTAAAAAATATTCGTGATTGGAGAAAATTACTCTTCTGGCCGGTTATCCCTTGCTACTTCAATATCCATTCGATAGTGGTTTCAATGTTCAGGCTCAGATTTCTGCGAATGCCGTGTTCGCTTTTTTTACGCAGTTGACCATACTCTGCTAGTGCACTCACACTGCTCTATCGCTTGCATTCATTGTTGGTCGTTACGACTACAAGAATTGCCCGCTACGTGTTTAGCGGGCACTCAGAAGAATATTGATGATTTACAGAGATAATCGTCACAGGCTTCATCCGTGGTTTTGGTGGATGATTTACCAATAAATTATCACTGACCAAACATCTCACGTAGCCAGCCAGGGGCTTCTTCTTCATTCTCCTCGATAGGCTGTTGTACCGATTGCTGGCACAGCTTCTGTGGATCATCAGTCCAAACCGGTAATACTCTGATACCGCTTCCTTCGCAGTTGAAACTGCCATCTTCATTGACTGACATATCCACAATACCTTCCGGTGGACGGTTATTCAGTTCCAGTGGCGTTTCATTATCCAGATAACGACGATAAATCGTCAGTGCGCCCGTCGCTCCGGTTAGGTTAGTTGGGCCGTTATTATCACGTCCAGTCCAGACAATCGCGACTTCTTTGCCATCAATGCCGGTAAACCAACTGTCACGCAGATCATTGGTTGTTCCGGTCTTGCCTGCCAGGTGATATTTGCCATATTTCCCTGTCAGGGAGCGCCCTGTACCTCTCTCCACTACCTGCTGCATACCGTATAACGTCAGATAAGCGGCCTGTGGCGGCACAACACGCTCTGCCTGTGGGTAGCTCTGGTAAATCACCGTACCATCTTCAGCAATGATGGAGCGTAACGCAGAAAGTTTCGCCCGATTCCCCCCGCTGGCTATCGTCTGGAATTCTTGTGCCATTTCCATTGGCGTTAGGTTAATCGCGCCTAATAACATCGCAGGGATTTGTTGGATCTCTTTCGCAGGAATACCAAGCGCAACTAACGTGCTGGAAATGCGGTCTAACCCAACATCCAGCCCTAAATTCACGGTCGGCACATTCATCGAACGCGCTAACGCGTCAATGAGCATGACACGCCCACTGAAAGTACGGCTAAAGTTCTTCGGTTGCCAGGGCTTTCCGCCCGCTTGAGGAATAGAGAGAGGTTCATCCGCCAGCCAGGTATTCAGACGATATTTATCCGGCTGGCTCAGTGCCGTCAGATACGTGGCGGGTTTAGCAAGGGAACCAATCAAACGACGGGCGTTTAACGCCCGGTTAAACCCGGCATATTGCGGCTGGGAACCGCCAACCATGGCTCTAACCTCACCGCTGAAACGGTCAACAACAACCATTGCCCCTTCCAGATCATCAACCTTGCGGGCTTTTCGCAGGGCAGCAACACCTTCTTCAACGGATTTTTCTGCCGCATCCTGCGAAACCGGATCGAGGGTAGTAAAGATCTTCACCCCTGACAAATCCTTGACTTTATCGCCCAGCTTTTCTTGCAATTCCTGACGAACCAATTGCATAAAGGCGGGCTGTGGCGTAATCACCCCGCTTTTCGGTTTTACCCCTAACGGACGAGCACTGAGTAGATCATACAGCTCCTGATCGATGATTTTTCGGTTCTGGAGGATTTTCAAAACAACATTGCGTCGCTCTAGCGCAGTTTTAGGATGACGCCATGGGTTATACCACGAAGCCCCTTTGACCATTCCCACCAGCAGCGCCTGCTGATCCAAACTCAGTTCATCAACCGGGCGACCAAAATAGTACAGACTTGCCAATGGAAAACCATGGATCTGCTCATTACCACTTTGTCCTAAAAAAACTTCGTTCAAGTACAATTCCAGAATACGATCCTTGCCATAACGAGCCTCTAACAGCAACGCCATGTACGCTTCATTCGCTTTACGGATCAAAGTACGTTCATTGGAGAGAAACAAATTTTTCACCAATTGCTGCGTCAGGGTACTGCCACCCTGAATTGTACGTCCCGCGATCAAATTAGCTAAAAATGCACGGGCAATGGAAAGCGGCCTGACGCCATCATGTTCATAAAAGTAACGATCTTCCGTTTCCAGCAAAGTCTGAACCAACAAATCAGGAAAGCCGGAGCGCGGGACAAACAGACGCTGTTCACCATTGGGGGATTGCATCATGGTGATCAATTTGGGATCAAGACGGAAAAAACCAAACTGACGATAGTTTTCCATGTTTTCAATGCTGGTAAGATGATTATTATCAAAGGACAACCGTGCCTGAATTTGCTCTTCTTTACCATCAGGGAAATCAAATGGGCGGCGTAACATCTCTATGTTATTCCCCCTGACGACAAATTCACCTGCACGGGTGATTTTTGTTACTCTTCGATATTGCATCCCCTCCAGCAGATGGATCATTTCGTCCTTGCTGTAATTCATGCCGGGTTCAAGATTGACCATCCGTCCGTACACCGCTGACGGTAAATCCCAAACTTTTCCGTCAATACGCTCGCGAATTTTGTTATCCAGATAGAAGCCATAAATAACAATGAGGACCGCCAGCACAATAAAGATTTTTAGCAGCAACCACAAAAACCAGTGCCCGCCTTTTTTAGGCGGGCGGGAATTCGCACCGCGGGCGTTCTTCCCTTTTTTAGTCATGACTTTATCCTCATCGTTGTCGTCAAAATTATCATTTTCATCATCATCATAATCATCCCGCCGATTGCGTTTGTTAGATGTTCGCCCACGACGAAGTCCTGATTTTTTACCCTTGCGTCCGATTGGCTGACGATCATCATCAGACATACCGAATTCTCCAAATGTGTATTAATTAACTGAAACCATTACATCTGCTTTTTCACGCGCCTGGTCGGTGCTGTGTTAGCAGGATCATCTGGCCATAAGTGTTTGGGATAACGCCCTTTCATCTCTTTTTGCACCTCACGATAAGTTCCCTGCCAAAACGCAGCAAGATCTTGTGTGATCTGTAATGGACGATGGGCAGGAGATAGCAACTCAATGACAACCGGAACTCGTCCTTTCGCCAATACTGGATTTTGCTGCTCCCCGTACATTTCCTGCATCCTCACTGACAATACCGGAGGTTTATCATGGAAATACTGGATGGTGATCCTGCTCCCCGTTGGCACAGTGTAATTAGTAGGCAATTCATTATCCAGTATTCGCCGTTGTTGCCAATCAAGCAATTCCATCAGGCAGGAGGACAGCTCAATCTGGCGCAAGCCTTTTAAATTATCAACACCATCCAGGGCAGGCAGCAACCACTGTTCAAGTGAGTTCAATAATGCTTCGTCATCAACCCCAGGCCAGTTCACTTCCGGTAGCCATTCTGTTGCTCTTTGCAGGCGAATACGCAACTGCAACGCCTCCTGTGACCAATTTAATGCCGACAATCCTTCCTGCCTGACCCAATTCAACAAGGCTTCCTGTAATTCCACTGCCGAAGGTTTTGCCAATGGCTGGGCTTTGACAATTAATCGCCCACATTGCAAACGCTTCCACGCCCGTAATGAGCCTTTATTATCATCCCACTCTACGGTTGTATGCTCAGTAAACAGATGAGGGTATTGCTTTATGGTCTGTTCAATCGCCAACGGACAGGCAAGCAAAACCTGTGCATCAGGATGGCTGTTTCCTTGATGTAATGTGGGAGTCACTAACCAAGCCTCTCCCGACAGCGGCTCTTCACGTTCCAGCGCTACCCCCAAACCATTGGCTAACTGAAAACGGCCAAGATTATCGCGGTTTTTAGCGATCCGATCTGGAAAACCCTGTACCAAGAGTTCAGGCACAAGATCCAATCTGAGGTTTCCAGCATGGCTTGTTTTATCCACTAGTTGATTTGTAAAATTTCTGACGAGCTGATTAGCGCGTTGCTGCCAGTGACGCTGATTCGCTGTCATCCAATAGAGCAAGTCAGGTTGTCCACGGCGCGGCGGCTCTTCCAAAATGGCAACCAATTTCGCTGCCGTTACCAATGCTGCACGGCTTTTGTCTTCTTTATCATCGCCTTCCTGAGCTGAACACAGTATCGCCGCCAAACGCGGTTCGCTGCCGAATTCCGCCATTTGCCAACCACGGGAAGTCAATTGCTGGTTGTCATCCAATGCCTTAAGACGCAGCAACAGGGATTCTGCAACCGCCAATGCAGGTTGTGGTGGATTGTCCAACCAATGAAGCTGGGAACTGTCACGACATCCCCACTGCAATAAAGAGAGCAGTAGGCCGCTTAAATCTGAATGCAAGATCTCCGGCTCGTTGTGTTCTCTGGCTCTTTCTGCCTGCTCCTGACTAAATAAATGCCAACAAACACCGGCCTCTAATCGTCCAGCCCGCCCTGCCCGCTGCACCATCGATGCCTGGCTGATGCGTTGGGTAATTAAGCGGGTCAGGCCACTCTTCGGTTCAAATCGACCAGAACGCTCTAGTCCGCTGTCTACCACTAGCCGAATACCTTCAATCGTCAGACTGGTTTCTGCAATATTGGTGGCAAGCACGACTTTGCGCATTCCCACTGGTGCTGGTGTTATTGCTTTGCGTTGTTCTGCCAACGACAATGCCCCATACAATGGACACAACAGCGTATCGCCATTGATCTTATCTTCCAATTGCAACATTACCCGCTGAATTTCCCCGGCGCCGGGCAGAAACAGCAACAACGATCCCGTTTCTTGCTGCAATAACCGCAATACCGCCGATGCAACTGATTGTTCAAAAGGTTGATGAGAAGGAAGTGGATGATATGACCTCGTTACCGGATAACTGCGTCCTTCTGACACAATCACAGGGGCATCGGGCAATAAAGCAGAAAGGCGCTGATTATCCAATGTTGCCGACATCACCAGAATACGCAGGTCATCGCGCAACCCTTCTTGTACGTCCAGTAGCAGTGCCAATGCGAGATCGGCCTGTAAACTACGTTCATGAAATTCATCAAGGATGACAAGAGAGACACCGTTTAATTCAGGATCTTGTTGCAGCATACGCGTCAGGATCCCTTCGGTCACAACCTCAAGTCGTGTTGCACCACTGACTTTGGTTTCCGAACGCATCCGGTAGCCGATGGTCATACCAACAGGCTCATTGAGTTGTTCGGCAAGACGCTCAGCCACACTCCGTGCAGCAATACGCCGCGGTTCCAGCATAATAATGCGCCCCGACAACTGTGTCTGCTGTAAAATTGCCAATGGCAATCCAGTCGATTTTCCAGCTCCCGTTGGCGCATGTAATAACACTTGCTGTGACGTTTGCAGTGCCGCAATAACGGAGCCCACGACGTCATAAATGGGTAATAAGTCACAAATGGGCAATGACAAAGGATCACCATAATGGATTAACTTTCAATGGATGCCATTGTAGCATTAGCGCCTTTGATTTCATTCGCCCACTGGTTATGAAGGAAAGTTTATGGAATTTTCACCTCCCCTGAAACCTGCTACCTTAATCCGCCGCTATAAACGCTTTCTTGCGGATGTCCTCACACCAGAAGGTGAAATACTCACTATACACTGTGCCAATACGGGGGCCATGACAGGATGTGCCACACCAGGGGATACCGTGTGGTATTCCACATCCGATAATCCCAAACGCAAGTACCCCAATAGCTGGGAACTCACACAAACCCAGGATGGTCACTGGATTTGTGTCAATACCCATAGAGCCAATGACTTAGCTTTCCAAGCTATTGAGAAAAATATCATTCCAGAATTATCTGGATATGAGCACATGGGTCGTGAAATTAGCTATGGCAAAGAGAAAAGTCGTATAGATTTATTGTTACAGTCAAAACAAAAGGTTAACTGCTATATTGAAGTCAAGTCAGTCACATTGTTACAAGAAAATTATGGGTATTTTCCTGATGCGGTCACAATTCGAGGGCAAAAACATTTACGTGAGCTATCATTGATAGCACAACAAGGCCAGCGGGCTGTTTTGTTATTTGCTGTTTTACATTCTGGGATCAGTCAGGTTGCAGCAGCAAAACATATTGACCATGATTATGCTTTTCTTTTGGAACAAGCATGCCAATCAGGAGTCGAAGTAATCTGTTATAAGGCCAGCATGACAGAAAACGGGATGGTTATAAGTGACAAATTACCTTTCGTATCAATGGGATAATTTGTAAACAAATCATACTGACGAGAGGGGTTTTGCAACATATTTAGGCAGTAAACATGCCTGCCTTCACACCATTGCAAAACTAATGGCAGGAACAATTGCCAACCTCGCAGTCATCTGCTATTTATAGCGGCCTATTTTTTTCCCCCTCTTGTCGGGGGGTCGTTTGATAGTGCGTGTGTAAGGAGAAGCATTATGCAAGAAGGGCAAAAACGTAAAACCTCGTCCTTGAGCATTCTCGCCATCGCTGGGGTAGAACCTTACCAGGAAAAGCCAGGCGAAGAATACATGAACGATGCCCAGTTAAAGCATTTCAAGCTGATTCTGGAAGCATGGCGCAATCAACTCAGGGATGAAGTAGACCGTACTGTATCTCATATGCAAGATGAGGCAGCAAACTTCCCTGATCCAGTTGACCGTGCGGCGCAAGAAGAAGAGTTCAGTCTTGAATTACGTAATCGGGATCGTGAGCGTAAGTTGATCAAAAAGATCGAAAAAACGCTGAAAAAGGTCGAAGAAGAAGACTTTGGCTATTGTGAAGCCTGTGGGATTGAAATCGGCATCCGTCGTTTGGAGGCTCGTCCAACAGCCGATTTATGTATTGACTGCAAGACGTTGGCCGAAATTCGTGAAAAACAAATGGCTGGCTAACCAATAGGGTTAAGTACGGCGCTAAATGCGCCGTATGCCCCTATGTTGAATCGATTATGACTCAATCCAGACATTCCTCGTTATATATTGGGCGTTTTGCTCCATCTCCTTCCGGCGATCTCCATTTTGGCTCTCTGGTCACTGCACTAGGGAGTTATCTGCAAGCCCGTGCCTGTCACGGAAAATGGCTAATGCGTATTGATGATATTGATCCCCCACGGGAAATTCCCGGAGCAGATAAGCGGATATTGCAAGCTCTTGAGCATTATGGGCTTTACTGGGATGGTGAAGTTCTCTATCAATCCCAGCGTCATGACGCTTACCGTGCCATCCTCGATCAATTAAAACAGCAAGGAGACAGCTATTACTGCACCTGCACCCGCCAACGCATCCAACAACTGGGCGGCTTTTATAATGGCCACTGCCGACATGTACCTCTGCCAGCTCACAACGCTGCAATTCGTCTAAAACAGCACCATCCGATTTATGGTTTCTACGATAAATTGCAAGGCTATATCACTGTGCCTACGAAAATGGCTGAGGAAGATTTCATTATTTATCGCAAAGACGGTTTATTTGCCTATAATCTTGTCGTTGTTATTGATGATAACTATCAAGGTGTCACTGAAATTGTCAGAGGAGCTGATTTAATTGAACCCACGGTTCGCCAGCTGTCTCTGTATCAGCATTTGAATTTTGCAACACCAGATTATGTGCATTTACCTCTCGTGTTAAATAAAGAGGGAAATAAACTGTCTAAGCAAAATCATGCCCAGCCGATCCCATTGAGCGACCCAAGACCATTGCTTATTGATGCGTTATCATTTTTAAATCAGCCCACTATCGCAGGCTGGCAGGATCTCACAACAGATCAATTGCTACAGCAAGCTATCGTCGGTTGGAATATAAACGCGGTTCCGCCAAAAAAAACCTAGCTAATAGACTAAGTTAAATAAACTCTTTCTATTGATACTGTAAGCATTCTCAAAAAATGTCCAGTAAGTTATGATTGGCGGCTGTTTTTTGTTTTAATTGATCAGTCACTACCGAGGTGTACCATTTTTAACCGAGTAGCAACTTTCTGCCGTAATTTATTAATCCGCGATCACAGAACAAAGCGCGTTGCACCGGCAGTCAGTGAAAGGCCAGTCACTGTATCTGACCATTCTGCTCAAACAGAGAGCAGTCCTCCGCGTAAACGCAGCAGAGGGAATCATTCATCTTCATCACATGCCGAAAACGACAAAATGAAGAAAAAATCTGTAAGGGCAATGCCTTCGGACTCCCCGATCACGGTGATCCCACGCGACCAGCACCCTATTTCACGCAAGGACATCAGTGATAATGCCTTGAAGGTTCTGTATCGCCTAAATAAATCAGGTTTTGAAGCTTATCTGGTCGGAGGCGGAGTTCGTGATCTATTGCTGCACAAAAAACCCAAAGATTTTGATATAGCAACCAACGCTACACCTGAACAAGTTCGCCAACTGTTCCGTAACTGTCGCCTTGTCGGTCGTCGTTTTCGCCTTGCCCATATCATGTTTGGCCCTGATGTGATTGAAGTTGCCACCTTCCGTGGGCCACATGATCAAATTGAAAACAATGACCGGAGCCAGTCACATAAAGCTCAAAGTGGCATGTTACTGCGGGATAATATTTTTGGTTCAGTAGAAGAAGATGCGGTTCGTCGCGATTTCACGATCAATAGCCTCTATTACGGCATTGAAGATTTCGCACTGCGAGATTACGTTGGTGGCATGGCCGACTTGAACGCAAGTATCATTCGCCTGATTGGTGATCCAGAAACGCGCTATCGGGAAGATCCCGTGCGTATGCTACGGGCTGTCCGTTTTGCCAGCAAACTGGATATGACTATCGAGCCAGCTACCGCTGAGCCTATTCCGCGCCTGGCATTTCTGTTGAAAGATATTCCAGCGGCACGTCTGTTCGAAGAATCTCTGAAACTGTTACAGACAGGACAGGGTTACAAGACTTATAAACTGCTGCGCGAATATCATCTGTTCCAGCCACTGTTTCCGCTTATTCAACCGTGTTTCACCCAACGTGGTGATTCATCAATGGAAAAGCTGTTAATACAAGTGCTGAAAAATACTGATTTTCGCTTACAAAGTGACAAGAGAGTGAATCCCGCTTTCTTATTTGCGGCTATGTTATGGTATCCATTGATTGAACATGCGGAAAAACTGACACAGGAAGGCGGGTTACAGTATTACGACGCCTTTGCGTTAGCAATGAATGATATTCTTGATGAACAGTGCCGCTCCATTGCGATCCCGAAACGCCATACTACAACCATGCGCGATATCTGGTTGCTTCAGCTTCGCTTGCCGCGTCGTCAAGGAAAACGAGCGAATAAATTAATGGAACATCCGAAGTTCCGTGCTGCATATGATTTACTGGAATTGCGCGCCAGCATTGAACCACGCCATGAACTGAGAGAGCTGGTACAGTGGTGGACTGAATTCCAACAGTCAACATCCTCACAACAGCGCGAAATGATATCCGACCTGGGCAGCGAACCCATTCGCCGCAGGACACGCCCCCACCGTGGTGGACGCGTTCGCCAGAACAGGAACAACGGTTATTAATATGACTCAAGCCTATATCGCCATTGGCAGTAATCTGGCCGACCCTTTGCAGCAAGTCAATAATGCACTTGCTGCCCTGAAAAAGATCCCTGATACCACTTTTATTGTTCGATCATCTTTCTACCGAACCAAACCAATGGGACCCCAGGATCAAGGCGATTACCTCAACCTTGCCGTCGCATTGGAAACCCAGTTATCACCAGAAATATTGCTTGATCACACCCAAGCGATCGAACTGGAACAAGGACGCGTTCGTAAGGACGAACGCTGGGGGCCAAGAACACTGGATTTGGATATCATGCTGTTTGGTAATCACATCATCAACACCGAACGCTTGACGGTTCCCCATTATGGGTTAAAACAGCGTGAATTCATGCTTTATCCACTTGCAGAAATTGCACCAGACCTTGTGTTTCCCGATGGAGAAACGCTGGCAGAGCAATTAAAAAAAGTGCCAGAAAATGGCCTGACGCTTTGGTTGTAGCTTGTAGTTAAAGAAGCGACTTGAAAAACAGAGGGTACAACTATTCAGGAGATATTCAGGAGAAAATGATGAAACCAACAACCCTGGCTGATCTCAGTCAGTTAAAAAAAGAAAAGCGCAAATTTGCAACCATCACCGCTTACGATGCCAGTTTCGCCCACCTTTTCGCTGAACAAGGCATTAACGTCATGCTCATTGGTGATTCACTTGGCATGACCATACAGGGATTTGACTCTACCCTGCCTGTTACCGTTGAAGATATCTCTTACCACACCCGAAGTGTTCGCTCTGGCGCCTCTCATACTTTTCTCATCGCGGATATGCCTTTCATGAGCTACGCAACCCCCGAACAAAGTTTTGACAATGCGGCTGCACTAATGCGTTCTGGTGCCAATATGGTCAAAATTGAAGGTGGAGATTGGCTATGTGATACCGTCAAAATGCTGACCGAAAGAGCTGTCCCCGTTTGCGGCCATTTAGGTCTGACACCACAATCAGTCAATGTACTCGGTGGCTATAAAGTTCAGGGACGCGATGAATCTTCAGCCCAAAAGCTATTTGACGATGCTATTGCTTTGGAAAAAGCAGGTATGCAACTGCTGGTGTTAGAATGTGTTCCGACTGCACTGGCGCAACGTATCACCGAATCGCTGGAAATTCCGGTTATTGGCATTGGGGCAGGCAATATGACTGACGGTCAAATTCTGGTTATGCATGATGCCTTGGGTATCACCGCAAGACCCCCCAAATTTGCCAAAGACTTCCTCAAAGAAACTGGCAATATAAGAGATGCCATCCGCCTATACATTGAACAAGTAGAAAACGGCGCCTATCCCGACCAGGCACACTCATTCAACTGATTATTCTCCAGCATGACGACTAATTAAAGGAGTACAGCAATGCTGATTATAGAAACGATCCCTATTTTACGCCGGGAAATCCGTCGCTGGCGCCAAGCGGGCAAACGTATTGCCTTCGTCCCTACGATGGGAAACCTGCATGATGGTCATATGGCGTTAGTTGATACCGCCAAAGCACAGGCTGACGTTGTGATCGTCAGCATTTTCGTCAACCCGATGCAATTTGATCGAGAAGACGATCTGGTCAATTATCCTCGCACCTTGCAGGAAGATTGCGAAAAACTGAGCCGTCGCAATGTCGAATTGGTATTCGCCCCTAATGCTAACGAGATGTACCCACATGGTTTAAACGGCAACCAAACTTTTGTCGAAGTACCCGAACTTTCTTATATCCTTGAAGGTGCCAGCCGACCAGGACATTTCCGTGGCGTCACTACCGTTGTCAGCAAATTGTTTAACCTGATCCAGCCCGATCTGGTTTATTTCGGCGAAAAAGACTTCCAGCAATTACAGATTATCCGCAAGATGATTGCAGATATGGCTTACGATATTACATTGGTTTCCGTACCTATCGTCCGTGATAAAAATGGGTTAGCACTAAGTTCACGTAACAGCCTTCTGTCCGCTGAAGAGAAAAAAATTGCGCCCTTGCTGAATAAGGTTATGCAATGTATGACAGAAAGGCTGAAAAATGGCGAACGCGATACTGAACGACTCATTGAACTGGCCTCTGCACATTTGCGGGAAGAAGGCTTTATGCCAGATGAATTATTTATCCGTGATGCAGAAAACCTGATGCCATTAACGGCACAAAGTAAAAAAGCGGTGATCCTGATGGCTGCATGGTTGGGACAAACACGACTGATTGATAATCAGCAGGTTGATTTGGCTGACTGATTTTAATTGTGGGATATGTGTATATCGCCACTCCGCCGCCATCAACGGCGGAGTGTATTAAATTTTAGCTTAAGTTCTTAGCCCTCGCCCTGACTCAATGAGATACCAGGCCAATAGATAAAATCCAACAATGAAGATCCCCAACATACCTAATGTCATCGCCAGAGAAACATCCATAATACCGAGAAAACCATAACGGAAGCCACTGATCATATAGACGATCGGGTTAAGCTTTGACACTATCTGCCAAAAAGTAGGCAACAGGGTAAGGGAATAGAATACGCCCCCCAAATAGGTCAACGGTGTCAGAACAAATGTTGGGATGATACTAATATCATCGAATGTTTTCGCAAAAATGGCATTCAATAGCCCCGCCAACGAAAATAAGATTGACGTTGCCAGTAAAGTGATCACCACCATTCCCCATGAATGTATCTGCAACGGTACGAATAATAGGGAAACCAATGTCACCAGAATACCAACGCATACCCCACGAGCTACCCCTCCCCCAATAAATCCAGCAATGATGACATGGGTTGGAACCGGAGCAACCAGCACTTCTTCAATGCTGCGCTGGAACTTAGCACCAAAGAAAGATGAAGAAACGTTAGCGTAAGAGTTGGTGATCACTGACATCATGATCAATCCAGGCACAATAAACTGCATATAACCCACTCCCCCCATTTCACCAATGCGGGAACCGACCAGATTGCCGAAGATAACGAAATAAAGGGACATAGTGATCACTGGCGGCAGTAATGTTTGTACCCAAATACGACCAAAACGGGTGACCTCTTTAATCCAAATAGTTTTCAGAGCCACCCAATATAGTTGGATCATTACCTATCTCCTTGATTATTATTGGTTAATCCGACAAACAGCTCTTCCAGACGATTCGCTTTATTACGCATGCTACTGATTTGTATGCCCTGTGTACTTAACTGGGAGAAAACATCATTTAATCCCTGCCCACGTTTTACATCCACTTCCAGTGTTGCTGCATCAATCAGACGGTAGTCGTAGCCTTCAACAACAGGCTTTGCTTCTTTTGGTAATAAATCCAGCAAGAATGTTTCACTTTCAAGTTGGCTAAGCAGGTTTTTCATGCTTGTATTTTCCACCAGCTCACCATGTTGGATAATACCGATGTTACGGCACAGCATCTCAGCTTCTTCAAGATAGTGGGTCGTCAAGATGATCGTGGTTCCCTGCGCATTCAATTCTTTCAAAAATTCCCACATAGATCGGCGCAGTTCAATATCTACTCCCGCTGTAGGTTCATCAAGAATCAACAATTTTGGCTGGTGCATTAAGGCACGGGCGATCATTAAACGCCGTTTCATACCACCAGATAAACGAATTGCCCGCTCGTTACGTTTTTCCCATAGATCCAATTGAGTAAGGTAGGTCTCTGCCCTTTCCTGTGCCACATTGCGCGGAACACCATAATACCCCGCCTGGTTTAATACAATTTGGATCACCGTCTCGAATGGGTTGAAATTAAATTCCTGTGGAACAAGGCCGAGTTGCCGTTTAGCATTAACGAGAGCCGTATCAATATCGTAACCAAAGACCTTGACCTTACCCCCACTTTTATTAACCAAGGAACTAATAATACCTATCGTGGTGGATTTCCCCGCGCCATTTGGCCCTAAAAGCGCGTAGAAATCGCCTGCTTCTACACACAAATCAATTCCCCGCAGCGCTTTTACTCCACTCTCATAGACTTTCGTGAGCTGCCTCAATTCCAATGCGTAAGCCATAAGTAAAAAATACCTTTATTATTTGCTATTTCTGACTGCTGAAAAATAGAAATTATGCCATTATTTTCCCCCTATTTCTTAGCAATGGTAGGGGGTAAAATAAAAAACATTCTTCAATTAAATATTAAATTCTCAATTAATGTTGTATATGATTCTATCTCAAAAATGTTATCAGGCTATTCGTTATGATGAGAAAAATTGAAGAGCTGTTTGCCAGGAACAAACAGTGGTCAAAGTCCGTAAACGAAGAAAACCCAGTTTTTTTCAAGGAATTATCAAAAGCGCAAAAACCTCATTTTCTGTGGATAGGCTGTTCTGATAGCCGCGTACCTGCCGAAAAATTGATTGATGCAGCCCCCGGCGATCTTTTTGTTCATCGAAACGTCGCTAACCTCGTTATCCATACCGATTTAAACTGTTTATCTGTTGTACAATATGCCGTAGATGTTTTGCAGGTTGAACACATCATCATCTGTGGTCACTACGGTTGTGGTGGTATTGAAGCTGCCGTGGATGGCACTGAATTGGGCTTAATCAATAACTGGCTGCTCCATATCCGTGATTTGTGGTACAAACACAGCTCCATGCTTGGTGAGTTGCCTCCTAACGACAGGCTAAATCGCCTGTGTGAATTGAATGTCATTGAACAGGTTTACAACCTTGGCCATTCAACCATTATGCAATCCGCATGGAAACGCGGGCAGAAAGTGATGATCCACGGTTGGGTATATGGATTGAAGGATGGTGAGTTACATGATCTGGATATTACCGCTGACAGCCGTGAAAAACTGGAACTCAATTACCGTCAGGCTATTTCCAAGTTATCCCAAACAAAATAATCGTTCGAAAGACAATCTATTAATTAGAAAAGTAAATGGCAGCAAAAAAGCTGCCATTTACTTATACCGTATTGATTATTTCTGCTTATCGCAAATATTAATCTTCCAGCAAGGTGACATGCCCGATATAAGGCAGATGGCGATAATGCTGTGCATAGTCAATGCCGTAACCGACAACAAATTTATCTTCAATGGAATAGCCAATCCACTCAACGGGAACATCGACTTCGCGACGAGAGGGTTTGTTCAACAAAGTACAAATCGCCAGTGAATTAGGCTCACGCAGCGCCAGAATCTCGCGGATTTTGTTCAGTGTATTGCCTGAGTCGATAATATCTTCAACGATCAACACATCTTTACCACGAATGTCTTCATCCAGATCCTTGAGGATTTTCACATCGCGGGTAGAACTCATCTCATTGCCATAGCTGGATGCCGTCATAAAATCCACTTCATGGGGAACCTGAATTTCACGGCATAAATCTGCCATAAAGATAAACGACCCTCTCAACAGGCCAACCAACACTAATTCACGATCGCTATTACGATAGTGCTCTGTAATCTGTTGCCCCAGCTCAGCAATACGTTGCTTAACCTCCTGTTCGGAGATCATTACTTCTACAATATGTTTCTTCATTAATATAACCAGTTGATTTTATTCAAAATAATCACAAGTCAAACCCAAAAATGAATGTGACTATTTACATACCGCTCAATAGCATAAGCTCACCGAGCGCATAAAATAACACTCTCTGCCATCAGAACAAACCTGTTCGTTAACATACAACCCGATTTTCTCACTGGCAGAAAAAACGGTAATTTTATTAAAATGAAGCAAATAAAGTTTGGCTAACAAAGATATTAATATGTTAATTTAAGTAAAATGGTAGAAAATCAGTATAATAGAAATTATGCAAAAAATTGCCTTATTCGCGTACATTCTGGCTCTGTTTAGTTTTGCTCAACCAGCAACAGCGCTGTCTGAGAATGAAGCTGAAGATCTCGCCGATCTGACAGCCGTCTATATCTATCTAAAACATGACTGCGGCTATAACCAAATCCCAGATTTTCAAATTAAGCGTACAATTATCTATTTTGCCCAACGTAACAAATGGGATCTCAGTAACTATAATAGTCAGTTAATGCAAGAATTAAATCAATTAGGTTACAACGACTTAAGGGGAATCAACCTGCCACGTGAGGTTAAATGCCGTTCTCTTGCAAAGAACTCCCTCAGCCTGCTCTCTTATATAAAATAATTCCTTTTGGATACTTCCAAGATTAATTTCATGTTGAAACTAAGTGACAGCTATGTGAGTTATTGGCTACTATGTGCACCCAATGCCGATGAATATCACAATGGAGGAATGGCGAAACATGTCACAAAAAGAAATTTGGTATGAAACGTTACATCCCCATTTCGGTCAGTATTTCGCAGTTGAAAACGTGCTTTATCACGATAAAACAGAACATCAAGATCTCATCATTTTTGAAAATACAGAACTAGGTCGCATCATGGCACTTGATGGTGTGGTTCAAACCACAGAGTGCGATGAGTTTATCTATCATGAAATGATGGCCCATGTACCACTATTTGCTCATGGCCAAGCCCAAAAAGTGTTGATCATTGGCGGTGGTGATGGCGGGATGCTGCGTGAAGTTTGCCGTCATCACTATCTCGATAATATTACAATGGTAGAAATTGATGCTGGTGTAGTCGAATTCTGTCGCCAATATTTGCCAAACCATAACGCTGGAGCCTATAACGATCCCCGTTTCAAGCTGGTGATTGACGACGGTGTTAATTTTGTCAAAACCACATCTGAAAAATTTGATGTTATCATTTCTGATTGTACCGATCCTAATGGGCCAGGTGAAAGCCTGTTTACTTCTGACTTCTATGCAGGCTGTGCTGGTTGCTTAAACGAAGGTGGTATTTTTGTCGCCCAAAACGGTGTCTGTTTCTTTCAGCAGAATGAAGCCGTTAACAGCCATAAAAAGTTAAGCCACTATTTTACTGACAGCAGTTTTTATCAGGCCGCCATTCCAACCTATTACGGTGGGATCATGACATTTGCATGGGCAACCCAGAATTCTGCCTTGCGTCAGGTACCTCTGACAACGCTACAACAACGCTTTGAAGATGCGGCCATAACCTGCCGTTACTACACACCCGCCGTACATGCAGGAAGTTTTGCACTGCCGCAATACTTACTAAATGCCCTATCTGGAAACCAATAATCACCCATTAACCGGGAGGTGAACTAAATTGCGCAAACTGAAATTGCACGGCTTTAATAATCTAACAAAAAGCTTGAGTTTCTGTATCTATGACATCTGTTATGCAAAAACGAAAGCCGATCGCGACAGTTATATCGCGTACATTGATGAACAGTATAATGCGACCCGCCTAACTGAAATTCTCAGTGAAACCTGTTCAATCATTGGTGCAAACATTCTTAATATTGCTCGCCAAGACTATGACCCAAAAGGAGCGAGCGTTACCATTTTGATTAGTGAAGAACCCATTGCCCCCAAGCGGGTGGATAATATGGAAAATCCTGTCCTACTCCCTGATGCTGTCGTCGCCCACTTGGACAAGAGCCATATTTGTGTGCATACCTATCCAGAAAGCCATCCAGATGGTGGTATATGTACCTTCAGGGCAGATATTGAAGTCTCAACCTGTGGTGTTATTTCTCCTCTTAATGCTCTGAATTATCTGATTTATAAATTGGAATCTGACATTGTGACAATGGATTATCGTGTTCGTGGTTTTACCCGAGATATTAATGGCGTAAAACACTATATCGACCATGAAATTAGCTCCATCCAGAATTATGTGACAGAAGAGATCCAATCTCAGTACCATATGATTGACGTAAATATTTTTCAGGAAAATCTCTTCCATACTAAAATGATGTTGAAAGAATTTGATCTGAATGAATATTTGTTCAATACCACAGCTGAAGACCTGAATGAAACGGAAAAGAGGGAAATCATCCGTTTACTTAAGAAAGAGATACAAGAAATCTATTATGGTCGAAATTTACCCGATCTATAACTAATTGAATTCAGCCTGATCTATTTGACTGGCAGAATATCAAACTGCCAGTCATTCATTTTTTATCAAACATAGCACTCTTCATTTTAATAGCATACCTAACTCGGTACTTGTGATAATTTTGGCACCATAAAAGGTTTTTAAATAATCAAGAGCGGCACCATGATCAACCCCTGGAAAAACACAGACTGCATCGGACAATACGGTGATGTTATAACCTCGAGTAAATGCACCATAGGCGGTATGACGGACACAGCAATTTGTATGCTGCCCTGTCAACACAACTTCTGTAACACCATATTGTCTGAAAACATCTTCCAGAACGGTATCATCAAAGGCACTATAAAAACGTTTGGGGGAAATAATTTCACGTTCTGAGCCAATGGGGGCCAGTGCATCGACAACTTCAGCTCCCCACGCTCCTTCCATAGCATGCTTTCCCCAAATATCTATTTCTCGATCATCTGCATGATGGGCATCATTAGCATATATCACTAACCAATCCAGCCTATTTCTTGCATAATTAATCGTTCGTTGGATCACTGGGATAATTTCTATTGCCTTCTTTTCATTGGCGAGAACACCTGTTACGAAGTCATTCAACATGTCAATTATGATAAGTGCTTTCATCTTTAAGACCTTTTTTGTGTGTTATACGTAATTTTTCCGAAAAATAACAATGGAAAAACAATAAAGCGTACCTGATGATGTAATAATATTGCCTCCCATAGAGAAAAAATATCCAAAAAAATTTTATAGGAGAATCTGGCATAGCTAGCCCCTATAAAGGGATTATGGTAAATTTTTTTCATTCCAGTTACCATAAAATAACATATGAAATATAATAATGAAAATACACACAATCACAGTGTAATTTTTTCATTAAATTCACCAGTTTCATTTAATAAAGCAAAAAACACCATTTAATATTAATGAATGCTTTTGTTTTTTATGGAAAATCAATAAAAATAGAATTCATTATTACTATATGGAGGTATAGGAACGACAATAAAAAATAATAATAACCAACTGAAATCAATATAATTTATCTGCCTTAAAATAAATTTTGTTATCTAACTAACAAATTTAGTTTATTTATTTGCATGAATTTTATTTTATGAACATTATGATATCTAAATGATTTATAATAAAACTCCCTACGACATACAATAAAAATGACGATAAAAATTGCTCTCATTGATGATCATGTTGTTGTCCGTTCAGGTTTTGCCCAATTATTGACACTTGAAGATGATATTATAATCGTTGGTCAATACAGCAGTGCCGATGAAGCATGGCCGGATTTACAAAGAAAAACGATTGATATCGTCATCATGGATATCTCCATGCCCAACGAAAGTGGCCTACAGCTTCTGACTCGGCTTCGTCCCACCAGCCCAAATTTTCGTACGATCATGTTAAGCATTTATGACACCGCTGCGCTTGTGCAAAGTGCACTAGATTCAGGTGCACGCGGTTATTTGACGAAATGCTGTGGGCCAGAGGAATTAGTACAAGCCGTCCGGTTAGTCCATCAAGGAAACATTTATCTTTGTGCTCATGCACTGAAAGCACTTCGCCAAAAACCTCAAGAAATTACAGCACTACACGCTCTGACACCAAGAGAAAGAGAAATTTTTACCTTATTAGTCGATGGGAGCAGTGTAAAAGTAATTGCTGAGCAACTTGAACTTAGCCACAACACAGTTCATGTCCATCGAGCCAGAATTTTAGATAAATTACAATGTAATACCACTATTGATCTAGTTCATTATGCCCTCAAGAATCAAATCATTACGACGAGTTAAACAATGAATGAAAAATTTCTCTTCATTTTACAATCACTATTCCTCTGTCTATTTTATTCACTGATTTGGATTTCATTATGGGTAATTAGTTTTTATTTTCACAATAGTGGACTACAGGCGACACTATTTTTACCCCAAGGGATACGTTTAGTATTTATGACCTTACTGGGGCGACGTTATCTTCCAATTCTGCTGATGAGTGAAATTAGTATATTACTGTGGCTAAAAAGCGAACAACTTATTATATATCCAATCATTTTACTTTCCCCATTTATTAGCTTGATCCCTGCACTCATTATTCAAAAAATATGGTGGAATTATTCTCTTTATTGGCAACAGCTTTCTATTTTATTAGCGGGCGTTATCATTAATAGCCTTTTACAAATTTTATTTTTAAGCTTTTCGTTACCTGATCAAATCAGCTTTATTTTTCTCTCTTCCTTAACTGGCGGATTTTTACTCTCTCCATTCATTTATCTGATTTATGTTTATTTATATGAGAAATATTGGAAGAATCAGCATACTAAAGCTGATATAGCCGATCCACAATTAAGAACATCTTTGCTGATGTGGTGTTTCCTGTTTAGTTTGCTGGGAATAAGTGGCCAATATCTTCTATCCTCGGAAATAGAGTGGTTACTGTCAATTTTAGTCTTTATTCCTAATATATTTATGGCTTATCATTATGGTTGGCAAGGTGGTGTTCTCTCCGCATTATTAGGAAGTTTACTCGTCACTTCTGCCCGTCAATTCAATGGTTCATTCAGTGAATTACAGGAATTGGAGATTTTTTTAACCACGCAAGCTTTATTAGGGATAGGGCTTGGCATTGCCATCAGTCGCCAGCAACAATTAGCAGGTAGCCTAACCTATCAAAAACAATTGGCAAATAATTTAAACCGTTATCGTGAACGACTAGAAAAAGAGTTAGCAACACGCCATATCTTGATGCAAAAATTAGTACATACAGAAGAAGATATTCGTAAAAATATTGCCAGAGAACTTCATGATGCCATCGGACAAAATATAACGGCCATTCAAATCCAATCTATGCTAATAAAACGGACTTCAACGTTGGCATTAGCTCAGAAATCTGCCGAACAGATTAATCACCTCTCCCAACAAATACATCAAACAACACGTCAACTGCTGCGTGAGCTTCGCCCACCGGCACTTGACGAAATGTCTCTTGAACAATCAATTCATCATTTAATAAATGAATTTGCTTTCGAAGAACAAAACATTTGTTGCCATTTTGATTATCAGTTACCACATACTCCCAGTGATAACACGATCACTCTGACGCTTTATAGGCTGATTCAAGAATTACTGAACAATATTAGTAAACATGCTAACGCTGACCAAATAAACATTACATTAAAGCAAAAAAGAAATTTAATCGTGCTTCAGGTTGACGATAACGGTATTGGTATTATTGATGATAAAAAAAATACAGGATTTGGGCTTAAGGGAATTGAAGAGCGTGTCCGAGCGCTTGGAGGCCATTGGAGACTCAAAATCCAACAAGGAACCCATGTCAATATATATTTACCAGTAGATTCAGGCAGTAATACTGAATAACAAAATATCCTCTTTAGGACAGCTAAAGCAACAACGACTATTCGTATCTTTTTTATGGAGGCACTTATGCAAGGCACCAGCCATGAGCAAATATCACAACATTATCGTTATTGGCGAAGCCATTTGCTCATATCAATGATTATAGGCTATGCCGCATTCTACCTAACTCGCAAAAGTTTGAATATCGTTATGCCCGCCATGCAACTGGAATTGGCTCTTAATAAAAATGATATTGGATGGATAATCAGTTTGTTTTACCTTGCTTATGGCAGTTCAAAATTCTTTTCCGGCATTTTCCATGATCATACTGGTTATCGCTGGTTCATGGGGGTAGGGCTATTAATGACAGGCGTACTGAACATTATTTTTACCTTCTGCTCATCATTGCCTTCCCTATTATTTGTCTGGACGCTGAATGGCTTTTTTCAAGGATGGGGATGGCCAACATGCGCTCGACTTCTCACTCACTGGTATTCTCGTAATGAGCGAGGTTTCTGGTGGGGCTGTTGGAATATATCCATCAATATAAGTGGTATTTTTCTGCCACTATTGTCTGCATTTTTAGCCAATTATTATGGCTGGCGCGCTGCATTATTTGTTTCTGGACTTATTAGCATTGTGCTTGGAATTTGGTTATGCCGGAGAATGCGGGGAACTCCAGAGGAACATGGTTTACCTAGCGTAGGGGATTGGCGACAAGATACCATGGAGCTACGACAAGAACGGTTGTCTTTACCCATGCCTATGATAAAAATCTTTAAGGAAACCATTTTATTCAACCGTACCATCTGGCTCCTTGGTTTTTCTTATATTCTCGTCTATTTCATTAGGATCGCAATTAATGACTGGGGTAATTTATGGTTATTAGAAAAACATGGAGCTAACTTACTGAATGCCAATGCCACACTGTCGCTATTTGAACTGGGGGGGTTATTAGGTGCTCTTTGTTCTGGATGGAGTTCTGATTTATTATTTCGCAGTCAACGTACACCCGTAATTCTACTATTTTCTCTTGGCCTTTTCTTTTCTATGGCCGCACTCTGGTTAATTCCTATAAATAATTACGTATTATTATCTATCTGTATTTTTAGTATTGGTTTTTTTGTATTTGGTCCTCAAATGTTAATTGGTCTTTCAGCAACTGAACACTGCCACAAAAAAGCGGCAGGTACGGTAACAGGATATTTAGGATTGTATGCCTATTATGGTGCCGCAATTGCTGGTTGGCCATTAAGCCAAATCATTGACCACTATGATTGGACAGGCATGTTTGCCTTACTGACTCTTGCAGCCGCTGTGATGGGATTATTACTGATGCCAATGTTAATGGCTGACGTCAGTAAAGAGTATAAAACAGACTGATAACAGAATTACCGGTGATGTATTCAAGGTATTGATTGGTCTTAAACATAACATTTTCTTTCGATGAAAGTGCCGATCATTTTGTCATGCATTTTAGGGGATGTTGTGTAAACCGTTTTCCGAAAGTATGAGCGATGATACGCTTCAAGCGGGGGGATTCCCATGCATACCCTAACTAACGTTGCTGTTTTTGTTCCCGACAAAAGACCCGATCTCATCAACTTCGTAGATAAATTGAATTTCCACATTATCCAGAAGAAGCGTTGTCACCCTTCTCTAATCTTTAATGGTACATCATTTATACCCATCCAACTTCAAGATGCGTGTTATATTTCCCCGCACGGTAGGGAAATATAAGGCTTCATATCGTCTTGCGGATTACAACTTGAAGTTTGTCGAGTATATTATTATGGATAAAAAATTTCGCACTATTTGATGCCATTACAAACATAATAAATTAATGTTTTTACTTTTATTTAATATTATTATGAATTTTAATTTACCTCTATTTATTAATATTTCCTTATTATACAAATTACGTATATATTAAAAATATAAATCTATCGGCAAACCAGAATTAAAGGCGCTCGTAATTTCAGACTGTGGAGTGTATAATTTCCATATGCTCTTTCCTTCAACACTTTCCCAAGGTGGAGAAGTCGGTTTACCATCTAACCAAAATTGAATTTTTCTTTGTACGTTAGGATTATTCCTGTTTCTATAGACCCATCTCAATTCATGTGAAGTTATATCAGTCCTAGCCATTGGATATTTTCTTTTATTTACTACATATTTCATATCGATGCCATCAAGAATAAAATGTATATTATTATTCTCAAGCAGATAAGTATTCCCATTGCTTGTAGTTACCCAAGATAATCCTCCTTTACATTTCCTTGAGAATAGTTTGTCTGCACTTTCCAATGCGGTATGATATTTAGGATGATTTTCAAGATGTAACATAAAACTCTTCTGATAGGGAAGTCTTTTCGTCGTGTGTATGTATTTATACTGTTCTTCCACCTGCTTTCGGATTAACTCATTTCGAAAGTATAGTTCTGGAGGGGTTATAAATTGATCTATAAACAGAACTTGAGAGCTAGGAGAGCTAGAAAGAATCTTCGTAGCAGCAGTACTTCCTTTGAAAGGCTGATATTCACGAAGATACCTTTCTCTTTCACTGTGTAATCCGTAAACTAAATCACCAATAATCAATTTGCGGGTAAAAGGCTCTTTAAATGGCATGTTTTTACACTCACTACTAAATTCATTCTTAAAAGGGAAAGTATGATACCATAAAAGAGTATACTATTTGACCATATCAGCAATTGTCAATGGGCAGAAGAAAATAAATTTATCAGGGCGAGATCTCACAATATTAACGATGCTATCTCGCTGAAAGCTCCCGATCGAGCAGCACAAATGGCACTTTTTAACCGGATTGCGTTAAATATCATTTACCAATCCAACTTCAAGTTACAGCTTGCAAATCAATGTGATTGTTTATATCTCCCCGCTACGCGGGGAGATATAAGACGCATCTTGAAAGGCGATTGGTATTAAAAAAATACCAGTATAAAAGATAGTCATGTCGCTAAACGTCGAAGAGCAATATGGTCAGAGAAATTTCGCAATCAACTTATTTTTGATTAAATTAAAAGCAAAGTGGAATCCCGTCCTGTTGTCAACATAGTTTACCCATTCATAAATTTAAGCTAAGCAGCCTGTTTTTCACGTTCAGGATTTGGAATAAAACCCACGTCGTGTCACTAACCACGCCATGTTGTGAGTCGGGTTCTGAATTACATTCATACCGTAAGCACCTAATTAAGCAGTGTATTTTATACGCTGTCGCCAATATTCACGTTCCACGGGAGCAGATCATGCAGGGGATCGTCGTAATAGCGTTTGGGGAGGTTCCAGTTCCGTAAAAAAATTTGCTAAGGTTGAGCTGTTCAAGTAGCCGTTTAATTTGGGTACGCAGCTCAGCCAGCGATTCGGCCTACGCCTGAATCTGACGATCTTTTCCCTGAATATCGGTCTGAAGCTGGTAGATGAGGGCTTTCAATTGGTCAATATCATCAGGCATATCAGTCATCATTCAGGCGCTCAGGGAAAAAACTTAAGTGTGACAGTGAAACAATCGCTTGTTCTGCCTATCAAATCATCAATAAACCCTGTAAAATCATCTATGCTTTCTGGATATGTCACACCGCAAAAGACCATTCATTTCACTTCTAATAAATAGGTTTTACTGATGCATCAGTCTGATGTTATTAATCGCTCTCTTTTTTCGTTAAGTTGGCCGATTTTCATTGATATCTTTCTGCATATGGCGACGTTATTAATCAATACGTACATGGTCAGCCATATTTCTTCTGCTTATCTTGCTGCAATGGGAGTGGGTAATCATGTTTTTGATCTCTTTATTACAATTTTTAACTTTATCAGCGTAGGTTGCAGTGTTGTCATTGCACAATATCTGGGATCAGGAAAACGCGATAAGGCGAGTCAGGCTATTCACATTTCTATTGCTTTTAATTTTGTGCTGGGTTTCAGTTGTGCTCTGATCACGGTGTTCTTCGGTTATAAGATCCTGCATATCATGAACCTGCCCGAAAATCTGATAAAAGATGGGTTCGCTTATCTGCATGTCCTTGGTATCTGTCTGATACCCGAAGCAATTTCGATTATTCTGGCGGCCTGTATACGGGTTTATGGAAAATCGAAATCGGCCATGTATATTACGTTGATTGCCAACCTGCTTACTATTGTCGGCAATATGATTGTGCTGTATGGATTCTTTGGATTGCCTCAATATGGACTCGAAGGCGTGGCGTGGTCTACGGTATTTGGTCGTACTGTCGCTGTTATTTTGCTCTGCGGATTACTGTTTTGTGGTTTGAAGATCAAGTTTGAGCCTAAATTGCTCGTGAACTGGTCTAAGAATATGTTGAGCAAAATCCTGCATATCGGCTTACCCGCCGCGGGTGAAAATTTGGTGTGGATCCTGCAATATATGACGGCACAGGCGTTTATCGGCCTGATGGGTGAAATATCTCTGGCCGCGCAAACGCTGTACTTCCAGCTATCTCTGTTCATTATGTTGTTTGGTATCTCTATCAGCATTGGCAATGAGATTATGGTTGGTCACCTTGTTGGGGCAAAGCGTTTTGAAGACGCCTATCTTCGAGGACTGAAAAGCCTAAAAATTGGCGTGATTGTTACAGTAGGCATCGTCTTAATGTTCTGGATTTTCAGGGAACCGCTTCTCTATGTCATGACGGAAGATCAGAAGATTGTTGAACTTCTGTTACCGTTGTTCCTGCTCTCGGTCTTTTTGGAGCCAGGACGCACTTTCAACATTGTGATGGTCAATGCTCTGCGTGCTTCTGGTGATGCCCGTTTTCCTCTCTATACCGCGTTGATTTGTATGTGGGGAATATCTATTCCCGTCGGTTATTTTTTGGGAATTACCATGGGTATGGGGATCTTGGGGATCTGGATAGGATTCTTCTGCGACGAGTGGATCCGCGGGTTAATGAACGCCTGGCGTTGGAAGTCTAAAAGATGGCAAACCAAGCGATTGGATGTCTAATTAAAAAATAACAGCAAAAAATGCCGCAAAACTGTCTGCGGCATTTTAATTTCAAGCAAATATTATAATTTTTCTTTGCCATAGAATTCTGAACGCGGGCCATACAGCAAGTGGCCATATCCATAGCCGCCCGCACTTAACAAGCGATTACTGGTAATGCCTGCGATCTCATGGCCTCTGTCCATAACCGTATTCGCTATCTGGGAGATAGCGGCCGATACCAGCATACCGATCAGACCACCGCTGGAGTGATTATCATTTTCTATGGAAGATGCGGTCGCAACACCACTCCATAGTTGTCTACCTGTGCGTAAATCCACCAAACGGGCTGTCGCACTGACGCGGGTATCACTGTTAATAATTTGGTATTGTGTACCGTATTGCGTGATATTCAGGTAAAGGGCGGAATCTGCGCCAAATATCTCATGCAGCTTTTTGTAGCTGATATTATGAATATCCTGCGCTTCTGTTACGCCATTTTGGCGGAAGGTTTCTTCAACCACCGCAACGGGATAAACATAATAGCCGGATTCTGCCAACGGATAAGTCACTTGAGAGAGAAAGCTGCCAGAAGCTTGCACTTCCACGGATTTATTGATGGCAGGCAAAATCAAAATAGACTTAGGTTTACTTTCTCTCAATGCGGAATAATCATACGGTTCATTGTTGGCACACCCTGCTAATACCAGCAATAGTAAAGCACCAATCCCCCCTAGAAAACGCTTCATTATTTCACTCCCTTATTCTTGCTTAACAGAAAATCCATATAAGGTGCTGACTCAGGAAACAGGTTTTTCTCTATTTCAAACTGCCGGAAGGCTTTCTCAATATTGCCGATTTTACTGTAAAGCAACCCCATTTGCGCGTGCAGACCTGGCGGAACAGGTTTATCTTTGGCTTTGGCTTGCTCAACAACTTTTTGCAATGCTTGGAGCTGTTCCTGCGGCCCCGTTTCATCCTGCTGGTAATATTCATACAGAGTGGGTTGATAATTCCCCCACTCATATAAGGTCTTAGGTGCAGTTACACATCCCGTCAATAATAATGCCCCCAGCAATATTCCCGTCTTTTTAATCAAAAACATATAGCAATCTTCCTTAAAAAATATCTCACACTTAATACTTAAGAAAATATTTATATTTAAATAAGTGGTTAATGAGTTGGTTTCCATGCACCATTTTCAATACCAGCGATGAGGTCATTAATGGCTTCACGAATCGCCAGATCTAACACTTTGCCGTTTAGAGTCGAGTCATAGCTGGAAGTACCACCAAATCCGATAATTTCCCGGCTGGAAAGTTTATATTCCCCGGCTCCTGCTGAGGAGAAAACAACTTCAGATGTTTCAGTATTCACAACATTCAGCATCACTTTTGCATAAGCAACTTGTGACTTACCACGTCCCAAAATGCCCCATAATTGATGATCGCCCACTTCTTTGCGACCAAATTCAGTCACGGAACCCGTAATAATGTAATTAGCTCCTTTCAATTTCTGGGCTTTGCCCTGTATATCCGTTTCCATCTTCAATTCAGACAAATTGGTGCGTTCCAATACGTTAAAACGACCAGTTTGTTGCAAGTGAGTGACCAAGATGGTTTTTGATTGGTTGCCTAAACGATCAATGCCATCAGAGAAAATGCCATTTTGGTAACTTGAGCGGTTTTCAAATTTACCCACTGCAATCGGGCTACGCATACCGGCATAGGTTGTTTTATAAGAAGTGACTTTTTGGACTGGAAGTGTCGATGAAGATTCCGTTGCACAGCCGATCAACATAAGAGAAGCCAGGCAAAGTGAGGTTAATGTGAGTTTGCTTTTCATTATTATATCATTCCTGATGACGGTTCAAATAAATGAGTTCTGTATTTTATACAGTGCATATAGCTAATATAAAAAACGGGAGAATGATAAATTTTGTTACAGCAAAAGTCCATTTAATTAACCACAATACCCCTGTAAAATTTTAGTAAAAAATGGGGCTATTTCCATATTTAGTTTTTCATCATCATGCATAAATAATTTTTATTCCACCAAACCATTTAGATCGCTTAATTTCAGATAATCATAATCCAATATTTTTATTTATTTTTAATCTGGCACATTTTAATGGAATATTATTTAATTTTATCAATGACACTGTTTCATTCGTTTTTATTACCCAAAAACCACTAACTAAAAAAGGTTAGCCAATTATATATTGATTTTGCATCATTTTTCATGTTGAATCAGGATTAAACTGTGTATCATCCCCTTTCATTAGTAAAAAAATCTAGATTAATCCCCTGATCTACAGCATAATATTAACGATAAAAAGGATTTAATCCTGACAAAGTGTTTTCGACAATTTTCTTTTTTGCGCAGTTTCCCTTTGCAATTTCTTCTTCATGAAGAAGTTGTTCTCCTTGAAATCATTGACTATCAGCACACGATAATTCACTTACTAAAAGATATGAAAACAGCAACAAAAAACAATGATATCACGCCACAATTATCTCCATCAGCCAAACGCGCCAACATGACGGAGGAAGAGTGGAAAAAAGCAATAAAATTCGACCATACCGATACTGGGTGGGTCATTATGAGTATCGGCATGGCAATCGGGGCCGGAATTGTCTTCTTGCCTGTGCAGGTTGGATTGATGGGATTGTGGGTTTTCCTGCTCTCTTCCATTATTGGTTATCCTGCCATGTATCTCTTTCAGCGGCTCTTCATCAATACCCTTGCCGAGTCACCAGAATGCAAAGATTATCCTAGTGTTATCAGTGGATACCTTGGTAAAAATTGGGGCATTGTATTAGGCGTCCTCTACTTCATTATGCTGGTGATCTGGATGTTTGTTTATTCCACTGCGATAACCAATGATAGTGCTTCTTACCTGCAAACATTTGGGGTCACCGATGAATTAATGTCGAAAAATCCGCTTTATGGATTGGTCTTAATCTGTGTATTAGTCGCTATCTCTTCCCGCGGTGAACAATTACTGTTCAAAATATCCAGCCTAATGGTCATAACCAAGTTATTTGTTATCGCAGCATTAGGATTTTCCATGATCGGTATGTGGCATCTTTACAATATCGGGGCATTGCCTCCCCTGGAACTATTGATCAAACAAGCCATCATCACGTTACCTTTTACGCTCACGTCCATCCTGTTTATCCAAACACTTAGTCCAATGGTGATTTCTTATCGCAATCGGGAAAAAAACCGTGAGGTTGCCCGTCATAAGGCACTGCGAGCTATGAACATTGCCTTTGGTATCCTGTTTTGTACGGTATTTTTCTATGCCATCTCTTTTACGCTGGCAATGGGACATGACGAAGCACTCAAAGCCTATGAACAGAATATTTCAGCATTAGCCATTGCCGCCCAATTCTTTCCCGGCGGTTGGGTTATTGCCGTCAGTATTATGCTCAATGTCTTTGCCGTGATGACTGCGTTTTTTGGTGTTTACCTTGGATTTCGCGAAGCCAGCCAAGGCATTGCCATAAATATTCTTAGTCGCCTGATGCCTGCTGAAAAGATCAGTGAAAAGTGGGTACAAAAAGGCATCATGGTTTTTGCCATCTTGTTGGCATGGAGCGCGATCCTCCTGAATGCCCCAGTATTAAGTTTTACTTCTATTTGTAGCCCAATATTTGGCATCGTTGGCTGCCTTATTCCGGCTTATTTGGTCTACAAAGTTCCTGGCTTACGCTATTACAAAGGGATATCGCTTATCTTGATCATCTTTACTGGAATCTTACTATGTATTTCTCCTTTCCTGGCCTTCTCCTGATATAAGGGCTTATTCCCCAGTGCGCCCTAAATTCTCGTCTTTCTGTTAGAGGATATAAGGCGCATTTAACTCACCAACTCCCTACAAAATTTACTGCATTTATCCATTAAACAATCCTTTTAATGATAGCTCTATACTTAATTAATCATGGAAAATATCTATTTAATTAAATTTCACAAACAGAACAAAAAACAACCAGCCAGTTCAATCCAAATAAAGATATAATAAACAATAGAAACTATAACTACTGTTATCAAATTAACTCCCCCCCTTCCTTTAACCTTATGTTATTACAAACATTACTCCTTGTTCTCCCTTGGGATTTCTCCTTTTTCAGCCAAAAAACGCATTTGTTCAGAATAAAAATCCAATAACAAACAAAAATATGAAACATTGTTTCAAATACTCCAAGTAAAAGTTAAATTTCAATCAATAATAAGGCGTTATCCAAACAACTTAGATAAATCATTTACTTTTTCCACTAAATGCAGTAAAAATACAAACCCAATACACTTAAAGGGATTTTTAAAAGAATAAAAAACTAAAAAACAAACCGAGCCAAATGATTAGTTGTAAAGTTCAATAGAGTTGTTTTTATATATGGAATTCTATTTATGATTGCCTCATTCTGTGTATCAGAATCACATAGCACGTATTTATACGATTTCAATTAGCATTTTCATTAAAAATAAGACAAAAATAAGCAGCAATTTTTTATTTGCGCTATTCCAATTAAATTAATCTGGTATTTAGCTAATCATGTTTAAAAAATACTAATGTTTTGTTGTATTCGATTAACTTAAATACCTTGCTATTCACAATTTATCTCTCTGATTTCATAGGAATGATAATTTCATGAAACAACGTAAATTTTTAACCCGATACGAAATAGACGCAATTTTGGCAGCAACAAAACAAGGACGTCACGCAGAGCGGGATTATTGCATGCTGTTAATGTGTTTTATTCACGGCTTTAGGGTAAGTGAGTTATGTAATCTATGCCTATCTGATCTCGATTTGAATTCAGCGATCATTCATATCAGACGGTTAAAAGGTGGGCTTTCAACCACACATCCTTTAATTCCAGAAGAAATTGAAGCGTTAAATAAATGGCTAGATATTCGCCAAAAATGGCGCGATGCCGATTCTCCGTGGGTATTTCTCTCTCAAAAATCGGGCCCTGTTTCACGCCAACAAGTTTATGGTTTATTAAAGCGTTATGGAAAACAGGCGTCTGTCAGTGTTTCTCCACATCCGCATATGTTAAGGCACGCTTGTGGTTATGCATTAGCTGATCTCGGTCGAGATACCCGCTTGATTCAAGACTATCTCGGACACCGTAATATTTCACATACTGTAATTTACACCGCCAGTAATGTGAAACGTTTTTCCAGAATTTGGGAGTCTCACTCTAAATAGTTGTGTTATTTTTTCTGCTGTTTTCACTAACATGATTTGTTATTGTAACAATCTCCACTCATTAATTTGTGGAGATTGCCGGCAGATAAAATAGACAATACCATGAAAATCTACGATAAATGACTGTTTTTTTTACGTATGACAAACTCAATTTGTAAATAGATTTTGTTGTCATTGTATTGTATTTGTTAATGCGAAAAATTAATTCTTTAAAAAAATTTAAGTCTACAAGATAAATATATAAATTTTTATTTAAACTTGAGCAGCGAATTTATATGAACAATTTCACTGCTCAATAAGAAATAAAAATGAACAATTAAAATTCCACAGAAAATTATTACTCAATCAATTATTCTTCAAGCAATTCCGCAAATTTTTCACGGATTTTCTGTTCTGGTAGATCTATACCAATAAAAACCAGCACACTTTCACGTACTTCATTATCGCGCCATTCTCTATCCCAGTCTGCGCTATACAGACGCTGAACCCCTTGAAACAGTAACCGACATGGTTCTTCTTTGATAGCAAGAATGCCTTTGTACCGCAGGAGATTATCCGCGAAACTCAGTAATAGCTCTTCCATCAGGTTAGAAACTTCTGGCAGTTCAACGGGGTGCACTAAGTTAATGACTATCGACTGAACCGAGTTTTGTTGTTTGGGGATAAATCGAAAAATGGGTGTCGAAATCGTCAGTTTGTCATTCAACATAAAACCTTCGATATCGAACAGTAAGTCTAAATCTGCTTCACCTTGAATAACCTTATGGATAGGCGCTCTGGCATTGATTCGCTGCAAACGTTCAACCAAGACATCATGAACCGGAGCAACATCTGTTTTGGTTAAAAGAATTTTGTCTGCATATCCCACCTGTGCCTGTGCAATAGAAAAACGATCTAACTGCTGCTCCGCATGAACGGCATCCACCAGCGTAATAATGCCATCAAGCAAAAAACGCTGGCACAAAATTTCATGGGAAAAGAAAGTTTGCGTGATCGGACCGGGATCAGCCATACCTGTACATTCGATAATCAGGCGGTTAAAGTTGATCAGCCCTTTATCCTGGCTATCCAGCAAGTCCAATAATGCATCTTCCAGCTCATTCGAACGACTACAGCAGATACATCCGTTGCTTAATGTCTTAATTTGGGTTGCGCGATCACCAAGCAATTCATCATCAATAGGGACTTCACCAAATTCATTTTCAATGACGGCGATTTTATAACCATGATTGGCATTAAGGATATAACGCAGCAGCGTCGTTTTACCTGATCCCAAAAAACCGCTCAGGATCGTGACTGATATTGGTTGCATTTTCGTTTCCTGATTTTTACTAACAGCAGCGCATTCCGCCTTTGCCATCGCCACCATAGCGAGCATTCTGTCGTTCGCGAAAAAATTCTTCATAAGACATATAAGGCTTATCTGGGTGGTTTTCCTTCATGTGCTGTACATATGTGTCATAGTCGGGAACGCCCACCAACATTCGGGCTGCCTGCCCCAAATACTTGCCTGCCCGACCAAGATTACCAAACATAAATTGTTCTCCGAGGCTTGTTCTATAAGGAATAGCTTCCCAATAAAAAATACCCCACATAATACAAAGTCAATTATGTGGGGTATAGCGGTTACTGATACACAATAATTTGGCCGGTATCAGCTTGAATATCGCATCAGTGCGTAGAAGAGACTTTCACCCCACCTTCAGGAACCGGAACATAAGGCGTTTCATTATCGGTACGCTCCGGATTTTTGCTTGCTTTGATCGCGGTTTTGATACCATAGATGATAATGCTGTACACCACTATCAGGAACAGAATGCTTAAACCTGCATTGGTGTAGTTATTCACAACAATGTGATTCATGTTACTGATTTGCCCAGCCGTCAATTCTGCACCACCTTCAGCAATTCGCTGCTTATATTCTTTCGCCAGGAAGAAGAAGCCCTCAAGCCGTGGGTCATCACTGAATAATTTCAGCCCCAGCGCCCATGTGGTACAAATCAACAACCAAACCGCAGGAATAACCGTTACCCAGATATATCGGGTACGTTTCATCTTGATCAAGACAACCGTGCCCAATACCAACGCAACGGCGGCCAACATCTGGTTAGAGATACCAAATAGCGGCCATAAGCTCTTGACGCCGCCCAATGGATCAACCACACCTTGATACAGCAAATAACCCCATAAGCCAACACAACCGGCTGTACCAATGATGCCCGCAATCAGAGAGTCCGTTTTTTTCAGGAATGGCACAAAGTTACCCAAAAGATCCTGCAACATGAAACGGCCAGAGCGTGTACCGGCATCCAGCGCCGTTAGGATAAACAGAGCTTCAAACAGAATACCAAAGTGATACCAGAAGCCCATGTCTGCCGCAGGGATGATCTGATGGAATACATGAGCAATACCCACAGCCAAGGTTGGTGCGCCCCCGGCACGGTTCAGAACGGATGGCTCACCAATGTCTTTTGCTGTTTGCAAAATTTGATCGGGTGAAATAACAAAACCCCAAGAACTGACAGTCGCTGCCGCATGGCTTGTTACTTCTTTTAAAGAGGCCATAATCATTGGTGCTTCGGCAGTACCCAAGTTATGCAAGTCAGGCATGGTAATGCCCAGCGCTGCCGGAGGGGTATTCATAGCAAAATACAGTCCTGGCTCAATGATGGATGCAGCAACCAATGCCATGATCGCCACAAACGATTCCATCAACATCGCACCATAACCAATGAAACGGGCATCTTTTTCATTTGCCAACAGCTTAGGCGTCGTCCCCGAAGAGATCAGGGCGTGGAAACCAGACACCGCACCACAAGCAATAGTAATGAACAAGAATGGGAATAGCGTTCCTTTCCAAACTGGCCCAGTACCGTCAATATATTGTGTGACGGCTGGCATTTTCAGTTCAGGGTTCAGTATGATAATCCCAATCGCAAGGCCAACAATAACCCCAATTTTCAGGAAGGTTGCCAGATAGTCACGCGGCGCCAAAATAAGCCAAACTGGCAATAATGCAGAGATAAATGCATACCCGATCAGTGCATAAGTGATGGTGGTATCTTTAAACGTCAACGCGGGTCCCCAGTAAGGATCTGCGGCAACAACCCCACCAAACCAAATAGCGGCAATCAGCAGGATAATACCGATCACGGAGACTTCACCCACACGTCCCGGACGGATATATCGCATATAGATCCCCATGAAAAGCGCAATGGGCACTGTCGAACAAACAGTAAATACGCCCCACGGGCTTTCTGCCAGTGCTTTCACGACGATTAAGGCTAGTACCGCCAGAATGATGATCATGATTAAGAAGCAACCAAATAGAGCTATTGTGCCTGGCACTCGCCCCATTTCTTCCTTGATGATCTCACCCAATGATGCCCCATTGCGACGGGAAGAGATAAACAGCACCATAAAGTCCTGCACCGCGCCAGCAAGCACTACCCCTGCTAACAACCACAATGTTCCTGGCAAATAACCGACCTGTGCCGCCAATACTGGCCCTACTAACGGACCTGCCCCCGCAATAGCGGCAAAATGGTGTCCAAACAGGACATTTTTGTTGGTGGGAACATAGTTCAAACCATCATTATTGACAACAGCGGGGGTTGCTCGCGTGGCATCCAGCCTCATCACCTTCGTGGCGATATACAGGCTGTAATACCGATAAGCAACCAAGTAAACGGCTACGGAAGCGACAATGATCCACAAAGCACTCACGTGTTCTCCCCGACGCAGCGCAACGACTCCAAGACAGAATGCGCCAATTATCCCCAATATCATCCAGGGGATATGTTTTAACAATTTATTATTCTTCATAAAACTTCCTTTTCCACAGTAAGACGAACAGCAAGTCATTATTTAATTTTTACTTCCTTCTCCATAAACCGACCATCTACAGCCGGCAGGAAGCGATACCCATAAAAGGTATATACTCCTCGTCACACTGCACTATGATATAAAACTCTCCCTGATAAGAGGGAGAGGATCTTACTCAGCGGTTGAATACCAACATTAAGCGGTCAAAATCCCCCAATCAGTGGTTCATACACATAAAGCATGAACCAAGTTTTGTGAGGTAACTCACTTCCTCAATAAATTGCAAGACGAAGGTATCTTCATCAATCGAAGTTAATGGCGTCATCCTTTAGGTGATTAAAGTCTTTATATTCGTTACTGAATGAAATCACTGTATGTTGGTTTGGACACACTTGGTTGGAAAACCAAGCACATTTGGATACCAGGCGAGGTTCTTCAATTCCCAACCATGTGGATAACATAGACAGTAGATTCAAACCGCTGCGGGGAGCATCTATGATATTTTTGCTGGCGGTGTTCTTGTTAGCATTTTTAATGATATAGTCATAACCGGTAATAATAAAGGGAACTTGATAATTCTGCTTATTACTATCGTTATGGGTCAGATTCTCGCTATCGGTGTTCTTATTCACAAGTGACAAACCATGATCCGCAAAGTAAAGCATTGTCCAGTGCAATTGATTTTTATTGGCAATACTTTCAATGTCAGCTAGCAGGCTGTCCGTATTATGAATACTCTGAAGATAGCATGAAATATTTTTGGAATGAAAATAGGTGCCGTATTTATCATTCGTTCTGGTGCAAGGTTGTAGATGCGATCCCATTAAGTGAATAATAATCAGTTTCTTTTTCTGCTCATTCTTCATTAATGCTTTGCGAATATAAGGTAATAAATTTTCATCCGGCATATAACTACGATCATCTGAATGACCTTCTTTTAGAAAAGCATAATGATTGGCCTGCTGCCCAATCAGTGCTACAGGAGAATCAAACCCTCCCTTCATTCCCTGGTTGGACAACCAGTAAGTTTCAAATCCCGCTTTTTTCGCCAGTGAAACAAGACTGTTGTTCAGTTGAATTTCATTTGCTTCACGAACTGCCAGAGAGTTAGTCAACGATAACTGTGTCGATGGTGCCGCAGAAATATAGTGGGTTAACACGGTGGCATTCGCGTTATCCAACCAAGGGGTATTTTTATCCGGGAACCCATAGACACTCATAAAATCGCTTCGGACGCTCTCACCAATCACCATGATATAGGTGTCGTATTTATCTTCTTTCACCACTGGCTGCCAGTCATCCCGATATTTAATAATCTTGGCAAATCGGTGATTTTCTGACATGACTTGCTTGTAACTCTGATAGACATCACTAAAAAAGCGCACTTCCGGTAAACTGGTATTTAAAAGTTCCGAGCTATCTTCAAAACCCGATTTTATATATCCTTTGGCTGGTGACCAGAACGCTGAAATAAAGAACAGAGTAAACAACCACTTTTTACTTTTGCCTGATACGCTGACATTTAGCTTAAGTGAAAATATCATCAAAACAAAAATAGCTATAGCAGTTAAATAAGTTGAAACAGAAAGGCCACTAATATATTCCACTGTTTCGTTTCTATTGGTATAGATTAATGATCCTACAGCATTGATATCTGGATAGCCGTAATTGAGGCCAATTGGTGTATAGAGCACTCCTATCAAGGAAAAAAAAGCAATCAAAAAGATATATATTCGTCTACTGATAGCAGCCAAAAATAAAAAGAGTGCAAAAGCACTGAAGACATATATTAGTTTTAATTGATACCCCAAACATTTATGTATCAGAAAAATAAGAAAAAAGAGAACAATAAAACAAGAGAGATTCTTGTTTTTATAAAGCCAAGACATAATCACCCTGTAATTTCACATAGCCGTAGTTAAATTTCTATAAACCCAACATGGCGCTATTTTAGCCAAATAAAACCCAACACTGCACAATGCAGTATTGGGAAAACTATCACATAATAAATTGTAATTTATTGAATGATCGACAGGTAACGTGCAAAAACGTCGCGTTCTTCATCCCGCAGCGTCAACACGTTAAAACCATCACGGGTTACCAAGATCGTATGCTCAAACTGAGCCGATAACCGACGATCTTTAGTTGTTACTGTCCAACCATCTTTATGCAGTTTTATATCCTTTTTGCCTTGGTTGATCATAGGCTCGATGGTGAACGTCATTCCCTCTTCCAAGATAATACCGTCTCCCGCCTCGCCATAATGCAGAACTTGTGGTTCCTCATGCATATTACAGCCAATACCGTGCCCACAATATTCACGTACCACCGTGTAATTATTTGCTTCGGCATGTTGCTGTATTGTATGACCAATATCTCCCAGAGTGATACCCGGTTTGACGATCTTAATTGCCTTATATAAGCACTCTTGAGTCACATTAACCAGACGTTTGGCATGGGACGGCACATCCCCGACATAAAATGTGATGCTGCTATCGCCGTAATATCCCTCTTTTTTGACGGTAACATCCACATTAACAATATCCCCATTTTTCAGCTTCTTTTCTGAAGGCCAACCATGACAAACAACATGATTAACTGAGGTATTGACTGTATAAGGAAAACCATATTGTCCTAAGCTACCCGGTATCGCATCAAGGGTATTGATAATGTAATCATGGCAAAATGAATCAATTTCAAGAGTCGTAACACCAGGCACAATAATAGGACGGACAGCTTCAAGTACTTGACCAGTCAAGCGCCCCGCTATTTCCATCTTCTCTATTTCGTCCTTATTTTTTATTAGTATTCCGCTGCTTCTCGTCATATTATTTTTTTCTCTTAATACAAGTTTGTAGGTTCCTTTTTAATCATGCATCCGCAATAGTGAATAATTCAAGCTAACATTGATCTAAAATTTACTGAACTATCCAATACGCCAATAGCCTCCTTTCTTCGCCCCAATACGAATCAAACGCCCGCTATCCTGTAATATCTTAATATTTCGTTCTATTGTGCGCCGGCTTACTCCCAATTCATCCGCTAATTGGATTATAGTGATGGCAGGACGAGCAGTAATAACCGATAAGATTTTTTGTGCAATAGCCTTTAGTGGTTGTGGATTTTCTACCGACATTTCTACCGACATTGCGACAGAGTTCTGTTTTTGCAGATCCAGGTTTTCTCTAAGCGTTTCGGCTAATTTTTCCAGCATAAAATTAATAAATAGCGTACAGTCGCTAGTACGGTCACACTCCCTAAACACCCGATAATAGTCCTGTTGTTGATAATGAATTAACGTTTCTACCGGTAACCACGCTAATTCAGGACGCCATTCGCTCAAAATCAATGTTTGCCACAAGCGCCCCATTCGACCATTACCATCAGTAAATGGATGAATAAATTCAAACTCATAATGAAATATTGAACTGGCGATCAATGGGTGAATATCCGTCTGTTTCAGCCATGTCAGCAATTCGTCCACTAACCGTGGTACTTGACTAGCAGGAGGAGCCATATGGATTAACTGTTTTTCTTGATAAATTCCCACATCTCCTCCACGTAATTGCCCTGGGCGATCAACCAATCCAGTCATCAGTAGCCGATGTGCAGCCAATAAATCCGTTACACGGGAGCTATGCCAGTCCGATAATTTTTCATAGGTCAATATGGCATTGCGCACTTCCTGAATATCCCTTGCTGGTGCCAACACGCGCTTTCCATTAATAATTGCCGTCACCTGTTCCGTAGATAAGCTATTATGTTCAATTGCTAATGATGCCTGTATGGTACGAATGCGATTTTCTTTACGTAATACAGGCGAAGAAGTTTCCGCTTGCATTGACCAACGCCCTAATAGCTCACCAATTTCTACTACTTGATTAAGTATATCCGGGGTAATAGTGTATGGGGGTTGGTAAATAGCCACGATAATTTCCTCTAAGTCCGTCAATTCTTGATATCTCTTATAGCATTCAAGTGCTTTATGTTATCTGCTTTCTTATTATTTGATAGCATGGCTTAAGCCAAACAACAATCGAGCCGCTTCGCAATCCTGCTGAATTGTGAAAAAATCTGATACATTCCTGTGAGTAATCCTGCTAACCTACTATTTAAATCTTCTAATCGCATCCACAGATGAATCACACAGATTATCAGTGATAAGATAGCGTTTTCGCCCAGGATGAGGTCTATTAACGTTCCATCCTTAGCTGATTATATTTAGGTTTTGTCATTTAGATGGGTTGACTGAGCGTCGCTGGCCCAACTGAGTCAACAGGAATAATAGAATTGAATCAAGTCAATATGAAAGAATCTCCAGCAAAGGATATAGATAGCCATACTCCCATGATGCAGCAGTATCTGCGTCTGAAAGCACAGCACCCCGATATTATGCTGCTGTATAGAATGGGGGATTTTTACGAGTTATTCTATGACGATGCCAAAAAGGCAGCGAAGTTACTGGATATCTCCCTAACCAAGCGCGGGCAATCAGCTGGTCAACCTATTCCGATGGCGGGTGTTCCTTATCATGCAATCGAAAACTATCTGGCAAAACTGGTACAACTTGGTGAATCTGCGGCGATCTGTGAACAAGTTGGTGATCCTGCAACCAGTAAAGGCCCTGTTGAACGCAAAGTTGTGCGTATTGTCACTCCTGGCACCGTCACTGATGAAGCTTTATTACAAGAACGTCAGGATAATCTGCTCGCCGCTATCTGGCATGATAATCAGGGATTTGGTTACGCGACGCTGGATATCACTTCTGGCCGTTTCCGCGTTTCTGAAATGTCCGATCAAGATAATATTGCCGCAGAATTACAACGCACTCGTCCCGCGGAATTACTTTATCCTGAAGCCTTTGAGCATATGGCGTTAATTGAACGTTGTCATGGCTTGCGCCGACGCCCAATGTGGGAATTTGAGCTGGATACAGCAAGACAGCAACTTAATTTGCAATTTGGCACCCGTGACTTGATTGGCTTCGGAGTGGAAAAAGCGACGCTCGCCCTGCGTGCAGCAGGCTGTTTGCTGCAATATGTCAAAGATACTCAACGCACCACTTTACCCCATATTCGCAGCATGACGATGGAACGCCAGCAGGAAACGGTTATTATGGATGCCGCCACCCGTCGTAATCTGGAGATAACACAAAATTTATCCGGTGGCACTGAGAATACGCTGGCGGCGGTACTCGATCAATGTGTGACACCGATGGGCAGCCGAATGCTGAAACGCTGGCTGCATGCACCAACCCGTAATAAAGATAGGCTGGGAAATCGCCATCAAGCCATTTCCGCATTACAAGAAATCGGTTATGAATTACAGCCATTTTTGCGGCAGGTCGGTGACTTAGAGCGAGTGCTTGCCCGTCTTGCTCTCCGCTCTGCCCGCCCTCGTGATCTGGCCAGAATGCGCCATGCTTTCCAGCAATTGCCTGATATTCATCAGATCCTAGCATCCTCAGATGCCCCTTATATCCAAACGCTACAGCAGCGTGTGGGACATTTTGATGAATTGCAGACTCTGCTCGAAAATGCGGTTGTCGAAACGCCTCCTGTTCTGGTGCGTGACGGTGGCGTCATTGCTACGGGCTATAATGCTGAATTGGATGAATGGCGGGCACTAGCCGATGGCGCCAGTGATTATCTGGATAAACTGGAGATCCGCGAACGCGAGAAACTTGGCATTGATACCCTGAAAGTAGGCTTTAATGCGGTACATGGTTACTATATTCAGGTCAGCCGTGGACAAAGCCATTTAGTCCCTATCCATTACGTTCGTCGCCAAACGCTGAAAAACGCAGAACGCTATATCATTCCTGAATTAAAGGAATATGAAGACAAGGTGCTGACTTCCAAAGGCAAAGCACTTGCCATCGAAAAAGCCCTGTACGAAGAGTTGTTCGATCTATTGTTGCCTCATCTGGCCGATTTGCAAACCTGTGCCGAAGCGCTGTCAGAGCTGGATGTACTGGCAAACCTCGCCGAACGTGCTGAAACCCTAAATTACACCCGCCCAATACTAACCGATAAAGTGGGTATTCAGATCACTGGTGGTCGGCATCCGGTTGTCGAACAAGTATTAAGCGAACCGTTTATTTCTAACCCATTGACGCTCTCGTCACAGCGCCGTTTGCTGATTATTACAGGGCCGAATATGGGGGGCAAAAGTACCTATATGCGTCAAACGGCTTTGATTACGTTGATGGCTTATATTGGAAGCTTTGTTCCTGCCGAAAAAGCGGTTATTGGCCCTGTAGATCGTATCTTTACTCGTGTCGGTGCATCCGATGACCTGGCATCAGGACGCTCTACCTTTATGGTGGAAATGACCGAAACTGCCAATATCTTACATAACGCGACTGAACACAGTCTGGTTTTGATGGATGAGATCGGCCGTGGTACATCAACCTATGATGGTTTATCCCTGGCGTGGGCCTGTGCTGAAAATTTAGCTAATCGCATCAAAGCAATGACCCTGTTTGCGACTCACTATTTCGAACTGACAACACTGCCTGAGAAACTGGAAGGCGTCGTCAATATTCATCTTGATGCTGTCGAGCATGGCGATACCATTGCTTTCATGCACAGTGTGCAAGAAGGGGCCGCAAGCAAGAGTTATGGGCTAGCCGTTGCTTCGCTGGCAGGTGTTCCACGCGATGTCATTAAACGTGCGCGCCAAAAATTGAAAGAGCTGGAATCACTCTCCAATAATGCAACAGCAGGCCATGTCGATACACCACAGTTAACCCTGCTGACAGAAGAGACATCTCCGGTAGTTGAAGCATTGGAAAACCTTAATCCAGATACCTTGACACCACGTCAGGCATTAGAGTGGATTTATCGTCTGAAAGATATGGTTTAACAATGAATGAAACAGCCATGAATGGAACAACAATGAAGTTTGATACTAATCTGTTAGCGCCCATTTATCAATTTTTACAGTGCGAAACTCCCGACCAATGGGTAGAAAAGGCACGGCTGCCTGAGAATTTGCCAATTTTATTGCGCGATCATCTGCTATGTGAATTGAAAGCGGCACAAAGTGCTATGTTCTTAATTCGTAAATATGCCGTTGCTCCTGAGAGTGCTGATTCTCTGTTGGCCTGGTTTCAGCCCTATGAGGATTTTGCCTATAAAAAAATTGGCGATATTCATTTATTGAAAGGAAAAAATCAGGCCACCAAGCAAATTACCGCGCGGGCAAAAGCACCTTATAGTCAAGATCTCATCGATAAGATGGTGTTATTGATTAAGGAAGAGTTGCATCATTTTTATCAAGTATTAGAAATCATGGATGCCAGAGGGGTAAGCTATGACAGTATCAATGCTAGCCGCTATGCTAAATCCCTATTTCAGCATGTTACCAATCATGAACCTTATACGTTGGTCGATAAATTGATTATTGGTGCTTATATTGAAGCACGCTCATGCGAACGCTTCGCAAAATTGGCTCCTCATCTGGATGAGGATTTGGGTAAGTTTTATATTTCTCTGCTGCGTTCAGAAGCTCGCCATTTCCAAGATTATTTGATGCTCGCTCAGTCAATATCTAAAGAGGATATTACAGAAAGAGTGAATTATTTCGGCCAGGTTGAAGCAGAACTTATTCAAACTCCCGATCATGATTTTAAATTTCATAGTGGTGTTCCGATTATCTAAAATTGATAAATGTCACACCAAAGGGTAATGAAAATATAAATGAGTAAATAAAAGGTGGGCTAAATAAGCCCACCTTAGGATTACCGCCTATCTTCTCTATACCAATCTAACTTCAAGATGCGTGTGATTTCTCCCCACTTCGCGGGGAGAAATCACGTTTCATAGCGTGTTGTAAATTGCAACTTGAAGTTTAATGCGTATATATCTTTATCTTTTCAATTGTCACTTTTGGAATTACTTCCGCTCTTGCCATCAACCAAGTTGTCTAATTATCTTTGTTTTGGGAAATTCGTCTATTTTCCACTAACGCTGCAATTTGAAATTTCTTAGGTATACGTTCTCAGGAATAAAGAATTAAGTACGGAATAATGATTCTATATTCAAACCTTGGGTATGCAATATGTCTCTAAGACGACGCAATCCCTCAACTTGAATCTGACGAACTCTCTCTCTTGTTAAACCAATTTCTCGCCCAACATCTTCCAATGTTTCAGCTTCATATCCAAGCAAACCGAAACGGCGAGCTAAAACTTCACGCTGTTTTGCATTCAGTTCAAACAACCATTTCACGATACTCTGTTTCATATCATCATCTTGAATAGTTGTTTCTGGCCCCGAATCATTTTCATCAGATAAAATATCCAATAATGCCTTATCTGAATCACCACCAAGTGGTGTATCGACAGAAGTAATGCGTTCGTTCAGCCGCATCATACGGCTTACGTCTTCAATCGGTTTATCCAGTTTTTCCGCAATTTCTTCGATACTCGGTTCATGATCCAATTTATGTGCCAGTTCTCTTGCGGTACGTAAATAGACATTCAATTCTTTGACTATATGAATAGGCAGGCGAATTGTGCGAGTTTGATTCATAATGGCACGTTCAATAGTTTGACGGATCCACCATGTCGCATATGTGGAAAAACGAAAACCTCTTTCAGGATCAAATTTTTCCACTGCACGAATAAGCCCAAGGTTACCTTCTTCAATCAAATCCAGCAGTGCTAATCCACGATTGCCATATCGGCGGGATATTTTTACAACCAATCGCAAGTTACTTTCAATCATGCGTTGGCGTGCAGCAATATCCCCTCGTAGTGCTCGTCTGGCGAAAAGAACCTCTTCCTCTGCCGTCAGCAGAGGTGAGAAACCAATCTCTCCAAGATAAAGCTGTGTTGCATCAAGAACCCGTTGGTTGACTCCTTGCAACAAATCCAAATCTTCATCAAGACCAGTTATATCATCCTCATCTTTCAGCAACGCTTCATCAAAGTCATCAGCTTCCATGCTATTTTCGTCTAAATTCGCATCATCATACAACTCATTAACTTTAAGCGTACTTTGGCTCATCAGCTGCTCCTACCCATGATAATGCGGGCAGGAATTTCAGATCCCTGCCCCGGTTTATCGCTGCGGAAGATAACGCAGCGGGTTTACGGATTTTCCCTTATAGCGAATTTCAAAATGTAATCTTACTGAACTTGTTCCGGTGCTACCCATAGTGGCAATTTTTTGCCCTGCTTGAACGTCCTGTTGCTCACGAACCAACATTGTGTCGTTGTGCGCATAAGCACTTAGGTAGTCATCGTTATGTTTTATTATTATTAGATTTCCATAGCCACGTAATGCGTTTCCGGCATAAACCACTTTTCCTCGGGCTGTAGCAAATACAGGTTGGCCACGATTCCCCGCAATATCAATGCCCTTATTTCCTCCCTGAGAATCAGAGAAGCCTTCAAGAATTTTTCCTTCTGCCGGCCATCTCCAGCTATTAATAGTATCAGTACCATTAATAGCATTATTTACCCCTGTACCTGTTGCCATAGATACTTTTGGGGCAGAATTATCGTCATCAGAAATGGTTGCCTTTGGCAACATTTTTCCTGACCTTGGTTTATCAATATTTGCAGGATACGCATTAATTTTTTGAAAATCAACCTGACTAATTTCTGATTCTGTACTATTTGATGCTATTAATACACCATTTTTGGAGGTTGAATTACCTATTCTCAGGACCTGACCAACATTTAAGCTATAAGGCTCTGAAATATTATTTCTGAGAGACAGATCACGGAAATCACTGCCTGTAATCCAGGCTATATAAAACAAAGTGTCTCCATGTTTAACCGTATAAGTGCTTCCGTTGTAGCTTCCCTTGGGAATATTTTCGTAGTTACGGCGATAAATAATTCGCCCTTGAAATGAACTGCTATTAGCAGCACTATTCACTAGCTGACGATTTTTAATAGCATGATTATCTGAAACACGATTGGTATCGATATTCACAATTGGGGCTGGACGATTTGGTGTATTACTGCAACCTATCAATACAACGCCCATGACAGTACTGGCGATTATCCACTTTATTTTTTTCACTGGTTTTTCTAGATTCATACTTTATTCCCCCATAAAGGCAAATATAAGTGAAAATAATAATGATTTATAAAAATTTAGGATTACAAAAGATTTAAAGCGAAACATTTTGCTTAATTTCAGAAAAAATAACAGCTAATTTGGAAACTCCCCCTTCAAATAAATTAGCTGATTATGTTAGTTCGCCTTGAATTAGGGGTACAAAACGGACAGGTTCGATAACGTCGCTATGAAAATCATTCCCATAACGATGTACTACTTTCAGTAACTGATTTCGCTCACCGACAGGTAAAACCATTACGCTTCCATCAGCAAGTTGATGGAGTAATGCCTGTGGAATTTCTGGGGGCGCGGCTGTGACAATAATTGCGTCAAAGGGCCCTTTTGATGGCCAGCCATTCCAGCCATCACCGTGACGGGTTGAGATATTATGTAGGTCGAGTTGCTTCAATCTGCGCTTAGCCTGCCACTGCAATCCTTTAATCCGCTCCACAGAGAAAACGCGTTTGGCTAAGTGGGCAAGGATTGCTGTTTGATAACCTGAGCCTGTTCCAATTTCCAATACATTGGATGCCGGGGTTAAATTCAGCAGCTCAGTCATGCGAGCAACAATATAGGGTTGGGATATCGTTTGCCCGTGACCAATAGGCAGTGCGGTATTTTCATATGCCTTATGTGCGAGAGCTTCATCAACAAAACATTCTCGAGGTACTTTGCCAATAACCTCCAACAGGGGCTCATTGTGAATTCCTTGCTGACGCAGTTGCGCCAGCAAATTTTTCATTGATCGGTTTAACATTCCCCAATATCCCCGACTTTTGCCAACCAATCACTTACCAGCTCCTGGGCTTTATAAGCTGTTAAGTCCACTTGCAAAGGGGTAATGGAGACAAATCCTTCTTCTACCGCAGCAAAATCTGTTTCAGGCCCAAAATCACTTTTTTCTCCCGGAGGACCTAGCCAATAGAGCATATTACCTTTGGGATCTTCCATCGCATAAACCTGCTCAGCCGCACTACGGCGACCGCATCGCGTCACCCGAAATCCCTTGATTTGTTCAATGGGAATATCAGGGACATTAACATTCAAAATATTGCCCGCTCTCAATGGGGATTTTTGCAGTAAAGCTAATAAACGCACGGTCACTTCTGCCGCTGTTTCGTAATGTTGGTCACCATTGAGTGATACCGCCAATGCGGGTAAGCCTAAGTGACGTCCTTCCATTGCAGCGGCGACCGTGCCAGAGTAAATCACGTCATCACCAAGGTTAGGGCCACAGTTGATACCAGAAACGACAATGTCAGGACGAGGACGTACCAGATTATTCACGCCCAAATAAACACAATCCGTCGGTGTACCTTCCTGAACAGAAATATCACCATTGTTCAGTGTGTTGATACGCAAAGGACGATCCAGCGTTAAGGCATTCGATGCACCACTACGGTTACGGTCAGGTGCAACTACCTGAACATGATAGTGTTTCCGCAATGTAGCCGCTAAGGTTTGAATTCCCGGTGCGGTGACACCATCATCGTTACTCAGCAATATCCGCAGCATTGATATATCTCATTGATTTAACTAAAAATAAATAGGTTAATAATGTAAATTACCCTGTGTGTGTTTGATCTTAGCATGACGTTGACAGTTTTGTAGAGTGCTTTGCATTCAAGCCACATCAAGGGAAGAGACGAGATCCTGATTGATCAGTTCTCTGACAACACTGGTCGCAAAGCTACCAGATGGCAAAGAGAAATGCAGAATGACAGTTTGGTCATTTTGCCATTCCCAACGCAAGTTCAGCGGTTTCACCAATATTGCCCGACGGGCACTCTCCACGCGTTCACGTTTGGCTAATGCCCAAAGCACTTCGTAATCCAATAAGCATTGTTGTTCGAAATCCAGGGCTTGATACTGTGTTCCTAATGCCTTGTCACCCGGTAAAGGAGCCGTTATCTGTAATTCTCCACCCATAACTCGCTGCTGCAATACCGACAATTCAGATTCATCAGCGACAAACCAGCTACTCCGCCCTGTTAATTGTAATGCATCGCCCTTTTTTACCTCTTGATGTTCACCTTGGGCAATACGTCGGCTGGCAATGGCATTAAACATCGCGCTACGACAGGCAGAAAGATAAAAACTGCGGCGGTTGCGTTCTTTGACATAGATTTCATTAGCTGCCCAACGTTGAGCCTGAACTAAATTTTGTCCCTCCCGCCCGAAACGCTGTTCACCAAAGTAATTTGGAACACCAATTTGCGCTATCTGCTGCAAGCGTTTTTCCACCGATTGTCGGTCAGAAATATCTCTTAATACCAAAGTGAAATCATTGCCTTTCAATGCGCCAATTCGTAGCTTGCGTTTCTGGCGGGAAATTGCCAGCACTTCACAGCCTTCAAGTTGAAATGCCGCTAAATCCGGATCTTGTTTCCCCGGTAAGTGTAAGCAGAACCACTGTTCCGTCACTGCGTTGCGATCTTTCAACCCCGCATAGCTGACAGAACGAGCCGGTATTTTGGCAAAACGGGCAAGATGATCCGCGACAAATTGGGTGTTACATCCTGTTTTACGGATATGGACCATTAAGTGCTCACCTTCTCCATCAGGAGAAAATCCCAAATCTTCGCGAACAATAAAATCTTCTGGTGTGGCTTTAACGATACCGGTCGCTTCCGGTCGGCCATAAAGCCAATGTAATTCACTCAATGTCATATTTATTTCTTTTACCCACTTATTCTTTTACCAACAAAGCAACCGCTTCGCAGGCAATACCTTCTTTACGACCAACAAACCCCAGTTTTTCTGTTGTTGTCGCTTTAACGTTAATATCATCCATGTGGCATTCAAGATCTTCCGCCAGGTTAACTCGCATCTGGGGAATATGCGGCAACATTTTCGGTGCCTGTGCAATGATGGTGATATCCAGATTCCCTATCCGATAGCCCTTCGCACGGATACGGCGGTAAGCTTCTTTCAGTAGCTCACGGCTATCTGCGCCCTTGAAAGCAGGATCGGTATCGGGAAATAATTTGCCAATATCTCCCAATGCTGCCGCTCCCAATAGGGCGTCTGTAGCAGCGTGCAAGGCAACATCACCATCGGAATGGGCAATTAATCCTTGTTCATAAGGAATGCGGACACCGCCAATGATCAATGGCCCTTCTCCGCCAAATTTATGCACATCAAAACCATGTCCAATTCTCATACGATAGATTCCTTAGCTTTTTGGGATAGGTAAAATTCAGCCAATGCCAAATCTTCAGGTTGGGTTACTTTTATATTGTCCGCTCGTCCATTAATCAGCACGGGACGATAACCACAATACTCAAGTGCCGAAGATTCATCGGTGATACAGGCTTGATCTGCAAGTGCCTTGATCAAACAGTCACGCAACAACTGCAAAGGGAATAATTGTGGCGTCAAAGCATGCCACAGTCCGTTACGATCAACGGTATGCGCAATCAATGTGTGGTTAATTGTGGATGACTCTGCGACGGGCAACGATACCATGCGTTTCATCGTATCCCTCACCGGTGATGCCAACAATCCACCGCATATGTCAGGAGATCCTGCATTGTGATCAATAATCCGCAGCAGGCTATCGAGATCATTTCGATGAAGACAAGGACGGGCTGCATCATGCACTAAAACCCAGATTGTCCTGTCTGTAGGCAAACCAGCCAGATAATCTAACCCAGCCAGAACCGAATCAGCTCGCTCTTCACCGCCAATAACTGTCGTAATTCTGGGATCAGAAGCGATAGGCAATTGCGCAAATTGGGTATCAGCAGGATTCAACGCAATAATAACGCGTTGTATACGAGGATGCTCAAACAGCGCTGCCAGGGTATGTTCAAGAATCGTTTTTCCGGCAACTCTCAGATACTGTTTTGGGCAATCTGATTTCATCCTGCTACCAATACCCGCAGCAGGGATCAAGGCGATAATTTCAGCAAGAGAAACACCAGCAGGGGAATGAAGTTGTGACTTATTCATTTCGGTTATTATTTACTGTTTTGATTTAAAGGTTATTGCGCATTATGTTTTGAGGTATCAGGCACCATACGATAAAAAGACTCTCCCGGTTTAATCATGCCCAATTCATTACGAGCGCGTTCTTCAATCGCTTCCTGACCCCCTTTAAGATCCTTAATTTCAGCAAACAGCTGGTCGTTACGTGCTTTTAGTTTTAGGTTATCAACCTCTTGTTTATCAACTTCAGCCTTAACCCGCACATAATCGTGAATGCCGTTTTTGCCGAACCATAGCGAATACTGTAACCAACCCAGAAGAACCAATAATAGTAGCGTTAGTTTGCCCATCTCCCCCCCTGAAAACCCGCTAATCATCCCACAACTGAAAGCGTGACGCCACTGACTCTCACAAAACCATTTACAAAACCATTCGCAAAAAACCACTTGCAAAACAGGATTGCACGACATAATAGAAATGCATTGCATTCAATGAGTGTAGAAACACATTATTTCACTGACAATAATAATGTGTTTCATGACAGTTTGGTGGGTTTGGTCGTTAAGTTGGCAAGATATTGTCGCTTTTCAGGACAAAAAGCAGTTTTTCAATCGAAGATTCTACAGACTGTGAACCATCCAAATAGACTTCTGGCTGTTCGGGAGCTTCATAAGCAGCATCAATTCCGGTGAAATTACGTAATTCTCCCGCTCGTGCTTTTTTATATAGTCCCTTGGGATCACGGGCCTCACAGACCGCCAGTGGCGTATCGACATACACCTCAATAAATCGCCCCTCTTCCATGAGTTCACGTATTTTTTGCCGTTCTGCTCTATGGGGGGAAATAAATGCAGTCAGGACAACCAGCCCCGCATCAACCATCAATTTTGCGACTTCACCGACTCGTCGGATATTTTCCTGCCGATCTATTTCAGAAAAGCCCAAATCACGGCACAGGCCATGACGGACATTATCGCCATCCAGTAAATACGTTTTGATCCCTTGTGCAAACAATGCCTGCTCCAAGGCCCCTGCAAGCGTGGATTTTCCTGAGCCAGACAGCCCTGTGAACCAAATCACCCGTGCAGGATGTCCATTTGCACTTTCCCGCTGTGCCCTATCCAAAACATGTGAATGCCAGACAATATTATCCTGAGCCACTTATTTTCCTCCCAATAGATCACGGACACCCCAATGCGGGAAGTGGCGACGAACTAATTGGTTAAGTTCCAGTTCAAACTCACTGTATTCTTTAGGCTCTTCATAAACATCTGCCTGGATTTCACGCACCAATCCCGCGCCTACGGTCACATTGGTCAGACGATCAATCAGGATAATGCCACCGGTATCTGCATTTTGCGCATAACAGTCGAGCAATAAAGGTTCATCAAATGAAAATTCCACCCGCCCAATGGCATTGAGGGGTAACTCAACTGCGACTTTCTGTGTCAGGTTATTAATATCCACTTGATATTGAACATTATCGACTTTGCCACGGCTTTTTTTACCCGCGACTTTGATATCCAAACTTTGCCCTTGAATCAGTGGCTGTTCTGACATCCAGACGATATCAACCAAAGCGTGGCGGGTTACGCTCATTTGATCGTCAACAGCAATCAATAAGTCACCACGGCTAATATCTATTTCATCTTTTAATACGAGGGTAATAGCCTCTCCGGGTACGGCAAATGTGAAATCGCCATTAAACGTGACGATCCTTTCTACCGTAGAAATCACACCAGATGGCATCACTTTTATTTGCTGGCCTTGCCATAAAATCCCTGATGACAATGTGCCGCTATATCCACGAAAATCAAGATCAGGGCGGTTGACATACTGTACGGGGAAACGCAAGGGCTGTTCTGTCGCTTTTGTTTTTACGTCCACGGACTCCAGGATATCCAGGAGCGCTTTTTCCGTATGCCACGCCATTTTTTCACTGCGGGTGACAATGTTATCCCCTTCCAACGCCGAAATTGGGACGAAATAGAGGGTGAGGTCAGTCGGTAATTGTGCTGCGAAATGCAAATAATCTTGCTTGATCTGTTCAAATATCTCTTGCTGATATCCAACCAAATCCATTTTATTGACTGCCACCACCAAGTGACGAATACCCAGCAAGGTGCTGATAAAACTGTGGCGACGAGTTTGTTCCTGAACACCTTTGCGTGCATCGATCAATAAAATGGAAAGATTACTGGTTGAAGCGCCTGTCGCCATATTGCGGGTATATTGTTCATGCCCTGGTGTGTCTGCAATAATGAATTTACGCTTTTCCGTGGAAAAATAGCGGTATGCTACGTCAATGGTGATGCCCTGTTCCCGTTCAGCCGCCAATCCATCAACCAATAAGGCCAGATCGAGCTTTTCTCCCTGTGTCCCGATTCGTTTGCTATCGCTTTGTAAAGTTGCGAGTTGATCCTCATAAATTTGACGAGTGTCATGCAGTAAACGTCCAATTAAGGTACTTTTACCATCATCCACGCTACCGCAGGTTAAAAAACGCAGTAATCCTTTTTCCTGCTGCGTCCGAAGATAGGCTTCAACTCCGCCTTGTTGCTTGATCTGACTAGCAATAGTTTCATTATATGCAAGTGCTGGCATATCTGGACTCCTTAAAAATAACCCTGACGCTTTTTCAGCTCCATAGAACCTGACTGATCACTGTCAATCAGCCGCCCTTGCCGTTCGCTAGTGGTCGATATCAGCATTTCTTCGATAATTTCCGGCAACGTTTCTGCTTCTGATTCCACTGCTCCTGTCAGCGGCCAGCAGCCAAGTGTTCTAAAACGCACTTTACGCTGGCTAATGACTTCCCCGGCTTTCAGGTCGATTCGATCATCGTCAACCATAATTAATGTTCCCTCACGCTGAACAACCGGACGAAATTTAGCAAAATAAAGGGGGACGATATCGATATGCTCCAAATAGATGTATTGCCAGATATCCAACTCTGTCCAGTTGGATAACGGGAAGACGCGGATACTTTCCCCTTTGTTAATCTGGCCGTTATAGTTGCGCCAAAGTTCAGGGCGCTGGTTTTTAGGGTCCCAACGATGGGAGCGGTCACGGAATGAGTAAATTCGTTCTTTGGCTCGCGATTTTTCTTCATCACGCCGCGCTCCGCCAAATGCTGCATCAAAGCCGTATTTATCCAGTGCTTGCTTCAATCCTTCGGTTTTCATGATATCGGTATGTTTGGCACTGCCATGAATAAAAGGGTTAATTCCCAACGCCTCTCCTCGTGGATTGCGGTAAACCAGTAACTCAAAACCATATTTTTCCGCTGTGCGATCACGGAAGTCGTACATGTTCTGAAATTTCCAGCCGGTATCTACGTGCAATAAGGGGAAAGGCAGTTTTCCCGGATAAAATGCTTTACGCGCGAGATGCAGCATCACAGAGGAATCTTTACCAATCGAATAGAGCATGACGGGGTTGGCAAATTCAGCCGCCACTTCCCGAATGATATGGATACTTTCAGCTTCAAGCTGCTGTAAGTGTGTCAGTCTTTTTTTGTCCATTGGGCACTCCTTATACTAAATCAATCACAGCAGGGCGATTTACTTGATCAACAGCGTTTCTGCGTTCAAACCAGCCTATCTGATGGTGGAGTTGAGCCACCTCTCCGATGACCAGCAAGGCGGGTGATGGGGCTTCTTGTGCCAATCGCTCCAATTCGGATAATGTCCCGGTCAATACTTGCTGTTCTGGACGAGTGCCACAACCAATCACGGCAACGGGGGTATGGCTATCCCGACCGTGTGAAATCAGCTTTTGGCTGATCAAGGCTGCTTTCATGAGCCCCATATAAATGGCTAATGTTTGATTACCTCGCGCGAGTGCAGGCCAATCCAATTCATTGCCATTTTCACGGCAATGTCCGGTAATAAAGGTGACGCTTTGCGCGTGTTCTCTGTGAGTCAATGGGATACCTGCGTAAGCAGAAGCGCCCACTGCTGCCGTAATGCCGGGCACGACTTGAAAAGGAATTCGCGCTGCTGCTGCAATCTGTAATTCCTCCCCACCACGACCAAAAATAAAGGGATCGCCTCCTTTTAAGCGAACCACTTTTTTCCCCTGATTCGCTAAGTTGATGATAAGTTGGTTAGTTTCTTCCTGCGCCACGGAGTGATTACCCGCTCTTTTTCCAACACAGATTTTGTCTGCATCACGGCGAACTAATTCCAGAATTTCTGCGCTCACTAAATGGTCATAAAGAATGACGTCAGCCTGCTGGATCACTTGCAAGCCTTTTAAGGTCAATAACCCTGGATCACCTGGCCCAGCGCCTACCAGAGCAAGTTCTCCTTGGGAATGAGAGTCACCTTGTGTCAACTGCTGTTCAAGTTGCTCTTCTGCTTGCTGTAATTGCCCATTGGCGATCAATGTGGCAAAACGCCCATTAAACGCCTTTTCCCAAAAATGACGTCGTTGACGTATGGAAGTAAGACGTTGTTTCACGCGCTCGCGCCAGCGCCCCGCCATATTTGCCATCGTACCCAAGCTAAATGGAAGTAAAGACTCCAGCTTTTCTCGCAATAATCGGGTTAATACCGGAGATTTTCCAGCCGATGAGATCGCCACGATAATCGGGGAGCGATCAATAATTGATGGGAAAATGGCCGAACAGAGAGGTTGGTTATCCACGACGTTGGTCAAGATAGCGCGCTTATTGGCTTCGGCAAAAATATGTTGATTGAGGTTGTGATCGTCTGTGGCGGCAATCACTAAAAATACACCATCAAGATATTCTGTTTTAAACGTTCCTTGTAACCATTCAAATTCTCCTGTTTGATGGCGTTGTTGCAGGTCTGCATGTAATTCAGGAGCAACAACCGTTAACGCTGCACCAGTACGAAGTAATAAGTCTGCTTTGCGAGAGGCGATTTCTCCGCCCCCAACCAGCAGTACCGATCGGGCTTTGAGCTCAATAAATAAAGGTAAATAATCCACGATACCATCCCGCGTTAGAGCCTGTTCATGTTCTACCCTATGGATTTCATAGTCACAAAGGATATAGCTCTTAATTATTATGATAACCAGAAGATGAATATATGAGGCCGTGATCAGGTTATGAAATGACAAAAAGTAATTATTTGTTCCTGAATCGCATAAGCTAAAAACTTCGATCCCTTATTTCACCTAAACGATGCATAAAAAGACCGTTCGCCCCAGTGCATTACGTCTGACAAAAAGGTTTTCAAGCAGATCTTTTTTGCCTTGAAGCGCCTATAACAAGTTTTTTTAATATGTTAAATTAACTTTCTCTGGCCTACACACTGTAGCCGACATTATTTGAATAAAAACTAAGGCGGTAATTTTTATGTCGTATATGATATATCTAACGTTAAATGGTAAAAAACAAGGCTTAATTTCAGCAGGATGTTCAACGCTCGACTCTATAGGGAATCGATACCAAAAAGGGCATGAAGATCAAATACAGGTACTCAGTTTAAATCATGCAATATCTCGCCAACAGAATGTTTCTCATCAGCCTATACAGTTTGTCAAACCGATAGACAAATCTTCGCCACTATTAGCCATGACGATAGATTCTAACGAATCACTCAATGGTGCATTTATTTTCTACCGGACAAGCCAGACAGGACAGTTAGAATTGTTTTATGAAGTGAAAATTACGGAAGCAACTATTGCGGATATTTCCTGTGTCTACCCACATTCTATAAATGATCATGATGTAATGCCATATGAAAAAGTTACCCTCAATTATAAGTCCATTTCATGGAACCACGTAACAGCAGGTACATCTGCATATAGCATATGGGAAGATCGGGTTTACTAAGGAAAAAAAGCTAAGCATATATTAAATTATATGCTTGGCAACATAATTTGGGGTCTTTAACATATTTATTGGGTGAGCCAACTGACAATCGCTCACAAACAGTATATCCTTTCCCCCTCAGTTTTGCATCTAAATACCAGAATATAGGGAAACTCAAAACAAAAAAATGATAGTAAGTATCTTTACTAGCTCATTATTAAGTTTCATAGTTTTTGATGTAACACTATAATAAAAATCGCATGAGAACATATAAATAAAAAGAGGTAACATGAATAAAATAGCAATGAATTTCCAATAGGAAATTATTTCACCCCTCACTTTAATAATAGAAACAATATCATCATCGACATGTTTTCGGATATTTAACATATTTATTCGGTGAGCCAACTGACAATCTCTCACAAACAGTATATCCCTCTCCCTTCAGTTTTATATCTAAATACCAGGATACAGGGAAACTCAGAGCTAAGAAAACAAAAAAGTTGATAGTGAGAACCTTCATTATTTTATTATTAATTTTCATCGGTTTTGATGCAACACTATAATAAAAAGTACAAACACACATATACAAAAGAAGAGGGGATGCAAAGAAAAATAAAAACAACTTCCAAGAAAAAATTATTTCATCTTTCATTTTAATGAATGACACAATATCATCAAAAATAAAAAAATAAAGTAAAAACGACATCAAAATAAAAGACACAGAGCTTATTATAACAATAATTCTATTTTTATTATCCACAATATCCCCTTTCATATTAAATTAAACCTTATAAAAATAAATAAAACTGCTATTTTATCCGTGGATAAGGATAGACAAATGGCTGTTTACGATAATCTAATTTATTGGCTACACTTAGCTCTTTTTTTCGCATATACTCTATCAGAGCTTTACTTACTTCAAATTTACTATCAAGATAATATAATAAACTAGCAACAAGAACTCCTGCAAGAACAACTCCAACAGCTACAGCAAGTGCATAGGTACCTGTGGTTAAGATCATTCCAGCAAGAGCACTAACCCCTATACCCGCCAAAACTCCAACGGCTGTTTTGGCAGCATCCATAGTTATATTGCCAAAAAAATTATAAACATCATATTCATCTCTAAATGCCAACTCTAATAATCTATAAGCAGCGGCCACAAAAACAACTTTCCTAGCTCCATCAATAGCCGCATGTTGCATTCCTTGCGTTCCTATTCCCATGTCTATCATTTTCCAGTTACCCACACTATATTTTGCCGCTGTCAAAAATTTCCTAATCCCCGTTCGACCGGTTAACTTGATGCTTCGATTACCATACCTATCAACAAACTCAGTAACTTTAACGCTAAAATTACTACTAAGTTCATTTGCCAATCGGCCCAAACCATAGGTATCAATGATATTCCCTGTAAATGATGTAGCAACATCTAAACATAAAAAACCCGCTTCTTTCCATGATGAATTTGGGTTAGGTCCACATGCGTTTTTTACTATACGGGCAGCTTCTTCAAATGTTAATAAAACATAAAGATCTTCATTCTCACTCAATTCCTTTTCAAGATCAGCAATTTTTTTCTTTCTGTATTTTTCTTGCTGTGAAAACGGCTTTAATTTTCCATCATCAAATACAACCATACCATCAACAAATTCATCTGAAATTCTCTTCATACCCATTTCCTTATAAAATCACATAAGTAATTAATCACACACTGAAACTAAAAGGCTTTAATGTGTTAAATTACCTGACTCAAATTCTATTCTTAACGAAGAGTTAGAATATAGCATTTTCATATAAAAAATCGCCACATCAATTACATAACAATAATGCATTAAAAAAAGCATAAAATTACTCCCAATTCATCCATAAGGAATAATTGTAATTTTCAAATAAAGCCGGGGGTAATTAACCTTCGTGCAAACCACACTCACGTTTCAAGCCAAAAAAACGCGTTTGTTCTTCACTCATACCGGGTTCCCATTTTTGGGTGGTATGTGTATCCCCGACAGAAAGGTAGCCCTGTTCCCATAATGGATGGTATTCAAGGCTATGCTTGGTCAAGTATTGGTGAACCTGCCTATTATCCCAATCAATAATAGGCAGGATTTTGAACACTCCCCGTTGAATTGCCAGCACAGGCAAATTAGTTCGGCTTTCCGATTGCTGGCGACGCAAACCCGCAAACCAACTTTGCGCTTGCAGCGTTTTTAATGCCTGGTTCATCGGCGCAACTTTGTTGATTTGGTTATAACGCTCAATTCCCTTTATCCCCTGTTCCCATAATTTGCCATAACGTGCTTCTTGCCAGGCCGGAGAATGTTTTGCACGAAAAATTTTCAAGTTTAGGTTGAGTTTTTCGGTCAGTTTATCAATAAATTGATACGTTTCAGGAAATAAGTATCCCGTATCGGTAAGAACGACGGGAATATCAGGGTATTCCCGTGTTACAAGATGTAAACAAACAGCGGCCTGAATACCAAAACTGGAAGAAAGCACAAATTCACCAGACAGATGCTCCAACGCCCATTTCACACGTTCATGGGCATCCAGCTTCTCCAGTTGTTGATTGATGTCTGCCAATGACGCGATTTGCTGCTCTGGAGCCAGTGCCACCAGCTCCGATAAATTCAGTCGGCTCATACGGCCTCCTGCCAATCATAAAAATCGACAGCTGAATTCAATACTGGCTTGATGATATCGGTGCGGATCAGGAAATCTCCGAAACATTCATCGGCATGACGTTCCGATGCCCAACAACCAATTAATTCATCCAGTATCTCAAGGATCTCTGCTGAGGTGATATTTTCCCTGTACATACGAGGAATTCGATCACCGATACGATTTCCACCAAGATGCAGGTTGTAACGATCAAGTGCTTTACCCACCAGCCCAATTTCTGCCAGCATCGCCCTGCCACATCCATTCGGACAGCCTGTAACACGCAATATGATCTCTTCATCACCAACGCCATGCTTTTCCATTAACGCATCAACATAATCGACAAAAGTCGGCAGGAAACGTTCTGCTTCAGCCATCGCTAATGGGCAGGTAGGAAATGAAACACAGGCCATAGCGTGGTGACGTAAGGTTGTCACGTTATCGTCAATTAAGCCATGAGCACGGGCAATGTCTTCAATCCGCGATTTTTCACTCTCCGGCACCCCTGCCACAATCAGGTTTTGGTTAGCTGTCAGACGAAAATCGCCTTTATGGATTTTCGCAATTTCTGCAATCCCGGTTTTTAATGGCTTGTTGGAATAATCCAACAAACGGCCATTTTCAATAAATAAGGTCAGGTGCCATTGACCATCGATACCTTTTAGCCAACCAATTTGATCGCCCCGACCCGTGAATTTATATGGCCGAATTGCTTCGAATTTCACGCCAGCACGTTTTTCAACCTCTTGTTTGAAGGTTTCGATACCCACACGTTCAAGGGTATATTTGGTTTTCGCATTCTTACGGTCAGTCCGGTTACCCCAATCACGTTGGGTGGTCACTATCGCCTCTGCAATGGCCAGTGTGTGCTCCTGAGCAATAAAACCAAATTCAGTCGCCAGCCGTGGGAAGGTTTTTTTGTCGCCGTGGGTCATGGCTAATCCCCCACCCACCAATACGTTAAAGCCAATTAATTGATCATTTTCCGCAATGGCAACAAAGTTCATATCGTTGGCATGGAGATCCACATCATTTTGTGGCGGGATCACTACCGATGTTTTGAATTTACGGGGCAGATAAGTGGTGCCAAGAATCGGCTCTTCATCGGTTGTTGCAACTTTTTCTTTATCTAACCAGATTTCAGCATACGCATTGGTACGAGGCAGCAGATGTTCCGATATCTTTTTCGCCCACTCATAAGCCTGTTGGTGTAAAGCAGATTGCACCGGATTGGACGTACACAACACGTTACGATTGACGTCGTTGGCGGTAGCCAGTGAATCCAAGCCCATATGTGCTAATAATTGATGTGCGGGTTTGAGATTATTTTTTAAGATCCCATGAAACTGGAATGTCTGTCGGTTAGTCAATCTAATACTGCCATACTGCGTATTTTCTGTCGCAAACCGATCAATGCCTAGCCACTGTTTTGGGGTAATAATCCCTCCCGGCAGGCGACAACGCAACATCATGGCATGACGCGGTTCGAGTTTTTGTTCTGTACGTTCTGCCCGAATATCACGGTCATCTTGCTGATACATACCATGAAAGCGGATAAGGAGGAAATTATCCCCCTCAAATCCACCTGTCAGCCCATTTTTTAAATCTTCGCTAATCGTTCCTCGCAGATAATTGCTGTCCAACTTCATACGTTCACTGTCTGCAAGTTTGCCTTCAACGATCAAAGGACCTGTTTTTTCTTTGCTCACATTGCTCATATTAGTAAACATCTCTCTGATAACGGCGCTCAAGGCGCAATTCACTCAAAAATTCATCAGCCTGTTCAGCATCCATGCCACCATGTTGTGAAATAATGTCCAATAGGGCTTGTTCTACGTCTTTTGCCATGCGATTCGCATCGCCACAAATATACAGATGGGCACCATCCTGAATCCAGCGCCAGACTTCTCCTCCCTGTTCACGCAGTTTGTCTTGTACATACACTTTATGCTGCTGATCCCTTGACCATGCCAGATCAATGTGGGTCAATAAGCCTTCTTTCACATAGCGCTGGAATTCAACCTGATAAAGAAAATCTTCCACAAAATGGGGGTTACCAAAAAACAGCCAGTTTTTACCTTCAGCTCCCTGACTGTCACGGTGCTGCAAAAATGCCCTAAATGGAGCAACCCCCGTTCCCGGCCCAATCATGATGATTGGTGTATTGGGATCGGCCGGTAAACGGAAATTGTTGTTCTGTTCGATAAACACGCGGATGTTGTCATCTTCCTGCAAGCGATCCGCCAGATAACCTGACGCTCCACCTGTACGGGCACGCCCTTCAATGTCATAACGAACAACGCCAACAGTAATATGAACTTCGTTTTCCACCTCAGATTGTGAAGAGGAAATGGAATAGAGACGTGGTGTCAGTGGGCGCAATAAATCAATAAATTGTTGGGCTTCTGGCTGTGAAGCAGCAGCCCTGACCATATCGACAATAGGCGTTGTCTGGGCATATTGCTGCAAGGCTTGTTTGTTAGCGGCTAGCGATAACAGTTTTTCATCTTTCGCCAACGCTGCATATTTCCCAACAATCACACCGGTATTTTGGGTCAACTCTATATGGTTAATCAGCGCCTCACGCAATGGGAGTGATTTTCCATGCACATTGACCTGCTCTGAACCTTCCAACCAAAGCAGGGCTATTAATTCATCCACTAAAGCCGGATCGTTTTCAAACCAAACGCCAAGAACATCCCCTGGTTGATAACGCAGCCCTGAATCCCCTAAATCAATCTCAATATGGCGAACATCTTTGTCAGAACCACGTCCCGTTATTTTTTGGTTAGTCAACAAAGAGGCCGTTAAAGGGCTTTCTTTGGTGTACATTTGAGGTTCCTGGATATGCGTTGAAATAGTAGATGAAGTGGCAGGAGAAGTAACAGTATTTGCTTGTACTGACAAACGTTGCTTTAAGATATCCGTAAGTTGCTGACGCCACTGGGTAGCTTGTGCTTGATATTCCACATCAGCATCAACACGATCCAGTAAACGCTGAGCACCAAGCTCATGCAGACGACTGTCAAAATCTTTCCCTGCCTGACAGAAGTTTTCATACGACGTATCCCCAAGACCAAATACGGCGTATACCGTCTCTTTCATTGAGGGCGCTTTTTTGGCATAGAGATACTTATGGAGTGCTACAGCTTCCTCAGCAGGTTCACCTTCACCTTGTGTTGAAGCAATAATAATCAATACACGTTCCTGGGAAATTTGTTTAAATTTATAGTCACCCGCATTAATTAAGTTTACATTGATATTTTCAGCTAATAGTGAATCTCTTAGCTGTTCAGCCAAACGACGGGCATTGCCTGTTTGCGATGCGGAAAGCAAAGTTACGGTTTCCTGTGCGGAAACGGCAGGTGCCTCCGCCCCCATTTGTGGCTGATGATTCACCATTCCCCAAAAGTAACCAGACAACCAGGCTAATTGATGGGGAGAAAAATCGCTAATTGCAGACTGCAAGCGTGATAATTGTTCTGGAGAAACAGGTAGTAATGCGATTGAAGGTGGTTTTGCGGTCATTGTCCCAGTGCCTTTTGCTATAGCCAGTATCCATGTTGTACAAGATGCAGGAATCAATCCAGTCATGAACATGAATTGATTAAGGTTATCCCAGAATGGGAGCTGTATTTAAAGAAAGGATCGCAATATCTCATAACCAAAACGCCTAACTTTATTTACAGATTTAATATATCAATAAAGTCGTTAAGCGTTGTGCTTTTTACTTCCAGAAAAATCACGTTAAGCTTGCAAAGTTCAGGTAGAATAGCCGACCTTTTTAAATCAGGGGAAAGCACAATGAGTACAACCATCTTTAAAGATTTTCAATTCGAAGCAGCACATCACCTTCCACACGTACCGGAAGGGCACAAATGTGGGCGTTTGCATGGGCATTCATTTATGGTACGTCTGGAGGTCACCGGAGATGTCGATCCGTTTAGTGGCTGGCTCATGGATTTTGCCGATGTTAAAGCGGCCTTTAAACCTGTCTGGGAACAGCTCGATCACCACTATCTCAATGAGATTCCTGGGCTTGAAAACCCAACCAGCGAAGTGTTGGCCAAGTGGATCTGGGAGAAGTTAAAACCGACGTTGCCTCAACTCAGTGCTGTTATGGTTAAAGAGACTTGTAGCGCAGGTTGTATCTATCGGGGAGAATAAGGATTCAGCACCAGAGCCTGGTGCTGAATGAGATTTAAGCGATATTTAAGTATTTATGGGTTTGCATCGAAAAACGCCAATTACGGGCAATACACGTTTCGATGCACAGGCGGGTAGCCTCTTCTTTCTGGCTGATCGGCTGTAAGGCAATAACCGGCACAGGCTTTCCATCAAGCATAGTCAATAATTCATCCAATGCTTCAATATCGCGCTGCCGCCCGACAGGGTGCTTAATTTCATTCGCACGTTTAATCGCCTCAGGCAAAACCCGATAGCCTCCGCGCATTTTCACTTTCGGAGAAACCGTCACCCACGTTTTATCAGAGCACTGAATCGCATGTGTACCACTCGTCTCTATCTGGCATTGATAGCCTTCACTTTCCAGTGTTTCAGTCAAAGGACGCAAATCATATAGGCACGGTTCTCCCCCGGTAATGACAATATGCTTCGCACTGTAACCTTGGCGAGTAAATATACTCAACAATTGCCTTGCACTAGCAACGCCCCACAAATCGCTGTCTTGCGATTTCAGCAAGATATTTTCCATCGGCTGCTGTTTATCAGCCTCTTTTTCCCACGTATGTTTGGTATCGCACCAACTGCACCCTACCGGACATCCTTGCAATCGAATGAAAACCGAAGGGACACCGGTAAACACGCCTTCTCCCTGTAAAGTTTGGAAGATTTCATTTATTGGGTAAATCATAAAAAAACTCTGGCCTTAATAAACTGCCCGTTATTATTACAGATATCTATCCCGCGAACATCCATCTTTATGGTATTGTACCAGGTTGCTTTTGCTGGCATCTCACGCCAGACAGAGCATCGTATGCCTAAATACTCTCAGGCTGAAAGGATAGATGGGAATAACGAATGCAAAATAATGAAAATCAGCTTAAACAGGGTCTAAGCGTGCGGCATATCCGCTTTATGGCTTTAGGCTCTGCAATAGGCACGGGGCTGTTTTATGGCTCAGCAGCAGCAATACAGCAAGCTGGCCCTGCTGTATTACTGGCCTATTTACTCGGCGGAGCTGCCGTATTTATCGTAATGAGAGCACTCGGCGAAATGGCCGTTCACCATCCTGTCTCGGGTTCTTTTTCGCAATATGCCAGCCATTATCTGGGACCTTTGGCCGGTTTTTTAACTGGTTGGATCTATATTCTTGAAATGCTGTTTGTTTGCCTGGCTGATGTTACTGCATTCGGCACGTATATGAAGCTCTGGTTCCCACATGTTGATCAGTGGATTTGGGTTTTAGGGATTGTCTGTTTTATTGGTGCCTTGAATCTGTGTCACGTAAAAATCTTTGGTGAAATGGAGTTTTGGCTTTCAATCATTAAAGTCACTGCCATTATTGCCATGATTATCGGCGGTCTTGCCATTATGTTTTACGGTTTCGGACAAGCAACTGAGCATGCGACCGGTCTGTCCAATTTATGGGAGCATGGCGGTTTTATGCCAAATGGTATCAGTGGCGTGATAGCTTCATTCGCCATTGTTATGTTCGCTTTTGGTGGCATAGAAGTCATTGGTATCACTGCCAGTGAAGCGAAAAATCCAGAAAAAACGATCCCTCAGGCAATTAATGCAGTCCCGTTTCGTATCTTGATCTTCTATGTTTTGACTCTGTGTATCCTGATGAGCATCTATCCATGGAATCAAATTGGTCAGGATGGCAGCCCATTTGTACAGATTTTTTCTAATTTGGGAATTAATTCAGCGGCAAATATTCTGAATGTGGTCGTGATTACCGCGGCGATTTCCGCTATCAATAGTGATATTTTTGGTGCTGGCAGGATGATGTATGGCATGGCGCAAGAAGGACAAGCGCCCGAATCATTCAAAAAATTAACTCGTAATGGCGTGCCATGGATGACGGTTCTTGTCATGACTGCCGTTCTGTTACTTGGCGTAGTGCTAAATTATCTGATCCCTGACGAGATCTTCATTCTTATCGCTTCTGTCGCCACATTTGCAACCGTCTGGGTATGGTTGATGATTTTAATTTCGCAAGTTGCCATGCGTCGCCAAATGAGTGTGGAAGAAGTTAAGACATTGAAATTTCCAATCCCAATGTGGCCTATCGCTCCTGCAATCACACTCGTCTTCATGGTCAGTATCATCGTATTGCTGGGCTATTTTGAGCAAACAAGAGACGCGCTATATGTTGGTCTGGGTTGGGTATTTATTCTGACTCTAGCCTATTTCTTCGGTGTGAAGAAGAAACTCTCCACAAAACGCACTTCTAACCAGTAAACTATTCAAGTATGTTTCAAAAAGCGTCGGTAATCTCCGACGCTTTTTTTATCTTTTCTCTGCAAGATCAATAAGTCGCTTATCACCACACAGAGAAATCGTCATAAAGAGAAGTTCACCATCAATGGGTTATGATCAGAAGCACCGGTCATGACAACTGCTGCACGGGAAACTTTTAATTCACGATAGAAAACAAAATCTAACGGCTTGCCAAAAACAATCGTCCTATGATCGTCATTAAAATGTACTTCTTTCAATTGCATACGGCGAGCAAAACGTTCCAATATTTTTAATCTCTGCCGACTCCATGCATTAAAATCCCCAGCAAAAATAACAGGGCCATTATGTAAGCTGATATGCATACCAATGTTATTGAGTTGTCGACTATAAACATCAACACCAAGGCTAAAGTTAATGGCATGCACATTTATCACCATCAACTGGCGTTTATCTGGCAATGGATAAATTGTAATTAATGACGATTTAGATAGTCTAAGTATCGGTTCTTTTTCACGTAGCGGGCAACAATAAACGGGTGAAGACGATGCTAATGTCATCACACCTGATGGGTGTTGAGGGAGAGCAAATGCAGGAACCTGATCCGCGACCAAACCGCTGTCTGTAATAAATCGCAATAAGGCTGGCGTCGTTTGTGCTTCTTGTAGCAAGACAAGGTCACTCTTCTCAATCAAAGAAGCCAAAACATGTTGCCATGATGGGCGCTGTTGTTTATAGATATTCCAGATGGCAACAGAAAGCTCACGATTATGCTCAAGGAGCGGTTCTCCTCGTGGTAACGATGCATTCTCAAGTAATTGCTTAGAAGTGGGAAAAACTCGTTCCACAGGCTGTCCAGCAACATATCTCATGGCAAAATTTTTTTGAACGTAATCTTTTCTTGCCCAGCTTTTTCTTAAATAACTGTTCCTGATCAAGTTTCCCCCAGCTTACCTCAACACCTTTATCTCCACTAATATGACATCTTGGTCATTGATTTCAATCGCCAACGCTTAAAAAACCAACATGATTATGCAATTATACAATAACAACACAACATATTGGTAAAACAATTACTCATTAAAATTAGTAGATTGATTTATTTAATATTAAAAAAATAAATATTAATATATTTGATAAGTATCAAAAAATACTATATTTATGAAATAAATTTCTCTAGGGTAAGGACATATAAGGATAAGATTAATTTATAAAATCTGTAATTATTCCACTATATATTAAAAGATCATCGCTCTAGTGGAATAAAATAAAACGTAAATAAAGCTCATTTATCAACTAAATGAAAAATATGAATTTAAAATCATTGATAAAGATATAAGCAATAAGTTGTGGATTAAGCAATAGGAAAAACCCTGAGAGATATCTCTCAGGGTTTTTCCTAAATACGGTGGCGGTGCGGACGGGACTCGAACCCGCGACCCCCGGCGTGACAGGCCGGTATTCTAACCAACTGAACTACCGCACCACCGAATTTCTTTATCCTTGCTG
>NZ_JADEUG010000039.1 GCF_015163665.1 Xenorhabdus sp. BG5 | reverse complement strand
GACACCTATTTTAGATATTGGTGAGATGGTTATCTCTACTGATAAAATCGATTATTTATTGTGCCCCTCTTTCTCTGCAATGACACGTATCGGTACACCTCGACAGATTGTGGAAATGTACACCTTGTTAAATGGGGCAGAGACTCAGGAGTTAATTAACCGCGCGTTGTTGGCTTACGGTACGCTTCCCGACTGGCTGATTAAACTGATGCGAAAACCCGCATTTGGCCGCAATATCCTGTCAACGGCCATGATAGTGATACAGGCGTGCTGTAACGATGATGTGGAAGAGCTGATCGGTGAATGGCGTCCGGGGCGAAGAGGAGTCGTGTACCGTTTGGGTAGTTTGCCAATTAATGACATCATTGTCATTGCCCGCGAACTGATAACGCACGGTGTTATCGGTCGGGTCAAAATCCGAAAACTCCAGCGACATGAGGGAACGGAAGCGTTTTCTGACCAGTTTAAAGCCATTGAATACATTAACGCCGCTCGAGCCCATTTCAATATGCCGCGCGAAGAAGCCGAGCAGTTAACGATGACCGAATTTCAGATGATGCTAAAAGCCAAGTTCCCTGATGAAAAAGGTTTTACTCGTGAAGAATACGACGCTGTTATTGATGCCGATGATCAGCGTACTAATGACCTGATGAGCGGTAAACGAAGGTTGGTTAGCATGAAAAAGTGATAGCCAAGAATAGGCTAAAATTGAAGTGTTTGATGCATTTTAATCATCAACGAAACAAATAAAATACAGTTTGTACTGTTGAACCCTAGGTTCAAAGAGTCTAATATTACCTCAGTTATATTTATCAATGAGCTAAATACAAGTTAGCTATTCTTTTAATTTCATAACGTTAGGGGGCTACTATGAGAACTGAGCATACCAGATCTATACAGACTATTAGCCACTCGACAGAAGTTATTGATTCTTTTTTTGACGAGCAATCACAGAAGGAATTCTCTGTTAGGCGTCTGAGTTGCCGGAATGATATAAAACGACAACTATTTATAGTAACCATAACGAATGATAATAAGAGTGATAAATTCTATGTTGTCCCGTTTGCTGAACTTACTATATGTAGAAATAAGATAAGATATATTATTAAACCAACTCAACAATATCCTGATTTGGAAGACAGCATCCCTTCAATAAGTGGCAGCATTGAAAAAGCTATTAGTGGGTTTATTCAGAATTACCGGCCTGCTGTTACCGCATAATTGAGATAATCATGGCTCCTGATCTGAACGATTCATACACTAAAAATTTGAGCATTAAACCTTACAGTATAAGAGAAGAAGTTATAGAAAAGTTCTATCACTTATCAATGGGTGGTGACTTATTAGAAGTGATTGAGTACCTTTTGATTGGCGGAGATTGCCATAACTATATAGAAATCATTCGATTAGGATGTTCAACGGAAGAATATTACAAAGAATGCGCTTTTGAAATGCGTGATTCAGGTCATAACGATAGTGAAATCATTAATTATTTATTAGCTCTCGATATGCGAAATACCGATGATGATGACTTAATTGGCCGTATTGCATACAGCGATTTTGATTTCTATGAAAATGGTATAAAAAAGACAGGGAAGCAAATAAAAGGTGCTTTCATTTCTCCAGAATACCATATGGCGGGGCTAGGTCGAGCATTATACAAGAGTTTAGTCTTAAAGCATGAACACCTTATTTGTGACAATATACAGAGTATTGCGGGTGGCAGTTTATGGGCTAGCGGAATGATAAAACTCGCCGATGTTCGTGTGTATGATACTGTAAAACGTGAATTTATTGACAGGTTGGATAAGGGAGGGGTAGGCGTTGGCGGTATTAAACCTTGGAGTGCTACACGTCTTCCTATGAGAGAACTTTCTAGGTGGGAGCCTAATTCAATATCTCATGACAGTTGTCATCATATAGTCAACATTATAAGTAAGGACAATCTATACACCTAAACCCGCCCCGAGCGGGTTTTTCATATCTGCCTATTCTGAACAGCCCCTTACGGGGCTTTTTTGTTGGTCAAGAGCTGATTTTTACTATTATAAGTGGTTAATATTAATCATGTTTTTCTGTTATTGTTTGTACAATTTTTTATTAACAGATTCTGCTATTTTCATAAAGAATTCTTTGAACTCGTCATTATCTTCATTACCGTCATCATTTAATAACTCTTCAGCTATAAGTAATGTAACCGCCTTGCTGATAGCTGCATTGTACTTCTCTTTATCAATATTAATACTAATGGTTGGTGAAGTGTCACCTCCAGGATCTAGTTCAATGCGCTGATGAGATAAGCTGGCATTGTGCGCGTTATCAATACCATCTTGAAGCATCATGACGATCTCGGTGTTCATGGAACGCCCATTTTTTTCTGCAATTTTTGTTATTTCATCCCTCATACCAGCAGGCATACGGACGTTAAATCTATCCATTTCTTGGCTTGGGTATTTCTTAGTCATGGCGCACCTCAAATTATGATGAGTTAATCATAGCACCAACTTGACATTAATATAAATGATGCTAAATTGGTTTTAGTGCCAAGTTGGTTTTAATGCTAAATTGGTTTTATTAAGGAGATATTACATGAGCAATGAATTACACAACCAGAATAAAAGTAGTCCATTCAGTTTGAGACTGCCGGACTCAATGAGAAAGGAGTTGGAGGAAAAAGCAGAGATGGATTTTATTTCTTTGAACTCAGCAATTGTTATGCGGTTAGCAAGATGCTTGAGAGAGGAAAAAGGGCATGCAGCATAAAAACAGCGAAGCCCTAGCTGCACGAACAGACCAAGGCTCCTGAGTATTATTTATCGTGTGAGACAAACAACTTAACCATTGTAACGAATGACAAATCAAATTTCCAGAGTACCGCCAAGTACCCTGAAAACAGAAAACCAGTAGTTTGCAGTTACTGGTTTTCATCAAACTAACTCGATGGAGAGTTTTTAATGACTAATAAGAATGTAGCAGCTTCTAGTGCAGTTGTCACCAAGATGTCAAGTCGTGAGATTGCGAAACTGACAGGGAAAAACAAATCTGATGTCCACGTTGATATTTGGAATATGTTGAAACAATTGTATGGCTACACTAAGGATGATGGGAAAATCCATCATCATAAAAATCAACAAGTTACTCTAGTTGATGGCGTAATTGCCGTTATTGATAACCGCGGCTATATCTCTGAGTTCTTACTCGACCGCCGCCACACAGAAATTCTTATCACTGGTTACGACGTTGTACGCCGTGCGGCAGTAATTGACCGTTGGTTTGCGCTTGAGTCTGGCTCAGTACAACCTCTGATCCCCCAAAAATTACCAGAAGCACTTCGCCTTGCTGCTGACTTGGCGGAACGGAAAGCCGAGCTTGAACATCAAGTCGAAGAAATGAAACCGGATGTCGACGCCTTTGAACGTATTGCCAAAAAATCGACTGGCAGTATGTGTGTTACAGACGCAGCGAAGCACCTGCAAATTAAGCCGAAAATTCTTTTCGATACCTTATCTTCAAACAAGTGGATTTATCGCCGTTTAGGCAAAAAGCCTTGGGTTGGTTATCAAGACAAGTTACAGCAGGGATTGCTGGAGCACAAAATAACTGTTGTTGCCAAAGACGACGGAACCGAGCGAGTTTGCGAACAAGTTCTTGTGACTGCAAAGGGCATTTCCAAACTGGCTAAGATGTTAAGCGTGGATAAAGCGGCTTAATAATTGATTGCCAATGGTGACGATCAAATACTGATCTACACAACAGAATCAGCCAATTTAACAGTGATTGCCAGGGTTAACAATACAAATTTACTCCTAATGCGTGTGTAAATGGTTGAATATTCGAGGCGTCTCGCAATTCTCAATAGATTTCCTTTACAAAACGTTACAATTACGCAATAAATAGTCCCGCTCAAAAACGACGAAGCCCCCAACTGCTGGAACAGTCAGGGGCCTCTAAATCGTCTAATACCATCTCAAGGAAAATAGACATGCCCATTATAGCAACTAAAGAAGTTAGTAAAACTATTAATGTCCCATTTTATGGCGCAGATCTCTATGTCGTTAATTATAACGGTGAGACACATGTGCCGATGATAGACTCAACTGTCATTGACAATATAAGCATTGCTTTATACACTTGCTTGAGAGGCGTCAGAACCTCCAGTAAGCGGTCGCAACCAACCCCGTTAGTGTTGGATTTTTTATGCCTAATTTTTAATGGTAGCTTTACGGCTATCATTCCCCTGACTCAAAGTCGGGAGGGCGACGAATACAATACCCGAAAGGGAAATGAGTCCGCGGCTCTTACTGCCGTTCTGAACCTCCCGGCACCATTTTATGGTTGTTCACTTTTCAGAAAAAAGTAAGGAGTCACCTATGACTAATCAATTAACCTTCCGTAGCACAGTTTTTAACCCTGTACACCACGCCAATAAGATTTGGTTTACTGCTGCTGAGTTGGCAAAGGCTCTTGAGTACAAAAAATCAGATGCCGTCACCCAGATTTATGACCGTAATTCTGATGAGTTTACCTCTGCAATGACCGAGACCCTCAAATTGAGTGTCTCGAAGAAATCAAAGAGTTACGAGGATAATTTACAGAAAACAGTACGAATCTTCTCACTTCGAGGTGCTCATCTGGTTGCCATGTTTTCAAAGACGAGTGTTGCTAAAGAGTTTCGTAAATGGGTACTGGATATACTAGATCGTGAAGTTGAGAAAACTTCGACAATCATAAAACCTCAACCGCCTAATTTTAGATACATTATCAAGATGGAAGTTTACGATAAGCACCTAAACAAAACCGAGACTTTTACTGGTGGAACTGAGACGCCTAGAGGTATCATTGATGGGGTAGCAAGGCGATATGGGTTTTACATTGAAAACTTGCTCTCACTGCCGATGAATATATTCTAGCACCAAGCCAAAGACGGCCTTAATCAAATAATCATCACATAAATGCCACTTAACCGTGGCATTTTGCGTTATTTTGCACTAATTGGTTGGTATCATGAGCGAAATTTAACGATGAGGGATTGTGATGGTTAACATCAAAAAAGAAACAAATCATGATATTTTTGTATGGGATCTTCCTCCTGAATTAGAAAATATTTATGGTGTAGTTGTTCACTATTGCCTATCGGCAAGGCGGTTTGATAAGGGAATGATATGTAAAGGGTTTAAATTGGAAGATGAAAAAGGCCAGCTTATAATCGACAAAATGATTGAGCGAGGAGTAATTGCTCATCAGGATGATAAAGGGGATTATTTTATCAGTGATATATATAATCATAGTGATTATTTGCTGGAATTAGAACGCAAAGAAGATGAAGAAAAAGCCAAAAAGAAAAAAGAGGAAGAAAATCGCGTTGATTTGCACAAGCCTTTGTTCTTTATAGCAATTGTAGTCTTTATGGTTTCTTTGTATTTCCTTATAAGAGAACCGGTATCCTTGTTAATACTTATACCATTCTCTATAGCCGCTGGAGCTTATTCGGATAGACTCCCTAAAGGAGTCCCAGCTGTAATAGTGATAGCAATCTGTATCTCAACGCTTTTGTTAGTTAACTCGATGGCTCCGATATTTGGTGATAAGTATGATGCTAAAATAGCAATTGAAAGCACCAGCCATCAGGTAGGCGGAAACAATAACGTGGATCGGGACTTGGTAAATACTTCTTTAGATGAGCCGTCTAGCTCTGCTACCCAGCCTGCAAAGACATATACAAAAGAGCAGTTAAATGACATGGTTAATTCTGATAATTACCCAGACCAGCTAAGCCCTATTACACAAGACAGTAGCTCCATGAGTTTCACTGACTGCAAAAACTCGGCTTTAGAGATATACAATCAAGTGATCGGTGAATATCCGGGAAAAAGAGTCGTTGACTCATCTATTTTGTTTATTGTGAAGGTGTGGACAAACGATGGCGTGATTATGGTTAGTTGTTCTGAACCAGACCAAAAAAGAGTGATTACACAGTCAAGTTATAAATGAATTCAATGATGGGGCATGTGATGACGAAGTTATTTTTTTCTGTGATTTGCATATTTTCATTGTCCTTTAATGTCTTTGCAAAAGAAATAGCGCTGACACAAGAAGAAGTTCAAGCCATAGAAATGGAAGTTAAGAATAAGTTAAAAGATCCGGATAGCGCGAAGTTCAAGCACAACAATCTGATAGTGAAAGATGGAAAGTCAGGAAATCTATATTGTGGGTTAGTAAATGCAAAGAATTCATATGGTGGGTATACAGGTTACTTTCCTTTCAAGGTGTATTTATTTCTTAATAAATACGGGAAGAAAGCTGCTCTTATCATTGGAGATATCGATAGTAAGTCAACGAGTGAAGAAGTAACGATAAAGATGTGTAATGAACACGGATATTTCCTCTAAATTTAATTTCTTTTCTTAACAACCCTGCCATCTGGCGGGGTTTTCTTTTTTAAGGAGCTAGAAAATGGCAGAAGTTCGCGTAGGCAATATCGTTTATCAGGTATCAATGGATGTAGCTCAATTACTGACAGCTCAGCGTCAAGTTAACGAGCGCCTTGATAGGATGGAACTTGGCATGGATAGAGCAAATGTAGCAACGAAAAGACTAAGCTCTTCTATGTCATCATTATCTGCGATAGCGGCAAGTTTAATTGCAGCACTTTATGTACGTCAAATCGCGGAATATGCGGATGTATGGACTAATGTTAATAACAAATTAGTTAACTCTCAGAAGGCACACGAAGAGCTTAATACCGTCACTACACGCGTATTCGATATCGCTCAAAGAACCAGAACGAGTCTGGAAGCAACAGCTACATTATACGGACGTCTTGAAAAGGCCACTCGATCATTAAACATGAGCGCTAAAGACCTTGGCGATATGACTGAAACTATAAATAAGGCACTTATTGTATCAGGTGCTACTGCGGCGGAATCATCGAGCGTACTTATCCAGTTATCTCAGGCTTTAGCGGCTGGCGCATTGCGTGGCGAAGAATTTAACTCCGTTAGCGAAAACGGCATAAGGATAATGCAAGCTATTGCGGATTATCTTGGTAAAGATATCGGTCAGTTAAAGGAACTGGCCGCTCAAGGTAAATTGACCTCCAAAATCGTTATTGCCGCAATGAAAGCGAGTGCAGATAAAATTGCTAAGGAGTTCGCCAAAACTACTTCTACGATAGAACAGGCGTTCGTTGTCGCTAACAATAACGTTACTAAATTCGTTGGTGAATCTAGCAAGGTCAGTACAGCAGCGAATATATTTAATAAATCCTTAGTGAGCCTAAGTGGGAATTTGGATACATTCGCTACCGCCATTGGTATGGTGGCATTGGCGGCTGTCGCTAAATTTAATGGAGCATTGGCGGGTAAAGTAAAAACCACGATCACATCTATGCAATCATTAAATGCCGAAACTGCCGCTGCTCATACCAACGCTTTAGCGACAGAGCACGCAGCTATTGCAGCTAATCGCAAAGCTATAGCTGACAGGGAACAAGCAATACTCGCATATCAGGTTGCTGAGGCTGAATTTATTGCAGCCAAAGGAACTCAAGCCGAAATGATAGCAACTAATGCCCTTATAGCGAGCAAAGAGGCACTAGCGGTCACGCAGCTTAATGTTGCCACCACCGGTAAAGCTGCTGCCGCTGCTACTGCGGCTGTTGGTGTTGCCGCTAAAAACGCGTCTGTGGGATTGCGGTTATTAGGGAATGCATTTGCTTTTGTGGGAGGATGGTTTGGTCTTATCACCATTGCAGCGGGGATTTTTTACTACATGTATGAAAAAACCAAGCAAGCATCGGATGGTGCGAGGGAATACGCAAAAAACTTAGGCAATGTTAAAGAAAAGCTCAAAGATTTGAGTGCGGAAGAGGTTGCTGCTGAAGTTGATAAAATGAATCGATCAATCAAGCAGATGGAAATAGATGCCAAAAATTCAGCGCAAAAAATTAAGGAATTGCAGCAAGAGCTTGATAAATTCAAAGACCCGAAAAAAAGAGCAATCAAAATAGCCTATTACACAAGTAATGGAATGGATAGGGATTTTGCCGAACAAGCTGTTGCTGATGACGAAAAAAATGCGCAAGAGGCTCTAACGCAAGCTAAGGCGGATCATGTACGCATAACAAGAGAGCTGAACAAAGCCAAAGCAGATTCAGCAATTATGACAGATATTGGAAACAAAAAAATAGAAGAAACCAATAAGTTAATTTATGAACAAGGTAAAAAAGAAATCCCTAATAATGTTAAGGAATGGGAAAATGCAGGGAAAACCTACGGGGAGGTGGTGGAGCTAATAAAAACCAAACTGAGCAGCCTTGGTATCGCGATTAAATCCGTTGGGGGCGATACAGAAGAAGTAAATAAGAAAATGCAAGCCATGATTAAAAAGGCTGAGCGTGATGTGAAAATTGCCTCAATACCGGATGAAAAAGGCAAAATAAGGCAACAAGCTGAGTTTGACGCGGAAGATGCTGGCGCTGCCCCCGGCTCTAAAGACTCCAATGAGTTTGTTGCTCTGATTATGCAGGAGCAGGAACTTAAAGAAGCAGCCGAAGAACGGAAAAAGGCAGAGCAAGAAGCTGAATCTGCTGCTAAGAAGGCCGCTAGCGAGGCAGAAAACCGCTCCAAGCAGATTAAGGATTCTCTTAAACGCCAGCGTGATGAAATAGACCGCCTTAGAACAGGGTATGAAGAGGGTAGCCGTGAAATGGCTCTATACGATGCTGCCAAAGCCATGCCGGAAGGTTCTAGCGAGGAACAGATTGAAAAAGCCAGAAGAAATGCCTCAGAAAGATACGATCTTGAAAAGGATTACGAAGCCAAAAAATGGATGCTTGAGCAGGATTCTTTAGCGAAATCTAAAAAGGCAATGGATGAAGAGCTTGAGCATTTAAGGCGTGTTATAAAAGATAAAGAAGAACTTCATAAGCGTGAGCAAGAAATAAGAGAACGCTACAAGAACAAGCAAGCGGAAGATGAAATAAACAAAAAAGTTGATTCATCGGTGGGCTTTAATGAAGGAATGCTGGGTAAGGTAGACCCTATCCAGCAACTCCAGAATGAATACGCTCAGAAAATGGCAATGCTGGATGCCTATAATGCTCATGATATCGGCGAGCATGAAAGAATACTTCAACTCAAATCTGAACTCACCCGTAAATTCAACGATGATATGACCAGCGCCCAATGGGAGCAATGGAAAGGCCAGAATGAAATGTATCAATTTCTGGGTGATGCGGTTGAAGCACTAGGCCAACGTTCAGCCAATGCTATCACAGGGCTGCTAACTGGCACTCAGACCGCCAATGAGGCTATGCGCAATCTGGCTCTTACCATCACGAATGAAGCTGTCTCAGCATTGGTTCAAATGGGTATGCAGCAAATCAAGAACATGATCATCGGCAAGGCGACTAATACTGCGGCGGCGGCATCGGCAGTTGCCACAGGTGCGACAATTACTACAGCAATGGCTCCTGCTGCTGCGGCTACCAGCGTAGCAACAATGGGAACTGCTGCCACATTCGGGATGATGGCAATGGCAACGGCGGTTCCTGCGATGATTGCGTTACTCGGCGCTCGCAAAAATGGTGGCCCCGTCAGCCCGAACGGTGCTTACCGTATTGGTGAGAATAACAAGCCGGAGATATTCAAGGCCAATAATGGTAATCAATATTTAGTGCCGGGCGATAGGGGCAAGGTGATTAGTAATAGGGAGATGGGGAAAGGGGGTAATGGTGGCATAGTTGTTAACCAAATTAATAATTTCAATGTCAGTAATAGCGGTCAATTTACGGCGGAAGATGCTAAAATGTTGTCTGGTTTTGTTAGGAGGGAAGTTTACGATATTTTGGTCAACGAAATTTCTCGTGAAGAAGGCCTGCTTAACCAATAGGATAATAAATCTAATTTCGATTGCGAGAGTGTATAATGGAAGAGAAGAATAATAACCAGCAAGAATTAAAGAGTGTCGATAAAGCGTTCACCCATGAATTTAAACCTAAAGATATATATCTTACAACCGCTGCTTATATTGCAGAAAAAGGATTTGAGGTTGGTGTTACTTTATTTTTAAATGGAATTATTGTTTCAGGGATGCTTGTTAGTAATAAGCGTTACTCAACGTTAATCGCTGGAAAGGTTTTTATGGCGTCGAATCAAGAGGCAGGGCAGGCATTTTTAGATGTCATTCTTAATATTGGTGATAGGATTAACGAAAAAGATAAAGAAATTAATGAAATAGAATATTTATACTTATCCGATGTTGAAATAACAACCTCAAACGGCAATAAATTAAAAACTGATTCAGAAATGAGAGTTAAACTTGCAGAGGTTAACGGTTTTATATTTGGTAAGTTCGATGATCGTTAATTTCGACTGAATTATTAGATAACCCTCTCCGGAGGGTTTTTTATTGGGTGAAATATGACAAAACCAGAATTTAAATGGCGACCACAGGATAACTATGAGGTTAGTCATGAACCGCGAGTAAAGGTTATCAAGTTTGGTGACGGCTACGAGCAGCGTATTAAGGACGGCATTAACAATCAGCTCAAAAAGTACCAGCTTAGCTTTGTTGAGAAAGCCGATACGGGACGCGCTATTGATGAGTTCCTACGGGCACGAGGTGCGGTAGAGTCATTTACATGGCTAACCAGCGATGATAACCAATTGCGTACTTTCGTTTGTCGTTCGTGGACAGTGAATAGACAGTGGCTGATGTGGTCTATTAGTTGTGTTTTTGAAGAGGTGGTGGCGTGAGAGATATTCCAAAAGAAATGCGGATTGAGGTCACTGAGCTTAGTCAAAATGCTACTCTTAATCTGTATGAAATAGATTTAACGGCCTTTGGTGGTGATATCTACCGTTTTCATGATGGTATGAATGGAAAGTTACAGCCGGTTATCTGGCAAGGAATGCGCTATGAGCCTTACCCGGTTGAGGTGACCGGGTTTGAAATGAGCGGGAAAGGTCCTAGTGCAAGGCCGAAAATGGTCTTTGCCAACATTAACGGGTTTATTACGGCGATAAATCAGGATTTCAATGATGCGCTAGGTGCGGTAGTGACACGCCATCAAGTACCTGAGATTTATCTGGATGCAGTGAACTTCCCTAATGGCAATCCACAGGCCGATCCAACGCGAGAGGCGGTGAGTAAATACTTGATAGAACAGAAGCAAGATTCCAATGCTGACTTTGTAACTTACGTGCTTGCCCTGCCAAGTGAAACTGATGGCGCGTTAATTCCTGCACGAGTCATTCAGGCGGATATTTGTTGCTGGCAGTATCGTTCTGCTGATTGTGGCTATGATGGCCCACCCGTGGCAGATGAAAAAGACCAGCCAACCACTAATCTACTCAAAGATCGATGCTCCAAAAAATACAGTGGTTGCATCATGAGATACCCTCGTCCTCAACCTATGCCCATTGGCTGTTTTCTGGGTTCTAATAAGTTAGGTTAATCATGCTTGAACAAGACATTATCGCCCACGCGAAAGCAGAAGGGGCGAGGGAATCGTGCGGCCTGATTTCGGGTGGGCGCTATTTTCCGTGCCGTAATATTTCGCCAGATCCTGAGAACTACTTCGAAATTAATCCCGATGACTGGATAACCGCAGAATGTTTTGCCGACATCGAAGTTATCGTTCACAGTCACCCAAATGGACGCCCTCGCCTGAGTACTGGAGATAGGGAGCAGCAAATCAGAACAGGCTTGCCGTGGTGGTTGGCCTGTGGTGACCAAGTTCATAAATTCCGCCCCGTTCCACGGTTATTAGGTCGGGAATTTATTCACGGTGTACAGGATTGCTATTCCCTCATTAGCGATGCTTATCATCTTGCGGGTATCGAATTAATAGATGCAGAGCGTGAGGATGAGTGGTGGAACAAAGGGCAAAATCTTTATATCGATAATAGTACTAGCCAGGGGTTTGAGCAGGTTGATGAAATTCAGCCCGGCGACATCATTCTTATCTGCTTAGGTAGCCAAACGCCCTGTCATGGGGCTATTTATATCGGCAATCAAAAAATCTTACATCACAGACCAGACCGCATCAGTAAACGCGATGTTTATGACGGTTACTGGCTCAAATATACCCACTCAGTATGGAGACATAAACAATGGTCAAGTTACAGCTTGGAGGCCATCTTAGAAGATTTGGCCGTCGCTACGAATTAGAAGTGCGTGATGCAGCGGAAGCGGTCCGATGCCTGTGTTACCAGCTAAAAGGCTTCCATCAAGCGCTGTCTGACGGGTATATCCGCATTCGTATTGCGGGGCGGGACATGACAGAAAAGAGTATTCCGGCTGGCATGAATCACCCACTCAATGATGGTGATATTGTCACGATTGTGCCTATTGTTAGCGGTGCTGGCGGAAACATGGGAGTCGGCATGGCTATTCTGGGTGTTGTTGCTGTAGGTGCCGCATTTTTTACCGGAGGGGCTTCGATTGCAGCATGGGCGAGTATGGGTATGGCTGGCACAGTAGCAACTGGTTTAGCTATTGCAGGCGTTGCATTAATCGGTGCAGGGTTGGCATCTATGCTCACCAAAATGCCTAAAGGCCCAGAAATAGGATCAAGTAAAACCGATGGCAATCAGTATTTCAGTTCACTGGAAAACCGTATCGGACAAGGGTATCCGGTTCCGATTGCCTACGGTGAAATGGTTGTGGGTTCGAATGTTATCTCTCAAGGTTTGGAGACAGAATAATGGGAAAAGGTGGCGGTGGCGGCAGTACACCCAGACTGCTTGATGATAACCTGAAAAATAAACAGTTTCTGAAAATTGTTGATCTGATTGGGGAAGGACAAATCGAGGGACCTGTTGGTGGATTGCACGGGTTCAGGATAAACGGGACGCCAGTCGTCGATAAAGACGGCAATCCCAATATCAATGGTGTTACTGTTCAGTGGCGCGCTGGCACTCAATCCCAAGAGCCACTCAGCGACTATCCATTCGTTGAGAGTGAGATACCTGTCAGCGTCGAAGTTAAGAAAGAAACGCCTATCCTCAGATCGGTATCCAGTCAGGATGTAGATCGAGTCCGATTTACCGTGGGTGTTAGTCAGCTTGTCCAGACCGATAGCAAAGGTAATCAGAATAACACCTCAGTAGAGTTGGCTATTGATGTGAATGATGGTTCTGGCTGGTATAACGCAAAAATTGTACAGATAGGCCCGGCTAAAATCAGCGGACAATATCTGGAATCTCACACCATTGACGCACCGAAGAAAAAACCGTTTCAAATCAGGGTATCTCGATTAACTGAGGACAGCAAGAGCGACCAACTTCGCAACGGTACGGTATGGGCCAGCTATACCGAAATTACCGATACCTTGATGAGCTACCCCAATAGTGCTGTGGTTGGTATGCGCATTGATCGGTCACAGTTTGCTGATACCCCCAAACGTACCTACCACATCAGAGGGATGATTGTGCAGGTGCCAGATAACTACAACCCAGAAACCCGTGAATATCAGGGCGTATGGACAGGACGCTTTCAGCCAGCGTACACAAATAATCCAGCATGGATTTTCTACGATTTGGTCACCAATACCCGTTATGGCATCGGGAAACTGATGGGACCTTTCGGTTGTGACAAATTCGCCATGTATGCCATTGCACAATATTGTGATAAACCCGTTCCTGATGGATTCGGTGGCAAAGAACCTCGTTTTACCTGTAATGCCTATATAGCAAACCAACGCAAGGCGCGGGATGTGCTGGATGATTTGGCATCCGTATTCCGTGGTATGCAGGTATGGGACGGTTTGAAGCTGACTGCATTTCAGGATAGGCCATCCGATCCAGTATGGACATTTACTAACGCTAATGTGGTTGAGGGGAAATTTAACTACAGTTCTGCTGCAAAGAAAGCCCGCCACACCATGATTGAGGTTACATGGACTAACCCAGATAACGGCTGGAAAGACGAGCGGGAAATCATTCAGGATGATGAGCTGGTGGCTCGTTTGGGGATTAACGTCAAAAAAGTGGCAGCATTTGGCTGCACCAGTCGCGGGCAGGCTCACCGTGTCGGTAAATGGATCATTGAAACCGAGAAGCTCGAAACGGACTCAGTTACATTCAGTACAGGGCGAGAGGGAATTAATTGTATTCCTGGTGATATCGTTGAGATTGCAGACAATACCTTTGCTGCTGCGCGTATCGGTGGGCGTGTTATTTCATTTTCAGGAAAAGACGTTCGCCTTGATGCACCAGCCGAGTTTTCGAAAGGCGAATCAGGTTACTTCTCCTATATGGGAAATGAAGGGACATTCGTTAAGGCTGATATCAATTCCGTCAACGGTGATGTCGTCACCCTGAAAGATGTACCTACTGGATTGCGGCAATGGGGTATATTTTCAATCTCTAAAAAATCCCTTGTCACTCGTTTATTCAGGGTCATGAGCATTGCCGAAGACAATAAAACGGGTAATTACAACTTTACTTGCATTCAGCATGAGCCGCAAAAAGAGGCCATTGTTGATCAGGGAGTTGATTTTAAAGGAAATCCCGCCACGCAAAACGTTATCCGCATTCCTAATATCGAGCGTCTGAGTATTGCATATATTCTCGATAGCTCGCAGGTACAGGCTCGCGCAATGTGGGCGACAACAACTATTAACCGGAGTATCACGTTTGATGTGACGGTATATCGTGATAATAAGGTTGCACTCAGGGGGAATACCAAGGAGCTTGAATATTATTTCAATGGACTTGAAGCTGGTAATTATATGGTTGGTGTTCGCGCCCGTGATGACAGCGGAATGTTAGGCGATGAATCCAAGGTTCAGATGGTAATTGGTGTACCTGCCGCACCCTCTGTCGTTAACATTGAGCCGGGATTTTTTGAGTTAAAAGCCATTCCTCATATCAGTGCACCAAAGACACTGGGCACTCAGTTTGAATTCTGGTTCTCAGAAAAACAGATCGTCAATATTAACGAGATTGAGGCACTGGCTGATTTTCTGGGTATTGCTAAATTCTGGATAAAAGGTCAGCTAAAAGCGGGAACACCCTATTGGTTCTATGTTCGCAGTATCAATGAATTCGGCAAATCGCATTTCGTTGAAGCGGTCGGAGAACCCAATGACAATACTAGGGAGATTCTGGATGAATTAGGCAATAAATTCATGACCGCCGAGTCTGGAAAGCGGATACAGGATCAATTGGATTATCAGGCTGAGGCTGTCCTCATCAACGGAGCCGCGACTCAGCAGAATAGTTTTGAACTGATGGCAAGGGATGGGGAAAACAAGGCTGAAATCAAACGCCTTGACCGTGTCTTTGCGAGTGCAGAAGAAACATGGGCGCAGCAAATTACCGAGGTTAAAGCCGAAATACAGAGCGATATTAAAACAAGCGTATCGAAAAACGAAAAGGCCATAGCCAAGGTGGATTCAGCTCTGGCGGAGAGTGATCAGCGTACACAGGCGCAATTAGACAAGCAATCCGCCATTGTCCGAGAAAAAGCGACAGCCGTCTTTGATATCGACGGTAACGGTTATGCTATCAAAGATATCGGGGCAGGAGTGAACTACAGGGGGCAATATTATGGCGCAGGAATGGTGATCGGGGCTGAGGTGAAGAATGGCAGGGTTGAAACTCACTTCGGCGTCAGGGCGAACCAGTTTACCGTAGTGAATCCGACCAATGGGAAGATGGAACCGGTGTTCGTGATTAAGAACGGGCAGGCTTTTATCAAGGAAGCGTTTATTGATAAAAACTATATCAGGGAAATTATTTTATCTGATGCTATCAGGTCAAAGAACTACGTCCAGTACAGGGCGGGCTTTTTGATTAATGCGGTCACAGGCGCTTTTGAATTTAATGATATGCGTTCCCGTGCAGGGTTACGCTGGTCGAATGGGGCGATTGCCTGTTATGACCAGAACGGACGGGTCAGGGCGGCGATGGGATATACAGGACAATTTCGATGAGTGATTATGGTTTTGGTGTGTGGGACGAGCAGGGGCGGCAGCGCAATACAGGCATCCGCCCTTTTCTTTATGTGGGCTTTATGAAAGTGAATAGCGGGCAAACGTCAGGCGCGCTGACGGTTCCCAGAGAGCCGATGAGTGCGGGGCTGAGGCTCTCTTATGTGTTTATATGCACACAAACAGGGGACTGGCCGAACGAAAAACGCCAGTTTTTGGTGAGAGACAATCAAATCATTATTTCAACCGGGCGTAATGTGGCCGCTGAGGGCTGGTTGATTGCGTATTACACGGCGTGAGGATATATGGACTGGGGCGCATTTTTAACGACGAATGAAGGGGTTCCCTGGTGGACACCCAAAACGACACCGCTTTCTTTTGTGCGGAAAATATCGGTCACCGTTGACAGGCTATATAACCGTATAGACACGCAGATTAGTACGACACAACCCTGTATGGCGTTTATGTGCGCGCGTACTAACAATGCCTTGTATGCACCCTATGGTGAACTCAGCAGTAATAATGGACGCTGGGGCATTGGATTATCCGCGCCGGATGCCCGTACCCCCGTATTGTGTGAGATTTATCTTTTTACTCTGGTTTATCCGCAGCCTGTCCCTGAATGGGGAATTGCTGTCTGGGATGAGCACGGGAAATGCGTCATGACCAGTGATACAAACCCGCTGGCTATTGAGGGGGAATACAACACCAGCCAGCAAGTGACATTGCGGGGAAAGAAAGCCCTGTTAATACAAACGACAGGCTGGATTAGTTCTACGGTCGATATCCCCGGAGATGAATCCAGACTGCAATATAAAGACACCTCTTTTTCGGCGATTTTCAACGGCCAATCCACACAATTCATTCCGGCGGCAGTATCAGGCGCGACGGCATTGATTGCAGAAGTCAGGGTAGAAGACCTCACCAGCCCTTATATTGACTGCGTGCACTACGATTAACAGGAACTCCATCATGTACTATTCACAAGGCACGATTTCCACCGTGTCCGGCTCGGCTATTGTCCGCGGCACGGGCACCAAATTTATCTCGAACATTAACGGCGTTGCCCCTGGGCAGATTATATTAATCCGGTCTGGCAGCAACAATTTAATTCACATGATTCAGGCGGTGAATTCCGATACGGAACTGGTACTGGCCGATAGTGTCGCTGTCACCCTGAATAACGTAAAATACCAGATCCAGACCACGGTTCCCGATTCTGTTTCAGATGGCGTCCGGCATATTGTGGCCAACACCAGCTATATCACCCAGTTCCTCCAGAACATGGACAAATGGATGTCACAGAGTGGCGTGGTCAATGTGACATTGCCGAATGGACAGACTGTGTCGTTGCAGTCGATACGGGCGTTACAGGCGGCGATGCTGGATAAAAATAAGAATGGGGCAGATATTCCCAACAAACCGGCGTTTGTGAAAAACCTGGGTTTGGCAACTCAGCAATGGGTAATAGATAATGGTTCTGGGTTTATCCAATATAAACGAATTAATCCGGCCGCCCTTACCGAGTTCACGTCGTGGATTAAATCGTTACCGAATGGTGGACATGCATTCCAATTTGGAGCGCATGACGGGGAAATAGGTTACAAATGGTCATGTGGTTATGTAACACGGGCGGGGGATACATGGGCTGGATTCGTTGCACACTATAATCAGGGTGTTGCAGTCGTCCATGGTAGTGATAATGATGGTTCTACAAAAGTGAGTTATTTGTGGACTAATAAAAATGCATGGAAAGATAGTAACGGCTACCTGAGAGCATCCTCCCCCCTCATCCAAATCTACCCCGACGGCAAATTCATCACCAACGACGAATCCGAGGGTGCTACCGTCACTAAACTTGGCATCGGTCATTATCAAATATCCGGTGTGCTGGGCTATAACGCTGACGGGGCATGGGGCGTTCATGGCGGTATCTCGTCGCCGAAGAACAATAACGGGCTGGAACTCATCTACATTGATGACCAGGTGCAAAAGGACGGTTGCATCACCATCAAGACATTCCACCGTCAGCACACGCATTTACCTAAGCAGTTCCAGAACAAGCGGATAAAAGACATTGTCGATGGTGAAAAGGTCTACTATGCCGATGCTGAACCCTGTGACATCCCAGAAGGCTGTCGCTTAGATGTCCGTGTGCAGATGCCGGAAGATTCGGTGTGGAATGTGGGGCAGGGGGAGGGTGAATAGCGATCATGATGGTTGAGGTCGGATTGCATAGGCTGGATACTGCCAAATTAGGTGGGACGCATTTGGGACAGGCATCGAAAGGCAACCACAGGTAACTGCGGGTAACTTTCGGTAAGGTGGGACGTGTGAGCACTGATAAATGCGGTAATTGATTGATTTATAAAGTAGGCTTACTCTCTTCTAAGCCGTAGGTCACAGGTTCGAATCCTGTAGGGCGTACCATAAAATCAATGAGTTACGATAAAAAAATTAAAGCCCGTCATAACAACGGGTCAGGTAACGGGTCAAGTTACCTCTGCTTCTTCTCTCTCACCCAAGCCACATAGACCTCTTCAGGCCATCCAAGAAATGTTCCACCAGCAGTCCTGTCGGGTTTAGGAAACTCATTTCTTTTTGCGTACATTCTCCAAAGGGTTGTTTTGCTTTTTCCTGTTAGTTGTTGCATCTCTTCACGCTTAATGTATCTTATCGCCACTACTTGCCTCCCTTTCTGATAACCATTTTTCAAAACCCCCTTGCTTGCGTATCAGGCTTGCCTTACTACATCGGTAGTATCAGCAGGGCGTGTCCCTGGTTGTTTTGATGACTTGGATAAGGCACCGCATAATTTTTTCGTCTGTTCATTTGATGATTTTTTGTATAACCACCTTACTTCATTATGTTTCAGGTGGTATTCAGGCCAGAGCTGATTACTGATATGAATTGCTCAGTGTTTTACTTGTTCCCAATATAAAGATGCAAGATGATATTTTTCTTCTGGCTCCATTTGAACCACTTTATTCGCAGTTTCCATATAATAGACTTCTTTCATATTCTCTGTGTAACCGTTCTAAATTTAGAATGAAATATTCCCCGGCGCAGGCGCTGTAATTAAGTTTTTATACTTATAAAAATTTAGGGCTTTTGTTTTTTTGTTTTATTAGTCTGTGGTATGACGATTTTCGATTACCGACAGCATTTTCGTTTCTATCTTAATGAGGGATAATATCAACTAAATACATATATCGTCCTTTTCTCTTATAGAGCGCATAACCGTAATCGACAATGGGTTCTAGATTATAGTAAGGAACAGGCTCTGTATGTTTTGGGCTGACCCGATAGCTCGTTAGTAGATGATGTTTAAATTCATCTTTATTTTTTGTGCCCATGCTGTTATTTCGATTATTGTATTTTGGGCACTGGCCTGCCAAAAAGGTAATCGGTGTTGTGCCTATATGCTGGCTGTTCGCTTGTGCGATATTGGCAACAATGCCTTTAATGTTGATAGCCTTTTTTTGTTTTGTTGCCGGTTCCTTGATGGTGGCAGAAGTAAAGGTACTCATAAATCCTCTCGCTGACTATTTTAGTGATTATTCCTATCACTTTGATGTCGCTAACATTATCACTTAAATTCCATTAAATCCATACCTATAGTGATATAAATCAATTTTTTTAATTATCTTATTGATATAAAGTAATTTTAATTTGATATCATCTGAATGATTTTGAGTCTTGAGGGTGATAACAATTTCAACGGCATTGAAGATACTGCACTAAAAAACAGTATCTTGTCGTAAATATAGGCAGGATTTGGCGGTGTTTCGAGTAGGGATGAGAATGTTATCGTTTTCGCTTCATGTTTCGAAATAAATAAACAATCACACCGACGATTTTCATGTCAGGAGAAAGGGTTATCAAGGGGATACGCGAGTCATCAACAGATAAAAAACTGACAGCCCCCCCTTGTTTATAACGATAAACCGAATAATGTTCTCCGATGCGTGCATAGACTAAATCATCATTGGCGATATCTTCCTGTGTATCCACCACGATCACCGTCCCTTCCGGCGCTTCAGCGCAGCCGGTATTTTGGGGGATGCGATAAGCCCGGCAGGATTCCATAGGGGGCTGCTGTTCAGAAAAGGCCGGCACCATGAAGGACTCCGGGGTTTCTTGTTCTGCTTCATAAATTTTTACCGGTACATAACGGTTGTCATGCCTGACAGCAAATTCAGTATCACCCGACTGCGATTTATGACCACTGCCATCACTGAGCCATTCTGGGCGCACGTCAAGCGCCTTGGCCAAATCAACGAGTCTGCCTGTTTTGACGGCGTTCCCGGAAAGTAATTTCCATATCATGGATTGTGCCATGCCGGCTTTTTTTGCCAGCGCAGATTGGGTCAGCCCCTTATCTGCCATGGCTTCTTTTAATCTATCAGCAAGTGTCATAAGTGCCTCATAAATGCCTCATAAGTGGTTCCCGCATTTACGTGAAATACCGGGGATAAGCCCAAGAACCGCTGTCTTGGAACATTTTTTTCTTATTCTATCTCTAAAGTGATACCTTTACAAATACTCCAATAGTGATTTATATTGACTGCTGGTGATATTGTTATTGCCGTGGTGTTGGAGAAAGGAACTAATGAAAAACAGTGTGATAAAAAAAGTGATAGAGATCGCAGGTAGCCAGGCCAAACTGGCTCAGGTGCTGGGGTGTGCGCAATCGCTTATCAGCGCATGGCTATACGGAAAAAAACGGGTTTCAGTGTCGTTGGTACCCGATATTGTGGTTTTTTCAAACGGCACAGTCCAGGCCCATGAACTGCGTCCTGACCTGCCTAAAGTTTTCCCACCGCCTGAAACCAAGATCCATGAATAATATGCATGGCGTTTTGGATGAACCCGATATGAACATGTGGATGTTGTTTAGCGTACGGTAGCAGGGAGGAAACGGCATGAGTATGAGTCTGATGGCTAAGGCCATGAGTATCAGAGTAGGGAACCCTCTGAGAAAACTGGTGCTTATTAAATTAGCGGACAATGCAAACGACAAAGGGGAGTGCTGGCCCTCGTATCAGCATATTGCGGATCATTGCGAATGTAGCAAAAGCGCAGTGCGAAGTCACATTGATGCCCTGATTGAGATGGGGCTGCTTATCAAGGAAAACCGACTGGGTAACCATAATGGTAAGGGAAATGCCTCGAATTTATATTACCTGAATTTATCGGCTGCCCCTGTGCCACTAAAAAGCATCCCCCCTGTGCCGCCAGAAAACATACCTGTGCCATCTGTTGGCACCCCTGTGCCGTCAGATGACATCCCCCCTGTGCCACCAGATGGCACCAGAACCAGTCACTCTTTTGAACCCGTCAAGGAATCAGTCAAAGAACCTAATACACCCCTTACCCCTCACGGGGCTGGGCAGGGAAAAAAAGCCAAATTCGATCCATTGACTGCTAAGCCAGAAAACGTCAGTGCCGAAACGTGGGCGGACTGGGTGAAGTTCAGGCAGGAAATCAGGAAACCGCTGACAGAAACCAGTTGCCGGCAACAGGCTAAGCAATTAGCGGGATGCATCAATCCTGACGAGGTGATTTGCACCTCCATTGCTAACAGCTGGCAAGGATTATTTCCTGACAAACCGCAATCCGGGCGGCAGCCACAAGCTAACACCCATACCGGATTTGAGCACAAGCGTTATGAATCACACGGCGCAAACTGGACAAAAAATCTTTAAGGAGCAGAAGACGCGATGGAAACACCTGATTTCGGCATATTGAAAATCGTTCCCCGTTTTGCGCAGGCCAGCTTTGCTACCTACCAGCCGCAGAGCCTGATGGCAGAAAACAATCTGAAAACCTGTCAAGGTTACGTCCAAACATGGGAGGAACGCAAGAGGGCAGGGGAAGGCATGATCCTGTGTGGACGCCAGGGAACAGGAAAAACCCACCTTGCTGTCGCCCTCTGCCGCGAAATTGCCTCAGGGGGTGATGAAGCTGTTTTTATCACCACCGCATCACGCATCATCCGGGCTTTTCGTCGTTCGTGGAATAGCGAAGGGGAGATGAGCGAATTTGACACCCTGAAATTTTACAGCGAGCTGGATTTGCTGGTGATTGACGAAATCGGCGTCCAATACGGCACGGAGTCTGAACGCAATATTCTGTTTGAGGTGCTGAATAATCGCTATGAAGACCTGTTGCCTACTATCTTGATCAGTAACTTGCCTGTGACTGAGCTGGCTCAGTTTTTGGGTGACCGGACACTGGACAGATTACTTCAGGGCGGCACGGTATTGGCCTTTGACTGGGAAAGTTATAGAAGGGAAACAGTATGAATGAATATGATTTGGAAACAGCGGTCATCAGTGGCTTGTTGTCAGGCGGGGCGACACCGGATGCCTACGATGTACTGGCGACTTTGCCGGATGACGCGTTCAGCTCCGTTCATCTGCGGCGAGTGTACGGGGAAATTAAAAAGCAGGCCCTGGGCAGCGACATTATCGATCCCTTTTTCATTGCGGATGCAATGGGTGAAGAACGCGGTATTCTGGCTAACTTGCTGGAACTGGCCAAGACCCCTGTCTGGCAGGCCAATTTAAAAGGTTATGCTGAAAAAGTCATACGCTACTGGCGGATACGTCAGGTCACTGATCTGATTAACCGTTACCAGAAAGCGATTCAGGCCTGCGGCAATCACACGCAAGCTGAAGCCCTGATTGAGGCTTTTACGTCCCAGTTTAATGGATTATCCCGGAGTGACAGCAGCTTACAGCCCGTTGTCATAGGCACATTGCTGGATGGATATGTCGAAACACTGGAGGCTCGCAATCAGGGCAAGACAGGCATGATCCTGACAGGAATTGAACCGCTGGACGAGTTGACAGGGGGATTTAACCCGACTGACCTGATTTTGCTGGGCGGACGTCCGGGCATGGGAAAAACGGAACTGGCCCTGTGCATGATTGACGGCATGACCCGCGACGGTGGCGGGGCTTTGTTGTTTTCCATGGAAATGGCGGCGCAACAAATTGCCGAGCGTATGGTGGCGGGATCTGCCGCGATACCGGTTTCTAAACTCAGAAACTGTGAATTGTATGACGAAGACTGGGGACGCATTGGAAATGCATTGGGTTCACTCATCGACCGGGATATTCATGTTTTGGATGCCAGTAGCCTGAGTATCGAACAAATTTGTGCCATCAGTGAAACACATAAGCGCCGCCACCCGAATCTGCAAGGGATATTTGTGGATTATCTCGGGTTAATTCAAAAACCCCGGGCTGACCGTCACGATCTGGCGGTGGCGGAAATATCGAAGGCCCTGAAAGGATTGGCTAAACGGCTGCACACCCCGGTCATGGCGTTGAGCCAGTTATCAAGGGAGGTGGATAAGCGCCCCTTGCATCAGCGTCGCCCAGTTGCCGCAGACTTACGTGATTCAGGTTCGCTGGAACAGGATGCGGATCGCATTATTTTTACTTACAGGGAGGCGGTGTATAACCCGCTCAGTCCTGCCAAACGGTATGCTGAAATTATTCTGGGCAAGAACCGTCATGGACAAACCGGTACAGTTTATCAGGAATTCAGGCACGGACATTACCTGCCGACCGATCAGATATCAGCGGCTGAAATTTGCCGGATGCCACGACAAACTAAACCAAAAGAACGCCGTTATGCCGACAGGGCGCTTTAATAACAGGGGAGTGCGCGAATGCGTAATATTCAATTAGTCATGGAACGCTGGGGGGCATGGGTGGCTGATAACAGCGATGGCATTTATTGGTCATCCATTGCGGCGGGCTTCAAAGGATTAATCCCGAACAGAGTGAAATCCCGCGTACAGTGCTGTGATGATGACGCTATGATTGTTTCCAGTTGCATGGCAAAACTGAATCAGAAGCATAGTGATGCTCATGACCTGCTATTTGATTATTACGTGTTCGGTAAAACGTTTATGCAATTAGCCTATGATCACCACTGTTCTGACGGACACATAGGGAAGAAACTACAAAAAGCCGAAGGTGTTATTGAAGGCATGCTAATGATGTTAGATATCACACTGGAAATGGATAAGTACGTTCAGTCAGAACCGACTGAAATTAACTCAAATCAGTGATACAGTCATTTTAAAAAAACTTTACGTACGTAAAAATAATGTTATTGTGATAAGAGTCATAGTCATGCCACACAACTTATTAATTCCAGACAGTTGACCTCGCCCCTGGCGGGGTTTTTTATTGCCTGAAATAAACATAAGACTTGCTGTTGTGCTTGGTCAGAGTTACATGTGTGTTTGTGCATAAAAACTCACCAAAAGGTTAAAATTATCATGCTAAAACATGAAGATATGACAACAACCGCCGCCTGTGTTTTAGAAACCCTTCCCCCGGATATTTGGGTTAGCGTTTCTGATGTTTACAAATTAACGGGGCTACCTGAACCCCGTTGCCAATTACTGTTAACACAATTTCGTCTGGCAGGTTTGATGGAAAGCCGGAATGATGACACGTTTTTCAAACGTTGCCCTTGAGCGGGTAATGTCTTAAACGGTGAAAGGCTGGCGCTTTTCACCGTGGTTTTCCTGAGAATCCGTCAGCGTCTATTTATGGAAAACGTTTGTGAATTTAAACCGTATCACATTAATTAACGACGACTCGCTGAAATTTATCAAAACCCTGCCGGATAACTGCATTGACTTAATTGCCACTGACCCGCCGTATTTTCGCGTAAAAGACTGTCACTGGGATAACCAGTGGCACGATGTCACGGCCTACCTTGCGTGGCTGGATGAATTACTTGCCGAATTTTGGCGGGTACTGAAACCCAACGGCAGCCTGTATATGTTCTGTAGTTCGCGTCTGGCCTCTGATACGGAATTGTTGGTGCGGGAACGATTTAACGTATTGAACCATATCATTTGGGCGAAACCGTCCGGCCCGTGGCGCAGACATAATAAAGAAAGCCTGCGGATGTATTTCCCGGCCACTGAACGCATTATTTTTGCCGAACATTATCAGGGTCCCTATCACCCGAAAGGCGATGGCTATTTCAAACAATGCCAGGAACTCAAACAGTCGGTGTTTAAGCCGCTGATCGATTATTTTCGGGATGCCCGAAAAGCGTTAGGTATCACGGCAAAAGATATCCATGATGCCACTGGGAAACAGATGGCCAGTCACTGGTTCAGCGATAGCCAGTGGCAGTTACCCAATGAAACTGACTATCGGAAGTTACAAGCGTTGTTTGGCCGTGTCGCTAACGAAAAGCACCAATGTGGCGAACTGAACACCCCGTATCCTGAGCTGGTGGACTCTCATTTAACCCTGTCGCGTCAGTATGATGAATTGCGGCAGGAACATGGCTTATTGCGCCGTTCGTTTACCGTCACAGCCACTGTGCCTTATACCGATGTCTGGCAATTTGCGCCCGTTCAGTATTATCCGGGCAAGCATCCGTGCGAAAAACCGGCTGACCTGATGGCGCATATTATCCAGTCCAGCAGCCGGGAAGGGGATCTGGTCGCCGATTTCTTTATGGGGTCAGGGGCGACACTGAAAGCGGCCTTGAAGTTAAATCGTCGCGTGTTGGGGGTAGAACTGGAAGAAGCGCGGTTTAGGCAGACGGAACAAGAAATAAAATTATTCACAAATAAATGAATGGGATTCAGTGGATTGTAAAAATGACCATACAAGGCTAATCGATATATTCAATCATAAGTATTGATTAATATATTTATGCTGTTTAACAGCCGGAGGAAGTTAAATATTAAATTGAACTTCCTATTATTTTATAAATATAAGGAAATAGTATGTCTGAATTTATTAAGCCTGAACATGAATGTCCATTTGATCCAAAACAATATCAGTGTGATTGTTTTATTGCACCGGTGGGTTCTTTCTCTTGGGCTTTGATTCAATTAAAACTACGCAAGCGCGTTACTCGTTCTGCGTGGAAGAATTGCCAAGGGAATAACGAGATGTATCTGACTATCACTCCACGTGTAAATGATTTAACTGTGGAGAAAGATAGTGCTTACGCGGTTGATGGTGTTGCTGTTAGCACTAAGTATGATTATTTGACACATATTGATTTGCGCAATGAGCACGGTAATTTTGTGCCGTGGCAACCAACGCAAGAAGATATGATGGCGTGTGATTGGAGGTTTGTGGAAAATAATATAAAGCCAGAAATTGAACCATTTCCTGAGTCAGCACTTAGAATGAAAGGTAAATTAACACTTGGTAGGCATCAGGATTCTGAATTCAATTACTTAGAATATATTGGCTATGAAAAATTGCTTAAGACGGGTCGTTGGGAAGAGATTAGCAACAATACATTCATCAAAAATTTTGAGGGTTTTTCTTTCCACAACAAATTCAAACCTACTCAGTCCCAAGCAATCACTCAGGGATTATATTGGCGTATTACAGAAAACAGAGAAGAAATTTACAAAAAACTTGAGTCAGGAAATCTGATGGTTTCTTGTTTAGGTGAATATTATAAATTAACCAATGGTAAAACAAATTCATTCGACTCATTCGAGTTAATTTACAGCGAAGCAGATAACCCAGATACAGTAAAATTGATGCAGTTATTTAAAGATAACATCGGCAAAACACTAGAGATTGAATTTATTTTCGAAGATAAAGATCCTCATGGTGTCCATTCTTAATAATTAATTGATAGATTAAGGCCATGCTTCGGCATGGTCCTTCTTTCAAAAAAGTTCTGGTTGCGCAGAACAGGCGGACTGATTTACGTCAGAAAATTTTTGACTAACTTAACTCACAGGGGTGAACCTATCACATCCCAAGGATGTTCATTGATCGAATAGGGCGATTATGAAGATGAAAGAAAACCCTGATATCTGGGGGCATCTTGGTGACTTGCTCGCCTCAATAAAAGAGCAAGGTATCGGTGCAACTCTCGCAGGAACAATGGCATTTCTCCGGGGGCGCTATAACGGTGGCGGCTGGCTAAGGGTTTCAATCGATGCCTTTATGTGTTCCATGTTTGCTTGGTTCATTCGTGATGTATTAAATTTGTTTGGTCTGAATCCTGATTTGGCCTATATCGGTAGTGTGGTGATGGGTTATTTGGGTACGGACTTTATTGGTCAATTGTTGCGTAAGGTGGCAAAGAAAAGAACGGGAGCATCCTCTGATGGAAATCAGCAATAAAGGTTTTGAGTGCATCAAGCAATATGAAGGCCTGAAACTAAAATCCTACCCTGATCCCGCAACAGGTGGTATGCCGTGGACCATTGGTTGTGGTCATACAAAAGGGGTTAAGAAAGGAGATGTGATTACAGAGCAGCAAGCCGAGGCATTCTTGCATGATGATCTCCAAACTATTTACACCACATTAAGGCAATCGGTTAAAGTTTCGCTGAATCAAAGACAGTTCGATGCTTTGTGTTCGTTTATATTCAATTGTGGCAGCGGTAACTTTTCGGGTTCCACTCTATTAAAGAAGCTCAATCAAGGTGATTATACAGGCGCTGCGGCAGAGTTTTCCCGATGGAATAAAGCGGCAGATAAGGTCATGCATGGGTTGGATAATCGCAGGGCATCTGAACGTCAGATGTTTTTATCATGAAGCCGAATTTCACCTCCGGCGTTGTTGTTGCATTGATTATTGCCTCAGTCGCAGCTTTTTTATACCGCTCTGGATATAAGAAACAGCTCGGCATTAATAGCGATCAGATAACCGAAATTCAGCAACTGACTGACACCATTAACGACCAGAACTCGCATATTGAAATGCTGTATGAGTTGGATACCAAATACACTCAGGAACTCACCAATGCCAAGACTGAAATTAACACTCTTCGGACTGATATTGCCGCTGGTCGTTGCAAGCTGCGTATCCAAGCCACCTGTCCCGTGCCAGAAACTTCTTCCTCCGGCAGCATGGGCGATGCAGCCTCCGTCGAACTCACTGGAGAAGCTGGATCAACTGTTCTCGATATCCGAGAAGGCATCAACAACGACCGGGCAAAATTAAGATATTTGCAGGAATATGTGAATGCCGTCTGCCTGTATTAATTATGACATGTCTTCTTGTCATCGAACGTACAGACAGAATCAAAAATAACCCATGCCTTCGAGGAAGACGGATCATTATCAGCAAACATCCGCTGTAGGCTGGATAATTGGTTATCAAGTACCTTGAATTAGCGGGGGCTAAAATGAAAGTATAAAAATTGGTCATCATTGCCGAGGCACAAGATCTCGCCTTCTTTTTTATCTTTTACTTTGATATCAGCAACCAGTTCAGTTGCGACATATTGGCTGCCTACGTAATCAGAAAAAACATTTTCTTGTATGCTGTCATTATCAATGCTTGCTTGTCCCAGTATCGATAGCGCACCATCCGCCTGTACTTTCCTCATTTCTTTAATCCCATAATCCAGGCACCGCTTAGCATAATTATTTTCATGCTCAGTTACAGCTATTGCTTGTGGTGCAATGAGTATTGATGACAAGAGTAATAGAAGGGTGATTGGTCTCATGAAAATTGTTCCGTATGTAATTTTGACAAATGAAATAGTTATGTTAGCAGCATTTAAATAAAGGAGAAAACGATGATGATAATCCACCTTAATGAAGGTGGTAGCATTGCAGCCGAAAACTTCAAGGTCTTCAATAATGAAGAACTCTATAAGACCGTGCGTCTCGGCGGGCGACTGTACCATGCCTCACTCTATAGCGGAATATGGTGATATGCCACCCCGTATCCCCAGAGCCTGCCGCAAACGTGGCTGCCCTAAGACCACTACCGACCGCTCAGGCTACTGTCACGATCATTTGCACACAGGCTGGCAGAACCACCAGCAAGGCAAGAATCGACATGCACGTGGCTATGGCAGCAAGTGGGACAAGCAGTTGTGCCAGCAGTGCTTACGCGAAGGTCGAGCCGTGACAGGGGTGACAGTTGATCATGTTACACCCAAGGCACACGGTGGTACGGATGAGCTATCCAATCTGCAACTATTATGTTGGGCTTGCCATAAACGTAAGACCGCCATGGAGCGACTACGATGAGGTCGATGAGATATAGGCAGAGAAAATATTAATTTCTCAATGTAATCATCGCATCTGCCATAGTCATGGGAGGGGGCAAATCCCTGCCACTCTCCTGTCTCTTGATCACATCTCTAGCTCAAGAGACTGTACAAGCAGGTAACCCTCCAGGATGGTTTGTAATATGAACCATCCTTCCCATAATCTTTCCCATCCTACTCGACC
>NZ_JADEUG010000038.1 GCF_015163665.1 Xenorhabdus sp. BG5 | reverse complement strand
ATATATGTGGCAGCTAATCAAAAAAGTTAAGATTTTTTTGAATGCCGCTTCAGCAACCACATGGAAAGGAATAGGAAATATGAAACTCTCATGATTATGAAAAGTTATATAACATATCACCAACAAAAACATTATCACATTTACTTCACGCAAAGTAATGTTAACTATAAACTATAACTGATATTTAATTATTTAAAATTAATAGTATTTGATAGGTTTGGGGAATAAGAAAAAACATAATGAGAGAGGTTATTTTGCAATTGTTTGTGATATTTTACGAATGGATTTTTCATACAAAATAGAGTTCTTAAACGATGAAAATAAAATATAAATTTACCACTATGAAACCATCATTGGTTTTAGTGTTCATTATTGTTCTTATAGTATGGATGCTATTTTCTTCAACTTTATTTTTCGGTGATTGGAATAAGGGGTTTGAAGTAAAAGATAAAAATGATCAATATACCGCAGTAGTATATAAAAAATTACCCATATCTCCATATGCAATGTGGAGGTATGTCATTATGGGAGATAAATATTTTATTGTTTTATATGATAAAAAAAGTAAAGATCTTTGGAAGAGTTCTCCATTTACATCAATATCATATGAGGCATTTTTTGCTTCATTTAGTTTTCCATCCACTGATGATGATGCTTTTATTTATCCAACAGATGATGGATATGAAGTCATCTATGTAAATAAATTAAAATAAATTTTATAAATATTATTTTTATCTTGTTTAGCCTCTAAATTTCAGAGGCTTTTTATTATTGTGTGATTAAACACCATAGTAATCTTTCTTTATTATTATTTTTCATGTTGTTAAATATATCTCATTAAAAACAAATCGATATAAAAAAACACCATGAAAAAACTTCTCGAATTACGCCAACAAAAAACCGATTTAACCCAACAAATGCGCTCGTTGCTTACCAAAGCCGAAGACGAAAAGCGCTCACTCAACGCCGAAGAAGCGAAACAGTTCGACGAACTGCGCACTCAGTCTGATGCCCTCAATGCAGAAATTGCCCGTTATGAGGCATTGTCTGATGAAGAACGCAATCAGGCGAAAAACCAGCCGACCAGTGACAAACTCAGCAATGACGAATTGCGCAATTATATTCTGACCGGAGAAGCGCGTTCCTTGTCTACAGGCGTCCCCTCAGACGGTGGCTATACCGTTATCCCGGAGCTGAACAAGCAAATCATGCAGCAACTGGCTGATGAATCCGTTATGCGCCGAATATGTACTATCAAAACCACGCGTAGCAATGAATATAAACAACTGGTTTCGGTCGGTAGCGCAGCCGCAGCACATGGAGAAGAAGGCAAGGCACGCGGTGAGACTGCCACACCGAAGATGGAAGAAGTCAGCATTAAGCTGTTCCCTATCTATGCTTACCCCAAGACTACCCAAGAGATTATCGATTTTAGCGATGTAGATATTCTGGGCTGGTTAACTTCTGAGATTGCCGACACATTCGTGGATACCGAAGAAACGGATCTTGTAAGCGGTGATGGCAGCAAAAAAGCAAAAGGCTTCCTATCTTATCCACGTGACACCCAAGCCGATAAGGTACGCGCATTCGGTACGCTGCAAAAGCTGGAAGCAACCAGTCTTGAAGCTGACAGCCTGATTGACCTTAAATTCCTGCTCAAGAACAAATACCGTAAGAACGCGGTTTGGGTGATGAACTCAACCACTGCTGCTCAGGTGCAGAAGCTGAAAAACGGTAACGGCGATTATATCTGGCGTGAGCGTCTGTAAGCGGGTGATCCTGACATGTTGCTGGGTTTGCCTGTTCATTACCTCGAATTTATGCCCGATAACATCATTGGTCTGGGCGACTTCAAGCGCGGTTACTTCATCGTTGACCATCAAACCGGAACCCGTACCCGTCCCGATAATATCACCGAACCGGGATTTTATAAGGTACATACCGATAAATATTTGGGTGGCGGTCTGGTGGACTCCAACGCAATTAAAGTACTGGAAATCAAAGCAACCAGTAAATAAGTAAGAGGGGCACAGCGCCCCTTTTCAGTCTTGGAGTTCATCGAATGAATGATATTGAATTAAGAACGGCATCACTTTCTGCCAGCGATAAGAAGCTGACAGGCTATGTGATTAAGTGGAACAGCCGATCCCAAGTGCTATGGGATGAATTTATAGAACAGTTCGCCCCGAATGCGTTTAGTGCCAGCTTAACTTCTGGCGTTGATGTCAGGGCACTTTATGAACATGATCACATGAACCTGTTAGGCCGTACTACCTCCGGCACATTGCAATTGAGTGAAGATGCTACCGGATTACGTTTCGAGCTTACTCCGCCTGATACCCAATTGGGGCGTGATGTGCTGACATTGGTTGAGCGTGGTGATATCTCAGGAATGAGCTTCGGATTTAGGGCACTAAAAGGCCTGTGGGATGTTGGTCAAGAGCCTTATATCAGGACGGTATTAGAAGCGGAATTGCGGGAAATCACGATCACCAGTATGCCCGCTTATCCTGAAAGTGGCGTAGAGATAGCCAAACGCTCGCTGAATGCTGCTAAACCCAGCAATACGGATTTGCGTCATTACTGGCTGCAATTGTCTGAGGTGTAACTATGTGGCCTTTTAAGCGTAATGCCCCAGAAACCCGAAGTATGACGATTGATGAGTTTCTTTCTCTGGCAGGCGTACCTAATACCAAATCAGGTGAGTATGTTTCACCCTCGATAGCCGAAGGTTTGCCTGCGGTGATGAATGCCGTCACAGTGATTAGTGAAGCCGTGGCGACTATGCCTTGTTACCTTTATCGGGTTCGGCACCAGAACGGGAAAGAATCCCGCGAATGGCTGAGTGATCACCCTGTGGATTATTTACTCAATGAATGCCCGAATGACTGCCAGACCCCGTTTCAGTTTAAGCGAACCCTGATGCGTCATTGCCTGCTGAATGGTAATGCCTATGCCGTGATAGGCTGGGGAAACGATGGACAGCCACAATCATTGCACCCTTACCCACCGTCGGCGGTTGTACCACAGCGATTATCCGATCACCGATTCGTCTATACCATCACCGAACCTTATAGCGGCAAGGTCAACTTACTTACAGGAAGAAGTCTTACATTTACGTTATGCCACGGAAGATGGCTTTCTTGGCCGCTCGCCTGTCACCATTTGCCGTGAAACATTGGGCTTGGGACTGGCACAACAACGCCACGGTTCAAGCATTATGAAAGACGGCATGATGGCGGCTGGCGTGATTAAATCCGCTGATTGGCTGGATGGTGTCAAAGGCAATAAAGCATTGGAAGCCCTCGAACGCTACAAAGGTGCTCGTAATGCAGGCAAAACGCCCATTCTTGAGGGTGGAATGGACTACCAGCAATTAGGTGTATTAGTCACGACGTGATCTGACACTGAACCTTGAAAGGTTGAGAGTTACCGGTTTTGATATGGGTGTCTAATCCTTATACAAAATACGAGGTAACTCTCATGCTTCATACTAACAACCCTATCATCAAACACAAAGCCGGTTTGCTGAATCTCGCCAAGGAACTCGGTAATGTCTCGAAAGCCTGTCAAATTATGGGCGTCTCAAGGGATACGGATTAACGTGCTGGGGTCTTTGGCAAAACCAAAATCACCACCAAACAGCAGCCTGTCCGCTTTTTGCCACAGGTCATCAGGAAATTCCTTGATAACGTATTTATTCGCCAACACCTGCTTATCGGAGTTTTCCAGATAGGCACCTTCCCAAATCCATGAGTAAGTAGCAGGCTCTAACCTTGCTTGGTCACTTAGCCTTTCCTCTTCCAGCACAGAGGGGAACCACGGGTTATCATCGTAATTCATCTCAACAATGATGGAATTTTCAGGTGGGTTCTTTCTAAACCGTTTGTCAGTGGCGCTGCCGTCTCTTTCCGGGTTCCATGTCACCCAGATTTCAGAACCAGCCTCACGTACAGTCGGTGTCAGTTTTGTCCATGCAGTTTCAGAAACCGATTCCGCTTCATCCACCCATGCAATCAGAATACGGGCTTTGGATTTGATGCTGTCGAGATTGTGGCGCAACCCAGCAAACACATAGTTAACCGACCTGCATTTGGTGCGGATAAACTTTTCGCCCAGCTCATAGAAATCATTCAGCCAAGGTACAGACCTGATGGCCTGCTTAACCTCTTCCATTGATGACTCTTCAAGGGAGTTCATATATTCACGCGCACAAAGTATGACACCTGATTGCCCGTTCTGAGCAGCCATGTAACCGCGAATGGCCGTCATTAGTGCAAAGGTTCTTGTCTTGGCTGAGCCTCGTCCACCATGTGAGCATCTATAACGATAGTCACCACTGAATACCGGAATGAGTTTAGGCGGGAGTTCAATCCGGGCTGTCGTCATGTTCACCCCCGGCAACCAGTATTATCTTAGCGGGGGACATTGAACCGTCAGTAGAAAGATGGTCATTAATGGTTTGCTCTTTCAACCCCAAATCACGGGCGATGATATTGGCATTAAGTAAGTCAGCCGCTGCGCCAGAAAACTTCTGGTTATAGATAATCTGTTCCGCACGCGTAGTGATGCCAATAAAATCTTCCCTGGCTCTATACAGATCCCAAGTTTGCCGTGATATATCTAGAAATATGCACATCCCAGATATTGTCATAGCCCGCATTTTTGCTAACTTTGCGTAAACTATTTCACCCTGATTATGAAACGCCTTTGTCTCGTACAGCGGGCTTTCTTCTACCCATGCAAAGTATTCACAACATGCTTTCCACAGTTCCTCAGGCGAACCAAACTTCGGGTTCCGCCCATGACTGCTTCGGACCTCCCAAAACCGATTGCCCTTTGGAGCTGCCATTTTCGTTTCCTTTTACTTCGATAATTCGCAAGCTATTTTCATCACTTGCGCGAGTTCTTCATCATTGAGTCCGTGATATCGCTTTAGTTTGACAATATCCAGCAGCATCTTGGCTTTTCGTTCTTCCCTTTGTGCTGCATTTAACATTAACCCCGATGGACGCCTATGTGGTGGTATCTGATGCTCAGGCATATTTACCTCACTTTTGATTGCAGAATGCGCGGTGAAATTAATATGCAAAAATGCTAATTTCCTCTTGCCTTTGTTAGCATTTTTGCATACAATTATTTCAAGTTAACAGAACGGAGGAGCTGTGAAACAAAGTGAATTTTTAAAGTGGCTAAAAGCGCAAGGAGTAGAAACAGAGAATGGCAAAAAACACCTGAAACTCTACTACAAAGGCAAAATAAGCCACCTCCCCAGACACCCCAGTCAGGAATTGACCACGGGGTTAGTCGAAGGAGTCAAGAAGCAACTAGATTTAAAATAAACTCTAGCCCTCAATGCGAGGGCTATCACTGCACCGACAGATTATTAAAGAGGTCTATATGTACTATCCTGCTAAATTTGTTAAAGAAGATAACGGATATACAGTCACATTCAGGGATATTCCCGAAGCCATTACATGTGGTGCAGATATGCCTGAAGCAATGGAAATGGCGGAGGATGTTTTACTTTCCAGTGTCGAAATCTACTTTGATATGGATAAAAACTTTCCCCTGGCAGATTCGGAGCTTCAGGAAGATGAACAGTGGGTACACTTACCTGATAGTGTGTATGCCAAAATCTTACTCAATAATGAGCTTCTCAGCGCTAAAATTAGTAAAGCTGATTTATCACGCTTAACCGGTATCCGTCCCCCTGAAATCCAACGAATACTGGCGCCACGTCATACCACTAAGATTGATACGATTAGCCGAGCGGTTGCCGCGATAGGTAAAAAACTATCACTTTCAGTTAGTTAATGTTTAGCCCCTCATTGTAGGGGCTTTGCAATTTCCCGTATCGCCCGCTTATCCAGATTACATTGCTCAATGACTGTCAACAGTTGCTCATTTAAAATCAAACTGTCACTCCATGTCATTTTGTCCGGTATTACTGGAGCCAAACAGTCAGCGAGCAGATGTGCCGGGGTCGGTATCGGCGGCACCGGAGCGTATTCGGTTCGCGTGTTGCTGCAACCGGCTAACAGCCCCATCAGGCACAGTGCGAGCGGCGCAATCATGATTAATAACAGCCGTTTTGATGGCGGCCTGCGTTTTCTCAGAATCCACGGCTGACCGCTGCCGGTTTTCGCTATTAATTCGTGAGATGTCATTGAATAACCTGATAGAGTGGTAGGCGTTGTCGGTGATGGACTGCTGGCGTTGATTCTGTTGGGTCAGGGATTCATTTTCACTCGTCAGCCGGCCGTTTTCTGCATATACCGAATAGACGGAGTGTGCAGCATAGCCAATCAGCGCGATGCCTATAATCGCAGCGCCAAATTGCCATTTCATGACCGCCTGCCAACAAATTGATCGTATTTATTGTTGAGAAAAACGAATACAAAAAAATTGGCAAAAAAACAATCAATAGCGGCCACATGATTGACAAAAACATAATTAACCCAAAATCCTCCGGGTCATCAGATCGTTTTTCTATCGATGCTAAAATAATAAATGCCACAATAACACCAACAAAATAAATTGGTGGAACCAGAATCTGAATCATGTTCATTGCTCAATTCCTCATAGCATCTCAAACGCCCGTTCGAAAATATCATCGGAATAAGGCTGTTTGCCGTTCTCCATCTGGATGATTCCCTCGGCCAGCGCAAACAAAACGTTTTTATCCTGAGTGGATATTGTCGCATCAACCGAAACGCCAATCTTTTCAGCCACGAACTGAATATAACGTTCCGTATTATTCTCAATGGGCGGGGCATAACGATTGATGATTTGCCTAACCGAATGCAATTGTAATTTTGGGTTGCTCTGGTAGTTCCTCAGCAACTTGAACAGTGCCCGAATGCCATATTCAGCCGACTTGAAACGACAAAAACGTGGTTCAATATTTTTATCATGCGGCAATTGTCCCAGCCATTTATTCACGGGGTTATAGTCAATATTGCCCGGATTATGGTTATCAATGCCTCTGGTCACTGTTTATCCCCCAACCGTTTGTTAATGGCGCGAACAGCAAACTCGCGGATTTCTCAACGCCAATAAAGCCAACAGCACCGCCGATGGCCGGTGCAAAATTGATAGGAATGCCGAACATTTCCAGGCCACTGGATACACTCCATGACAAGGCCCCACAGAGCAGCGCCTCTACCCAGCGGTTCTTTCGTTCCACACCGTCGTAAATCAGTCGGCCGTAACAAATCGCTATCGCCAAAACAGAGCCAGATATTTGCGGCCACGAGTTTTTTAGGCCGTTGAGTAAGTCAGCCCATAAATCAGGATTTTCTTTCATCTTCATATTCCACCCCATTGAGATAATGGGCGTCCGTGGGGTGAAATAGGTTCGCCCCTATTGATTAATAAATGTTGATTTGTGTGTATATGTGTGTATATTTATTTTCAGGTTAGGAGGAAACATGAAATCAACTGACCTGATAAAGGAATTAATAGCAGCAGGGTGTGAATTGAAGCGGCATAAAGGAACAAGCCACCAAATGTGGTGGTCTCCGATAACAGGAAAAACTTTTCCTGTTCCGCATCCGAAAAAAGATTTACTACTAGGTACTGTTAAATCCATTAAAAAATCAGCGGGGATCTAATCCCCGCTCTCTTCTGGAGGTAACTATGTTTTTCTCAGTCGGTGTTGAAATACCCAAAGATGAAAATACCGCATACGGGATGGTTGTTCCGGCGTTTTCTACTCATGACTATGACTGTTTCTCTGCTGCTGATAATCAAAAAGATATTCCTGCGATGGTGCGTGAAGCCATTTTACTCACCATTGAGGAAATGATTTGCAGCGGGAATTTCACTGTTGATCAACTCCAAGATGCAGGGCATCTGGTTTATGCAGCCAATCCTGAATATGCGGATTTTGATAGCTGGTTTGTGATTGATATTGATTTATCTGAGTTTGAGGGAAAACAGCAACGTATCAATGTTGCGTTACCTGACACTCTCATAAAGCGAATCGATACCAGAGTAAAACAAAATCCGATGCGATACCGGGATCGCAGCCATTTTATTGCTGAAGCGGCGCGTCATGAGCTTCAGCCAGATTAAGTCAGTAGGGCGATACTGTTCGCCCTACTCATTGTGTAGTAAGGGATGCCAGCCGCAATAAGAAATACTGAGGTTCTGTGAGTGATTGCGGTGTAAACAATCTTCATTTGGATCATACCCCATAACGATTTGAGGTATATCGCGTTCTAGACGCTCAGCTTGTTCCCAGTTGATACCAAAGTGTTCCATTGGAGTTTTACCATTTGCAAAAAGCCTAGAAACGACCTCTTCTGCTATTTTCTCTATTTGCTGCATAAAACATTCCTCTAAACATCCCGGACTATTGCGGGATTTTGAACTACCTGAAAATCTTCGGTAGTTGAGTTGTCAACTTAGAGTTTACAACTGGTCGTTTATCTCTTGCTCAGTCTGCTTAAACCGCGCTTCTTCCAGTTCCACACCCAATACACGGCGATTGAGTTTCAACGCCGCTTTTAGTGTTGCTCCGGAACCCATAAAGAAATCGGCGACCAGATCCCCTTCACGGCTGCTGGACTGGATAATATGTGCCATCAGGTCAGCTGGTTTTTCGCATGGATGTTTGCCCGGATAATATTGTACCGGCGCAAACTGCCAGACATCGGTATAAGGCACTGCGGTGGTGACAGTGAACGAACGGCGCAACAGGCCGTATTCTTGCCGCAACTCGTCATACTGACATGACAGAGTTAAATGAGATTCCACCAGCTCAGAATAAGGCGTGTTTAGTTCGCCACGCTGGTGCTTTTCTTTGGCGATACGATCAAATAACGCTTGTAACTTTTGGTAGTCAGTTTCATTGGGTAACTGCCATTGGCTGTCATTGAACCAGTGACTGGCCATCTGCTTGCCCGTTGCTGCGTGAATTTCTTTCGCCGTAACACCTAATGCTTTCCGGGTATCACGGAAATAATCGATGAGCGGTTTAAATACCGACTGTTTGAGTTCCCGGCATTGTTTGAAATAGCCATCACCTTTGGGGTGATAGGGTCCCTGGTAATGTTCGGCAAAGATGATCCGCTCGGTTGCCGGAAAATACATCCGCAGGCTTTCTTTGTTCTGTCTGCGCCACGGGCCAGACGGTTTAGCCCAAATGATATGATTCAACACGTTAAACCGTTCCCGCACCAGCAGTTCGGTATCAGAAGCCAGACGTGAACCACAAAACATATACAAACTGCCGTTGGGTTTCAGTACCCGCCAGAACTCGGCCAGCAATTCATCCAGCCACGCAAAGTAGGCCGTGGCATCTGACCACTGATTATCCCAGCTACAGTCTTTCACGCGAAAGTACGGCGGGTCAGTGGCGATCAGGTCAATGCAGTTATCTGGCAGGGTTTTGATAAATTTCAGAGAGTCGTCGTTAATTAATGTGAGGTCACTAAGAGTCACAATATTTTCCATATCGGATCTGACTTGCTTCCCGAAAAAACACGAAAAGAAGCACTGGCCTGATTCAATCCGCCAGTGCTTCTTCTTTTTTATCTTTTAAGGAGTTTCCTTATCAGGGATAACGCTTGAAAAAGGTGTCGTCGTCCCGGCTTTCCATCAAACCAGCCAGAGAAAATTGAGTTAATAATAATTGGCAACGGGGTTCGGCGAGTCCTGTTAATTTGTAAACATCAGAAACCGTCACCCAAATATCCTGGGGAATGGTTTCTAAAACACAGGCGGCTATTGTTGTCATATCTTCATGTTTTAGCATGATAATTTTGAACCCTTGGTCAGTTTTTGTGTATGAATACACATGTAACTCTGACCAAGTGCAACAGCAAGTCTTGTGTTTATTTAGGCGTAAAAAAAACCGCAAGTGCGGGATAATTGTTCTGGTTAAACGCTTAAGAAACACTGACGGCAACCTTAGCAAAAATTATTGTCCATTTGCCCATTAATGTCAACATGTTCTACGCAATGTTTTTAATTTTGGCGACAGGTTTGCGGGAGTTGAACGCATTTTTCAGCGGTTGATATAACAGATAGACGCTTGCGTTTAAAATTTCATCTACCTCACGACGACAGGTTCTGAGGGACGGTTTTTTCAGTCGCCCGCCAGAACGCGTCATCATCTTGCGGGAATCTGCAACCCGGTGATAGTAAGAGGATATGGATAATTTCGACGCACCATGCGCGTAATAACTGAGTAAAATGCCGTAGGCTTTCCGATCAATGAACATGACAGAATCGACTACCTGAGAAATTAGCATTCCGTCATCATCATTGCATATTGGCCTGTCTGGGTTTTTACGGGGTTCTACGCTAACCATGAACTTGTAAATCATGTTTATCTGGCGTTTATCAATTCTGCCGCTGTAGACCCATGCGCCCCATAGATTTAGCCAGCCATCAATCCAGTCATGTTGCTCTTTAGTGAGCTGTTTTTCTCCGATACTACCCATCTTACTCTCCCGTAATACTGCCTGTTTCTTATCGTGATGCGTTGTCTTCCAGTTCCCATATTTGGACATCTAAACAACCGCCTGCAACCCGCTCACCCCGCATAATGTGCATATCATCAATCTGCTCATCATCCGCCCAGAAACGGGCATGCGTCAGCGAATCGAATACTGCTTTTGGCAGGTTATCGATGTCTCTTTTTCGTCTGTCCGGGGGATGTACCGTGATGGTAATTTTGATGCGGGAGAGGGTGTTGATATTTAAATTTTGCTGCTCAATGAGTCTTATGATGGCTTCTCTGTAATTTTCACCTTGCTTGGAGATGTAATGCCCTCGTTGTGTATGCCGCCAGTAGTGATTAACGGAGGGAGGCCACGGCAATTTTAAATTGTAGGTTTTCATAGCGCGCCAACTAATCTCCTTCTGGTCAATTCCTTGATGGTCAACACAATCGACCTGTCCATCTCCTGCCTGCGCTCGTCTCTGCTCATATCCAGCCCATTATCGATAGCATGGTGACATTCAGGACACAGGGCAGCAGTCAGGCTATCATCCACCTTTAATCCCATACCCTTTCCCTCGTTACGGTGCGCCACCTGAATGCCATATTTCCCACACCTAACACAGCATTCAATCTGACCAACGGCTGCCAGCCATTTTTTACTACGGTAGGTTTGCTGTTTCACCGCTCTTGCTCCTCATCGCATTTACACTTGCATCCCTCAAGAAAGTATGGAAATGCACTATCTAAATCAGAAAACCAACTGCGGCAGATTTGGCAATACAGCGCTTCCCACGGCACGCCATATTCGTCCATCCATTGCCTAATCTGTGGTGATACAGGAATTGGTGGTATGCAACTGATATCAAAATTACGCAAACTCAATTCACGTTGAGCTGCATCTAAACGTGAGTTAGCACTGATTAAACTTTGTCTGGTTATCAATAATTGCTTGCGTAATCGGTTATTTTCTTCATAAAGCTCACCAATTAACTCATTGGGATGCTGAGAAATATTTTTAACATTCATCCTGCCTCCTGTTTGAGCTTCATGTACTCGCTGTCATGGGGTGTGGTTAACTCAATACCAGCAAGAAAACACCACGCCTCAATTTGGCTCATGTAGTAATACATATCGCCAGTATCTAAATCTGACGTGTGGCGTAATTCTTGATGTGTTTCAATCTCACCAGTAACAAAATCAACGTATTCCACCTCAGCGTAACCCAAGTAGGTTTTCTTGAGATTCCGCTTAACCCATTCTGGCGTACAGTAATCGCGACCTGATTTAACCAAATATGCGCTAATCTCCCCGTACCATTTATGTGATAGGGCATTCTGGGATAGTGAGCGTTTTTTTCTGTAGGGTTTGACTGAGATACTGAGTTTTTGGTGAGTGGCGAGTAGTTGTTTCAGGTTGTCGTAAAATAATTTTTTGGTTGATTCATGCAGGCAGAAATTATCCATCTAGCCTCCGTTATAACCCCTCATGAGTTGCATTTTCTGCACACCAGTTCCGCATTTCTGCGCTATCAATTTGTGGATTGTATGCACATGGCGGCTCTAATTTTGATTTGTAACCAGCCCACCAATACCAACCTGAACGATGTTCAGCGGTTCCACATTTAGCACAGATGTGAACCCGGCATGATTCCGACCATGAGTAATTGTGTTTCGCAGCATTATTAGCTCGTTCAATCGCTGTTCTTGCCATCGTTATTTGCCCTCTGGTTCCATGCCAGCAGCCCTAGCCACAGCCCAGTCCAACGCCCGCCCCGAAAGTTCGCTCGTTTTGATTTTCATTTAACGCCCTTCTTAATTGCTTTCTTAGCCTCACGACGAATAGCAATACCTAATCGCTCTAGCCAATCACCATATTTCAGTAATGCGGTCAGCTCATCATCGATACGTGGGAATTCATCCATTGCGATATCGATTTCCCAGCCTCTATGCGGCATTTTCTTTGTGGCGGTGAGAGTTTGCTCTAGATGCGTCTTTTCGTTCCAATGGTGCAACGAATATTTTTTAACTTTCTCATCATTGCTCTTTTCGTAGAAAACCAATTCCATTGCGGTATTTTTTGTTTTCATCTCAAAAGTCCTTACGGTGGGACTCCCCCGCAGGAGCCATTAAATTATAGAAATTTTTGATTTATGACTTGCAGCGCGGATGAAATGGCGAAGCAAATCTACACTCATCCATCTTTTTTCTGTCAAATGAAATACCCACGAGAGTAGTTTTTCTGGTGTATTGCAATCAGAAACTGGAATCTCATATTGATCCATTCCGTTAAAGTGGAAAATAAAATGTTTATCCGTGATTCGTAAAATAGAATTCAACTCTTCCATGATTTTTTGCCTTTCTTCAATAGCTTCTGAGATATGCCTCAAATTCATACATTTGCTCCTTTAGCAAAGCGTTTGTGCGGTTTATTGTCGTTCTGGCAAACTCTGGCGGCCTCTTCCTGATCGGTCGGCATAAAGTGACCATTGCGGAATCGCTGGTAAACCGTGCCGAGCTGCCCGAACCTGTTTTTCGTTACGATAATTTCAGCGTATGGCGCTGCGGGGGAATTCTCATTGTACACTGCATCACGGTACAACATGATGATACTGTCCGCATCTTGCTCAACACTACCGGAATCTCGTAAGTCAGCGTTTGTTGGGCGTTTGTTGGGCGTTTGTTGGGGCGTTTCTCAACATCACGAGAGAGTTGACTCAATGACATAACAGGCGTCTTGAGATCTTTCGCTAAACGTTTCAGACTGGATGAGATGTGCGCGATAGCCAAATCATTACGTTCTGCTTTGGGTTTATCAATTAGCCCCAGATAATCAACCATGATCAGGGATAGCGCTGGGTGAGCCTTCTTGTGACGTCTGGCAATCGACATAATCTGTTCAACAGTCAATTTGCTGGCATCGACAACCCAAATATCCAACTGTTGCAATTTCCCCAGACCAACAGTAACCCAATTCCAGCCCTCATCATCCAACCGTGCGGGATTTCGTAATACTGAAACAGATAGATTGGAGGTTCCCGCCAACTGGCGTTCGATAATCTGCTGGGAATCCATTTCCATTGAGAAAACCAATACGCCGCGCTTCTGGTCAGTTCCGGCAATAGTCTGACTGGCGACGCCTTCCGCCACTTTCAATGCGAACTCTGTTTTACCCATGCCAGGGCGGGCGGCAACGATCACTAAATCAACAGGGTTTATACCACCTGTAATTTCGTCCAGCTCATCAATGCCGGTCTTCAACGTGTCAGATTGCTCACCGTTTTTGAGCCGTTTCTCCAGAACTTCCGTGTAGTCGCCCAATAGTTCAGAAACATGCAGCGGTCGGATTTCATCTCGCGGTCTGCGAACTTCCGTAGCCTGAGATATAAACCAGTCCATAGATTCCACTGCACTTTCGATTGTTCCGGTAAGAATTCGTTCTCTGGCTTGATCCATTAATTCAATCATTTTGCGGCGTTCATGGTTAGCGGCAACCATGTTGGCGTAGCCTTTGAGGTTGGCGGCGCTGGGACAGTTTTTAGCAGCCAGCATGACGCTAGTGAAATGTTCCTCCCCCATCACATCAGCCACCATCAGAGAATCAATCATGCCTCTTGTCTTGGCGAGTGAGATAATGGTCTTAAATGTTTCACGATAAAATCCCGAACCAAAAGCCTCTGGTTCCAGCGTTGCCAGTACATCGCTTGCATCCTGTGTCAACCCGCTGATTAACAGCCCACCGATTACGCTGGATTCAAATTCATAACAGTTTTCGATGTAATCATTCATAATCTTTTCCTACAAATTTCCCTTCACGAACGCCTGTCAGAGTGTCTTCACGCAGCAAATAATCAATGTTTGCCGTCCAACCGCGATCATTCTCACCAAAGTAAAACGGCCTAGCCATGCCGATGAATGCCCGAACATATGACCTGAATCCGTCAACGTTTGGAGTTCGCAACTTGGGTATTAATTTCTTTAGCGCTCGTTGACGCTTGGTATTGGCTTCTACAGCGTGTGGCAATCTCTCACCAACCTCTTCGTTGTAGGCATTGAGATATTCGTCGTAGTTGATTTGGGAAGATGGTTTTCGCTTTTTAGGTTTAACCACTTCATCATCACCCCCCGTGGGGGTAAGGGGGTTCTTTTCTTTTTTCTTTACAGTGTTTCTTTTGTGTGTCTCTACATTGGAGACATCATCTGTCTCTAAGTTAGAGACATTTTTTGTCTTCAAATTAGAGACAGTGTCTCTAGATTGATTAATCCACTCTGTTGTGACTTTGTTTACCCCTATTTTGTTATCATCAATAATCAAAAAACGCATTGAAATTAATTCGTTTTTCGCCTTGTTCACATTCTGTCTGGATAAGCCTGTGATTTTTGCTACTTGAGAATCAGCAATACGATCAGATTTTTTACCGAAACCGTATGTCTTTCTGATAATTGCCAGCATGACTTTTAACTGCCTAGCCGTAAGATCTGAACTCGCTATAGACTCCAGTAATTCATTGGCTATCCGTGTGTATCCATCTTCAACATCAGCCACTTTCCTCTCCACAACCTCAGGGCGAGGCCGGTAATCAGCCATTCTTGCAACGTTACCCATGCTGCGACCCTCCGGTCAGCTCGTGATGCTCCAGACGCAACTTCGCATCCTCCAGTGCCTCGCGCAGTTTTTTTGCTCCATCCTCAGTAACGGAACGCGCCAACCTGTCACGCATGTTATTTTTATGCACAGCGCTGTGATTAAATTGTGTTTTCATGTATAATTACCTCTGTGAAATGTTGTTTTGAGGTGCTTGCATACCTCGTGTCGTTAAATCGACATCTCAAGTTGCATTTCAGAAGCCTCGGCTGTTGCTGCAACCGAGGTTTTTCTTTTAATCTTACCTTTCCCTTCCAGGGCCTGAATCAGCCGTTCTGCGTGCTCACCCTCAATAACTACAACGGGTTTAGATTCACAGTCAGAAACGCCAATCTCAAACGCCCATTCAGGCAATCCCAATTTCACAACCATCAAACTAGCTAATTTCGCTATCCGGTTTTTATCCCGACTCAATGTAGATGGGTGAATTCCCATTTCACGCGCCAGATCATTGTTTCCAAAATCCAAAGCTGACTTGAGAAAATAACTCTCTAGATATTGGGCGCTACACGTAACACGTGTATTTTTGACAGTTTTTGCGATTTCCATCTGATATAGTTCCTAAAGTTAAATTAATGTTTGTTTAATAAGCAAACGGGAATATCAACTATCCTGAGATAGATGATGTGGGTTGCTCCAAGAAAGCCTAGAGCGGTTCATAATGTTAAAGAGCGAAATAATTTAAAATTGATATTTATTCAAAACTTACGGTTAATATCTGCGCCACTTGGTTCAGAGGAATCAGATAACCCATCTTTGAGATTTGGGTATATATCTGGGCGCAATTCATGAGGTGTAACCCCTGTTAATTTGTAAATCGGGATAACTCGTTCGGCAGGAACAATGCCTCTATAACGGTTTTTCCATTGACTCACTGTCATGTTGGATACCCCCAACCCTCTTGCAAGATTAGTTGCCGAACCAGCAAGGTGAATGGCCTTGGTTAAAGCTGTCATGTTTATCTCCTCATAATTTAATAATGAGAATTTAAATATAAAACTTAATTTAAAGTCAATTTTTAGTTTATTTCAAATATTAAACTTTTTGTTTAAAATATACGGATGAAAAAACAACATATGAATATCAACCCACTCTCAGTGCGGTTAGATCAGCTAATAAAAACCCGTGGTATATCTAAATCTGATATGGCTAAAATTTGTGGTGTTACACCACAATCAGTCAATGGTTGGTATACAAGGGGAAGCATAGGAAAGGAATCAGCAATGAAACTTGCTGATTCACTTGGGGTTTCTGTTGCCTGGATACTAGGAGAAAGCGACGAGAATGCAAATATTAATGATGCAATTTTGCCAAGACCAGAATTAACTAATAGAGAAAGGATTTTATTAGAGCTTTTCAATGAGTTGCCCGATAGGGAAGCTGATTTGCTACTAAAAAATCTTGAAGAGAAAAAACGGCATTACGATGGTTTACTAGAAGAATTATTACATAAAAGAAGGCAAAAGAAAGCATAAATGTTCTATATTTTAATTATTAACTCATTGTAACAACACGTGATTATTAGTTAGACTTTATGCTTTCGTCATGACAGTAAGTCATTGATAAATTATATCAGCCACTGAAGCAGAACTCCCCTCCCCTAAGATCAAAAATAGAATTAAAACAAATAATTAATACAAATAACGTTCTAATCGTTAAGCTAGAACGACCAACTGAACTAAAAAGGAACTCTTAATACAATCTCAAGAGCTAACTTCTTAGCAGAGATTGCCTTCCTGACCATGTACTCAAACCAGCCTGGTGCTGGTTTTTTATGCTCACACCAAAACATTAAGCATTAAACTTAAAATAATTTAAACTTAAAGTTGACTACACATTAAGTTTTATGTTTAACTATTTACATCGAACAGGCAGGACGCCCACGAAGTAGCCGCTACAGGCGTAAGAAGATGTAGATGATTCGATAGTCAGCAATATACCAAGTTAGGCAGTATCAGATATAGCAGTGCCCGCTCTTTAACAGCGCCGCTAGCACAGGGCAACGGACGATTCAGGCATTCTTGAATCAACCCCACTGAGTAGGTTTTGGGGTGTAGTGAAAATAAGGTGATGACTACACCACCAAAACTTACTTATGGAGGCGAATATGGCTAATACAGATCGCTCTATACTTTCTCTTAAGAAAAGTGGCGATAAGAAAACCCCGGTTAAAGTAAAGGCTCAAACAGCTTATACCGCTCGTCGTTTTGAGCGCCGTGCTGAATTCTTGGCAAAGAAAAGTCAGGAACTGGAGTCAAAAGTTCAACCCCGCTCAGTGGAACAAGTTATAGACTCAGTCGTCAGAAGCGTTGACGAAAATGATATTTACGCGCGTCTGATTGTGGGACTCAAGAAGCATGTGAGTTCCGATAATAACAGCGGCTCTTGCTGCATGAGTGACGTAGCCCTGTATTCAACCAAAACCCGCCGTAGACTGGCGTCGGGCGGGGTTACTGCGAGGGTTTAGCTAAATAGAGTTGGTGATTGCATAGTGACTTTCTTGTTTTTTGACCTCAAATGAGGTATAAAAAATAGAAAATGATATAAGGATAACCTATGCACTCTGCAAATAATTTAGCAAGAACGATTGTCCATACCGAACCCAATATAATAGATGCCCATTTAGCAGATCTGGGATTAGCTCAGGAAGATTTAAATCAAATTCTCTTTAAGGCGTTATCACAGCAACTATCCGTGACCGGAAATAATGCTGTAACAGCAGGTGGAACTTTCTTCTATCATGAAGCGGTACGAGCGGCTAGAGACGTTCTTTCGGTAAAGGGCTTTAAACGACTTTCAGTGAGAAATGTTGAGCTAGCCGTTAATGATCAAATAGCTGTTTATATCTGTAGTGGGAATAACCAAACCGGATTGACGGATGCCTATCCTGAGTCTCGTGCAAAAAAAGGTAAGTTTACACGTGAATTTATGGGACTTACCTACAAAGACAATCCTATACAATACCCTTTTGTATATCCAGACCAACAAATGGCACTGGATTTTTCGTTCAGTAATAATGATAAAATACTCACCAATTCACTCGGGTTAGACATCTGGTGTCTTCTTCATTATGTCTACCGGATAGATGAGTATCAATGGGGAATGAGAGCGGAATTTTCTAAGCCTATTACCTATAACCGAAAGAATGAAATTAATGGGTTTTCTACCCGATTAATTCTGAATACAACATCAACAGATCCTGTCACTAAACAGGGTGGCGAGCCTCAATTCACACCTGAAATTGAGATTGATATTTTAAAAACAGGTTAATATGAATCATGTTTAATTCAGAGCGTTTACGTCTTGCAAGAGAGCGCAGAGGGCTGACACAGAAAGCCCTTGCTGAGCAAGCAGGCTTAACAAGCAGAACGATATCAAATTATGAGCAATCCGGTATGTTCGATCTTACTAGTGATGGCATCACAAAGATTGCGGCTGTTCTTGGATATCCTTTGGCATTTTTTAGCTCTGAAGAGAATCTTACTTTAGAAAATGAATCGGTAAGTTTTCGGGCGATGACAAAACTCAGTGCCCAAAAACGTAATGCCGCCATAAGTGCAGGTAAACTAGTTCAGGAATTGTCTTCATGGATAGAGTCCAGTTTTAAACTTCCTGCACCTAATATCCCTGACTGTAGTTTTGATAGTAGCTGCTCCCCAGAAGATGCAGCACGAGTAGTGAGAGAACATTGGGGGATCGGTGAGTTATCTATTTCGAATATCGTTCATTTGCTCGAAGCTAACGGGGTTAAAGTTTTTTCATTGGCGGAAAATTGCCTTGAAGTTGACGCTTTTTCTTTCTGGATGGATGAAAAGCCTTTCATCTTGCTCAACACAATGAAAACGCCAGAGCGTAGCCGATTTGATGCCGCGCATGAGTTAGGACATTTAGTACTTCATAAACATTCAAGCAATAACGGACGACAAGCTGAGATTGAGGCAGACCAATTTGCTTCCGCATTTTTAATGCCTGAACGTAGTATTCTGGCAACCGTACCAAGAATGCCATCATTAAATCACTTAATTCAGTTAAAAAAACATTGGAAGGTTTCCCTCGCTGCGCTTGTTAGACGCACTCTTGATGTAGGGCTTTCTACAGAATGGCATCACCGTCAATTATGTATAGAACTTAGCAGACGAGGATTTAGAACTGCTGAACCGGAAGGAATGGAGAATCGGGAAAAGTCCATGATCCTAGATAAGGTTTTTACTTCATTACGTAATAGTGGGGTTAAGCGACAAGATATTCTTAACCAATTACACTTGCCACTCGACGAAATGCGGGCGTTTACCTTTGATCATAATTTCTTTATGACTGCTATAGACGGTAATGGCGAAATCACTGCTACGAAAAAACAACAACGTCCTAGTTTGCATCTTGTTAAATAATTAATTGATAAATAGTCATTAACTAACTCCAGCTCATTTCCGAGTGGGCTGTGGTGAGTGACAGGATTACTATATATTTCGAAACATTATAATAAGATTCAGGAGTGAGTATGGTACATGTTGAAGGATTCGCATGGTACGTGTTTATGTTCCTTTTATACGGTTGGATCACTATTCCCATCGGATTAGTATCTACCTATGTGGCATGCACATCTAAGAACTGGATAATTAAAATCATATGTGTGTTAATGGCATCAGTGTGTTTATTTCCTGTTATTTTTTTTGCATTAGCCACTATGGAAATAGTTAGCTTTTAAATAATAAACTCAGTTAAACACCAGCCTCGCCAATGCGGGGCTTTTTATTACCTGAATATAGGAAACAATAATGGCAGAATTTACACTAACAATAAAATTAACATCAGATGAAAATGACGAAGTAAATATAAAGACTAAAGGTGACTTGCAAGGCTCACCATCTCTATATTTTGCTGTATTTGCTAAATCATTAGCAGACCAAATCAGAAGCAGCTTACAAGGGGGAGCTGAAATTGCGTCAGAAATAGCTCAATTAAATCAGCGAATTCTCAATTGCGATTGTGATGACGATGAATAACAGGAGGGTAAATAAATGACTAAATCAATATATACAACGCCACAACAAGCTATAAAGCATATCGTTTTACAAAAGCATTACGGTAAAAGCTTATCAGTTTCAAGCGTGGAAGAAATTGATGATATATTCGATGAATTAAAAGATGGAGATATTATTTGGGATTTAATGAGTGAAGTTAGAGAGGGCGATATAGAAACAAATATAACGCCTCCAATTAGTCGGCACTATGAAACAAAATCAGTAGCCAGCCAGACTCCGAATGGTTTATGGGTTGGCTGGACATATTGGTATGGAGGAGGTAAGCACGGTAATCCAGAAGAAATAGACTGGGTAGGCGATGCATATTTTTTGAATCTCATCAAAGAAGAGGACGTTACGGTAACAGTTAGGGAATTTGAGAAATTGGAGAATAATAATGCCTAAACACATTCACGCCGATTTAATGGCACAATACGCACAATTCGCCCAAATAGATAATGAACCGTGGCGGTATTTTCAATATGGTGCATTTGACTGTGTCGATAATGTTATATGGATAGATTGTGAGAGGTGCATCACTTTTGATCCTCATTTGATGTACCGACTAAAACCTAAAACTATCAAAATCGGGAATATCGACGTTCCTAAACCAGTGAGGGAGCCGCTGAAAAACGGCACTGCATATTACTGTCTTGATATCAGTTTCGGTACACCTGACGCAGTTCCACATCTCTGGGGAAAGAGTACGTTTGATATGGCTAGATTAAACCAACACGCAGAGCCAGAGCATTAGCTCATCGGTATTTCGATGATGTCGTTAGGAGTCGTAATTTGGAGCGCACGGAGGCCTATCATTGGTTGGCAAATCAACTGGAAATCAGTTTCAACGAATGCCACTTCGGCTGGTTCGACACTGATATGTGCGAACGGGCAGCGAATATATGTAGGAGGTTTAGATAATGACAGATTACAAATCACTATATGAAGCGGTTCAGAAAGAAAACGAATCACTAAAAGAGCAGGCTGGAATTACATGGAATGGCACTCCTATTTCTGAAATAAAAATGCCAAGAATTGATGGCAGCAAACAAATTATAGAGGCCACTGTTTGGACAGAATCGGATTGTGAGCCAAAAGGCGGTGAGTTTTCAGTTCATATCAGACCATTGAATGGCTCTGCTATTGATGGTGACACATATGAATTAGTCCAACAGGAAATATACGAATCTATATGTGAGGGGTCATTAAAAATAAAACCAGAAACTGATTACAAAATTCTTTGTTATGAATCTGGTGAACGTTGTGATGTATTTTGGGATAAATATTTTATATCGCTACCAGAAATTATAATTACGGAGAAATGGGAATGACTAATTCAGATTTATGCAGAGCAGCGTTTGAGAAACTTCTATTAACTAAGTTCCGTTATTTTGAAAATGCATATGCGTTAGAGAAAGATGGAGACGGAACATATTTCAATATGTCAGCCAAAAATTACTGGGAGGTGTTTCAAGCTGGGTGGAAATAAAGCCGGGAAAATATTGAAATAGAGTTACCGAAATCTCATACCATGTCAGAATTTAGGGAGCAACAAAATCACCCTGATATACAGGAACGTATGATTTCCCGTGATGAAACATTAGAATCATCCAAGGAATTAAAATCAGCAGACTATCATGAAATAGCATTGGATTTGAATTCATATATCACAACATTAAAACGTCTCGCTGAATATGAAAATATGGAGCCTGTGGCGTGGGGGGTATTTGCAAATGATGTAGGTTACGCTGAATTTACGAACGATTCATGTTTAGCTGAACGATGGCGCAATGCTTACGAATTATCGCCGGGTCTGTATGATGATTTATTGCCCCTCTACCGTCACCCCAGAAAATAACGAGAATATATCTATGAAACAAGTCCAAGCAATGACCACTTTAGTCTTAATTGATGGAGTAACTTATCAATTAGTGTTACCTAAAAATATTATCGCAATTCAAGCAAAGCAAGCATTAATGATTATGAATGAATTTAATGGGAAACTTTTTAAGTGTGATTTCGCGAATATTAAACCAGTGGAGGTAGATGGATTGCCATTTAATATAGATATTAATAAGGGATGATATGGCAGACTATGGAGGCAGTAACACGCCTAAAGAATTTAAAGACCTCTGGCAAACTCCACTCCCATTATTTCTGGCACTCGATATAGAATTCAGATTTTATTTAGATGCAGCCGCCGATACTCAGAATACCCTGTGTGCACATTATCTCACGGAACGAGATAATGCACTGGAATGTGATTGGGTGAGTCACGGAGCTATATTCTGTAATCCGCCCTATTCCAAAATCTCGCCGTGGATTGAGAAAGCCGCTATCGAATGCCGGAAACAATTACAGCCTATTGTGATGTTAGTCCCCTCTGATACATCTGTGGGCTGGTTTAAATTAGCAATGGAAACTGTTGATGAGGTCAGATTAATAACGGGTGGCAGGATTTCATTTATTCCAGCGGATTTAAATATCAAAGGTAAGAGTAATACAAAAGGCTCAATGTTTTTAATTTGGCGACCGTTTATTACTCCACGAAAATTATTAACCACAGTCGATAAAGAATATTTATTTAATATCGGTGACGAACAATTGAGAAAATAACATGAAGAACAAACCGGAAGACTTGAATAATCATTTGTTTGCTCAAATTGAGCGACTGTCTGACGAAACCATCTCTGGTGAGCAGCTGGAACTAGAATTTCGTCGAGCAAAATCGATTTCAGCTATTGCCGCCCAAATTGTTAATAATGGCAGACTGGCGCTGGATGTAAAAAAATCAGTGGATATCTATGACTAGCGAATTCGAGAACGCAAGGAGGACAGTAGCGAGGGAATACCTGTCCGAACTCAAACATCTACCCAAATACGATGATACCGCAGTCACCGCAATTCTCGATAAATACGTACCCCAATTTAAACCACTCAACCACATGAAATTCAGCGCTAAATCAGTGCTGGTGCACTATGTGCGGATGATTCAGAAGGAGATGAAGGATGGATAGATACTCTTTATCATTTGATGAGGCATGTCAATTTGTTGGGGTGTCACCTCCAACACTGAGAAACTGGATCAGGACGGGACGATTAGTAGCAGCAAGAAAAGATCCAGAAAAGAAACAATCCCCCTATCTTATCACTCGGCAAAATTGCATTGCCGCATTAAATAATCCGATCCACACTATACCCGTGAGCGCGGTTGACGCTAAGGAAAGTAACAAATGTCAATATTCCGCAGAAACAAGACTTGGTACGCCGACATCACGATCCCGGGCGGCCAGAGAATTAAACAGTCTCTTGGCACGGAGGACAAGCGGCAAGCGCAGGAACTGCACGACAAATTGAGAGCCGACTTATGGAGAGTCGATAAATTAGGGGATTATCCTGATATCACGTTTGAGGAAGCGTGTGTCAGGTGGTTGGAAGAAAAGTCTGAAAAGAAGTCGATAGACAAAGATAAGGGCATGATTGGTTTTTGGTTAATTCATTGCTGGAATTAAACGAATTTAGCATTGATGAGCGAAGCGATTTAATTAAAGCCATCAATAAAATTAAGGCAGCGTGTCCATTATTACCAGAAAATTTATCACTGCCTAATTAAATAATAACAATAACCGAATTAATTTTAATGGCGTCAACACGTCAGGGATTCTTTTTATCTAAAAACAGGAAATAAAGAATGGAAAATAAAGATATTGAGCAATTAATAAAGCAGGTGCGGGAGGATGAGCGCAAACATTATGCTGATTTGTTTTCATCCCGTTTGGACAAGTTGTCCGCACATGTTTTGAAAAACAAAATGGAATATTCGGTAAGTGCTGCCTTGCTGAAAAGCGAATCGGAAAGCATTAATCGCCAGGCGCAGGAATGGAACTATGTTTGATGTGATTGACCGTGCTTGCCAGCACACCGAAAAAACACTGGAGCGCCAGATTGCCGCTCACGTTAACCGTCCGGTCGGTGTTTCAGCGTTTGAGTGTGAAGATTGCGGCGAAGCTATTCCCGAAACGCGCCGTGCTCAGGTGATGGGGGGTACGCGCTGTGTTGATTGTCAGGCTGATTTTGAATTAATTAAGAAACATTATAGAGAGGTGTGAGATGAGCCGGGTTCATAGTATCGAAAAAGATATCATTGATTTTAAAAGCGCTATTGAAACGAATCGTACCGTTGGATTTGATTGGCAACGCGTTGATTATCAAATTGGTGATATTTTGGTTATTCGTGAATACGACTTTGATAATAATAATAATAATAATAATAATAATAATAATAATAATAATAATAATAATGATGATGACGATGGTATTTACACGGGCAGGAATGTCTTAACCGAAATAACGGAATTTAAATCTTATTCACCGGGTTCATTTTTTATTTGTTTTGAAAAAATAAATCCTGCTGAGTTTTTCCAGTACGGGATCTGTGAGTGAACCCTGTACCTGAAATCAGCGGCACACAATCCACAACTCGCCGCCAATCCAGCAAATTTCAGCCAGAGATGCCACACAATGCAGCTCTGGCTGCTGGCGTTTCTACGCCGTGGGATAAACCCATTCAGCCGATAGTTAGGCCGTTCCTGACCTATGCGGAGCAATACCAGAAAGAGGAAGAACATCGGACGATTGCCAATGCGATTAAAGAACGCGCCCGCGTTCAGCAGCTATTAAGAAAGCAGCCGTCTATCGTTCGTCTTGATGTTCAGTACAAAGCGAGTGTTTTAGAAAAGGAGCAAGGGACACAACGCGCCGAGGCTTTTTTATCTAAAACATTCGTTGATCGCATCTTACCCAGAGTTAATTTGGTCACCGAGCGTTACCAGATTCAGGAGGTTGAGGCAGATAACGCACTGTATATGGCGCGGTTTAACCGTATTCCTGATATGTCACGGGAAGATCTCGAACTGCTAGCAAATGATATTACTGAGTTTGTTACTCAGAAGTTGCAAGCAGTTGCAGACGACATTCTGCCAGAAGAGAGTGATCTGAAACGGGCACATGTTCTCTATATGCGCGCCGCCGCTATCACCAAAGCCTATCGTCAAGACGCTCCTTGCTGGGATAAGTTAACAGGCCGCTTTTTTGATGAAAAGCAGGCTATCGCGGCCATTTCTCGTATGACCCTGGATAAATGGTGGTTAGGCCGTCTGCGCCGTCTGGCGGCAGAGTGGCGTGAGCACTTGCAGATCGCTATCAATCGTGTCAGTAAAAAGGCCAGCACTTACGCCAGCAAAACCGCGATTTCCGAATGGAAAGAGCAGAAGTGCCGCACCAAAGACTTTATCAAGTCGATGGAACTGGAAGACGAAGAGGGGAACCGCGTCAGCCTGATTGATAAATATTATGGCAGCGTGGCGAATCCGGTGATCCGTCGTACTGAAATGATGGTGCGCATTCGTGGATTTGAAAATATCTGTAATGAACTGGGCTATGTGGCGGAATTCTACACGCTGACCGCACCTTCTAAATATCACGCCACGACCCGTCACGGGCACCGCAACCGTAAGTGGAACGGCAGCAGTCCCGCCGATACCCAGCAATATCTCAGCAGCCTTTGGGCAAAAATCCGATCCAAACTCCACCGTAACAACTTACGTATCTTTGGCATTCGCGTGGCTGAACCCCATCACGATGGCACACCGCACTGGCATATGCTGTTTTTTATGCAGCCAGACCAAGCGGAACAGGTACGCGACATCATCCGTGAATATGCCTTGCAGGAAGATCGCCACGAATTGAAGACGGCAAAAGCCCTGAAAGCCCGCTTTCATGCCGAGAAGATTGATCCAGAGAAAGGCTCAGCGACCGGCTATGTGGCGAAGTACATTTCTAAAAACATTGATGGCTACGCGATGGACGGTGAGCTGGATGATGAAAGCCAGCGCCCGATGAAAGAGGCGGCTATCGCGGCCAGTACATGGGCAGGACGCTGGCGTATCCGCCAATTTCAGTTTGTCGGCGGTGCGCCGGTGACGGTTTACCGTGAACTACGCCGCATGGCAGATCATGATGTTGCAATGGGCTTAAGCGTGGAATTTGCGGCTGTGCATGATGCCGCGGATAACGGTGACTGGGCGAACTATATCAATGCGCAGGGTGGCCCATTTGTGCGCCGTGACGATTTGGTTGCGCGCTTGTGGTATGAGACGCAGCAGGAAACGAACGCACACGGTGAGGATGTGATCCGAATTAAAGGGGTTTTCTCGCCTTTGGTCGGAATGGATACCCCTATTCTAACTAGGCTCAAGAGCTGGAAGATTGTGCCGAAGTTAGCCGAAGCGATAGCGGAGGTTGGTGTTAGCGGTGCGCCCGCACCGCCTAGGAGTTCTGTCAATAACTGTACGGGGGGTGTCTGGTACGGTCAATGGCAGTAGTGAGGGGCTGATTGAAAAAATTATCGATTATGCCGATTCGGTCGGCATGGATTTTAGCCGATTTATGGCGCAGTCCTTAAGCATGGGCGGAAAAATCAGCATCGACGGGCAGCCATTTAAGTTATGGACGAATGGCAGCTTTATTCCTATGGAATCAGAACGGCAAAAAGAGGCGCGCCGCGCTGGGTTGCGGGCGCGAATTAATCAACTTGGGGAAATGATGAAACTATGAGAATCAATTTGGGTAAATACGTGATCACATCAGATAGCCGTTCATACCACGCTGAATAAAAAGAGCATAGCCAAAACAGGGGAAAATGTTGGTCAGGAGTCTTTGACACCATTCCGATATTACACGCAGTTAGCGCATTTAGTCCGCGATGTGATAACAATGGAGGTTGATGATAATGATATCAAAACATTGCAACAACTTAGTAAAAGAATCGAGGAGATTTCGGTAAATCTTGCAGCAAAGATAGCTTTATGATCACCTCAACGCCAGCAGTACGCTGGCGTCACCAAAATAGCCTTTTTGCTCTAATGAAAACCTAATATTACATATTGATTTAAAAGTCATTTTTGCAATCAAAAAACAATTTATGAGTAATTTTTAGCTAAAAATTCTAGAAATATCGGCTAAGTCACACAATCAGATATTGCCTAATGCAATTAATTCAGGGAGCCATTATATTAATTGGCATCTGTTTATATATACAGTATTTCGAGTGTAGTATTTCAAATAGTAGGGCTAAAATGTTAGATGCTTTAAACACCTCCATTCTTTTAGAACGTATTGAATTAATTTGCAAAATGGGCGGTTCGGAATATTTAAATGATAATGACAGGCAGATTGTCCTGTTTTGGCTGGGCGAGTTGATTAAGCAAGTTAAAAGCGATCTGGAAGCTCAAATAGAAAGCCACTGATAGTGGCTCCTTAAAACTTAAGTCAGGCTGCATTGGCTTGTAGCAGGTCTAACGCCATCTGGCGTTGCTGCGAACTGAGGTTATTAATCACATTTCGCAGCAAAATATCCCCCGTTTTCGCACTGGGGCTGATGGTGTGCGAGAACGTCAGGTTCATCACAAACGTATGGCCACATTCCACATCAGAGCATGAACAATACACATCAGCAATTTCGCGGTGCATCCGGTTGGTTTTGCGAATGACGGCCTTAGCGCCGCACTCAGGGCAGATTATTTTTAATACGCGCATATTCCTCATTCCTAATGTCTCGAATTGACGCGATTTTACCATTTTCTGGCTCATTCTTCACCCGAAATGACGTTATCTTGTTTAAAATGGATATGTAATATTTCTGGCACATCAGGGTGATTTATCGCATTCATGAACATATTTTGCACGGGGATAACTTCATCCAGGCGATAGGCCGCCCGCGCCTTTTCTGGATCACCCAATCCGGCGGCATTGGTCGGGATAATGCCCGCCAGTCCAGCCGGGAATCGGTGGGCGGTCAGCACATCTTGTGAACTGATACTTTTGACATTGGCAAATTCATCATTGGCGGAAATGTCACCAACAGGAATAAACTTGATGCCATCAGGATCGCCATTGGGAATATTCACAAACAGGGTGTCAAAGTTGCCGATCCCCTTACTTTGTTGCAGTTTCCTGATAATTTCTTCTTCGGTTTCATCAGAGATATTGGGGTCATTGGTGTAAATGATGCCGCCCGTGTGGGCGCCATTGTGGTAATAGCGACGGCGAAAGATGGTCGCTTCCGAGTTGAGCAAGGCCGCATGGATGCCGCCGATATAATCCGGCAAGCCATAAACCTGCTGCTGTGGGTCATATTGCTTAATGAAGATCACGTCTTCCGGTGAGTAAACCAGTGGCTCACCTTCCTGCAATACCACAAAATCCCCGTCTTTACGGCGGCGCAGGTAAAGGGAGGGCAGCACCTCCAGTCTCACAATATCACCCCAGAAGTTACGCACTTTCAGGATCGCCACATCCCCGAAAATCAGGAAATTAATCACGGCGGATTTAAATTGTTCGTGGCTCAGCCCGCCACCCAGGTAATCCGAGGCAATCATATTGTGGCGGGAGTAGATAATGCCGCCGTGTTGCCCGTTCATATTGGTGAGCTGCGCCAGTGCCAGACGGTCAATGGGCAGGGTGTAATGATCATAATCGTTGTCATACCAGATTTTCTGGTAGTCCGTCAGGGTCGTGAGTATGGGCTCAGGCTTACCCAGCGTGATCAGGCTCATTTTCCGTTGACGGTCGTTGGTCTGTGCTGCTTTGGCGGTTTTCCTTAACTTTTTCTTGCTCATCATGCTGCCTTTGAAAATTGGTATTTGGAGGTGCGTTTCTTCTCGTAATTCAGCGGTTCATTCATCAGGGCATGGGAGATTGCCCAAAATACGTCGGCGTGTCCGGTTTCCTGCGAACGGTCGGCAACAAAGGTCATGGCGCCGCCTTTGCCTGTGGTCGTATGGCGGATAGCCAGGAATGAGGCCAGAATTTCTTTTTGTTCCCCGTCCCATTCGAGACGTTCTTCACTGACCACGTCGATCATCTTCATGACCAGTTGGTTTTTGCTTTGCTGGCTGTAGTGAATCGCCTGGGTCTGGCGGGGCGCAAAGTCCTGCACCATCTCATAGACACCGTGCCCAATCCCCGTGGTATCGATGCCGATATGGGTAAACCGATAGCGTTTGAACAGCTCTTCAATCAGTTTCGCCTGGTGCTTCCAGTTCATGCCTTGCCAGTAGAACGTCGCCAGCACCCGAAAGGCTTCGCCTGCCATCAATGGCGGGGCAACAATCACAAAGGTAGAGGTATCACCGGAGCGGGCAGGGTCAAAACCGCCCCACACTTCACGCTCGCCAAACGGACGCGCCGCATCAGGGTCGTGATCTTCCCAGAGATTGATATCAACGCCGCATTTATCGACCTGACTGTAAGTAAAGACAGACGCGCCACTGTCCACAAACTCGCACATAAACAACATGTTAAAAGTATCTTTGTTGTACTTGTTGCGCAGTCGATCAATGCTGGCAAGATTAAAGCCGTTATTGATGGCATCTTGCAGCGTAATGACATAACGCCATTGCCCATCAGGACAATCACGCCCACCGTCTCGCAATTCGTTAAATGCGGGGAATACCACATTCTTACGTTTGGGATCGTTACCGCGCCATTCGTCACCTGTCCAGAACGGATAGGCCGGATGCGTTTTGGCGCTGGGGGTTGAGAAATAGGTAGTGCGCCAATGGTCATGGGTCGCCATTGCGGAAGACACTTCATTGAACCGCTTAAAATCAGGTATCCAGAAGTATTCATCACAATACAAATGCCCGCTGTAAGATTGGGCAGTATTCTTATTTGTATTGGCTTAGACTTGATCTGACAGCTACCGGTTATTTATACAGGTGTCTGTCAGGTTAAATCTGGTTCAGATTCTTTTCTGCCCAGACCCGTTTGCCATCAAGTAACG
>NZ_JADEUG010000037.1 GCF_015163665.1 Xenorhabdus sp. BG5 | reverse complement strand
CTCAGGTGCATATTGCAGCGCGGCCACAATGCCTTCTAACGCGGTCTTCATATAGGCATTAATGCGCATTGGGTCAACGTGCTGGCTGCATTGTGCGGTCAGTGCAAATCCATCATCAAAATCATCCACATCCAGTGACAAGGGATAGTTACTGCGCTCTTCACCCTCTATTTCGTCAATGCCTTCCCAGGCGATTGAGGCCATTTGTTCATCTTCTCGTGGGCTATGGCGGAAGTTTAGCAAGCTGTTAAACAGCGGCAATGGTGCCTGAATACCACTGCAACGCTGGACAACCGCCAGCGGTGCCTGCTCATGGTCCAGTAGTGCGGTTAACTGCTGATAAGTTTCTTTTACTGCTTGCTGAACGGTACGTGCCTGTAACTTAACGCGAATAGGTAAGGTATTGATAAACATCCCCAGCACTTCGGATGCACCAATCCCACCTTGTAACCGTCCCAACAAAACAGTACCGAATACGATATCATTCCGTCCACTGCATCGCGCCAGTACCTGTGCCCATGCCACATGAAACAGCACGGCAGCACTCATACCTAATTGACGAGCGCAATCACGGAGACTTTGGGCTAGCTTACTATCCAGCGTGAGAACGTTTTCCACTATCTCATTGAGACCGCCACCTTGTACGTCAAGCAACCCAAATGGCAGAGTGGGTTCTTCCACATCACCCAATAACTCGCGGAAATAGTCTTGGTGAACTTCCAAAGGTACATTGCGGATCTGCGCGATAAAGTTTCGGTAAGGCAGTGGTGTTGGTAAATTTTCACTTTCCCCCAAAAGCAGGGTTTGTATTTCACTGAATATCATGTCCAGTGATATGTGATCACACACTAAGTGGTGATACAGCAAGGAGAGTAACCATTGTTCGGAAGCGGGATCTTTAGCTATATGAGCGGCTAATAGTGATGCTTTGGTAATATCCATCCGTATTGCACGGGGATCGGTGAGGCGGCGTAGCTGGGCTTCTGGGGGTTCTTCTGCCGATAGCGTGAGTTCAGTGATCGGCAGTGGTGCATGACGATAGACGATTTGCACGGGTTTAAGAAGCTCTTTCCAGTAAACGGCGCTGCGCAGAATATCGTGCCGATCAATCACCTGCTGCAACGCCTGCAAGAAACTCTCCAGCCGTGTCCGGCTGTCGAAAATCATCAAATGGTTGTCCAGATAGAGATCACCTTCCGTTTCCAGCAAATGGTGAAACAGGATACCTTCTTGCAATGGCCCCAATGGATAAATGTCCTGGACGTTGGAGATACCGCCTGTTACATGGGAAACAATCTGATCTATCTGGTCTTGAGTCAATTCTACCAGTGGCAGCATATCTGGCGTAATGACGGAACTGTCTTCTCTAATCAGGTTAGGCGGTACGTCCTGTCGGGTTGTTGTCTGAGTGTTATTGTGACGGATTAGGGCGCTCATGGCCGCTAATGTAGGGGCAGAGAAGATCGCGTTGACATCCAGAGACAGGCCGTGAAGACGCAGTTGCTCAATCAAATTGACCACGAGCAGTGAATGCCCGCCTAGTTCAAAGAAATTATCTTGCCGCCCGACTTGTTCCACATTCAACAGGGATTGCCAGATTGCGGCCAGTGTTTGTTCAGTTTCGCCTTGTGGCACTTCATATTCACGGCTGACGATAGCGCTCCGATCCGGTGCCGGCAGGGCCTTGCGATCCAGTTTACCGTTGGCGGATATCGGAAAAGCGTCCAGCATAACAAAGGCACTGGGCAGCATGTGATCCATCAATCGGCTGCTCAGTTGCTTACGTAATTCAGCCGGGCTGAGTGTCATGCCGGTTTCCGTGATCACATAGGCAATTAAGCGCTTGTCACCGCTTTCGTCTTCACGGGCGATCACCACGGCATCGCTGACGCCTTCGCAAGCTGCCAATTGGGTTTCAATTTCCCCCAGTTCAATGCGGAACCCGCGTAGCTTGACCTGAAAATCGTTGCGCCCTAAATATTCAATTGTGCCATTAGGTAGCCAGCGTCCCAGATCGCCGGTTTTGTACATGCGGGCATCGGGCTGTGCACTAAACGGATCCGCTACAAATTTCTCCGCGGTTAAATCGGGGCGATTGAGGTAACCACGGGCTACACCGGCACCGGCAATATGGATTTCACCACTGACGCCAATAGGAACTGGCTGACCCTGGGTATCCAGAATATAAATACGGGCATTGGGCAATGGATAACCAATCGGGATAACACCTTTGAGATGCAGTGGATTTTGGTGGTCGAATTTCAGGGTGGTGGCAATCACCGTGGTTTCCGTTGGGCCATAAGAGTTAATCCAGCGGCAGGATTGGGTTTCCTGATGAGACAGCCAGCTGATCAAATGGCGATATTCCGCTTTTTCGCCGCCGACAATAAGGGTATGCAGATAGGGGCTAAAACCACTGCGTCCTGCCATCATCTCCTGTACCCACAGGTGCCAGAAAGCCGTCGGCATATCCATAATGGTGATCTTCTGCTCACGCAGGAAGGTGACAAAAGTCATATCCGGTATCCGAATATGGGGCGGCCGCAAAACCAGTGTTGCGCCCGATGCGAGGGTGGGGAAAATATCGGATACCGAAGTATCAAAGGCGATAGTCGCAAATTGCAGGATACGATCCCCCAATTGTGGTTCACTGGTCTGGTGCTGAGCATGAATAAAGTTCACCACATTGCGGTGCTCCAGCATCACGCCTTTGGGCTGGCCGGTGGAGCCGGAAGTATAGATAATATAGGCCAGATGATGCGGCTTAAGCCCCAATTGATCAGTATCGGGATTATGGGTTGGCTGTTTTGCCACATTATCCTGATTATATTGGTCATCCAGCAGCCAGACAGGGGTATCCTGTATTGGCAAACGAGTCTGTAGATGCTGTTGGGTCAGCAATAACACCGGCTTGCTGTCCGATAACTGATAGGCGAGACGTTCAGCCGGGTATTCCGGATCGAGTGGAATATAGCCGGCTCCTGCTTTAAGAATAGCGTACAGGCCAATAATCAAATCCAGACTGCGGTCAACACAGATTGCCACGCGATCATCAGGGCGTACACCCGCGGCTATCAGTTGGTGTGCCAGTTGATTAGCGTGGCGGTTTAGCTCTGCATAACTCAGTTGGCTATCGCCAAACACTAATGAGGTGGCGTCAGGGGTTTGTTCCACCTGTTGTTCAAACAGTTGATGAATCAATAACGTTTGTGGATATGCGAAAGCCGTATCATTGAAATCATCTAACACTTGAGTGCGTTGGTATGGTTGCAATAGGGGTAAACTTTCCACTGGTTGTGAATCATCTTTTACCATCGCAGTCAGTAGGGTTTGCAGGTAACTGGCGATACGTTCAACGCTGGCAGGGTCAAACAGATCACTGGAATACTCCAGCCCACCGACTAAGCCATTTTCAGTATCATTTATTGAGAGAGACAGATCGAAATGCGAGCTGTTTTCAGCCAGATTGATTTCACTAATGGTGATATCCGGCAATGCGATATTTTGCTGTCCAGGAGTATTATCCACTGACATCATCACCTGAAAAATCGGGCTATGACTGAGGCTACGTGGGGGTTTTAGCACTTCCACCAATTGTTCGAATGGCAGATCTTGATGCGCGTAGGCATTCAGTGCATGGGCCTTAATCCTGGCTAGCAGAGCGCTGACCGTTGGATTGTCATCTATTTGAATGCGCAGAGCCAGCGTGTTAACAAAAAATCCAATTAACGGCTCTAATTCGCTATATTGCCGATTAGCGACAGGTGTGCCAATTACCAGATCTTTCTGCCCACTAAGACGGGAAAGCAAAGTCACCCACCCCGCCATTAAGGTCATGAATAATGTTGTCCCGTGACGCTGGCTAAGGCTTCTTAATCCGCTACTTAATTCCGGTGACAGAGTAAAATCAACATACCCTCCGGCATAACTCTGTTGTTCTGGGCGTGGCCTGTCTGTCGGGAGTTCCAAAAGTGCAGGAGCACCCTGTAACGCATCGCGCCAGAAATTCACCTGTTTTTCCAATAGTTCTCCCTGTAGCCACTCTCTTTGCCAAAGGGCATAGTCAGCATATTGGAGTGTCAACGCGGGCAGGGGATCACCCTGTCCTTCGCTGAACGCATGATAAAGCGTGGAAAGCTCGTGCATCAGGATGTTAAGGGACCAACCATCGGAAATAATATGATGCTGGGTTAATAACAGGATATGTTCATTTGCAGCCAGTCGCAGCAAGCGCCCTCTGATTAGGGGGCCTTTTGCAAAGTCAAATGGCTGGCTGATTTCACGCTGGGCTATCTCTTCGAGGGTAATTTGTTGCTCTTCCGCAGGCAGATGGCTGAGATCTTCTACTGCCAAAGAGAAGCCACTATCGGGTTTACCAATAACTTGCAGGGCTTGGCCTTCGACCATCTTGATAGTCGTGCGCAGAATTTCATGACGAGCAACAATTCTGTTTAATGCTGCTTGCAGGGCATCTAAATTCAAATAACCTTGCAGACGCAGACCACCTGGAATGTGGTATGCCGTTTGTGCTGCTGGATCTAACTGCGCCAGGAGCCATAAGCGTTGCTGTGCCCAGGAGAGGGGAAGCGTTTGCTGATCAGCGTTTCTCGCTATAATTTGCCTTTTTTCTCCGCTCTGCTTTTTTTCCCCAATCTGACTGTTTTCAATGCGTTCTTTAATTTTTTTCTGGAGTACCGCTTGTCTTAATTCAAGTAGGCTTAGTTCTTTGTTACTCATTTAATTAATTATCTCCATTTAGCAGGGCACGCAGTTCATCTTCGGACAAGTTTTCCAATTCTTTTTGCAGCAATTCGATATCTTCTTGTGCGAAAAAGGTTTCGATCTGTCTTGATGCGATAAGCTCGGCGAGTTCAGAAAGTTCTGGATGGGTAAATATGTCTTGAATGGACACTTCAAGATGGAATGCATCACGCAATCTTGCCATTAACTGAATGATTGATAGGGAATTTCCACCCAGATCAAAGAAGCTGTCATGGCGTCCTATTTGTTCTAACCCCAATAAATTTTGTAGGATAGCGGCAATTTGTTGTTCGATTTCACCTTGGGGCGCTTCGTATTCACGGCTGGCGATGTCTGAACGATCCGGTGCTGGCAGTGCTTTGCGATCTAATTTGCCGCTTCCGGTTAGCGGGAAGGCTTCCAGCACAACAAACGCGCCAGGCACCATATAGCTAGCCAGACGATTATTCAGTTGTTCACGCAGGCGATTGGCTTCTGGTGTGAAACCGGATTGTGGAATGACATAGGCGACCAGACGTTTGTCGCCGGCTTCTTCTTCACGGGCGATGACCACAGCATCTTTGACGCCGTCACAGGCGGCCAGCTGTGCTTCAATTTCCCCCAGTTCAATGCGGAAGCCGCGTATCTTGACCTGAAAATCGTTGCGTCCAAGATACTCAATCATGCCGTTTGGCAACCAGCGTCCTAAGTCACCGGTTTTGTACATACGCGCATTTGGTTGTGCGCTGAATGGATCGGCAACAAATTTCTCCGCTGTCATCTCCGGCTTATTCAGATAACCCCGTGCGACACCTGAACCCGCGATGTGAATTTCACCACTAACACCAATAGGAACCGGTTGACCGAGGGTATCCAAAATATAGATACGGGTATTGGGTAGTGGGCGACCAATCGGAATATTGTCATTGATATATGGCACTTGCGTGTTATCTATCGTCAGTTTATCTACGGTCAATGTTGTGGCTATAACGGTAGTTTCAGTCGGGCCATAGGAGTTAATCCAGCGGCAGGATGGTGTTTCCGAATGAGACAGCCAGTTCATTAAATGACGATGCTCTGCTTTCTCACCGCCGACAATAAGGGTGTGCAGATAGGGGCTGAAACCACTGCGCCCCGCTATCATCTCCTGTACCCAGTGGTGCCAGAAGGCAGTGGGCATATCCATAATGGTGATCTTCTGTTCGCGTAAGAAGGCGACAAATGTCGCATCCGGTACTCTGATATGGGGTGGACGCAGAACCAGTGTCGCACCGGCGGCCAGGGTGGGGAAAATATCGGATACCGAAGTATCAAAGGCGATGGTGGCAAATTGCAGAATACGATCACCTAATTGTGGTTGGCTGGTCTGGCGCTGGGCATGGATAAAGTTCACCACGTTACGGTGTTCCAGCATCACGCCTTTAGGTTGTCCAGTGGAGCCGGAGGTATAAATGATATAGGCCAGATGGTGTGGTTGAAGCCCCATTTGGCGAATATCAGGGTTATGAGTAGGTTGTTGTGCTACCGCGTTACGATGGTTGTCATCATCCAACAACAAGGTTGGAATATCCTGCGTCGGCAAACGTGTCTGTAAATGGCGCTGAGTTAACAACCAGGCAGGTTGGCTGTCTGATAGCTGATAAGCCAGTCGTTCTGTGGGGTACTCTGGATCAAGGGGAATATAGCCAGCACCTGCTTTAAGGATGCCGTACAGACCAATGATCAGATCCTGACTGCGGTCAGCGCAGATAGCGATACGATCATCGGGACGCACGCCGGATGCAATCAGATGATGAGCCAGTTGATTGGCATGATGGTTCAATTCGGCATAGCTCAATTGGCTTTCACCAAACACCAGCGCAATGGCATCAGGTGTCCGTTCAACTTGCTGTTCAAACAGTTGGTGGATTAAAACATTTGGCGGAAGATCAACAGCAGTATCGTTAAATGTTTCCAATACCTGAGTGCGCTCTTCTGGGGAAAGAATATCGAGCGATTCAATTTTCTGTTCTGGCGCGTGTTGCAGGGCTGCGATCGTTCCCCTTAAAGCCATCTCCATATAAGCGTTGATGCGCGCTGGATCAATCTGCTGATAGCACTGTGCGGTGAGCGCAAATCCATCATCAAAATCATCGACATCCAGTGACAGTGGATAGTTACTGCGTTCTTCACCACTGAGTATCTGTACACCTTCCCATGCCAACGATATAGATTGAGATTTATTACGTGGGCTATGGCGAAAGTTCAGCAAGCTGTTAAACAACGGTAATGGTGCCTGGATGCCACTGCAACGTTGTGCAACAGCCAATGACGCTTGCTCGTGATCGAGCAATTCACTGAGTTGTTGATGGGTTTCCCGGACTGCCTGCTTAACGGTACGTTCCTGTAACCGAATGCGGATAGGCAGGGTATTGATAAACATACCCAATACTTCGGAAGCACCCACTCCCCCCTGTAAGCGTCCTAGCAGGACCGTGCCAAACACCACATCGCTTCGCCCACTGCATCGGGCTAATACGTGCGCCCATGCGACATGGAACAGCACTGCGGCACTCATACCGCGTTGGCGGGCACAGTTACGCAGGTTATTGGCGAGTTCGTTATCCAGTGTGACAGTATTTTCTACAATTTTATTGCGGTTTGTTTCTTTAAGATCGTCAAGTAATTCAAAGGGTAAAGTAGGCTCTTCAACATCCCCAAGTTGCTCGCGGAAATAGGCTTGATGAACTTCCTGCGGCACGCTACGGGCCTGGGCGATAAAATTACGGTAAGGTAGGGGAACCGGCAGCGTGTCACTTTCTCCCAAGATCAGCGCCTTAATCTCATTGAAGATCATGCCTAATGAAATGTGATCGCACACTAAATGATGGTGCAATAAGGAGAGCAACCACTGTCCAGATTCAGGATCTTGGGTAATATGTGCCGCCAGAAGGGGTGCTTTGGTGATCGCCATTCGCACCGTGTGTGGGTCGGTGAGATGACGTAATTGCGCTTCTGTTAACAACGTGTGTTCAATAACCGGCAGCGGTGCACGACGATAAACAATCTGAACAGGTTCTGGCAATTCTTGCCAATGCACCGCACTACGCAGGATATCGTGCCGATCAATAACTTGTTGCAGTACCTGTAAGAACGTATCTAAACGTGTCCGGCTATCAAATGCCATAAGCTGATTATCCAGATAGATATCGCCTTCGGTTTCCAGCAAATGGTGGAACAGGATACCGGCCTGTAATGGTCCAAGCGGATAGATATCCTGAATATTGGTGACACCTCCAGGAACGAGGTGGACAATCTCCTCGATCTGGTTTTGTGTCAACGCCACCAGTGGCAGCATGTCTGGGGTAATAATCTGGCTGTCTTCGCGGATCGGGTTTGGCGGAACAGCCAATTCGGTGCTACTCCGCGCGCTATTTTGATTTAAACGAGCGCTCATGGCAGCCAAGGTGGGTGCAGAAAAGACGGTACTGACATCAAGGAATAGGTCATGCTGGCGTAATTCCTCGATCAGATTGACCACCAGCAAAGAGTGTCCACCCAGTTCAAAGAAATTGTCATGGCGTCCCACTTGCTCCAGGCTCAGCAGGGATTGCCAAACTGTCGCCAGGATTTGCTCCGTGTCTCCTTGCGGCGCTTCATATTCACGGCTGACAACGGCAGAGCGATCCGGTGCTGGCAGCGCTTTGCGATCCAGCTTGCCATTGGCGGTTAGCGGGAAAGCATCCAGCATAACAAAGGTACTGGGGAGCATATGCTCCATCAAACTGGTGCTCAATTGCTCCCGCAGATAGGCTGGATTGAGGGTAATTCCTGATTGTGGAATGAGGTAAGCAATCAGGCGCTTATCACCATTTTCCTCTGCACGGGCAATCACCACGGCATCACTGACACCTTCGCAAGCGGCCAGTCTCGTCTCAATTTCCCCCAGTTCAATGCGGAAACCGCGTAGCTTGACCTGGAAATCGTTGCGCCCCAGATATTCAATGGCGCCATTTGGCAACCAGCGTCCCAGATCCCCTGTTTTATACATGCGGGCATCGGTTTGTTCACCAAAGGGATCGGGAATAAATTTCTCTGTCGTTAAATCGGGTTGGTTTAGATAACCACGGGCAACGCCTGCGCCGCCAATATGAATTTCGCCACTGACGCCAATAGGAACCGGCTGGCCGTGGGTATCCAGAATATAAATGCGGGTATTGGGCAGTGGATAACCAATTGGGATAACACCGTCAAGATGGGGGGGATTTTGGTTATCCAGCTTCAATGTCGTGGCAATAACGGTGGTTTCAGTTGGGCCATAGGAGTTAATCCAGCGGCAGGATTGCGTTTCCGGGTGAGATAGCCAGTTCATTAAATGACGGTATTCTGCTTTCTCTCCGCCAACAATAAGGGTGTGCAGATAGGGGCTAAAACCACTGCGACCTGCCATCATTTCCTGTACCCAGTGGTGCCAGAAGGCGGTGGGCATATCCATAATAGTGATCTTCTGCTCGCGCAAGAAGGTGACAAAAGTGATATCCGGTATTCGGATATGAGGCGGACGCAGAACCAGTGTCGCGCCGGAGGCCAGAGTCGGAAAGATATCGGATACCGAAGTATCAAATGCCACGGTGGCAAATTGCAGAATACGATCACCTAATTGTGGTTGGCTGGTCTGGCGTTGAGCATGGATAAAGTTCACCACGTTACGGTGTTCCAGCATCACCCCTTTAGGTTTGCCCGTGGAGCCGGAGGTATAGATGATATAGGCCAAATGATGGGGTTGCAGTCCCATTTGGTGAACATCAGGGTTATGAGCGGGTTGTTGTGCCACCGCGTTACGATGGCCGTCATCATCCAACAACAAGGTTGGAATGCCTTGCGTCGGCAAACGTGTCTGTAAATGATGCTGAGTTAACAGCCAGGCAGGTTGGCTGTCTGACAACTGATAAACCAGTCGTTCTGTCGGGTACTCTGGATCGAGGGGAATATAACCCGCACCTGCTTTAAGGATGCCATACATACCAATGATCAGATCCAGACTGCGATCGGCACAGATAGCGATACGGTCATCGGGGCGCACGCCAGACGCAATCAGATGGTGGGCCAGTTGGTTAGCATGACGATTCAGTTCGGCGTAACTGAGTTGGCTATCGCCAAACACTAATGCGATCGCATCAGGTGTTTGTTTCGCTTGTTGCTCGAATAGTTGGTGGATCAACCTGTCTTGTGGATAGGCTTGAGCGGTATGGTTGAAATCCACTAATAATTGCTTGCGTTGTTGCGGTTGCAGCAACGGTAAATCTTGTATCCGCAGAGAATCATCAGCGACCATCGCGGCTAACAGAGTTTGCAGATAGCTTGTCAGCCGTTCAATACTGGCACGATCAAACAGATCACTGGCATATTCCAATTCGCCAACTAACCCATTATTGGTGTCGTTCATGGAAAGTGACAGATCGAAATGGGTGCTTCTGCGGGCCAACGGCAACTCATCCAGCACTAAACCAGGTAATTCAAGGGATTGTTGTATTGGTGTGTTATCCAGCGCGAGCATAACCTGAAATATCGGGCTATAACTCAAGCTACGTGGCGGTTGTAACGCTTCGACCAATTGCTCAAAGGGTAAGTCCTGATGTACATAGGCTGCCAGTGCATGGGCTTTGACTTGTGCCAATAACGTGCTAACGGTGGGGTTATCTGCCAGTTTTACCCTGAGCGCCAGCGTATTGGCAAAGAAACCGATCAACGGTTCTAATTCACGGTGCTGCCGGTTAGCGATTGGGGTTCCAATAACAATATCGTGTTGACCACTGATGCGGGCAAGCAAGATTGACCATGCAGCCAGTAATGTCATAAATAATGTGGAACTATGGCGCTGGCTCAACGCCTTTAAGCCATCACTTAATGCTGGTGAAAGGGTGAATGCCACTTGATCGCCATGGTAGCTCTGAACCGCAGGGCGTGGCCTGTCTGTCGGCAGTTCCAGTAACGCAGGTGCATCTTGCAGGGCTTCTCGCCAGAAACTGACTTGTTTTTCCAGCACCTCACCCTGTAGCCATTGTCGCTGCCAGAGAGCATAATCAGCATATTGTATTGTCAGTGCCGGCAGTGGATCGTCTTGCCCCTGAATGAAAGTACGGTAGAGGGTGGTGAATTCATATATCAGGATGTTTAATGACCAGCCATCCGAAATCATATGGTGCTGAGTCAACAACAGAACATGTTCATTATTGGTGAGTTTTAGTAATTGTCCGCGAATTAATGGCTCAAGAGCAAAATCAAAGGGATGGTTAGTTTCAAATTGAGCGGCTGCATCAATTGCCGCCTGTTTTTCTGTCTCAGTTAACCGACTGAGATCTTTAATGGTCAACTTGAAGCCACGCTCCGTATCGGCAATCATTTGCCGGGCGATACCCTCCTCCATTTTGATCGTTGTGCGCAGAATTTCATGGCGAGCAACGATCCTATCCAGAGCCGCTTGCAGCGCATTCAGGTTTAGCTGGCCTTTCAGACGCAATCCGCCTGAGATGTGATATGCCGTCTGGGCGGCAGGATCTAACTGCGCCAGGAACCACAGGCGTTGTTGTGCCCAGGAGAGTGGCAGAACTTGTTGCCGGTCGGCGGGTAATATCACCGGTTGTGTGGCATGCTGTACTGGTTGATTGGCTGTATCCAACGATTGGGCCAAATCGGACAAAATGGGATGGGTGAATAAATCTTGTAAGTCTACTCTGCTGTTGAAAACCTGGCGTAAGCGGGTAGCCATTTGTACTGTCAGCAAAGAGTGACCACCCAACTCAAAGAAATGGTCATGACGTCCTACTTGCTCCAGCCCCAGCAGGGATTGCCAGATTTCCGCCAGTTTCCGCTCAATTTCCCCTTGAGGGGCTTCGTATTCACGGCTGGCTATTGCAGTATGATCCGGTGCAGGCAAGGCCTTGCGATCTAATTTACCGCTGCCGGACAGTGGGAAGGTGTCCAGTATGACAAATGCACTGGGGATCATGTGCTCCATCAGATGGATACTCAATTGTTCACGCAGATGGGAAGGGATGAGCGTAACACCTGATTGTGGTATCAGGTAGGCGACCAGACGCTTGTCACCCGCCGTTTCTTCACGGGCAATGACGACAACATCTTTGACTCCGTCACAAGCTGCCAACTGAGCTTCGATTTCTCCCAATTCAATACGGAAACCACGCAGTTTGACCTGAAAATCATTGCGTCCTAAATATTCAATGTTACCGTCCGGTAGCCAGCGCCCCAGATCGCCGCTTTTATACAGACGGGCATTAGCTTCTTTGCTGAACGGATTGGGTATGAAGCGTTCTGCCGTCAGTTCTGGTCGGTTTAAGTAACCACGAGCGACACCGGCGCCACCAATATAAATCTCTCCACTGACACCGATGGGAACAGGTTGACCGAAGGGATCGAGAATATAAATACGGGAATTGGCATTGGGGCGGCCAATAGGAATGCTATGGGTAATCTCGGTGGGGGCGCCACCATTTAGGATCAGTGAAGTCACGATCACGGTGGTTTCAGTTGGGCCATAAGTGTTGATCCAACGGCAGCGTTGCGTTTCGGGCAATGATTGCCAATCCACCCAATGGCGGTATTCCGCTTTCTCACCACCGACAATCACCGTATGCAGGTAAGGGCTAAAACCTGTACGATCGGCTTTCATCTCCTGTACCCATTGGTGCCAGAACGCAGTCGGCACATCCATAATGGTGATCTTCTGCTGCTGTAAAAAATCGATAAATTCTATATCCGGTACACGGATATGGGCAGGACGCAGGACTAAAGTCGCCCCCGCCGCCAGTGTCGGGAAAATATCTGAGACGGAGGTATCGAATGCCATGGTCGCAAATTGCAGAATGCGATCCCCTGGTTGGGGTTGGCTGATTTGATGTTGAGCATGAATAAAGTTGACGACATTACGGTGTTCCAGCATCACACCTTTAGGCAATCCGGTCGAACCGGAGGTATAGATAATATAGGCCAGATGGTGTGGCAGAAGCCCTGACTGGCTGGCATCAGGATTATGGGTTGGCTGTTGTGCCACAACATTTAGATAATTTTCATCATCCAGCAACCAGACCGGCACCGCCGTCGGCGGTAAACTCGCCTGTAAATGTGTTTGGGTCAGCAATAACTTTGGTGTGCTATCTGATAATTGATAAGCCAGCCGCTCGGCAGGATATTCCGGATCGAATGGAACGTAACCTGCCCCTGCTTTGAGAATGCCTAACATGCCAATGATCATATCCAGGCTGCGCCCGACACACAGTGCCACACGGTCATCTGGGCGTAGACCAAAGGCAATCAGGCGGTGGGCCAGTTGGTTGGCGCGTTGGTTTAGTTCGGCATAACTTAGTTGTGTATCTTGGTACACCAAGGCAATAGCATCAGGCCCCGATTCTGCTTGTTGTTCAAAAAGCTGGTGGATCAATTTATCTTGTGGGTAGGTGAGGGCTGTGTCATTAAAATCCACCAACAATTGTTGGCGTTGCTGGGGCGTTATCAACGGTAGTTCAGTCACGCGCCGGCTATCATCAGTCACCATTGCCGCCAGCAAAGTGTTTAAGTGGCTGACTATACGTTCAATCGTGGCGTGGTCGAATAGATCACGGGCATATTCCAGATCACCCACTAACCCATTTTCAGTTTCATCCAGGGTTAATGTCAGGTCAAAGTAAGCACTATCCCTGATTAATGGTCGCTCATCTAATACCAATCCTGGCAGTTCAAAATGCCGTTGTCCCGGCGTATTATTGGTTGCCAGCATGACCTGAAAAATGGGGCTATGGCTTAAGCTGCGCGGAGGTTGTAAGATCTCGACCAATTGTTCAAAGGGCAGGTCTTGGTGGACAAAGGCATTGATTGCTTGTTCTTTTACTTGTGCCAGTAGTTCACTGACACGGGGGTTATTATGCAATTGCACACGTAACGCCAATGTATTGGCAAAAAAGCCGATTAAAGGGGCTAATTCAGGCTGCTTGCGATTGGCGATGGGAGTGCCAATCACAATATCATCTTGACCACTGAGGCGGCCAAGCAATGTAGCCCATCCCGCCAATAACGTCATAAATAAGGTGGTTCCGTGACGCTGGCTGAGTTCTTTTAAATCGGTCTGCAATGCGGGGGGAAGAATAATATTAACACGTCCGCCGGTATAGCTTTGCTTCGCGGGGCGCGGGCGGTCTGTGGGTACTTCCAGAAGTGCGGGAGCACCTTGCAGAGTGTTACGCCAGAATTCGACCTGTTTTTCCAGCGCCTCTCCCTGTAACTCATTTTTCTGCCAGAGAACATAATCAGCATACTGAATGGTCAGGGCGGGCATGGGATCAGGCTGTCCTTGACAGAATGCGCGATAAAGTGTGGACAGTTCTTGCATAAAGACACTGATTGACCAGCCATCAGAGATAATATGGTGCTGAGTTAACAGCAGGACATGTTGATCTTCTGCCAGTTTTAGCAAGCGTCCCCGTGCTAATGGGCCATGAACAAAATCAAAAGGGTGGTTTGCCTCAAGACAGGCGACTTTTTCAATGGCCGCTTGTTGTTCTGACGCAGTTCCTTTGGAATAGGGCTGGCTGAAATCTTCTTGTATCAGAGGAAAACCACAATCTGCATCATGAATGATTTGTTGTGCTTCGCCTTCTATCGTTACGATTGTGGTACGCAAAATTTCATGGCGCGCCACAATACGATCCAAGGCTGCTTGCAAGGCATTCAGATTCAGTTTGCCTTGCAGGTTTAACCCCGCTGACATATGGTATGCCGTTTGTGCAGCAGGATCTAATTGAGCAAGGAACCATAAACGTTGTTGTGTCCAGAATAATGGCGCGCCGTTATCACGCGGTTGGGCCGTGATTGTTGTTTTTTGCGTCGATTGGCGGGTTAGTTTTGCTGATTGGGCTAACTCAAGTAGTCTTCTGCGTTCCGCTAATGGTAGAGATGAAAGCTCGTTATTATTCATTTGATTATCACCACTTAAAACAAGGTAAATTAAAATCTAATTCATTGATTTATAAACATCTTGCAGAGACTCTGAATCGAATTGCAGCAATAGAGAGTCAATAATGCATTCTTCAAGTTGACAGAGAGTTGGGTGGGAAAACAGTTGATGAATAGATAATTCAACATCAAATGTTTGTTTTATTTGCGACTGTAGCTGTAGCACTAACAGAGAATGACCACCTAGCTCAAAGAAGTTGTCATAGCGACTAACCCGATCCAGCCCCAATAATGTTTGCCAAATGGCGGCCAACTGCGTTTCGGTTTCGCTTTCTGGAGCCGCATATTCACGACTTGACAGAGCTGCGTGATCGGGAGCAGGCAGAGCTTTGCGATCGAGTTTGCCATTTGGCGAGAGAGGAAACGCCTCCATCATCACAAAGGCAGTCGGTATCATGTAATCGGCGAGAGTGCGGCTTAATTGCTCACGCAGTTGAGAAATGCTTGGTGTGCTATCCTGATTTGGGATCAAATAGGCAACCAGTCGTTTGTCATGGGGTCCATTGTCACGGGCAACCACCACCGCTTCACGAATGCCCGCACACTGGATCAGGCAGGTTTCAATTTCACCCAGCTCAATACGCAATCCGCGAATTTTGACTTGAAAGTCGTTGCGTCCCAGATAGGCGATACTGCCATCCGGTAGCCAACGTCCCAGATCGCCAGTTTTATACAGACGAGCATCAGAATCGGCATTGAATGGGTCGTTAATAAAACGCTCAGCGGTCAATTCAGGCAGGTTTAAATAACCACGGGCGACACCCACTCCGCCGATATAAATTTCCCCCGCCATACCCATTGGAACGGGTTCTCCGTAGGTATCGAGAATATAGATTTTGATATTGGCAATAGGCTGTCCAATCGGCACTTGCCCGATATAGCGATCCGGAACACATTGCCAGGCCGTGACATCAATGGCTGCCTCCGTCGGTCCATATAAATTATGCAGTGCACTGTGAGGCAAGTGCGACAGACAGTGTTGTTGCAAGGCATAAGGCAGCGCTTCCCCACTGCATAAAATTTGGCGTAGGGAAGGGCAGCGCCCGGCTGGAATGTAATGAAGAAAACTTTGCAACATGGAGGGCACAAAGTGGATCGTCGTGATATGACGGCGTTCTATCTCTTCCAATAAATAGTGTGGTTCTTTGTGACCGCCGGGGCGAGCCATCACTAATTGGGCACCAGACATCAGAGGAAGGAAGAACTCCCAGACGGAAACATCAAAACTAAACGGCGTTTTCTGTAAGATGCGATCTTGCGGGGTTAATTGATAAGTCTCTTGTGCCCAGAGCAAACGGTTAACCACACCGCGGTGCTCATTCATTACCCCTTTGGGTAGTCCGGTTGAGCCAGAGGTATAGAGGACATAGGCCAGGTGACGCGATGTTAGCCCTAAATGAGAAGATTCTAAGTTATCATCATCCTGGCGGGCAATATTGGCCTGAACGGTGGAATTATCTAAAAACCAGACAGGAATTTCGGTTATGGGCAGTTGCTCTTGCAAGCCATGATGGGTTAGCAGGATCACAGGTTCACTGTCTGACAGGATATAAGCGAGCCTGTCTGTGGGATATTCCGGATCGAGTGGCACATAAGCAGCCCCTGCTTTTAAAATCCCCAACAGACTAATGACCATATCCAAACTACGTTCCATGCAAACGGCGACGCGATCATCGGGATGAATTCCCGTTGCGACAAGGGCATGAGCTAGCTGGTTAGCCCGCTGATTCAATTCCATATAACTGAGTTGCGTATTCTCATATAGCAGTGCAATGGCAGTTGGGTTGTGTGCTGCTTGTTGCTCAATAAATTGATGGATTAAGGCGTGTTGCGGGAAGGGTTTATCCGTATTGTTAAAATCATGAAGGACTTGCTGACGTGCCTGTTCATCCATCAATGGCAAACGATCAATTGTCTGTTGTTCGTCGTTTACCATCGCTTCCAGCAGAGTCAAAAGGTTTTGCATAAGCTGGGAGATGAATGCTGCATCAAATATTGCAGTGTCGTAATAAAAGGTATAACCAATATGCTCACCGGATTCTAAGACATTTATCATCAATGGTACGGGAACATCGGCATAGAGAGGATATGAGAAAGACCGCAACTCTGCATTTCCCCACTGTACTGTGACATCGTCATCTTCCGCCATCCAGAGGGTGGTTAGATCACCAGTATATCTGGCTTTTTGGAATATCATGACTGTCTGGAAAACGGGATGAACTTCTGCATTGCGTTGCAGTTTCAGTTGTTCCAGTACCTTGGTGAACGGATATTTCTGGTTTTCAATACCTTGCCGGATGGTTTTAGTCGCTTGTGTGATATGTTCTTGCACTGTCATATCACTGTTTATCTGGCAGCGCAAAGCAACCGGATTGATAAATTCACCAACTAATTTCCCCCAACGAGCACGGCCTCTTCCCGGCAAGATAGAACCGATAATGACGTCATCCACTTCGGTATAACGGCTCAGAAGAATTTGGTAGGCAGCCAGAAAAACAGCAAACAGGCTGTTATCATATTTTAGGGCCAGTGCTTGCAGCTTGTGTGTCAGTGATTTGTTAATGATTTTCTTGAACGATATTTTTCCTGTGGCGGGCAGGGTGCTGTTTTTAGGTGGCCATTGCGAGACAGCTAGATCACCCGCTAATGTGTTTTGCCAGAATTGTTGTTGCTTTTTAGCGCGGGCGCTTTTTAGCCATTGTTGTTGCCATTCCACATAATTGTGGAAACGCTTTTCTGGTGCGGGTTCCAGGGATTTTGCAGAAAGCAAAGCATCAAGTTCATCTAACAGCATCCAATAAGACCAGCCATCAACGGCCAGATGATCAAAAGTCAAGACCATGACACTTTCTTGTTGATTGCGCTGATACCAGCTGGCATAAACCCGCAACGGATGGGCTAGATCAAACATATGCCAGCAATCGTCTTGAACACGCTGTTTAAGCGTTTCTTCACTAAGATATTGGGCATCATGTATTGTAAGTGTGATTTTAGCGCTGTCTGCGATGCAATAACCTAATTCGCCGTGGTATAGTCCGAAACTTGCCCGCAACATCGGATGTCTTTGTACCAATTTATTGAGAGCTTCTTCTAAACGCTTAGCCGTTAATCCTTTAATGTGAGCACAAAATGCACTATTATTTTGACCGCGTTTGTCAGGGTCAATTTGATATTGAAACCAGCGGCTGCGTTGAGCTTCTGATAAAGGGAATGATTTCAATTTTTCAGGGTAATTCATTCTATAGCTCCCTTTTATGGGTACATTAAAAATAAAAACATGAGAACTGATAAAACAAAAAATCACACTTGGGCTTAAACAATAAAAATAGCTGACCATTCTAATAAAAAAGAACAGTCTTATTTTTTATATTTATTTAATCCCTTCTTGCTGATGAGAAAGTTATGTTTATTACAAAATTAGATAATTTTACATTAAATAATTCTATTACACATTTCTAATAATATTTTTCTAATGTGTCTAATTTTATTATAGGTATTATGTGATAAATTTTATTGCCATTGGTGATTTTTTTGTTCACTTTGTTGCTCAAGCTTTTGGGGTATATAACGTGAAATAAGAGCCTATTTTATTAGGCTCTTTGTTGTAATCTTTATTTCATTTTATTGAATATAATGGTCCTTATGATCAACTTCTTTAATATGACCATCTTCTAATTTAATAATGCGGTCAGCCATATTAAAGTAAGCATCATCATGGCTAATAACCAGGACAGTTTTACCTCTGGCTTTTAATTCTGGCAGCAGCTCAGTATAGAATAAGCGTTTAAACACGGGATCTTGGTCGGCTGCCCACTCATCAAACAGATAAATAGGACGATCTTCCAGGTAAGCTGAAACTAAAGCCAGTCGTTTCCGTTGACCAGCGGAAAGATTTGTGGTGGAAAATCCGCCATCAACAATTTTAACTTTGTGTGCCATATTTAACGCTTCAATATAATGTGTTGCTTTTTCGGTGACATTCGCATCGCTATTGAGTAACTGCTCAAATAGATGGTAATCAGAAAAAACGGCAGCAAAATGTTGACGATAATGTTCATTATTCGCTGGTGTTACTTGCACACCATTTAATGAGAGAGTACCGGATTCTTGCTCAAACAGGCCAACAAGCAACATGGCGAGCGTTGTTTTCCCACTACCATTCCCACCGACGATAAAAACAATGTCGCCTTGCGATATTTTTAAACTTAATGGGCCAAGTGCAAACTGGCGATCATCTTTATCCGTGGTGTAATGGTGGACAACATCTTTCAGTTCAATCTCGATTGATTGTTGCTTGTTAAATGGGTTGATGCCTTCAACTTGTACCGATAGGGCTTCTTCCAGTTGGCTGTCAAGACGACGCATTTTATTCAATGAAACTTCCGCCTCTCTCAGCTCTGGAATGGCGCCAATAACTTCACTAATTGGGCCGGATAAGAAGAGAACAAGTAGCGATACAGTCACTAATGTTGATGGTTCTTGGGGAAGCCAAATCGGGACAACGAAAATAATGATACCAATCATGACATAAAATGTCACAGAACTGGCATTAATCACCCAGGCATAGCTGGAGTTCGCTTTAATACAGATCTCCTGAAATACTTTGGCGGCAGGCGCAATCACTTTATTAATGAAAAGATTTCCTTTTTGTTTATTGAGTTGCAGCTCTTTACTGCCATCAATCAGGCTTTGGAAATTAAGGTATATTTTATCTATTTGATCACGCATATCTGTCATTAATTGTAATGGATATTTTTCCCACAGATAAAACACATACATACCGATAAGGCTGAGTGCCGCTAAAATGAGAAACAATTGCCAGGACATCCAGGCTAAATAACCAAAACAGGCTATGATTAGGGTGATATTACCAAAAACAGAGGGGGCTAACATAAAGGAGTGTACAAAAACATCGACGTCTTTGGTTAAAACCGCCAATAAACCGTGCCGCCCAAGTTTATGCAGTTTTTTGAGTGGTGCCCGCAAAATTTTATCACTTAAACTTAGACGTAATGAAAAAACTGTGGATTGAGCTAAATGCGATAATGTAATTTCTGACACGGTTTTAGTAATAAAAAAAATAAAACAGATGCCAAAAAAGCTCCAAAGAAATGTAATCAGGTTAATCTCTTCTGTTACTCCTTGACTGATCATCCCGACTATCGAAGCACCGGCAAACCCACTAATTAATGCGCTTATTGTCGATACCAACAGTAATACCCAAGATTGACGATATAAATAAGCTATTAGAGTCATAAAAAACAAGCCATTGTCGAAGGTTATAATTAATATGAAAATTCATATATCTGCTTACTCAATCCACTATGGTTATTTTTTTCTTATAAAACTGCAAGCGTGATTTATGGCATGGCAATATTAATAAATATAATTCTCAATGTTAATGGTAACTATTTGTGATTATATAGATGGGTTATTTGAATGATGATAAGAAGTATTGGAGTCTAGAAGAAGAGCTTGGTTTTTGGGCTGGGAAAAGAGAAGGAATGGCATTGCTATTAACAGGCAAAAGAGAATCAAGAGGATAAACATCACGTTTTTTTGTAAATGGGAATTAGTTAAGGATTATAGATCGGGATATTGTTAACATTTTCTTCACTATATCGTCCTGATGATGAAATTATATTTGCTATCAAATTTTAATTTCGGCATGCTTTTTTTAATCTAATGACTAATTATATTTTTTTAATCTAATGACTAATTATAAATGTGAAACATGAAACGATTTTATTAATTAAAATTAATTTTCATTGATTTACTTTTAATGATGTTAATTTATAGTTACCAATGATAACGAAAATATAATTTCATAACTTGATTATTTAATCATAAAAACATTCCTTTTAGATTGGGATGAATTAAGTAAATAGTATGTGTCCATTATTTAATAAAGGTAATTTAAATCATGACAAAATTTAAGAAATCTAAAATTTTCACAAAAACGCTAGTAAGTTCTTTTATTTCTTTTGCAAGTATAACAGCTTTTGCTAATCCAATAATCCCAGATAATTCACAAACACAAGTCCAAAATGTTAACAATGTACCTGTTGTCAATATAGCTAATCCAAATGGTGCTGGAGTTTCTCATAATCTTTATAAAGAGTTTAACGTAGAAACTCGTGGAGCTGTTTTAAATAACTCTATAAATGGAGTAAACTCTCAGCTAGCGGGTTATTTAAATAAAAATCCCAACTTGAGTAATTCTGCTAAGGTTATTATTAATGAAGTAGTTGGTGGTAATCAATCTCAACTTTTAGGGAAACTAGAAGTAGCTGGTAATAAAGCTAATGTATTAATATCTAACCAAAACGGCATTGTAATTAACGGAGCCAGTTTTGTTAATTCAGATAGTATAAGTTTAAATACCGGTAAAGTTACTCTAAGACCAGATGGAGCATTACAAGGTACTAAGGTAGCTAATGGTAAAATTACTATTGGTGAAAGAGGATTAGATGCCACTGGTGCAAATTCGGTTGCTCTTATAAGTAGAGCTCTTGAATTGAATGGTAAAATTAATGCGAAAAGTCTTTTTATACAAACAGGTGGTAATGAAACAGATTACAAAAACAAACCTCAGTTTGCAATTGATACTAAAGCTCTAGGTGGTATGTATGCTAATAACATTCAGATATCCTCTACTGAAAATGGACTTGGTATTAATCTAGGTAATTTACAAAGTGTTGGAAATAATGACATTGGCATTTCCATAATATCTAGTGGTCCGGTACGATTTATTAGCGATATCAAGAGTAAAAAACATATCTCATCCTTTGCTCCTCAACATTTTACTCAAAATAATGTACAGATCACATCTAGTGAAGGGCTAATTTTTATACAAGATGGAAATCCCTACGGCACTATATTTAATAAATAAATAAGCAGAAAAAGTCCACCAAATTAAGTGGGCTTTTTCGATAAACATCCTTATAAATTTCATTTGGTTAGGATTATGTCAGCTTTATGTAAAAATTTACTCTACATAATTCTAATTTTTCAAAAAATCAGAATAAGATCATAAAGCAAATGACAATCAAAAAAATTATCAAACTCTTCCTCTATACAATTCTAATATTTTCTTCGAAAACTATAGCTGTACCTTATAACTTATCTAATATTAACCCCGTAGATCAAGAAATTCTTAAACAAAAACAAAAAAATATATTAAGTGATTCTCAGAAACAGCAAGACCTAGGTTCAGATCTTAAAGTAGTTAAATCAAAAGAATCTCCTATTTTAAGTAATAATCTACCTTGTCAAATAATTACTAGTATCTCTATTAATAACGCCTTACATTTTCCAAAATCAAATCAAGAAAATTTAATAAAGAAAAATATTTTCAAGTGTATGACATCTAAAGATATTTCTTCTTTAATTGATGAAATATCCACTTATTATATGGAAAGAGGTTTTATTACTTCAAGAGCTTTTTTAAGGCAGCAAGATGTATTTGATATACGTGAAGGTAATCTTGTCATCACAGTTGTTGAAGGCAAGATTAATAGAATAACTATTGATAATGAAGAACCTTTAGAATTAAAAATGGTTTTTCCCAATATAAAAGAAAAAATACTTAATTTAAGAGATATTGAACAAGGGTTAGATCAATTAAATAGATTACAATCTTATCAAGTTAAAATAGATATCAGACCTTCTGATAAAGTAGGGTATTCTGATATTGTATTAGAAAAAATTTCATCTAGATTACCTTTAAATATAGGTTTGGGTTTAGATAACAGCGGACAAAAAAGTAAAGGTAGAGATCAGCTTAATGTTTCTTTACAGTTAGATAATGTATTACGCTTAGCTGATTCTTGGTCATTTTACGGTAATAAAGATATTGATTTCAAAGGTAATCATAAAACTTGGTACATTTCTTCAAATATAAGTATTCCTTATGGTTATTGGTTATTTAATTACCAATATTCAAAAAACGAATCATATCAAGACATCCCTATAAATTATTTCGGGGCATTACGTTATATAGGTAAAGGTCGGTCACATTCTGTATCAGCAAATAGAACTTTATATAGAGATGGGAAACAAAAGTTAGGTTTGAATGCCGGTTTTACTTCCCGTAAAACTGAAAATATTCTAGGAGATTATAAATTATCTAGTGGAGCAAATTTAAATACTTTATATCTGGGTTTTAATTACAGCTCTGCTTTATTAGGAGGATATTTTAGATTTAATCCTACAATAACCAAAGGGTTATCTACATTAGGGGCTACTAAAGATGATAATTTTAAAAATACACCTAAAAGTAAATTTCATAAATTTAGTGGTAGTCTAAGTTATTACAAACCTTTAACTAACGACATTTATTATTTTACTTCTGCTTATGGGCAATATAGTTTAAAGAATCTTTATTCTAGTGAAAGATTGTCTATAGGGGGGGTGTATTCGGTCAGAGGATTTAAAGAACGATATATTACAGGAAATTCTGGAGGATATTGGAGAAACGAACTTAATTGGAAAATGATAACTATTCCAAAATTGGGTGAATTTTCTTTGAACGGTTCATTGGATACTGGCTGGCTTAAAGAAGAAATAGCTAAATCTTCAGAAGGAGGTAATTTAACAGGAACTTCATTAGGGTTAACTCTAAATAATAGTATAAGTAATTATTCAATTACAATTGGAAAACCTCTAAATTATCCTAAATATCTTAAACCGGATAATTTAGTTATATATTGGTCTGCTTCAATTAATTTCTAATTACATAAGGAAATAGCTATATGACTATCAAATTTAAGTTGGTTATACTAAGTTTTTTTATATCTTTAGTAACTGCAAATTCAGCTTTCGCAGATGGAGTAATTCCTAATGATTCCAAAACACAAGTTCAAAACATTAACAATATACCCGTTGTTAATATATCCGCTCCTAATCTTTCAAGAGTATCGCGCAACATTTACAAAGAATTTAATGTTGGAGAGCAGGGATTAGTACTAAATAATGCAATGGAACAGGTAACTTCTGAATTAGTAGGTCAGTTAGATAAAAATCCTAATTTTAGAACACTACCAGCAGGCGTAATTATAAATGAAGTAGTTGGGGGTAATCAATCTCAACTTTTAGGAAAACTAGAAGTGGCTGGAATCCCAGCCACTGTAATGATAGCTAACCCCAATGGTGTTATGATTAACGGGCTTAGTTTTAATAATATACATGAAGCTAATATTAGTACTGGGATTTTCGATTTTGATAGGAAACGGAATCCGATTGCATTAAAGGTAACTAAAGGTGAAATTATTATTGGCGAAAATGGTATAGATAGTACTAATGTTAACTATCTTAATATGTTTGGTAGATCTTTCAAAATTCATGGTGATATTGAAGCAGATTTTGTTGGTATCAATGCTGGAGGTGTTTTGGTTGATATGAAAAAACTTGCTTATAATGCAATTGAAGGAGAAGGAGTTAAGCCTGAATTTTCAATAGACACTAGTGATCTTGGCGGTATATATGCTAATAGAATTATGGTAAAAATTACTGAAAGAGGAGCTGGTGTTAATTTTAATGATTTAGATGGTAAAAATCAACTTACTATAGATGCCGTTAATAGTAATAACGTTAATATCAAAGGACTTCTTAGGGGAGATATGATTAATATAAGAACTCCTCAATTTACTCATAAAGGCATAAAATATCAATGGTCAGATAATGGTGGTTGGGTTCAAGTAGGGCTATAAAATTTAATGTTTCAAGTTAGATTAAAGAAACCCATTTATTTCAAATGGGTTTCAATTGTAAAAATCAACTTATATAGAAGGAAGGATTAAATAACTGAAATAATACACTATTAATTGATATAAGTAACCCGATATTAATTGTAAGAAACGGATAAAATATGCATGCACATATTTATTAGTTATACTTCTCAGTTTTTAAAGGTTGTTTATTAAAAATTGAGATTATAAGATACTATAATGGAAAAATTATGAAAAAATCTGATAATCCCAATCAATATTCAAATATACTCTGCTATCTGCTTATATACTTAATAGGTATATACCCTCTCAATTCAGCTTTTGCAAATCCAGTAGTTCCCAATAATTCTCAAACTCAAGTTGATATACTTGATGATGTACCAGTTATTAATATAGCTAAACCTAATAATGCTGGTGTCTCTTACAATACTTATAAAAATTTTAATGTTGAAGAGCAAGGTTTGATATTAAATAATTCATTGGGACAAGTAACTTCTGAAATAATAGGGGATTTAGATAAAAACCCTAATTTTACAAATAAAACTGCAAAATTAATTATCAATGAAGTAACGAATGGAAACCAATCTCAACTTAAGGGTATATTAGAAATAGCTGGTGATAAAGCCGCTGTAATGATATCTAATCCTAATGGAATTACTTGTGATGGCTGCGGATTTTTTAACCTATCTAATGCAACATTAACTACCGGTAAACCTACTCTAAATAGTGAAGGATTTTTAGATACTTTAAAAGTAAATAAAGGGAAAATTAATATTAATGGCGAAGGTTTAGATGGTAGTTTAGGTGAATTAAGTTCTATCGACATCATTAGTAGAGCTTTAGAATTAAATGGTAAAATTCAAGCAAAGCCAACTAATCTAACCATAATTCAAGGTACTAATCAAATAAATTACCAAAATGGTATGTTAATTGGTAATATTAAAGGTGAAGGAAATTCACCAAGGTTAGCAGTAGATACTAAAACCTTGGGTGGTATGTATGCTAATAAAATAAATATATTAGCTACCGAAGATGGTGTTGGTGTTAATTTAAATGATTTACGGAGTATTCAAGGAGACATTACTATAAATGTTAATGGTGATGTAAGCCTTGTGAGTGAATTCAACAATGATAAAACTAAGAGTAGAAATATTTTAGCTAAAACAGATTTAAATATAGGGGCTAATAATATTATTATAGGTTCTTTAGATAAAAGAACCGCTAAGGATAATGAAAAAATTTCTCCTAGACTTGAATCAGTAAGTGCTGGAGGTAGCATTACTTTAGCAAGTAAAAATAAAATTGAAAATAATATTCAACTAACATCTGGAAACGATTTAAGATTATTAGGACGTGTCATTACAAACGGAAATGAGCGTGATTTCAATGATTTTAGTAGCTCTCCTTCAATTTCAGCCGGAAATAACTTATGGATTCAAAAAAACGTTCGGGGAGATAAATCTGATCTAGTTAAAAATATCGGGGCTAGAATTACCACTAATAGTGGAGATCTAATAGTTAGAACTAAATGTTTAGAAAATAAAGCAATATCTAAATTTGATAGGTTAACAGACTATAATGATGCTTTTTCTAAAAATAAAGGTTTTGAATTGGCATTTTCTAGAGAAGGGCTTCATTCATGGGGTAATTCTTATATTTATGCTGATATATTGAATAGTACTAGTAATGTTTCCTCTAAAAAAGATTTAATTCTTACTGGACAAGACTTAAATCATTCTTATATCAACGGCTTGTATTATGAACCTAATCCTTATTTAAAAATAACCCCCCAGATAAAAGCAGAAAATAATTTGGTGGTAGATTTTAATAAGTCAGTTAATATAAATACTGTACAGCTTGATGATGCTTATTTTAGGACGGATGATCAATATGCATACAGAATGAATAATGCTAATGACGATTCAATTTCTGTTGAAGGTAATAACGTTGTATTGAAAGCTAATGAAATCAATGTTCATGGTGCGATAAAAGCTAATAACGATCTTAAATTTATTGCAAATACTGATATAAATGCAATAAAAAGTGAATTAAGGGCAGAAAACGAAGTATCCCTTATAGCAGGTAATAACATTGATCTTAGAAGACTTAAACTATATGCAAAATCTGCTAATTTAATTGCTAAAGAGGGGAATGTTAAAGTTTATGGTATCAGTGATGAAGATTCTATGGTTAAATCTTATACTGATTTGCCTTATGCGATAGCTGGTTTTATCGGTACTTTACAAGATTTAATTGTTTCAGCTGGAAAAAATATTACTTTTGAGAATACTAAACTTATTGGTAAAACCCAAAATATAATATTTTCTGCAAATGAAGATATTACTATTGAAAACAATGATAAAGAACTTAAAAATTACATCATGAGCCCAGCTCATGAACAGATATCAAAACAAATTCTTAAAGAACCTTTTGATCTTAGAAGCCCGATTCTTGCTAAAAATCTTTCAATGACTGCGGGTAAAAATCTGGTTTTGGCTGGTGTGCAGATAAATTGTTTAGGGGGCTTAGCAAATAATTGTGGCGGTAATAATGATTTAGTAAAAGTAGATGCAGCTGATAGTGTTAATTTAAATGCCGGGAAAGGCATTGCAATAGGTTTGAAAAAGTTTAATCAAAGATATGCTTTTGATTGGGGTAATGTAGAAGACTTAACTACATTTATTAATTCTGGAAATATAGCGATAAATTCTGGCGGACTTCTCGTACTACAAGCAGCTCAAATTAACTCTAAGGGAAGTACTTCATTATTAGCTGGAAATCATTTAGTATCTGTTGCTAAAGATTATGGTAGAGGAGATCCAGATTCAAATTATTTTCTTGATGCTAATTTAATAACGTCTATTAAAAGTGATAAAGATCTTGCTTTGGTAGCTAATGGAGATATTTCAACCCAAGGCACTGATTTGATATCTGGAAGAAATCTTACTGTAACTTCGGGAAATAATATTAGTTTCGATTCCATTCTTAATAGAAAATATTCTATGAAAGATGATAATTATGAGCATGTAACTCATAAAGGAACAACTTTAGGAGCTAATGGTTTATTAACGATAACTTCAGAAGGAAGTATTTTATTCAAAGCTACTAAATTAGCTGTTGAAGGTTTAAGAAATCTTGCAGATATTTCAAATGGTTCTCTAAGAGAAGCTATGGCTTCTGGTACTATGGATATAGCTGCTAAAGGCGGATATTTATATGCTCAGGCTTTAGATGAAACTGTATATTATGAATCAACCGCCACAAAACGAAACTGGTGGGGAAAGAAAAAAGAAATCAAAGAAATTAATCGAACAACGACTCCAGTAGTGACTGAGTTTTCGGCCTCTACAGGTTATATCAATATTCTAAGTAGAGATGATAGTACTTTTGAAGCCAGTAAAATTGAGGCTGGTAAAAATACTAATTTAACTAGTTTAAAAGGAAAAATTAATTTTAAAGCTGTAGAAGCTAATAAATTTAAACAAACCATTACAGTGTCTAAGGGTTTTTTCATTAAACAAAACGATCAAGGCTATCAAGAAAATAAATGGATTTTACCTCAAGTTAATGTAGGAGGAACACTTACAGTTAATGCAGCTCAAGGCATTACATCCGATATTAAAGCCAAAAATGATCAAATTTTAGAAGATGCCGTTACTTTACTAAGTACTGAGCCGGGCATGTCTTGGATCAAAGATATTAATAAACGTAGCGATGTTCAATGGAGCAAAGTCCAAGATGCCTACACTGAATGGAATCAAACTAATAAACATTTAAATCCTGTTGTTGGGGCAGTCATTGCAGTCGTTGTTGCGGCAGTAACTGCGGGATATGCAGCTCCAGCAGCAGCTTCATTAGCGGGTGGTAGTGCAGCAGCGCAAGGGGCAATCACTGCGGGTATGGCGGCTGCAGCCAGTAAAGCAGCAGTTTCAGTAGTTGAAAATGAGGGTAACCTTTCTAAGGTCTTTAAAGACCTGGGTAATAGTGACACAGTTAAATCTGTAGTCACTTCAATGGTAGTTGGGGGAGCATTAGCTGGTTTCGATTCTGCAATGGGCTGGACTAAGGCCGCCGGAGGTGCTGATAAAGCTAAGTTACCCTTACTAACTAAAACTGATTGGATTAAAACTGCTCAACGAGTTGCTGGACAAACTTTAATTAAGTCAAGCTTGAATACAGCAATTAGTGGGAAGAGTTTTAAAGATAATTTTAAAACCGCCTTGTTATCTACTGTTGCTGACCAGTTGCATGCAGAAGGGGCTAATTTAGTTGCAGAAAATACTCCTACTTTAGGAATACCTGGAAAATTAATTAGTCACGCTGCAATTTCTGCTTTAGCGGCTGAAATAGGAGGTAATGATTCTAAAGCTGCCGCGGCTGGAGCACTAGCTGCTGAAATTGCAGTTTTATCTTTAGGTGATAATTTTTACAAAGATACGACTAGCGGTTTAATTAAAACTAAAATAGTTGGAGGTATTGCAGGAGGGCTTGTTTCAGGAACCGCAGAAGGTGTTCATAGTGGAGCTCATGCTGGTGAAATAGCTATTGAATTTAATTCATTATCTGGAGATAAAGCTAGAAAGGCGCTTGAAGCAGATACAAACTATGTAAAAGCTCTAGTTCGTGAAAAGATGGGCGAGAATGTAGCATCCTCAATGGTTAATGGTGTATTAATTTTCTTGTCTGAAACAGGTAATCTGGGAATTGCTGGACTAGATACTGCATTTGATGCGGCAGCAGCCTTAGTAACTTGTGCAACTGGAAATAATTATTGTGATAGAGCAAGAAGTGATTTGTCTAAAAAGGATCAAGCTGTTGCAAATGCATTTGACTCTATTAGAAATGGTTATGCATGGGAAGGTATTAAATCAACGGTAGCAAAAGCAGCCCAAGGTGATCAAAAATCTTTAGAGAATGTGGCAGCATTTTTAACAGGGGCTAAAATACCTTTAGGTGTATTACGAGGAGAGGGAATTCTTAATAAAGTAGCTGTGAAATCTATCATACTAAAAGATGGTTCCGGTGGTTACTGGAATGCATTAAATGATATGGTAGAAAAAGCTAGGGCACGTCAACACCAAATGTTAAAAGATAATGTAGGATATAATATGAATCCCATAAGTGCAGATAGAAGTTATTCTGAAATAGGAAGGTATGGTACTTTTATTACCGACAAACAAGGTGCCCTTAAATATTTCAATGGAGTGGAAAGTGGGGAAGTTACTCAGGGCAACCGCATGAATGCTCAAATATCACCCAAATTATGAAATCCTGCTTGTAATACTTGTTCCAGAAATTGAGTTTTCATCCAGGCTCGCATGCGTTTCTTTCTTATACTTAATTTGCTGCCTTCTTGTTTCAACATATTCAATGCAATTCGCCTCAGGATCGCGATATTTTCCGCGGCATTTTCTCGATAAATCTGACAATCATCTTCGTGAAAAGTCGCATCCAAGACCCAATGGAGATTATTCTCAATACACCAATGGTGGCGAACGGCCTGAGCGAAGATTTCTTCTGTCAATGTCGCTGAGCTGATGTAATAGCGATACTCAAGACTCGGCGATTGCCCTTTTTCTTGCCGGTAACCGATGGCAACACCGAGGGTTTTTAATTCCGGCCACGCGGGGAATTCCGCCCTGAGTGTATCGGCGCTGATAACATGACTCTCCCTGATTTCAATGCGTCCATGGGCTTGTTCTAACGAGACTTTTTCTCTTACCGAAGGCACAATACGCTGGGCTTCCAATGCCTTTTGAACCGCCCTGTGGAGATGTTTTTGGTTATCTTTGACACTGAACAAATAATCCGCTCCGGCATCAAGGAGTTCCTGAGCTATCTGGGTTTGACACCCCATGGCATCAATAGAAACCAGCGCCCCTTTTAGGTCTAACAATTTAATCAGCTCGGGGATGGCCATGATTTCATTGGACTTCTTTTGTGTCCGAATCTGGCCCATTACCAGTTTGTTCGTGGTGGCATAAGCGCTCACCAGATGGAGGGGGGAAAAGCGTTCTTCAGGCGAATAAGAACCCCGTAATACTTTACCGTCGATGGCCACTAATTCGCCTTGGGTGAGTTCATGAACTGAACGCATCCAGTTGATAAAACAGTGGTTAAACTGTTCCGGATTAATACGCGAAATAATGCGGGCAAACGTATCATCAACAGGGACACCGTCTTTGAACATGCCTTGCTTCAGGAACCAGTCATGATGCCCTTCGGTATATTCCTGAATATCATTCCAGCCTTCTGCGCCAGCAATCACGGCACACAGTGACGCAAACAGGATGTCAAATAAAGGATAGGCGATTTTCGCACTCTGACGAGGGTCTTGGATCGCGGAAAAGTGCAGGGTAAAGTTCTCAAGGCACATGGTATAGGTTTTCACTCTCAAAAGAGAGTATAAGATCACAGTGTTTTATTCGAAGCAACCTATTTCATTTTTGGCTAAAAAACATTCGTGATCTTGCCCTGGGAAGTTACTATTTCTAAAGCTGTTGCCAAACAAATAGAAGAAGAGATGGGTTTAGTAGCTGATTCATTACTGAAAGGATTTAATATTCGTAAAATTGAAGGTATACGTGATATGAATCCTCATAGTCCTACAGATCTTATAGGTAATAAAAATTTTCTCGGGCTTGGTCAACACTTACCAGGAGGAGCTCCTGAAATGGTGATAAACTCAATTCCAACCTCAACTACACCCATATTAAAGGTAAATGTACAATGAGCAGATATCCTGAAAATTCAATTATTGTTGAAGATATATCTACTGATACTTTGAGGATTATGGTTACAAAAAATGGAGATAGTTTGGTTAACAAGATGAAATTATTAGGTTTTTTTCTAATAACTGATGAAATCAGAGAATACTATAAGGATAATGATAGATATTATATAGATCCCTTTGCAAATTTTATGAAACTATCAGTAGATACGGAAGAAGAAAAAATAAAAATAATTAAATCATTAATCAAAGAAGACGCTCTCTTTTCATGTGGTCGTAGTTGGTCCCCTGAAGAAGTCATGGATTATTACAAAAATGATAAAAAACTTATATCGGAAAAATACAAAACTATACATTGGTATGGCTCGGAAAAGTATTATATTAGAGAAATAGAATAACATTTATTCATAACTGAATACCACCTCCTGCGGAGGTGGTCAGCAGCAAATTGGCTCTGCCAATAATGCTACTCATGGGAAAATCCGAACTGTTATCCCCATAACAGAGAAG